>NZ_LDZY01000007.1 GCF_001029285.1 Desulfosporosinus acididurans
GTTGTCTCGCCAGAGGCACAGCTGGGTGGCTATATTCGGATCGGATAAGCGCTGAAAGCATCTAAGCGCGAAACCGGCCTCAAGATGAGATTTCCCACGAGTGAAAGCTCGGTAAGACCCCTGAAGGAAGATCAGGTTGATAGGCCGGATGTGGAAGCACCGTGAGGTGTGGAGCTGACCGGTACTAATCGGTCGAGGGCTTGACCTAAAAAGATACGTTAGCAAAGGGAACGTGGCTCAAATGGTTCCGAAAAGACGAAGCTAGAAAAAGACTCTATGTAGTTTTGAGAGAACAGAGTTCGAAAAGGACAACTGAATCTCAGAGATCTGGTGATCATGCCGGAGGGGTTCCACCCGTTTCCATACCGAACACGGAAGTTAAGACCTCCAGGGCCAAGGATACTTGGGGCGCAGGCTCCTGGGAAAGTAGGTCATCGCCAGGTAAAACAAGCAACAGACTGCCATAATGGTAGTCTGTTTGTGTTTCATGAAAGAAGTGAAAGATATTGGGTCCCACACTGCAGGAGAAGGCGTCACTGGACGCAGTGTGGCGAAAAGCTCGTACTTCGCCACGAAGTGAATCTCTAGGGTTGGTGGCTCGGCGAAACCCTCCACCGGAGGCTTTCGTGCTTTTCGTATACACGAACACGGAAGTTAAGGATCCACACTGCAGGAGTATGCGTATGGGGACTTAGTGTGGCGAAAGGCTCATCCGCCTTTCGTTCCAGGGCCGATAATACTTGGGGCGCAGGCCCCTGGGAAAGTAGGTCATCGCCAGGTAAAACACAAAATAGACTATCTCTGTCGAGGTAGTCTATTTTGTGTTTTATATAAGTTGAAAATATTGGTCCCACACTGCAGAAATTTGCCTTGTGGGAAAGTTTAAATTTATAAAACAAGACCATTTGTTGATATCGTTGCGACAGTATAGGGAATTGTTTTATTGCTATTAGCTAAGGCTTTATTTGCTGCATTCACAAGTCCTCCGCAACAGGGGACTTCCATTTTTAAAATGGTAATGCTCGAAATAGAATGACGTTTCATAATTTCGCTCAATTTTTCTGAGTAGTCGATGTTATCCAGTTTAGGACAAGCAATTAGAGTGACTTTTCCGAGCATGAATTGCTGGTGAATATTTAGATATGCGAAGGCGGTACAATCGGCAGCAAGTAATATGTCGGCGTTATCAAAGTAGGGTGCATCGATTGATACTAATTTTAACTGACATGGCCATTGGGCGAGCTGAGATTGTGAGTTTTCTGGAGATACAACCTTAGACGATTGAACTGCTTTTGGTGAGGGTTTGCACTGGGTGCTTAGAGAAATAGAGGATAAAGAGCTTTCCGTTTCTTTCGGATTGCTATTTAAGTGTATTTTAACAGCTTCCTCATCATATTCGACGGTTTCTCGCTCTTCAAGAGTAATAGCTCCGGTGGGGCATTCAGGCAGGCAGTCGCCGAGGCCATCGCAATAGGTTTCAGAAATAAGCGTGGCTTTACCGTTAACTAATTGCAATGCTCCTTCATGACAAGCATTAACACAGAGCTTGCATCCGTTGCAAAGTTCCTGATTTATGGTAATAATTTTACGTTTCATTCATAACACCTCTTGAGTTTAGTAAGGGATTATTAAGACAAAATTTTAGTAAAAAACAGAAAGCAAGAAGTTATAGATATAGAGTTATTAAACCCAACTTAGCTATTATACAAGATGATCTGGATATATAACAGAGGTGAACATGCTCCCACCACTTACGTTCTGCGAACGTTGAAGTGGGGACTTCTTGCTAACGTGGTTAAATCAAGTTGCTTAAGCGAAATTGTGATAGCAGAAGTTGCAATAGCACTGGAGCATATGTTCTTTTAAATACCCTTTGTTAACGGTTAACCTCAAAATATCATACTATTTAATAAGAAGTAATTTAGTATGTGAATCAATGAGGTGTATCGTTGTATGGAATGGGCTTTAGGTATTCCCAACATTGAAAAAGTATATTTTATGGACGATCCCTGGTGTGAAAATAATGTATTTCGATCCGGCATGATAAAAGAAATTAGTGAGAACGTCTTGGGGGAAATTTTATTTACAAGGATATATTTTGGACAAGAATTTTGCGAAAGGTCAATACCTTCCTTACGCGAGGTTCTAGATGTTTATTCTCGAGCGAGAGAATACGGTCAAGAATTAACTTTAGTTACGCCTTATGTGACAGAAAATGGTCTAACAAAGCTGCGGCAGTTATTGCAAGGTTTGTCAAAGGAAGGTTTAGCATTAGAAGTTGTAGTTAATGATTGGGGAATATTATATTTACTCAATAAAGAATATCCTGGTTTTAAACCTATAATAGGGCGACAGTTAAATAAGGCTTGGCGTGATCCGCGAATTGGAACTCTGACCGAAAACAAGAAAAAAAGCCATAGTCAAAAATCTAGTTCTTTACCTATGACGAGCTTTGAAAGCGATATTATACAAAAGGTTTTTACGGACTTTGGGGTAAGTCATGTTGAATTAGATATTCCGCCGAGCGGATTAAATGATTTTGAACGATGGAATAATAAAGTTTCTTTATACTTTCCATATACCGCAATAACAAGCGGCAGGATGTGTCTTTTACGGTCATGGGGATACCAAAAAGGCGATAAGTTTAAAACAACAGACAAAACCTGTGGACACACTTGCAGACAATTCTGGGTAGAACTTTCAGATAAATCAGGTCAAGTTCCTGTGTCTCCAAATTGGCATATTGTTCAAAAAGGTAATGCAATTTTTTGTGTATTTAAGGAAGGTTTCCTTAAGGATACGCTTAATATTATATCGCGAATAGGGATTGACCGCTTAATTTTTCAACCTGAGCCCATTTGAGGAGAGGAGGGCTAAACATTGAAAATTCTAGCCCCTTTAACTTCGTTTGAAGAGGGAAAAGCTCTTATTTCAGAAGGAGCAAAAGAATTGTATTGCGGTCTGCAACCTAATTATTGGGATTCGGTTTCCGGAGATAGGTTTTGGCTGAACCGCCGAGGTCCTAGTCAAGGCAATTTGCCAAATCTAGAGGAATTATCTAAAGTTGTTGGATTGGCCCATGCTCATGATGTGAAAGTTTTTCTAACATTGAATCAGTCTGTCTATTCAAATTCCTTGTACCAAGAAATCTTAAAGTTCGTTAGAGAAGTTTATGCGATTTGCAGCCCAGATGCTCTGATAATTGGAGATCCTGGTCTGATGAAAATGATGAAGGAGAAAATGCCGGAAGTAACGCTTCATGCAAGCAGTTTAGGAGGAATTCTCAACACAGAGACTGCCAAGTTTTTTCGCGATTTAGGCGCGAAGAGACTGATTTTTCCAAGATATTTGGATTTAGAAGATATGGCTAATATCATTCAAAAGATCGGTTCAGATGTGGAGTATGAAGCCTTTGTACTCAATGATGGGTGTATTTTTGAAGAAGCGTATTGCTTTGCAAATCATGCTTTTAGTGGTGCGATTTGTCATAACCCCCATTGGATTTATAAACTTTATGATAAGAATGGACAATCAAGAAAAGAAGATAACTGTTCTTTTTCTCAGCATCTCATGGATTATCGTGAATTTATTTATATAGGGATCAAAAATATGGGCGAAAGTATCAGTCCCAAAGGAGACCCTATGGGCATGTGTGGACTTTGTGCATTACCGGAACTAAAAGCAATGGGTGTATGTTCTCTTAAAATCGTTGGGAGAGAATCGTCTCTTGAAAAAAAAGCGGCGAGCGTAAGGCTGTTGAGAAAATCTCTTGCAAGTCTAGAAGGGGAGGAAAATCCCGAGATTCTCAAGTTATGTTTTCGGATGATGCGTTCTATTCCGAAATTATGTGATAGCAGTTATATGTGTTATTACCGAGACTAACGGACATCAGAGTTATCAAGCAGAGTATGGGTGACAACCCTCTGTAAAGGAGAGGGTCCAGTCAAAGATGGTATATTGCATAAATCGTTAATGAGAAAGAAATCGGCAACTTGTTTTCGGTTATCCTTTTTTATGTGGGCGGGAAGATGCGTTTGTCGGACATAGTTTTGAATGTGAGTGTTATTAATATCGTCCTGACTTAATCTCTGGACAGCTTCAAGAAAAAGAGCCTCTCACCTGAAGGTGAAAGACTCTTTAGTTAAATTCATGGACTATATCACTGCCGGGCGTAATTTTGAAGATCATTTTTCACACCATGTTGCTTCTGAATTTCGTTAACATGAGGTATCCATGAAAGTAGTTTTTCCTTAACGTCACGATCACTGACTTGATCTACCAGCAGTACTTCTTTTTCATTTAACTGTATTCCAATGCGATATTGATGATTCTCAGCATCAGTACTGACTAGAATTCCTTCAAAAGGTTCCTTTGCGTAAAGAGAATTTTGAAGGAAAGCTTCTTTACTCATTAATTGACCATTGATGTTTTCCATAATATAATCTCCTGTTCAATAGTATTTACCTAAGATATTTTGTGTTCGTTCAGGGTTTTTATGTGAATTTACCTTTGCTTGACTTTTTCACGGCAAGGAGGAATGGTATAATTAAGTGCTAAAATACAATTTTAAAAACAATGTTCGATATTTTGGAAATATAAAAGGCGAAAAGTGTCGTCTGATTACATTTTAATTATTAAAAGAGTATGATTTTGCTCAGCGGGATTTTGTTTCCGTTGACTGTGAGGAAATAGAATGAGTAAAGAATTAATTTATAGTTTAACTTTTGAACAATTAGCGGCGTATCTTTTGAAATTTGGACATAAGAAGTTCCGGGCCTTACAAGTTTGGGACTGGCTTTATCGAAAGAATGCAACACAATTTTCAGAAATGATTGACGTCCATAAGGACTGTATTCAGCTATTGACAGATCACTTTGTCATCAATTCGTTGAGAGAATATGAGAAACAGGAGTCTGAGGATGGAACAGTAAAATTTTTACTTAAATTACGAGATGAGCATTTAATAGAAACTGTTTTAATGAGACATAAATTTGGATTATCGGTTTGTGTTACGACCCAGGTCGGCTGTAATATGGGGTGTAGTTTTTGTGCCAGTGGCCTTTTAGTTAAAAAACGCGATTTATCCGCCGGTGAAATTGTTGAACAGATAATGGCTGTTCAGGAGCATCTTAAGAGAAGCAACCGGCAAGAACAGGTAAGTCATGTTGTAGTCATGGGAATCGGTGAACCATTTGATAATTTTTCAAATGTCGTTAATGCTATTCGGATTATAAAGGATCATAAAGGGCTGGCAATTCCCGCCCGTCATATTACTGTATCGACCAGTGGTTTAGCGGACAGAATTTATCAGTTCGCCGATGAGAATTTACAGGTAAATTTGGCAATTTCACTGCATGCTCCTTCGAACGAGCTGCGATCGCAAATTATGAAAATTAATCGGAGTTTTTCAATTCAAAGCATTATGGAGGCGCTTGACTATTATCGACAGAAAACGAAGCGAAGGGTTACTTTAGAATATATTCTGCTTAAAGATTTGAATGATAAACGGGAACATGCTCTGCAAATCGCTGAATTGATCGGAGAAAAGAAGCAGCTTATAAATGTCAACTTAATTCCCTATAACCCGGTGGAGGAACATCCCCAGTATCAACGTAGTGAGCATGAAGTAATGTTGGCTTTCTATGATACCCTAAAAAAGCAAGGCATTAATTGTAGTATCCGTCTTGAGCATGGGGCAGATATTGATGCTGCCTGCGGACAGCTGCGCAGTAAACACAGTCGCTGCTCGAGTTAGGGTGTTAGGATTACAAGATTGCTGAAGAATAACCAACAGAGTACGGGGGAAAAGGTTATGGACTACATAGTTGTCATGGACAGCGGATGTGACCTGAATGAAGATATCAAGGAGCAAATTCCTCTTCGGATAGTACCGCTTAGTGTCGTTTTAGGAGAACACGATTTTCTTGATGAAAACGTAAATTTGCAGAACTTTTTAGAAGAGATGAAACGTACAGCAGTGGCACCGCGTACTGCCAGTCCTTCACCGAGTGGGTTTCATAAATGGTTTAACGAAGCAGACAATATTTTTGTCGTAACTCTCTCCTCCAAAATTAGTAGTACCTATAATAATGCCATTTTAGCCCAAACAATGTTTTTGGAACAGCAAGGTACAGGTTTTATCCATGTCTTTGATTCTCTTACCGCTTCTGTGGGAGAGACTTTGATTGGACTAAAAATTGCGGAATTGATTCAGAATAACCTAAAGAAGGGTGAGATTGTCGAACGGGTTAATCAATATATACAGGAAATGAGGACGTTCTTCCTTCTGGATTCTTTGGAGCATTTAATTAAATCCGGACGACTGAATCGCTTTGCAGGGACAGTTGCGACTTGGCTTTCCATAAAACCCATTTTAGGTGCGTCAGATGAAGGAACCATTGACTTGATTGAGAAAGTACGAGGATCGAAAAGAGCCTTTCATCGCTTCCTTGAAGTCATTGGGGAAAAAGGAGAAAAGATGGAGGACAAAGTGTTGGGAATTGCCCATTGTAATTGTTTAGACAAGGCCTTGGCCTTAAAAGAAGAAATACAGCAGCGATATAGTTTTAAAGATGTAATTATCGTAGAAATGGGAGCAACGATTTCAGCCTATGCCGATGAAGGCGGGATTTTAGTTGCATATTAATAGTTTCTTCAGCTCTTTGTCTTAATCGGGCAAAGGGCTTTTTGTTTTAATTCCATCAATATAAGTGAACTTGTTCAGCTAAATCTGAACATCAGAGCTTCGGTGACGAAAGTGTCCTATGGACAATTTCTCCGAAAGCGCCTAGCCCATAAAAAATACTATTGCGCTCAAGGATAGATTCTACCCCACCAAAGCAAGGTTGGGAACCACTTTCACTTGTGAAGTGGGAGTCTTGCGATTGAATAAACATTTTAATATTTGTCGATTAATATATTAACATAGTTAACATGTATCTTAATTATATAAATATATTAATTGACATTATGAATATAAAAGCTTATTATATTCAATATAAAAGCAGTAAGTTACTTAATGAGAGGTGATAAGCTTGAATTATAAGATACCCCATCGTTGTCCGGTATGTGATCATGAATTAAAAATTAGTAAATTAACCTGTACTTATTGCCCGACTAAGATTGAAGGAGAATTCTCCTCTTGTAAGTTTTGCAGACTCCCAAGGGAACAGATTCTATTTATCGAGGCGTTTATTAAATGCCGGGGGAATATTAAAGAGGTCGAAAAAGAATTGGGGATCTCTTATCCGACGGTACGCAGCCGTTTAGACAGTGTCATTGAGGCCCTTGACTACAGTTTAGAGAAAGAAAAAGAGCCTGTCTCTGAGAATGCAGCGATAACCAAAGAACAACTGCGGCGGCAAGAGATACTTGAGGCTCTCAATCGCGGGGAAATATCGGCGCAAGAGGCAGCATTTCAGATGAGGAAACAGAGAGGCTCAAATTTCGAAGAAGAAATAGATTAAAAAGGAGTAATTCAAATATGAGCAGCGAAAAAATGAAAATACTCGAGATGATTCAGGAGGGAAAACTAACAGCCGCGGAGGGAATGGAACTGCTTAAGGCGATGGAAGAAGAAATATCGAGTGATAGGGCTTCAGCGATGCCGGAAATCGATTTGGTTAAACCTGAAATGGCTAAGTCAAACACAGGGGATCGCTTCCTGCGGGTTCGAGTTCTAGGGGAAAAATCTCTGAAGGTTAATGTCAATGTTCCCTTGAGCCTAATACGCTCTGCGTCAAAGTTAGTGGTTTATGCTATGAGCTTTGTTCCTGCTGATAAGCGTACGGAATTAGAACAAAAAGGTCTTGATTTGCAAGCTTTGGATGTTGAGGAGCTTGTCCGCTTAGTTGAAGAAACTGTGGATGGTAAGATAGTGGATGTGGAAGTATCAGATCCTCAGGAGGGCAGAATCAAGGTGGAAGTGTGTGTGGAATAATTACACCACGTTCTTGATCGTCAGAGTAAAGTTGAAATGGCACCGCTGGTTTGCATTTCCAGTTCCGTTCTGGGTTGCGGATGAGTTTTGCGAAGCCTTGGCTGAATTGGCTTGGGCAGGGGAGAAGACATTAAAGTGCATTCCTTATCATAAGGATCATAAGGACCGTAAATTGGTGAGTTGGATCAATACTATTTCTCCAAGTCATCTCATGGATGGCCTGCATAATATGGTTCTGGAATTGAGTAGACAAAAAGGCTTGGATATTATCGAGGTTGAAACGGGAGAGGTTAAGGTCAAAATTAGCTTAAAGTGAAACGGGGGTATCTGATGAAACGACCTATTTACCGTATTTTAGTCAACACGCTTGTGTTTTTGGTGGCCGCACAATTTCTCCCCATTCATGCTTCTTCGCCCCTGCATTACCTTGGAGCGGGTCTAATACTATGGATCGTAAATTTGCTGATTCGCCCAGTTTTGATTGTCTTAACCATTCCTTTAAATCTTTTAACTTTGGGGATCTTCACTCTCATCATAAATACTTGGATGATCATGCTTACGAGCGGTCTCGTACCGGGCTTTTATGTTAGGGGTTTTGGTGCTGCCTTTACAATCTCACTGATGGTATCCCTAGCTAACTGGGGAATTAAAAGAATAAACAGCTAGTAACCTTTGAAAGTTACTAGCTGCTTTTTTGTAATGGCCTCTTTTTAGAGGTCTCCATCTGAAGTCCTGATGTTCAGCTTTAGCTGAACGAGTTCACTTTGCTTTATATTACAAGCAATTTATTATTGAATCTGTGGTTGAATAGTTTCTGCTTACTTTTTTAGTTTTTGGCTGTGGAACCATTGTAATAATTGTAAATCCCATGAAAAATAGCTGCGGCGACATTTTTTCGGAATGTGTCGTTCTGCAGTCTTGCTTCTTCATAGGGACTGGAAATAAAGGCGGTTTCGACTAAGACTGCAGGCATCGTTGTATATTTGATGACATAGAAATTTGCGTCTTTAACTCCTCGATTGTTGGTCTTTACCGTGTCGATCATTGCGCTTTGAATACTGCTGGCCAGCTGCTTGCTCTTCTCTTCTTGAGGGTTGCCATCGCAATAGTAGGTCGTTGTGCCTTGAACGGAGGGGTTGCTGAAGGAGTCGTTATGAATGGAGATAAAGAGGTCAGGGTTATTTTTGGCAGCATCATCAACTCGGTCTTGAAGATCATTGATTTCCGAAAAATCACTGGCTGCGGGAGAAGGGTCATTGTCCCGGGTTAAGAGAACCTTCGCCCCTGCCTGTTGCAGGACTGAATTTAAATCTTTTGCAATGGCTAAAGTATTGTCTTTTTCATACGTTCCGTTGGGGCCGACTGCTCCGGTGTCAGGGCTTCCATGTCCAGGGTCAATCATAATGGTCTTTCCGCTTAAAGCATTGGCAGGGATTCCGGCGAAGGGATCGACAAGAATCTCTTGAGAAGGATCGTAATTCGTTGGCGTTGAAGAGGAACTGCCTGAGGAGGAGTTCCCTGAAGAAGAATTGCCTGATGAAGAGCTTCCCGAAGAGGAGTTCCCCGAAGAAGAATTGCCTGATGAAGAGCTTCCCGAAGAGGAGTTCCCTGAAGAAGAACTCCCTGAAGAGGAATTGTCTGATGAAGGTGGCTGTGTCGAAGAAGGAAGCTGAGGAAATGCTTTTAAATTTGAACTGTAATTTGAAGATGCCTTTCCTTCAATAATGGCTTGAGAAGTTGTGCTGATAATGCCTGTTCCTCCGAGAATAAAGACTTTGCCGTTCGGACTCAAGTCAATGGCAGAGGCAGAGTTTGATGTGGAGAGTGTCACATAGCTGTCTGAAACCCAACCTGTTAATGATTGATAAGTGGTCTGATACCAATCGTTTTGGTAATTAAGAAGCTCAAGCGTTGTGTCTTGAGGTATTGTCGCCAGAAGTTTTCCCGTAGAAGAGGGTGTATCCCTTAAATTTAATCCTGCCGAGGCATTGACGATTCCCTTTTTGGTGCTGTTGGAAGTTGATGAAGAGCTGTTTGAGGAAATTGTAATGTAAGCATCAGAAACCCAGCCGGTTTTAGATTGATAGGTTGTTTGATACCAGTGATTTTGATAGGTGCCAAGTTCAAGAGCAGCGCCGTTGGGAATAGTTCCTAGGAGATTCCCTGAAGAAGAAGGGGTGTCACGAAGATTTAATCCATTTGCAGCCGTAACGACAGCCGTTTTAGATGTGTTGCCTGAGGCAGAAGTGGAAGAAGTTGATGCAGGTGGTTCGACGACCATATGTAAGCGCATAACGCTGTAAACAGAGGGAGGAATATCATTTTGTTCAGTAAGTAAAAGCGGGGCCTTTTCTTTTGAGGCGAGAACTGTACCGGCTACAGCGTCCGGAAAGGTGATTCCTGAAGCTAAGAAAAGGTCATTTGATTGATAGATATCTTTCATGCTGGAAACAACTTTGGCGTTGGTGTCGTAGCGGTCTTCTCCGCCAAGACGGGTTTCGATTGTAAAGTTGTTCTTCGTCAATTCCACTGAGGGAACGACAGCCTCTCCCCCTATAACGGTGATATGTTTTGGGGCATTTTCCTTTAAGTACTTCAGGACGGAGTCGGGGAGAGTCGTTGAAGTAAGTACAACGGGAATTTGTTTAATGCCGGCATACGTCGCTGCCGACAGAGCATCCGGAAAATTATCTCCATTGACTATGATCAGAGAATCTGAAGTCAAACGCTTAGCGAGTAGAACAGATGTCTCGTAACGATCAATTCCTCCTATCCGTTCCCAGTTGAAGGATAATTGCTCCAGGCCTTTTTCAATAGCGGGTGTCAAACAAGCAGTTCCACCGAGTAAGATAATTTTCTGAGGTTTCAAGCGCTGCAGTTCTTGAACCACTCTAGGGTCAAGAGCGTCTCCTCCTGTTAAAAGGATTGGGGCATTTAGGTTAACTGCATAAGGAGTAGCTGCGATAGAGTCCGGATAATCTGAGGCCTGGCATAAAATAACGGTTTGAGCAGAATCCCACCCTTTTTGAGAAATTTTCAAGGCCGTTTCGATCTGGTCTTGTCCTGCTATTCTTTCTGTTACATAAGCTAAGGGACTTGCTTGAGTAATTATTGGTAAGGCAAATATAAGTACAAGCGAAGCTATCATCGCGATGATGATTTTTTTCACATTAATTCATCCTTTCTCCTGCCATTATGTCGATTATATCACAGAAACCCACTCTAATTGATAGAATTTGCAAAATGTAATTTTGCAAGTATTCTGTAGGTTTAGAGAAGATTTGTGCTATAATAGAGTCTAAAAATAATTATTGTCGTAATGGCAGACACCATGGATTGTGCAGATGTATAGGGAGGGGCAAATATGATAATGACGGGTGCGGAAGCGATTATCGAATCGCTGAAAAAGGAAAACGTGGATGTAGCCTTCGGCTATCCCGGCGGGGCAGTGCTGACACTATATGATGCTTTATATAAAGCGAATTTCCGGCATATTTTAACGAAACATGAACAAGGTGCCGTCCATGCTGCTGATGGCTATGCCAGAGCCACGGGAAAAGTCGGAGTTGTTATTGCCACTTCCGGTCCGGGGGCAACGAATCTGGTGACGGGGATTGCTACTGCTTACATGGATTCGATTCCAATGGTAGCAATAACGGGTCAAGTTGCCGTTCCCTTAATTGGCAGAGATTCCTTTCAAGAGGCAGATATTCGGGGAATTACAACTCCAATTACTAAACACAACTATCTGGTTAAAACCGTTGAAGAGTTGCCCCGGGCTTTAAAAGAAGCCTTCTATATTGCGCGTACAGGCCGGCCTGGTCCTGTCGTTGTAGATATAGCTAAGGATGTTTTCGCAGCTACCTTTGACTACGAATATCCTTTAGAAGTTAAGCTGCGCGGTTATCATCCTGTTAATGAAGGAAATCAAACGGTCATAAATCAGGTCTTTGAGGAAGTGAGCTCAGCCAGCAAGCCTTTGCTTTTCATCGGCGGGGGAGTTAATTTATCTGATTCCTCGTCGGAACTGAGAGAATTTGTGGAACAGAGCGGTTTTCCGGTAATTACCAGTTTAATGGGTTTAGGGTGTATTCCCTTCGACCATCCTCAATTTTTGGGAATGGTTGGAATGCATGGGACATACGCCGCAAATATGGCAACGACAGAATGCGATTTGCTTTTAGGAATCGGGGTTCGTTTTGATGATCGGGTGACAGGACTTTTGAGTGATTTTGCCTCTAAGGCTAAGATTATTCACTTTGATATAGATCCGGCGGAAATTAACAAAAATGTTATTGCTCAAATAAGGGTCATCGGAGATTTAAAATGGTCACTGCCAGCGTTAATGAAAAAAGTCGGGGGAGTATCCGGTGAATTAAAAGAACGGGTTCGGCCTTGGCGGGAAAAGGTTTTAGGCTGGAAGCAAGACTTTCCGTTGACTTATGAACAAGGGAAAGACCTTGTCATGCCGCAGGCTGTGGTTGAAAAGGTCAGTCAATTGACTCAGGGTGAGGCTGTGATCGTAACGGACGTTGGGCAAAATCAAATTTGGGCGGCTCAATTCTACGGCTTCAAACATCCGCGTCGATTTTTAACGTCAGGTGGGTTAGGAACCATGGGATATGGTCTGCCGGCTGCCTTAGGGGCTCAATGTGGTTTGCCTGATCAAAAAGTGGTTCTTTTTGTTGGCGATGGCGGTGTGATGATGAACTGTCAAGAATTAGCAACCCTTGCCGATTGCAATTTCCCTGTGGTTGTTCTGGTTCTGAACAACCAAACCTTAGGGATGGTTGCCCAATGGCAAAGAATGTTTTATGGCGGCCGTTATTCCCATACCAGCCTCAAAGGGCATACTGATTTCGTAAAGTTGGCAGAAGCTATGGGAGTAACGGGCTTGAGAGTAAGTGAGCCTGCAGAGCTGGATAAAGTTCTTGCCCAGGCTTTAGCAGTCCAGGGTCCTGTTTTAGTGGATATACGAACTCCTGAGACGGTAGACGTCCTCCCGATGGTTCCAGCGGGAGCTCGCCTGGATCAGATGATTATGGGAGGTTAAGAAGATGAAGCATACATTAGCCGTTTTGGTTGAAAACCGACCGGGCGTCTTAACACATATTTCGGGATTAATCAGCCGCAGGGCCTTCAACATCGAAAGTATAGCAGCTGGTTATACCGAAGAACCGGACACAACAAGAATTACCATTGTAGTAGAAGGGGATGAGATAGAACAAGAACAAGTTGTAAACCAGTTGTCCAAATTAATTGACGTAATCAAAATCAGTGATTTAACAGCTGTTGAGTCCATCCAGCGGGAACTGGCCTTGATCAAGGTTAAAGCAAGTCTGGAGACTCGTTCGGACATTATCAATATCGTTAATATTTTCCGAGCCAGCATTGTGGATGTCAGCCGGGAGACGATGGTGATTGAGCTTTCCGGTGATGAAACTAAGATTGATGCTCTTTGTCAAGTCCTTGAAGAGGATCATGGAATTATTGAAATTGTGCGGACTGGTAAGATCGCCCTTTCACGTGGCCCTATACCGGCAAAAGCTTAGTCAGCTAATCTTGTCAATGAATCGAAGCAATCTATAGTTCAGCTTTGTGCAGTTCTTTCCGGAACCGTTTGTCGTCTGCGATATTATTTAACATTAAACAAAGCCCTGCATAAGTGGTATATATCACCACTTATGCAGGGCTTATTTATAAAGACGGATAGATATTCATTGTGTAACGGGCCCCTTATTTTGAGTGGACTCGTTCACCTCTTAATATTACATAACACAGAATTGCTCCAACTTCACATATCGCAATAACAGTTCCCATGGGAACTGCGGTATTGCCGCCTCCCAGACCCACAAGCGGGGCGACGGCTGCACCAATGACAAAAGCAAATAATCCCAGCAAGGCCGAAGCGCTTCCTGCCGAATGACCGTAATTCTCCATAGCGAGTGATGAGCCGGCTGTTGTTACAACTCCAACGCTGGATACGGCAATGAATAACGGCAGCAAAATGGCCATTAGTCCTGCTCCCAGGAGAATTGTTGTCAGTAAGCACAAACCACCCAAGGTAGCTAAGATGAGGCCTGTAATAAAGAGTTTTGTTCCGGCAATCCGGCTGGCCATTCTGCCGGTAATTTGACCAGCGATGATAATGCCCAATCCATTAATGGCAAAAAAGAGGCTGAATAATTGCGGAGACGCACCAAAAATATTTTGGATGACAAACGGGGAGCCAGAGATATAGGCAAACATAGCGGCCATGACGAGTCCTTGGGGTAATGCATATCCCATAAATACTCGGTCACACATTAGATCGCGAAACGTAATTAAAACGTTCTTTAGGCCTCCTTGTGAGCGGCGTTGAGGCGGCAGGGTTTCTGGTAAGGTAAAAAAGACCGCCAAGAACATAGCGATTCCTACCAGGGTTAAAACAAGAAAAACACCACGCCAAGAGGTGAACTCTAAAAGCTGTCCGCCAATAATCGGAGCTACTATTGGCCCAACACCATTAATTAACATTAAAAGAGCAAAGAACCTTGTCATTTCAGGACCAGAATAGAGATCTCTAACAACAGCTCTGGAAATGGCAATACCCGCAGAACCGGCAAAACCTTGAATGAAGCGGAGTAAAATTAGTGTCCAGATGGAGGGACTGATAACGCAGAGCAACGAAGAGACGGAGTAACAGAAAAGTCCTATGAGAAGAGGCATGCGGCGTCCACGAACATCACTCTGGGAACCCGTCAATAATTGACCAAAGGCGAGACCGAGAAGGCAGGCCGTCAGACTGAATTGAGCGAAAGAGGCGCTGGTATGCAAATCTTTAGCTAAAATAGGTAATGAAGGTAAGTACATGTCTATGGAAAGTGGTCCGAAGGCAGATAAGGCACCTAAAATAAAAGCGATCCATAGTCGGCGGGAGCGGGAGAAGGTTGCGCTGGAGCTAGAATTGAGACTATTATTCAAAAATTTCCGGCCTCCTTAGTTTAAAGATTAAACCTAATCAAGAATAAAAATTTTACCTAATAAGGGTATACGTTTAGTTGCAACACCTTTCCATGTTACCTTTTCGCTGATTATAAAGTCCCCTTCCCCAAATGATTAGACTAAGCAGGATGAGCGAGCTTCCAACCAGACAGACACCCTTCCACTGCCAGAGACTCCAAGCATGCATGCCCAAAAATGATCCCAGTGAGCCTCCGATAAAATAAGTAACCATATAGACGGTATTTAACCTGCTTTTAGCTTCAGGGACTAAAGCGTATACACGTGCTTGGTTCGATATTTGGGCACCTTGAACGCCTAAGTCTAATAAAATAACACCTAATATTAGTCCCCATAAGTGTTTGCCGAATAACCAGAGGAAACCATAGGCTACTAATGTCACTGCCGCAGCAATTCCAACGACGATTCGGGGACCTTTTTTATCAGCTAATCGCCCGGCGACAGGAGCAAATGAGGCGCCTGCTACACCAATTAAGCCAAAAAGGCCGGCGATTTCTGTACCATAGTAATAGGGCGGCTGTTTGAGGAAGAAGGCTAAGGTTGTCCAAAAGACACTAAACGTTCCGAAGAGGAGTCCCCCCATCAGAGAGGCTTCCCGCAATAAGGGGAGCTTCGTTGTATATTCCCATAAAGAATGAAGTGTTTGACGGTAAGATAAACGTGATGTAGAACCGGTCTGAGGTAAGAAAGCCCACAGCGTTAGGGCCAAACTAAACATTAAAGCCGCGGCAATATAATACATTATACGCCAGCCCCAAAGACTGCCGATAATTCCGCTGATGGTTCTGGCTAATAAAATTCCAAAAAACAATCCGCTCATGACGATTCCGACAATACGGCCCTGTTGATCGGGTCTAGCCAGTTGGGCTGCCAAAGGAACGATGATTTGAGGAACGACGGTTGTTGTTCCCACGGCAAAACTGGCTGCGCCTAACATGGTGAGGTTTTCAGATATCCCTACGGACAACAAGGAGAGCGTCACTACACCGAGTAAAATAACAATTAAGATCTTTTTTTCCTTGATATCCCCGAGCGGAACAAATAAAAAGAGACCCAAGGCATAACCTAATTGTGTAAGCGTGGAGATGCTTCCGATTTGAGCGGCAGAAGCATGGAATGTTTGAGCCATGTCAGCAAGCAGAGGCTGATTGTAGTAGAGATTAGCGACAGACAGTCCGGAACTAATGGCAAGTATCAAGAGAAGCCCTCGTGAAAGTTCGGGATGTTGTGCTTTGCCTGAAGAGTTTGTGCTTGAATTAAGGTTCATACTATCCCTCTCAGTTCTAAAGTCCTATTACTTGTTCGGTTTGTTATGTTAAGTCTACGCGGTAAATGTTGCTAAGGCAAGCCAAAAGATGACAGAAGGTTTAGACGGATAAAATCTTCGAGGGGAGACTGCAAAATAATATTCACTTTAGGAGTATATTTCTTCGACAGGAAAGTTCTAACAATGTTATAATTATTTGAACTGCTTATTGCTTATTAAGGAAGGCTTAACATAACTGAACGTTAGAGAGTAGTAATTGATTTTCTGTTAGTTGGAACAGGAGGGTTATATTGCATAAGATAGGCTATCTCGGACCGGAAGGAACCTTTTCCCAGCAAGCGGCTCAACATTATTGCTTTAATAAACAAGAAGCTGCTTTAGTTAGTTTGCCAAGTATTCGTGAAGTTCTTTTGTCCGTTCAACGCAATGAATTGGATTTAGCCGTTATCCCTTTTGAAAATTCCTTAGAAGGTTCAGTTAATATTGTCTTGGATGTATTGGCCTGGGAAGTAGACCTCTTGATTGTTGATGAACTTATTTTACCCATATCTCAAACATTAATGGTTACTCCAGGGGCTGATTGGGAGAGAATTTCTTCTGTTTATACCCATCCTCAATCCGCAGGGCAATGCCGGCTCTTTCTGGAAACTCATCTTCCCCAAGCAAAAGTATACTTGACGAGCAGCAATGCCGAGGGAGCTAATCAAGCGCAGATGTCTGGAAGAACTGCGGGTGCAATCGGACCGGAAGCTGCTGCAGATAAATTCGGACTCCAAGTAGTCTTGCGTAATATCCAAGATAAAAATAATAACTTCACACGATTTGTGGTTGTCGGCAAAAAGTCGATCCATCTTCCGGCAGGCCGAAACAAGACTTCAATTGTTTTTTCAACGGAACATACGCCGGGGAGCTTAGCGTGTATCCTAGACATTTTCAATTTATGGGATATTAATATGACTAAAATTGAATCGAGACCTTCTCGTGGTCAATTAGGGCGCTACATTTTTTTTATTGATATCGATGGACATTTATCTAATCCGGATGTTCGTGATGCTTTGACAATGGTACAGCGTAAAACAAATTTCTATAAATTTTTGGGTTCTTACCCCATGGCAGAGATTGATTAAATCATAACAGCTTATTATTTTTTCATCTTCAATGAGGAGTTCTAACTTATATTCGAACTTGGGGGCTTTATGTGAAAACATAAAGCCCCTTTTTGGGCTGCGCTTGTTATGCCCAATAGCGGAAAGCTTTAGGTATGACCATAGTTCCGCAATTAAACAGCTGTACTGTCCTTATTTTAAAAATTAATGTTAAAACGCAAAAGATAACAGAGATAGCAGAGATAGCTGAAATAGTTATCTACTTAATAGATTCAAAATAGGCGACAGCAACTTCATAAAGGAAATTAATTGGGATTGGATCTTTCCCTATTAGGAGAGCATTGAGCTTTCTGAGTATGGGTTCGGTCTCCTCTGAAGAAGTATCGAGCAGTACTGTTGGTTCGACGTCTAAGGCAGTGCCTATTCTTGCTAAGAGGTCTAATGAAGGAGACCTTAGGCCTCGTTCAAGATAGCCGATATATGAACTACTGACATTAACAAGTTCTGCTAGCCTTTCTTGTGTAAGTCCCTTAGTCTGGCGGAATAATTTTATATTTTTTCCGACAACCTCTTGAATGTTAGACACTCTATCACCTCCTGTTCCAATTTTAAGGTAGTCACTTGAAACATCTTAGCGACTGTGTGTATGTAATTATATTGAAAATAACAACAAATAGTTATACAATGTGAAAGTAATGTATTGAAATTTCATATTATAGCTAAGTTTGTAATATATCGGAGATGATTTAAAGGAGTGAGAAAGTTGTCAGAATATATTCTTGTTGTCGATGACCAATTTTCAGTTCGCTTATTTATCCAAAATGCTTTAGAACAGTTTGGTTACGAAGTTAAGGCAGTGGCCAGTGGATCAGAATGTTTGTGCCTCGCCACATCCCTTCACCGACCTTCGCTTATTCTTTTAGATCAAAACATGCCGGGAATGACAGGCTTACAGGTATTAGCACAAATGGCTCAGGACGATCAAGCTAAGAATATTCCAGTGATTATGATCAGCGGAGAAGAGGATCTCGAGGCTTCTGCCCGAAGTTTGGGTGTCTGCGAAATCCTGAGTAAACCTCTTGATCTGGATCATTTTTTAAAAACTGTTAGAGCAACCCTAGAAAAGGGGACGGCTAAATCTTGATAAAAATGGATATATTTAGATTATATAACTATGATTATATAACTATATTGATATCCTAAGTGCATTTATATACTTAATAAATGTGTCGAAAAGAAAGGGGCAATAGTTTGATGAAATAACTATGCGGCTCTTTTTTTGTTTTCGCAGCTAATCGCGATAATACATTTAAAATACGATTCGAATCTACAATTCGAATTCCAATACCATATAGAAACAACTTTAAATTCTCCTAATGATGAAGTAGAATTAAATGAATCAATTAAGAAATAACCTAGAGTTATGAAGGGGAATATATAATGTATCCAATCAATTTCAATTACCGAATGCCTGCTGAATGGTCTGAACATAGGCGGACTTTCATTTCTTGGCCTGTTCAAGCCTCTATGTGCCATCCTGAGGATTATGAAACTGTATGTAAGGGGTATACAGAGATTATCCAGGCAGTTGCTGAATTCGAACCTATCACGGTGCTTGTGAATCCTGACGATTCAAAAGCTCTGTGTTCGATTTTCACCGATAAAAGGATCGAATTTTTGGAGATTGAGCACAATGACGCTTGGCTAAGGGACAACGGCCCAACCTTTTTAGTTAATAACTTGGGGCAACTTGCTGGGGTGAATTGGCGTTTTAACGCCTGGGGCGGAAAATATGAATCCTGGGATTTAGATGACCGAGTCGCGTCTAAACTCTTAGAGTATTTCAATATCAAACGGTTTGACGCTTCTCTCGTTATGGAAGGAGGATCGCTCCATGTTGATGGTGAAGGAACGCTCTTGACTACTGAAGAATGTTTGCTTAATCAGAATCGAAACTCTGAATTAACCAAAGAACAGATTGAAGCTGAACTTAAAAATAATCTGAATGTCCGGAAGGTAATCTGGCTGAAAAGGGGGTTGGAAGGGGATGAGACAGATGGGCATGTGGATAACATTGCCTGTTTTGCCGCCCCAGGCAAAATCCTTTTGCAAGTTTGTAATGATCCTAATGACGGAAACTATGAGATTACCCGCACAAACTTAGAGTTGCTTCAAGGGGAAACCGATGCCAGGGGAAGATCTTTTGAAATTATCCCTATCCAGCAGCCTCCCAAATTATATGATCCTGAAACGGGAGCACGTCTAACGTTAAGTTATCTCAATTTCTATTTTGTTAATGGAGGAATAATCTTTCCGGTCTTTGGCGGCCAGGCTGCTGAAACGGATGAATTAGCTAAATTGACTCTGACGAGAATCTTTCCACAACGGCGGATTCGTACTGTAAATGGTATGGGGGTTATCAGGGAGGGCGGAAACGTCCATTGTACTACTCAGCAAATGCCGACTGGGATCAATAGACTATAGGAAAGGAACTATTATGAGAACAGTAAAAGTTGCTGCAACCCAAATGAGTTGTTCGGACAACATCACTGAAAATATTGCTAAGGCTGAACGATTAGTTCGCGAGGCTGCCGGGAATGGTGCGCAAATTATATTATTGCAGGAGCTTTTCGAAACTCCTTATTTTTGTCAAAAAGAAAAGGCAGAATATTATCGCTACGCTTCTGAGCTGGAAGAAAATAAAGCAGTTCAACATTTTAAAAAGGTTGCTAAAGAGCTTCAGATTGTTTTACCCATTAGTTTTTATGAAAAGAAAAACTATGCCCGATACAATTCTTTAGCAGTTATTGACGCCAATGGAGAAGTATTAGGTAAGTATCGTAAGAGTCACATACCTGATGGTCCCGGATATGAAGAAAAGTTTTACTTTAATCCTGGCGATACCGGCTTTAAAGTTTGGAAGACGCGTTATGCCAGGATCGGGGTAGGGGTGTGTTGGGATCAATGGTATCCTGAGGCTGCACGGTGTATGACCTTATTGGGGGCTGAGTTGTTATTTTATCCGACTGCTATAGGATCTGAGCCGCAAGACGGTACCATTGATTCCCGGGATCACTGGCAAAACTGCATGCTGGGGCATGCAGCAGCTAATTTAATACCAGTCGTTGCCTCTAATCGCGTGGGTGTTGAAGACGATGAGGATTCCAGTATTACCTTCTACGGTTCGTCGTTCATTGCCGGCCCTCAGGGAAATAAGATTGTTGAAGCCGGTCGTACAGAGGAAACTACTTTAGTGACTGAGTTTGATTTAGAACAATTAGAGATCCAAAGGTTAGAATGGGGAATTTTTCGAGACCGACGACCTGATTTATATAAAATTATTTCATCCTATGATGGTGAGATAACGATTTAAATGGTTTTGGTTTTACTGTCATATAGAGACTAAGAGACAAGTTGATAGGCACTTCGCTTTCATGAAGCGAAGTGCCTATGTTATAAATTTGGAATCATCTGATTCCAAAAGCAAGATAATGCGGTTAATTTGGTGAAACAAGGAGGGTGTCATGACAGGACTTGTTCATTCATCGGTTTTTATCTGGCTGTTGCTCTTAACCTCAGTTGTTGCAATGTTAGGACGATTTATTAAAATACCTTACACTATTGCCTTGGTATTAACCGGCTTATTTGTTGGTTATTTAAAACTTTTGCCGGGAGTTCATTTGGAACCAGAGGTTTTATTTGCAATTTTCCTACCGCCGCTTTTGTTTGAGGCTGGGATTAATATTCACTTGGAGCCTTTGAAGAAAAATTGGAAGATTATCACTGCCTTGGCTTTACTGGGAACAGTATTATCTACCTTCGTTGTTGGCTATACGCTGCATATACTCTTGGGACTACAGTTACTGTTGGCACTCTTGTTTGGGGCAATTATCTCGCCAACGGATCCGATTTCTGTTTTAGCGATTTTTAAACGTTTAGGAGTTGCTAAACGACTGTCTGTTATTGTCGAAGCGGAGAGTCTATTTAATGATGGGATTGCCGTCATTTTATTCAGCGTTATCCAAGGTATCCTTATAACTGGAACCTTTTCTCTGGCTCAGAGTGAATTAGCCTTTATTCGAACTTTTTTCGGCGGTGCTCTTGTGGGTATTGCTATTGGAGCAGCTGCCTCCAGAATTACTCAGGAATTCGATGACCATTTATTGGAAATAACCTTAACGACAATTACGGCTTTCGGTTCTTATATGGCTGCTGAAGGATTTCATGTTTCTGGGGTCATTTCTGTGGTTGCCGCTAGTTTAGTAGTTGGAAATTATGGAATGAAACGTGGTATGACTCCTGTATCGCGTTTGGCGGTACTTTCGTTCTGGGAATATGCGGCTTTTGTAGCCAATTCTTTGGTATTCTTACTCGTTGGTTTGGAAATGACGAATATATCCTTCAGAGAAAATCTTATCTCAGTGGTAATTGCTGTTATCGCTGTCTTGCTGGGACGGGCATTTTCAATCTATGGATTGTCAGGAGTTTTAAATAGGTTCGGATTATCAATCCCTAGGAATTATCAACATGTTTTAGTCTGGAGCGGTCTGCGGGGGGCTTTGTCAATGGCTATGGTCTTGGGTCTTGAGGCTTCTATACCGGAACGCAGTTTCTTAATTCCCGTTACCTTTGGGGTAGTTCTCTTTTCTTTGGTAGCACAGGGCTTGACGATAGAGCCTCTGATTAACAAATTGGGACTGACTACTACTAATGAGGAGCTGAGAGATTACCAAAACCTGTTAGGAGAAAGTATGGCCTTACGTTCAGCTTTAGCTGAGATTGATCGTCATGTGCATATGGGGAACGTTTCCCAAATAGCCCGTGATGATGCGGTGAAATCATTACTCGAGAGACAGAAAGAAATTGACGATTTGATTAAGGAGCTTCATTTAAACAATGAGGTAATTATAGCCACAGAGCGAGATAAAGCAGGCAAAATTGTTTTGACGGCTCAACGAAATGCTTTGCAAGAGGCAGCGCGCAATGGAATTATGGACTATACTATGGCGGCCAAAATTATTGGCGATCTAGAAAATGACCATAATGAGAAACATAATGATTAGAACATTTAGCTTTTTCTAATCGTCTTCTCGCTTTTTTAAAGAATATCGGGTGAAGTCAAATTCATCAGCAAAAGTATATTTCAGGAGACCCTGTAAAAAATAACTGTTTGAAATATTACTTGTTTGTAAAAGTTCTTTTTTAAAGGTTTCGAATAGTTCTTTAAACAGGATTTCGTGTTTTTTAGATGCCTTTATGGCTTCGTGGATCTTATTCAGCAAATCCAGGGAGACTTTGACACCGCTTGGCAAAATGCGCTTTCTCCTATCGCATAAGATTGTAAAGTCAGCTAGACGCACATCGAGGGCGCGATTATTTTTGGGGAGATTTACCTCCCCGAATAATCTTCGTACATAATTACGAAAACAATTCGCTTCGGAAGGGTTATAAAGTTCGATCCCATTGGGATAAAACCTTTCGAGGACAGCATGGTACATTTGAGAAAGGCTGATTTTATTTTTTAAATATACTTTGCCAGATAGACTGTACCCGGAAAGAATGACCGTTTTTGTGTCTTTAAAGCTTATAGGAAGTGAGAACTTTAGCATAATTTCATGAATTAAAGGATCTACGAAATCATAATCGAGCATCTCAGGCAGTAAATTTTTATAGCCTTTTAATAGTGAATACCAATGCCCGTCTCCAATAATAAAACCGTTAAGTTCGCTGCACCATTGTAAGCTAGAGCAATCACTTTCTTTTAGGCAATAGGAAAGAACATCTGATAAACTGCCAAAATATTCTTCGAGGGCGTTAACTGAAACATAAGTTGTAGTTTCGGCAAAGGCAGAAAGAATATAATGGGGCCAAAACGTTGCAACATAATTATTAAAATGATTTTGCAGCGTTTTCTCGATTTGACGTACTCTTTGCCGGGTGATTCCTAAATCTAAACTGATTTCATGAAGTGTTGATCCCATGGCACGACTTCTCATTAGTTTAAATGTTCGAGGTTTGTTAAATAATCTTTGGAGGTCATTACATAAAACCGCCATAAGGTCTTCCTTTAACCATCCCATGAATCCTCGAAGATCAGATTCATCGTCGGCACATAACCTTTGGGAGAATATCCCCTTAAGGTCACTCACAAGGGTTATGTTGATTCTTTGAAAGAGGTCGATTAGATTTGTGGGCTGATCCTTTTTATAGGCTTTAACTAAGGAAACAGCCCTAGCCTTGTAATTGTTGCTATTAATCCTTTGGAAAAGATGATTGAGATGCTCTTTATTTTTTTTATTAATTTCATAGGTGTTTACATACGAGTCTAACAAAGTTATTAGGTTCCTGAGGTTTGAATAGTTTCGTGAACACCAGAGACAGAACTCTTCCCCCAAATCTTCTTTTGCTTTAAGAAGTTCATTGGAAGTGACGGAAGATATCCCTTGTTTTTGATCAAAATCTGCAATAGCAAATGAGAATAACCATCCAAAAGCGGTTGCTTTTTCTGGGCTTTCAAGACAAACATTGAACATTTCCTCACCTAATACATCCCTTAGTTTATCTTGTAGTTTGTCTTGAGGTTCTAGGTTATACTTCATGAGCGCATCCTCCTAACCGTAAAAAAGCAAAAGTGAGCCCTGTTTTCTATAGACAGAGGGCTCACTAAAACACTTTATCACTACAAATCCTGGCAAGATTTGGTGCCCGGTCGTGAAGTTTTTCAATGAAAAATTTTAACTACCTCAGATATACTGCGAAAATATAAACGGTGGAAATGATAACCGACAAAATCATTAAGGGGAAAGCTATTTTAAGGAAACCTTTGTAAGTGAGGATAACTCCGTTTTTTTCAGCTAGCCCAGCTACAATGACGTTTGCAGAAGCTCCAATAAGTGTCCCGTTGCCACCCAAGCATGCTCCCAGGGATAAAGCCCACCATAAGGGTTTTAAGTTTGTAATTCCTCCGATTTGCCCCATTTTTTGGATAAGTGGAATCATTGCAGCGACGAAAGGGATGTTATCGATAAATGCGGACGCAATCGCGGATAACCATAAGATTAACATCGTCGTAGCAGAGATAACTCCGCCTGTAGCTTCAATAGATCTCCTGGCAACCCATTCAATCACTCCGACTTGATCTAAAGCGCCAACAATGATAAATAAGCCTGCAAAGAAAAAGAGAGTCGGCCATTCGATAGTCAGAAAGATATCTTCAGGTTCTTCCTTGGTAATTAACAATAAAAGCGTGGCTCCCCCTATGGCAATAGTCGCTGGTTCAAAATTAAGTACTTTATGCAATAGAAAGCCTAAAATTGTCAGAGTTAGGACGAACAGAGACTTCTTTAGCAAAGCAAAATCTTTTATAGCTTCGAGTTCCGGTAAATCCATAATTCGAGCCCTGGCAAGTTCCGACGCTGTTAGCTTTTTACGATAAATAACCCGTAAAATCAGCATGGTTATTAAAAATGTAGCGGCAATGGGGATGAAGAGATTTTGAGCAAAATCCAGGAAGCTCAGGCCGGAAGCACTGCCAATCATAATATTGGGAGGGTCTCCGATTAAAGTTGCGGTACCGCCGATATTCGAGGCGAGGATTTGGCTGATAAGAAAAGGTATGGGATCGATAGACAACTCAGAACAAATGGAAAATGTTACAGGTACTATCAGTAAAACCGTTGTTACATTATCAAGTAATGATGAAGTTATTGCCGTTACTGCAGAAAGGGCCGCTAAAATTAATACTGGGTCACCTTTAGCAAGCTTGGCGGCTTTGATAGCCGTATATTCAAAAACTCCCGTTCGACGAGTTATACCAACAATGATCATCATTCCAATTAACAGACCAATTGTATTGAAGTCAATGGCGTGAATTGCTTGTTCCTGATTTAGAACATTAGCGAAAAGTATTAAACTAGCGCCTATTAAAGCAACAACGGTTCGGTTAAGAGTTTCTGTGATTATGAGGCCGTAGGTTAAAAGGAAGATGACCAGGGTTATGACTAAAGGCTCAGCTAATGTCACATTCTGTTTCTCCTTTCCAGGTTGGCAAGAAGCTAAAATAAAGGCGGCTGATTATTTATTCGTAAATAATCAGCCTTCTCTAATCTTTGCCATCGCTAAATAGCTTTCTCGCCTTTATCGCCGGTGCGAATACGAATAACTTCCTCCACATTATGAATAAATAGTTTGCCATCGCCAACCTGACCAGTACGTGCAGTTTTAACGATAATATCGATAACCTCATCTAACTTTTCATCAACAGTGACGATTTCTATTTTAATCTTCGAAAGCAAATGTGAAACAACTTCTTGCCCCCGGTAAATTTGCGTATAACCTTTTTGTCTGCCAAAACCAAGAACATGGGTTACAGTAATGCCTAAGATTCCGGAAGCCGCCAGGGCATCTTTGATTTCATCCAGTTTACCCGGCCGGATTATGGCTTCAATTTTTTTCATAAAAATTCCCCTTTCATATTTATGGGCCGCGTTAATCAATTCTAAAGAAGTATCTGAACTTATTCGCCGGTTGATGACTGCATAACGAATTCTGGATAAGCTAACATGCCCATTTCTGGAATATCCAATCCAGCTAATTCGTCTTCCGGTTTCACACGCATACCGAGAGTTGCATTGAGAATCTTAAAGAAGATATAAGACAAGCCAATACTCCAAACCAGAACTACTGCGGCGTCGATTAATTGGGCGCCAAACTGTCCGACATTTCCATAAAGCAGGCCGGTTACTCCTCCGGCAACGCCGTTGAGTCCATCGCCGTAAGTACCGTCGGCAAAGATCCCGACACTGATGACGCCCCAGATGCCATTTACCATATGAACGGAGATAGCTCCCACGGGGTCATCGATCTTCAATTTGCGATCGATAAAGAGTACACTGGCTACTACAAGGGCTCCGGCTATTGCTCCAATAATAACTGCGGAATTGACTGAGACGAAGCCGGAGGGGGCAGTAATAGCAACTAAACCTGCTAAAGTACCGTTACACATCATAGAGGGATCTGGTTTCTTATATTTAATCCACATAATCATCATGGCAACAAAACCGCCCACAGCACCTGCTAACATGGTATTAACAGCAACAACGGAAATACGTAAGTCTGTACCGGCTAAGGTGCTTCCGGGATTAAAGCCAAACCATCCGAAGAACAAGATGATTGTACCCAGAATTGCCATAGGGATATCATGACCGGGGATGACGTTAACTTTTCCGTTAACATATTTTCCAATACGTGGTCCTAAAACTAAAGCAGCAGCTAAGGCGCACCCTCCTCCGATACTGTGAACAACACCGGAACCTGCAAAGTCAACGACCCCATGCCCCAGGCCCCATTTAGAACCAATTTGGGAAAGCCAGCCGCCGCCCCAAACCCAGTTGCCATAAATGGGATAAAGAATCATAGAAATGAAGAAGCTGCCAATGACAACTGCGGAGAACTTGATACGCTCCGCCTGTGCTCCTGTTGGTATAGTCACTGCGGTATCCATAAATACCATTTGGAACAGGAAGAGAATAAATACTCCCACGTCATAAGTTCCTCCAGAAGTTAGAAAAAAGCCTGTATGACCGAACAATCCCCAACCGTTGACAGCAAATTCCCCGGTAAGTGGAGGCGTTCCGCCTAAGGCACCCACTGCGCCAACTCCGCCAAACATCAAACCGAATCCTACAAGATAATAACCGATAGCTCCCACCAAGAAGACCATTAAATTCATAGCCATGGTATGAGCGGCATTTTTAGCACGGGTAAAACCGGCTTCAACTAAGGCAAATCCTGCTTGCATGAAGAAAACCATAAAACCCGTAAGTAAGGTCCAAACAAAATTGATTCCAATTTTGTTTTTACCAACTTGAGCGGCGACTTCCGATAATGTTGGATCTCCAGCTTTAGCAGCGGCGATATCGGCGATTCCTCCGGTGTTTGCTCCTGAGGGATCACCACCGGCCGCTAAGGCTACTGTAGCAATCATGAGAATCAAAAATACGGTTAACAACGTGATCTTAATCAATTTTGATCTTTTCATTTTTCCCTGCCCCTTTCATTAATAATAGACAATATAGACGTTTTTTAGGATGTTTCAATTTCCACGTATTAATAAAGAAATAATGGCTAACGATGAGTTTATAAAGCTGTTAGGATTGACTTCTAAGTCTTAAATAGGTCCTGCGCAAATGAAAACCTTTGTAGATACCGAATAAAAGAACCAACATTCCTAAAAACGATGATGGCAATGGCCGGTTAAAAGCACTTAAATAGAAGTTCGGGATTATCAACAGCCAGGATAAACCAGAAAGTATAATAAAAATGTCTGCACCTATCAGGACCTTGAGTATTTTCATGGAATCACCTCCTTAAAATAAAAGAGACGCTCGGACATCATTGCCCAAGCGTCTTTGCTTGAAATAAATAAGGCGCTCTCGAAATTCATTCGAGAGCGCCTTTGCTCATTACGGTTATTATACGGAGTAATAGTTGTGAAGTCTAGATACTTTCGGAAAAAACATTGTATACATTTTGAGAGTACGAATAACAAACTGGTAAATACTTGATGAGATTTTGAAATGGAAGATTGGAGGTGAATTGTTTAAAAAATGTGTATTGACAAAAATCTTGAGAATTATTATTATGGGTTATGTAAACCGGTTTACAAAACTGATTTCTATAACTTCTTCAAAACATTAGATTGAAATTGAAGGAGGTGGGACTGAGATTAAGCAAACAAAAACGACCATTGATGAAGTTGCAAGTAAAGCGGGAGTTTCCAAAACAACGATTTCCCGCTACTTGAATGGTCATTATGAATTCATGTCTGAGGAAACACGAAAACGTATTGAAGAAGTTGTTGAAACCTTAGGCTATCGGCCAAATAATCTGGCTAGAGGTTTAAAATCTAACAAGAGTGGATTAATTGGCGCCATAATATCAGATATCACCAATCCTTTTTTCGCAATAGTACTTAAAGGGATCGGCGATTATTGTCAAGAAAAGGGTTATCAAATAATTATTGCCAACACCGACAATGAGCCTGAGCTCGAAAAAAAATACATTCAATCCCTGATTGACAATCGAATTGAAGGCTTAATCGTTAACAGTACAGGTCAAAATATTGATTATTTGCTTTCTCTTCAAGAACAAGGCTTACCTATTGTTTTAACAGACCGTGCCCTTCCAGAATTGAAGTTTGATACTGTAACAAGTAACAATTTTGCGATGACAACGCAGACGGTTCAATATCTTTTCGATGTTGGCTTCCAGCGAGTGGCCTTCTTTACCGAGGAAACCAATTGGAGCAGTTCGCGTCATATCCGGCAGAATGCATTTTTGCACGCTTACCAATTGTCCCAGAATATTGAGGCTCATGACCTTGTCTATGTCATAGATAACAGCAATCCCAAATCCATTGAGGATGCTC
The DNA here is from genome assembly GCF_001029285.1 of Desulfosporosinus acididurans. GTDB lineage: Bacteria > Bacillota > Desulfitobacteriia > Desulfitobacteriales > Desulfitobacteriaceae > Desulfosporosinus > Desulfosporosinus acididurans. The sequence goes on from NZ_LDZY01000007.1 coordinate 28,743, forward strand.
TGCAACGCTTTCGTATGGCAGGTGAAACAAAAAAACAGGCAGTAATGGCTGTCAATGGCGTAACCTTGCTCAATCTTCTCCAAGAAATTCGCAAATTAAATTTAGCTATGCCAGACGATTTAGGAGTTTGCGGTTATGATGATATGGGTTGGGCAACACTAATTCCTCCCGGGATAACTGCGATTTCTCAGCCTTCTTACATGATTGGAGTTGAGAGCGCTAAAATGCTGATCAATCGAATCATAGGGAAACGACGTAAGGCAAAGCCGAAATTGCTGGAATTACCTTCGGAATTGATTGTGCGCGGTTCCACAAGTTTGTAACAGGTAAGATAAATCTTTTCCACATCAACGTGGAAAAATTTTTTACCACTTTAGTAAACCGGTTTACAAAACCGTTACCTAAACTTTAATTAATTTTAAATTTTTGGGGAATATAAAGAAAAGAGTTTTGGGAGGAAAAAATAGTGAAAATGAAAAAAGCTAAACGATTGGCAATTGTTGGATTGACGATTGCAGCTATGTTAACTCTTACGGCCTGTGGCACCTCGACCGGTCAAAGTACCGGCAGTGCTGGAAGTGCTTCAAGCGGCGCTCATATTACCTTGCGTTTAGCGGATGACCAGCCCACGAATTATCCGACAGTTGCTGGGGATCAAAAGTTTGCTGATCTTGTTAAGCAACGCAGTAATGGTCGGATTACGGTTACAGTTTATCCCAATGCCCAGTTAGGTGACGAGGCTACTGTAGCTGAGCAAGTTCAACTTGGAGCTATCGATTTTGCTCGGATTAATGCTTCACCTTTGGCCAGTTTTGATAAACAGCTTAATGTTTTAAATTTACCCTATCTCTTTAACTCCAGTCAGCAAATGTGGGACGTCCTGAATGGACCCATTGGAGACCAAATCCTTTCGACGTTATCTACGGCCAAAATGGTCGGTTTAACCTATTATGACTCTGGAGCCAGAAGCTTCTATAATTCCAAACATGCGGTGGTTCATCCCAGTGATTTAAAAGGAATGAAGATTCGCGTTCAGCAATCACCGATGTATATTGACCTGGTGAAGGCCCTGGGTGCTTCCCCTACCCCGATGGCCTATGGCGATGTTTATGGTGCTCTGCAAACAGGTGTTATCGACGGGGCAGAGAACAACTGGCCTAGTTATTACTCCACAAACCATTATCAAGTAGCCAAATATTTTACTGAAGACGATCATACCCGGACTCCGGAAATCCTCTTAGCCAGCCAAACCTCTTGGAATAAGCTTTCAGCTGCTGACCAAAAGTTAATTATGCAAGCTGCTAAGGATTCTCAAGCCGCAGAACGTACTTCCTGGACTCAATTAGAAAACAAAGCTAAACAAGAAGTTACTGCTCATGGCAATGTTATCAGCCAAGTCGATGTTGCAGAATGGCAAAAAGCAGTTCAACCTTTATATGACAAATACGGTTCTGAATTCAAAGATATCATCGCCAAAATTCGAGCTACAAAATAAAAGGTTTTGGATGGCCAGATTGACTGGCCATCCCCTTCCACAGTTTTATATGAAAGGAGTCAGTCATGTCATCCATTAAAAGAACTTTAAAAACTTTCGTCGGCGTATTTGACAATGTCGTCGAGTCTATTGGCTCCTATATGATGGCCGTAATGGTTATTATAGTTTTCTGTCAGGTGTTTAGCCGTTATGTTTTACGTAATACACCAGCATGGTCTGAAGAAGTAGCGCTTTTGTTTATGACAGCGTATGGTTTCCTCAGCATTGCCACTGGTATTGGCCGGAAAGTTCACTTGAGTATCACTGTTCTCTATGACCATTTTCCGTCTCCTGTTCAAAAAGCTTTGAATATATTATCTGATGTATTAAGTGTCCTCTTTGGCCTGTTTCTGATGATCGAAGGCTACAAATTTACGGTTCTAACCTGGAGTTCACAGCTTCCCGCCACAGGACTGCCTAATGGAGTTCAATATATGGTGATTCCCTTTACTGGTCTCGTTATTGTAGTTGATCGGCTCTTAGGTCCTTTCTTGGATGAAGGAGGCAAAGTATGAGTACAGGTATAGCTATTGCATTATTAATAGGGACTTTTTTAATCTTAAGCTTTTTGCATGTTCCGGTAGCTCTCAGTCTTGCGGTTTCTTCAGTCTTAACGGGCATATATCTAGGTGTTCCCCTGGAAGTTGTGGGTCAGCGTATGTTGACCGGGCTCAATTCAACCTCTATGATGGCCATTCCCTTGTTTATTTTCGCGGGTGAAATTATGGGGGAGGGCGGCATTTCGGAAAGGCTCATTAAACTTTCCAATCTTTTAGTCGGTCGTTTCAGAGGCGGTTTAGCTATAGTGAACGTTCTCTCAACTATGTTTTTTGGAGGAATTACAGGTTCAGCCGTAGCTGATGCTTCATCTATTGGCAGTATTATGATCCCCATGATGAGGATGCGCGGTTATGATGATGATTACGCTGTCAGTGTAACTTGCACTGGTGCTATACAGGGAGTTTTGCTCCCGCCAAGTCATAATATGATTTTATATTCTTTAGTCGCCGGTGGAGTATCCATTGCCGGATTATTTGCGGCAGGATTAATTCCGGGAATTGCCTTGGGTTTGTCTCTGATGGTTACCAGTTATGTCATTGCAGTGCGTCGCAATTATCCACGAGGGGATGTCATTCCCAAGAATCAACGCTTGCGTGTTATTGCCGAAGGACTGTTAAGTCTGTCCACAGCAGGAATTATCATGTTAGGAGTTTTGGGCGGTGTTTTTACCGCTAATGAATCCGCAGCAATCGCGGTAGTTTATGCTTTGATTATCGTTACCTTTGTCTTTCGGGAAGTTGGACCTAAAGGTGTTCATAATATTTTAGTCAAGACCTTCCGCAAACTTTCCGTTGTACTGTTTTTGATTTCCGCATCTTCTGCTTTTTCCTGGTTTCTTTCCTATCTTCATATTCCGGATGCAGTCATGAGTTTTATCACTGGGTTATCCAGTAACCCTCATGTGGTTATTCTATTGATCGATCTTATCTTGCTTGCTTTTGCCTTAATTATGGATATGGCACCGTTAATTTTGGTAGCTACCCCAATTCTTCTTCCCATTGCTACAAAGGTTGGCGTCGATCCAATTCAATTTGGCGTTATGATGATGTTAGCTTTAGGAATGGGTCTTTTGCTGCCGCCAATCGGAGCTGCCATTTATGTCGGCTGTTCCATGGGCAATTTGAAACTTGAACAGGCCTTTAAAGCCATGTTGCCCTTTTTGGCAGTTATGTTTTGTATGTTAATGTTATTATCCTATGTGCCAGCAATTTCTTTAACGTTACCCAAAATTTTAGTTCACTAAAGAGGAAACTTTGAATGCTTGTTGGGTGGCCATTTTAAAAATGGTCACCCGATTACTTATAACGCAGTTTTGGAAAAATTATAAAAATTAATACTGGTGGTGAAATAATTTGAGCAAAATAACTGAAGTTGGCTTAGTGGGTTATGGAATGGCAGGACAGGCTTTTCATGCCCCGATTATTTCTTCTGTCAACGGTTTAAATTTAAAAACGGTGGTCGAGCGTCGTGAACAAAAAGCTAAGGATCGTTATCCATGGGTTTCTTCTGTAAAGAGTGTTGAGGAACTTTTGGCTGATCCTGAGATTGAACTTGTCGTCATCGCTACCCCAAATGCAACCCACTTTGATTATGCCCGACTGGCCTTGGAAGCAGGAAAACATGTCGTTGTAGACAAACCCTTTACGGCAACGTCTGCTGAAGCTAAGACTTTGATTAAGCTGGCTCAGGAGAAAAACTGTCTGCTTAGTGTTTTTCAAAATCGACGCTGGGACGGCGATTTTCAAACAGTACGTCAGGTAATAGAGCAAGGGCTGCTGGGGCGGGTCGTCGAAGTTGAAGTTCATTATGACCGCTATATTAACTATTTGCGGCCTCACACCTGGAAAGAGGAAGAGAACCCCGGTGCCGGTATCGTTTTTGATTTAGGTTCGCATCTCATTGACCAGGCCCAAGTTCTTTTTGGCTTACCAAAGTCTGTAACCGCGGATATTCGGCGTCAAAGAGAGGATAGCCAAATTGATGATGCTTTCGAGTTAATCTTGAATTTCGAGAAGGGAATTAAGGTTACCTTAAAAGCCGGTATGTTAGTAAGAGAAAAAGGACCCCATTTTATTGTCCACGGCACAAAGGGTTCATTTGTAAAATACGGTTTAGATCCACAAGAAGCGGCCCTGAAATTAGGACTGATGCCTAATGATGATCCTTTGTGGGGACAAGAGCCGACAGAGGATTGGGGTGTGTTAAATACGGAGGTCAATGGTTTGCATTATATAGGCAAGGTAGAAACCATCAGGGGTGATTATCGAGCTTATTATGAAAACATCTCCGCTGCGCTCAGCCAAGGAATTAAGTTAGCAGTCAAACCCGAAGAGGCCTTGAATACTATTCGCATCATTGAGTTAGCTTTAGAAAGTCAAAAACAACAGCGTACTTTAACCTATTCTGCTGAGTGAAAATGATTAGTATAAATTCAGTGGGCATATTAAACAGTAGTAATATGAATATGAAGCAGAAAGCACAAATTTACAAAAGGAAGATGGTAACAATGACAACTTTCATGGATGAGAATTTCCTTTTATCAACTGAAACAGCCATCGATTTATATCACAATTATGCCAAAACTATGCCGATCATTGATTACCATTGTCATATCAGTCCTAAGGAAATTTTCGACAACAAACAGTTTAAGAACATAACTGATGCTTGGCTCTATGGAGACCACTATAAATGGCGTGCCATGCGAAGTGTTGGCGTTGATGAAAAATTTATTACCGGGGATTCCAGTGACTACGAAAAGTTTTTGGCCTGGGCCCAAACCATGCCGAAGCTGTTGGGGAATCCTCTTTATCATTGGACCCATCTGGAATTGCAGCGCTATTTTCAAGTCTATGAAGTTTTAAACGAAAAGACTGCACCGGCGATTTGGGAAAAGGTAAATTCCTTGCTGGCAGGGGAAGGCTTTAGGGTTAGAGATATCATCAAGAAGTCCAATGTTAAGGTGATTTGTACCACGGATGATCCGACAGATTCCCTGGAATATCATCTCAAACTCAAAGATTGTGCCGATTTTGAGGTTAAAGTTTATCCGGCCTTTCGGCCTGATAAGGCTCTTGGCATCGACAAGGAAGGTTTTAAAGATTGGGTGGATAAGTTAGCCCAGGTATCTAAGGTAAATATCGAAAACTACTCTGATTTTCTTGCGGCCTTAAAAAAACGCTTGGATTTCTTTCATACTGTCGGCGGAAGAGTTGCGGATCATGCTTTAGATTATGTTCCCTTCCAAGAGACCTCTGAAGCAGAAGCCAGTGGAATATTTGCCAAAACGCTCCAGGGCCAAAGAATTAGTTTTGAGGAGGAACAAAAATTCAGAACTCACACCTTGCAATTCTTAGGTCAAAAGTACACGGAACTCGGCTGGACCATGCAGCTTCATATTAATGCCCATCGCAATAATAACTCCCGCATGCTTAAGCTGTTGGGGCCTGACACAGGTTTTGATTCTGTCAATGACAGTAAAGCTGCTTATCCTCTTTCCCGACTGTTAGACTCCTTAGAGACCCAAAATGCTCTGCCTAAGACTATACTCTACAGCTTAAATCCTAATGATTTCTATGTTCTAGCTACCTTGATGGGATGTTTCCAAGGCAGTGGTATTGCCGGAAAGATACAGTTGGGAGCAGCTTGGTGGTTTATTGATCACAAAGAGGGTATGCTGGAACAAATGAAAACCTTGGCCAATTTAGGGGCCCTGGGTACCTTTGTTGGTATGCTGACAGATTCACGCAGTTTCCTTTCCTATACGAGACATGAGTATTTCCGAAGAATACTTTGCCAAATGCTGGGGGTATGGGCTGAAAACGGTGAAGTCCCTAAGGATCGAGAACTTCTCGGTAACTATGTTGAAAATATCAGCTTTAAAAATGCTAAAGCGTACTTTGGAATGGAATTTTAGGTAAGGAATAATTGAGGTGCGGAAATATGAAGAGAATAAAAATGATTGAAAAAATCCTTGAAGCCGGGGTTATCGCTGTAATACGTGCGGAATCCAAAGAGAAAGCTATTCAAATTGTCGAGGCTGTCCAAAAAGGCGGTATTAGGGGTATAGAATTAACGATGACTGTTCCAGGTGCAGTAGATATCATTAAAGAGCTATGTAAAGCGAATACAGACCATGAGCTGATTATCGGAGCTGGAACGGTCTTAGATACGGAAACGGCTGCAGCTTGTATAAGGGCGGGCGCGGATTTTATTGTAAGTCCCAGCCTGAATCCAGAGGTGCTTAAACTCTGCAACCGCTACCGAGTGGCTGTTATGCCTGGAGTGGTTACGGTTAGAGACGCCGTTGAAGCTTTAGAATACGGTGCGGAAATTATCAAGGTCTTTCCGGCCAGCTTATTTGGGCCGGGAATTCTCAGCGCTCTCAAGGGACCTCTTCCACAAGCTAATTTTATGCCAACCGGCGGAGTCACTTTGGACAATATTAAGGATTGGGTTAAGGCTGGTGCAGTAGCTGTTGGTATAGGCAGCGAATTGACTAAGGGAGCTAAAACAGGAGATTATGAACTTGTTGAAAAAACGGCGGCCCAGTTTGTTGGGCAGTTTCAAAAGGCTATAGCCGAGGTGAGGAAATAGCCATGGACGTCGTCAGTTTTGGAGAATCTTTGGTAGTTTTTAATCCGGATACACCTGGGCCTCTAAGGCAGGTGAATGGTTTTCGCAAATCCTTAGGCGGAGCGGAGTCAAATGTCCTTATCGCCCTTGCCAGATTAGGCCATAAGGTAGGTTGGTTTTCCAAGCTTGGTGACGATGAATTTGGACGCTATATTTTAAATTCCATACGAGCAGAAGGGGTCGACACCTCCCAGGTTAAAATGCTTAGACAGGAAAGTACAGGCTTATTATTTAAGGAAAATTATCAAAGCGCTAATCCCAATGTCATTTATTACCGTAAAAACTCAGCTGCCAGTACCCTTAGTGTTGATGATATTAATGAAGACTATCTAAAACAAGCGAAAATACTTCATTTTACGGGAATTACTCCGGCTCTTTCCTCAAGTGCCTGCGAAGCTGTTTTTAAAGCCGTTGAAATAGCTAAAACTAATGGAGTTTTAGTATCTTTTGACCCAAATCTGCGCCTCAAGCTTTGGAGTCTTGATGAAGCAAGAAGTACAATTTTAGAACTCGCTCATTATGCGGACATTATTATGCCAGGTATTGATGAAGCTGAGCTTCTGCTTGGCATAAAGGATGTGGAAGCTATAGCTGACTATTTTACTGCCCAAGGCAGTAAAATAGTCGCAATCAAGCTCGGGAGTGAAGGGTGCTATCTGCGCCAGGAATCTGAATCACGATATGTCCCTGGTTTTAAAGTAGAGAAAGTGATTGATACTGTCGGAGCCGGTGATGGGTTTGCTGCTGGTCTCTTAGCAGGAATTTTACGAAAGGAAAGCTTGGAGGAAAGCGGCAAATATGCCAATGGAATAGGGGCCATGGCTACGTTAGCGCAGGGTGATTCCGATGGCTACCCCTATTTTGAACAATTATTAGAGTTCATGGGTCGTAAACAACGTATTGAACGATAGCTATAAAGACAAGTAATGGAGGTCTTGGACATGAAATTAAGCAAAGAGAGTTTTCCTGAGTATAAAAAGCATCCGGAAAGAGTTCTTCAGTTCGGAGAAGGGAACTTTTTAAGGGCTTTTGTTGACTGGCAAATCGATATCATGAATAAATCTGTAGGTTTTGACGGCAGTGTTATTGTGGTTCAGCCGATTGAACAGGGGCTTGTTGACAAGTTAAACGACCAGGATGGTTTGTATACTCTCTACCTGCAAGGCATTAAAGAGGGAAAAGCCGTCAAAGAACATTCTGTGATTAATAGTATAAACCGGGGTATCAATCCCTACACTCAGTACGATGAGTATTTGCGAGCAGCTGAAACTCCAGAATTACGCTTTATCATTTCCAATACGACAGAATCGGGAATTGCTTTTGCGGAAAACGATCAATTGGCTGACGCTCCTCAGAAAAGTTATCCTGGGAAGTTAACCGCCTTTTTATATCACAGGTTTAGGACCTTTGGCGGTGACAAGGATAAAGGGTTGATTATTATACCATGTGAACTGATTGACCGAAATGGTGAAAAACTTAAAGAAATCGTCCTCAAGTATGTTGAATTCTGGAAGCTTGGGGAAGAGTTTAAAACCTGGCTGGAAAATTCTAATACCTTTTGCTGTTCTCTCGTCGATCGAATTGTCACTGGGTACCCAAGGGATACGATTAAGGAGATTACAGAAGAACTGGGTTATGAGGATAATTTAGTTGTAGTCGGTGAGCAATTCCATCTCTGGGTTATTGAAGGCCCAGAGTGGGTAAAGAAGGAATTCCCGACGGAAGAGGCAGGACTTAACGTTAAGTTTGTCAGTGACATGACTCCTTATAGAACGAGAAAGGTAAGAATTTTAAACGGAGCCCACACTTCCTTGGTTCCGGTAGCTTATCTTTATGGCCTTGATACCGTCGGGCAATCTGTTGAAGACCCAATCATTGGTCAATTTATCAAAGATGTTATTTATGAAGAAATTATTCCGACCTTGGATCTGCCTCAAGAAGAGTTAAAGTATTTTGCAGGTGCTGTTCTGGAGAGATTTGCTAATCCTTTTGTCCAACACTATTTACTCAGCATTGCTTTAAACTCAATGTCTAAATTTGAAACCAGGGTACTGCCGACACTTTTAGAATATGTCAGGAGAAATCAGCAGCTGCCTGGAAAAATTGTCTTTTCCCTGGCCGCTTTAATAGAATTCTATAAGGGCAAACGAGGGGACGAAGCAATTAAACTAGCTGATGATGCGGATATCCTGGGGCTGTATCAAGAAGCCTGGCAGAAGTGTGATGGTTCTGAGGCAGCTCTGAGTGAGCTGGTCCGCACGATCCTTGGTTACCAAAAGAACTGGAAGATGGACTTGAATGAAGTAGCGGGGCTTACTGAAGCAGTTACCAAGGACTTGACAGCTATTGAAAAACTGGGCATGTCCGAAGCCCTAAAAAACTTACTATAAGAGTGATTGATTATGAAAAAGGATTTACTGAAAATTCATCAAGCCGATAATGTCGCTATTGCCTTGCGAAAATTGAATACAGGTGACGTTGTTGATCTGGACGGCCAAGCAATCCCTATTCAGGAAGAGATTAACCGGGGGCACAAAGTTGCTGTTCAAGATATTAAACAAGGCGAAAACGTCCTGAAATATGGTTTTCCCATTGGCCATGCCTTACAAGATATTTCTGCGGGTGATCATGTTCATACCCATAATCTTAAAACCAATCTAGAAGGTATTAGTGAGTATTCCTATGAGCCGCAAGATTTCCAGCTGAAAGACTTTCAGCGTAATTTGAACTTCCTTGGCTATCGTCGGGAGGATGGCCGGGTAGGAATAAGAAATGAGCTTTGGATCGTTCCCACGGTGGGCTGTGTCAATGGAACGGCAGAACAGATTATTGAGCGTTTTAAAGAAGAAGTGAAGAATACTGCCATCGACAATATTATGGTTCTCAAGCATAACTATGGTTGTTCTCAGCTGGGTGATGATCACCTCAATACACGGACAATCCTGGGCGACGTGGTGAAGCATCCCAATGCCGGAGGGGTTTTGATTTTAGGCTTAGGCTGTGAAAATAACACCATGACCGAATTTATAAAGTCCTTGGGGGATTATAATCAACAGAGAATTAAGTATTTGGTTTCTCAGGAAGTGTCGGATGAAGTGGCCGAAGGGGTCAACATTCTGAAACGACTTTATGAGCAGATGGTTAAGGATCAGCGGGAGGAGATACCCCTTTCTGAACTTAAGGTTGGGCTGAAATGCGGAGCTTCCGATGGATTTTCCGGGATAACGGCTAATCCTTTGCTGGGGAAATTCACGGATTTTTTGGTAGCTCAGGGGGGAACAGCCGTCCTCACTGAAGTTCCTGAAATGTTTGGAGCGGAGACGTTGCTCATGGCGAGGGCCAAGGATAAAGAAGTTTTTGCTAAAACGGTGGATTTAATCAATAATTTTAAAGAGTATTTTATTGAATATAAGCAGCCGGTCTATGAAAATCCTTCGCCGGGCAATAAAGCAGGAGGAATTACTACCCTGGAAGACAAGTCACTGGGCTGCACCCAGAAAGCAGGATCCGCCACTGTTATGGATGTTCTTAAATATGGCGATACTTTGCAAACCAAGGGATTGAATCTCCTCAGTGCACCAGGCAACGATTTAGTAGCTTCCTCAGCTTTGGCGGCAGCAGGCTGTCAGCTGGTTCTCTTTACCACAGGACGAGGAACTCCTTTTGGCAGCTTTGTTCCGACGATGAAAATATCTTCCAATAGCCAGATTTATGAGCTTAAGCCCCATTGGATCGATTTTAATGCCGGAAGCCTGATCGAAGATGTCACATTGGATAATTTGCTTGAGGATTTCATTAATTATATCCTTGCAGTCGCCAGTGGACGCTGGGTTAATAACGAAAACAATCAATTTCGGGAGTTAGCTATTTTCAAAAAAGGTGTCACTTTGTAAATATATTATGATAACAATGGTTATCCGAGAAATGGACATTTCGCCGTTGGCCAGAGGCAGCATGGTGTATTATGCTGCTAAGACTTAAGGTTGTTTTGGGCCAAGAATAAGCAAAGGCGCGCTCGTATAGTACGGGCGCGCCGAATTTTGTCGGACAATAAAACTAATTTTATCGGATATATATCGGGTGTTACTAAGTTATGCTGCCATTGTTGCATCGACTTAACTCAAATCAAAAAGTTCTTTAAGTTCCTCTTCCGATAATTTGGAAAGGAACGTTTCCCCCGGTTGAATCACTGAATCTACGAGAGCCTTTTTTTTAGCTTGTAAAGCACTGATTTTCTCTTCAACAGTGCCTTGGGTAATAAGCCGAATGACCTGAACAGAGTTTTTTTGGCCGATTCGGTGAGCTCGGTCTGTGGCTTGATCTTCCACTGCGGGGTTCCACCAGGGATCATAATGAATAACCATGTCGGCACCAATTAAATTAAGGCCTGTCCCTCCAGCCTTGAGGGAAATTAAAAAGACCTGGCCGGTTCCTGCATTGAAGGAGTTGGCCATTTTTAGGCGTTCGGCAGCTTTGGTTGCTCCTGAAAGATAGAAATGCTCAATGTTCTGTGAGTTTAAAAACTTTTGGATAAGATTCAGCATGGTTGTAAATTGGGAGAAAAGAAGGATGCGGTGACCGCTGCCCAAGGCATCTGTGAGGATTTCTTGCAAGAGCAGCATTTTTCCGCTTTCACCAGCATAATCATCGAGGAATGTGGCGGGGTGGCCGCAAATCTGCCGAAGTCTGGTAAGGGCTGCGAGAATCTTAATGTGACTTTTATTAAAGCCTACAGCGGCCAGTTCTTGCGCTATCTGACCTTTTGCTTCTTGTAAATAGGCGAGGTATAGTTTTTTCTGTTCCTCTGTTAAAGACGCATAAAGCTGTGTTTCAATTTTATCCGGCAGTTCTTTAAGAACATCTTTTTTCAGGCGGCGTAAGATGAATGGATTTACATGGCGGCTTAGCTCGGTAAGAGGCGTGTCTTCCCCTTTGGCAATGGGTATTTCGAACTTTTGGCGGAATTCTGGGTAGGTGAGGAGATAGCCGGGCATGATGAAATTGAAAAGAGACCATAGCTCAGAAAGAGAATTTTCGATCGGCGTTCCTGTTAAGGCAAAATATCCTTTGGCTTGAATTTGTTGAACGGATTTAGCATTCAGGGTTTGTGAGTTTTTGATATGCTGGGCTTCATCAAGAAAGCAATAAGAAAACATAACATCCTTTAAATTGTCAATTTCGCGGCGAATGATAGGATAGGAGATAACAACAAGATCCCACTGGCCGATACGTTCTATTTGAGCCTGCCTTTCCTGTGGTGTTCCATCGATGACAAGAATTTTTAAAGAGGGGGTAAACTTTTGAGCTTCTGTCTGCCAGTTATAAATCAGTGAGGTCGGGGCTATAACCAGGGCAGGATCTGGTGAAGCCTCTTTTTCGGATAAAATGAATGAAAGAATTTGGAGAGTCTTGCCCAGGCCCATGTCATCGGCCAGAATACCGCCTAAACCGCAGGCAGCTAAAGTCTTTAACCATTGAAACCCAGTTTTTTGGTAATCTCTCAAAACATGACTCACGGCTGCGGGAATTTCATAGTCGCCATCCTGTGGCTCAAGAACGCTTTGCACGAGTTGTTTAAAAGCCTTGTTGCGCTGCATTCCGGGGAGATTAGCCTGACGAAGAAAACTGTCAATATACATGGCACGGTATTTGGGAATATTAATAAGTTTTTGATCCAGATCTTTGACATTGAGATTTAAATTATCAAAGAGCTGAGCTACTGAAGTTAACTCAGGTTGGTTTAAATCAAGAAAGGAACCATCGCGAAGGCGATGGTATTTTTTCTTTAAATGAAGGGAATGAAATAAATCTGTCAATTCGCTGGGATCAATATCGTTGTATTGAAAGGATATTTCAAGGATGTCTGAGGTTTCATTGAAACGAACTTGGCCGAAAAAGGCCGGAGCGGAACGAATTTTGAGTTTGAATTGATCGGAATAGTATATCTCGGCCAGATTCTGAAGCAGAGGGAGTCCTTTGGCTATGAATTGAAAGATTTTATCGTCGTCATCAAGGTAAATGCGTCCTTTGGAAACGATAAATTCGGCCTGCTCCAGAATACTAAGGATTGTCCGCTCTTGGGTGATGGAGCGAATGAGGATGGTTTCATCGGCAGAGTTATTGATAATGTCTCGAGTTGAGGTAAAAGGGTTTATGGCAACATTTCCGTAATGAAATTCTAAGCGGGCTGTAATGCCCAGATCTTCAGAGCGATCAAAGAATAGTTTGGCTTCTAACGCATCTTGACTGAATTTATCTTCTAAGATGGGGTCTATAGAGACCGTTCCTATTTTTTCAATCATGGGCAAGGATTCAGAGACAAACGTTTCTTTCTGAGCTGCCGGAATAACAATGTCTGTCACAGCATTCCTGTCAAGGCTGCTTATAAGGGATGGGAGCAGGTCTCTTTGAGCTGTAGTTGCCTGATAAATCGTTTGTCGGTACAAATAATAGCTGCCGTCAGCAGTTAATTGCAGAGGGATATCAGCGGACTCCAGGGTCAAGGAGAGGTCTTGATCTAGGGAATTCAAAGAAAATTCCAAGGACAGACCGTCTCTGACAATCCGCATTCTTTGCGGGCTCAAACTATTAACTTGGCAAAGAAATTCTTTATTGCCCATTGCATCTAAAAATTTCGTCAGATAATAGCCGGATAAAGGCAGGGGTCTTTGTTTAAACAAACTTGAACTATAATAGCTTCCCTGCATTTCAAGAAGAGAAGCGTGCTGTTCATACATCTTAATTAACATGGAAACCAGCGCTTGATCTTCTGGCTTAAATGTTTGACGCTGAGGCTCAAAGGTGAATTGTTTGCCAAATTCCAGAGATTGGCCTGTTTTAAGAGCAGTAAGGAATTGCTCTAAGTCTTTAATGACATAAAGGCGCTGCAGCCCAATTTTAAGCTGTAAATCAGCCGATAAGTGATAGCCGGTCATAATAGTGAGCTCTGCATTTAAGGTTAGCTCTTCTAAATGAAAGTCCCGCTGCTGATGAGAAAAGGCTTGAAGGAATTTCTCCACAGCCTGATTCTGTTTCGAGGACTTAGACCAGGACATTGTTTTTTGCAGAATAGTTTTTAGAACGGCAATGACGTGTTTACATGCGCCGTGATATTCGGCAAAGGCAGGGCAGGTACAGTAATAGGAGTGTAAGGCACCCTCTTTGGCGAAGACTAACTGGACTTCATAACGTAAATTGCCGATGACAGAAGCGCTGACAGTACCTTTCTCAGGGTCATAGTTACAATCGCGAACTCTATTGGTTAAGAAATAGGAAACTCCCTTCTTATAGACACGGTCATTATCAGCCAGTTTCATAATTTGGGGTTCTGAGATTGAAAAACGAGGCATGAATTTACTCCTTTAGCGGCAAAATGCCACTAGACTAATTTTTACAGGAATCGAGTTAAGAATATCATAAATGAGGTTAGGCGTCTAACTTGAAATTATACTGTTTTCTTCGTCAAGACGGGTCGAAATTGCTCTTCATTGTGAGGATTGAGACCGTTTTTTTGTGAATCTTGTTAAATCATCAGGATAATGTCACTGCTTCTGTTGCAGGATAAATGAGCCTATATGTAGAAGAGGTAGACAAGCTATAATACGAAGCTTTGGGGGGAGATGTGCTATGCTTATCACTTGTGACAACAATATGCAAATGGGCTATATTTACTTGATGCCCAATGATACAACTGTTGAGTATACCCTCGAGGAAAGCGACATTGGATTATATTACGACCTCAAAAGTCTCAGTATACCAAGAATAAAATGGCCAGGCATGGGCCAACTTTTAAATCAGATGCGCTTGTCGGTAAAAACCTATCGAGAGGCAGTCAATAATGTGTTTCATTGCGAGTATTGGAATGATCTTGATGGTGAAGGTTATATGATGGGGATTGAACTATATTTAACAGAGGACATCCTTTTACCCCTTGTGGCTCATCAGGCCTTTAAGCTTTACGATGTGCGGTGGCGGAATCAAGATTTCAGAGTGCTGACGTTGGACGCTTATCTGGATGTTTTAAATAAGGACAACGTTATTTATCCCTTAACTGCAGACAAAGATGTCTTTGTTATTCTTTCAATAGATCCCCTTTCCAATGTGGCTAGAGTCATGGCTTTAATTTCTGGAAGAGATGATCTTTATCCGGTGGACTATCTCCGGCAGCCGCTGTTTATTCTGGCTAATTCAAGCCGCAGTTTTGAAAGTCAGTAAGTTTAGGGCTTATAATGCTATGAATTTAACATCTTATTAAATGGTAAATGAATCAAATCAGAAATGGTTTTTCAAGAAGGCGGCACAGTATATAGGTTGCTAATTTGATTTTTAGGTATAATGAAGTTGATTCGGATTGACACGTGAAAAATTATAGAAAAGGGTTGTAACAGGTTCATTTTCTGAATCTGTTACAACCCTTATATTTTTAAACTTAAGAGGGGTTTGGCTCAAAGGCTTTTTGAACTTCCTTCAAGTGTTCTCGAATGGGAAGCTGCTGAGGACAGGCTTCTTCACAGGCACCGCATTCAATACAGGCAGAAGCTTTACTTTCCGGGGTAAAGAAGGTGTTATACGCAAAACGGGAAGAACTAAAATCATCATATATATGGGCGTCATTATAAAGGGCGAAGTTGTTGGGGATATTTACGCCGGAAGGACAGGGCTGGCAATAGCCGCAGGCAGTACAGTCAACCTTGTTTAGGGATAAGTACTGTTTTCTAACCTCGTCTATTAATTTATGTTCTTTGTCTGTCAGGGAGTCGGCTTCGGAATTACCCGCCAGGCGCAAATTCTCGTCAACTTGCTCCTTAGTACTCATTCCGCTTAAGAGTATGGTCACCTCAGGATGGTTCCAAACCCAGCGTAATGCCCACTCCGCAGGCGATCGTTTGACCTCCGCCTTGTCCCAAATGTTAAGTATGGAAGACGGAGGATTTTTAACAAGCTTGCCGCCCTTCAGAGGTTCCATAACGATGACGGCGAGTCCTTTTTCTGCCGCATACTTTAGCCCCTTATTGCCCGCTTGAAACTCCGTATCCATGTAATTATATTGGATTTGACAGAAAGTCCAAGGGTAGGCGTCGACAATTTCCTGAAAAACGGGGAATTTATCATGGAAGGAAAATCCGACATGTTTTATTCGTCCGTCTGCCAAAGCTTTTTTGAGAAAGTCTGCAAAGTCAAAGCTCTTGGCCTTTTCCCAGGTGGCTTTGTTAAGGCCGTGTAAAAGATAGAAGTCAATGTGATCCGTTTGAAGTTTTTTTAATTGTTCGTTGAGGATGAGGTCAAAGTCTTCACGACTTTGGCAGCGAAAAAGAGGGAGCTTCGTAGCAAGCTTAACTTTTTCCCGGTAACCGTTTTGCAGCGCTTTTCCGACTAATACTTCACTTTGTCCTTGATGGTAGGGATAGGCCGTATCAATGTAGTTAACTCCGTTGTCGATAGCATAACGGATTAAGGAGATCGCTTCCGGCTCATTGATTTTGCCGGGATCTCCATTCAGGACCGGGAGACGCATACAGCCAAATCCCAGAATTGAAGCTTGATAATCTAAACTGCCAAATTTACGGTATTTCATAGACCTACTTCCCTTCTTTCGTCGTTTGGAATTAATAGTTATAGCGTATACTCTTGAAAACAAGATTTCAAGGGGGCGCTAATTCTTTGATCCAATCGTAAGAGGGGACGTGTAAACTTAACTTTAAAAATAAAAAGTGGGTTCAGATAGCGAAAGGTGATCTCGCTTCACTGATATTGTGGAGTGAGATCGCGGTGGGGGTAGAATCCCACGAGTTCACTAGAGAAAAATGAGTAAGAGTAGAACAGTACTGTCAGGGGAGTGTGCATTAAGGTGGACAATTACTGCCGATCGAGGTATAACTAAGATACGACTGTTATTATATAGTCTTAAAATTGGGATTTCTGTATTTTGCAATTAAGAAGAGGGGTTCAGGATTAACTATGTTAACTGTAGAAAAAATTGGCGGCACATCTATGTCTCAATTTCAAAATGTGCTTAATGACATTATTGGTTACCCGGGTTCAGAGGGCTTTCACTACGGCAGAGTCTTTGTAGTCTCCGCTTATGCCGGGGTAACGAATTGGCTGTTAGAAGATAAAAAGACTAAAGCGCCTGGAGTTTACCAACATTTTATTAAAGGAGAAGATTATGAAACTTCCATAAATCAGTTATTGGAACGGCTGCTTCAGATTAACGAATCTTTCGTGGAAATTGGTTTGGACTATCAAGTCTGCCGTGATTTCTTAGTGGAGCGGATTAATCAGACCAAATCCTATTTGAGCAGTATGGAAGATATTATTGCTTCAGGGTATGTCGAACGGGGAAGTATCTTATCGGCAGCCAGGGAACTTTTGGCATCTATTGGAGAAGCCCATTCGGCCTTTAATACGGTTAATATTCTACGCAATCGGGGGATTCGTGCCGAACTTGTGGATCTTACCGGTTTTAGGGATCCAAAGCAGCTTTCCATTAGCGAGCGCATTGAAAGAACATTTAAAAATATTAATCCCTTTGACGCCATTATCGTGGCAACAGGCTATACTAAAGGAGTCGAAGGGATTATGCGGCAATATGAACGAGGATATTCGGAAATTACTTTTTCCAAGATAGCAACGCATTTACAAGCAAATGAAGCGATTATTCATAAAGAGTTTCATCTGTCCTCAGCAGATCCTAAGATCGTCGGAGTTGAAAAGGCTGTTCCCGTCGGCAAGACGAATTATGACGTTGCTGATCAGCTGGCAGATATCGGAATGGAGGCCATTCATCCTAATGCTTCCAAACCTTTGGAAATGGCCGGAATTAATTTGCGCATCAAGAACACCTTTGAACCGAACCATCCGGGAACCCTTATTTCCAAGGATTATATTGGACCCAAGGCCAGAATAGAAATCGTCGCCGGTTCTGACAAGATTGTGGTCTTAGAGATTCATGATACTTTAATGGTCGGGGAGATTGGCTTTGACTATGAAATCATGAAGAAGTTTAAGGAACACAACATTAGTTATATTACCAAAGCAACAAATGCCAATAGCATTTCTCTCGTGATTTGGGAATCAGATCTTAATGATCAATTAGTTGCAGAGCTGAAAAAAAATTATCAGACAGTAACAGTTCAAGAGGCTGCTATTGTCTGTGTCATTGGTTCAAATATCGCGATGCCAAAAATTTTAGCACGAGCAGCAAACGCTTTGGCTAAAAATGATATTAATATCAAATGTGTCGCTCAGTCCTTACGGCAGGTCAATATGCAATTTGTCATTGATCGAAAAATGTATGCCAAAGCTATTGCTTGCCTGAATGAAGATTTGTGTGTCGCTGAATATTAGGAGGAAGTTATGTCTGTTGAACTTGTCAAGGAGTTTTTAAAAGAGAACAAGCAAGATATTGAAATCTTAACCTTTGAAGATACCAGCACCGTTGCTAAAGCGGCAGAATCCTTAAAGGTAACCCCCGGAGAAATTGCTAAATCCTTGCTCTTTAAAACTAAAGAGCAATTTGTTATGATTTTGATGGCCGGCGATAAACGTTTGGATAATAGGAAATTTAAAGGCGTCTTTGCGACAAAGGCTAAGATGCCTGAGGCTGAAGAAGTGATAAGTGTCACCGGGCATCCGGTCGGCGGTGTTTGTCCCTTCGGCTTAAAGAAACCTATTCCGGTCTATTTGGATTATTCACTGCAAGCCTATACTCATGTGTTTCCTGCGGCCGGTGAACCCAATACGGCCATTAAGTTAACAGTGGATGCTCTGCAGGAACTAACCTGTGGACAATGGATTGATGTTGCTCAGTGAATTTGTATGGGACCCACTCCCACTTTGTTGAAGTGAGAGTTTTACTAAAAGGAGTATGACATGGCAAAAACCTTAGTATTAACTGAAAAACCTTCCGTTGGCCGCGAAGTAGCAAAAATTTTAAACTGTTCCCAGAAGGGAAATGGTTGCCTTATAGGAGCAAAATTTATTGTTGCCTGGGCTTTGGGCCATTTGGTAACTTTGGCTGATCCCGAAGTTTATGATGCGGGCTACAAGACTTGGAGAGCCGAAGATCTCCCTATGCTGCCGTCAAAAATGGAATTGGTAGTCATCAAAGAAACTGCTAAACAGTTTGGGGCTGTTAAGAGTTTAATGAGAAGTCCGGAAGTGAATGAGTTGATTATCGCCACTGATGCAGGGCGTGAAGGCGAACTGGTGGCACGCTGGATTATCAAGAAAGTTGGCTGGCGCAAACCGATTAAACGGTTGTGGATCTCATCTCTGACCGAGAAGGCAATCAGAGACGGATTTAATCACTTACGGCCCGGTAAAGATTTTGACGCGCTGTATTCGGCAGCGGAATGTCGTGCAGAAGCCGATTGGCTGGTAGGTTTAAACGTTACCCGCGCGTTAACCTGTAAGTTCAATGCCCAGCTTTCAGCCGGTCGTGTCCAAACGCCCACCTTGTCTATGGTCGTTGAACGGGAAAGAGAAATTAAGGAATTTGTTCCGCAAGAATATTGGTCGGCGATTGCCTCCACAGGAACCTTTGATCTGCGCTGGCAGGGCCAAAATGGTCAAACCCGCATTTTTGACTTCCAAAAGGCGAATGACATTTTAACGAAAGTAAAGGGTCAAGTTGGAGAAATTGTTGACGTAAAAAAAGAGGCTAAGAAAGAGCTGCCCCCCCTAGCTTACGATCTTACAGAACTACAGCGGGATGCTAACCGTAAATTTGGCTTTTCTGCCAAAACAACGTCGAACATTATGCAGCAGCTTTATGAAAATCATAAGTTGGTGACTTATCCGCGCACTGATTCGCGTTATATCAGTGAGGATATCGTACCGACACTATCTGAACGCTTGAAAAGTGTTGCCCAGGGTCCTTACGTTAATTTGGCTCGAGGAATCTTAAGAAATAAACTCAACATTAGCAAACGTTTTGTTGATAATTCTAAAGTTTCGGATCATCATGCAATCATTCCCACAGAACAGCCCGCTATGTTGAATAGGCTTAGTTCAGAAGAACTTAAGATTTATGATTTAATTGTGCGCAGGTTTTTGGCCGTTCTTTCGCCGGCCTTTGAATATCAGCAAACGACCATTAAGATGAGAGTCAATGGCGAAATATTTACTACAAAGGGGAGAATTGTCCTCAAAAAAGGCTGGAAAGATGTCTATTCGACTTACTCAGGGGCAGAGGATGAGGATGAAGGAGAAGATCAGGGGCTGCAGACCTTACCCCAAATCAGTCCTGGTGACACGCTGAGGAATTTGTCAATACATCTGGAAGCCAAGAAAACGAAGCCTCCGTCGAGACATACGGAAGCCAGCTTGCTCTTTGCTATGGAACATCCCGGTAAGATGATTGAAGACCGGCAGTTGAGAGAGGTAATGGATCAAAGTCATGGCCTTGGTACTCCGGCAACACGGGCCGAGATCATTGAAAAGCTCTTTAACTCGTTTTATATGAGCAGGCAGGGTCAGGAAATTATGCCGACGTCCAAAGGAATTCAATTGATTAACTTAGTTCCTCCGGAACTTAAATCACCGGAGTTAACCGCCCAATGGGAACAACAATTAAATGAGATCAGCAAAGAGCGGGCAAATTCTCAGACTTTCTTAAAGGAAATGCGGGAGTACGCCACTCAGCTTGTTGCTACGGTCAACGGCAGCACTCAATCCTTTAAACATGATAACTTAACTAGAACAAAGTGCCCTAATTGCGGTAAGTTCCTCTTACAGGTGAAGGGCAAGAAAGGGGAAATGTACGTCTGTCAAGACCGCGAATGCGGTTACAGGCAGGCTATTTCCCAAGTATCTAATGCGCGCTGCCCGGAATGCCACAAGAAAATGGAGATTCGGGGAGAGAGCGACAATAAATTGTTCGTTTGTGTCTGCGGTTACCGGGAAAAACTCTCTGCTTTTAAGAAACGCAAAGAGGCTGACAAGAGTACCGGCAATAAAAAGGAAGTTCACGCTTATTTGAAAAGGCAAAATGATGAAACTCTAAAAAATACAGCCTTAGCGGATGCTTTAGCGAAATTGCAAGTGAAGAAATAAATTTTGAAAAAGGTTTTTCGGTGTAGACTGAAAAACCTTTTTTTATTTCCAATGTTTCAGAGGTTTGACATGAGAAAAGGAAAAGAAGACTATTGGAACGATTATCCCTCTCCAAACATAAATCATATTATGGGATGCCTTAAAGGAGAGGGTGCTATGGAGCTAAAAGGTGATGTTAACGAATGTCTTGCTAAAGCCAGGAGCTATGTAGCAGAGGGCATAGAACAAATTGTAACAGGAAATCTTGATGAAATGCACGGAGTATCTCCAAGTCCGGGAGCTTCAGCCCTCGCTGCTCTTGCCCTTCTGGCAATAGGAAGAGGGTTTGAAAGCGCCCAAAGGCAAGGAGTTCAGTGGTTATGGCAAAATCGCCGCGGAGGTTGGGGGAAATTTCCCGGCGACCAGCCTGATCCGGAAATAACTCAGATCGTTAATTCAGTTATACAAGGAAGTGAGGGGGGCTGGAGAGCTAAAATCCGGCTTTTATCTCAGGCCCGGCAATTTTCAGAGATGATATTATCTTTAGGTCAAAGGGTTGTGCCAGGTTTAGAAGGACCTACTCCGGAAGAAATCTTGCTTCCCAATATTCTTCAAGACCAAGTTTTGACCAAATTACCTCTCTATGGTCGTCCGGTCGTCGTTGCAGCATCAATTCTTGCTTCCGATTCCCCAGAGGGAATCAGCCAAGGAGTCAACTATCTTCTGGAAACGCAAATGTCTGACGGTTCCTGGGCCGAGGATATTGTGGCTACAAGTTTAGGTATCTTAGCTCTCCTGCGGCGGGGCGGCAATAGTAAACGCGCTGAGAAAGCAGGGCAATGGTTGGTTTCCAAGCAGTACTCCAGCGGCGGCTGGCCGGCCTTCGACCAGCTTAAAGTCTGGGCGGTGGGCTGGGCAGTATGTGTTTTTGGCGAACAGCTGAAAAGGAATGAAACGTATCCTTGGCTTTCTCAGGCAGTGGATTATCTTAAGCAAGGGCAGAATTCCGACGGGAGTTACGGAAGCACTCCTCCGCATACTCATCCGGATCTGGACGATACCTCTGTTGCCATAATGGCTTATCATCAGATGCTTGGTAAGCAGAATAAGCAGGGCGTAGAGCTGCTGAGAAGACTGCAAAATTCTGATGGAAGCTGGGGAACATTTCCCAGCTTTACTGGAGCCCCCCCCGCTGTCTCCTCGGATTTTCCTGTCTATATCTCAAGTGTTGATGTGACGATTCATGTTTTGGAAGCGTTATGGAGTTTCTCCCGAGGGCAAAATGAAACAATTTGGCGAGGACTTAATTGGCTGATTTCTCAACAAGATAAGGAGGGCGGTTTTCCGGCCTCTTGGTTTGAAGGGAGAGTCTACAGCACGGCTCAGGTCCTCGAACTTCTTAGTAAATGGAGAATTAGCTGGGAACGCTGGACAATTCCGCGTAATATTCAAGCGGCTCGCAAAAAGGGATTGGAGTTTTTGCTCAAAGCTCAGAATCAAGGAGACTGGGGTTCGATTGTGGAGACGGGATTGGCCTTATCGGGATTATGGAGGTATGGCCAATTCGTACCCAAGGAGGTCATAGATAAGGGTATCCAGAATCTTCTTAGTGCGCAAAAAGCCAATGGTTCCTTTCGGCCGTCATATCGCGGAATCTATGCTAAAGGCTGGAATTATGAGGAACCCCTGACAACGGCTTTAACTGCTATTCGGGCCTTACAGCGATATCAGATCATAAATACTCCCAAACGATCGTTTTTGGGTTTCTGAGTTAAAGATTAAAATCAATACTATCCAGGCCGGATTTTTAGCAATAAAGATTTTGGCCTGGATAGTTTAGTTTGTTTCCTTGAGATGATTGTAAGAACTTTGGAAATTAGTGTGAGTTAGAAAAAGAGTCATAATTGGGTATCTTGGAATATTATAGATTATGACGTTGAGGAAGGTTAAAAAGGAGCGCTTTTCCCGTGCTTGAAATGATTTTTCAGCATTTTGGCCGATATCAAGAGATTGTTTCCGTGCTGATTCGCCATGGATTTGGCTTTATTCTCTTTGAAAGCAAGGGCCTAAAAAGCCAGGGGAAAAATGAAGTTGTCATGGCACATCTTGGTCAGCGGATTCGCCGAGTTTTGAACGAGCTAGGTCCAACGTTTATAAAACTTGGTCAGTTTGCGAGCACACGCCCGGATATTATCCCTTTACCCATTATTCATGAGTTGGAGCAGCTTCAAGACAGGGTTCCTCAGGTTCCCTTTGCTCTTATTAGCCGTACTATCGAGCAGGAGTTAGGAGCTCCAATCCAAGAAATATTTCAGGACATTACGCCTTCTCCCTTAGCATCGGCTTCGATTGGCCAAGTCCATGTCGGCCGCTTGAAATCCGGCGCACCGGTTGCCGTTAAAGTCCAGCGCCCCGATACGGGAGTCATTGAAACGGATTTGGAAATTTTGAGAGAAATCATTCCTGTCGTGGAGTATCGTTTCCCAAACTTAAAACGCTATTACCTCCGGGGCATACTTGCGGAATTTTCGAGATGGCTGCAAGAAGAACAGGATTATTTAGCGGAGGGCAAAAACGCTGAGAGGATGGCACAGGGATTCAGCAAAGATCCGCATGTAATTTTTCCACAAATCTATTGGGCTCATACAACCAAAAAGGTTCTGACTATGTCCTATCTTGAAGGAATAAAACTTAATGAACGACAGAAAATCTTAACTCTTTATGATGGCAGAACAATCGCTGAGCTTTTAGGGCGGGCATTACTCCTGCAAATTTTAAGGGACGGTTTTTTCCATGGAGACCCCCATCCCGGAAACATTATCGTTTTATCCGGAGGAAGGATTGGATTTATCGATTTCGGGATTGTAGGAGTTTTAAATCCGCGTTTAAAACGACAGTTGTTGAAGGCAATCTTGGCCTTAAGACGGCGTAATTCTCAAGCCTTGGCTGGAGCTATATTGCGGTTGGGAGTTTCTTCGAAAAGGGTTGACTTTGCAAGCTTATGTCAGGACCTTGCGGAGATACAACGAAGACATTTGGACGTTCCCTTTGGTCAAGTGGATTTGCAGAAGGTCATTAACGACTGTATGAATCTGGCTTTTCAATATGAGCTTGAATTCCCTCCTGAGTTTATCCTCTTAGGTAAATCACTGTTAATTCTTGAAGGAATTATTCATGAACTCGATCCTTCCATGAGTTTAGCAGAGTTAATCAAACCCTTGCGGCGTTTTTGGCTTTGGGAGCAGTGGAGCATAAAAGACTGGTTCAAAAAAGTATTGACGTCTAAGAAGGTGTTAAACCATGATTCAGGTTAAAGGATTATCGAAGATTTATACAAAAGCTCGGGGAAAGAATAAGGAGGCAATTTCAAACAGCATTGTTGGGCTTAAAGATGTCACCTTTCATGTTCGGCTGGGTGAAGTATTTGGCTTATTAGGACCCAATGGCGCAGGGAAGACCACGGTAATCCGCCATTTAATGGGTTTTCTAAAACCGGACGCCGGATTTGCCCGGATCAAGAGCTTAGATTGTTGGGAAGAGTCCAAGGAGGTTAAAGCTTTCGTGGGGTATCTTCCCGGAGAAATGAATTTTCTTAAAGAGATGTCTGGACTTGAGTTTTTGAATCTAATGGCAGGAATGCATGGGAACCGTCTCGTTTTTTCAAGGCGGCGAGATGCTTTAGCTGAGCACTTGGATCTTAACTTAAAACAGCCTATTAAAAAAATGTCCAAAGGGATGAAACAAAAATTAGGGATTATTAACACGATGATGTTGGATGCCGAGGTTTTAATTTTAGATGAACCTACCTCTGGTCTCGACCCCCTGATGCAAAAAGTATTTATCGATTTAGTTTTAGAGGAAAAGAACCGTGGAAAAACCATCTTAATTTCTTCACATATGTTTCCGGAGATAGAACGGACATGTGACAGGGTAGGGATCATTCGGGCAGGGAAGCTGGCCGCTGTCGAAGGTATTCAAAAACTGCGGCAGGAACAACGCCGGACTTTTGAAATTACGCTGGAAACTCCTGAACAAGCTCAACTTATCTGTGAAAGCGGTTTAAAAGCTGGCCGAATCGGCGCTAATCAAGTTTTCGTTGAAATTCAGGGTGATATGAATCCGCTTTTAAAGGTTTTAGCTCAAGTTCAGGTTAAGGATTTTTTGCAGAGGATGACGGAATTAGAAGAGGCATTTATGCAGTTCTACGAAAGGGGGGAGGCGGTTGAACAGAGCATTATTTCGAGCCATGTTTAAAAGACAAAGTAAAAAAACCTGCAGCTATGCCTTGGGTCTGTCCCTTTATAATCTTTTGTTGATTGGGGTTTTCCCGGCCTTGTCTCAGTCGAGTAGTATAACTAAACTATCTCAGAACTTGCCGAAATTGGCGCGGGTTTTTAGGCTGACTTCAGATTATGCTCTCAGTCGTTTTGAATCTTTTGCTGCCAGTCAATGCTTCGGGCAGGTTTGGGTCCTGGTTATGGGAATCTACACCATAAGTACGGCTAACGAATTAATAGCCCAATATGTTTCCGAGGGTGGAATGGCCTATTTGCTGTCCTCTCCTGCAGGACGGCGGGAGGTTTTTTTAACCCAGGCTGCGGTGCTCATCAGTGGATTGGTTCTTATAGTTCTTCTGACGGAGTTGGGGATATGGGCAGAAGCAAAACTATTTGCCTTATCGTTGGCCAAAAAAGCCTATCTTAGTCTGGGAGTCCTGGCTGTTGCCCTGTTTCTCACCGTAGGCTCCTACAGCTTATTCTTTTCAACCCTTTTTAATAATGAGGAATACGTTATTCTGAGTGCTGCTTGTTTGGCGTTTAGCGGTTATGCCCTCGACATTTTTTCGGGTCTTGATGATCGCTTTGCCTGGGTTAAATATCTTACGATCTTTGGCTGGTTTCGTCCTCAAGAAGTACTGGAAGGAGACACGCCCGCTTGGCAAACCGTTTCATTAATGACCCTTTCAACGGCCTTTTTGACCCTTGCCTGTTATGTTTTTGAGAGGAAGGATCTCTGCATTTAGAATGAAGAAACAATTTGCTTGGAAAAGTATGGAGGAGTGAGACGCTTGGACGTAAGTATGTTGTCCTTGCTGGCAAAAACCACCAGTATGATGGAATACCTTGGTTTTTTGTGGGTGGTTCAAACCGGTTTAGAGCTAAATCTTTGGGCGGAGATGGAAACAGCAAGAAGTTTAAAAGAACTTATGATCATACATCCTGAGTGGGATGAAATCTTGTTAGATCATTGGTTAGAACAAGCTCACTATATGGAGCTGCTAACCAAGAAGAATGATTTTTTTCAAGCGACGAAATTAGCAAAAGCTATTAATAAATATAGAAGCCTTGGCTTAGAGGCCTTATATAAGGAACTCGTAGAGCATTGGGCCATAGGCTTTGCCGAACTTCCTCGTCTGATTACCAAACAACGCGCAAAATTAACGTTAGAGAAAGATATGGAAGAAGAACTGATTGCCAAAGCGTCCATCGCCTCTGAGCCATTCGTCTGGCCCTACTTGCGCAGTAAGTGTCAAAAAGAACAATGGAAGAGTGTCTTGGATCTGGGTTGCGGAGAAGGACGTTATTTAAAGATCTTAGGCAGCGAATTTTCAGATCTATGCGGAGTAGGTATTGAAATGAATCCTGCCGTTGCTGAAAGAGCGCAGGAAAAAGTTAAAGAACATGACGGAAGAATCCGGATTCTCTGTCAGGATATTTTCTCCTTAGTTTATCAGCAAAAAGACTCTCTCTTGGAATTAGGTAACTTCGATCTTTGCCTGCTCAACAATAGTATCTACTATTTCACCCAGGAACAACGAATTCAACTTCTGGGAAGCATTAGGGAATTTTTAAAGCCGGGCGGCCAAGTAGGGATCTTAACAGCAGTACGCAAGGGCTCTCCTGTTCGAGTTTTTCGGACTCATCTTCCTCAAAATCTTATGAGCTTCTTTCTGGCCTGCCATCAGGGCTTCGAGGGACTTCCCACCACAGAGGAAATTAGATCTTTATTGCTCCAAACCGGATACGACGATGTTGATATGGCGGTTATGCCTTTGGGAACGTCCCACTATTTCTTTGCCAGAAAAACGGATGAGTGTCAGGAAACGTCGAGGTGACGATGATGAACGATGCATTGTATTGGTCAATGCTTAAATATGAAGGTAAAAAGGTCATAGGTTATTCCCTTGGTCTGATGCTTTATGAGTGGCTGATAACCTGGGTTTATCCGATTCTTATTGAATCACCTGTGATCGAAGATCTTCCAAACAGTTTTCCAACACCGGTTAAACGAGCGTTTGGCGTTTCCGAGGAAGAAACAGATATATCTTATGAATCCTATATCTCGGCGCAATTATTAGGAAGGTTCTGGACGCTGCTTATTTCCGTTTACGGAATAAGCGCATCAAATGCTCTGACTGCGCATATGCTTGAACAAGGTTTTATGGCTTATCCTTTGTCAGCACCAGTGTCCCGCTCAGAAATCATCAATACCCAAATTGGAGTGCTTTTAACGGAATTAATGATGGTAACCGGTGCTACGGTGGGAGGGATATATTCTGCAGCAGCTTTTTTTAAGGTAACCATTGACAGGTGGGGATTTTTCAGAATGGGAATCTTAGGGTTTTGCTTGAGTACGGTGGTCAGTGGCTACAGCATGCTCTTTGGTGTGTCCCTAAACTCAGAAGAAGTATCTGTTCCTTTGGTAAGCGCTTTAACTGTAATTTTTTATGGGCTCGACGTTATGTCATCTCTCAGTGAACGATTTGCTGGCTTGCAAAACGTAACGCCCTTTGCTCTGTTTCGCCCCCAAGAAGTTCTTCGGGGGAAATTGCTGCCGACAAAAGAATGCCTTATCTTGAGCTGTATTTCAGGAACTTGTCTGTTTCTTTCAGGGTTCGTATTCCGACGAAAGAATTTGGCAATTTAAGACGATTAACCTAATGGTTTCCTTCCTTATATATAACACGCATAAAGTATAATGTATATTAGGTAATAAATTATTGACAGAGCTGCTATTGCACTATATCATCATATTAAATATGTTTTAAAAGAAATGTATTTGTAAATTTGACAGTTTTTGAGGAAACAACGTTGTTTATCAAGAACAAGGCGGAGTATTAGATTATAGAATATTGCCATATTTTTACTATATAACCTGTTATGCCTAATTGTTTTATAAAAGTTCCGGTGCTGCTTTTGAGTGGTACCTTACCTTATTTATGATTTCTTTACCTTTGGCTGATTCGGCTTGTTATCAATAGCTAAGCTGAGGTTATTTTGATCCAGTTTTTAAGCCCCCCACTTTTATAAGTGGGGGTAGGTACTTCATTAATCAGCTTTAGCTGAACGAGTTAACTGCGGTTTTCTGCATCTAACTAGGTCTGAATATTTGCGTAATTCTGGTCATTTGGGGGGCAAGAGTTTAGATCCGGAAATAGGAGGTGATGTTTAGCTTGTAATTACAACGGAATGCAACCTACATAAATGAGGAGGGGAAATTTGAAATGTCCAAAAAGTTTCTTAGTGTACTTGCGGTGACACTTCTATCCTTTACGGTAATTGTTTCAGGCTGCGGTACCCAATCCAGTGCATCGTCATCAGGTTCATCCGATCAGTCAACAGCAAGCAGCGGAGATATTAAGATCGGCGTACCTTTACCCATGACCGGTTCTGAGGCGACCTACGGTAAAGATATGGAAAATGCTATCAAAATGGCTGTCGCCGAGGTGAATGCCAAAGGCGGAATTAATGGTAAAACATTAGGAACCGTTACAGGTGATGATGCCTGTGATCCCCAGCAAGCAACGGCAGCTGCTAATAAGTTAGTTTCTGAAGGGGTAGTTGCCATTGTCGGAGGATATTGCTCTGGCGCAGTTGTTCCAACCTTAACAATCTACAACGAGAAAAATATTCCGTATATCGTTGAAGCTGCCAACTCATCAAAAATTACGGATGAAAATCCCGGAAATACCTTCCAAATTAATGGTACGGCTGTACACCAGACTCAAAAAGCAGTCGAACTCTTTAAAAAGCTGGGAGCTAAAAATGTTGCCATCGTAGAACAAGGGGATGCATATTCCTCTGATTTGGCAAAGCAAACCGAAGCTGCTTGGAAAGCCGCAGGAAATACAGTAGTTTCTCATGACGTTACTACTAAAGGAGAACAGGATTTTTCATCCTTAGTAACAAGTTTGAAATCTAAAAATACGGATTTGGTATTTTGGACTGCCTACTATGCAGACGGTGCCCTCTTAATTAAGCAATTGCGTCAAGGCGGTTATAAAGGAGCTATTGTTGTTGGTGACGGCAGCAGCGATCCTAAACTTATCCAGATGGCCGGAGCTGCCGGAGAAGGCACCTATGTACTGTCGCCTCCCGTTGCCGAATTCCTCCCGACGGCAAAACAGTTTGCCGATGCTTATAAAGCGAAATATGGTCAGACCCCCGGAGCTTATGCCCCGTTGGCTTATGACGGGATAAACTTGCTGGCAGATGCTATGAAACGAGCTGGAAATACTGATGGCAAGGCGATCATTAAGGCCTTGATCGAAACCAAGGATTTCCAGGGCTTGGCCGGCAAAGTAACCTTTGCTCCCAATAAGACGTTACAAGAGAGTAACTTTATCGTCTTGCAAATCAAGAACGGACAATTTGTTCTGCAATAAAAAAGTATAAAAATAACTGATGCTAAGGACGACCGGGTACTTTTTCCCAGTCGTCCTTAGACAATCTTTGTCTTTAGTTCAAAGAGGGTGAAGGGGTGCACGTTATGACAGATTTTTATATTATTATTCAACAACTTGTGAATGGATTAATTTTAGGTTCTTTTTATAGCCTTGTAGCTCTCGGTTATTCCATGGTTTACGGCATTATAAAACTTCTTAATTTTGCCCACGGGGATATTTATATGGTAGGGGCCTTTGTGGGATTTGGGGCTCTCGGTCTTTTTGGAAGTGTTTTGGGGATCGGTTGGTTAGGAATTACTGCCGCTTTGGTGATCAGTATGGTTCTTGTGGGATTCCTAGGAATAGTAATACATAGGGTTGCCTACCAGCCCCTCTTAAATAAAAATGCCCCACGTATGTCTCTCTTAATTACGGCGGTAGGTGTATCCTTTACCTTATTCAACGCCGTCATGGTTATGACGAGCGGGGAATATAAAGCCTTCACAACCAGTCTGAGCTATGACGGAATCAGTGTTGGGCCTCTGAATATAACCTATACTCAGATAATTATGGTGGTTGCGACGGCTGTTCTGATGCTTGGCTTATATTGGTTTATCAATCGCACTATGTATGGCAAAGCCATGCGCGCCATAGCCCTTGATCAGGATGCCTGCCGCCTGATGGGAATTAATGTCACTAAGACCATCAGCTTAACCTTTTTCGTCGGCTCAGCCTTGGCTGCTGCTGCCGGTGTCATGGCAGGAGTTTATTATGGAAGCATTCATTTTTACATGGGTTTTATCATTGGCTTAAAGGCATTTACCGCAGCAGTTATCGGCGGAATCGGCAGTATACCGGGAGCAATGCTCGGGGGCCTTATTTTAGGCCTTTTGGAAACGGCCGGAACGCAGCTTCCTTTTGTAGGATCTGCTTGGAAAGACGTTTTTACGTTTGGCATCTTAATCCTATTGCTGGTTACAAAACCGACCGGAATTTTGGGTAAAAGCGAGATTGAGAGGATGTAGCAGATGGTTAATTCTGTTGGTTTTAAAGATCGTGTGACTGAAACGATAAAGGGCAAAAAAACGCGTGTTTTATTCCTGTCCCTATTGGTTATAATCGTTGCCTTACTGCCTCTGGGTGTCAATAACTATATAGAAGAAGTTATGACGAATACGTTTTTCTATATTATTCTGGCTCTGGGATTAAACATCGTTATTGGTTATGCCGGCTTAGTTGACCTTGGCTATGCAGCCTTTTTTGCTGTAGGAGCCTATACAACGGGAATCCTTATGAGATACGGCCTGAACTTTTGGCTTACCATACCTATCGCCGTTATCTTTTGTGTTATAGCCGGGATTATCATCGGGGGACCGACCTTAAGACTGCGCAGCGATTACTTAGCTATCGTAACCTTGGGATTCGGGGAAATTACCCGTATCACCGCCCGCAACTTAAAGGTTACAGGCGGGGCAAGTGGTTTGGTAGGTATTCAACGGCCGACTATCTTTGGCCATAAGCTGTATCAAATTACTGATTTTTATTATACATTTTTCATCTTAGTAATTTTGGCGATTATCGTGTCTCTGCGCATCTATCATTCTCGTCTGGGACGAGCTTGGCAATATATTCGCGAAGATGAAGATGCTGCTGAAGCAATGGGCATTGATCCCGTAAAAACAAAACTCTATGCTTATATGATTGGAGCTGCTTTTGGCGGTGTGGCGGGTGCGTTTTTTGCAGTTAAGATGACCGCTATTTCACCGGAGACCTTTGCCTTTACTCAATCGGCGATGATTCTTCTGGCTGTAATCTTAGGAGGAATGGGTAAGATTCCCGGTGCGATTCTGGGAGCCGTATTCCTGGTTTTCTTCCCGGAGATATTTCGGGAAATTGGTCAGATGCGGATGCTCTTATTTGGTATTCTCCTGGTTATTATTATGGTATTTCGCCCACAAGGTCTTTGGCCGGAACGAAAAAGCTAGAGAGGCATTTGGGTTTCAATGAACTTAGAAGTTTAATGTTTTTTACCTTCCTTATAGAAACGTTGAGAAAGCGACTTGCATGTCCGGAACTTTAAAAAAAAGGATGAGTATAATGCCTATCTTAGAAGTGAAAAAGTTAACTCTTCGTTTTGGCGGGTTAACAGCAGTAAATAACCTTAGTTTCGATATGGATGAGAATTCAATTGTAAGTCTGATAGGACCCAATGGTGCAGGAAAAACGTCAGCGTTTAATTGTCTGACGGGTTTTTATAAAGGCAGTGAAGGCGATATCTTATTTCAAGGCCAAAGTATCTTTCGGCAGAAGCCGTATAAAATTACAAAATTGGGTATGGCGAGAACTTTTCAGAATTTGCGTTTATTCAAAGATATGACGGTTTTGGAAAATGTCATGTCCGGCATGCACAGCCGAACGTCTGCCGGTGTCCTGGGAGCTGTTTTAAGACTTCCCAGTCAGCGTCAGGAAGAAAAGAAAATTCGGCAGGTCAGTGAAGAGTGTCTTGACTTTGTAGGTATTTTAGATAAACAAGACCGTTTGGCCCGTAATTTGGCCTATGGTGACCAACGTCGTGTAGAGTGGGCCAGAGCTTTGGCTACTCATCCAAAACTTATTTTATTGGATGAACCGGCTGCCGGTCTCAACCATGATGAAAAAGACCAGTTAGTAGACTTAATACGACGCATTCAGAAGGATTTAGGTATCACAGTACTGTTGATAGAACATGATATGGGGCTGGTCATGAAAGTTTCGGAAAAAATTGTGGTCATTGACTATGGCCAGAAAATAGCTGAAGGATCTTCTGAAGAAGTCAAGAACAATCCCAAAGTTATCGAAGCCTACTTGGGTAAGGAGGATGAGGAATGAACGACTTAGCACTCGTCCTGCAAAATGTTGAAACGTTTTATGGGAAAATTCATGCTCTTAAAGGAGTAAGTCTGGAAGTGCCCAAGGGTAAGATCGTGACCCTGCTTGGCTCCAATGGTGCCGGAAAGACAACAACGTTAAAGACGATTTCCGGATTGATTCAAGCATCTGCAGGCAAAATCGAGTTTTATGGCCGGGATATAAGTAAAGAGAAAGCCCACAAGATTGTCAGCATGGGTTTAATCCATGTTCCCGAAGGACGGCGTATTTTCAAGGATTTAGCGGTTAAGGAAAATCTTGAACTAGGGGGATTTACCCTTAAAGATGAATCCTTGCGCCGTAAGCGAATTGAACACGTTTTTGAAATGTTTCCCCGTTTAAAAGATCGGCAAAAACAAATCGGAGGAACTCTCTCTGGTGGGGAACAGCAAATGTTAGCCATAGGCCGCGCTATGATGACTGACCCCAAGCTTCTTTTGTTAGACGAGCCTTCCATGGGATTGGCTCCTTTGATTGTTCAAGATATTATGCGGATTATTAAGCAGCTGAATTCTGAAGGAACTACAATCTTGCTTGTCGAGCAAAATGCTAAGATAGCCCTAAAATTAGCGGATTATGGCTATGTCTTAGAGACCGGTGAGCTGGTCATGGAAGGGGACAGTACCGAGCTCAGGCAAGATGAGAGAATAACAAAGGCTTATCTGGGAGAATAGAAGGATTATGGATGAAATCTCCTTTTTTTATTCGGGCGGCGGTGTTACTATTAGTGGGGGAGAGCAGCTTTCCTGCCTCCTTTGAGCGTATTTTGGAAGTTGTGCCTTGGATCATTCTTTGCAAGATGTGCTGCTGCCGGTGAGTTAATAGCAAGACAGACGGAGTGTTGAAGGTGACAGATGGTAAGATCATCAATATTATGAAATATTCTATTCATGATGGCCCAGGTATTCGAACGGCAGTTTTCTTTAAGGGCTGCCCTCTCAATTGTCTTTGGTGTCATAATCCGGAAAGTCAAAAGTATGACCAAGAGCTGTTCTATTGGCCGGATCGCTGTATCGGCTGCGGTCGGTGCCTGGAAAGTTGTTCCAGAGACGCAATTAGGCTGACGTCCGGTAAGCTGGAATATAAGCGCGCTCAGTGCAAGGTGTGCGGGGATTGCTGTAAAGTCTGTCATGCCGGAGCGAGAGAACTGGTGGCAAAAACTATGTCTGTTGGCCAGGTTATGGCTGAGATTGAAAAAGATTTGGTCTTTTATGATGAATCGGGAGGAGGGGCTACTTTTTCAGGAGGAGAAGCCTTGATGCAGCCTACCTTTCTAACAGAACTGCTTCAAGACTGTCAAAAGAAGGAGATAAACACAGCGGTAGAGACTTGCGGCTATGTTAAGTCTGAAATCCTCCAAACGATCAGCCCCTATGTTAATCTCTTTTTATACGATTTAAAACTCATGGATTCCCAGAGACACCAATACTACACCGGGGTGCCTAATGAACTTATTCTGGACAATCTGCGCTGGCTGACAGAGCACCATCCTAAGGTTCTTGTTCGTGTACCGATCACTCCCGGCTGTAATGATGATAAAGAAAACCTTCACCAACTTGGAGAATTCGTTGCCTCCTTGAAAAGAGTTCAAGAACTTCATTTGCTGCCCTATCACCGGGCTGGTGTGGATAAATACAAACGGTTGGGCCTGGAATATCAGCTGCCGGATATCCAGGCTCCTGAGAGTGAGCAGATGGAGCGGATCAAGGGCGAGCTGGAACAGTATGGCTTAAAGGTTAAAATCGGTGGTTAGTATTGCTGCTTATTCATCTAAAACATTATATTTAGTATTGATATATTGAGCATTAAATTAATAAAGTATCAAGAAGTTTCCGAGGGGAGGAGAGGCCGAAATGAATGAACGAGTAACCATGCTCAGGCAGCAGAGTTTAGAAACTGAAGCCTATATTTCTGCGGAAAGGGCGGAATTGATGACGGAATTTTATCGTCAAGCCGGCAATACCTCCGTGCCTGTCCGCAGAGCGTTGGCCTTTAAATACGTGCTGGAACGCAAAGAGATATGTCTCAATCCAGGAGAATTGATCGTAGGGGAGCGAGGACCTGCGCCTAAGGCGACTTATACGTATCCTGAACTTTGCTGTCACTCCCTTGAGGATTTGGATATTCTTGACTCACGACCCAAGATTTCTTTTAAAGTAAGTCAGGTGGTTCGTGATGCTTACGAACAGGAAATTATTCCTTACTGGCAAGGAAATTCCATGCGCGATCTAATTTTTCAGGAGATGTCCGAGAAATGGAAAGCGGCTTATGATTCGGGTATTTTCACGGAGTTTATGGAGCAGAGGGCACCGGGCCATACCGTTCTTGATGATAAAATCTATCGCTTCGGCTTTTTGGATTTTATTCAGAAAATTGACGATCACTTGGCAAGGCTGGATTATTTAAACGATGCAGAAGCGTATCAGAAGCAGGAAGAACTAAAAGCCATGAGGATCTGCGCTGAAGCAATCATTACATTTGCTGAGCGGTATGCCCAAAAGGCTAAGGAAATCGCTCAAACTGAAAAAGACCCGCTGCGCAAGGCGGAACTGGAAATCATTTCCGAAGTATGCTCCCATGTTCCTGCCCATGCCCCGGAAAATTTCTGGGAGGCTCTGCAGGCTTACTGGTTTGTGCATCTCGGTGTTATCCTGGAACTTAACACTTGGGATGCCTTTAATCCTGGAAGGCTGGATCAGCATTTATATCCTTTTTATAAGCAAGGGTTAGCTGATGGGACCTTGACCGAAGAAAAAGCTAAGGAACTTTTGCAGTGTTTTTGGGTTAAATTTAACAACCAGCCGGCACCGCCTAAAGTAGGGGTAACTGCAGCGGAAAGCGGAACGTATACGGATTTTGCCAATATCAACAGTGGCGGACTAAAAGCGGATGGCTCGGATGGGGTTAATGACGTCACTTACCTCGTTTTAGATGTCATCGATGAAATGCGCCTTTTGCAGCCCAGCTCTAATATTCAGCTAAGCAAAAAGAATCCTGATCGTTTTATCAGGAGAGCGGCTCGCATCATCCGCAAAGGCTGGGGTCAGCCTTCCGTCTTTAATGCCGACTCTGTGGTTGAAGAATTGCTGCGCCAGGGTAAATCCATTGAGGATGCCCGCCAGGGCGGTACCAGCGGCTGCGTTGAGACAGGAGCCTTTGGCAAAGAAAGTTATATCCTTACAGGCTATTTCAACTTGCCGAAAATTTTTGAACTGACTTTGAACAACGGGATTGATCTGCGGACAGGTCGGCAATTAGGTCTGGAAACCGGCGATCCAAATAACTTTAGCTCCTATGAAGAACTTTTTGAGGCCTTTAAAAAGCAGCTTCATTATTTTATTGACATTAAGGTTAAGGGAAGTAATATCATCGAGCGTCTTTATGCCGCCTACATGCCCTCGCCTTTTCTGTCTATACTCATCGACGATTGCATTCTTAAAGGCAAGGATTACAACGACGGTGGTGCTCGCTATAATACGAACTATATTCAGGGCGTTGGTCTGGGCAGCCTTACTGATACCTTGTCAGGCATTCGTTATCATGTTTATGAGCAAAAGGACTTGACCATGGAACAACTGCTGAAGGCTTTAGAGCAAAATTTTACGGGATACGAAGGAGTTCGTCAGCTGCTGCTGAACAAAACTCCCCATTTTGGCAATGACGATGACTATGCCGATGAAATAATGGTTGACATTTTCAACGCCTATTATAATGAAGTCAATGGGCGGCCAACGACGAAAGGCGGGGTTTATCGCATTAACATGCTGCCGACCACCTGTCACGTGTATTTCGGCTCGGTCATTGGTGCGACGGCTGATGGCCGCAGGGCTTGGGAACCGCTTTCTGAAGGGATTTCGCCCGTTCAAGGGTCTGATCGTTTAGGACCGACGGCGGTTATCAAATCCGCTTCGAAAATGGATCATGCCCGCACAGGAGGTACTTTGCTGAATCTGAAGTTTACTCCCCAGGTTGTCGAGGGGGATGAAGGACTTGAAAAATTAGTCCAGCTCGTTCGCTCCTACTTCAAATTAAGCGGTCACCACATTCAGTTTAATGTTGTCAGCGCTAAAACCCTGCGGGCAGCTCAGAAGGAACCGGAAAAGTACCGTGATCTCATCGTCCGTGTTGCCGGATACAGCGATTATTTCTGCGATCTCAGCGAAGCTCTGCAGGAGGAAATTATTGCCCGAACAGAGCATACAGCCTTATAAGATAAAAGGAAAAAAGCCCTTCCATTGATTCGATGAACTGAATCGAATTAATGGTAAGGGCTTTTGTTATCAACCACCGTTCTCTGCTTCGGTGGAGGGGAAGTTCATCCTTCAGCGCGATAGTATTTGTTAGGGGCTAGGCGCTTTCGGCGAAAGTGTCCACAGGACACTCTCGTCACCGAAGCCTTGATGTTCAGCTAAAGCTGGAACGAGTTTGCTATTTTTGAGCTAATTCTTCTTCAAACGTTGAAATCTGTGTAATCTGGGCAAGCCGCTTTGTAGTTGTGACTATCTCATCAGAGGTGGCTGCTATTTCCTCTGTTGCAGAAGCCTGGTTTTCAGCGGTAAGGCTTGTTTTACTGATTTGTTTGGCAATGGTGTCAATAGCGTTCTTTATTTCTTGGAGTGATCTTGATACCAATTCTGTGGATTCTTTACTTAGACCTGATAAAACTCCCATTTCTTTCGCTACCACGCTAAAACCTTTTCCTGCCTCACCTGCTCTGGCGGCCTCTATTGAGGCATTCAAGGCCAATAAATTAGATTGTGACGAGATAGTTTTGATTTTTTGGGTAATCCCATCTATTTCTGAAATTTTTTGCTGAGTTTTTTCGCTGAACTCCATGGTTTCCTTGATAAAAACAGCAAGTTCTTGAGATCCCGATGCAACTTCTCCCACACCCACATTTAGTTGTTCGAAAGATTCTAAGAGAAAGGTAACAATCTCCTCGATTTGGGTTTCAATTTCCATACTCTTGGAAACGGAGACTACGGCAACAACGTTTCCCTTTTCATCAAAAACTGGTGTGAGACATCCTTTGGCCGGAACCCCGAAATAACCTTTTGGCACTATTGAACGAACTTGTCTTTTGCTTTCTTTAAGATATTTGAAAGAGCCCCGGCTATCATTAAATGAATCTCCCGCCTTTAAGTTTGTTTTAAGGTTCTTGCCTTCTAAAACTGCTTTGAAAGTCATGGTTTCTAAATCATATACTAAAATTGTCATGTCATCTTGCATTACATCTAATAAGCTAGGCAAGGTTTCGATAAATGAATTAAGATCTTTTACATTCATGCTTAAAGACTCCCTATTCAATCTAGTATCGGATTCTCCTATAAATGAAATATAAAGCCTTAAGAATTACATTATTGATAGCGTGGGACTGTTGGTTGCTATTTCTCAGATTTCTCCTTTTCTAAATATCCCGAATTTTAAGTACAAATATATAATAGCATTATAAGATATCACATATTAGTTTACAATAACAAAATTTATTAGCTTTTTCGACTTTTTCTTGTCTTTATTTTGCGATGGCCAATTTTTTTCTTTCGTTTTCCAATGACGGTAAAGGCAAAGACAACTTTAACGAAACGGAACGATTATTAAACAATAGTGTTCAAGGTGTTTAAACATTTTGAACACTATTGAACAGAATATAAGATACGCGGAGTGTTATACATCAAATATAGGGGGCTTAGAACTAACTCTTTAGTTTAATTTCCATTCCAATCGAGACCGGTTTTTCCAAGATATACAGGTTCAACATTTGGCACAGAAATTGCAATTTAAAAACAAGTTCGATTTAAGTTCGTCAATTAGGAACTGAGGAGAGTGACGTCTGTGCGAATTAATGAGCATCCAATTTTGGATTTCCAGCGAGGAGATGAGATAACCTTTTTCTTCGACGGCCAGGAAATTAAAAGTTATGAAGGAGAAACCATAGCCGCTGCCCTCCATGCTGCAGGGGTTAGGGTCTTAGGTCATAGTCCGGAAAAGCATAGGCCAAGGGGCCTTTTCTGTGCCATCGGCAATTGTTCATCCTGCCTTATGATCGTTGATGGGGAACCGAATGTCAGGATTTGTGTAGAAAAGGTTAAACCGGGCATGCAGGTGGAGACGCAGCAAGGAAAGGGGTGCCTGCGTTGAAAGAGATAGAAGTTCTCATTATTGGCGGCGGACCGGCCGGTTTATGTGCTGCTGCAGCGGCTGCTGATTTAGGGGCAGGAATTCTGATTATTGAAAGAGACGACAAACTTGGCGGCCAATTAGTTAAACAGACCCATAAGTTCTTTGGCTCCCGCAAACAGTATGCCGGTGAGCGGGGCTATCAGATCGGAAATTTGCTGATTGAGCAGTGTTCCACTAAGGCAAAGGTTGAAGTTTGGTCAGGAACCACGGCTTTAGGAATTTATGAAGATGGTGTGGTTACCGCCGAAAAAGACGGTCAACACCTAAAAATAAAGCCGCAAAAGATTATCATTGCGACAGGCGCTTCGGAGAAAATGATAACCTTCCCCAATAACGATATGCCGGGAATTTACGGAGCCGGGGCGGTTCAAACGCTTATGAATGTCCATGGCATTGTCCCGGGGCAACGTGTACTTATGATCGGTGCCGGAAATATCGGACTTATTGTTTCTTATCAATTGCTGCAAGCTGGTGTCGATGTTGCCGCCATTATCGAGGCTGCACCAACGATTGGCGGATACTTAGTTCATGCTGCGAAGATCCGGCGCGCCGGTGTTCCGATTCTGACATCTCATACGATAAAAGAAGCCTACGGAGAAGAAAGTGTTGAGGGTGCAATCATCTGTCGATTGGATGAGAATTGGCGGCCTATTTCAGGGAGCGAACAAGACTTAAAAGTTGATGTAATATGTCTGGCGGTCGGTTTGAGCCCCTTAACCGAACTCTGTTTCCAAGCAGACTGTCAGATGCACTATGTTGCGGAACTTTCCGGACACGTGCCCTTAAGAAATGAATATTTGGAAACGACCCGTCCCGGTCTCTATGTAGCTGGGGATGTCAGCGGAGTCGAAGAAGCCAGCTCTGCTATGGTGGAAGGACGCTTGGCAGGAATAAGTGCTGCCTATAGCTTAGGTTACGGCAAAGATGCGGCTCTGAAACTTCAAGCTGAGGCATTGGTAGAGTTAAGTGAACTGCGGGCGGGACCGGCAGGCCAAAAGACGATGCAAGGACTTAAAAAACTGATGGGAAAGGGGGGAGCAGGGTGTTAAACAAAACTGGAATTCCCTCAACTGAAGATGTGAAGACTGTCACTCCATCTCAGGAGCGCTTGAAGAAAGGGCCGGTCGCCATTATCGAATGCTTTCAAAAGATTCCCTGCAATCCCTGTGCAGAAGCCTGTAAGCAGGGTGCCATCCTGCCGCTGCAGGATATTAACGACTTACCGAAGATGGACTTCGACAAATGCAACGGCTGTGGAGTCTGCCTCAGCCGTTGTCCGGGATTAGCCATTTTTGTAGTTGATGGTTCCTATAGTGCGGAGGAAGCTGTGGTGAGAATTCCCTATGAATATCTCCCGCTCCCTCAGGAAGAGGAGGAAGTCGTTGGGG
Source organism: Desulfosporosinus acididurans (assembly GCF_001029285.1). Taxonomy (GTDB): domain Bacteria; phylum Bacillota; class Desulfitobacteriia; order Desulfitobacteriales; family Desulfitobacteriaceae; genus Desulfosporosinus; species Desulfosporosinus acididurans. The sequence goes on from NZ_LDZY01000007.1 coordinate 68,644, forward strand.
TTGACCGGGCCGGAAAAGAACTGGGTACCTTTAAGGTGAAAAAGATTCAGTCCGGCGGCTCGAAAAATAAAACCTACACAGTGTGGCTGGCCGTGCCCCAAGAACTGGCCATGGAAGTGCGCGGTATTCGCAGGGGAGGGATTAGACATGCTGGATAAAGAGACCATCGTCTGTCGCTGTGAAGATATTACTTTAGAGGAAATACAAGCCTTGATTAAGCAAGGTTACCGGACTATTGATGAAATAAAGCGGGTCCTCCGTGCCGGAATGGGACCTTGTCAAGGACGGACTTGCCGGATGTTAATTGCTCAAGAACTGTCTAAGGCCTATGGAATTCCTGTTGCAGAAGTTCTGATGCCAACCTTTCGGCCGACTGTAAAACCTGTAAAACTGGGAACCTTTGCGGGGGGTGAATCACTTGCAGAAAACAGCTAACGTTGTCATTATCGGCGGCGGAATTACAGGCTGCGCCTTAGCTTATGAAATGGCCCTGCGGGGTGTCCAAGACATTGTCGTTATTGAAAAACAATACCTTGCTTCGGGAGCAACAGGACGCTGCGGTGCCGGAGTGCGGCAGCAATGGGGGACAGAAACCAATGCTATTCTTGCCCGGGACAGCGTAAAACGTTTCGAATCCATGAATGAAGAACTTGATTATGACATGGATATTGAATTTAAACAGGGCGGCTATCTAATGGTTGCCTATACTGAAAGTGAATGGGAACAGTATAAAAAAAATGTGGCTGTCCAGCATAGTCTGGGGATTTCCACTAAAATGATTACGCCTCAAGAAGCTCAGGAAATTGTACCTCATTTGAATATCAACAGTTTGGTCGGTGCGACCTTCTGTCAATCAGACGGTCATGCTAATCCTTTTCATGTGGTTGATGCCTATTATAAAGCAGGGCGGCGGCTCGGGGTCAACTATGAAACCTATACGACGGTTACTGGCATCAAACGGGAGAAGGGTAAAGTCACCGCCGTTCAGACGACGAAAGGGGAAATTAACACTTCCATCGTCATTAACGCCTGCGGATTTGCCGCCGGTACAATTTGTAAGATGGTCGGCTTTGATCTCCCGCTTTATCCGCAGCGGCACCAAGCACTGGTAACTGAGGCTGTCGAACCCTGCCAAGGTCCTATGGTCATTTCCTTACACCATCGTCTGTACTGTCAGCAGACGCCTCACGGCAGTTTTATTATGGGGGTGGGCGATCCCAACGAACCGAAAGATTTTAATATTCATTCCAGTTGGGAGTTCCTTGAGGACGTTGCCCGTCAAGCTATCACTGTTTTGCCTCTTTTAAAGAATCTCCGTGTCGTCCGGCAATGGTCGGGGCTTTATGATATGAGTCCGGATGCCAATCCGATTTTCGCTGAAATTCCTGACGCCCAAGGAATGTGGGTAGCCGCAGGATTCAGCGGCCATGGCTTCATGGTCGGTCCCCAGACAGCCGTTCTTTTGGCGCAGAAAATTCTCGGTCAAGAATGTTTTATGCCCATTGAAAAATTTGGTCTAGACCGTTTCCGCCGGGGAGAGTTATTGCTTGAGCCAGCCGTCGTCTAAAGTGGCCAGGATATAGTGCGATCCTCAAACAAGTGAAATCGTTCAGCTAAAGCCGAATATTGGGGCTTCAGATACCCACCCCCACTTATAGAAAAGGGGGTCTTAAAAACCGGATAAATTTATGACTTAAATGATTAATAACGAGGAGGAAAATCCAAATGAATAATGCTTATTTTGAACTCAAATTTCCTGAAAATGAACCTGTAAAAGGGTATATGCCGGGGTCCCCGGAACGTGCCGCTATCAAGGCAGAGCTTGAGCGGCAATTGGCAAACCCTGTTGAAGTGCCGATAATTATTGGCGGCAAGGAAATACGGACTGGAAATAAAGCCCCAATGATCTGCCCTCATGATCACCAAAAGGTCCTCGGTGAGTACCATGTTGCCGGAGAAAAAGAATTGCTCCTGGCTATTGAAGCTGCTGAGGCTGCGAGAGAAGAATGGGAAAATATGCCCTGGGAGCACAGAGCAACGATATTCTTAAAAGCTGCGGATCTGTTAACAGGAAAATATCGAGCTAAAGTGGCTGCTTCTTGCATGCTTGGCCAAAGCAAAAACCCCTTCCAAGCTGAAATTGATGCGATTTGCGAACTGGCAGATTTCCTGCGTTTTAATACCTACTACGCTCAAGAAATCTACAAGCAGCAGCCAATGAATACACCCGGTGTCTGGAATCGCGTTGAATATCGCGCTCTGGACGGCTTTGTAGCAGCAATTACTCCGTTTAATTTCACCTCAATTGGCGGCAATCTCTCGACTGCACCGACGATTGTTGGCAACACTGTTTTGTGGAAACCGTCATCAACGGCGGTTCTTTCCAACTATTACTTTATGCAAATCTTGATGGAAGCCGGTCTGCCTGCCGGGGTTATCAATTTTGTGCCTTGCAGGGGCACCGACTTTGGCAGGGTGGTGGTAAGTCATCCTAAGATGGCGGGCTTTCACTTTACCGGCTCTACCGCAGTATTCAACGGGATCTGGAACCAAGTTGGCAGTAATATCGCCAAGTATGTTTCTTATCCTCGTCTTGTTGGTGAAACGGGCGGCAAGGACTTTATCTTTGCGCATGAATCGGCGGATATCGAAGCTCTCACCTGTGCCATGGTTCTTGGGGCTTATGAATATCAAGGGCAGAAGTGCTCGGCAGCCTCTCGCGCTTACATTCCGGAGAGCCTTTGGAGCCAATTAAAAGGGCGACTTGAAGAGGAAATCGGCAAGATTAAGATGGGCGATGTCCGGGACTTTACCAATCTCATGAATGCGGTCATTGATCGTAGTTCCTTCTTGAATATTAAAAACTATCTTGATTATGCCAGAGAATCTCAGGATGCAGAGATCATCTTTGGCGGCGGCTGTGATGACAGCGTTGGTTACTTTGTTGAGCCGACGGTCATTTTAGCCAAGACTCCCAACTTTAAGACTATGGTGGAAGAAATCTTTGGACCGGTTATGACCGTTTATGTCTATCCCAATGACAAATTGGAAGAAACCCTGAAAGCCTGCGATACGGCAACGATCTATGGCTTGACGGGCGCTGTATTTGCTCAGGACAGAGCTGCGGTTATCAAGATTGCTAAAGCTTTGGACCATGCGGCCGGAAATTTCTATATTAATGACAAGCCGACTGGTGCTGTTGTCGGGCAGCAGCCCTTTGGCGGAAGCCGCGCCTCAGGCACGAATGATAAGGCGGGCAGCGCTATTAACTTATATCGCTGGATAAGCCAACGGGCTATCAAAGAGGCGATGGTTCCCCGTACCGTTGTTAATTATCCATATATGATGGAGGAATAAGATATTGTTCTTAGGCCTAATCTGACCATTCCTGAAGTTTTCGACGCTCACTCTCGAAGAGGAATGGGCTTTACGTATAACTAGCAAGATAGTAGTGTAGGGCTGGTAATGTGAGCAATGATGCTGACAGGAGTATAATAATACCTTTACTGATTTACGTGTAAGTATAAAAGACCCCGGCAAAGCCGGGGTCTAAGTATTAATAATTATGAGTGCCTAAGACGACAGGTTTACCAAATTTTGCTTCTAGTTTTGCTTTAATTCCGTCAAGATCGATTGGACAGCCGGCAGTAGTCTTTGCTTTTACAACACAGGTAGCAATATGAATGGCATCAATTTCGCGATCTAAATAATCTGACATTTCCATGACTAAACCAACTTTAGGCATCACTAGGCCGGGACAATCGCCGCAGCTGCTGTTGCCCACGATCTGAACCGAGTCATACTTGGCAAATTCACCCTCTTTTAGCTGAGCAGCTTTAAAACATTTTAAACAAGCTACACAACTAATATCACGAATTTTTGCACATGAAACAATTAAGATATTAGCCATTGATCTAATTCCTCCTTTCAAATAATGAGTAAGTATTCGGCAATAGGCCAAGTTATCCTTTATTTCCTCAAAATGTAATTTGCAATGTTTACCATAACTAAAGCGAAGGTTAAAGGCTACACCGGGGCTAATTCGTTGCTCTGGGAGCTTGGAGGACTACGGTCGTGGATTAGATAAGTTTTGGGCAGATCAGTTTTCGCAAGATAAAGAGGGCTTTGATAATGAAAAGAACAGTAAGAGCTGGTATAATAATTTGAAGTTAATAAAATTGCTTTATCAAAAATTCATCTATAAGTTCTTCGCTTAACTTTTTTAAAGAATATCTATGACCCATGTCATCTATTTCTTATTTTAAAACGTAGGAGAGATATAGGGAGTAGCATGAAAAGAATTAATGAAATTTTTAGCGATTATGAAGCAGAAGGCAACATAACTACTGCAGTTGTTGAAGCTGTTGTTTTAAACAAAAACTCAAAAATCCTGGAAATGAAACTCTGCTCCGATAAATATATCGACATTCGAGAGATTGAAGGAATTAATAAGTTTATCAAGAACAGATTGGCTTTAAATGATTCCATCATCACCATCGAGTATACGGAGGGAGCTGACAGAAAGCCCTTAGAAGAGGAGCTTAAAAATATTGTCTTGTCGTTGGCGGGCAAAAATCCGGTCTTAAAATCGGCTCTCAATAATAGCGATTATGAAATAACCCAAAACACGATCAATTTTAAGTTTAAAATTGGAATATCTTACTTATTAAAAGCCAAAGGTTACGATAAATTAATTCAGGACGCCGTAAAAAGCCTTTACGGCACTTCCTATCAAATAAATTTCCTTGATGACGTAAGCCTTGATGAATCAATGAGAGTGCAAGAAGATGCTTATGTTGAGGAAATGCTGCTGCTGCAGAAGGAAACTATGGCTGCGCCAAGCAATAATGCTCCGGTACCCCCTAAGGAAGGTCAAGGAAACAAGCGGGAAATAAAAACTGAGAGCGATGGAAAAAAAGAAAATTCTTCTTTGATATTAGGAAGAAACGCTAATATCAAGGAGTCGGTTATTAAAATCACTGATATTACACCTGATGAGGGAAAGATCGCTTTGGAGGGCGAACTGTCCAATATAGAGGCCAAGGAGTTAAGAAGCGGAAAAACTTTAATTTCTTTTGATTTGTATGACGGCTCAAGTTCCATGACCTGTAAAACCTTTCTTAAACCCGGCGAAGACGGCGAGGTATTATCCAGGCTTAAAAAGTCTAAGGGTGTCCGCTTATCCGGAAATGCCGGTTACAGCAAGTTTTCCGGGGAAGTCGAGCTTATTGCCAATACCATTGTTGAAACAGCGGGCAGGAAAAAGGCTAAGCGGCAGGACATGGCTGAGGTAAAGCGGGTCGAACTGCATATGCATACTCAGATGAGTCAAATGGATGCGATGACCAGTGCCACGGATTTAATTAAGCGAGCGATGAGCTGGGGCATGAAGTCCATCGCCATAACGGATCATGGAGTAGTTCAGTCTTTTCCTGAAGCGTATAAGCTCGTAGGCAGAGATAATCCTGATATGAAGATTATCTACGGAGTGGAGGCTTATCTGGCACCGGACAAAAGGCCTTCTGTCACTAATCCAAGGGGACAAAGCATTGATACAACGTATTGCGTGCTGGATCTGGAAACAACGGGTTTTTCGCCTGTGACGGAAAAAATTACCGAATTGGGGATTATGAAACTTCAGGCGGGAAAGGTTATCGATCAATTCAGCTGTTTTGTCAATCCTCAAAAGCCTATTCCGGCAAGAGTTGTCGAGGTTACCAACATAACCGATGATATGGTAAGGAATGCGGAAACTATTGAACAGGTTTTCCCCAAAATGTTGGAGTTTATTAAGGACAGCGTTTTGGTTGCTCATAATGCGGAATTTGATCTTGGCTTCTTAAAGCACAATGCGAACATTTTGGGCTATGAGTTCGATTACACCTATTTGGACACTTTGTCCTTGGCCAAAGAGGTTTTCCCTGATTTCAAAACGTATAAACTAGGGAGAATAGCTAAAAATCTGGGTATTAAGGTAGAGGTCGCTCATAGAGCCTTAGATGATGTAGATACTACTGTTAAGGTCTTTATGGTCATGCTGGAAAAGCTTAAGCAAAGGGGAGCGGAAACCCTAGAAGATATAGACCGGTATAGTCACGATGAAACAGCTGCCAAGGAAGCCTATAAGAAGCTTAAAACGTATCATGCCATAATCTTGGCTAAAGACTATGTTGGCCTAAAGAATTTATATAAGCTGGTCTCTTATTCGCATTTGGATTATTTTTACAAAAAACCCCGCATCCTCAAGAGCCTTTATAAACAATACTCCGAAGGTTTAATCCTTGGCAGTGCCTGCAGTGAAGGGGAGCTTTACCAGGCCATTTTGCTGGGGAAATCCGACGAAGAAATTGAAGCTATTGCTGAAGAGTACGATTATTTAGAGATTCAGCCTCTGGGCAATAATGATTATCTCGTCAGAACAGAACAGGTGCCGGACAAAGACTATTTAAAGGATATTAACAGAAGAATTGTGGCTTTGGGTGAAAAATTAAACAAGCCCGTCGTTGCGACAGGTGATGTTCACTTCATGGACCCCGAAGATGAGATATACCGGCGCATCTTGGAAGCAGGACAGGGCTTTAAGGATGCAGATAATCAGGCACCCTTATATTTAAAAACGACTGAGGAGATGCTTGAGGAATTTTCCTATTTAGGAACTGAAAAGGCCTATGAAGTGGTGGTTACCAACACCAATCTGATTTCTGAGATGTGTCAGCCCATCAGTCCGATTTCAGCGGAAAAATGCCCGCCGCATATTGAAGGCTGCGAGCAGACAATTAAGGATATTGCCTTTAGTAAGGCTCATGAGCTTTATGGCGATCCTTTGCCGGAGCTCGTCCAGATGCGGCTTGACAGGGAACTGGATTCTATTATCAAAAACGGGTTCTCAGTGATGTATATCATCGCGCAAAAGCTGGTGTGGAAATCAAATGAAGACGGCTATCTGGTTGGTTCCAGGGGTTCTGTTGGTTCGTCTGTGGTAGCCTATATGACCGGTATAACCGAGGTCAATGCCCTGCCGGCTCATTACAGGTGCCCTAAGTGCAAGTACTCGGACTTTTCCGATTATGGCTGCAAAATTGGTTTTGACTTGCCGGACAAGGTTTGTCCCAATTGCGGAGAGCCCTTGGCAAAGGATGGCATCGATATTCCCTTTGAAACCTTTTTGGGTTTTAATGGCGATAAGGAGCCGGATATTGATTTGAACTTCTCCGGAGAATATCAAGCCAAAGCTCACAAATATACGGAGGTTATTTTTGGTAAGGGTACAACATTTAAGGCCGGAACAATAGGTACGATTGCCGATAAGACGGCTTTTGGCTATGTGAAAAAATATTATGAGGAAAAGAGCCGCACTGTCAATAAAGCTGAAATTATCAGAATCTCCAAAGGATGTACGGGGATAAAAAGAACTACCGGACAGCACCCGGGCGGAATTATCGTTGTCCCCAAGGGGAGAGAAATTTTTGAGTTTTGCCCGGTACAGCATCCTGCAGACGATTCGAATTCGGACATCATCACAACCCATTTTGATTACCATTCTATTGACCAGAACCTGCTTAAGCTTGATATTTTGGGCCATGATGATCCGACGGTCATAAGAATGCTTCAAGACATCACCGGTGTCGATCCTCAAAGGATTCCTATGGATGATAAAGAAACCATGTCTATATACTCATCAACGGACGTTTTAGGGGTCACTCCGGAGCAGATCAATTCTAAGGTAGGAACCTTTGGGATCCCTGAATTTGGTACGAAGTTTGTAAGGGGAATGCTTTTAGATACAAGGCCAACTACCTTTGCGGATTTAATCTGTATATCAGGACTTTCCCATGGCACCGATGTCTGGCTGGGCAATGCCAAAGACTTAATTGATGCAGGAACGGTTACCTTAAGTGAAGCAGTGTGTACCAGAGATGATATTATGACTTACCTCATTAAGAAGGGGCTCCCGCCTAATACAGCCTTTAAAATCATGGAGCTGGTTCGAAAAGGTAAGGCACTCAAGGATCCTGAAAAATGGGCTGAATATGAAGCGTTGATGAGGGAACACGAAGTGCCGGAATGGTATATTGATTCCTGCCGCAAAATCAAATATATGTTTCCGAAAGCTCATGCTGCGGCTTATGTTATGATGGCCTTTAGGATTGCCTGGTTCAAAGTGCACATACCCAAGGCTTATTATGCAGCTTACTTTACCATTAGGGCAAAGGCCTTTGACGCTGAATTTATGATCTTTGGCAAAGAAAAGGTTAAGGCAAAGATGAAGGAAATTGAGATGCTGGGCAATCAGGCGACTCCTAAAGACAAAGATATGTACGATGATCTGGAACTGGTTTTGGAAATGTACGAAAGAGGTTTTAATTTCCTGCCTATTGATTTATATAAATCCCATGCTACGAAATTTCTGGTCGAGGAAGAGGGCTTAAGACCGCCCCTTAACAGTATATCCGGTATGGGAACTGTGGCGGCCGAAGGTATTTGTAACGCTGTTCAAGAAAAAGTTCTCAACTCTGTTGAGGACCTGAAAAAACGTGCTAAGATCGGGAATGCCGCTATTGATTTGCTCAGAGGATTTGGCTGTTTGCAAGGCCTTCCGGAAAGTGACCAATTAAGTCTTTTTGATGTCATCTGATAAAAACAGCCGATTTTTAGCATTGTAAAAATCGGCTGTTTTTAAAATTTCGTGGTTTGGAATGCTACCAATAATTTTAAGTTATGGGAACTGACTCTGAATTAGTAGAAGGCGTAAAAGTCTGACAATATTCTCGTCAGCATGAGAAAGCAAAGGGGATTTGGGAATTCATTACCCCAAATTGTACTGTTTTAGTTTATAATAAAGAGTTCCGCGAGAAATGCCGAGAAGTTTTGCCGCGGCTGTTTTGTTGCCACGGGTTCTCTCAAGCATGCTGCAGATAGTTTCTATTTCCTTAGCTCCATTATCTTGTTTATAATTGCTGAAGCTGATTGGAGAACGTATTGAGCCTGAGCCTATTGAGCCGGACAAGTGAAGGGGCTCAAGTTGAGACCGTTTAAGGGCCAAAGGCAAGTATTTTGTTTCAATGATGCCTTCATCAGCTAAAACTGCTAAGCGCTCGGCGACATTGTGAAGTTCTCGAACGTTGCCGGGCCAGTGATAGTTGAGAAAGGCGACGATGACGGCGGGATCGAGGGATGGCATCGGTCGGTTGTATTTGAGAGCGGATTCGTGCAGAAAGGTTTGAGCCAATTCAGGAATATCTTCAGTACGTTCTCTGAGGGGCGGCACTTCCAAGGTAATAACATTCAAACGATAATATAGGTCTTCGCGAAATTCACCCATTTGCATCATTTTTTCTAAATTACGGTTTGTGGCAGCAATAATGCGAGTATTGACAGTGATGGGCTCCGTTCCTCCTAAGCGATAAAAACAGCGATCCTGGAGAACACGCAGGAGTTTAACTTGGAGTCCCAGAGGCAATTCCCCAACTTCATCAAGAAAAAGAGTCCCTCCGTGAGCCAGCTCCAATTTGCCGGGTTTTCCTTTTCTTTCCGCTCCTGTAAAAGCTCCGCCGTGGTAGCCGAAAAGCTCGCTTTCGAAGAGTGCTGCGGGTATAGCACCACAATTAAGGGTTATTAAAGGTTTTTTAGAGCGGGGGCTGGACATATGAATTGCCTGGGCGAAAAGTTCTTTGCCGACACCGCTTTCCCCAGTGATCAGAACAGTTGCCTCACTTGAGGATATTTTGCGGGCAACAGATATTGTATGATGAATGGACCGCCCCTTGCCAATGATCCTGCTAAAAGGATCTTCAGGAGAGGGGATTTTTTTCTGAAGATCCCGCAGTTCGGAGCTTGTATTCGACAGTTTTTCGTTCAGCCGGACGATTTGAGTAACGTCCTGCTCGCATGATATGGCGCCAAGGATTGTTCCGTTATAGATGACAGGAGAAGCATTGATGAGCACATGGGTTCCCGGACGGGGACTATGGTAAGATTGGCGGACGGGGCGGCCCTCGTCTAAGATTTTTAAGGTTGCCAAGGTTTCTAGTTCGAAGAAGTCAGTAATATGTTTTCCCAGGATGTTTTCCTGGGGGATTGAATAGGTGTCTTGAGCCACTGAGTTCCAATGGCTTACGGTGCCCTCTTTGGTAACAACGGTGACCGCTTCATTGACAGTATCGAGCAGCGTTTCAAAAAATGAGTTTGTAATTTCACAATGTTTCAAAAGATTATGTATTAACTGGGCAGCTGAAATGACCCCTATAACACTTCCTGAGGGACCAAGCGTAACCACCGGACGCAAATCTTCAAGATGTTCGTCAAAGAAGGGAAGTGCTTTAGTTTCTAAGGCAGCAATGAGAGGCTTTTTCCAAGAAGAAGCATCTATATTGAGAGATCTTGAATCTCTAACAAGGACTTCAAAGGGTTGGCCGTTTTGTAGCAGAACAAGATGATGGGAATTAAGCAATTCGGAGGCCTGAGCAAGGGTTGGTTTAGAGTTGAGTATCTTAACATTTCGATCCATTAAGTCGGCAAGGAATAATGAGTTCAAATGTATCACTCCCTTGCTCTTAAACTATCATATAGAAAAGCCGTTGTCACTAAGGAGTATTTTCGTGTCAAACCATACGGAAAGTTTATGGGACAAAGAAAGGAAATTTTCCGTCAATTAAGAATAGGTATAGGTAACCAAAGTTTGAATAGAGAAATCAACGCTGAAACAGCCGCACTTGTTTTAAACGAGAAAATTAATCCTTTGCTAAAAAATGATTAACTTATTTTAAGAAGTAAGGGGGCTGAAAACGGTAACTATGAAGAGAGCGATTAATAAAACCAAGTTCTCCTTAATCAGCACTGAGTTAGACTATTATGGAAAGAACGGGTTGATCAGTGATCAGCAAAAGAAAGACATCCTGGAACTTTATGAAATTAAAGAAGGGCTTAATTTGATACGGACTGTAGTAACCATTGGCGCAATTCTGGTGGGACTAGGAATTTTAAGTTTCATTGCCAGTAACTGGGATGGACTCAATAACATAGCAAAGCTCAGTATTATATTCGGAACCTATTGCGCAGCAAATGCTGCGGGATATGCTGTAACAGATCATTATCCCAAGACAGGACGGAGTTTAATTTATCTGGGTACATTAGTCTACGGTGCCGGAATTTTCCTTATCGGTCAAATGTATAACTTTGGGGGGGATTTCTCCGGGGCCTTTCTCCTTTGGGCCGTAGGAGTTGTTCCCATGGCATTTCAGCTTAAGGATAAGTATTTAATGCTGTTTGCTAATCTGCTCTTCGGAATTTACTTAGCAGGGACGATTCAGCAGGGCGTTCCCTATATAGCCGTGATTGGTGTTCCTCTCTTGTATTTTGCCTTCAACTACCTTGGCAGATCAAAACTTCTTGTATTCTTTGCCAATGCAGTCACCTTGGAACTGATTTTGGTTCTTTCCTTGAGATTTAAACTGGAAGGGCTTTATATTGTTGCGATCTTCTTTGTGCTTGGCCTTTTAATGTATGGAGTTAACCATAGGCTGGAGCGGGGAATATTTAAAATGCAGGGCAATATTTTGCTGGGGATAAGCGGTGTTTGCTTGACAATTCCGGAGTTTTGGCGAGCTCTGATCCCTATGCAGTCAACCCGATTAGTAAGTATCATTTTTGCTCTGGCTTTTCTCGCCTTGCTCTTTGCGCAAATAAGAAAAGGCAGTTTAATAAGTTTGATTTTTGTCTGCGTTACAATTTTTAGGTATTACATCGATACCTTCGCTTATTTACCGAAATCCTTGTTTTTTATTGTCGGCGGTTTATTGCTTCTGGGGTTCGGCTATTACTTTGAACGAATGATGAAACGATCACAAGGGGGTATATTAGTATGACTAAAAAAAGAACCTTTCTTTTAGCAGCAGCAATCCCTCTCTTGATCCTTGCAGCAATGACGATAAGGCCAGAGGCAACGGTAGTTTTGGGAAAGGAAATTTTACTGCAAACTAAAGCAGTTGATCCGACGGATTTATTCCGAGGGGATTACGTCTCGATAAACTTGGCAATTTCAGAAATTCCAGAGTCCATGGCTCCCCACGCCTTGATGAACCTCAGAAAAAAGACCCTATATGTGAGCCTGAAGCCTGCAGGCAAGTTCTATGAAGTTGAGCGAGTCAGCGAAACAAAGCCTAAAGAAGGACTTTATCTGGCAGGAAAAATTAGAAATGATGTCTATACGCCCTCGGGTACATTTTATGTAGACTATTCTTTGGACAAGTATTTTGTGGAGCAAGGCAGCGGTAAAGATCTTCAGCAACGCTCCTATCAGGGAGGTTTAATAGGAAGGGTTAAGGTCTTCGGAGGATACGGAGTCTTGGTTGGACTGACTCCAAGTTAGCAGATTATCCCGCTGTATAGTTTTTTGATTAATCATGACTAACTTCCCTCCGATTTGCTCAAATTAACTATAGTTTGCTCAGAAGGAATTAATTTAATTTGCAGGTTATGGAATAAAAGAAAGGATGTTCAGATTTTGCTGAACAAGTTCACTAGAAAAAAGCCGTTGCTTTAGAAACTTCAGTTCATAAAGCAACGGCTCTCTTGATTATTTTAGTGATACATTGTTTCTAAAAGGGCTCGAACATCTTCATTTTCTAAATACTCATCAAAGGTCATTCTGCGATCGACAATTCCTTTGGGAGTTATTTCTATGATACGATTGGCTATCGTTTGCACAAACTGATGGTCTTGGGAGACAAAAAGAATGTTTCCGTCCAGATTTGTAAGGGAATTATTTAGAGCTGTTATCGATTCCATATCCAGGTGATTGGTCGGTTCGTCAAAGAGAAGAACGTTAGCGCCGCTAAGCATCATCTTGGCGAACATACAGCGGACCTTTTCTCCCCCGGAAAGAACCCGGGCTGATTTCAAAGACTCATCACCGGAGAAAAGCATTCTCCCTAAAAACCCGCGCACAAAGGATTCATCCTGATCGCGGGAAAATTGACGAAGCCAATCAACCAAATTAAGATCTGTATCAAAGTAAGCAGAGTTATCCTGAGGGAAATAGGCTTGAGTGGTTGTAATTCCCCAACTGAATTCACCGTTATCGGGAATTATTTCTCCCATTAACACCCTAAATAAGGCTGTTTTAGCTTGGCTGTTAGGGCCAACCAAAGCAATTTTATCGCCCTTGTTTATGATAAAAGAGAGGTTGTTAAGGACCTTTTCCCCGTCAATACTGACAGTTAAGTTATTCACGGACAAGATGTTGTTCCCTGCTTCGCGGTCAGGCGTAAAAGCAATGTAAGGATATTTGCGGGAGGAGGGTCTGATGTCTTCGAGAGTCAGTTTTTCAAGTTGCTTTTTACGCGAGGTGGCTTGTTTGGCTTTAGAGGCATTGGAACTAAAGCGTTGGATAAACTTTTGCAGTTCCTCAATCTTATCTTCTTTCTTTTTATTGGCCTCTTTCATTAACCGTAATGCTAATTGACTTGACTCGTACCAAAAATCATAATTCCCGACATAGAGCTGGATTTTCCCAAAATCAATGTCGGCAATATGAGTACAAACTTTGTTTAAGAAATGGCGGTCGTGGGAGACAACAATAACGGTATTTTCATAGTTATATAAGAAGTTTTCCAGCCAAGAAATTGACTGAAGATCTAAATGGTTTGTGGGCTCATCCAATAAGAGAATATTAGGATTGCCAAAGAGGGCTTGAGCGAGTAGAACGCGAACTTTTTCATTACCGCTCAGATCCTTCATTTTTTTGCTTTGCAGGTCTTTGGGAATTCCCAATCCCATCAGGAGTTCAGAAGCTTCAGACTCTGCCTGCCAGCCGTTAAGCTCAGCAAATTCCCCTTCTAAAACAGAAGCCCTTAATCCATCTTCTTCAGAAAAATCGGGTTTGGCATAGAGGGTATCTTTTTCTTCCATAATTTCGTAAAGTTTGGCATGTCCCATGATTACTGTCTTCAGCACGTCATACTCTTCGAATTGAAAGTGGTCCTGTTTTAAAACTCCAATTCGCTCGCCTGGGGTTAGGATAACTTCACCGCTCGAAGAGTCAAGTTCCCCGGAAAGTATTTTTAAAAAGGTAGATTTACCGGCTCCGTTGGCTCCGATCAAGCCGTAACAGTTTCCTGGCAAGAATTTAACATTCACATCTTCGAATAAGGCGCGTTTTCCGAATCTCAGGGTAATTCCGCTGGTACTAATCATTAAAAAATCGTTCCTTTATAAAGAATTTTGCTTAAAAACATATTATAACATGCTATTTTAATAAAATATAGCTAATAGCAATCTCCTTTAAGCCTAGGAATTTTGTTTTCAGCCGCAAGGGGATTGGGGAAAGCCCAGTTTCCTCCAATATTTTTCTTAAAATGAGAACGCCGGTCATCGTTTTGGGAAATCCGGCAGGATATTGACATCCTGTGGATACGGCGTTTCTTATTAATTGGCAGGCTTTATAAAATCCTCGCTGCTGTGTAAAATAACTTAAATTGGGGGTGGTATCAGCAAAGTTATTAAAATAGTCATCCATAAGTGACAGCTCCTTTATCGATTTATTACATTGTTTGTCACAGTACGAATGACTATGCATATATCGACATCGACTTAATGGCCGGCAAGTTCTCCTTCAATCCAGTCGACAAACTGTCTTGCGGTGCGCGCTGAACGTCCGTTATACCAAAGAGCCCATTGCAGAGCTTCTTTGTGTAATGTTGTCTGATCAATGGCCAAGTTTCGGTGGGAGGCAATTCCCTCGACAATCTTGAGGTATTGCTTTTGGTCCGGAGATGAGAACACAACATTGATGCCAAATCGATCAGCAAGGGATAACTTTTCCTGCATACTATCACCGGCGTGAACTTCTTCCTCACGATTACTGGATTGTAAGCCAGCTCTTTCGCTGAAATATTCTTTCACTAGATGGCGGCGGTTGGACGTTGCATAGATGAGGATATTGGAGGTTTTGCTTTCTAAGCCTCCTTCGAGAACAGCTTTGAGAGAGGTATAGTTTTCTTCGTTGTCTCCAAAAACCAGATCATCGACGAAAAGAATGAATTTTTGCGATCGGTTATGCAGAAGTCGAAGAATTTGGGGGAAATCAGCCAAAAAGGCTTTGGGGATTTCAATCATGCGCAGTCCCAGAGGATGATATTCATTGAGGATTGCTTTGACTGTTGAGGATTTGCCGGTTCCCCGGTCTCCATAGAGAAGCACGTTGTTGGCTGGATAGCCTTTAAGAAATTGCCTCGTGTTTTCCAGAACCCGGGAACGTTCATCATGGTAATCGACTAAGTCACGCAGGGTAATGGGGTCGGGTCTTTCAACGCATTTAAGGCTGCCGCGGCCTTCAGTTCTCTCCCAAATAAAGGCGATACTGCGGGCAAAGATACCGCACCCATACTGACGATGAAACTCTTTGAGGTCTTGCAGGCAATCGCCCCAGCAGGTGCTTGTAAGAAATTTTTCTTTTAAGGTACGTAAATGTTCGGGTTCGCGATTGACTAATAGGGTCGGAGAAAACTCCCAATCAGGCAGGATTTGCAGGAGCGATTCCGGGAAAGTGCCTGCGTCGTCTGGATAATTTCCTGTGTTGTTATTTTTATAGAGTTTTGCTATTTCGGCTTTTAAGGTTGTTGAATCAAGCTTGGCTATGGTTTCAAGGTTTTTCAAGTCACTGACAACTGCTTGATCAAGGGTATTTTCCGGCATTGACGGGTGCATCGCCTGGGCATTAAAGGAAAAAGAGTTTTCTGCAAAAATGAGTTGGTTAAGGATATGGTGAGAGAGGGAAAGCCCAGGGCACTTAGCAAGCTCGAAGTAAAAATCATTGTAATAATTAATAATGTCCCGTAATTGAAGATCCATCTTCTCCAAACCTGCAAGTAACTCTCTGAGTTTTCCAAGTACGGAGTCTTCCAAAAGGTTACGGTAAACGGAAAGGGAATCAAGGGCTAATAAAAATAAATTAGTGCTGCTGCAGCTTCTATTCATTGATGACTCCTCCAATAATGGCACCCTTAATCAATTACCCCCTTAGCCCGGGCAGGGATAAGGGGGCGAAGGGCAAATAATCACATTTAGTATAGCACTCCCCAAAAGAGAAAGAAAGAATGAGTGGATGAAGCAAAAGACAATCCTTCTTCCCAAAATGTGGTTATAAAGGGTGCAGTAGTGTATAATGCACTTAAATTGTTTCTGTAAATGGATAACGTAGTATGGGGGATTGCATTTTGAAAGAGGTCAAAAATCGATTAACTCCCGAAGTTAAGTATCAAAAACGAATAGCCTTTTATGGTCAAAGGCTGGAAATAATAACTCAACACGTCAATCGCCTCAGCAATTTTCGCCTTTTTACCTTTTTAGCCGGAGTGGTTTTAGCTCTAATCTTGTACCTCAATCAAAAACCGTTCTGGGCAAAGGGCATTGTTTTTATTACCTTAGCATGCTTCATAGCCTTGGTCATTTGGCATCAATCCTGGAAAAGGAAACAAAGGTATCTTCAAGTACTCCGCGAAAATTATGATCAAGCTTTAAAACGTATAACGGGGGAATGGAAATCGTTTACTGACCAAGGGCAAGACTTTGAAGATCCTGAGCACCCTTATGCCGATGATTTGGATATCTTTGGGACCAGCTCGCTGTATCAATGGATTTCAACAGCCAAGACTTACAGAGGCAGGGAAAAACTTAAGCTGGCTTTGACAGAGCTTCCGGAAAGCTGCGCGGCAATTCGCCAAAAGCAGGCTGCTATCCTGGAACTGGCTGGAACGATGGCTTGGAGACAGAGGTTTACGGCTGAAGCAATGTTGGCGAAGCGTCCGTTGACTTCACCTGGAACAATTATTAATTGGGCTAAAACCTATGATTCGACCTATCTTCGCCGGGAGATTCTCCTGGCAGCTCGGGCCCTCCCCTTAATAACCCTGACGTTTTTAATGTTATATTTCTGGAAGCAGACGGTATCCTTTTGGTACCCATTAATAGGGCTTATGTTTCAAGCAGGTATTCTTCTGCTGGGTAAGCAACGGGGAAAATCTCTGAATGCGGTTTATACCTTTAAAGAGGGCATTCGGATTTATGAGAAAATGTTAGAACGGTTTGAGAAGAGGTCCTTTAAGGCGGATTATCTGCAAAACCTGAAGAAGAGCTTACTTGATCGGGATGGACGGGCAGCTTTTGAACAGATCAGAGAACTTTCGCGTTTAGCTGATTTGATCGCCAATCGCGGAAATGCTATGTTCTTAGTCGTTAATGTTCTTACCCTCTGGGATCTGCAGTGTATGATTTCCTTGGAAGCATGGAAGGAAAAGTCAGGCCGTTCTTTTGAGGTATGGGTGGACACAATTGGAGAATTGGAAGCCCTCTGCAGCCTGGCTATAGCTGCCGCTGACCATCCGGAGTGGTGTTTGCCGGTATTAACTTCCGAAAAAACAGGCGTCAGGGCCTTAAAGATAGGTCACCCGCTTTTGGAGAATCCTGTCTGCAATGATTTGAGCATTAGCAATGAATCCGGGATTTTACTCATAACCGGCTCAAATATGTCGGGAAAAAGCACGTTGCTTAGAACGATAGGTATTAACTTGGTTATGGCTTATGCCGGAGTTCCCGTCTGTGCTCAGGAATTTGGCTGTTCTCTTTTTAGGCTGTTCAGTTGTATGCGAGTCCGTGACAATTTAGGGGAGAATGTCTCTTCTTTTTATGCGGAGTTGTTAAGAATAAAACAAATTGTTGAGGCCTCAAAACAGGATGCAGAAGTTTTCTTCCTCTTAGATGAGATCTTTAAAGGTACAAACTCTGAAGACCGTCACGCCGGGGCTAAAATCCTGATTCGGCAGCTAAGCAAAGCCGGGGCTATGGGGTTGGTATCTACTCATGATTTGGAATTGGGTGATTTAGAGCGTGAAAACCACCGAAAAATCCGCAATTATCATTTCCGGGAGTATTATAAAGATAATCAAATCCTTTTTGACTATAAGCTTCGGCCCGGAGTTTCAACGACCCGCAATGCCATGTATTTAATCAAAATGGCGGGAATTGATGGGGATGAATAAATCATAAATGAAATCCAGATGACATTTTTTATGTCATCTGGATTTCATTTATTTTAGCGAAAATATAGTAAAATTGTTCGACAATATCTGCGTTTATTTACATTAAAAATGCTTCTCCATCGCTAAACAACTCGAAACGATTATCTTTGAATTACAGGAGGAGGTTTATAAGTGGACATCATGAGCGAAAAAAGTGTTCAAAATGAGAAAAGAAAAGTAAGATTTCAACCTTCGATGTCAATCAAAACACGTGTAACTCTTTTAATAGGTGTCGTTATTGTTTTTGTTGTGGTCGTATTATCCGCGGCGAGTCTTTGGAACGCAGAGAAGATGCTTAATACGAGTGAGCTGCAAACAGAGAAACTGGCGGAACAGGGAATCCAGGAAGAATTCAGCAATCGCCTGGACCGCGCTAAATCCTCAGTGTTGTCACTGACTATGAACCCGGACGTAGCTAAGGCCTTGGCCGAGCGAGACAGGACTGCCCTCGCACAGTTGGTTCAGCCTGTTTTTCAAGAGGTGAAGAAGGAGGGTTTTAGTCAGCTTCAATTTCATCTTGCTCCGGCCATTTCCTTCTATCGAGCGCATTCTCCTAATAAATTCGGTGATGACCTTTCGAAAATTCGGCCGACAGTTGTGGCCGCCAATACAGATCATAAGCTTGTCGAAGGCCTGGAAGAAGGTGTTGAAGGCTACGGCTTTCGGGTAGTAGTTCCTGTAAAGTACCAGGATCAATGGGTGGGCAGTGCGGAATATGGCATGGATTTTGGCGATGATTTTTTAAAAACCCTGCAGACGAAGAACCCCGGAGAGTATTTCATTTACCTGCTTGATCCCTCGGCATCGTTAGTCAAAAGTGTGAAAACAAATGGAGGATTGCTGGCGGGTATTGGTAAAGACAATTACCCAGTCCCTGAGGATCGAGTCAAACAACTTGTTAATGGGCAATCTCAATTTGTGGTGAGTGAGGATGGACAGTCTAATATCCTGCTCATTCCGTTTAAGGATTATCAAGGTCAGGTGAAAGGATACATTAAAGCTGTTCTCTCGCGGGGAGCGGTGCTTCAACAATTAAAGGCTTTAATCCAGTGGGCTGTCTTCATCGGATTGCTGGTTCTTATCTTAGGCTTGGTTTCAGGTTACATATTTTCACGAAGTTTCACACGTCCGCTGATTGAATTAGCTCAAAATGCGGAAACCTTAGCGACCGGTGATTTAAGAACTGTTATTAAAGACGACTGGTTCGGAGAGTTAGGGACTCTGGCTCAGGCTATGAAAAAAATGGTTGGAAACACGAAGGATACGTGTCTTTCAATCAATAAAGCCTTAAGCCGTGTTGAAGAGTCGACTAAAGAAATTTCAGCGGCAACAGATCAAACATCTTCCGGAGTGGAACAAGTGGCCGAGAGTATCAATCAGGTTGCTGTTGGAGCTCAAAAGATTGCCCAAAGTACAAGCGAAATAGGAGAACAAAGTTTAGGAATTAATCAAAGTGTCGGATCATTGGCCGAACATATGGAGCGTATCTCACGCAGTAATGGTGTTGTAACAGAGCGTACACAGCGGGGAGAGGTAATGATGAAGGACTTAGCTGCAAAGATGAGTGTTTCAGCCTCTAAAGTGGAAGAAATTCAAACTGTAAGTCATAGTCTCAAAGATCAGACAGGGCAAATTCGCGGAATTACACAAATTATCTCCGGAATTTCTGATCAAACCAATCTCCTTGCTCTCAACGCTGCGATTGAGGCCGCTCGTGCCGGGGAAGCCGGGCGGGGATTCGCCGTTGTGGCTGAGGAGGTCCGAAAACTGGCAGAAGGATCACGGCAAAGTGCTGCCCAGATTGCAGAATTAATCGATCAAGTGACTGGAAACGTTGAGGTTTCAGCCCTCTCAACAGAAGAAGCATTCTCCCTGATCCAGGAACAAGTCGGTATTGGTAATCAGGCCTTACAACAGTTCATGGATATCTTTCAGGGGATGCGAGATGTTTCCGGCTTATTAGAGATCATGTCACAAGAGGTTCAGCAGGTTGTTCGAATGGGTGAAACAATAACACGCTCGATACAAGTGATTAGTGACATGTCTCAAGAAGATGCCGGAGCAGCAGAGGAAATTGCAGCTTCAACTGAAGAAATGAGTGCAACGGTTACTTCAATTCGTGATAGTGTTGAACAGTTGATTCGATTGATGGAAGACCTGAAAACTCAAAGCATGAGATTTGTTTATTAACGGTAATCCTATACGGCCATTTGAAGTTGGAATATCAATAAGGTATAATTGAGACTTAGGAAATTCGTAACTCTCACTGGGATTTTTGAGGAGGAAGACTATGCAAGCCGTTACCGTCAAACAAATTTTTCGAGAGACAGAAACGTTTCTCAATCAAAAGCTAGAGATCTCCGGATGGGTTCGAACAATTCGCACCTCCAAGGCATTCGGGTTCATTGAAATTAATGATGGTAGTTTTTTTGAAAATATTCAAGTTGTCTTTGACGAGAGCTTAGACAACTTTTTGGAAATTGGTAAGCAAACGATTAGTTCAGCGCTTCGTGTCCAGGGGACACTCGTTCCATCGCCGGGAGCAAAACAGCCTTTTGAATTAAAAGCCGAACATGTAGAGATTCTGGCTCTTGCGGGAGGGGATTATCCCTTACAAAAGAAGCGTCATTCTTTCGAATACTTGCGGACAATTGCTCACTTGCGTCCTAGAACAAATACTTTTGCTGCAGTTTTTCGAGTTCGTTCTGTGGTAGCTTATGCAATTCATAAGTTCTTTCAGGAGAAGGGCTTTGTTTATGTGCATACCCCTATCATTACGGGGAGCGATGCCGAAGGTGCCGGAGAAATGTTCAAGGTCACGGTTTTAGATCCGGCGAACCCTCCAAGGAATGACGCGGGAACTGTTAACTATGGTGAGGACTTTTTTGGGAAGGAAACGAGCTTAACAGTCAGCGGCCAGCTCAATGTGGAGACCTATTGTATGGCTTTTCGCAACGTCTATACTTTTGGCCCTACGTTTCGTGCTGAAAACTCTAATACGGCCAGACATGCCGCAGAGTTCTGGATGATTGAACCGGAGATTGCCTTTGCGGAACTCGCTGATAATATGAAACTGGCTGAAGAGATGATGAAATATATTATCCGCTATGCCTTAGATAATGCTCCTGAGGAAATGGCCTTTTTTAACAAATTTGTGGACAAAACACTCTTTGAACGTTTGGAAAATATCTTGAACTCCGATTTCGGCCATATTACCTATACTGAAGCTGTCAAACTCCTGGAAAAGGTAAATACTGAGTTTGAATATCCGGTGCACTGGGGAATAGACCTGCAAACAGAGCACGAACGTTACCTGACAGAAAAGATCTTCAAAAAACCTGTTTTTGTCTCTGATTATCCTAAGGACATTAAAGCGTTCTACATGCGTCTCAATGATGATAATAAGACTGTTGCGGCTATGGATCTCCTTGTTCCTGGAGTTGGAGAGATTATTGGCGGAAGCCAGCGGGAAGAGCGCCTCGAGGTTTTGGAAAACAGAATGAAAGAGTTTGGTTTAAAGGAAGAGGATTATTACTGGTACCTTGATCTGCGCAGGTATGGCGGTGTCAAACATGCGGGTTATGGTCTGGGTTTTGAACGGGTTATTATGTATTTATCGGGAATGTCAAATATTCGCGATGTCATTTCGTTCCCAAGAACTGCCAACATGTGTGAGTTTTAAGCCTTTTCGACGCTGCTAAATAGAGCAGCCGGCTAGGGTGAAGGAGGTTTCCTTCACCCTTTTATGATGATTGACACCCATATTTTAGCATGTTAAACTTAAAAAAATTCGCAATATAGCAGACAATTATAAGCAGGAATAGGTGTTTTGGGTGAGTCAAGAAGAAACAGTCATCGATAAAAATTCAGTTATCCCCATATACTACCAGCTTTTTAAGCTGCTTGAGGGACAGATTCGCCGAGGAGATTTAAAACCGGGAGAGTCATTACCGACAGAAAACGATATCGCTATGCGCTACGAAATAAGTCGAATGACAGTACGGAGGGCAATTTCTGAGCTGGTGGCAGCGGGCATGGTTTATGCTCAGCAGGGAAAAGGTACGTTTGTAGCGACTCCCAAACTGGATAATATCGTTTTTGAATTAAATGATTTTAGTCAAGAAGTGAAAAAAAGAGGCCTTAATTATAAAACAACTCTCTTGGAAGCTAAAATTGTCAGGGCAGACGAAACCCTTAAGGCAAGGTTTGAGATTCAGGGGGATGATAAAAGGTTTTTGTTTTTTCGGACGGTCCTTGCTGCTGAAAATGAACGGCTGTCTTATGAGGTAAAATACACAATCTATAGTAAAAGTAAACCGATCCTTGAATCAGAACTGAAAGACCCCAGTTTGCCGGGCCTAATAGCAGCGCATACGGAATATGTACCGATGAGTTCGAAGAAGGTTTTACAGGTTGCGTCTTGTACCCAAGAAGAAGCCTTAATTCTTGGAATCCCTCCTCAGGCCCCGGTTTTTCTGATTGAGCAGACAATTTATAATTCAGACCTTAAACCAGTGGGGTGGAGTAAAGCTGTTTACAGAGGAGATCGCTATAAACTAACCAGCTATGATGGCTGGTACAAAAAAGACTAGCTAATTGGGGGTCCATAAGGTGGAAGACGAACTACAAATAGCGATGGCAAATCTTGATGAAGAAAAGACGTTAAGGTTGGTAAACGAAAGAATTCAGGCCGGCTGCAGCGCTGTTGATATCATTGAGAGCTGCCGGCAGGGTGTGGAAATAGTCGGGGAAAAGTACAGTGACAGCGATTACTTTTTATCGGATCTTATCATGTCCGAAGAGATTCTTAAAGAAGTTATGAGAATTTTGGAACCGCATATCCCCGCCAAGGGCTCCAATAAGGGATTGCAACCGATCGTCATGGGTACCATTGAAGGCGATATTCATGATTTGGGTAAGAATATAATTATTTATCTTTTGCGTTCTTCCGGTTATGAAGTGACCGACTTGGGTGTTGATGTGACGCCCGAGAGATTTGTTCAGGCAGTGAGCGAAACAAAGGCCGCTATCTTAGGAATCAGTGTTTTGCTATCCTTTTGCGTAGGATCGATCAAAAAAGTTGTGGATCTGCTCATTGATGCAGGACTCAGAGATCAAGTGAAAGTTGTGGTCGGTGGATATCCGGTTAATCAGCAGGTCAAAGAATACACGGGGGCAGATTTTTACGCTAACGATGTAACAGAAGCCTTAAAGATCTACCGTAATGTTTTAGGAGTCGAAAAGGGTTCGGCCTCGCAATCATGAGACCGACCCCTTTTCTGTGTAATTCTTCCAAACGCTTAGTTGACCCTGTGAATGAGTTGTGATAATATTTCAACAAACTAACTGTTCTATACATTCCGAACAAAAATGATTACTCTGAAAATTGCCGAAAGGGTTAACTATAGGAGTATGTTATGAAACCATTAATATCCCTACTACAATGGTGCCAATACCGTTTTGTATGTAGGGTTAATCTATTTTGAACTAAATTTTGTATCTTCAACGGCAAAGCAGTCTTAAGGTCAATCGAGCGATTGGTGTTCAGCCGCTATTTCTTAAAGTATTTTAGGGCTTCTGATATGGACTCGGCTGTTTTTAAGAGGAAGGGGGATAAGAGACGATGAACGATAAGGGAACCCTTTATCAACAACGCTTAGATCGTTACATTACTGCTATGGATTGCGGACAACCGGATATGGTTCCCGTTGCCTTCGGTGTCGGGGAGTGGGTTGTCAAATATAAAGGAACGACCTTCGAGGAAATTTATTATGATCTTGATAAAAGTAACTCAATCGTCTCGGAAATGCTGCCGGGCTTAGATTTTGACATTTTTAAGGGCGGGCCATGTTTGTGGTGGCCGCCGATGTTTGATGCTATGGGTTCGAAATTGTATAAATTCCCTGGTATCGGTGTCGATGAAAACTCAACCTTTCAATACAATGAAGAAGAATATATGAAGGCCGATGATTATGATGAATTTACCGCCAGCCCGACGGAATGGCTGGTTAATCATTTTTTGCCTAACATAAGTACTGAACTAGCCAATCCGGGATCATATCGCTCAACGATCGCTCTCATCAAAGGGGCAGCCGCTTTTGCGATGTCCGGAAGCATAACGGCAGCTGCTTACGAAAAATGGACCAAAGAACAGGGAATCGTTGGGCAGGGAACCGGATTTACGAAAGCCCCTTTCGATACTCTGGGGGATGCTCTGAGAGGTATGAAAGGAATTCTTTTGGACCTGCACCGCCGTCCGGAGAAGGTATTAGCCGCTTGTGAGGCCATAATTCCCCATAACGTTAATTGTGGTTTGGCCGGTGCCGGAGCAGATACCCGGTTCCCCTGCTTTGCCCCTTTGCATCGCGGCGCATATCCTTTCCTTAATCCCCATCAATGGAAAACATTCTACTGGCCTTCCTTGAAGGCGACGATTGAAGGTTTGTGGGCCAAAGGCAAACGGATGTTATTTTATGCCGAAGGTGATTGGACTCCGTATCTAGAGAAAATTGCTGAATTACCTGAGCGAAGTATTATCTTTCAAATTGATACGACAGATGCCAAGAAAGCCAAAGAAATTTTGGGCGGCAGGTTCTGTCTGCAGGGTGGAGTCCCTACGACCCTGTTAACCTATGGAACTCCGGAAAAGGTTCGGGAGCAGGTAAAAAGATCTATGGACGAATTAGGCTGTGACGGTGGGTTTATTTTAGATTCCGGCGGGATCATCATGGGAGATGCTAAACAGGAAAATCTCATCGCCATGATCGAAGCTGCCCGGGAATTCGGCGTTTATTAGAAGATAGGAGGAAAATCCATGATAAGGACAAAACACTTATTAACCCCAAGCCGGGCGTTTGTGTGCCTTGGGAATTAAAACTTGAAGAACTTGGAGATTTTCCTGGAAATGAGGAAATTGTAAAAAAAGAATGGGAGAAATTAGATGATTTTGCCTACAATTTTATTTGGTTTTGGGTCCAACGTTAATCTAGATAAAAATAGTTCCTGAAGGAGTGACAGAGATGCTTGACATCAAGTTTTCGAACAAAGTTGTCCAAGTTGAGGCTGGAACAACCATTTTACAAGCAATTGGCTTAGCCGGGAGACAAGTTGAGAGCAACTGCGGAGGTAAAGGAACCTGCGGGAAATGTAAAGTTCAAGTCAAGACCGATACCCCTTATTCTCCCACGTTGGCTGAAAAGAAGTTTTTAACTGTTTCAGAATTGGAGGCCGGCTGGGTCCTGGCCTGCCAACATACTCTTACACAGAACGCAGTGCTTCATCTTGAAGAACAGAAAGACGTTTATCAGCGGAAGACGGATTTTGCCGAGCTGCAGCAAATTGCTTTGGGTCCCAGTATAACGAAGCATCCCCTTAAACTTTCGCGGCCGACGGTTGAGGATCAAATGTCCGATTGGGATCGCTTGGTTTCTTCTTTACCAGGAACGAAATCCATCTGTTTTAGCCGTTTCGCTGCGGCAACCTTGGCAAAAGTATTGCGCGATAGTGGCTTTCAGATTACCGCAGTGATGGATGGCAACAGACTGATAGCTGTAGAACCCCATGATACCTCAAGCCTAGGCTATGGTATCGCTGTTGACATCGGCACCACGACGGTAGTCGTCTACCTTTTGGATATAATTCAGGGTGTTGTCGTGGACAGCGCTGCCATGACAAATCCGCAGCAGATTTACGGAGCCGATGTTATCTCGCGTATAACCTACGCGGCGGGTGGTACTGAGAAATTGCAAGAAGTTCAAAGGAAAGTGATGGACGGACTTAATAAAATCATTGCTAAGCTGTGTCAGGAAAACAAAATTCCCCCAGAAGAAATCTATCAGGCTGTGGTTGTTGGCAACACAACAATGGCCCATCTGTTTTTAGGTATTGATCCCACCTATTTAGCTCCCGCCCCTTTTATCCCAGTTTTTCAGCAAATGGTTGATGTTGAAGCTCAAGAGCTAGGTCTTGATATCCTTGCTGCCGGGCGAGTCGTAGTCTTGCCGAATGTGGCTGGTTATGTGGGATCGGATACTGTGGGAGTTATGTTAGCGGCAGGAGCTGATCGTTTAGAGGGGGTCAGCCTCATTGTTGATATTGGAACAAGCGGCGAGATGGTCCTCAGCGGTAAGGGCAGGATTCTGACCTGTTCAACGGCAGCCGGGCCGGCCTTCGAAGGAGCGGAAATCCGCTATGGAATGCGGGCTGCAGAAGGTGCGATCGAAGGTGTAAACATAACTGCGGATGTGGAATTAAAGATTATCGGGGAAGGAAAAGCTCGGGGTATCTGCGGATCCGGTCTGATTGATGCCATCGCCGAAATGTTTAAGGCCGGGGTTATTACTTCTTCGGGACGTTATGCCAGTGAACCGGAAGAACTGGAACAATTGCCTCCGCGGGTACGCGAGAGATTGCGAAAAGGTGAACGGACGAACGAGTTTGTACTTGCTTGGGGATGCGATACGGCCAGCGGTGAGGATATTGTTCTTTCCCAAAAGGATATTCGAGCACTGCAATTGGCTAAAGGGGCAATCAGCGCGGGGATCACGCTTCTTGTCAGAGAAATGGGAATTACTCCTTTAGAGATTGACCGGGTGCTCCTGGCAGGGGCTTTTGGCAATTATATCAAGAAAGAAAGTGCTCTGGGAATCGGGTTATTGCCGCCATTGCCCTTGGAAAAAATTCATGCTATTGGCAATGCTGCCGGCGATGGAGCCAAAATGGCCTTGCTTTCCCTTGAGGAGCGAATACGGGCTGAGACAATGGCTAAACAGGCAGAGCATATTGAGCTTTCCAATAAGAAGGAATTCCAGGACGAATTTTTGAAAGGTCTCGCTTTTGAGGGGATTTTTTGATCGCAGCTTCAAAAGCTTGGTTCTTCTACATGCGGGGGTGGTTCCCATACCTTGCTTCAGCTGGAGTGGAGTCCATCCTTCAGTCCGATCTATCTCGAGAGAATCGAAAAAACTAGTAAGGTTAATGGAACAAAGTATGTCTCCATTAACCTTATTTATGTTACTTTGAGGGAATTTGCATGTAAGAATAGAGGGGATGAGCAATATATGGCTAAAAGACAGGAATATTCCAGTCAATTTTTCCAGCAAGGGACAATATGCTGCAAAATACTGGAATAAACGGTCCGCGATGAGGGTTTCATTATAACAATCATTACTGCTTGATATAGAAAAAAATTATAATGAGTCCTCTTAAGGAAACTGCCCTTTTGAAATCAAGCAACAGTCAGGAGAACAGTATGTTATAATATGTACAAGAAGTGAGGTGGAGTGGTTAATGTATCGGTTAGACGATTTGAATTCAGTACAAAGAGAAGCTGCTGAGCATCAGGAAGGGCCGCTTCTTATTCTGGCCGGTGCAGGATCAGGGAAGACTCGGGTGCTTACTTACCGAATTGCTCACTTAATTGCCCGGGGCATTGAACCGGGTGATATCTTAGCGATTACGTTTACGAATAAAGCAGCTAAAGAGATGCGGGATCGAGTGACTGCCCTCGTGGGCAGTGAGGGTCGGGGACTTTGGGTCAGCACCTTCCACTCAGCTTGTGTACGCATTCTGCGGCGGGATATTGAGCATATGCCCGGCTATACCCGGAATTTTGTCATCTATGATGCGGGGGATCAATTGGCCTTGATCAAAGGATGCTTGAAGGAAAAGAATCTGGATGAAAAGAAATTTTCTCCGCGCAGTGTCGCTGCAGTGATCAGCGATGCCAAAAATAAACTCCTCGACCCTGAAGGATTTGCCAGCCAGGCCAGTGATTATTTCCAGAGTAAAGTCGTTGATCTGTACCGGGATTATCAGAAAAAACTGCGGACGAATAATGCCCTTGATTTTGATGATATTATTATGCTTACCGTTAAGCTGTTCCGAGAAAATGAGAGGGTTTTGGACTATTATCAGGAGAAATTCCGCTATATTATGGTTGATGAATATCAGGATACGAATCATGCCCAATATGTGCTGGTAAAGCTGCTGGCCAGTCGCTATCGCAATCTCTGTGTGGTAGGGGATGATGACCAGTCCGTTTACCGATGGCGCGGGGCTGATATTCAAAATATCCTTGATTTTGAGCGGGATTATCCCGAAGCTAAAGTCATTAAGCTCGAACAGAATTATCGGTCTACTCAAAAAATTCTTGATGCTGCTAATGCTGTTGTCAGGAATAATGAAGGACGTAAGGAAAAATCTCTCTGGACAGAGAATTCGGAAGGGCAGCCTATCGTTTGTTATGTCAGCAATGATGAACGGGATGAAGCAAGATATGTGGTGGAACGGATTCAGCGTTTGCATGAACTGGAAGGTCGTCCCTACAGTGATTTTACAATTCTTTACCGTACGAATGCTCAATCTCGGATCTTGGAAGAACAGCTGATGAAAGCGGCTTTGCCCTACCGGATTTTTTCAGGCTTGAAATTTTATCAGCGCTTAGAGATTAAAGATATGCTGGCCTATTTGAGGGTTATCTATAACCCTTCAGACCAAGTCAGCTTTGCCCGGGTACTCAATGTTCCCAAAAGGGGCTTGGGAGAAAGTACCTTGGAGAAAATTTTGGAATATGCCACTGAGCAAGGGATGCCCATTCTTGATGCAATTCTGGAAGCAGATTATATTCCCGAATTAACGGCTCGGGCCAAGAAACCCTTACTGGCTTTTGCCCATTTAATGCAAGGGTTAGTTGAGTTTTCTAAAAATGCCACGGTGACTGACTTAGTTAAGGAAATTTTGAACAAGACTGGCTACCAAAGCATTCTTGAAGCAGATAATTCACCGGAGGCCGAAGCTCGTTTGGAAAACTTGTTGGAGCTTCTGTCCGTTACGACGGAGTTTGATGCCTTGGCTGCTCAAGCTGAGGCCGACGGAGAAGCAGAGCAGAGCCTCGGCGGAGTCAGCGGCTTTTTAGAACAAGTGTCTTTGGTTGCGGATATTGATGAGCTGGATCCAACGGAAGAATCCATTGCCCTAATGACGATGCACAGTGCCAAAGGTCTGGAATATCCTGTCGTTTTCGTCGTCGGTATGGAAGAGGGAATTTTTCCCAGCGGCCGGTCCTTTCTTGATCCCTCTGAATTGGAGGAAGAGAGGAGACTCTGTTATGTAGCTATCACACGGGCACGTGAAAAACTTTACTTGTGTAATTCAGAGATGCGTATGCTTTATGGCAAAACCCAATATAATCCACCTTCGCGGTTTTTAGAGGAGATTCCGTCAGAACTAATGACGGATATCGATCCACTCGATCCGCCTAAACTGCGTTCAAATACTTCACCCAAAGCATTTCAGAGACAGGAGGGCAAGCCGGATCGGAGAACCCCTTTGGGGTCTGGCACCTGGGAGAAGGATTTTGGCAGCCCGGTCGTCATTAAAGGAGGTGAGGCTCATCACGTAGGAGAAAAGGTTGAGCATGCAAAATTCGGACGAGGAATTATTGTCTCAATCAAGGGTGAAGGAAATCAAGCAGAATTGACAATTGTATTTGACGGTGGAATTGGAATTAGAAAACTCCTGGCGGAATATGCCAAACTAACGAAGCTCTAAATGCATTTGAAATTTTAATGAGAAAGGTTTAGGTGTTATAATGGATAAGATTTATATTGTTGGTCATAAAAACCCAGATACAGATTCAGTTTGCTCCGCAATTGCTTTAGCTCGTTTAAATGAACTTACCGGCGCTGAAAATTGTGTTCCTGCTACAGCAGGCAAAATCAATAAAGAGACTGAGTTTGTTCTCAACTATTATGGAGTTGCAGTTCCTGAAGTTTTAGGGTCTGTTGAAGCTAAACAAAAACTTATCCTTGTAGACCACAATGAATATGGTCAAGCTGTTGCAGGTGCAGATCAAGCTCAGCTTGTACAAATCGTTGACCACCACAAAGTTGGCGGATTCCAAACCGCTGAGCCTCTTTATGTACGGATCGAACCAGTTGGCTCTACCTGCTCCATTGTTGCTCAAGCCTACAAGGAAAAAGGTTTAGTGCCTGAAAAAGCTATCGCTGGTATCTTACTGTCTGCAATTCTTTCCGATACAGTTATTTTCAAATCCCCAACCTGCACTGAGTCGGATAAAGTTATTGCTGCTGAACTGGCAGCTATTGCCGGCGTTGATCCCAAAACCTTTGGTGTTGAAATGTTCAAAGCCGGTTCCAATATCGCTGAGCGTACCCCGCAAAGCATGATTGAAGAAGACTTCAAAGCCTTCACCATGGGATCCAACAAGATTGGTGTCGGTCAAGTCAGCTTAATGGGCATGGATGGATTTGAAGACGTACGGGCAAACTTAAATAAAGGACTTGAAGACTATCGTGTTGCTCAAGGCCTGCGTTATATCTGCTTAATGGTTACCGATATTTTAAGTGACTATACCGAATTGATCGTTAAAGGGGATAAGCCGGAAGAAGTTGCTAAAGCTTTCGGCAAAGAACTCGTAAATGGCAGCGTTGAGCTTCCAGGTGTTCTGTCCCGTAAAAAACAAGTTGTTCCGCCAATGACAACTTATTTTTCAGCGAACTAGTGAACTCGTTCAGCTAAAGCTGAACTTCGGGGCTTCAGATGGGGATTCTACCCCACCTGAAGTTTACGAAGGACCTACCCCCACTTATAGAAGTGGGGGCCTTAAAAATAGGATAAATATAAAGCAACATAATAAGGAGACGGGAGGAAATTTTGGTGCAGGATGAATTCGAGCGTATGAGATGGCTGAGGGAAGAGATAGAGGCTGCGAATAAGCAGTACTACCTGCTGGATCAACCCACCATGACTGATGCGGACTACGATGCCCTCATGCGCGAATTGCTGAGCCTAGAAGCGATACATCCGGACTGGGTTACTCCCGATTCTCCAACTATACGAGTCGGGGGAGAGGTTGCCAAAGAGTACTCTAAAGTACGTCATTTGGAACCTCTCCTTAGTTTAGATAATGCCTTTTCCGCAGAAGACCTGAGGGAGTTTGACCGCAGGGTGCGTCAAGTGACATCGTCTGTTGACTATGTGGTGGAACTTAAGATTGATGGTTTAACTGTTGCTCTTACCTACGAGAACGGTCTGCTGGCGGTGGGGGCAACTCGCGGTGATGGTGAAGTGGGTGAGGATATTACCGCCAATGTGAAGACGGTTAAATCTATCCCCTTGCGCTTAAAAGACGAGGTGCCAGGGCTAAGTGTCCGGGGAGAAGGATATATGCCTAAGGCCTCTTTTGCCCGTCTGAATCAGGAACGGGAGGAGGAAGGGCTGTCAACGTTCGCCAATCCCCGTAATGCAGCTGCTGGATCTCTGCGCCAATTAAACTCCAAAATAACGGCTCAGCGGAAGCTGGACTACTTTGCCTATCAGGTGTTAGGAGCAAATGAGCTAGGCTTACATAACCAAAGGGAAGTCCTTGCGTTTTTAAAAGAACAAGGGTTTGTTGTTAATCCGGAATATAAAATTTTTCAGACCATCGAAGAAGTTATTGCTTATTGTGAAAAAATGTCCTCGGAACGTCACGGGTTCTCTTATGATATCGATGGACTTGTTATTAAAGTAAATGACTTTGCTGTTCAACAAGAATTGGGCTTTACGGCCAAAAGTCCTCGTTCGGCAATTGCTTATAAATTTCCTGCCGAACAAGTAGAAACGGTTGTCGAAGATATTCTCATTCGTGTCGGCCGAACGGGAGTTTTAACGCCTACGGCAGTCCTGAGACCTGTTTTAGTAGCAGGGTCTACGGTGAGCCGGGCGACTCTTCATAATCTTGATAACATTCGCCAGAAAGATATTCGCATTGGTGATCATGTTCTGCTGCAAAAGGCCGGTGATGTCATCCCTGAAGTCGTAAGGATGCTGCCGGAGAAACGAACGGGAGAAGAAAGAATTTTTGTCATGCCGGAATATTGTCCGGAATGTCAGAGCCCTGTCCGCCAAGATGAAGGTGAAGTAGCCTATCGCTGTCAAAGTATCACCTGTCCGGCAAGGCAACGGGAGGGAATTATTCACTTTGTCTCTCGTGATGCCATGGCCATCGATGGTCTGGGGCCTGCGGTGATTCAACAGCTGCTCGACGCCAATCTGATATCCGATGCGGCAGATCTATATTCCTTAACCTTCGAAGAGCTCATCCCGCTTGAACGGATGGGCAAGAAATCGGCTGAAAACCTCTTAAAGGCCATTCAGGAAAGCAAGACCAGGGGCTTGGGGCCTTTGCTTTTCGCCCTGGGAATTCGTCATACGGGAGAAAAGGCAGGCAAAGTTCTGGCTCAGAGATTCGGGTCAATGGAGCAGCTTATGCATGCGTCTCTGGAAGAATTACAAGAAATCCCTGACATCGGTCCGACTATGGCAGAAAACCTCGTTTATTTTTTCAGTTTGGAGAGTACTAAACTCTTTATTGAAAAATTGAGCCGGGCCGGAGTTGATATGACGGCTGAAAAGGCATCAAAACCGCAAATTTTTGCCGGCAAAAGTATTGTTGTCACGGGTTCTTTAGAACGCTGGGACCGACGGGAGATTGAAAAAGTTATTGAAGATCACGGCGGTAAAGCAGCGAGCTCGGTGAGTAAAAAGACAGCTTTTGTTATAGCCGGGGAGAAAGCCGGTTCCAAGCTGACCAAAGCCCAAGAACTCGGAGTACAAGTATTATCAGAAGATCAGTTTGAGGTCTTGCTGAAACAGCAGGACTAGGGGATAAAAACGTTGAAGAAGAATGGAAAAGGAACCAGGGACGGTTCTTTGGGGCATCCTGGTGGGATGTCCCAAAGAACCGTCCTATTTGCATGTTTTGCATATGTTGCCCCAATCTTCCAGATTTGCTATTATAAATAGATAGCGAAAAAATAGTCAAAGGAAGGTGAATTTGATGGCAATTTCACGTGAAGACGTTATATATGTCGCCGGATTGGCACGTTTAGAGTTAAACGAACAAGAGATTCAAGACTATACCCAGCAGCTGAACTCAATTTTAGATTATGCTGCAATGCTGGAACACTTGGACACCGAAGGTGTTGTCCCTACGGCTCACGCTGTTCCTCTGCATAATGTGCTGCGGGAGGACGAAGTAAAACCTTCAATCAGCCACGATAAAACCTTAAGAAATGCCCCGGATGCCGAAGAAGGATTTTTTAGAGTTCCCAGAATTAGTCTCACATAGAAAGGAGGGGCTGGCATTCATGATATTTGAGAAATCCATAAGTGAGCTCCATGAGCTTCTTGCTCATAAAGAAGTTAGCGCTGCTGAATTAACGAACGCTTACCTAGAGCGAATTCGGGACTTAGATCAAGATTTGCAGGCGTATTTAACCGTCTTGGAAGAAGACGCTCAAAAGCTAGCCTCAGAGATTGACCAAAAGATCGCTCGGGGAGAAGAACTGGGGGCTTTAGAAGGAATCCCCATGGCTATGAAAGACAATATGTGTACGGAAGGCGTACGTACAACTTGTGCTTCCCAAATACTCCGAGAATTTTATCCGCCCTATGATGCTACGGTAACAACGCGCTTAAGGGATGCTGGAAGCATTCTTTTAGGTAAATTAAATATGGATGAGTTTGCCATGGGTTCTTCGACCGAGAATTCAGCCTATATGAAAACGCGCAATCCCTGGAATTTAGACTGCGTTCCTGGAGGTTCTTCCGGCGGCGCAGCGGTTTCCGTAGCAGCTGACTTAGCTGCCTTTTCCCTGGGGTCCGATACCGGGGGATCGATCCGTCAACCGGCAGCTTTTTGCGGCGTCGTTGGCTTGAAGCCAACCTACGGAGCCGTCTCCCGCTTTGGACTTATCGCCTATGCTTCCTCCCTTGATCAGATAGGACCTTTAACCAAAACCGTTCGGGATAATGCTTTGGTAATGAATGCGATTGCCGGGTATGATGCCATGGATTCCACGTCAGTTCGCTATGATAAGCCTGATTATACGAAATTCCTGATCAATGATATTAAAGGCCTGAAAATCGGCCTTCCCCGTGAATATTTCGGGGAAGGAATTGACCCGGAGGTCGCTAAAGGGATCCAAAAATGCGTCGAAACCCTGCGCGGTTTAGGGGCTGAAGTGAGCGAATGTTCTTTGCCCCACACAGAATATGCTATCCCGGCCTATTATTTGATCGCAACTGCCGAGGCCAGTTCCAACCTTGCCCGTTATGATGGAGTTCGCTATGGTTATCGGGCTGAAGCCAGTGATGTTTTAGGTATGTTCCGGAAGACTCGGGCGGAAGGATTCGGGCAGGAGGTTAAGCGCAGAATTATGCTGGGAACCTATGCCTTGAGTTCGGGTTATTATGATGCTTATTATCTCAAAGCCCAAAAAGTCCGGACCTTAATCAAACAAGACTTTGATCAGGCCTTTGAAAAATTTGATGTTTTGCTGGGCCCTGCGGCACCGACACCGGCCTTTAAATTTGGCGAAAAGTCCAATCCTTTAACTATGTATCTTTCGGACATTACAACGGTTCCAATTAATCTGGCAGGGATTCCGGCCATCTCAATTCCCGCAGGCTTCGTTAATGGCTTGCCGATCGGCATGCAATTGATGGGCAAACCCTTTAATGAAGGAACACTGTATCGTGTGGCTTATACTTTCGAGCAAACTACAAATTATCACACGTTAAAACCGAATCTTTCCGGGGAGGTGCTTGCGCGTGGTAGTCGCTGATCGCTATGAAATGGTATGTGGCTTAGAAGTTCACGTGGAACTTCAAACAAAAACGAAAATATTCTGCGGTTGTACAACGGAGTTTGGGGGAGAACAAAATACCCATGTCTGCCCTGTTTGTTTAGGGATGCCGGGGACGCTTCCGGTCTTAAACCGAGAAGTTGTCAATTATGCTATTCGAGCAGGCTTAGCTTTAAACTGTGAGATTGCCGATTTTTCCAAGTTTGACCGCAAGAATTACTATTATCCGGATTTGACAAAAAACTACCAGACATCCCAATTTGATCTGCCGATTTGTAAAAATGGCGGTTTGGAAATTGAAGTTGACGGAGTGAAAAAGTGGATAGGAATTACCCGCGCTCATATGGAAGAAGACGCCGGGAAACTTGTCCACAGCGGGGAAACCATCACAACTTCAGATGCCTCTTCCGTCGATTATAACCGTGCAGGAGTTCCTCTTTTGGAGATCGTTTCTGAACCTGACTTGCGCTCTATTCCGGAAGTTTTGGCCTATCTGGAACAATTGGTTCAGATTCTGGAGTACACAGGCGTTTCCGACTGCCGTATGGAACAAGGTTCGATCCGTTTCGATGTCAATGTTTCCTTAAGGCCCATTGGTTCAGAGGCCTTTGGAACCAGAACTGAGACTAAAAACCTTAATTCTTTCAGTTCCGTTCGACGCTGTATGGAATATGAAGTCGCTCGTCAGGCACGTGCCCTTGATGATGGAGAAGAAGTGATTCAGGAAACTCGGACTTGGGACGAAGGACGGGGAATTACCTTAGCTCTGCGTTCCAAAGAAGAGGCTCATGATTACCGCTATTTCCCCGAGCCTGATCTCGTGCCTATAGTCATAGACCGGCAATGGGTGGAAGAGATTCGCAAAACTTTGCCGGAACTCCCGCGGGAACGTCGGAACCGCTTGCAAGAGTTAGGGTTATCAGCTTATGATGCGGCAGTAGTCACTCAAACTAAAGCCATGGCCGATTATTTTGACCAGGGTTTAGCCCAAGGTGCAGAGGCCAAGAGCTTAGCGAATTGGGTTATGGGGGATTTGACACGATTGCTGAACAGCAATCAATGCCAAATTGTGGATTCGCCTGTTTCGGCCCAACAGTTGGTGGAATTGATTAAGCTCATTGATAAGGGAACCCTGAGCGGCAAAATTGCTAAATCCGTCTTAGAAGAAATGTATGCTTCCGGGAAGGATGCCGAACAGATCGTTAAGGAGAAAGGGCTTGCCCAAATTAGCGATGAAGGCGCGCTGCAGGGAATTATCGACGGGGTAATCGCTGCTAATCCCCAATCCGTCGAAGATTATCATGCAGGAAAAGAGCGGGCTATTGGTTTTTTAGTCGGTCAGATTATGAAAGCGACAAAAGGACAAGCGAATCCGGGCCTTGTCAATCAGCTGCTTAAAAAGAAACTGTCAGATTAATATGCATTAAAATAATATATTGATATCGGTTTATTGTGTTCTGCATACGATATCAAAAGGAGTTGGCCTATCATAATTTATAGTAGGTCAACTCCTTTTAACTTAACGATGAAGTGAACTCGTTCAGCTAAAGCTGAACATCGGGGCTTCAGATACAATAATGTCCAGTGGACATTATTGCCGAGCCGCCTTTCCCAATAGGAATACTTAGCGGCGAAGGAGGACTCTACCTCACCTGAAGTTAACAAGGGACCCACCTCCACTCATAGAAGTGGGGGTTTTAAAAACTGGATAAATCTTAAAAATTAAATCTCAAAAATTATGTCATATTTTATCTTAGATAAGATAATGATAAGGAAATAAGAAAAATAGGTAATTAAAAATAAAAAATATTGCAAAAAGTTAAATCTAAATTCTCTATCAATTAATTTGTAAAGTATACAATATACGCATTTTCTTCTTCTTCAAAGTTAAGAGGTATTATGCTAGTATAGAGAATAAATATTGATTACGTAATATAGCATATTTATAAGTTGAAGAAGAGGAGTGTGTCCAATTGAGACATTTAACGATTGTAGATACAACGTTACGGGATGGGGAGCAAACGGCGGGAGTCGTTTTTTCCAATCAAGAGAAATTGCGCATTGCTCGTTTACTCGATGAGGTTGGTGTGCATCAGATCGAAGCAGGGGTCGCTGTCATGGGAGGGGATGAAAAAAAAGCTATCAGTGAGATAACCAAACTTGGCTTGAAAGCAAGTATTATGGGTTGGAATCGAGCGGTGATCTCAGATATTGAAGCATCTCTTGCCTGCGGTGTTGATGCAGTGGCCATTTCAATTTCTACTTCGGATATTCACATTGAACATAAACTTAAGACGACTCGCGAAGATGTTCTCGAGCGTATGATTAAGGCGACAGAATTTGCCAAACGAGAAGGGGTGTATATTTCTGTCAATGCTGAAGATGCTTCTCGTTCCAGTATGGATTTCCTTGTCCAATTTGCTAAAGAAGCTAAAAAAGCGGGTGCAGATCGCCTGCGTTATTGCGATACTGTCGGAATCCTTGATCCCTTCACTACCTACGATAATATAAAAACGTTAATCGAAAAAACAGGAATCAATGTCGAAATGCATACTCACGATGATTTCGGTATGGCTACAGCCAATGCTTTAGCAGGCGTTAAGGCTGGCGCTTCTCATGTTGGAGTAACTGTCAACGGTTTAGGTGAACGAGCCGGTAATGCGGCTTTAGAGGAAGTGGTTATGGCACTTAAGTTCTTGCTGGACACCGATTTAAGCTTTGTTACCGAACGATTTGTTGAACTTTCTGAATATGTTGCCCGTGCTTCAGGCCGCATGCTTCCTCCTTGGAAATCTATCGTGGGAAGCAACATGTTTGCCCATGAATCAGGAATCCACGCTGATGGTGCCTTAAAGAATCCTAGAACTTACGAAGCGTTCAGTCCGGAAGATGTCGGTCTGGAACGTCAAATTGTTATTGGCAAACACTCCGGAACTGCTTCGATTAAAGCTAAATTTAAAGAATATGGCAAAGAAATTACTGAAGAAGAAGCCGTCGTAATGCTTGAAAAAGTACGTGCACTGGCAGTTGATATGAAACGTTCCTTGTTCGACAAAGAGCTGGTTTATATTTATGGGGATATGTTAAAACAAACAAAACAATAATCCTTAGACCAAGTTCAAAAGGCGGCAAGTAAGCCGCCTCTTTAGACGCTGGTTTTTCTTCAACAGAAGGGAGTATTATTCAATGACAGTTAAGGTAACATTGATTCCTGGTGATGGGATAGGACCTGAGGTTAGTGCGGCTACCCAGAAAGTTATTACGGCGAGTCAGGCACCCTTGGAATGGGAAGTCGTTGAAGCAGGAGAGGCTTGTATTGCCAAATATGGCACCCCTTTGCCGGAGCAAGTATTGGAGACAATTCGCCGCAATAAAGTTGCCATCAAGGGACCGATCACTACTCCCGTTGGCAAGGGATTTCGCAGTGTCAATGTATCCCTGCGGCAGCAGTTACAGCTTTTTGCCAATGTACGCCATTTGCGCAATCTGCCGAATGTAGCCTCAAAGTATCAAGATGTTGATATCGTAGTTGTCCGTGAAAATACTGAGGACCTCTATGCCGGAATTGAACATAAAGTTGGCAATCATGCCGCAGAGTCAATCAAAGTAATCACCCGCGAAGCATCTGAACGAATTGGCAGGTATGCCTTTGAACTTGCCCGGCGGGAAGGACGAAAACGGGTGACAATTGTCCATAAAGCCAATATCATGAAGTTAAGTGATGGACTTTTCCTGGAAAGTGTCCGGAATGTGGCTCGGGATTTTCCTGACATTGAATGTGAAGATCGGATTGTTGATGCTTTGTGCATGAACTTGGTACAAGTTCCTGAACAGTTCGATGTGCTGGTCCTGCCGAATTTGTACGGTGATATTGTATCTGACCTCGTCGCAGGCTTGGTTGGAGGTTTAGGAGTTGCTCCGGGAGCAAACATTGGAGAAATGGGAGCTGTTTTTGAAGCTGTTCATGGCAGTGCTCCTCAGATTGCCGGGCAAAATATTGCGAACCCTCTGGCGATGATTCTCTCAGGGGTTGAAATGCTCAAGTATCTGGGATTTGTTAAGGAAGCTCAGAGAGTTGAGAAAGGCATATACAATGTTTTAACCCATCGAGAGTATATTACTCCTGATTTAGGAGGAATGTCTGGAACTCAAGAAATGGCTCTGGCAATTGTTGAGAGTATGGAAGCATAAAAAGTATAATTATATGTCTGAATTTCTAAAATAGCGACCTAAAACGCCTTAATTTTAATATATAGTCTAAAGCATGACAAAATTCAACTTATTTAAAAGCAGGTTAAGCATTAAAAACTTTAACCTGCTTTTTAAATGAATGTCAATATTTCTACACATGTATCTATACGTAGACATTGCGTAAAAATGAAAGCTAGGTCGGCCTACAACAAGATATTAAAATATTTGCTGTCCACGAAAGTGGACAGCATTATCTGATAAATCGGAACTTTCAACTTGATATTTCCTGTTTAAAGGCTTGTTGTATACTAAACAAAAG
Source organism: Desulfosporosinus acididurans (assembly GCF_001029285.1). GTDB lineage: Bacteria > Bacillota > Desulfitobacteriia > Desulfitobacteriales > Desulfitobacteriaceae > Desulfosporosinus > Desulfosporosinus acididurans. Next base: position 107,880 of record NZ_LDZY01000007.1, read on the forward strand.
ATTCGGAATCCATTGAATAGTCATTGGCATGGAAATTGCAAAGATAATTCATTACTCTCCGAATTAACTAATTCTTGGACAGGTATATGCGGTACTTAGGGCTTTGTTCTGGGAGCGAGAGATTCATGGAATTAAGTAAGGGGGATGCAGCATTTGATTAGGGAAGAGTATCAGAAAAAATGTGTTTCAGCTGATGAAGCAGTAAAAGTGGTTCGAAGTGGAGATTGGGTGGAATTTGGGTGGGCTGCCAGCATGCCGACTCTGTTAGATGAAGCATTGGCACGACGCAAAGATGAACTTCATGACGTAAATATGCGTGGAGGTGTCATTTTAACTCCAATAGCTTGTGTTGAGAGTGACCCTACTGGAGAACATTTTACCTGGAATAGCTGGCATCTTGGCGGACGTGAACGAAAATGGGCTCAGAAAGGTTTAGCTTATTATATACCGCTTAAATATTCAGAAATGCCTCGCTGGATACGCGAAAACTTACAAACAGATGTTGTGGCTATTCAAGTAGCCCCGATGGATGAACATGGTTATTTCAGTTTTGGCGTGTCAATTTCACACTATGCTGCGGCGATTGAAAAAGCCCGTAATGTTATCGTTGAAGTAAACGAAGATATGCCTAAGGTTCATGGCGGTTATGATCACATGGTACATATTTCTAAAGTGGATTATGTTGTTGAAGGCGGCCACAGAGGTCTTCCGATCCTGCCCTCAGCTCCTGCCTCGGATATTGACCGACAGATCGCTTCTTATGTCCTGCCAGAAATTCATGATGGTGCATGCATCCAACTTGGTATTGGCGGAATGCCGAATGCTTTAGGCCAAATGATTGCCGAGTCAGATCTAAAGGATCTGGGGATTCACACGGAAATGCTGGTTGACGGTTTTGTAGATATGGTGAATGCGGGTAAGGTCACGGGAAAGTGTAAAAACTTAGACCGCGGCAGAATTGTTTATTCCTTTGCTGCGGGTACTCAGAAACTCTATGACTTCATGCGGGATAACCCGTCTTTAGCGGGCTACCCGGTTGACTATTCCAACATGCCTTTTATAGCCTCTCAGATCGATCGATTTGTTTCAATCAACAGTGCTTTGGAAATCGATCTTACTGGTCAAGTTTGTTCTGAATCCGCCGGATCAAGTATGATCAGCGGAGCTGGCGGACAGCTGGATTTTGTGGAAGCAGCTTACCATTCTAAAGGTGGCAAAAGCTTCATTTGCTTGCCTTCTACCTACAAAGATAAAGAAGGTAACATTCACTCCAGAATCAAAGGTACTATGACTTTGGGTTCTGTAATCACGGATACGAGACCAACGGTCCAATACGTCGTTACTGAGTATGGAAAGGTTAACTTGAAAGGACTATCTACTTGGCAGCGGGCAGAAGCACTGATTTCAATTGCACATCCTGATTTCAGAGAGGAACTTATAGAAGAGGCCAAGAAACTTAAAATTTGGCGAAAAAAAGCTTAGAATCACTAAGTGACCACTTATACTTTTAACCTTTGATTTACTTAAGGTTTACTATACAGAAACAGTACTGAAACATAAGAAGGGGGAGTTTCCTAATTTAGGACCCCTTCTTTTCTCATCTCTGGACATTAGAGCTGGGAACCCTTAGAATTGAAAAAGGTAGGGTTCAAGTATCATGAGATTGAGGTTGACAGCACTATGGCTAATAAAGTTAAAAAGAAAGACTCTCGAATACCTCCAAGACACCCAGTCTGGAACATCTGGCAAGGATTATTTTTGATAGCTCTAGTCACGCTTCTTGAATTTCCTCTTGGCTGGCTGGAGACCCCTAAGGATCTCGTTTCGCTACCTGGAGTGTTAAGATTCCTGGGAGTTGGCTTAGGAGATGTCTTTTTATACGTTACTGTTATTTTGGTCTTTATGCGCCTCATTCGTCGCCCCATTTCAGATTTGGGTTTTGTGAGAGCCAAGAAACGTTTTTTGCTTTTAGGATTAGGGGCGGGATTCTTTTTGTTTATCAGTATTGGTTTGTTGGGGAACGAATTGACCAAAATTTTAGGTATTCCTGCCCCACAGAGTTTTGCCATTGCTGTTAAGGGGGCGAGCCATCCTTGGGAATTCGCTCTCCTCATCTTATTGGGAGGAGTCATAGCACCAATTAAAGAAGAAATGCTCTTTCGTGGTTTAATTTTCCCGCCGCTGCGGGAAGCTCATGGTAAGGGCAGAGGAATAGTTCTCACAGGAATATTTTTTGCGATGTTACATTTTGACTTAATTCGGTTTTTACCTTTATTTCTTGGCGGGATTGTTCTTACATGGCTTTATGAACGCTCCTCTAGTATATGGCCATCTGTTGTAGCTCACGGGACATGGAATATTCTGATGGCTCTTGCCCTCTGGATTCAGCGTTATTAGCGATCATTCATTTTTGGGGATTAATTCCTTGGACAAATGTATAATACTAACTAGGGAGTTTTAGGCTTTTAAGAAGGAGAGCTGTAATTGTGGAATCTGTTTTAATTAAGACTCATGGATTGACGAAACGCTATGGGTCGGTATCTGTGGTAAAGGGGCTTGATTTAGAAGTTAAGAGCGGTGAAATATTCGGTTTCTTGGGGCCAAATGGGGCTGGGAAAACCACGACAATTAAAATGTTAACCGGTTTGCTGGATCCTAGTGAAGGAGAGGCCTTGATCTGTAACTATGATATTAGCAAACAGCCTGCTCAAGCTAAGTCATTAATGGCCTATGTGCCTGATCAGCCCAAATTATATGGTAAGCTTTCAGCGCGAGAATTCTTGCACCTCATTTCTGCCCTTTACAGAGTACCAAAGGATGTCGTGAAAGAGAGAGCAGAACAGCTGCTGAATTTGTTCGGACTTCAAGAACGAGCGGATGAGTTGCTGGAAGGTTATTCTCATAGCATGCGCCAAAAGGTGGTCTTGGCGTCAGCTCTTATCCATCAGCCAAAGGTAATTCTTCTCGATGAGCCTACTGTTGGTCTTGATCCGGGAAGTGCTCGTTTGCTCAAAGATGTTTTGCAGGAAATGGCTCGACAAGGAGCTGCTGTCTTTGTATCCACACATATACTGGAGATTGCCGAAAGAATGTGCCATCGCGTAGGCATTCTTAAAGATGGCTTACTGATTGCTCAGGGCAGCCCTGAAGAGCTGCGGCAGAAAGTAGGACGTGAAGGAGAAAGCCTGGAAGATATCTTCTTAGAGCTTACAGGCAGTCATGAAAATGCTGAATTGATTAAGAGTCTGGAGGAGGGCTAAAACAATGAAAATCCTATTGCCTCCGCCTTTGGAGAGTCCGCCGCAGGAACAATCATTTTGGCAAAATTTTATACTGCTGCTTAGAAATCAACTGCAAGTTAGTTGGAATAAACTGCGTCATAGGCCGGCAAGAGCCCTTATCGGCATGGGAGGGCTTTTAATAGGGGTAATTGCGATTGTCGTTTCCCTGGGAATTTACGCTTATGGGTCTTTAAGAACTCTGTCACCCGATACGGTCCAGGGTTTCCTCTCGATGTTATTTATGGTCGGCTTAGGGGGACAGATCTTTTTTGGTATTACAGGAGCCTTTGTTGCCCTTTATATGTCAGACGATCTTGAGCTTTTGTTTATGGCACCGGTACCTATCAAAGCTGTGTTTGCTGTTAAATCGGTAGTGATTATTGGCAGCAATTTTTTAACAGCTGTTTTGTTTGCCTTCTTACCCGGACTGTTTTACGGTTTGCTTTTTCAAGCAGGAGCCTCATTTTATATTCTGGTTTTGTTGGTCGGACTTGGTTTATGGGCAATGGGAACGGCGATCGCCGAATTGATTAATCTGTTGGTTATGCGTGTTATTCCGCCCCATCGCAGTAAGGAAGCAATCGGCTTCATAGGGGCTTTGGGAGGAATTATCATTGCCCTTAGTTTTCAGCTCCCCAATATGCTAATGAACAGTCGAAACAAATTCGATCTTGGCTCTTGGTTGGAACAGCAAAAACAAATGCTTAGTGTCATGAAATTTTTCCCCTGGGGTTGGGGTTCGTCGGCACTGGTTGCGGGTGTATCACAAAATTTCCTAGGAGGCTTAGGCTGGAGTCTGTTAATACTGTTGGTCGGAGTATTACTCTTCTTAATTGCCTTTAATCTCGTTGAGAAAGGATTCCGCAGAGGATTCATTTCCCTAAGTCAAGGGGAAAGGGGAAAACGGCGCAAGGCTCAGACAGAAGAGAGGGGGGTAAAACTGCAGAAGGCCCCTTCCCTTGCTATGCTTAAGCAAGACGTTGCAGCTCCAGCATCTCCCTGGTTAGGAATGTGGGCCGTAGCCAAAAAGGATCTGCTCTCTATGAAGCGTGATACCCGGGAGTGGTTCGGCTACTTAGTTCCTTTGATTATTATGCTTTTCTTTATTGGACAGTTTTTATTTTCGTCCGTCAAGACTTCACACAGCACATTAATGACCGTGCTAATCATGTATACCATTATGTTCAGTGGAAATATGGCGTTACAATCGTTTGGCCGTGAGGGAGAATCAGACTGGCTCTTAAACAGTGTACCTCTTGCCGGATGGCCGGTCGTATGGGGCAAGTTACTGGCTGCCATTTTACCTACTTTGGTGTTAATGGAAGTACTGTTAGTTGGGACTGCACTGGCTATAGGGGTTTCTAAGACCCTCATTGTTGCTTTGGCCGTGGGAGCGGTATTCCTCTCTTTAGGATCAAGTTCTATTGGGCTGTTTTATTCAATTAATAACTGCCGTTACAATCCCGATACCCCTCAACAAAGGATCGCCCCAGGCGCTTCCTTGTTTATGTACCTGATAAACTTATTCTTCATACTTTTATTAGCTGTGGGTTTAACCTATCTTTTTTTGCCGAGTGAGTTGGTTTCTGCTCTTAGAGACCTTCCGGCTGTAACCTATAAAGGAGGTTTACTGTCAGGGCTGATTTATGGGATCTATCTTCTTAGCCGCCCCCTCTTGTGGTCAACCGCTTGGCGGGTTTTTCTGGGAGTTATCGTTACGGGCGGAATATGGGCGGCCATGTTTTTTGGATTTATGGCGGCGACCGTTCGGCAGAGCCGGAAAGGTTTTCGAGTGGAAATTATTGCAGGCAGAAAGAAAAGAAGTCGATAGGATGAAGCAACCATCCATAGATGAATTCGCTCTTGCGGGCGAATCAACCTCCCTCTGGAATACCAACTCCAGTTTATGATTATGCGAAAGAGGAACGAGATATAGTTTTTGCAGAGAAAAGGTTATTGGACAGAATGGATACCTGGATTTACAATGAGCTGGAATACATTGGGGAGGAAGAAAGGTGAAATCAAAGTATCCGGTTAATGGGAAAGCCAATGCCATCGGTGTAATTGAATTGGAATGCCTTCGTCTTTCCTCGGACGGAATGGCTGTGGGATATTATGAGGGCAAAACTACCTTTGTGCCTGGCCTGCTGCCCGGGGAAATAGGCCAGGTTCAGATTGCGGAAGCAAAGAAAAACTGGCAGCGTGGAAAATTGCTAAAGATTTTAAAGAAATCTGTAGACCGGGTCAACCCTCCTTGCAGTGTTTACTCTGTTTGCGGCGGCTGCCAAGTGCAGCACCTTAAGTATGAGCAAACTTTAGTCTGGAAGAGACAGTGGGTGGCCGATGCTCTTGCCAGAATCGGTAAAATACAACTGGATAATGCTAAGATTCATCCTACTATTGGGATGGATTATCCCTGGCGCTATCGCAACAAAGCCCGGCTCCATTGGGGAGAACCGGGCATCATTGGTTATTATCAGGGAAAAAGTAAAGCGACGGTTCGGTTTAGTGACTGCCTTTTGATCAGTGAAAAAATGAATCGCTGGGTAGAGGAAGTGGAAAGGCTTCTGAGCAAACAGAACGAGAAATCCCTTTCCCGGCTGACCTCGCTTACCTTCAGGGAAAATTCTCAAGGAGAAGGAATGCTGATTTTGGATTCCATGGAAAATGTTTCTCTGAGGGAAAGGGATGATTTTTTATCAGATGCACAGAAGTCTGGGGTATCGTCCGAGCCCGACGAAGAAAGGAAAGGGACAGTACATAATGAAATTGGCTTAGGACTCCGCTGGATCTGGAGCATCAACAGTTCAGGAGAACCGGTGCGCATCGCAGGTCGGGGGAATTTCACCGAGAGCGTGTTGGAAGCTGAGTTCAAGATCTCTCCCTTGGCCTTCCTGCAAATCAATCCTGCTCAGACCCGCAGACTTTATCAAACGGTGTTGGATTGGGCAGAGCTTTCAGTTGAGAAAGTAGTCTGGGATCTTTACTGCGGAATCGGGACTATCACCTTGGCTTTAGCTGCAAAAGCCAAAAAGGTCTGGGGAATTGAAGAAAACCCCTACGCTGTGAAAGATGCCAAGGAAAATGCTAAGCATAACCGAATTGATAATGTAGAGTTCATTGCTGGAAAAGTGGAGGATACCTTCCGTCAAATCATCGACCAACCGGATATTGTAGTTCTCGATCCTCCCCGGGCCGGAGCCCACAAGAGCGTGTTAGAACGATTGTTGGAATTGAAGCCGGAGCAGATCATCTATGTCTCCTGTGATCCAGGGACATTGGCGCGGGATCTTGGGATATTGCAGAACGGGGGATACCAGGTGGCTGAGGTGCAACCAGTGGATATGTTTCCGTGGACGGTGCACGTTGAGAGCATCGTTCGCCTCTTGCTTTTTTGAGAAGAAAGTTGGTAAGCTAATTGGCACAAAGTGTGGATAACAAGAAAAGCAAAACAATAGCTGATAGAGTATTTGTGGTAACAGAGTGCAGCGGTTTATTGGATTTTTTAACACTTAAGTTAACTAATCAATCAAGAAATAACATAAAGTCTTTGCTCACACACAGACAGGTTAATGTGGATGGGCGTGTCGTTACGCAGCACGACTTTCCTCTGAAAGAGGAACAGACGGTACGGATAGTCCGTTCGGTAATTCGGGGGCAAAAAGAGAAAGATGTGCTGCAAATTTTATATGAGGATGCTGATTTGATCGTAATCAATAAGCCGGCTGGCTTGTTGGCTATAACTGATAATAAAAATGGGGTTTCCGCTTATCATTTGCTGACGGATTATGTGCGCCGGGCTAACCCGAAAGCCCGTATCTTTATTGTTCATCGTCTGGACCGGGATACCTCCGGGGTGCTGATGTTTGCCAAAAATGAAAAGTTGAAACTAGCGTTGCAAGATAATTGGGGCGGCCTTGTAACGCAACGGGGTTATGTGGCGATTGTGGAGGGACGACTAAAAGAAAAAAGCGGTAGAATTCGCTCCTGGCTTAAGGAAACAAAGACGCTGCTTGTGTATTCCAGCCCAAAGGTGGGGGACGGTTTGGAGGCCATTACGAATTATCAAGTGATCAATGAAACCCAAGACTATTCGCTGTTGAATATTCAACTGGAAACAGGTCGCAAGAATCAAATTCGAGTGCATATGAAAGAATTAGGGCATTCTGTCGTGGGCGATACCAAATATGGTGCTAGAACTAATCCTTTAAAGCGATTAGGGTTGCATGCGCACAAACTGGAATTTAGGCATCCTTTTGCTAATCAGTTGTTGTGCTTTGAAACAGAAGTACCGGAGAATTTTAAAGCGTTAATAAAGCTCTGACGAAATTGTGGCAGCATGCCAAGAATTACATACTGCCTTGGATAGATATCAAGGAATACTTACGAGGATAAAAGAGGAAAAATGATTAGATAAAATGGCCTCGGGTATTGTGCTGTAGGCTAAGAGAAACAAATTTTTCGAACATGTACCCGCGAACACACACCATGTTGAGAGCATCGTTCGCCTCGAAAGAAAACACAACGACTAAATATGGAAAAAGTCCAGTGGTGTAACCACTATATATAGCGGTTTTGGTAAAAAATTATGTGTTTCTCTGTACTGCAAGAGTAGTGTGGGGAAACATTTTTTTACAGTTTTGCGTCAGAATTATGAAACTCCGTTACTTTGAACCTTAGGAGTATGTCGGAAAATGCGAATTGAATTAAGAAATTATTTGGATAATAGATTAGAAGAACAATGGTAAAAGGAGGTTTGATGTTAATGAGTATATTTACAGAGCTAATAATCAGAGGGGTCCTCGTTATTGCGTTAAATGATAGTATTATACTTTACGTGGTTAAAAAGCGTTCTTCTCCAATAACTATTCCTTTAATTTTAGAAATAACTATAGTAACTAGTGTCGCATTAGTAATTAACATTTGGTATTGTCTTAAAAAGAATGGAATAATTTGAAATAAAACATTTAGAAATCATGGCAAGGCGCATTCTTCTGATAAACGTAACAAGTTGAGTTCCACTTGCCACATTTGTTACCAGTAGTTCCCATGCAATGAACTCCATAAAATCCAGTTAAGTAGTGTTAAGGAGGAGCTTGTTATGCAAAAAATTGTTCCGCATTTATGGTACGACACGGAGGCCAAAGAAGCGGCCCTGTTTTATACCAGTTTATTTGACCAATCGAAACTATTGGATGTAACAGTTATAGAAAACACCCCATCAGGTGACGCAGAAAGTGTAAGTTTTGAGTTAGCCGGACAGCAATTTAAGGCGATCAGTGCTGGCCCTTTCTTCAAATTCAACCCTTCTATTTCCTTGATGGTCGCTTGCTACTCAATAGAAGAGGTGAATACCAAGTGGAGAGCATTATCTGAAGGGGGAACGGAATTAATGCCATTGGGTGAATACCCCTTTAGTAAGCGGTATAGCTGGGTCCAGGACCGGTACGGTTTATCCTGGCAGTTGATGCTTACCGACCATGGCCAAAGTGTTCAAAAGATTACCTCCAACTTGCTTTTCTCAGATGAATCATGCGGGAAAGCTGAAGAAGCTGTAAGGTACTACACTGGGGTCTTTGGAAAATCGGAAATAGGGACAATCAGCAGATATAAAGAAGGAGAAGCAGAGTTACCAAAGGCAAAAATAAACTATGCTGCATTCAAACTGAACGGTATCGCTTTTTCTGCGATGGACAACGGCTTTGATGTGGATTATGGTTTTAATGAAGCATTTTCACTCATGATAAATTGTGAGGACCAGAAGGAGATTGATTACTTCTGGGACAAGCTCTCTGCCGTACCTGAAGCTGAACAATGCGGTTGGGTCAAGGACAAGTTTGGAGTATCGTGGCAAATTGTACCTGCGATAATGGATGAAATGATGAAATCTGGTGACAGAAAACGATTACAGCGGGTGACAGAGGCGTTCCTGAAAATGAAGAAATTTGATGTGGACGCTTTGCAAAAAGCTTATGAAGGGATTTAAGGTGTAACACTAAGACAACAGTTAGAATACCGGTTGACGTGTAAAATCAAAGGATTAACAATCGATAAGGAAAATGCAACTGGCCAATAGGTCAGTTGCAATTTAGTTTAGTAGAGATGTTCATTTTTGATTCAATCGTCTCTTTTCTAACTGATCCTAAACTGTAGCAGCATCCACGAATTACATACCGCCTTAGAACAAGGCCTCCGAAATTGTGGTTGGGTCTAGAAAACAGCATTTTTGGAACATGTACCCATGAACACACCAAGAAGAAAGTTCGAACTTGTCACAGATCACTAAGATGGGAATAAGTTACAGGTTTCAAGAGGGTAAGGTATTAGTTAACCACAATAAATTCCTCGGCTATACCAAGGATGATCAGGGTCAGTTAGTTATTGTGCCGGAAGAAGCTGAAGTGGTACGCCGGATATATCGAGAGTTTTTGAATGGTAAAAGCCCTTATAAAATTGCTGCAGATTTACAAAGGGATGGGATAATCACAGGGTCAGGTGGTTCGCGTTGGTATGATAGTACTGTGATTGGTATCCTTAAAAACGAAAAATATCAAGGCGATGCTCTACTTCAAAAAACCTATACGGTTGACTTTTTAAGTAAAAAGCGTGTAAATAACAATGGCCATGCTGCCCAATATTATGTTGAAGAGAGCCATCCGGCGATCATTTCCAAAGAAGAATTCGCTGCAGCGCAAGCAGAATTTCAAAGACGTTCAAATATGCGCGGGTACTCAAGAACAGGGAAAAGTGCTTATACCAGTGAGTATGCCTTTTCAGGGAAACTTTATTGCCAAAAGTGTGGCTCTAAGTTTAGAAGATCAGCCTGGGGCACGGGGAAAAATAAAAAGTACGTTTGGATATGCATAAACCATCAGATAAACGGAAACTCTGCATGTGATCAAAAGTCGGTCAAGGAGAAAGATTTGGAGAAGGCGTTTGTTAGAGCGATGAACTGGGTTATTAATAGAAAAGAAATCTATTTGGAAGAACTTTCAAGAGACATATACCATGGTCTTGAGCCGATAGCTGAAGAATATACAATGGAAGAGCTTTACGCCCGCCTGGAGAACTTGCAAGAGAAAATGAAGGGATTGGTAAAGCGGAGTATAAAGGCTGGAAATGTTGATGAGAATGGACATTCAGTTCTTGGCGCAGAAATAGAAAAAGTGCAAAACAGGATGAAAAAGCTTAAAGAACAAATAACTGAACGGTCAATGCGGCAAAAAAGGGTGGAAGAGTTCAGGGAATTTCTAGTGTTGCAGGAGGGTGGAATTGATAGGTTCGACGATGTATTATTTCGGAGGTTCGTTGATAGTGTGGAAGTGCAATCTATGGTTGAGGTAGCGTTTTTGTTTAAGGTTGGCGTTGAAGTGAGGGAGGTCCTTGGATAAATGAAAATACAGATCGAGTTATAGTAATTTTGATTAGCTTGCTTATTGGATATTAGTATTATAACAGATGAATAAATACTCATTAATCAAGTTAAATATTGAATAGTCCTTTTCTAATAGGAGTACGGTTAAATTTAATTGTATTCCTATAAAAAAATGCTTGACCTGGTGTTAACTCCAGATGATAGACTATGACACGTAGTCAATCTCTGTTTGACGTAACACCCCAGTTTCCCACTAGATAGGAAAAATAAATATAAGGTGAAAATGACTATGAGAATAATTGCTCGACCTGGTGTTAAATTCAGGTGATATGGTTGTAAAAACGAGGAGGTAGTCTCATATGACAATTACAGAAGTTAGTGAAAAATTCGATCTTACGCAGGATACACTTCGCTATTATGAACGCATCGGATTGATTCCTCATGTTAATCGAAACAAAAGCGGAATCAGAGATTATACGGAAGAAGATTGCAAGTGGGTCGAATTTATCAAATGTATGAGAAATGCCGGCCTTCCGATAGAAGCATTAATTGAGTATGTTGCGCTGTTTCAACAGGGAGATGAAACGATTGGGAGCAGAAAGGAACTTTTAACTGAACAGCGTAAGCAGCTAATTCGACGAATGGAGGATATGCAGAAAACACTGGAACGCTTGAATTACAAAATCGAGAGCTATGAACAGTCAGTGGTTAAAAAGGAAAAAGAGCTAAAAAGAGCGGAGGATTAGTTTAATGGCTAAAAAAGTATTGGTGCTTTCTGCCAGCCCGAGAAAAGGTGGAAATTCTGATCTGCTATGTGACCAGTTTATACTCGGTGCAAATGAAGCAGGACATCAGACAGAAAAGATTTTCTTGCGAGATAAAAAGATTGGTTACTGTACCGGCTGCGAGTCATGCTATGCCAGCCATAAGTGTATTCAGAATGATGACATGGCGGAAATTTTGGACAAAATGATTGACGCTGAAGTGATTGTGATGGCCACACCGGTTTACTTCTATACAATGAACGCTCAGATGAAAACTTTGATTGATAGAACGGTCCCTAAATATCAAGAAATTACTGGGAAGGAGTTCTATTTCATTGTAGCGGCCGCAGACAACAGTAAGCAGGCCATGGAACGGACGATTGATGGTTTTCGCGGGTTTACATTCTGTCTGAACGACGCTCAAGAAAAGGGTGTTATCTTCGGCATCGGAGCATGGCACAAGGGGGACATTAAGGGCAGCGAAGCTATGAAGCAGGCCTTTGAGATGGGAAAGAATGTATAAAATTCAAAACACAACGGAGGTAAATATGAAAGTATTATTAGTGAATGGAAGTCCCCATGAAAAAGGGTGTACCTTTACTGCCTTGGAAGAAGTGGCTAAGACGTTAAATGTAGAAGGGATTGAAACTGAAATTTTTCAGATCGGAACTAAGCCAATATCTGGATGTATTGCTTGTAAAACATGCGGGAAAACGGGGCATTGCGTATTTTCTGACAGAGTCAATGAGTTTCTCGCTATTGCGGGAGACGCCGACGGGTTTGTATTCGGTTCACCAGTACATTACGCCTCTGCAGGTGGTGCAATTACTTCATTTTTGGACCGTGCTTTTTATACTGATTTGCAATCTGGGAAACAAATTTTTTACCTGAAACCGGCAGCTGCTGTTGTTTCAGCCAGAAGGGCTGGGACGACCGCGACATTTGACCAGCTCAATAAATATTTCACTCTATCAGAAATGCCTGTAGTGTCATCAAGGTATTGGAACATGGTACATGGGCATACACCAGAGGACGTCAAAAAAGATTTAGAAGGCTTACAGATCATGCGCATATTAGGAAGGAATATGGCCTGGTTCTTAAAATGCAAAGAGGCGGGCATCAAAGCAGGTGTTCCGTTCCCCGAACGTGAAGAAAGGATCGCCACTAACTTTATTCGTTAATACACACTCCCTTATGAAATCCATTCGTTGAATTGTTAGAAAAGTAAGAGAGGGGAAGTGCGTTGTATGTCAATCACTGAAAAGGCAAATAAATATCACGAAAAAATGTTTCCCAGTTATGTGTCCAAATTTCTGGAGACCGACCCTGAATTCATTGAACGCTTCGACAACTTCGCTTTCGACGAGGTGGTAAACAACGACGATCTGGATGACCGTGCCCGGATGATGGCGATTCTAGCAACGCTTATGGGCTGCCAGGGAATTGACGAATACCAGACTATGCTGCCCGCAGCGCTGAATTTTGGTGTTACTCCCGTCGAAGCAAAAGAAATTGTCTATCAGGCAGTAGCCTACCTGGGAATTGGAAGGGTATTTCCTTTCCTGCACGCAACGAACGATGTGCTGACGGCGCGCGGTGTGGAGCTGCCGTTGCCGGGCCAAGCCACTACGACGGCAGAGAACCGTCTCGAAGCAGGGGTACAGGCCCAAGTGGACATCTTTGGCGAAGGTATGAAGGAATTTTGGAAGTCCGGTCCGGAAGAAAGCCGACATATCAATTATTGGCTGGCTGATAACTGTTTTGGCGACTATTACACACGCGGCGGCTTGAATTATCAGCAACGTGAAATGATTACCTTCTGTTTCCTCGCAGCGCAGGGTGGCTGTGAGCCGCAGCTTGTCAGCCATGCCGCCGCCAACATGAGGATTGGCAATAATAAGGCATTTCTCATCAAGGTTATTTCTCAATGTTTGCCGTATATCGGCTATCCCCGAAGCTTAAATGCACTAAGGTGTGTCAATGACGCCTGTAAATAAAGGAGGATCTTGCAATGAACAACGAAAGAAATGAGCTATTTAAGACGGGCGCTCCGCTGCCCGAAAGGTTTTCTAAATACTTTATCGGTCAGGCATATTTACAGCCGCTGACCGAAAAGGGCGGCCCTATTGCTAATGTGACCTTCGAGCCGGGCTGCCGTAATAACTGGCATATTCACCATAAAGGCGGACAGATTTTGCTCTGCACTGAGGGGCGAGGCTGGTATCAGGCATGGGGAGAAGAACCACAAGAACTGCATCCCGGCGACGTGGTTAACATCCCACCCGAGATCAAGCACTGGCACGGTGCGGCTAAAAACAGCTGGTTTGCCCATCTTGCTGTCGAAGTTCCGGCAGAGGGAGCTTCCAACGAATGGCTCGAAGCTGTATCTGATGAAGAATACAACAAACTTTAATGACTGATAAGAGAAACCTTTATTATCTTTGAAGAGTGCATTTAAAGGAGAATAAGTCGAATGAAAGAGGTTATGATTTGGACCGGTGCCGGTCAGATTGGTATGACTATTGCCCGAAGAATGGGCTTTGGTAAAAAGCTTGTTGTTGGCGATAAGAAGCTGGAGAATGCGCAAACTATTGCTAAAATTATGATCGATGCGGGATTTGACGTGGTTCCGATGGAGATGGATCTCTCATCCAGAGATTCCATTCGAAGCTTGATTGCGGAAGCACAGAAATATGGTGAAATCTCCATGTTAGTTAATGCTGCTGGTGTTTCCCCTAGCCAGGCACCGATTGAAGCGATTTTGAAGGTGGATTTGTACGGCACTGCTGTTCTGCTGGAGGAAGTAGGGAGGGTTATTAAAGACGGTGGTACTGGTGTAACGATTTCCAGCCAGTCCGGTCATAGGATGCCTGCACTTAGTGCGGAAATTGATGAACAACTGGCTTGCACTCCGACGGAAGATCTTCTGAAACTGGAAATACTTCAGCCGGAGAATATCAAAGATACCTTGCACGCCTATCAGATGGCGAAACGCTGCAACGAAAAGAGGGTTATGGCGGAATCTATTAAGTGGGGAGCCAGAGGTGCGCGAATCAATTCCATCTCTCCGGGGATCATCGTTACCCCGCTGGCCATTGATGAGTTTAATGGTCCCAGAGGTGATTTCTATAAAAATATGTTTGCAAAATGCCCGGCAGGCCGTCCGGGAACAGCGGATGAGGTAGCTAATGTGGCAGAACTACTGATGAGTCCCCAGGGAGCATTTATAACTGGGGCGGACTTCTTAATTGATGGCGGTGCAACAGCCTCCTATTTCTATGGCCCCTTAAAGCCACAAGCATCACAGACAAATGAGAGTCACATATGAGTGAAAATATCCCATCTCGCTGCTGATGTACCGGAGAAGGACCATCCGATGAGTGATTGGAAACAGCAAACGATGAAGATTTATTAAAATTTGAAAATATGAATCTATGTGAGAGGAGATAAAAAATGGCTAACAAAGTATATTTTGTAAATCTGAGGGCAAGATCCGACAAGGAAAATAAAATTAGCAAAATTAGAACTTTATTTGATCGTGCGGGTTTTAATGAGCTCATTCAAAAGAATGACCTTACAGCTATTAAATTGCATTTTGGTGAACGTGGTAGTGATGGCTTTATTAGTCCTCTTTTTGTGCGTCAAGTGGCGGATAAAATTAAGGAGAAGGGTGCAAAACCCTTTCTAACGGATACTAATACTCTCTACGGCGGAAGCCGACATAATTCGGTTGATCATTTAATGACTGCTCTGGAACATGGTTTTGATTATACGGTTACAGGTGCCCCAATTATTATAGCGGATGGACTACGCAGTGATAGCATTACCGAAGTAGAGATTAATAAAAAACATTTTAAGACAGTGAAGCTAGCTAAAGATATTGTTAATGCCGACAGCGTAATTGTATTAACTCACTTTAAGGGTCATGAAATGGGCGGCTATGGAGGAGCTATTAAAAATCTTGCCATGGGTGGTGCACCAGCGGTTGGTAAAAAGGAGCAGCATGGTACTAAGATTATAGTCGATGAAGATAAATGTATCGGCTGTGGTGAATGCAGTGAAGTTTGTCCTGAGCATGCAATTACTGTGAGTGAAAAAGCACAAGTCGACTGGGATAAATGCATCGGCTGCGGTGAGTGTCTAACTGTTTGTCCAGTAAAGGCCAACGGAATCGATTGGCAGACAGACTTAGAAGCTTTTCTTGAACGGATGGCTGAATACGGATATGGCCTTGCTAAAACACATGAAAACCGTATTGGTTATATAAACTTTCTCATTAATATCACTCCTGATTGTGATTGCGCATCCTGGAGTGACGCACCTATTGTACCCGATATCGGTTTTTTGGCCTCTACTGATCCTGTAGCTCTTGACCAGGCCAGCTATGATCTGGTTAATAAACAGCTTGGATTCTCTGACTCTCACCTTTCCTGCAATCATGAATCCGGTGCGGATAAGTTCAAAGGTTTGCGCTCCTATATAGATGGTACTATTCAAATGCGTCATGGTGAAGAAATCGGTATGGGCAGCCGAGATTATGAATTAATCGTCCTGTAGTTTGTTCTCAATCTAAGCAATCCCAAGGGCTCCTGCCGTAGAATTGTGGGAATAGGGTAGTCTCAAAAGTCATTATCCACAAAGTGTAAGGATTTAAAGATTCTCAAAGAACTGTTTAAATAAACACAAAAAAAACAGACATATTAGGGTGATATTCTAATATGTCTGTGGCTATTAAATAGATAAGAATTAGTCGTTATAGCCTAAAACTAAATGTTTAAGAGAATGAAAACTAGAACAGGAGAAGTAGATGAAAAAGGTATTATATTATGATTGTTTTTGTGGAATTAGTGGAGATATGAATTTAGGTGCCTTGCTGGATTTGGGAGTGAAGGAAGATTACTTAAGACACGAGTTATCTAAACTAAATTTGGATGATGAATACGAGCTGCAGGTGAAAAATGATAATAAAAAAGGGATAGCTGGAACTAGAGTGGATGTTGTATTGAAAAATGCTGCACATATTCAAAAAAATGAGCACCATCATCATAGCCATCAACATCAAGAAGCACCTACCTCCCATGAGTCTGACAATTACCATACTCATCATGCCCATAGAAATCTAAAGGATATTGAAAATATAATCATAAACAGCAGTCTGAATAATAGGGTAAAAGAGTTAAGCTTGGCCATCTTTATGAAGGTTGCAGAGGCTGAGGCAAAGGTTCACGGAAAGTCTTTACATGAAGTGCATTTCCATGAGGTTGGGGCTGTTGACTCTATTATTGATATTGTTGGAGCTGCAGTGTGTTTAGATTACCTGAACGTTGATAAAATTATAGCCTCGTCAGTTCAAGTAGGTGGAGGTTTTGTCAAATGTGCTCATGGAATTATTCCTGTTCCTGCTCCGGCAACTGTTGAGATTTTAAAGGATATTCCTGTGAAATCTGGCATAGTTCCTTTTGAAACAACGACGCCGACCGGGGCAGCTATACTGGCGGCAAATGTGGCTGCGTTTACAGATCATATGGACTTTTCAATAGAAAAGACCGGTTACGGGATAGGCCATAGTGAACTTGAGATTCCAAATGTTTTAAGGATATATCTCGGCTACGAAGATAAAGACGTAAAGCGAGTAGATCAATATATATTGGAAACCAATATTGATGATATGAACCCGGAACTCTATGGTTATATTGAAGAAAAACTTTTTGCACAAGGGGCTTTAGATGTATTTAAGACTGCAATTACCATGAAAAAGGGCAGGGCCGCCACAAAACTCAGTGTATTGGTTAATGAGGAGAAAGAGAAAAACGTTCTCGACATAATTTTTCGGGAAACCACTTCTATTGGTGTGAGAAAATATAAGGTCGAAAAAATTATGCTACCAAGGGATTTCGAAAAGGTCAGCACGCAGTACGGAAATGTAACTGTAAAAAATGCTTATTATCAAGGGGAAAAGGTTAAATATAAGCCAGAGTATGAGGACTGCAAAAGAATAGCAATTGAAAAAAATATACCCATTACCAGGGTATATCGAGAAGTATCTAAAATGATGGAAGATAATAATTAAGATAAATAATTAAATTGTCTCTCTAATATTTTAAGGAGGAAATGATGAATAAGGCCGATATAAGAAAACTTCTGCAAGAAGTGAAGAACAATGAAATAGAAGTCGAAGCAGCCTTGGAAAAAATTGAAGATTTACCTTATAAGGAATTGGGGTTTGCTAAGATCGATAATCATAGGGAAATAAGGGTCGGATATCCGGAAGTCATCTATTGTGAAGGAAAAACAGTTGAACAAGTAAAAAATATCATCGAATTTATGCTTACTAAGGAAAATAATATATTAGCGACTCGGGCTAATGAAAAGATGTACGAAGCTGTAAAAAATGTCTGTCCAGAGGCTAGATATAACCCTCTCGGAAGGACAATCACCATCAGGAAGAGAGAAGAACAGCTCACCGACAGTTATATTGCCATTGTTGCGGCAGGAACTTCTGATATGCCCGTAGTGGAGGAAGCAGCAGAAACAGCAATCCTTCTGGGCAATCGCGTGGAAAAAATAATGGATGTAGGAGTTGCTGGCATTCATAGACTTTTCTCTAAAATAGACATCATTCGGGGTGCAAAGGTCGTTATTGTAGTTGCAGGCATGGAAGGAGCTCTTGCCAGCGTTATCGGAGGACTTGTAGATAAACCCGTCATTGCCGTCCCCACGAGTGTTGGTTATGGGGCAAACTTTGGTGGCCTTGCGGCTTTGTTATCTATGCTGAATAGTTGTGCAAGCGGTGTTAGTGTCGTTAACATTGATAACGGCTTTGGTGCAGCTTATAGTGCAAGTATAATTAATAAATTATAAGAGAAATATGGCAATTTACATCTGTCGAATAGTATCCGGAGAGTGGTTTTGGAAAGTAGGAAGTGGCTCAACTGGATAGGTTTTGGGAATGTAGTTGCTGCATGTGATTGGTATTGTATGTTTGATCTCTTCAACAGCCAGTTTAACACTTTTGGGCGCTTTGGCTTTTTTGAATACACACTGGACTACGGCATGCTAAAACTATATTAAAAAAATTGTCAATAGATTTCTAAACCGACATTCCTCAGTCTCAATGTGTTTTCTATCGAGACACTTTACGACATTGTGCCCAGACGAGGCACGTTGAGTGCGTGGTAAGTTTGAAAACACTAACATTTTGAGAGTCGCTTGTACCAAGGGTTTCAGGGTTGGGAAATATATGTAATAGGCTAAAAATGTTAAGAATGTTTTAAGTCTGCGTGCATGGGAACATATTTAATGTAAAATGGCGATTTTACCTCATAATACTATCACAGTTCTGTCCCATAAACTCTTTACTCTTTGGCCTCTGCCTTAAGCTGGCGGGGGTCTTTTTTGTGTGCGATGGGAGACTGTCATGCACGGTGTGGAGCAGGGGAAAAGGTGGAGATAATATCAAAGCCTTACCTATTGCTATTGTCGTTCTTATTGATACACCTTGGAAAGGTTAAGAGTGTAAAATCGTCAATTAAGTTGATTTTGCATTCTTATTATTTTGGATATAAAGAAGCCCTCATTTCATGATGTCGGTTTAGTTTTATGTCATTATGGTACAGTTCACCATTTTTGTGTTAGCTATTTACAGGAAAGATGTTACCATTTGTTAGAAATTTATATTAAAACATTGTAGTAATGTGGAGGATTCCGCACTCCTTGGAAGAATTAAGTATAAAATGAGATTCTTTTTGGGAGGGCTGAAAAATGTCACCTAGCCAAAGAATACAGATAGCAGTATATAGAATTGAAAATACTTTATTTGATGGTATGAGTAATGGACAAATAGTAGAAATAATTGTTAGTACTTATAATAGTAAAGTCCCAGAGTATGAGTCTTTTTTAGAACAAGAATTGCGAGAGGGACTGGACCTTCAAGGTTTTAGTATGAAGGTCTATTATTCGGAAAAGAATAGAGTGCCTAAATGGCAGGGTTTTTTAAGACCAATTCTAAATGAAGATGTAGATCTACTTAGTGGTAGGAATAAAGATGTTTCTTTTGTGGCTTTTGTTTTTGATGAGAATAATCTATTTGCAGTAAGCGGCGGGCAAGGGAATTTTATAGTTCAAGATTATATAAATCAAAATTTTGGTATTGAAATTATTTCTCGAATTATTTCCGAAAACGCTAAAGTAATTAGGTCTTTGAATGAGAGAGGATTAACGGGCGCGGTATTGGCAAGTACGAAATACTTTCGATTTGACTACAAACTCGCGGATGACGACGAGTTTGGAAAGTTATATAAACAGATCCGTGCCGAACTAGACAATGAGATGAGCGAAAGGCTTGGCTTTTCTGCTGACGAGATTCGGAAACATGTGGGGTGTATTGCAAAGTCTACGTTCCAGATTAGTAAATCTATAGACTTTTCATCACTAATCAGAGTTTTAAAGAATATAGCAAGTTTATTAGAGCAAGAACCAAATTTTATTCTTAATAAAGTTAAAATTATTGCTCGAAGGGGTGAGATTAATAAGGCTTTGATTGAACAACTTGAAAATAGACTTTACGATATAGTCGTAAATAATTGGTACAATAGGAATCCTGAACTGGATTTTGATATTTGTCATCCCGAATATGAAGCGTTTTTTAATGCATCTGACTATAATTTGCTTCTTACAAACACAAAGACGCTATTGTGTGAAGAACCGTATGATGAACTGACGGACTTTAGTTTTGTTTTTGATGCGCTTGATAAACAGGGGTTCGATATAACCCAAGTAGTGGAAATTAGGGGTTTTTTGAAAAGGCTCAGGGTCAGAAGCTACGATTCTGAAGGAAATGTACTTACTGAAGCAACTTTAATCAAGCATCTACATGGAGAACTTCATCTTCATGATAAGATTTACTTCTTGATTGATGGCGAATGGTATGAGGTTGAAAACGATTTTATTGATAGACTTAACCGGGAATGTGAACAAGTTATTAATGAAAGCTTAGAAGGATTTTCCCTTGAACCTTGGTTAAACAATTATGGGGATGAAGATCAGTATAATCAGCAATATGTGGGGGAACCTGACTTTCTAGTTATGCACAAAATTTATCCTGACGGGTTTGAAATAGCAGATATCGTAAAATCTGAGGGAATTAATACATATCTAATACATGTGAAGAAAGGATTCAACAATTCAATGAGGGAGCTAGCTTCTCAGTTGGCTATATCTGCTAGGATAGTGCAAGAAGCTCAAATTAGTGGCGACTTTCAACAAATAATAAAAGTGTACGAAGGATTAGAGGAGAAGGTAAGAAGCGATGATCACTATTTTTCCCTGATTGGTAACCAAACTGAAAAGATTTCTAAGGACCAGTTTCTTAACCTATTTAAAGGTAAAAATATTATTTTCTGTCTTGCGTTTTATGATATTGCAAAAGTTGAAAGGGATATTGTTAACATAGATAGGTTTGATTCCAACATTGCAAAATTCTCTTTGATTGAGTTATACCGGCGGCTCAAATCGGCTGGTATAAAATTAAGAGTGATCCAAATCAGAAGAGAGAACCCATTGAAACAGGCAGCAAATTTATAAAATATAACGGGGAAGAGTTACTGTTTAATATTTTTCGTTTAATGTGTTTACGAGGTGAATGATAATGATGATTACAGATGCTGTGTTTCAAGAATTAACGGAAGAGGAATTAGAACTATATGAGGAATATAAGGTAAAAAGCTCAAAAATTCATCGTGCTGGATTAATATATAATTATCCTGATAAGGTCAGATTTTGTACTGAACTATTTCCCGGTAATTATCTGGATGAGAAGGTGTTAAAAAGAAGAGATGAATTAACCGAGATGTGCAATCAGTTTCTTTCATTATTGAACAATACACAAACAGGTGAAAGAGATATCTTGAACTTTATAAGAGATAGAAGAGCTTATCATTTGATAGGCTCAATTCAGAAGAAGAATTATAATTTTGGGCATCACGGCACTTGTGTTTTTCCCGAATTTCAGCTGGGTAGTTCGTATCAGGCAGATTATCTTATTCTAGGAAAAAATTCTGACGGATACCACTTTGTTTTTATTGAATTAGAAAGCCCTTATGGGAAAATTTCAATTGGTAGTGGGCATGAGGGAGAAGTCATTAGGAAAGGGATTAATCAAATTGATGATTGGGATAGATGGCTAGATGGAAACTTTTCGTCATTAGCGGAAATATTTGAAAAAAACAAACATCCACATTTTGATCTCCCAAAAGAATTTTATAAATTTGACAAAACTAGAGTTGAATTTGTTGTTATTGCTGGAAGACGTAAGGATTTTAATGAAAATTTGAGGTGGAAAAAAAGAAAACTTGCAGAGGATAAAAAGATAGTCTTGATGCACTATGATAATTTGTACGATTATGCTATTGAAGCAATTGGTGCAAATACATATTAATAGATATTGTGTTTAAAACAGCCTATCGAATTCCCCAAAAATTTTTTTATTAAGGTAAGCGAAATAAATTATCTTTTAGGAGTGAACGGGATGGGGGTACAGGAAATATTTCACTATCCACCGGAGCTAACAGCTTTACTTATAGATACTATCCCTCTATTATGTAGGTCGAAAAAAGATGTTTTACTTTTTTTTAAAGGGGCTGGTGTGCCAGACTTATTAATGAAAGATTATATTCAACTGGTTAACAACGACCGGGATAAAATATTTAAACATGAGATTGTAAGAGGAACATTAACCCGTTTAAATGAAAATAGGGATAAATTCATAAGGGAAAGAAGAGAAGTATTAAAACGCGTAGTTGAATTTGAGAATTATTCAGCTTGTTGGGAAGCTGATGTTTTAAAAGCTAAGGGTCTAGTCTCTGAGATCAGTAAACTTATCAATGTTAAGGATTCTTTCACAAGAATGAAAGATGTTGCTGAAAATGAAAGGATTGAAAGACAGAAGGAACATCAAAAGAAACTTATTGAAATTCAAAAACGAAAGCAAGAATTCGAAAAACTAAAAAGTAATTTTTATACATTATTTGGCGAAAAAAATCCTCATATTCGGGGAAAGAAATTGGAAAGTGCTTTAAATGAGTTATTCAGATATTATCAAATTCTTATAAAAGAAGCATTCACATTAAATGGAGAAAATAGTGAGGGAATCGTTGAACAAGTCGATGGAGTTATTGATATCGATGGACAAATTTATCTAGTAGAAATGAAATGGCTAAGCACTAATGTTGATATAAATGATGTTTCCAGACATTTGGTTAGATTATTCGGTCGTTCAAATACTAGTGGAATTTTTATTTCTGCAAGCGGATATACAGAAGCAGCTATCACTACTTGTGCTGACATATTAAACCAAAAGACAATAGTTTTATGTAAGCTCGAAGAAATAGTTAATATACTTGAAAATGAAGGTAACCTAAAAGATTTCTTCAAAGAAAAAATACGGGGAACTGTATTGTATAAAAAACCTTTGTATTCATGTGGGCAATAACCGCCTAGATAAAGCCAAGACAGCAGTTAAGTGCCGGGTGTTGCGTGTAGAGTTAGCGGAGGTTGTTGTTTTAGCCGAGCAAAGGGTAAAATTCCTCCGGCCCTGCAAGGTCAATTATTTACATGAAGTAATTGCTTTTGATGAATGAACTTAAGCATGTCAACTAAGGAGGTGATAGAATTAAAATGAAAATTGAGATTACTGATGAAATTAAAAAACAAGATGAAGATATTATTCTTCAAGGATTGTTAGAATATAACTTAGCGAGAATTGAAGATAAAAACCCAAAGGATTTGGGTTTTTATTTACAAGATGAAACAGGTAAAAAAATTGCTGGTCTAATTGGAAATACACATGGTAATTGGTTGTTTATAAAGTTTCTGTGGGTAAGTGAAGAATTAAGGAGACATAACATTGGAAGTAATATTTTAAATCAGGCGGAAAAAACAGCAGAAGAGCGTGGTTGCAAGTATTCATTTTTAGATACTTTTAGTTTTCAAGCACCTGAATTTTATAAAAAGCATGGATACAAGGAGGTGTTTGCATTAGAAAACTATCCTGTCACAGGAAAACGCTATTATTTTACTAAAACTCTTTAACAATAAAGATAAATTCCAAATTTGTAGAGTTGAAGCATTATAATTTTAACTTTAGTTGTGTCATATCTTTCTTATATTGTAGATTAAGGATTGATCTATCCATTGGGGTATTTTATGTATCTTAAAATAGATGATTTATCCGGGTCACAAGTTTCTGAATTAGTAAGATACAAATTTGTGAAAGGAAGAGGGTAATTAGGTTGAAAACATCGCCAATGCGAATTTCATTTCATACTCCAACCGATCATTACTGCGAGGATTTGATTCTTGTTGATGAGCAAATTTGTGAATTGTTAGCTAAGCGTAAAGAATTATCAAATAATAATCCAGGATTTCCGCATCAAGATTTGATCCCAGAATGGAGCCAAAAGTTCGGTCTTAATGAGGCTTGGCTACAAAGAATCTTTTCGGCATATATGATAGGCGAGGAACATTTTCTCCCCCCCCATAGAACCAACGAATTTCTTAAAATTTGTTCCAATATTGAAGTGTGTCGAAATTGAGGGTATGTCTTATGCAGTAACATATATGAAACAATATATATGAAACAATATACCAATGCAAGCATAGTGTGCGTTGAAACTGAAGTCAACACATCTGAACCATTTGTCAGGCTAGGCCATGCAAGCTTTGAATTGTTCATTTCTCCAGAATATCATAGTAGGCAAGATGGTGGGTGTGGGTCAAGAAGGGGTATGCAGCATTCTTTTGTAGTAACACCACCTTTACCTGATGATATTAGAGGTGTGGAATTTCAATTAACGGTTAAACCTTTTCATGAGAACCCCGAATATCAAGTGGTACATTTTAAAGAAACGACCGTAACGGTTAAGTAAGGAACACCATTACTGGCTCTCACTTCTCACCCCTTACCCACAAATCCCCATAAACCCCTGTCAACCTACCGAACTCATTCAATCCTGCAGGATGGATGTGCTAGGCTAGCGGATACGGGAAGGTGGGGGGGATGCGTCACATTATTGGGAGTTGAAAATATTTGTAAGTTCGGGCTATAGCCAAATAGTTTGCTTTAATAAAGGAGCAAGTTATGAATGAGAGTTCTTCGAAGGAAAAACGTCCGCGAATACAAATGCATCGTTCCTTACTGGAAAACATATTCGATATTGGAGCTATAATTGGAGTAGTAGCTTCATTAATTTATCCTGTAATTATATGGTCCTCATTACCAAGTAAAATTCCGGCTCATTACAATATTCAGGGTCAAGTTGATCGATGGGGGTCGAAAGGGGAAATATTCCTATTAGTTCCAGTGATCATTCTAATGTACATATTCCTAACAATAATTAATCGTTATCCACATAAGTTTAATTATCCATTTGCTATTACCGAGCAAAACGCAGAAATACAATATCAGATAGCCAGGTTAATGGTCCAATCTCTGAAGGCGGAAGTTATTTGGAATTTCGCTTATATTCAATGGAGAACTATTGAGGGTGCAATGGGTAAGGAGCTAGGTCTTGGAATAGGTTTCATCTTAATATCTATATTGCTACCGTTAGTTACTCTGATTTTCTACATTTGGCAGGCATTTAAGGCAAAATAGTGTGAGAACCCTAACACCTGATGCTGCGTGATGTCCTTACCTATCCAAAGGCGCTCAACGAACCAGAAAGCTGGAGCGATGCAAGTAGAGTATAATGTTGGAATTAGAATGAAAACGTAACACCGAATTTGCGTTCATAAGCTTTTACATAAGGAGGGTTTTTTTATGGAGTTAAGACAGCTTACTGATAGAGTGTTTTATAGTTTGCATAATAAAGAGGTTGATAGGCCTGTATTAGGATATATAAATGGGCGGAAATATTCATTAATGGTGGATTCGGGTAATTCAAAAAGGCATGTTCAATTATTCAATGAAGCTATAATTAATGAAGGTTTAAGAAAACCAGACTTTATCGCTATTACTCATTGGCACTGGGATCATAGTTTTGGTATGAATGCAATCGAAGGGATCACATTTGCTAACAAAAAAACGAATGAGAAATTAGCAGAAATAGCAAAGTGGAAATGGACCGATTCGGAAATGAAGAAGAGGTTAGAAACAAAGCTTGAGATTGAATTTGCGGATAGTAGTATTCGAAAAGAGTATCCAGTACTTTCGGAGATACTAGTAACGACTTCCGATATCTCTTACAATGGGACTATGGAAATTGATCTAGGAGGTATAGTTGCTGAATTACACCCTATTGTATCTCCACATAGTGAAGATTGTACTTGTATTTTTGTGCCTCAAGAAAGAGTGCTATTTATAGGCGATGCTGTGGGAGTGGATTATTACAATAATTGCTATTTGGATAAAAGTAAATTAAATTCTTTACTTATAGCAATAGAAGGGATCGACTTCGATATTTGCGTAATGGGACACGCTGATCCAGCAAGCAAATTGGATATTCTTAATATCATAGGTTCTCTACTGGACCGTTAGAAAATAATCTTAAGCAACCATATTTTCAGCACACACGAAAAATCCCACGCACAATCACCACCCCACTAACCTCAAGAATAAATAGCTACCCACTTAACATTGTTATAATGAACTTCCTTCAAACCTGCGAGAGCGGGGTTAAAAACTAAATAATCTAAACGGCTTTGCGAGGAATGTAATCCGGAGCGATAAAGTGCTTCGGATTTTTACTTATATTACTTATATAGGAAAAACGGTAGACGTTGATGCCTTTTCGTAACAATTTGTTCAGTTACAGTGATATAATAAATTTTGATGAGATATTAGACATGGATAGCTAATATGTTGGCTAGGACTTGCTGTCAAGAATGTAACCTTTAAACTATAGTAAGTGAGGTGTTATATGGAGACCAGAACCTATGAGCGTGAAAAACTTTACAAAGAAATTTGGGCTGAGCCCATGACTAAAGTTGCTAAACGATACGGGATTTCTGATGTAGCACTTCGAAAGAATTGTAAGAAGCTTAATATACCTACGCCTCCAAATGGATATTGGGCGAAGGTACAAGCCGGCCAAAAAACCAAGATACCACCTCTTCCTAAGTCAAAAGGTCCAGATAAAATTATTGTAGAAGAAAAACCCAATATTTCATCTAAGATAAAAAGATCTGAAATACTATTATTTTTATCTGAGGAACAAAAACAAACCGTTATGGAATTTGTATCAATTGTTACTGTTCCGGACATATTAACCAATCCGCATGAATTAATTAAAGATACGATACAGTATTTTAAATCGCGTAAGGAATCCACAAAACCTTCAACAAGCAGGGTTATGAATTTTTGTATTTCCAATGAGCAAAAAGATAGAGCATATAGAATCTTAAATACTCTGTTTGTTTCTCTTGAACATTTGGGCTATTCAGTTGAAATTAAAGCTCCGAATGCTCAACATTATCGGAATTACGAGCCGCGTTTATGTGACAATATAACGTATATTAATTTGGAACGAGATAGTGTTCCAATAAAATTCAGAGAGAAACAGTTAAAGATACAGCACGAGCCAACAAAAGAAGAAATAGCTAAGCAAAGGAAGGGTCCGTTCTATATTCCACCATATGATTATGTAAGTACAGGTATTTTTACATTTGAGATTGATGAGTATCATTGTAGACGAAAACGGTGGCATGATACTGATAATCGTAAAATTGAAAATCAAATAGGTGAAATAATAATTTGGCTAATGGAAGCTGTTCAGGTAGTTAAGACAAAGAGAGAAGAACATGAATTGGAAGCAAAAAGAAGGCTGGAAGAGGAACTCGAACGGAAAAAGTTAGAGAAGATTAGAAAACATGAGACAGAACTCGTTGAATTGTTGGAAAAACTCTCTTCTGATTCGGATAAGGCTGAGAAAATTCGAGGGTTTACCAAGCGAATCGAGTTAAAATGTCAGGAAATAACTGATCTGGAGAAGAGAAAGCAAGTTCAAAGCTTTATTAGATGGGCACGTGACAAAGCAGATTGGATTGATCCATTGATAGCGAAGGAAGACGAGATATTAGGGGGAGGAGAGTACTTATTTGACTTAATAGAATGGGAGGATTGAATTGTTTATGGCAGTAGGTCTCATTAGGTAATACATAAGTTCTTTTGATTCGCTATTTCTCAAGATTGAATGTAATTTAATAGTTTTTCCCCGTTTTCCAAAAGAAGGCCTTTTTCAGAGGTTGCAAAGTATACCACTGCCGGGATCGAAGAAGGCGTGTGTGTTGATACCGGTAGGGGCGTCATGGACCAAAATTCTTGCTAAACATGAAAATGAATTATCTTTCCCCCTAAAAGTCTAGATGAAGAATGACGATAGGTTGTATAAAATGTAAGCCTTTAGTATAATAAAGTACTAGAGGTGAAAATTGTGGAACATTTGGAATATGCTTCAATCAAAAAAGAACTTTATAATCAAAAGTCGATCAAAAAAAGAATAGAAGCCTTGTTTTTGAATAACATTGGGAAAATTATCACAAATAATCAATTAGTAGAGGTTGCAAAAGACCCAATAACAGGAAAGGAACCTGAGAATTGGCACCAACGATTATCCGAATTACGAACCGATGACGGTTATACTATATTGAGTCAAAGAGATAGAAATGATTTAAAGCTTGGGGAATATTTAATGTTATCGACCGAGAAAAGAGCAAAGATAAATAAAAGGGTCTACCCCTCAAAGGAGTGCTGGAAGAAGGTTTTACAAAGAGCAAATAATAGTTGTGAATGGTCAGAAGGTGGACAAATATGTGGCTTAAAAGATGGTGATGTGGATCCTATTGGTGGTGGAAAAGTTAAGCTAACGGCTGACCATCTACAACCGCATTCTTTTGGACAGAAGGTAGATGTCAATAATCCCGATGATTGGCAGGCACTTTGTGGTCGACACCAAGTAGTTAAGAAGAATTTTTGGGATAGTAAGACTGGTAAGCTAAATATTAAGGCTATTCTTCAGGCAATCCCAACAGAAGAAAAAGAAATTGCATATGAATTTTTAAGAGACTATTTTAACAAATAAAAACTTGTTGAAATGAGTTAAACAAAATCAAA
Organism: Desulfosporosinus acididurans; assembly: GCF_001029285.1. GTDB lineage: Bacteria > Bacillota > Desulfitobacteriia > Desulfitobacteriales > Desulfitobacteriaceae > Desulfosporosinus > Desulfosporosinus acididurans. The sequence continues at coordinate 136,407 of NZ_LDZY01000007.1, forward strand.
ATATAGTATATACTATGACGAGGAAAAACCTCGTCTTTTTTTTGGGGGGGGATTTACAATGATAAGGAGTGTAAATGAATGAAACCTATTGACTTACCTATAAGTCATATAATTGAGCCAGATACTTGGCCCAAAAGATATGATGTACATAAATATTGGGGTAAGAAGCCCTCCAATGTAATTTCCGAATATATTAATTACTTCACTGATGAAAATGATACTGTTTTAGATGTGTTTTCCGGATTTGGAGTTACGGTTATAGAAGCTGTGATTAATAATAGAGTCGGTATTGGCGTTGATATTAATCCAATATCGAAATATATTTGTAAATCGATGCTTAATCACATTGATTTACAGGAATTTAAAAATGAATATAAAAGGATGGAGATAGCTCTAAATAATGAGATGAAATGGTTGTATAGCACCACTTGCCCAAATTGCAATGAAGCTAGTAAAATAGTTTCAACTGTATGGGAAAATGATAAACCAGTTGAAATAAAATACTTGTGCGAACATTGTAAAACTAAAGGTATAAAATCCGTGGATAATTTAGATCTAATCACTATTGAGGAAATCAATAATACTAGAATAAAATACTGGTATCCGAATGACAAGATTTTTAAAGGCTGGGAAACAAAAAAGCTTGAGAGAGCGGGTATAGTGGATTTTAGTGATATATATACTAAAAGAAATCTTCATGCTTTGAGTGCCATATTCCATTATATTGCTAACATTGAGAATGAATCAATTAGAGAGGCATTTGTTGTTGTATTTACTTCAATGATAGCACAGGCATCAAAAATGATTGCTAACTATAAAGGAAACTCAGGAGGGCCATCGTGGAAAATTAATACTTACTGGTTACCAAAGAATTGGCAGGAATTAAATGCTTGGCATTACTTTGAGAATCGATATAAAAAAATGTTGAAAGGAAAAATTGAAACAAATGAGTTAGTCGGAGATAAAAAACATTATAACTTCATCTTAAAATCGTCTTGTAACCTTACAAATGAGATTAAGGATAATTCAATAGACTACATTTTTACTGACCCTCCTTACGGTGGTGAGGGAATTCAATACTTAGAGCTTAGTTTTATATGGAATTCCTGGTTAAGATATTTTGGGGAGAGGATTGACTGGGAAAATGAGGTTGTCTTTAATCCATATCGAGAAGGTAATTTTGATGAAATACATTATGAGACAAAGCTTACAGAAGTATTTAAGGAAGCATATAGAGTTCTAAAAGATGGGGCTTGGATGACAGTAACTTTCGCTAACAAAGATTTAAAGATCTGGAATTCAATAATAAGAGCTTTTAAAAATTCAGGGTTTAGACTTGTTAATATCATTCCTATGGAAGCTTCTGCCCCGAATATAACACAAATGTTACTAAAAGAAACACCGAAGACAGATTTGATAATTAACGTAAGGAAGACTAGCGAACCTACAGAAAAATCAAACATGGACTTTGATATTGCTCATAAAATAGAAGAAATAGCAGATGATTTCATTAACATGAATAATAAAGTGAGTTTAAATGTGCTTTTTGATAACTTGTTAATTAGGTGGTTTAGTATTAAATACTCTCATGAAAACAATGATGAGCAATTAATTGAATTTGATAAGAAAACAATAGAAAATTATATGAATTCTAACGAGAAATATGTACTTTACAATTGCAATGAAACGAATGAGTTAAGAAAAAAAGCTGACGTAGAATGGACGTTTAATAAATAACACTGAAACTGAATTGGTTTTTGTTATTTTTAAGAGAAGTGGAATTAATGAGATGCCCAGTCGCACTTCTTGACGTTGCCTTATCCTGCTGTAATTTTATTGATTTTTTTATACCCAGGATCCTTTAAATCGAGGTTAAAATACCTGATCTTGCTATGCCCAGCTTATTCTCTATAATTTGGGCGTACTCATCTGACATATTTCAGAGTACGGCTTTCCTATGGTTTTTAGCGAACCCCAGTAGTTCCCGACCCAGCCATTGGGCCAAATAATTAAATCATCTTCAGCTACAATCTCAGAAAAGCCCCGGAAATATAAATATGGTCTTTGAGGGGTTGCTCTCGATCTCGGATCTGTTATCTGAAACTCCTACACTAAAACATGGTGAGGGTCTGTTTAACTATAATACCGGAGGAACTCTATGCCAGTCAGCGAAAGCTTCAAAGATTATGCAGTAGACCAACTCGGAAAGTTGGGTTTTGTAACGGTCAAAAAGATGTTTGGCGGAGCGAGTATTTACTATGACGGTTTGATTTTCGGTTTACTTGCCGATGACGTCCTTTATTTTAAGGTGGATGACTCTAATAAGTCAGATTATATAATGGCAGGAATGAAACCATTCAAACCGTTTGATGACAAGCCCATGTTAATGCCATATTATGAGGTTCCTGTTGATATTTTGGAAAACAGAGAACAGTTAGCGGAATGGGCGATGAAATCTTTATTGGTGACTAGAAATAATCCCACAAAGCCTAAGAAGCGAAGACTTGCAAGTAATGGTAATAGCTAATATTCATAGGTGTGATCGCTAAATCCATTAAGACAAAATATTAAAAATATGTGACAAAATAGAGGAATTATTAAAATATTGTCGAAACATTTATGAGTCAAAAGATTTTTAAGGAGATCGAAATGTCTAGTGATCAGGAAAAATTAATATATGCATTTGAATTTTATCGTTTAATCAAACAAATAACACGCCAAATGGAAATCTATAGAGAGAAAGTAGCAAAGCTTGTTGGTTTATCAGGAGCGCAGCTTTACATTTTGTGGGAATTGCTTATTGATGGTTCATTAAGTTATTCTGACTTAGCTTATAGAAGTGGACTTGCCAAAAACACTCTTTCTTCCCTTGCTAAAACCTTATTGAAAAAGAAGCTTATAAGCCAAACCTCAAATCCTGACGATGGTAGAGTCACATATCTGGCCTTGACAGAAGCGGGTAAACAAATAATGGAACAAGTAATAGATTTTTCATTATCTATATCCCCGGAAGGTCTTAACTATCTTGAGAAGATTCTAAGCATTGATCATCAAGAAAACAAAGATATTCTTTCATATTTGAGACCTATTATCAGGAACGACTGGGGTTAATTTTTTAGTTTCATAGTTCGAAATGGATATAATTCAGAATGGAATCATTTTATATTAAGACTTTCGGGAGGGAGTTAATTGAAACTTGATTCGTATTTGGAAATTGCAGGAGAATTACAGGATCTCTTTGATGCCGAAACGGCTATAACACTGCTAGATTCAGAGAAGGTACTTGCGGCTTATCACGGACCGCGACTAAATTTAAAGCTAAATGCTGGCGATCGAATACCAGAAAATACTGTTTCAGAAGAAGCACTCCGTACAGGTAGTCGTGTAGTTAAGCGAATTTCCAAAGAGGTCTTAGGCATACCTTACGTAGGAATAGCTAATCCCATACGACAAAATGGAGTGATTGTTGGATGTATCACCGTTAGTATATCAACGGAGCATTATGATAACTTAGTTCAGGCAGGTCAGGAAATTCTTACAGCAGTAGAAGAAATTTCTTCAATTTCCGAAAACCTCACAGCTACTTCGGAAGAACTTGCAGCAACTACAAAAGCAATGAGCAATGAGACCGATCAAGTTACACACGAAGTAGAGCATACCAATAAAGTAACAGCTCAAATTAACAAAATTTCAGCTCAGAGTAACATTCTTGGTATCAACTCGTCGATTGAAGCGGCTCGTGCTGGAGAACATGGTAGAGGGTTTGCTGTGGTTGCAAATGAGATAAGGAAGTTATCTGAAACTACGAAAATTTCAACTCTCGAAATTGAATCAGATCTTACTAGAGTTCGGGTATCGGTTAATAATTTGATAGAATCAGTTAAGCAACTCAGTGAAGTTACAGAATCTCAGGCCAGCGCGGCAACAGAACTATCAAATGCTTTATCGCAAATTACGCAAATGGCTGAGAAGTTAGTCATGATGGGTAATGTCTAGCATAATTTTGTTAATCATTTTATGATCGACAGAGAGATTTTTCAAAATGGTAGGACAGTTATATACTTATCACAGAAAACCACCTTGAACGTCTTGACCTTTCCAGCTTAGGAAAATAAATGACAATTACTATTTAGTCCTAGCGCGCTCCTAAGATGATTCACTTCACCAACCGTAAATGGGCAAACCGCTTGAAAGAGTGGGATGCATAGCCATAGGGTCTAAATTTCTTAAATGGAACATGATAGCCTGGTTGCTATAGTATTAAGTCATAAATCGTATTAATAGGCACAATAACAAGTTTCGTAGAAACCAGAATAGTAAACTCTTCGGGAGTAAATTTATCATGGCAAAAATTTTATCAACGAGCCTTTCTTTTCCAGGATGACACAATACGACAACAATCTAAAGGTTGATATCAGAGACAACATCAACGAGTATATTCTGGAAGCAGACCTTCCTAACGTGAATAAGGAAAATTTAAATGTTTCGTTTGAAGATAATGTGTTAACAATCTCGGTAGAACAAGATAAACAAGTCAAGGAAGAGAAAGAAAACTATATCCGCCGAGAACGCTATCCGCAATCAATCTCTCGCAAATTCGTGTTTGATGGTATTAAAAGTGATGGTATCCAAGCCAAATATGAAAATGGTGTTTTGGTGGTGACTTTGCCTAAGAGAGTAGTTCAAGATACTAACCGAAAAATCGAAATTCAATAAAATAACAAGGATGAGTGCCCTTATGTAATGGGCGCTCGTCCTGATACATAAACGTTTAACTCCCGCTAAAAGCGGTTAACATAAATTCTTTTATGGCATTGCTTCTCCTCCATTTACCCTCCAAGTGAGGGGATATTTTTTTAGATCGTGTTAGAAGGAAGTTACGAAGCTCAGATTAACTATGTTCTGGAACCTCTGCCAATACCCCCAATAAATTGAAGAGCCACCCCACAGCAAGGGCGGCATAATAAGGATACATAAAAAGGTTCCGTTAATATGTGTTTTGTCAAAATGCTATCGGTAATCGTGTCATTTCAATAGGTCATCAACAACATCACTTAAATGTTCCAAATCAAACGGTTTATCCAACATGTAATCGATCTTGTGTTTACACGCTAGTTTATCCATTTCTTGCTTGTCAGCGTATGCAGACATTAAGATGACCTTCATCTTAGGATTGGAACTAAGTAATCTCGCCCGAAGCTCGATGCCGCTAATTCCCGGCATTCTGAGGTCCGATATTATTAGATCTGGTAACTGTTTTCTTGCCAATTCTAAGGCTTCAAGTCCCGAAGCAGCTGTGCCTACTTTGTAACCTTTAGAGGAAAAGAGGTCTTCTAAAAGTATTCGAATTCCCGGATTGTCATCAACCACTAGTAAAGAACACTGTTTCAAAAGGCATCCATCTCTCTTTCAAAAGATTTCTTAGATAGTCCTTATTGGGTGAGTTGTTTCTTTTCTAATCGGTACTATGATTTAGGGAATAAGTGGTGCATTTTACATAATGTTAAGAATATTCTTCGTAAGATTCTGAAATCCTTTCTCTTGAGAGAGGAAAAGATTCGGATTTGGGCTTTACAGAGATCTTTCGCATCAAAGGTTTCATGGGATGACATCAGTACAAAAACAATAAAATATTAATATTGCTTCATAATTTTTCCTAAATATGATAAGATGACAGATATTGTCGGATTCATTGATTCTAGTCAATACTTGGAATATAATAGCAATCGTGTTGAGATAATGTCCAAAAAATACCATTGGGAGTGAGACGATGAATGAGTGCTGTAGAAATACTGAAGTCTATTGAGATTTTAAGAGGAAAATTAAATACTTTGGGGTCAAATAAACCACTCGTCGACCCTGAAGTTGTTCAACTTAGCCAGAGGCTCGATTTATTATTAAATGTGTACTATAGCATGAGAGATGTTGCTTAAGTTGAGAATAGTTTTATAAAAGTTATCATACATACTTAATATGAACATGTTTTAGGGGGGGAGACTTATGGACGCACCTGAGCGAATAATCTTACTTCGTGATGCCGATAAATGCGAAATTAACCCTGAATTAATGGATGCAAGAAATAAGTTTACCGTAGGACAGTTAGAAAATGAATATTTTAAATGGTTGGATGAATTAATATAAAAGTGTGAACGGCGGCTTTAGTTAAAAACTAAGGTCGCTTTTTTGATGCAAACAATTTCCATAATTTTTAAGGTGCGATCTGTGATCATTGGAGGTTTTTGATTTTACATCATCGGGTGCATATCTGTTCTTTGCCTTCATGGCGTCAGTTAGATAGGCAGAAGATTACTGTATTTGGTAGTTAAAATATATTGGTAAATTGCTAGAGAAATCTAGGTTCTTTCTTTCCCCAATCGTTCTTGAACTATTCGCTCGGTAAGTGCTTTGAGTTCTTTTTTATGATCTTTCCAATATTTTCGTTTCCACACTACCTGATTACCATTTTCATCATAGCCAAGTCGTTTATAGGTGTCATAGAACATCCATGCCAGCCATAAAAAACAGATAAACCCCAGCAAAATAATTATGTTGTATATAAAGTCAAATACCGTTATCAAAGCTAATACCTTCTTTACATTTTGATAATTCTATTATTTACAGTAATACGAGTCCTTATATAGAGCAATAATTGTGCTGGTGTAAATTGATCTGCAAACTAAGGCAAGAGATTGCTCCCCGCTATATTGCTGTCAGCCGATATAAGCATCTACTGTTCGTCTTCAAGACATTAATAAACACTCCTTAATTTGCCATAGGGAAGGGTCACTATATCAGCGGTAATGATTCCTACTAGAGTAAAAACAATGAGAAGGAAAATGATCAGGTAAATAATATTTCTTGCAAATTTAGGATACTTTGGACGATTTCTTCTGTGGGGGAATAATTTGAGGTAAATAATACCGATATTTGAATCGAGTAACTCCGAATGTGTATGGGGGTTAGTAAATGTTTTATCCCCAATTTTCATCGCAGATAAGCCGCTGATCGTTTCATCATTATGATGTTGGAAAAAGAACCAGTAGTTAATGAAATTCATGATGATCATTCCTGCAAAAAAGAAACTTAAGGCCCCAATCCATTCTTTAGCCCTTAAAACTTCATGATACCCGTACATTTCTTCTAAGTAATGCCATCCCTGGTGAACTAAATTAGTAAAATTGGTCCACATTAAAAATCACTCCTCCCCGCGAATCTCCTCGATGTGTTTTTTATAAACGGTTGTTATTTCACGAAGGAGTTTATCGGACTGCTCATCGGTTATTTTTCCTTTCTTCCTTAATCGTCTTAATTCTGCCAAAGTATCTTGAAGATAAGGATGTTCCCGCATCTCTTGCCTAACGATCACTGGTATTTTACCGTATCTTTGGAACAAATCATTATCATTAACACCATAATAATTAGCAAATTCTTCTATAAGTTCGTCCGAAGGCATTCGAACGCCTTTTTCAATTTCCGATAGGTATGAAGAGCTTATACCTAACGCCTTACCCACAACTGGCTGAGTCAACCCCTTTTCGGTTCGAAGGGAAAGAAGATATTGACCAGTATCATATTGTCTAATGAGCTGCTGATGTTTCTCGTCCTCCAAGTTTTAAACTTCCCTTCTTTGGAAACTACTAAGTTGGAATCCATATTAACCACTATATACCTGCTGACATGTAAATAACTGTCTGCTATATTAATTCATGTCAGACGACTTAACAAGTTTGTTAATATAACCAACAACAGTATGAATTTTATTAACAAACTAGATAACCAATGGTATCCTACAAAGTTAGCGTTTCCAGTCTTAGACGATTTATGCAAATAGTCTCCTTGGCTTCACCGAGGGGACTATTTTGCTTCCTAAGGAGGTGAATATTTATGAAAATCGTCTATATTTGCTCAGCATGTAAAGGAGACAAAAATAAGAACCTTGCGAAGGTCCGAGGGTATAGTCTATTCGCAATAAAGCAGAACTGCATACCTATAGCGCCACATGTTTTTGATACTCCGCTTAATCCTGACACCCCCAAGGAGCAAAGCGTAAGGGACATCGAACTGATGAGTCTATGCCAAGAACTTTGGGCCTTTGGGAATGAATTGTCAGATGGCATGAAGACTGAGATTAAGGCTGCAGAACATTTAGGTATTCCAGTTATGTATTTTCACTAGCTAGTAAAAAAAGCAATTACAAAAGGGGGTGAACAAATAATGAATCTAAGCAAAGAAAAAATAACAGATCTCATTCAGCAAAAGGGAATCTCCCAAAATGAACTTGCACGTCTTATGAATGTCGCTCAGGGTTCTTTGTCCAATGCACTATCTGGGCGTCGATCAGCTGGCCGCAAGATTTTATCTGGACTATTGAGCATTTTCCCTAAGGAGACTGCCGCAAGTTTGACCATCATGGAGAGAATTAACAAAAGGAGAGAACCTATTTGAACGTAAAATTAACCCCCAATTCAAGACTCGTTCTTGAAAAGCGTTATCTGAAAAAGGACCAGGACAAGCTATTGGAAACTCCGGAAGACATGTTTTATCGAGTAGCCCAAGTGGTTGCTGGCGTTGAAGAAAGGTATGGGAAACGAAACACAGAAATTCAGTCACTCACTAAAGCGTTCTATAACCTCATGGCCAATCTGGAGTTCATGCCGAATTCGCCAACACTCATGAATGCTGGACGCGATCTGGGTCAACTCAGTGCATGTTTCGTATTACCCGTTGAAGACAGTATGGAAGGCATCTTTGATGCCATAAAAAATGCCGCCATCATTCATAAATCTGGCGGCGGGACAGGATTTAGTTTCTCTAGGCTTCGACCTAAAAACAGCACGGTTCGGTCCACAGGTGGTGTTGCATCAGGCCCTGTTTCTTTTATGAAAGTCTTTAATGCAGCAACCGAAGCCGTCAAGCAAGGTGGTACACGGCGCGGAGCCAATTTAGGGTTACTCAGAGTAGATCACCCAGATATCTTAGAGTTTATAGCCTGCAAAGAAAACAATCACGAAATGACTAATTTCAATATATCCGTAGGAATCACAAGGGAGTTTATGCGGGCACTTCAAGAGGACAAGCCCTACCATCTCCGAGAACCGCACACCGGGTCCGTTGTAGCACAGCTATCAGCATCAGAGGTCTTTGACAAAATGATGGAACATGCTTGGCTCAACGGAGAACCCGGTGTTGTTTTTTTAGATGCTATGAACGATGGTAATCCAACCCCCAATGTCGGTGAAATCGAGACCTGTAATCCATGCGGCGAGCAGCCGTTATTACCCAATGAAGCCTGTAATCTTGGTTCTATCAACTTAAAGCTTATGGTCACGAAAGAGGGCGATGGGGTTGGCATTGATTGGGAGCGACTTCGTCGTGTCACGAGATTAGCGGTTCACTTCCTAGATAATGTTATTGATGCAAACCAATATCCTTTACCGGATATTGAAAAAACAACCAAGGCTAATCGCAAGATTGGACTCGGTGTCATGGGGTTTGCAGATATGCTCACAATCCTTAAACTATCCTATGCATCCGAAGAAGCCGTACAGGTAGCCAAGAAAATCATGAGTTTTATTCAAGAAGAAGCACGCAAGGAATCGGAACGACTCGCGGCTGAACGAGGAGTGTTCCCAAATTATGTAGGTTCCATTTACGAGGGAGTACGGAAGCTGCGCAATGCTACGTTGACCACGATTGCCCCAACCGGAACCATTTCCATGATCTGCGGCGTTTCCAGCGGAGTGGAACCCTTGTTTGCCGTAGCTTATACCAAGACGGTGATGGATGGGACAAGCCTTATTGAAGTCAATCCAACGTTTGAAAATTTAGCGAAGGACTATGGCTTTTACTCTGAGGAGTTAATGCAAAACGTCGTAAAGCAGGGTACTGTGCGTGGGTTGAATGACGTTCCTAATTGGGTACAGAAAATCTTTATCACTGCTCAGGAAATCGATCCGGAGTGGCATGTCAAGATTCAGGCAGCGTTTCAAACGTTCACAGATAATGCCGTTTCCAAGACGATTAACTTCCCGCACACAGCGACGAAAGAAGAAATTGCCAAAGCTTACCTTCTGGCCTATGAACTTGGCTGCAAAGGACTGACGGTTTACCGGGACGGCAGCCGAGAGGAACAAGTGGTTACGACAGGAACCACAAAAGCCAAGTTGACCCATTGCCCCGAGTGCGGTGCAGAGTTAAACCACGAAAGTGGCTGTGTAAATTGCCCCAACTGTGCCTATTCCCTTTGCCATATTTCATGAAGTGATGAAAGCCTTGAAAGGGGTGATGCCGGATGTAAAAAAGTGGGTGTTTTATCCAAATTGATGTATGCGAAGGGAAGGAGATGCCATTGACGTCACTGCTTGAACCAGTAATCAAAGAACTAAGCACTGTGATCCAAGAGCTAACCATAGTGCTTAGGAGAGTCACAGAGAGTTTAGACCATAAAAAAAGTGAGGTTGTTGCAAAACAAACCCCACACATTGAAAAATTAAGCAACCCAATTATACCACCCCAGTCTCAAAAAGTCACCGCTGAACAAGTTCGTGAGCTTTTAACGACTAAACGGGCTGAGGGCAAAATGGAACCCATGCTAAAACTGATGCAGACAAAGTACAGTGCTACCAAGTTTTCAGAGCTGGATAAGGAAAAGTATGCCGAATTTTTAAGGGATGCGGAGGATATTTAATGCCTAGTACTCACGCTCTTTTATCGGCGTCAAGCTCTCACCGCTGGCTTAACTGCACGCCTTCAGCAAGGATTGAAGAAGCCTTAGAAAATAGGAGCAGTTTTTATGCGAATGAAGGAACGGCGGCTCATGCTCTCAGTGAGCATAAGCTCCGGGAATTTCTCAAACTCCCCACTCAAAGACCCACCAGTGACTTTGATTCAACGGAACTAAATTATTATACAGACCGGTATGTTGAGCATGTTTGTGAGCTTATATCGGAGGCCTACACTCGGTGTAACGATCCACGGGTGCTGATCGAACAGCGCTTGGACTATTCCCACGTTGTCCCCCAGGGCTTCGGTACCGGTGACACGGTGATTGTCTCGGATCAAATCCTGGATGTCCTTGATCTGAAGTATGGGATGGTTCGGGTGTCCGCTGAGGATAACCCTCAACTTAAACTATACGCCCTGGGTGCTTTGGACATGTACGGGTTTTTCTATGACGTTCAAACCGTAAGACTGACGATTTGCCAGCCCCGACTCGACTCAATTTCCGTCTTTGAGCTTAGTGTCGCCGAACTGACCCAGTGGGCCGAAATCGAACTGAAACCAAAAGCCGATCTCGCCTTTCGGGGAGAAGGGGAGTTTGCCGCAGGAGGGCACTGCCGGTTTTGCCGGGCCAGGGCTACCTGTCGGGCTAGGGCAGAGAAGAACTTGGAACTGGCGAAAATGGATTTCAAAGCACCGGCCATGCTGAGTGATGAAGAGATCGCTGAGATCTTGACTAAGGCGGAAGACCTAGCAGCCTGGGCGAAAGATGTCTGGGTCTATGCTGAAAAAGAAGCGATCAGCCATGACAAGCAGTGGACAGGCTATAAGCTCGTCGAAGGCACCCGTAAACGGAAGTACACCAACGAGGGAAAAATTGCTGAAGTGGTACTCGCGACCGGCCAGTATAACGAGTCACAGATTTATACCAAAAACCTCATCAGTCTGACGGCCATGGAACAACTTCTTGGCAAAAAGACGTTTGCAGAAGTGCTGGATGGCCTATGGGAAAAGCCGCCGGGAAAGCCCAAACTGGTGCCGAAGAGTCATAAGAAACCGGAGTGGAACCGTAACCAACAAGCGAAAAAAGACTTTGAAGATTGATGGAGGAGATGTTTATAATGGCGAATACCACAACGAGTATATGTACAGGAAAAGTACGGATGTCCTATGTTCATGTTTGGCAGCCCAAGAGCATCAATGGCAGTGATGCCAAGTATTCAGTGAGCCTGATTATCCCTAAAACGGATAAGGAAACCTTAAATAAAATTAAAGCCGCCATCGATGCAGCCAAGCAAGAAGGACTCTCTAAGTTTGGCGGCAAGATCCCCGCTAACTTAAAAACACCGCTGCGTGATGGGGATATGGATCGCCCGGATGATGAAGCCTATGTCAACAGCTATTTTATCAATGCCAATAGTGCGACCAAACCGGGAGTTGTCGATCGGAACCGTCAACCCATCTTTGATACAACCGAGTTTTACAGCGGCTGCTATGGCCGGGTCACTCTGAATTTCTATGCGTATAACAGCAACGGCAACCGTGGGATTGCCTGTGGTCTGCAAAACATTCAAAAGCTGGCGGACGGAGAGCCGCTCGGTGGTCGCCGACGAGCTGAAGATGACTTCGATGTCTGGGAAGACGACGACGATTTCCTGAGCTAATGATGATGAACGTTTTATCAATCGATCTAGAAACTTACTCCAGTGTGGATCTGAAGAAAGCAGGGGTGTACGCCTACACCTCTGCCCCCGACTTCGAAATTCTGCTCTTTGCCTATGCCTGGAATGATGAACCGGTGCAGCTTGCGGACTTAGCCAGCAGGGAAGAGCTTCCTCCGAAAATCCTATCAGCCTTAACCGATGACGGCATCATCAAAAGCGCCTTTAATGCAGCGTTCGAACGCACCTGTTTATCGGTCTATCTAAAACAGGCACTTTCACCCAAATCTTGGCGCTGTACGGCAGTGCAATCGGCGATGTTGGCTCTGCCTCTTCACCTCGCAGGAGTCGCGCAAGTGCTGGGACTTCCTGAACAAAAGATGGATGAAGGCAAGCGACTGATTAAATATTTTTGTACGCCCTGTAAACCTACCAAAACCAACGGAGGGAGAACCCGAAACTTATCCTGTCATGCACCGGACAAATGGGCCACCTTCAAAGAGTACTGCAAACAAGATGTTGAGGTTGAACGGGCGATCCGCCGAAAGATTGAGAACTACCCAATCTCTGACAGCGAGCAGACACTATGGATGCTCGATCAAGCCATTAACGACCGGGGGATTTTGATCGATATTACGCTCGTCAATCACTGTATTCAATGTGACCGACAGTACCGGAGCAGCCTGTTTGCGGAAGCGAAAGCCTTAACGGGTCTGGAGAATCCCAACAGTGTGGCCCAGCTTAAAGACTGGTTTCTGGGCAATGGATTGGAGATTGAGAGTTTATCCCAAAAAGTAGTCAAGGAAATGGCCGGAACCACGGACGGAGATATTCAAAGGCTCCTTGAGCTTCGTCAAGAAATGTCTAAAACCTCGATTAAAAAATACCTGGCCATGAAACGGGCGCTCTGTCCAGATCATCGAGTTCGAGGCTTACTGCAGTTTTATGGGGCTAATCGGACCGGGCGCTGGGCAGGAAGGCTCGTGCAAATCCACAATTTACCGCAAAACCACTTGCCGGATTTAGAGGCTGCGCGAGAGATTGTAAAAGAGGGAGACTTTGAGTTTCTTGAATGGCTTTATGAATCCGTACCCGGTGTTTTATCGGAGCTCATTCGGACCGCCTTTATCCCAGCACCCGGTCATCGATTTCTCGTGGCGGACTTCTCGGCTATTGAAGCAAGGGTCATCGCCTGGCTGGCGGGAGAAACCTGGCGGCTGGACGTCTTTAAAACCCATGGGAAAATTTATGAAGCCTCAGCCAGTCAGATGTTTAAAGTGCCCATCGAGAGTATTACCAAAACCTCACCGCTTCGGCAGAAAGGGAAGATCGCAGAACTGGCCCTTGGCTATGGCGGCGGGGTCGGGGCGCTCACCAATATGGGAGCGCTGGAGATGGGCTTAAGCGAAGAGGAGCTAAAACCCCTCGTTGATGCCTGGAGAGCCGCTAACCCGAAGATTGTAAACCTATGGTGGGAGATTGACCGCGCAGCGATGAAAGCCGTAAGGGACCGTGTACCTCAGAGTGTCGGAAAACTTAAATTCCTGTATAGCAAAGGAATGCTGTTTATAACCTTGCCGTCAGGCCGCAGATTAGCTTATGTCAAACCAAGGATGGCAACGAACCAATTTGGCCGTGATGGGCTGACGTATGAAGGTATCGGAACCAATAAGCAGTGGTGCCGCATTGACACCTACGGCCCGAAGCTCGTTGAAAATATTGTTCAGGCAACGTCTCGTGATTGCTTAGCCGAAGCCATGCTCAGGGTCGAAAAGAAAGGATATAAGATCGTCGCACACGTTCATGACGAGCTGATTATCGAAGCTCCCGAGGATTTTGGCTCCCTTAAAGAGGTATGTGACATCATGGGTGAGTCGATAAGCTGGGCTGAAGGACTCCCGCTCAGGGCTGATGGTTTTGAAACGAAGTTTTACAAGAAAGAATAATACCTCTCAGGGGTACTGACAAATTCCATGGGGGTATATGAAAAAGTTTATAGAGAGTCAACCGGTATGATGTTAGCCCTGCTATTTCCGTGCCCGGTGTCTTTGCTATGCCCAAAAACAGGAGGTAAAGAATGCGCAGCCGACAAAAGCAAAGAGAACTCAAGAAAGAGGAAAAGCTTGAAGCCAAGAATGTCTACGGTCATCGTGATTTAACACCGTTTAATGCGGTTACAAGATTAAGGGGCGAAACAAAATTACTACTGAAATAAAGGAGAATAAATTATGAGTCATCTTACAGTGACCAACCAAGATGGCGTATTGGTGGTTGACAGCCGAGATGCAGCTCAGATGCTCGTGAAAAGGCACTCTGATTTGCTGGAAAAGATCGATGGTTATATTCGATATTTGGAGAACGGAGAACTCCGTTCTCAAGATTTCTTTATTGAAAGCGCCTACTCAACCAGCGGAAATAACCGACGATATAAGCATTATTTTCTGACTCGCAAGGGCTGTGAACTTGTGGCCAACAAAATGACCGGCGAAAAAGGGGTCCTGTTTACAGCCGCCTATGTGACCAAGTTTAATGACATGGAAAAAGCTCTCTTGAATTCTCATCAACAAATCCTTAATGAAGCCAAACGAATGCGCTCAGAGGCCATGCTCCTGAACGCCAAAACTAAGCAAACCAGAATTATTACAGATTTGGCCATCAAGTTTCAGGAGCATTTATCACCTGAGTCCGTTCAATCTCTGTTAGCCGGTGTGTCGGCCTATCTTTTTGGTTCACCTCTTCTGCCCATGCCGGAAATAGAGAAAACCTATACAGCTTCCCAGATTGCTGAAGATGCGGGAGTGAGCCGGTTTATCATTGGTAAATTGGCGCATACGCATGGACTGAAAAAGCGGGAATTTGGCTTATGGGTGCTCAATACGATTCCCTCTCTTGGGAAACAATTGCCGCATTTTCGGTATAACGAAAAAGGCAAGTCGAAGCTCTTAGAACTGATGGAACAAGAGGGAGCTGTTAAACCATGAATCTAAGGTACGATGGTGCGTTCACCTTAGCCACAGGAAACAGCCGTAAAGAGCAAGAGTGGAAAAACCGGGAAATGACCTGGTCGGATTTTTTAAGGAAGGTCAGCAGCACCTATCGGACGAGTGAAACGATGGCAGAATACTTCAAAATGCCGAAAGCCAAGCAAGATGATCTGAAAGATGTGGGAGGTTTTGTCGGGGGATCACTACGGGAGGGCAGGCGTAAGAGCGAGTTTGTTGAGTATCGGAGTCTGCTGACCTTAGACACGGACTATGCTTCCGTCAATTTCTGGGAAGCTTTAACGGTCCTTGACGATTATGCTTGCTGCATTTATAGTACCCGCAAACATCGGCCTGAAGCCCCAAGGCTTCGGCTTGTGATTCCCCTGAAGCGAAACGTTTCTCCGGAAGAGTATCAGGCGGTTGCCCGAAAAATAGCCGAAAGTATTGGCATCGAAATGTTCGATGATACAACCTATGAACCGGCCCGGCTGATGTATTGGCCGAGCACCAGCAGTGATGGAGAGTTCGTATTCAAACATCAAGACGGGCCTTGGCTTAATCCAGACGACATTTTAGCCAGTTACACCGATTGGCGGAACACCACTTCTTGGCCAGTATCATCTCGCAAGAAGGAAGCGATCACTAAAACAGTTGCTAAGAAACAGGTGGACCCCACGACGAAAGAAGGCATCGTGGGGTCCTTTTGCCGGGCCTATTCCATGGCCGAGGCCATCGAGGAATTCCTACCGGATGTCTATACTCCTTGCGATGGAAGTGACCGCTACACTTTCACAGGTGGCTCCACCTTTGGAGGATTGGTTACCTATGATGATTTATTCGCCTACAGTCATCATGCCACCGACCCGGCGGGCGGTAAATTATGTAACGCCTTTGATTTAGTGCGTTTGCATAGGTTTGGTGAGCTGGACCAAGAGGCAGAGGATGGAACACCGGTCGCTAAGCTACCTTCCTTCAAAGCCATGCAGACTCTTGCCATCAATGATAAGACGGTTAAACGGCAGCTGATGGATGAGAAACTGGCGGCGGCGAGTGAAGAGTTTAAGGCTGCCGAAGAGAACTGGGCTGAGCAGCTGGACTATAAAAAGGATGGAACCTTAAAAACAACCATCGATAATATTGTCTTAATTATGGAAAATGATCCAGGGCTTCGTAAGACAGCAGGTTACAACGAATTTGCCCACCGCAATGAACTATTAAAGGATTTACCCTGGCGCGAGATCAAACATGGAGCGTTATGGTCGGACAAAGATGACGCTGCGTTAAGGTATTACCTGGAGCATGTCTATGATGTAAGCCATGTGAGTAAGACTATGGATGCCTTATCGGTGGTGGTTGAGCACAACCGGTTTCATCCCGTGAAGGAATATCTGAGCGGACTCGTTTGGGATGGCGTGAAGCGTCTGGATACATTGCTGATTAAGTATTTTAATGCCGAAAACAGCGAATACACGCGAGCCGTCACCCGAAAAGCGATGACGGCTGCCGTGGCTCGGATCTTTACTCCAGGCTGCAAGTTTGATTATATGCTGCTTTTGGTTGGGAAGCAGGGCCTTGGCAAAAGCTATTTTTTAAAAACACTGGGTGGAAAATGGTTTTCGGACAGCCTGACGACTGTCGTTGGGAAGGAAGCCTATGAACAATTGCAGGGTGTCTGGCTAATTGAAGTGGGAGAATTATCGGCGGCAAAGAAAGCGGATATCGATGCCCTGAAGCACTTTATTTCCAAGCAGGAAGATATCTTCCGGGAAGCTTATGGCCGCCGGACAGGAATCTACCCGCGCCAATGCATCTTCGTAGGGACAACGAATGATATCGAGCCTTTGCGTGATAAAACAGGAGGCCGACGTTTCTGGCCCGTTAATGTCGGTAAGGGAAATCAGAGTTTGTGGGAGGGAATTCCTGTTGACCAGATCTGGGCAGAAGCCGTTGAGTGTTTTAAGGCAGGAGAGAAATTATTCCTTCCCCCTGAACTTGAGAAAATGGCCATGCAGATTCAGTCCGAGTATACCGAGGAAAGTGATAAAGCAGGAATGGTCTATCAATACCTGGATACACTTCTGCCTGAGAGTTGGGAGGCTATGGATTTAAGCACAAGACGGCTCTTCCTTTCCGGTGATTTTACCTCGGGTGAAGGAACGCTCAGACGAACGAAAGTGTGTGCTATGGCAGTCTGGTGTGAATGCTTTGGCGGCGATCCCAAGCAGCTTTCCTATGCGCAGGCACGGGAGATACGCAGTATTTTGGAAAATGCTGAAGGTTGGAAACGATATCCTGGTAAATTAAACTTCTCAATTTTTGGCCGGCAGCGAGCCTTTCATAGAGATTAGTTCCTACGATGGGGAACAGATCTTTGTTTTGTTCCCCAATCCTGTTCCTCCCTCAAATCAGCCACAGATAAGGAGTTAAGGGTAATTGGTACAGAGGGAACAGGTTATTTTATATAGAGTTAAAACAATAATTATGTAATACGCGCGAGGCGCGTATACGCATACACGTATATAGAGTATATAGAAAAACCTGTCTGTCCCGTTCCCCTGTTCCCTCACGAACAGAATTGAGGTCAATCATGTTAGAAAAGACCATAGAAATGACCTTATGTAAATTAGTCAGAGCTAAAGGAGGTCTGGCTTTAAAATTTGTTTCGCCAGGTACTGTTGGAGTGCCGGACAGACTCATCCTTTTGCCCGATGGCAGAATTAATTTTGTTGAATTGAAAGCTCCTGGCAAAAAGCCTTCAGCCAAGCAGGTCAAAATGGCAGAAGTTCTAGCCAGACTCGGACATCCGGTGAGAATCATTGACAGCATGGAAGGTGTTAAGGAGTTTATAAATGAGATATAGTCCCCATGACTATCAGGCATTTGCCCTACAACAGATTCTTGATAAACCTGCCTGTGCTCTTTTTCTTGATCTCGGTATGGGTAAGACGGTAATTACTCTAAGTGCCATCAATCAGCTTAAACCTCAAAAGGCTCTAGTCATTGCACCACTGCGGGTGGCCGAAGATACTTGGAGCAAGGAATGTGAAAAATGGGATCATTTAAAGTCTTTAAGAATCGCTAAAGTCTTAGGTTCAGAGAAGAAGAGACTAGCAGCTCTTAAATCGATCGCTGAACTGTATGTTATTAATCGGGAGAATGTGTCGTGGCTTGTAACCTATTATGGTCGAAAATGGCCCTTTGATATGGTGGTCATTGATGAGTTGTCGAGCTTCAAATCCGCCAGGGCCAACCGCTTTAAAGCCCTGCGTAAAGTTCGTCCCCTGATTAAACGCATAGTTGGGTTAACAGGCACACCAAGCCCTAACGGACTCCTTGACCTCTGGCCTCAGATCTATTTGCTGGATCGGGGTGAACGATTGGGTAAAACGCTGGGTGGCTATAGGGACCGATACTTTATCCCGGATAAGCGAAATCAGGAGGTTATCTTTTCCTGGAAACTAAGGCCGCGAGCCGAAGAGGCGATCTACGAAAAGCTCTCGGATATTTGTGTCAGTATGAAGGCCCAGGATTATTTAACCATGCCGGAGAGAATTGACAATATTGTACAGGTTGAGATGTCCGCCCAAGAGATGGCTCTTTACAAAAGGCTTGAAAAAGATATGCTTTTACCCTTTGCAGAGGGTGATATTGATGCTGCGAACGCAGCCGCCTTATCTAATAAACTCCTGCAATTGGCGGGCGGCGCTGTTTATGATGAAAATGGTGGGGTGAGACTGATCCATCGGCGTAAACTGGATGCCCTGGAGGATCTGTGGGAAGGTGCGAACGGGAAACCAATTCTGGTGTTTTATTCCTATAAGCATGATAAAACAAGGCTCATAGACTTCTTTAAAACGGTAAAGCCAAGAGAGTTAAAAACCTCTCAAGACATCACCGATTGGAATGAGGGCAAGATTGAGGTTGCCCTTGCCCATCCCGCTTCTGCCGGTCATGGTCTTAATCTTCAAGCCGGAGGGCATATCATCATATGGTTTGGGCTTACCTGGAGCTTAGAACTTTACCAACAAGCCAACGGTCGGCTTTATCGGCAGGGGCAGCAGGAAACTGTGGTTATTCACCACATTATTACTGCTGGAACCGTTGATGAGCAAGTAGTTGCTGCATTAAACCGTAAGGAAACTGGACAAACGGCCCTGTTGGATGCGGTGAAAGCGCGGCTTGGTGCGATCTGAATTAATAACCCGATATGAGTCTAATGGTTGATCCCATCATGATGGGCAAGAAAAGCATCCAACCAACAATTTGATCTAAATCCATACAAAGCTAATCCTCCTTACCTGAATTTAGCTTTGTATGACCAGACCTGAGGAAACTATTTCTAGTTTAAGAGGAGGCAGTAAGGGATGAAAAAGACATCATTCTTATTTGTTGAAGAATTGCAGAGAGCCAACAGGATCTATGGGCCAAGCTTTGCTTCCCCGCACGAAGGGTATGCAATTATGCGTGAGGAGTTAGAGGAACTATGGGAGGAGATTAAGAAGAAACGTCCGGACAAGCTACGGATGATGGAGGAAGCCATTCAAGTTGGAGCCATGGCCATGAAGTTCATTCAATCCCTAGACCATTGGTCTTGGTTGGGGCTCAAGATGAGTGCTCAAGAACTTAAATGCCTACAGTGCAGGTATCGAGTGATCACCTCAGATATCCTCGCAGATTTGGAAAGTGATCCCTGTTTGACTTGTAATAAACTAAACCAGTGGAAGGAATAACACGATGAAACTTATTAAACCAGAAGCTCATATTGAAAATCAAGATTGGACAAGCCTCCTACAACGTCTTGAAACAAAAGGTCGTGTGTGCTATAAGAGCGAGTGGCGAATGACCGATGACTCAGCAGAGCCATTTATAAAATTCCTCATCCAAAGAGGCCATCTCTCTGTACTGGAGCATGCTTCAGTATCGGTGAAGTTCACGGTAGATCGTGGGGTATCTCATGAGATTGTTCGACACAGAATCGGGGCTTACTCTCAGGAAAGTACCCGTTTTTGCAACTACGAAGAGGATGATATCACCCTTATTGAACCGTTTTTCTTTGCGGGTGGTTATCTAAAATGGAGCGCCTGGGAAAGGGCTTGTTCTGAGGCTGAGTCCATGTATCAACGACTTCTAGACTCCGGTGCAACGGCTCAGGAAGCTCGCTCGGTTTTGCCAAACAGTCTGAAGACGGAGTTATGGGCCACTTATAACCTTAGAGTGTGGCGACATTTCTTGGAACTACGTGCTGCTAAAACAGCACATCCGCAAATGCGGCAAGTAGCAATTCCGCTACTTTTGAAATTTAAAGAATTAATGCCGGTCATATTTGACGGAATTCCTTATGACACAGCATTTCCAATTAAACATTATGCTGAGGTGATTATCGTATGAATGAGTTTCTGGAAATTCTCACACCCGTAGCAGAACTTCTGAAGAGAAAGAATACCGACTATGGCAACAATTATTGCGAAACTCGAAGAGAGTTTGGCCCAACAGCTCTTCTGCTCAGATTAAATGACAAGTTTGGGAGACTTAAGACTCTAACAAAGCAACAGGCTCAAGTCAAGGATGAATCCATTGAGGACACGTTAAAGGACATTATAGGGTATTGCACCTTGGAACTAAGATATCTTCGAGACGAGAAAACCTGTGGATTAACTTGTGGATGGTATGTGTAAAAGCTGTGGAAAAGTTGTGGAAAAGTGTGTCGAAGCCTTATTACCAGTAAGGACAGCGAAGGGCGTGGCAGGAATGGAAACAAGGAAAAAAGTAGAAAGACTCTTCAAGTACTATCCCGAAGCTAAGCAAAACTTGGAAATACTGAAGTTTCAAATCGGAAGTTACGCTGGGGCCGATGAAGACGAGGTGATCGAATCGTTGACTTACACAGTCCCAGAAGGAGAACGGGTTTCTAACAGTAATATTTCCGATAAGTCTTCAAGGATCGCGCTGATCTATAAAGATATAGCTGATCATGAAAGCCAGGAACAATTGCAGGATATGCTAAAAAGGTATTATCTACAAAAAAATGAACTGGATGTATTCGAGTATAGCATTAAACTATTGGAACCGAGACTTTCAAGGATCATTACCGATATTGTCATTAACAAAATGACCTGGATGGAAGTCTCTGAAAAGTATTATGTCTCGGTAAATACCGTTGCGGAATGGCGAAAAAAGGCTATAAGACAACTAACAAAGATGCTCGAATCAAGTTTATTGTTCAATAGGGTTGTATAAACATCACTGAAAGTACACTGAAATACCTGAGTAATATGGTATTAACCCTTGATTGTGGATCGTTTGTCAAGGTTGTAAAATTCTATTGTGGGAAAAAAGATAAGATATTAAAGCTCTTGGGTAAAAACCCAGGGGCTTTTTTGTTGAGGTGAAACGATTGAAACGATGTCAATTTTATAAACCCATCGAGCAAAATGCTGCGGAAAAATGTCCGAACTGCAAACGGTGGGATGGTAAGCGATGTAAGGATGAACAACAAATCAGGGAAGCTTATCTTGATTCTGAAGAATATAAGTATTTTGATCGTATGATGCGTGGAAACAGAGGTATCAGCGGCCCCTTGTAAAATGTGCTCTCCTCTCTATTTATATAAAAAGATGCGGCATTCATGGTGTCGCATCTTATTTTTTACTTATTTTTCCGAGCCTATAAGAAAGGTGATTGTTATGGTTAAGAGTCGATGGCCAGAAGTTAAAGCCAGATTGTCTGAAATCGAGCAATGGATTAAAGATGGTTTAACAGAGGAACAGGTATGTACTAATTTAGGTATTGGTGTCAGTACATTTTCAGAGTACAAAGTACGCCATGAGGAGCTGAGAGAGCTCTTAAAAAAGAGCAGACAAGTTTTGGTAACTCAAATAGAGAATGCCCTGGTAAAAAGAGCTCTTGGTTTTTCTTATGAGGAAACCAAAATTTCGATCCGGCAAATGGATGGCCGAGAGGTTAAATTTACAGAAAAAACAACGAAGTATCAGCCACCCGATGTTGCAGCCTGTTCACTGCTCTTGAAAAACAAGGCCAGAGATCAGGGATGGAGTGATAATCCTCAGAAGTTAGCCCTTGAACGAGAAATCTTTGAGCACAGAAAACGGATTGAGGAGGCTCAAGTCTTTGGCGATAGCGACGATGAAGTACCAAATCCATGAAATGAATGTGACGGATATTATTCCGTACAAAAATAATCCTAGAAATAATGAGCTCGCTGTGAAAAGAGTTGCTGAATCCATTCGAGAATTTGGGTTTAAAGTTCCGATTGTCTTGGATAAAAACTATGAAATCGTAGCTGGTCATACTAGACTAAAAGCTGCTCTTGAGTTGGGTCTAAAGACAGTACCTTGTATTATCGCAAATGATCTGACGGATGCGCAGATCAAAGCGTTTCGACTGGCGGATAATAAGACCGCAGAATTGGCTGAATGGAATCTGGAAATGTTGAACATTGAATTGGAGGAACTCAACAAGCTAGAGCTTAATTTTTCAATGGCCGACTTTGGGTTTGATTTAGAAAGCATGGACGAACAGGAAACGAAAGAAACAACAGAGGATGATTTTGATGCCGATAAAGCCGTGGCAGAGATTGAAACTCCGATCAGTCAGCGGGGAGATGTTTGGCAGTTGGGAAAGCATCGACTGATGTGCGGTGATTCAACATCAAGTGAAGATATGGCTAAACTGATGGACGGGCAGGAGTGTGACCTGGTTTTGACCGATCCTCCCTATAACGTTGACTACCAAGGGGCTACCAAAGACAAGTTAAAAATCCAAAATGACAAGATGGATGACGATAAGTTCCTTGCATTTCTAACCGATGCGTTTACCCGTATGTATGAGCATTCGAAAAAGGGTGCAGCTATTTATGTGTTCCATGCGGATAGTGAGGGCTACAATTTCAGAGCTGCTTTCAAACACGCGGGCTATACTTTGCGTCAATGCTTGGTTTGGGCAAAGAATTCTATGGTGCTAGGGCGACAAGATTACCAATGGAAGCACGAGCCCGTTCTCTATGGTTGGAAAGACGGAGCAAGCCATCATTGGTATTCCGATCGTAAACAAACAACGGTCGTAGAATTTGATAAACCGCATAGAAATAGTACTCATCCGACAATTAAGCCGCTCGGTTTGGTTGGATATTTTATCGGTAATTCCAGCAAGACAGGAGATATTGTCTTAGATCCCTTTGGGGGTAGTGGTAGCACAATCATTTCATGTGAGCAAACAGGGCGAATTGGTTACTCTGCGGAGCTTGATCCAAAATATGTTGATGTTATTGTCAAGAGATATATCGAGCATAAAGGCGGGAGCGATGATGTTTATCTGATTCGTAATGGTGAGAAGGAGGTCTGGAAAGATATAAAACAAGCATAACTTAGGAGAGCGCAAACCGGATATGTCCGGCTGAACGCTTTTTTTTTTATTTCATAATAAATGTAGGAAGTGATCATCTGCGAGATTTAAGAGATCAAAAATTTGGAAACCTGACAGTAAAAGCGGAGGTTGGTCGCGATAAAGGTGGTCGTGTTCTTTGGTTATGTCTATGTGACTGTGGCAGAGATCATATTGCCAGAGGAACTGCGTTAACGTCGGAAAATACAAAGACATGTGGTAAATGTAACTCGGTAACTTATAGATTATCAGAAGACGGTGACCACATGGTGATGACATTTTCGAATGGAACAGAGCTTCTGATTGATTCTGAGGATGAGAAAAAAGTAAGATCGTACAACTGGTTTCTAAATGAGAAAGGTTATGCATGGGCTAAGATCAATGGACAGCGAATTAGACTCCATCGGTTCCTCATAAATGCTCCAGCCGATCGCCAGGTGGATCATATCAATAATATAAAACTTGATAATCGAAAATCTAATCTAAGGCTTGCAACCAATAAAGAAAATAGACGAAACGAAGGACTTCGGAAAAATAACAGTACTGGGGCTAAAGGTGTAAATTTTGATAAGCGTCGTAAAAAATATAGGGCGTATATTACAGTTGATGGTAGACATATTCATCTTGGATACTATTCGACAATAGAAGAAGCATCCATTGCATACGATCACTCCGCAGAGCAATATTTCGGCGAATTCGCTCGCCCAAATAATCTAACACCAAAGACACCTGATTCGGTGTCATTTTTAGTTTCCGGCAAAGAAAAAGAACTTGCATTATCGGCCCGGTAGAGTGATGAATGTACACAACTTAATTGAAAGGTTGTGTACGCGTTATGCAAAAAGATTGTTTCACATACTCGTTTAAGGGCACAGGATTAGAACGCAAACAAATCATTACAGTGATTGCGAACGAATTTATCGAGGATGTTGAGTATCAAGGAGCTCCAACCTTCGCTTATCGGACAACCAGTGGTTGGACGATTGACCGTGATAGCGTTATTACTTCGCCAGAACTACTCCTTGATTATAAGGACAACCTACGGAAAGTGCTCACTGCCTTGAAAACTGCAGGAGCAACAGCCGAAGGAGACGGAACGGTTACACTATCACTCGACGGATACAATGGAAATACCCTGAGAAACGCAATAAATCTTATTTGGTGTAAGCAAAGTTTACTGAAGAAATCCTTTGATCGCCGGTCAGATATTGTTCCAGAAAGTCTTGTCAGCGCAATCAACGCAGTGCCTATTGAAACGCTTGAGGAGTTTGCCGAGGTTGTTAACAACGGTATTGACCAAGGAACCATTGTTGGCGACAGCAACATGGACTTTGACTTGGCAGACCAAACGGTGAGTTTTAGCTTTATGAATGCCACCTTGGAGTTTGAAGCTCTAGCCTTCATAACCTTTTGTCAAAAACTCAGTGAGCAAGCGAAACAACAGAAGTTTAGCTCAACAAAGCAAAAGGAAGCCGTCAATGGCAAATATGCCATGCGCTGCTTCCTTTTAAAATTGGGATTTATCGGTGGTCAATATGCAAAAGAGAGAAAATGCCTTCTTGATCGACTGGACGGTAACGCCGCCTTTCGAACGATTGAGGCTCAACAGGCAGCCGAAGCAAAACGCAGAGCGAAGTCTTCCAACGCTCCCGTTGAAGGGAGTGAGAACGCATGAAACGAACGGATATTGCCGGATACGCTTGCCCGGTCTGTGATACCGCCAATCCAATCTCCGTAAACTATTGTTCGCATTGCGGTCACTGGTTATTGGATACGGTTGAAGAACCCATTCCTTTGAACAAGAAGGAATTTAAGAAGCGAACGAAACACCATGCCAATATCTTCTTCAGACTTGGTCTGGCACAGGTATGGATTGCACTGTTACTACTCTTTGAACTGCTCATGAAATCTCAGGCATGGTTTGATGGCTTAGTGATTGTCTACTTTATCTTTACGGCGATAACCAACTTGAAGGCAGGCAAACTCGTTAAGCAGCAACAAGCGCATCCGAGTAGCAGCGAAACAAAGACCAATCTTAGTTGAGTTAAACATTTGATCATCAAAAAGAGGAACTTCTTTCAAGAGAGGTTCCTTTTTTGCTGCTTAAGCAACCCCCCCGGTCTTACTTTTTGCCGCCAGCCGTGCTGCCGTGTGCCTGACAAGCGTAGAACCCAGCGGCATTTTTTGAGTAAAAAAAGGCCAATGTTTTAGAAAAAATACAAACTACTTTCTTAACAGTCAAGGTTAAAAAAGTAAATATAAGGTTAAAATCCACTTGCTATTTTATCCGCTCTGAGCAATGAATGTAGTACCCCAAACGAAAGGAGGCAAACGCATGGTAGAGGATAAGTTTCTGACCCAGGAGAGATGTTCACGTTGCGGTAGCCCATTGAACATCCGCACCATGAGCCGAATGAACGAAGACATTTTATGTCTAGACTGCGCGGAAGCTGAAAAAGACCATCCACGCTATCGGGAAGCTGCCGAAGCTGAACTCGAACAAGTCAAAGCCGGTAACTACAATTACCCTGGTTTGTTTGTCGATAAGAAATATCCGTTTTGAGGATAACTTATTATTGCTTATCTAATATCATCATGCAGGAACTTCGCAAGAGGTTCCTTTTTCGTTGGGGGGCCTTATGAGCACAGGTATCTTAAGAACGTTTTACGCCAGCACCGCATGGAAGAAATGCCGCGATGCTTTTTTTAATGCCAAATTTGGTCTCTGCGAAGACTGCGCTTCACCCGGTCAAATCGTTCACCACATCAAACCGATTACCGCCAGCGATGTTAGAAATAATCCTGCTCAGTGTTATGGCTGGGACAATCTGAAACTATTATGCCGGGTCTGTCATGAAAAGCACCACAACAAACGGAGCGACGGACTGAGCTTTGATGCCAATGGGGATATCGTCTTTGCAAAGGGGGCAGACCAGCATGGATAAAGAAGCTCGATCCGGTCAAATTCAAGCAGAACTCTTAGAAATGTTTAAGAACCTGCCCGCCGAACCAATGAAATTCGTTTATCCATTGATCCAGCGATTAGCCTTTATGCAGACAACATTGGAAGAATTAGAAGACGACATTAAGGCCAAGGGCACGTTTGAACTGACAAAAACTAGACCTCGCAAGTTTCGCGAGAGACCCGTGGTAAAAACCTACAATGCCATGATTAAAAACTATACGACCACCATGAAACAATTGCTCGACCGTCTTCCGGGTGAGAAAGCCGATGAGGCTGAAGATGAACTGCTGGCGTTCCTTCGGAAATAGGGTGGGGCATGGAAAATTATATCTTAGACTACTACACCAAGATCCAATCCGGTGAGGTTGTGGTCTGCCATAACATCCGGAAATTGTATGAGAAAATCGTCCACGATCTTAACACCCCCGGTGAGTATCACTTCGATCTTGACAAAGCGACACGACCCATTGAGTTTGTGGAGCGTTTCTGTAAACAAAGTAAAGGCAAGTGGATTGGGAAAATTTTTGTACTGGACCTTTGGCAGAAGGCGATGCTCCAGGTCATCTTTGGGTTTGTTGATCATGAGGGAAACCGGAAATACAACGAGGTCTTTACCCTTGTAGGTCGTAAGAATGGGAAGAGCTCCCTGCTTGCGGCTATTGGTTTATATATGCTCATTGCTGACAATGAGGGTGGCAGCGAAGTCTATTCAGTCGCTTCCAAGAGAGATCAGGCTAAAATTATCTTTTCTGAAACGCTCAACATGGTAGGGCAATCGAACAAGCTGGGCCGTCATCTAAAAAAACGCCGCACAGACATTTATTTCCCGGCAGCCTTCGGTAAGTTTGAACCGCTCTCCAGTGATAGTAACAGCTTGGATGGACTCAACACCCACTTTTGTATTGTTGACGAAATCCATGCCATCAAAGACCGAAACCTTTATGACGTGATGAAGCAGAGCATGGCAGCCAGACGGCAACCGTTGCTCTGGTGCATTACCACCGCCGGTTTTGTCCGGGAGAATATCTTTGACGCCCAGTATAAATACGCCAAAGACGTTGTCGATGGAACGGTTAACGACAAACGTTTTGTGGCGTTTTTATATGAGCTTGACCCACAGGATGATTTCAGGGATGAGTCGACTTGGCAGAAAGCCAACCCAGGACTCGGAACCATCAAAGACCTGAATTTTTTAAGCGATAATGTTAAGCGTTCGAAGTCCGACCCGGCCTTTAAGGCCACGGTGATTACTAAGGATTTTAATATTGTTGGGACAACCTCTGAAGCCTTTCTGGATTATAGCGAGATCCGTAATGAGGAAACGTTTAGCCTGGAGGAGATCAGAGATTCTTACTGCATTGGTGGAGTCGACTTATCCAGCACAACAGACTTAACTTCGGCGACCATTTTGGTTCCGAAGCCCGGTGGGAAGTTCCTTTGCCACCAAAGGTATTGGATGCCGCAAGCGACGTTTGACAAAGCGGACCATTCCAAGCAGGTTGTATATCGAGCGTGGGTGGAACGAGGGTTACTGGAATTGACACCGGGAAACCGGATTGACTACACCTATATTACTCAGTGGTTCTGCCGAATGAAGGATGATTACAGACTGTACTTTCAATCCATTGGGTTCGATAATTGGAATTCAACGTACTGGGTCAAGGAAATGGAACAAAATGGATTTAATGGATTAATGGAGGTCGTCATCCAAGGAGCTAGGACGTTAAGTCATCCCTTAAAAAACTTAGGCGCGGATCTGGCGATGAAAAAGATCAACTATAACAAGAATCCCATCTTGGAATATTGCCTCTGCAATCTTGGAGTTATCTATGATAGGAACAATAACATCACGCCGGTTAAAACGGCTTCACGTGGATTTATAGACGGCGCGATGAGTCTTTTAGATAGTTTCGTTGTGTATGAAAACCATAAAGAATTACTGGATAGCTTAATCTAGAAGGTGGTGATGAGACTTGCCCAGTTTCCGGTCCATGTTCGGTTCTATTTTTGGAAAGGCAAAGAAGAACCCACAGAACTTAAAGTTCTTTAAACTCTTAAATGGGTATATCCCAACGGTTTCCAATACGACCAATAGTGAGGCCTATTATAATTATTTGTTTCGTGCTTGTCTCCGGGCCATCGCTACCCACGTAGCCAAGGCGGATATAAAACACATTCGGTATGTGGGCGGCGACACCATTCCTCAAGACAGCGATATTGCCAATATACTCAGTGGCCAGCCGAATCCGTTCATGAACTCTACGGAGTTCATTTTTAAATTGGCCACGAATTTACTCATCCATAATAACGCGTTTGTTTATATAAAACAGGATGAAAAGGGTAATATCCAAGGCTTCTATCCCCTCAATTCCAGCTTTGTAACGTATATGGAATCCAGCGAAACCGGGATGGATGACACAGGGAACCTCTTTGTGAAGTTTAATTTCCGGGGAGGTCAAGAAGTTATCGCTCCGTTTGAACAAATCATTCATGTAAAACGCGATTATTTTGAGTCCGATCTTATGGGAAGTTACAACGATAATGCCCTATATCCCCTTCTCCAACTGACCAACACGGTACACAACGGGATCATCAACGCCGTGGCAAATGGACCAGCCAATATTCGTGGAGCCCTTCATTTTCAGGGTACATTAAAAACCGCTGACTTAATCGCCAAGCGGGATGAAATCTTGGGTAAGTTTTTTGACCTGCAGAATAATTCAGGAATCATATTCACGGATTCGCAAACGGGTGAATTCAAGCCTTTCGAAAACAAAGCGATTCTTCTGGATGCTGCGCAGATGGAAATCATTGAAGAGCAGGTCTTTGGGTATTTCAATTTAAACAAAAATATTGTGTTCTCAAATTATACCGAAGTGCAGTTTGATGGTTTCTATAATAGCGTTGTTGCTCCAATTCTTAAACAGTTTTCGGAAGCGTTCACCTATAAAGTTTTTACAGCCCGCGAAAGAGGGTACGGCAACCGGATTATATTTACCTCTAACAAACTGGCCCATGTGAGTGATGCCACCAAAAGCCAGATGTGTCAGTATGCTGCTCCACTTGGAATTTTCACCCAGAATGAACTACGGGAGTTGTTCGGTTTAGCGCCTATGCCCGGAGGAGAACGGCGCGTGGAAAGTCTCAACTTTGTCAATGTGGATGTCAAAGATGAGTACCAGTTAACCATGGCTAAGGGCACGACACAACCTAGCAACAACGAAACCCAACCGAAGGAGGCTGTGCCTAGTGAGGCATCACCGGGAAACAGTGAGCAGGCCTAAAGAACAGTTCCGATCCCGCTGGCCTCGGCCTCCCAATAACATCATTAACTCAACCAAAACACGGGAGGTGATAGGAATGAAAAAGAGCACAATGGATGAATCGGAGAGTACTGACATGATGCTCGAAGAAAATCAACGTTTCCGGAAAGGCGATGTTGAATATCGCTCAATGGAACTGCGGGCCAGCCTTATTGATCCACCCGAAGGTCAGTCGGTCCTGAAAGTATTGGAAGGCAGAGCGATTGTCTTTAATAAAGCAACACCACTCTTTCAGGATGACGATGGGACCACGTATTATGAGCAAATCCATCAGGATGCTTTAAAGGGTGTCGACCTATCCAATGTTGTACTGAAGTACAATCACTCCGAACATGTCCCGCCTTTAGCCAGTACCAAAGCCGGAACCTTAGATTTGAGAGTGGATAACCAAGGGCTTAACGTGACAGCCAGAATGGCCAACACCACTCAAGCCAACGATATTCACGAATTGGTACGATCGGGGCATCTAGATAAGATGTCCTTTGCTTTTACAGTGGCTAATGATGCTTACGATACCAAAACCAGAACTCGAACTATTTTCAAGTTTGATAAGATGTATGACGTTTCGGTCGTCGATTTCCCAGCCTATGAAGAAACATCGGTCTCCGCCCGTAATTATGTTCAGGCTCAGCAAGAATTAAGGCGTAGAGAACAAGAACAATTAGAACAAACGAGACTGGAACAAGAGCGACAGGAGCAGGAGCGCAGAGCACAGGAAGCCGAACTTCAGCGCCAACAGCAAGTGGAGGAACGGAAAAAGCAGGAGCAAGAAGCCTACGAAAAACAATTGAAACGGTTACGTTTAAAGACACTCCTTTAAAGGGTGTCTTTTTATTTTCCCCAATAGAAAGGATGAACTAAATGTACAAACGCCTCAAAGAAATTGAAAGCCGTAAAGCCGAGATCCGGGGACTCATCGAATCCGGTGACGATTTGGATGCTCAAGCGATCTCCGAGGAATTGGAAAGCTTAAGTCAAGAAGAGAGAGGAATCCTGGATAAAATAGAACTCCTGCAAAAAGCCCAGTCCGGCCAAATTCCAGACTTAAAGCCCGTTGAGGAGCGAACCTTCAGTGGTCATGGCGGTCTGTCTCCGGCAGAATACCAGATGTATGAAGCCAGAAAGTCCAGAGATTATCGTCACGCCTTCTTCAAAATGCTGCAATGCGGTAAAGGTTCCTTATCAACGGAGGAGCGCGGCATCCTACAATCCGGGAATGCCATCGGTAACGGCAGGAATCTTGCCGAACTTCGTTTTACTTCGGATACCTCCAGTGCCGGGGCAGCGATTCCTCAAATCACCTTAGATACCGTCATCCAAAAGATGCTTATCACGTCGGCCGTCTATCCGTTTATCTCTAAGTACAACCTGAAGGGCAATCTCAAAGTGCCCGTTGAAAACGTCTTTGGTGATGCGGCCTGGACGGCAGAGGGAACGGTGGCTGATCCCGGCAATGATAGCCTGGGTGGATTGCTTTTGTCGGCTTATGACTTGATAAAGACGGTAAAAGTATCGCGCGTGGTAGAGCAGCTTTCGGTAGATGCTTTCGAAGCCTATATTGTGGACAAGCTGTTCCGAAAAATTATGGTGTCAATTGAAAACGCGGTCTTAAACGGCATCGGACCCACCGCCAATCAGCCTACAGGAATTCTTAACGCTGTTACCTGGGGAGCAAACAATAGCCTCGCCTATGGCAAAGATCTAACCAAACTGACCTATGATACCTTTACAGCCTTAAAAGCGAAGCTGGTTGCCCCTTATCATCCGGGTGCTTACTGGGTCATGAACACCAACACGTTGTATTCAGGGGTTTGCGCCATCAAAGATGCCCTGGGACGACCCATCTTCCTGGAGAATCCGCAGTGGGGACTGACCACTGACAGTAACGGCGGAAACCAAACGGATTACAGCAAATCGGCCATTGTCGGACGAATCCTGGGCAACCCAGTGATTATGTCTCCCTATATCCCTGATGGGAGTATTCTTTTTGGAGACCTCCGGTTTTATCACTTTAACTTGTCGGTTGACGTTTTGATCGAGAAATCCTATGAATATGGCTTTGCCTCAAACGATGTTTGGTATAAAGGCTGGTTGTTGGCAGATGGCGGGATCTCCCAGCAGGAAGCTTTCGTACTCGGTAAACTCGGTTAATAGGGGAGGTAACACATGTCGATAGCAGCTATGAATCCTTTTATGGGTGAACTGATTCAAACCTCGGCACCTGGGATTACTTGTTCCTGGGGCCAAACTGCAGTCTATAAGCAGTCCCCGGCAGCTCCAAGTAATACAGCGGTGCTTGCTTTAACAACGCTGACCGCACAGATTCAGACGATCACATCAGGAATCACTAATCCGGATGTGGCGCGCAATCTTATCGTTAAGGGTGCCATCTCCGCATCCACCGGGAATGTCGTAATCAAAGGCACAGACCTTGGGGGAAATAGTATCACGGAAACCATCGCCTTGAGTGGGACCTCAGCGGTTGCTGGGCTGAAAGCGTTTGCTGCGGTAACAGAGATTGACCTACCGGTCTCCGCCGGTTCCGGAGATGGAGTGAGTGTTGGAGTGGGCTCAAGTTTAGGGCTGCCCTATTTATTAACAGAAAATACCGTGCTGATGGCCTTTAACAATGGGGTTAAGGAAGCAACTGCCCCGACGGTTATTCCCGATCCGGTGAATATCTGCAATAATACCATAACGTTAGCAAGTCCATTGGCAGGAAACCCTGTTTCAGTTTATATCATCATTCCGGGGTAAGGGAGGACTATCCCATGGCTATCTTGGATGATGTTCGTTCCTACCTGAGAATCGATGCCACGGATACGTCCTTCGATGGGGAAATAGAGGATCTGATCAGTGCCGTTCAAAGCGAACTTACCGACCTGGGAATTAATCCTGCGTTGGTAAGTTCGGCTACTGATCCGCTGATCAAAAAGGCCATTACCACCTATTGCAAGGCTAACTTTGGTTATGACACAGATAATGCTGAAGCCTTTCAAAGTGCTTATGAAAAGCTAAAAATCTACCTCATGAATTCCGGGACGTATCAGGCGGTGAGCAGTGTATGAACTTTGATATGCGCAGTTCCATTACACTCCAGGCTCGACCGACTGGTCAGAATCCGATTGGTGGTACACTTCCGTTGGTGGACGTCGCCACCTTTCGGGCGGCCTATGTGCCGAACAATGGTCGAATGTATCCCGGAGCAGGTCAGATTCATACAGAAACAGACTGTGAATTTCGGATGCGGTATAGTCCACTTCCCCAACCGGGGATGTATGTACGGTTTAACAACAACACCTATTATATCCAAACCGTCGATGATGAAGGCGGCCTGCATCGGGAGCTTCGGATCATCTGCAAGTTAGAAAAGTAGGTGGCGGAAATGTCAGAATCAACGATTGAAGGCCTTGATGAACTGATGGCTAAATTTAAGCAACTGGAGGATGTCCCGCAGACTGTTGTAACGAGTGCCGCTAAAACTGGGGCAACCATGGCCCTGAAGTTTGCCCAAGCGAATCTTCAGCCCAGAAACGGATCCTTTTTAGGCCGCCAGGGCAAAACCGAACAGCACCAAGGCGGAGATCTCATGAAGGCTCTGAAACTAAAGGCAGAGCGATCGTCCAAAGGCAAAAAGGTCTACAAAATCACCACAACATGGTACGCGCAATTTGCCGACTTAGGTTTTACAACAAGAAATGGTAAGAAGATTGAAGGCAGTCACTTTCTTAAGTATGCGTTGACAGAGCATTACGACGAAATAAAGAATGCCATCCTTGAAGAACTCTCCAAAGGCATTGATAAGGCAGTTCTAAATAAGATCTAAAAAATGGTGGAAGAAGTCTCCTATTGCCGCGGGTATGTATTCCCTAAACACCATATCTCTTTGGTGCCACATAAGAACTTCTTCCTTAGATAATAGTATTCCTTGATTGAACATTTGTGATAAACCATTAGCGTGGTGATTAATATCCTTGAAGACGGTTTGTACTCTCTCATGAAAGCGAGTATCCCAGACTTTCAGTCCGGCAGTGATTATAACATGTACTATATTGCTGTCCTTGATCCCGTTCCAACACCGTATTGCGTCTTTCGCCGCTATAAGCGTGAGCCGGAGATGGATTTAAGTTCAAGCTATAAAATGCTTATCAGCAGTTACATGGTTGAACTTTATCACGATGATTCCTGGGCGCTCCTCGATTTACAAAAACGCATGCGCCATCTCCTAGAAACCTTGCCACTGTCGACAGTAGGCGGTGTTTTTGTTCAGAGTTTAGAAGTCCAGGACGATTTTCACACCATGCCGCCTCTGCTGCAGGAAGTAAGAACTCGAGTGTTCCAGGGAGTCTTAGATTTCGAAATCACTCACCAGCCCGAGTAAGAAAGGAGCGATGTCATGAGCAATGTCGCGAGTGGTATCGGTGCCAAATTAACGGTTGGAGCCACGGCTATCGGCACGATTACCAAGATCACCAGTCCCCAGATGAAACGAACATCCATTGACGTAACCACGTTGTCCAGTCCGAATGGTTTTAAACAATTCATTGCCGGACTCGCTGATCCCGGAAAGTTCACGGTAGAAGGCTTCTTTGACACCTCAGATTCCGGCCAAAATTTACTCTACAACAAGTTCGTAAGCAGCACCATCGACACCTATACGATCACCTTTCCTTCGATTACCGGAGCGAGTTGGACGGCCAGTTGCTTTATTGACGAGCTAGACCTGGCTGCCAACGTTGACATGACGAAACCGTTAGATTTTAAAGCATCATTTCAGGTCTCCGGTCAGCCGAGTATTGGAACCACGATGACTTCCGGGCTGACTGGTTTAACCCTAACCGGAACCAGTGGCACCCTGTCACCGACCTTTGCGAATGGGACAACTTCCTATGCCTATACGTTTACAACATCAACCGCTATTACAGTCACACCGAATGGTTCCACCCAACAGCAATATACCTTGTATGTTGATGGGGTAAGCCAAGGAACGTTCAACACTGGCTCTGTTTCACCGACAATTGCCTATGCAACGGCAGGAACAACTCATAAACTTGATTTGGTCGTTTCAAACTCAGGATTTACTCCTGTAACGTATAGCATTATTGCGGTTCGAACGTCGTAGTTTAATTAATTTTTTCTTCCTATTATATAGGGCATTAATGGAGGTAAAAGAATGTTACCTGTTATCTATAAATTAGACCAAGACCGAACCCTTAAACTGGGGTTCCGAGGGATAGCTCGCTTAGAAAAAGTCTTTGGAGCCAACGTGGACAAATGGAATCTCAAAGAACTTTCTTTTGAACAAATTGCAGAAATTCTGGCCGAGGCACTGCGCCGTGAGATACCAGATATTACTGCCGATAAGGTAATGGACCTGGTTGATGACTACAGCGACATTAATACGGCGATAAAAAAGACCTTTGAATGTATTAATGAGACTTTCGGAAAAAACGAGGAAACGGCGGTGGAGAAATCTCAGACAACACCGCCGGAGGTCGTGAACTAGAGTGGGATTGGGATGAGGTTTATAAAGATGCCATCCGGGCTGGGATTCGTTCGAGTGAGTTCTGGGAGTTAACACCTGCCGAGTACAACCTCATCATGGAAGGCTATAAGGAACAACAACAAGAAACTATGTATCATGATTTGAGAAACGCTTATTATACCGGTTGTTTTGCCCAGGTTGAAAAACCGAAGGAACTCTACGATAAAATTATTGAAAGCATCGAGTCCAAGCCGCAAAGTGGGGAAGAGATGTTTCATTTTCTTAAATCCATGGTATCTGGGAATGGGAATACCCAAGCATATCCTTTTGATTCTCAGTTTACGATACCACTGAAGCTCACGCCAGCCTTTGACGTGGGTGTTTTTAGTTATATATATTCCATGGATGAGGATAGTTTGGAGCTTTGTCTTCCCGATGTTTCATTATCTTTGAACGGTGAATTATTAAAGCCAGCCAATGGTATCTATCATCTTAAGCCAGGACTAGTAAAAATCAACTATGGCGGCCAAGTCTACACCATCATGCTCGTAAAAACCAGTAGCCGGGGAGGGAGGTAGAAAAATGGGAAACACTGTTGGTAACATTATTGCCCGTATTGGAGCCGACTCCTCTCAACTTTCTGAGGAATGTAAAAAGGCGAGCAATACGATTCTCACCTTCAAGGACGAATCCCTGGCTGCACTCAAATCTTTCGGCCTTCCGCATATCAGCAGCACAAATCTGGTGGAAGCGATTCAGTCGGGTCAACGGGTTGTCGTTAACTTTTCCCAAGAAGCCGGAGAATCCTTGGCCCAGTTCCAACAACGTGTTCGAACCGTCTTTGAAGAGGCGGGCATCGATATTACCGAGTACGAGAGGGTTCTGGAAAACGCCAATCAAGTTCATGCAGAATTTGCCAAAGGAGCCGTCAAGAACTTTCAGGCTGTAGCCAATGCAGCCGAAGAAGTGAACAATAAAGCCGAGGAAATCAGGGAATCCCTGGGCCAATCGTTTACCGGAATCACAGCGAATATTGGTGCCTTTAAAGATTCTGTCGTTAAGGCTTTTCAGACGCTGGGTGATGACAGCGCAACGGCTGGGGAGAAGTTCGGAGCCGTAAGTAATGCTGTGGTCGATGGCTTTGGTTTAATGACCGGAGCCGTTGAAGTCTTTCTGGCGGTAGAGCTTATTAAAAAAATCGGCGAATGGATTGATGAGTTAAAAGATCTTGCTGCCGAAACTCAGGATGTCGAGCAGCGCTTTGCTGCTTCCTTAGGACCAATGGAAGATAAAGCTAACGAGTTTGCTGAAAGCTTAAGTAAATCCTATGGCATTTTGGATACCACGATCAAAGATCAAATGTCTAAGGAATATATGAACACCCGGATGTTGGGCTTTGATCCCAATCAAGCCGAAGAGATGTCTGAGCATCTGACGCAATTATCCTATGATCTAGGCAAACTGCGTGGGGAAGATCCCTCCCAAGTGTTTCAAAGTTTGCAGACAGGCATGGAAGGACAAACCAGAGGGTTACAGTCCCTGGGCATTCGCATCACAACAACGGATCTAAAGAACCGGGCCTTGAGTGAAGGACTCATTAAACAAGGTCAGACGATGACCGATGCCCAAACGTCTTTGATGGCCTACCAGGAAATCATGGAAAAAACCCAGGGTATCATGGGCTATTACAAAACTACCGCCGATGATATTTCCACCCAACAAACGAAGCTCAATGCCGGTTGGCAGGCCATGAAGGAAAAGCTGGCTGAGGATTTGACGCCCGCCTTCACCGGTTTGCTCCGAGTCCTTAATTTTGTAGCTTCCGGTTTTGAAGACTTCGTCGGGTTAATGGGTACAGCGATTCAGTATATTTCCCTGTTTGCTGAGGATGCTTATTCTGCGGTTCACGACATCCTCTCATTAAATTTTGGACAAATAAATGCTGATTGGACTAATAATTATAATTCTATTTTTAACAGTACCGAAGCCGCCAAGCAGTATGGTGATGCCTTAAACGATGCCATGAATGCGACGAATGGTCAGGACCAGGCTCAGAAGAATTTAAACAAATCGGTGAATGCAAATACGATGAGCTTTGACCAGCTCCACAATATCACCAATGCCGGAACCGGTGCGGCTTTAGCTCAGGCCGATGCTGTGAACAACCTGGCGAATGCCTTGGGCAATCTTAAGAACAACACGGATCTCAGTAATGTAACCAACAACTCATCAAAAGGTGTTGTTATTCCTGTTTCCTTTAAGGTTCCACCGTTTCCGCCCATAGCACCACCTCCTGCGGTGAATGTTCAGCTCGGCCTAATCAATAATTTAGAGCCAGCTCTTTCTCAGGCCGAGAATGCCGTTAAAACCTTTAATCCAGCGACGGTCCTGATTCCCCTCGGCATCAAAAATAATTTAGAACCGTCTTATTCTCAGGCGGAATCAAAACTCCGGGGATTTTCACCGGCTTATGTCAATGTTCCGATTTCAGTCATAGGCCAGGCCGCCTTTGTTTCAGCTCTGGACTATCTGGAGAATCAACTGAATGTTTGGCGATTGCAAACCTCGACGCTGTTCACCCAGGTCCAGAACATTATATCCTCCTGGGAGGTCAATGCCGCGACAACCTTTGCAAAGGCTCAGACGGTCATTTCTACCTGGACAACCCAGACAGACAACAGAATCACTCAGTGGGCTTCTGCACTATCGAGTAAGTTTTCCGGAGCCTATAACGATGTCATATCTGTGACCAATCAATGGGCCAGATTGGTTGGTGATGGGGTATCGTCAATGGTGGCAACGGCTGGAACGGCAATAAGCACATTTGCTAATAACCTCCATAACGATATGAACAATGCGTTTAATGCAACGGAGCAGATGGCGGTGTCTTGGGCTAACGCATTGGGACAAACTA
Source organism: Desulfosporosinus acididurans (assembly GCF_001029285.1). Taxonomy (GTDB): domain Bacteria; phylum Bacillota; class Desulfitobacteriia; order Desulfitobacteriales; family Desulfitobacteriaceae; genus Desulfosporosinus; species Desulfosporosinus acididurans. The sequence continues at coordinate 174,858 of NZ_LDZY01000007.1, forward strand.
TAACGGCTGCGGTGAATCAGGCCGTAGGAGAAATGAGTCAATTGTCAGCCATGGCGGGACAGGCAATACCCAATCTACGAATGACAGCCTGGCAAAATGTGTCCGGGGCCTATCAAGCGGTGGCTAGTTGGGCAGAAGATAACAAATCATGGCTCGTACCTTTGGGTGCTGCAGCAGCCGGTGTCGGTTTGACCATCGCTACAGGCGGGACCGATTTGGTTGCCGGTGGAATGGCTGCAGCAGGTTCAGCTTTGGCAGGTATTGGGGCCGCCATTCCGGCGATGGCTTCTGGGGGGATTGTTACAGCACCACAATTGGCCATGATTGGGGAAGCCGGACCGGAGGCGGTCATTCCGTTAGAAAAATTGGGGAGCTTGATGGGTTCCAGTAACTCAGGAAGTGCCGGAGGGAATGGCCAAAACAGTGGAGCTCAACCCATTCAGGTTACTATTCAGTTAGATGGTCGTACTCTGGCGAGGACACTTTATTCTTATAACGTTAATGAGAATGACCGAATTGGCACCATGATTGGCTATAATTCCAGTTACAATCTTCCCAAGTAGGAAGTGAAACTATGGCGAATACATTAACTGTCAATGGGACGGCGTTGCCGGAACCGCAAAAAATCACCAATAATCTCTATATGATTGGAGATTCAAAACGAAATGCAGCCGGGACCATGAACCTCCAATATATTGCCAATAAACGAAAATATAACATTCAGTGGGGGACCATGAGCGCATCCCAATTAACCACGGTCATTTCCCAACTTAAATCATCGACCCCTCAGTTTTCTCTCACGGTTCTGGATCCTGGTTTAGCGGGTGGCAGCTATACCGGGACTTTTTATGCCGGTGATTTGGCCTATGATGATGTGAAGATTGATTCGTTCGGTAACGTGGTGTTTAACAATATTAAGATTGATTTAATCGAGTGTTAAAAGGGGAGGGCTTTACCCATGCTGAACGTCAGCCAGAAGTTCCATGATCATATAACGAAATTTCCGAGGGCCATTTCATCGATGGTGGAATTTGATATGGTGGACGTGACGGCACAGGGTAATTGCACAGCAAGCTCAAACTCTGTTGAGGCCGTGGGGGCGGTTTCACAGGTCGCCGATGGGATGACTCAACCGGTCAGAAAATACATGAGCGAGGAGCAGAATTATTTGCGCCTCGACGGTAGTTTCTTTACACCGCCAAAGAACACTGATTTGGACACTAGTGATTCGATAGGTTGGTGGAGTTCGATGGTATCGGATGCTTCGGCTAAGTTTCCTGCGTCAAGGCCACAGCTCACGCTCACGTTTTCGGAACCCTTCACAAGTCCTGGGTTGACCTTCATTTTTTCACCGTTGACCGGGGACTATTGCGCGGAGGTTCATATCGTTACAACCGACGACGGAAATAATGTCAATAGTTACTTTGCTTTTCCCGATGCTCCGTCATACTTTTGGAGTCAACAGTTGAATAATATTACTCAGCTCGATATAACATTTTATTCCACGAATTATCCTTACCGAAGGGTGAGGGTTGCCGAGATTCTTTTTGGTGAACAGTTCCTATGGTCCGGTGACAATATTTTCGATTTAGATGTTCTGGAGGAATTTGACCCTCTGGTTAATAGTGCGCCCCCCAAAGAGGCTAGGGCTACTGTTGCCAACAACCTAAATAATTTTAATATCTATTTTCATAACCTGCAGAAAAAACAGGTCATGAAACCCTATCTTACGCTCTATTATGATGACGGTTCTTTTGAGACGGTCCCTTTGGGAACCTACTATCTTTATAACTGGCGAAACGATCAGAACTTCATCTCATCCACACTTTATGCTCGAGACCTTCTAGACCTACTCTCCGGAACCATCTTTTATAAGTACACGTATTCCGGGGACCCGGTTTCCCTTTATGATTTGGCGATTTCAATCATTGAAGATTTCAAGTCTCAAACGAGATTAAATGTCGAGTATGTGATGGATACTGCGTTGCAATCCATTACCACCACCGGGGTTCTTTCGGCCTTGAATCATCACGATGCTTTGATGTATGTCGCTCAGGCCGGTTTGGCTGTTCTCTATGTGGACAGATACAATGTGATGCGGATTACCCAATCCAAAAGTCAGGCACCGCTCACCCCAATGCCGTACACCGGCGAGCTAGCGTTGGACATGCAGGAAACTTATCCAAAAGTAGCCATACAAGACCCCTATAATTACTTCACCATCAATGTTTACTCCAATTCCCTGAGTACAAATACAGACACACTCTACACCGGGGCCGTGGCTGTTGATGGCGATTTAAGTATTTGGGTTAAGTATGCAAACCCTGCGAGTTCATCCTCATGTTCATGTTCGGTGGAAGGGGCCACCTTATTAAGCGTGGATTATTACACCGATTCAGCGTATGTGACGATCAATGGCTCCGAGAATGCCACAATAACCATCACGGGCAATTCTGTGAGCAGCTCGGTTCTGCAATCGGTCCTGAATATTTCGGGTTCTCAACCCTTGAATGAGGTCGATTTGGATAACCCCTTGATTACTTCTCCGGCGATGGCCGCTGCCGTATTAAATTGGTACGCGTCCGAGTGTGGAAACGTCTATTTATATGAAGTGGAAAGCTGGATGGACCCCAGCATGGAGTGTGGGGACGTTATCTTTTGGGATTCTCAATACGCCACAGAAACGAAACAGGCCAAGATTATCCGTCAGGAATTTCGCTTTGATGGCACCTTATCCGGTACGATCAATGGTAAGGGGTGGCCCTAGTGGATTGTCGGTCCACTATAATTCCGGTTTTCTTTTATCAAATAGTTCCTTTAGGAGCACCAGTTCATCTATCGGACTCATGGCATCTGGCTTAATCGGTTCCATGAGTGATTTAAGTAATTATGGATTTAATCTTTTCATCAGTGTTTCCGGCCTGCTTTCCTCCGAGAGTCATCTTTTAAACTCCAGTGTAACGCTTACTTTGTATAAGTTGGGTAATTTGCACTCATCAAGCTCAGTCACCAATCTTGGTTATAATCTCAAGGTCAATGTTGCCGGTGGGGTCCAGTCCTCATCATCCTTACTGAATTCTGGCGCGGTTCTTTATGTTCATACTTCCGGTTATCTTGATTCCTCTAGTTCCTTGAGCGATAACGGTTTATATTTGTACGAAGATAAGACCGGGTCCTTTGACTCTTATTCCTTTGTTTCAAATAATGGGTTGACGTTATTCGTAGATAAGAGTGGTAACATTGGCTCGACGAGTTCACTTTCGGATTCCGGCGAAACCATGACCTTATTTAAATCCGGCGCGATCAGCGCCCAGGGTTTGCTCACGAATGCTGGTTTATCTCTTACTGTTTATAAATCCAGCTCAGTCCTGTCAACCGGTGCTTTGACTAACAGTGGTTTGTCGCTGCTACTCAACGCAGCAAGTTCTGTTTCTTCAGCCGGCATTGTTTCAAGTAATGGACTCCATTTATATCTCTATAAATCGGGCGTTATCTCATCGGGCAGCTCTGCTTTCGTTAATGGGTTAACGCTTTATTTATATAACTATGGTTCAGTTATGTCCAGGAGTTCACTTTCCAATAATGGCTTAACTAGTTACGTTCATGGTTTAAGTTCCATTAGCTCACGGAGTGGATTATCCAATACTGGCTTGACAGTTATGGCTCATGTTTCCGGTTTAATTGGCTCTCAAGGAACGGTTTCTAATCATGGCCTTAAGAAGATCGATCACGTTTCCGGCCCAGTTCTTTCGGTGAGCATTATGTCTAATAATTCAATGAGAGTTATCCTTCATAAATCCGGGACCATTAGTGATATAAGCTCATTGACGAACTCTGGAGTCACGATCATCATTCCCGTGGTCCTCACGAACGCCGACGAAGAGCTTTATGTCGGTCAGAACTTCAACGTTGCCGGTATGACCTGGTGGCGGAACTAATGATCAGAAGGAAGGAAGATTCTTAATGCCATTCACCTATTATGTTGACAATGCCCTGATTCAGCTCTTATTTAATGGTACGACGTTCACCGCATTGTCGAATGTTTACATCGGGCTTTCTACGACCACGCCTTCCCAAACCAAAGGCTCCACGACGCCTTATTGGAACTTCACCGAACCTTCCGGGAACGCTTATGCTCGGGTCCAGGTCGGAGCAACCACGGCCAATTTTCCGGCTCCGACAACTGGTTCGACTTCAAATAATGTAACCATTAGCTTTCCCCAGGCCACCGGTTCTTGGGGAACCGTTACCTACTTTGGAATCTTCGATGCGTCAACCGGGGGCAACCTTTTGGGTTACGGTGCTCTCAATACTTCCCAAACCATCATATCGGGAAACGTATTGACCTTCTCTGCAAATCAAATCACACTTTCTAATAACTAAGGTGGTGGGATTGGATGTCTTGGCAAACTCCAAAAACTGATTGGAAACCCACGGATTATTTTAACTATACGGATTTTAATCGAATTGAGGGAAACGTCGAGGAGATTGCTTCTCTTCTTTTCATTTGTGGGTTCAGTCTTTCCCTGGTCATCGTGACCACTCGTGACTATTCGACGATTGATTTTTATGACTCTCTTAATCGGATTGAGTCTAATGTTCAGGCTCTTGTTGATTGTTACGGTGTGGCTCCGGCCAATTGGATAGAACCAAAGACGGACTGGACTTTTGATGTTCCTTTTTCCAATGTTGACACCAATCGTATGGAATCCAATCTTAACGGTCTTTACCAACTGGTGAAGTCATCCGTTATTGAATACCCTATGTGCGGTCAATCCCTGAGTATATGCGGATTGGGCTGGTACAACTGATGGAGGAGATTGAGGTAATATGGCTTTAAGTTATACCAAGACGGGGTGGCAGGACCGGTTATCTTCTAACCCTGGACAATTCACAGCCACCGGCACAGTTCCGGGAACCATCACCCTTCAATTAAACGATAACCCGACTCAAACTGGGACACCGGTTACGGCGGCGGCCATGAATAATATTGAAAATGGTGTTTCTCAAGTTACAACCGAAGTAAACAACCATGAAGCAAACCATTCTAATCCCCACGCCGTGACACCGGGACAGATTGGTGCGGCTCCGAGTGGGTATGGCTTTGGAGATGCTGACACACCATCAATTTCTGATATGAACAGTCCTAAATCAAATTCAGTCCAGTGGTTCGGTAATACAACACCGAATATTCCCGAGGCGACCTGGGGGCATGTTTCATCCTTTAGTCCGGACGGTGGGAGTAATATCACTCAGATGGTTTTGACGACCACGACGAACCGTGTCTGGATGAGAACAAAAGTGAACGGAACATGGGGTGGCTGGATTGCGGTTCAAACGGCAAACACTCCACCTGTTCTGACGAACTCAACCAGTGGTGTTCAATATTATCTTAAATACGACAGTGGCGGTTTGTATTTGCAACAAGTTTGATCGTTGGGAGGTATGAATACGTGGCAAGTGGGGATATCATCAGACTCGGCGGGACAAAATGGAATCCACTTCGAGCATCGGGGCAGGGCATAACACCGACTTCAAGTTCAGTCAGTCTGCAGCAAATTCTTAGCGTTACCGGAGCCGGGTATGTTGATTATATTCAATTCAATAATGGCGGCACTCAGTACCAAGTGATCGTTGACGGCAGCATCATTTATTGGGCTTCAGCCTATCCAACAGTGCTTACAACCACAAATCATATTGTAAATTACGAAACGGTGTATTCCAGTCCTAATACCTATTATTATATCGATACGGTTTCTTGGACTGGCGGGCAACGAATACAAACCGGCGAAACCACAAGTTATGGATACAGCTCGTCGTTTGCTAGTGCTACGTTCTCGAGCTCTTACCAAAGTTCAGGGGGGCCAATCGCTTATTTGACACAGCCTATTTATTTTAATTCAAGTCTGGTCATAAATGGTCAAGGGTATTATAAGGTGGGCAGATGTTGCCCGTCTAAAGCATATCCCGCGCTTGCCTATGTAGAGGGAGGGTTATATTAACATGAACGGATATAAAGAAACCCAAGACGGTGATTATATCGTCAGAACCTATGACAATGGAGCACAGATTCGCAGTTTAGCTCCGGACGGCAAGGAACCAGGAATTATACAAATCCCTGATACGATCCCGAAGAACAACACGTCGGATGATTTGACAACGTTAATGACTGCGGTTGCTGATTTATATTCCGCTTTAGTCGCTGCGGGGGTGATAAAGAATGGTTGATTTGTTTGTCAGACTGATCATCTTACAAATTAAAACATTTGCTGAGGTGCCGTCCATTTTGCAAACCGATGTTCACAATGAGCTTCAAAAGCAAGGTTACGGTGATGATGGAAACCTTCTTAAAAAAGCGTAACTATACCGAGGACGGGGTTATTCTTAGAACTTCGCCTTTTATTTTTGGGGAGGATAAAATTGATGGCCTTTGATACCTTCACAATTATCCTGAGTAATTATTGTAATCTTCGTTGCCCATTTTGCCTTCAGGCAGCTTCCGTCGCTGATGACGAGGTTTCCGCAGTAGACCTGATTAAATTTCTTTCTAAGTATCCGCTTCGGACATTGAAATTAACAGGCGGGGAGACTTTATCTGGGCCGGTTTTTCCTAAAACAAAATTGCTCTATGATTATGGGATTTCCAGAGGTGCAAGTATTCAGGTGAATACAAATGGGACCTTTGCGTTTAACGATAACCCCGACAAAGATTTACTAATGTTTCAGGTGAGCCTGGATGGTTTAAAGACCAAGCATGATTCTATTCGTGGCAAAGGGGTATTTGATAAGGCCATTAAGTTCATAAAAACCCAGCAAAAGCGCGGTTACAAACTAAAAATAATGAACGTCATAACGCCGGAAACAACAACCGGTGAATTAGGGGAGTTCGTAGATTATTGCCTGAGTACATTGAACATCCGGCCACACTTTCAGTTTGCCGCTCCTGTGGGGAGAGCAGTCGGTTTGAGACATGCTTTCGATCTAGAACGGATAAATTCCACGGTTGAATTTCTAATCGATAAAGGCTGCGATGAAACCACACGGCGTATTGCCTTTGTCGGTGATTGCTCGATTCCCCAGGGAAGGTCGAGTAATTTAGGAATTGATCATCACGGCAATCTCATTTCATGCCCCATCCTTCAAGACTACAAAATCGGAACCATTTACGAGGACTTGTCCGATTCAAAAATTCGCCAGAGGTTTGCTCGCTCCAAGGTCTCAAGATGCACATGCACATTCCCCCAATAAAAGGAGAGATTAGACGTTATGACCTTTGCGAGTTTTGGCTTGAATCTGGATCTGTTTTCTGCTTTGTTTTTTAATGTGCTTGTCATGCTTTCCTTAACTACAATGATATTAGGGCTTCAAAAAACCGGAGGGTTGGTCTATTTAACCAAACCGTTTGATAGGTTCAAAACGTCGCGTTCTCAAGCCATCGCCTGGTTCGTTTTATCGGTGGTTTTTTCCGGCCTCACGACGAACTTGATTTTAGCCAATATCCTTATTCCAATGGCTGTTGTTTATGCCAAAGAGCGAACTATGGATCCGGTGGAGTTGAACCTCGCGGTCCTATTAGGAATCCTGGCGGGTACAGAATTTTTTCCTTATGGCGGCGGGGATACGATCATCGAGAACACGTTAATCAGTCATGATCTCCATCGACCTTTAGGACTTCTTACCTGGGGCCAGATGATGTGGGTACCGACCATTTTGGCCTGTTTGATAACCGGCTTGTGGCTGGCCTATAAGGTTGTTAACAATAAAACACTCACGGAATTCAAGACCGAGGTTCGCGGATCCGCAGCGATGTTGATGGAATTCATGTTATTGATTGCCGGTGTTTATTTAACGTTTCGCACGAAGCTTCAGGGATATGTGGTTCTCGTCGCGTTCCTTTCGGCCCTTGTATCCAGGCTCCCCGCAGCCAAACTTAAAACACTGCCATTCAAAGCAATTATTTATTGGTCCTTGAGTTTGATCCTGGGGAAGATCCTGAGTGTTCTTTTAAAAACCCATGTTCATTTCACAATTCCAAGCAATGTTTACTCCTTCGGGGGTATTTTCTTATTTATAGCGGTTGTCTTCATGATTTCTAATTTCCTGACGAGAAGTGCTTTATCGTCAATGATCATGCCTTTGGTTTTGGCGAGTGCGGTCCCGGATAAACTTTGGTTATCGGCTTTGGCGATTAAAAGTTTTTCTCTGGGGTATCTGTTGATATTCTCTGACTCAGCCAATGTCGTTTCAGTCGGTTATGGGCTAAGGCAATCAAAACTATTGAGAATCGGTTTGCCGATTGCCCTGATGCAGATGGCGGCCTATATCCTATATTTCTATTTTACAAAGACAGTTTTGACACCTTAATCCAGGGTGCCATTTTTTTAGCCGGGGGGAGGGCCTAAAAATGCAAGAGCAAGATTTTGCGGATTTAGCCACCAGAATCGCAATATTGGAAACGAAAGGAGAGGCGCAAGAATCAAGGCTGAATTCTTTGGAGATTGACGTTGGCAAAAAGTTTGACCGGCTCGAGGCCAAATTGGACCAGCTCATCGACTCAAGCCAGGGGAGACCGACCTGGACGATTACCTTATCTCTTTCCGCTTTAATGACTATAGCAACGAGCCTTATTGTCTATCTTGTTTCGCGTTAGGAGGTTTTTTATGGTAACTGCTCACGAAATTAAACGAACCCTGACCGAGGTCGTCATTGACCCATCTCATGCAGAAAGAACTGAATCGGCAGAGTTCCGAAGGTCGAAAGCCCGTCTGAAAGAAGACGGGCATTTTAAATGCTTTATTTGCGGAACTTCGGAGGATATTCAGGTCCACCATCTTGCTGAATACTGTTTCGCGACCCTTGTGGATTTCGACAAGTTGAAACAATTTTGTGAGGAATTTGACCCCTATGGGTATGGAAAATTGCTCAAAAATAAGCCTATGAGTGATATCGGAGACGTCCGGAACTGCCTGGCGATCTGCCGTCAACATCACATTGAAAAAGGGACTGGGGTGCATGAAACAACGTTTCCGATCTGGTTAATTCAAAAGTTAGCAAAGACGAATGAAGACCCGGTGCCTCAGGATGGTAAGAAGCCTGAAGTTGTGCTCAAAGAACTTGAAGAAAGGAGTTAACTTATGAGCTATCCAATCGAACAAAACTTTATCCCTGGTCTACCGAAAGAGCCCTACAATGACGGCGTTGGAAACTATGTTGGTGTTATTGGTCATTCGACGGCCAATAATGGAGACTCCGCTGATGGTGAGCGAAACTATGAGGTAACTACTTGGCAGAACGCGTTCGTTCACGCCTTTGTAGATGACCGGAAAATCCTCCAAGTCGCTGACTTCAACTATCTCTGTTATGGTGCTGGGCATTCTGCAAACCATTTAGGGTATGTCCAAGTAGAATTGTGCCAAACTACTGATCCGGTTAAGTTCCAAGCTGCTTACGAGAAGTATGTTTGGTTGCTGGCAAAGCTCCTATATAATAGGAAGCTTTCTGTTGTGGATGGGATAACTTTGATGTCTCATGCTCAAGTTTCAGCTAAGTGGCATGAGACAACACACCAAGACCCAATAGAATATCTGGCAAGCCACGGAAAAACATGGGCTGATTTGGTCGCTGATGTTACGGCTCAATACAAATTGATGGAGGAGGAAGATAGCGTGTTAAACGTTGCAGTTTTATTATTTACGAAGGACGATTTCTGGAGTGGGAATGATGTGGCGGTGAAGAATGGAAACTGCGCCTTGTTTATTAGAACAGCTAACCAGTCTGTTCCGGCTGAGGCCAAAAGTGCCAAACAATTAATCGTTGTGGGAGGCCCGAGTACGGGGCATCCGAACGAAGTGCTCTTGTCAGGTAAGGATAAATATGCCACAGCTGCGGCGGTTGCCAAGTATTTAGGACAATAAAAAAGGGGGGCATTATTAATGTTAAGCTTTATCCTTGCGTCAAAAGTTCTCGTTACCCTTGAAACTGTACTCAGTCTAATTCTGGCGGATTTCATTTTTGGAGTGTTGCTTTCGCTTAGAAACAGCAATTTTAGTTTCAGTAAGCTGCCTCAATTTGTTGAAACGAGCTTGGTGCCCTATATTGGTGGCCTTTTGGTGTTAGCTATCTTTTCCAATGTGAACGCTGAACTTGGGACGTTATTTTTTACTATTGCCGCCACAATTAGTGCGAAGTTCTTGGCTGATATTCTGACTAAAGCAGGGCAATTGTTTAATGGGCTTCAGATTCAAAGTCCGATCACAGTTGGCCAGCCACAGAAAAGTTTATCTATAAATACTGCGACAGATAAGCCTGGAGATGGTGCTTCAACTTCCGCGACGGAAACTACTTCAACCATATAAGTTACGCAATGATTCATTGTACATCAACCCTCATCAATTTTTTGTCGGTGAGGGTTGATATAATTTTATGTAAGAAATTATTGATCTAAGAAAAGAGAATTGATATAATTGGAACATAAGTTCGATAATAAACCAAATATATGTACTAAGAGGCGATAAAAATGAGAGATGTCTGTGCCGAGTGTAATAGGAAATCCTATTGTACGGAACCCTGTGAAGAATGGTTAATTGCCCATGATCAATGTCCTGTGTGCCGGAACAAACTGTTACATATCGGAGGATGCACCGAATGTATTACGGGTGATTGGGCGAAGTGTGGTTAACATGAAAGTCGTTATGGCTCCTATAGAAATGATTGCATGGTTCGATATCCCCGGTACACCGCGTCCGATACGCTTTCGACATGATGGCAATGTGGTTAAGGTTGAGATGATTAAAAGAATATCTGAAGAGAAACTTGCTGGAAATCGTACGAAAATTTATGAGTGCCAAAGCGAGATTCATGGGCAAATGAGAGTTTTTGAACTCAAATATGAGCTGAATACCTGTAAGTGGTTCTTGTGGAAGATATAATGGATCTAAGATTTGATGTTCGATAAGTGGGAGTTTAGCGAAACACTTTGCAATGACATTGAATACTTCTGTATCAATAGCTACTATTTTTTAGTTTAAAACACCATTTTATATTAAATTAAGAATTTGGTTTTCCGAATAGATATCGCTTAATCAGATAGCCTCTAACAAGACCCGCAATTGCTGCAGCTGATGCTTGTGAATAGTTTCCAGATGCATTTTGAATCATATATTCATTTCTCATAAAGGTTCCGAAAACAATAAAAAGTATAGCCTCAGCAAACATGCTAATAAAAACTGCTTTAATTAAGTAATGATCGATTCCGACGAATTTAGGGGTGTAATACAAGAACAGTCCTAATATTGCGCTGTATCCTATGTGAGATAAAACTCCTAGTGCAAGGCTACCTTCCCTTATAAACATCATGCTTGTTGCCTTTGGAGCAGATATTGTAGTGAAACGAAAGTAAATCATTATTTCAGAGAATATTCCCGCAGGTATAGCACCGATTATTGATAGGAACATAGCAATCAAAGGTTTGTCAAATTTTACTTCCACCACATTAACTCCTTCATCGTTTTTGCTATTATCATTTCTCCTCAAGTATTTTCTATACACAAATTGAAAATAGTTCGGTTAAAGACTAGAGTAAGAATAACTATTAAATTACCTTCGCAAAAGACCCATTTAACAAAACTCTTATTAAATATTGACTTGCAATACCCACCATACAAGAGCTAACATGTCCTACGACTAGCAATCGCAGGACATTTTTTTACCACCAATATGTTCCCACAACCCTTGCTGAGGAAGGAGACGAGCCACATGAAAAAAATACGCACCATTGAGAAAGCCCCAATCTTCAATAAACCTCTCCAAAAACTCAGAGTTTGCGCTTACGTTCGCGTTTCGACCAATCAAGCTGAGCAGCAAGAAAGCTTTTTTGCTCAAGTCCAGCATTACACTTCTTATATAAATAGCAATCCAGAATGGAGCTTTACAGGCATTTATAGTGATCAAGGTATATCCGGTAAGAACGCAGCAAAACGACCAGAGTTTATGAGGATGGTTCAGGATGCCGAGAATAAGAAGTTTGACCTGATTATTACTAAATCAATTAGTCGCTTCGCTAGGAATACGACCGATTGTTTGGAAACCGTCCGTAAACTTAAACTACTTGGGATTGCCGTTCACTTCGAGAAGGAGGCTATTAACACTTTAACTGCCGAAAGTGAGCTTATGTTATCCATTCTAAGCTCAGTCGCCGAGGAAGAATTAGCTTCCATCTCACAAAACATGCATTGGAGTAACCAACGGCGTTTTAAGAAAGGGAAGTTCTCGGTCACCACCAAACGGTTTCTAGGTTATGACAAACACAAAAATGGACAACTCGTGATTAATGAAGAGCAAGCCGCCATAGTGAGACGAATTTTCAAAGACTATCTTTCAGGTCTGGGTGCTTTTCGAATCGCCAGAGGTCTTGAAGCCGACGAGATCATAAATATCTCAGGAAATGTTAAATGGGCTGAATCAAGCATTCTAGATATCCTGAAGAACGAGAAGTACTGCGGTGACGCTCGCCTTCAAAAAACCATTACAACGGCCTTATATAATAGGAAGAGAAATTACGGCGAAGCCCCAATGTACTATGTGAAGGATAGTCACCCAGCCATAATTAGCAGAGATGATTTTGAAAAAGTTCAGGAATTGATGGGGGCACGGGCTAAAGCGAAGGGGAATAAAGAGGGCGACCGCGAGAAATACACAAATCGATATGCTTTAACTGGAACCATTGTTTGCGGCAATTGTGGGAATACATTTAAAAGGCATATAGATAATTGTGGTACGGTTGCGGAGTCGGTTTGTTGGATTTGCAACACCTATATAATAGGAAGAAAAAATTCTTGTGGGGTCGGGAGGATTAAAGAAGAGACCATTAAAGGCTTGTTTGTGAAAGTGTTTAACCAGCTTTATAGTAATCAGGCCAAGTTGCTAGGGGATTATAAAGCAAGGTTGGAAATGGAAAAGTTAACTGAGTTAGATAATGAGCGCATCGCGAAGTTAGATGAGGAAATTGAGAAACTCATCAAACAAGAACGGGCGCTCTTTTTAATTGAAGAAAAGGGATATGCAGACCATAATGTAGTTAAAACTGAACACGAGGAATTAGTTAAAACATTGACCCAGCTTCAAACGGAACGATCGGATAGGATGGCTGAAATTAATAAGCGAGATAATCGAATGGTAAGAACTCTAGAACTTGAAGCTGTGCTTGAGGCGCAGGGAGGAAACCTCACAGAATTCAGCGACGATTTGTACCGGAATATGGTTGAAAAAATAGTAGTCAAGGAACGAACTAAATTAATATTTCACTTAAAAAATGGCCTTGTTTTCGAGGAAACTTACGCCTTGAAGCGAGGTCACGATATTTTCTAAGGAGGTTTTATTAATGGCAACAGTAACAGTCATTCCAGCAAAACCGATGCAAGAATTGAAAGGTTTAGAGGCTACAGCAAAACTAAGAGTTTGCGCTTACGCACGGGTTTCCACGGATAATGAAGAGCAATTATCCAGTTATCAGGCGCAGGTTGAGCATTACACCTCATATATTCAGAACAATCCAGCTTGGGAATTTGTTGAGATTTTCTCGGATGAAGGAATTAGCGGCACGAACACTAAGAAACGTGAGGGCTTCAACCGCATGATTGATGAGTGTATGGCAGGTAAGATTGACATGGTCATTACCAAGTCAATTAGCAGATTTGCTCGGAACACTCTGGATACATTGAAGTATGTACGTCAGTTAAAAGAAAAGGGAGTCGCTATTTTCTTTGAAAATGAGGTCGTTAATACGTTAGATTCCAAGGGAGAATTTCTAATAACTTTGCTCGGAAGCCTGGCACAAGAAGAGAGTTCCAATTTGTCTCAGATTACGAAGATGGGAATTAGTTACAGGTTCCAAGAGGGTAAGGTTTTAGTTAACCACAATAAATTCCTTGGGTACACCAAGGATGAACAGGGCCAGTTAGTTATTGTTCCAGAAGAAGCCGAGGTAGTGCAGCGGATTTATCGGGAGTTCTTGGATGGCAAAAGTCCATATAAAATTGCCAGCAATCTTCAAAAGGATGGGTTAATCACTGGGGCAGGCGGTACAAAGTGGTATGACAGTACGGTCATTGGAATACTCAAGAATGTGAAATATATGGGCGATGCACTGCTCCAGAAAACCTACACGACAGATTTTTTAACAAAAAAGCGTGTGAAAAATACTGGACATGCTGCCCAGTATTATGTCGAGGATAGCCATGAAGCTATTATTTCTAAGGAAGAGTTTGCTGCTGTTCAGATGGAATTTGAAAGACGAACGAATATGCGTGGGTATTCCAAGAGTGGGAAGAGCAAGTTCACAAGTGATTATGCTTTTTCCGGGAAGTTGTTCTGTGAGAATTGTGGTTCTAAATTTAGGCGTACCAAATGGGGAAAGGGTAAGAATGAGCAGATTGTCTGGATATGTATTAATCATCAAACGGGTGGAAATGAAGCTTGTGATATGAAGACTATCAAAGAAAAAGCTTTGGAACAGGCTTTTGTTCGGGTTATGAACAGAATCATAATTAAGAGAGAAGCTTATTTAGTAGAAGAGATTAGTTGTGAGGAGAGTGATTATGAGGATATCGATGCCAAGATAGCGGAACTTCAACAAGAGTTGATGAATGTGGTGCGGAATAATCAGGAATATTCATGTTTAACTAATGAGATTGAAAGGTTGCAGGTGCATAGGCAGAGGTTGAAAAGTGATGAGACCGAGAAGGCGTGGAGGGATAGGATGAGAGAAGAGTTCAAGGCCTATCTGGATGCTAGGGACGGCAGTCTGCTGGATAAGTTTGATGGGGATTTGTTCCGAAAGCTGGTGGAGAAGGTTAGAGTAGAGTCGATGGTGGAGGTGGAGTTTGTATTGAAGGCTGGGATAGAGGTTAGAGAAGTGCTGTGACAAATGCAAGACTTATTCGAGATTACTGGTATTTCCTAATAAAGTTCATAAAGGCAAGCAAGGTAGGACAGTAGTGTTGATCTTTGGCTGTTATTAGATAAACCCAGCAGGGCAAAGTAGTTTCATCACCCTTAACTTTCTGTAGCATCTTGAATGCTAGTTCTTCTTCAACAACTCGTGAGGGCAGAAATGCTATCCCGATACCAGACATAACAAACCGCTTGATCACTTCAGCATCGGGAATTTCCATAAACAACTTTGTGGTAATGCCCTGTCCTGAAAGATGTTCTTTGATGTTATGATCGGACGAACATTTTTCCCATATGATCAAAGGGTACTTAGAAAACAAAGTATTCATGGGGAGACCATCATCACTGGTAGGGCAGACTAGAATAAGATCGTCTTGGGCGAATCTTTCTATGTGGACGTTATCGGCTTCCACAGGGCCAAGCAATAGGGCCAGATCCAGTTCTCCTTCTTCAACGGAGCGAGCTATCTGTAAATCGTTATCTATTGTTAGAGACACTTTAATGTTGGGAAAGCGGGAGTAAAACTCTTTAAGAATAGAAGGCAGCAAATAGCTTCCCACAATTGAGCTAGCTCCCAGGCGTACTTCCCCGCGCTCTAAATCATGGAATTGGTCCATCGCTCTACTTGCCTGTTGAGCAAGGATCATAATTCGATCGGCATAGTCATAAAGAGAACGGCCGGCATCAGTGAGAATCACCTGGCGGCCTCGCTGGGAAAATAAATCGAGTCCTAGACTCTTCTCCAAGGAGGCTATTTGCCTTGATACTGCAGGTTGGCTTAAATTAAGCTCTTCCCCGGCCTTGGAATAACTTAAATGCCTGGCAACGGAGTGAAAGAACCTAAGTTGGTTAAGAATTAAATCGGTCAGCTGAACCACCACCTATAATGAATATGCATACAACATATGCAAACTATTCATTTGTATTATAATACTTGTCATGATAATCTGTAAATACAAAGGAGGCAATGACACTAATATGCCAAAAGTAAGCCTTACATCGTATTCTCCCGGTTCCGGCTGAGCTTGTAAAATAGGTCCGGCGGACCTAATGGAAGTGTTGTCGAGTTTACCCAAGGTGGTTGATCCCAAGGTTTTGGCAGGTCGAGACGAAAATGCTGCGGTTTATAAAATAAGCGATGAACTGGCTGTTGTTCAGACTGTCGATTATATTACACCAGTGGTTGACGATCCGTACCAATTTGGAATGATTGCAGCTGCTAATTCTATCAGCGATATTTATGCCATGGGAGTCAAACCTGCCTTTGCCTTAAATATAGTGGGTTATCCCAATCAGACACTGCCCTTAAGTATTTTAGAACAAATTTTAAAGGGTGGAGCTGATAAATCTTCAGAAGCGGGAATATCGATTATCGGTGGTCATTCTGTGACCGACCATGCTCCAAAATATGGACTGGTGGTAACTGGTTTCGCTCATCCCGAAAAGCTCATTACTAAGAAGGGTGCGAAGCCGGGGGATGCCTTGGTGTTGACCAAACCACTGGGTATTGGTGTCATCACCACTGGTATTGACCGCCGCCTAACCACGCCTGCGATGGAAATAGCTGTTATAGAGGAGATGTACCGCCTGAACAGGGATGCTTCAGAAGCTATGGTTGAAGTTGGTGTCTCGGCCTGTACCGACGTAACTGGCTTTGGTTTATTAGGTCATTTGTCCGAGATGCTCTCCTCAAGTGGTGTCGGAGCGAAGATTTACAACTCTGATGTCCCTTTGATCACCGGTGCTATAGAAATGGCCGAAGCTGGGGCCTTTTCTGGAGGGGCGCATAACAACTTTCGCTATATGAGGGACAAGGTGACATGGGAGAATTCAATTTCGAAAGAAATGCGAATGATTCTTTGCGATCCACAAACTTCTGGCGGGCTCTTAATAGCTGTTGATCCTCAAAAGTTAGATACATTCTTGAACACACTTGGGCAGAAAAATGTAGATGCTCGTGAGATCGGAACGATAACAAAGGAAAAAACGTTTCGAGTGTTAGAGTAGAGAAGAACATTACGAAAAGAAAAAAACCAATGAAATTATATATCTTATGAATGTAAACGGGGGAATTATAAATGGTTATCATTAAAGTGTACTCAAACAGTCCCGCAGGCCTTCGCTGAAGCCGTCTCTTGCAAATGGCCCGTGCGGTCAGCGAAAAGTTTGAGCCTGATGTGAAAGTCGATGTCATTTACAAAGGCACCGTGGACATTGTCCTTAATAACGAGGAGGTTATCAGCCCTCCCAACCTTTATGTTGATGATGTAGAACTTGGAAAAGAGGCTACCCAGGATCAACTGGAAACGGTTGTCGCACGGAAGCTGGGGAAAAAATAAGCGTTTTTGTTGCACCGCCATTTTTTATAGACAGGGGGGCTCTATGAATTGAAATTATGAATGGGATGAGTATAGTGGGTATCAAATAATAGCTAGAAATATTCTTGGAGCTCCAGATAAAGCTGATATGAAAATGATTCGGTATACCTATGCTCCAAATGTTAATGTAGAGATTATTTATTAAAGTGATTTGCCTGACATACCTACTCTACCAAATATAGCAGTGGATGACAGGGTACTAGGTAAAGAAGTTACAGCGGAAAAATTAGAAGAAGCCATTAAAGATTTATTACTTGAATCAATTTCATAAATGGTTTTTTTGATGAAGCAACTACTATATATAGTGGTGGTGATTTTATTTTCAGCTATATATGGTACTGTCAAGTCGGTTTTTAGGCATTATGAAATTGATTCACTTGACTGAGAATTATATATTTGAAAAGTTCCAAATCATTTTGTTATGGAATTTGCTCTCAAAGAATGAATGAAATTTATCCTGATAGTGGGGAATTTATATGGTCACTTGGTTTGAAATTTTCGATAAGTTATTACACCCTCACCGTAAAAAACAGGAAAAATTAATGTCCAGAATGATAGAATACAGGGAATTATCGTCTATAGCGTTGGAAAATGAAAACCAGGGCATGTACTCTTTGTTACAGAGGGAATTGAACGAGATGTTCTGCGAATATCTAACCTGGTCTTTTTTGGACGGAATCGGTTTTCTAATTCCTCACGTCCTAATCATGGGATTAATTAGTATCTGGTGGCCGTACTTTGCTCTGCCATTTAAACTTCCCGTAATTGACAATCACGCTTACGTGATTGTCTGGTATCCACTTATAATAATCATTTATTATGTAGGTCACCGGTTACTGCGTAGAAATACTGGGTCAATGTTCAAGCTTACCTGATGACAAGTTAAGATCGGATGAGATTATTGGAGGTGTACACGTATGTTCTTTCATGTAGCGGGAGTTACCGTCAATCCTATTGTTATTATCATCTGGATGGCTTTTGTCGGTTTTGTATTTTCTACCATTGGTGCCGCCGGCGGAATTTTGGCGGGGGTAGGTCACATCACTATCTTCGGAATGAAAAAAGCCAATACTATTAAACCTATGAACCAGATTCTAACTTTAATCAGCCCAATCATTTCTACGCCCTTATATTTACGTGAAAGACGATTGGTGGTCCCGGCAGCTGTAAGTTTAGGTTTAGGCGGCATCATTGGGGCGTTGCTTGGTTCTTGGTTTTCTACCAATTTCCTGAAAGAGATGTCAGCCTATCAACCGATCTTTGGCTTAATTACGTTTGTAATTGCCGGGCGTATGTGGTATGAAATGACCCCAGGATTCCGGGAAAAACAACAGAAAGTAAAAAAAGCAACCAAAGCTTTTGAAGAAAAGGTCAAAGAACTAAAGGCTGCCGGCAAAATGAATGAGATCAAGGAAATCGGCGTTCAATTTAGTGAAATGGGAATAAACAACACCTTTACATTTGCCGGAGAATCCTTTCGTTACAATGTCTTTGCCCCCTTTATTGCCGGAGTGGTTGTTGCAATTATCTCAGCAGCTCTGGGTGTGGGCGGCGGCTTCCTTTTGGTGCCGTTCCTGAGCAGTGCTCTTGGTTTCCCAATGTTCATCGTTGCAGGTACTTCTACTATGTCTATCGTAATTTCTTCTCTGACAAGTATCAGTAACTATCTACGCATGGGAAGTCAATTAGATTTACCTATGGTGGGTTTCGAACTAGTTGGCATTCTGATTGGTTCTTACTTGGGACCAGTCCTTTCCAAACATATTAAAGGCATTTACCTGAAAGGCTTTCTGGCCGTGGTGCTTACTTATATTGGAATTGGCTATGTCTTTGGCCCGATGAT
This sequence comes from Desulfosporosinus acididurans, assembly GCF_001029285.1. Taxonomy (GTDB): domain Bacteria; phylum Bacillota; class Desulfitobacteriia; order Desulfitobacteriales; family Desulfitobacteriaceae; genus Desulfosporosinus; species Desulfosporosinus acididurans. The sequence goes on from NZ_LDZY01000007.1 coordinate 194,028, forward strand.
TCAGCATGCTTTTGGGTTTTGGATTATTTAATGACGGATATACTAAGAATCTTGTCCAAGTATCATTAGTCAAATGATATTTAAATTTAAAAGGGAGGGCTATTTATGGTAACTATCAAGGTTTTTTCTAATCGTCCTTCTGGAAAAACCTGAACTCGGCTTATCAGTCTAGCCGGTACGGTTAGGGATGCCTACGCTCCAAATGTTAATGTAGAGATTATTTGTAAAGGTGATTTATCTGACATGCCTACTCCACCTAATATATCGGTGAATGACAAGGTGCTAGGTAAAGAAGTTACAACGGAAAAATTAGAGGAAGCCGTTAGAGATTTATTATTTGATTGAAATTATATATTTGAAAGTTCCAAACTATTTTGTTATATAATTTGCTCATAAAGAAGGGAGGACTTCTGTGGGGTTCAGCATAGCAGAACAGTTTAACCTACTGGATTCATTAACTCCTATGAGAATAGACATTTTAATAAGAATATCCTTAAATCCTGGGTTATCTAATGATATAAGACTAATTGCTCTAAGTTTGTTAATTTACAATAATGCTGTAGATTTCTCCCTTTTAGAAGATATCCTATTACAAATGAAGATGACAGAGGATTTAGATACACTTTATGAGCAACTTAAGCTAACTATGGATGCTCATATCTAACTTTTTTATTCGCTCGCGGAGTTTTTTTAATGGTCTCCACAATAACAATACTCATATAGTCTCAGCTCACCAGCATATGGATGGATAGCGGTTTTGTGTAACTGACGTGATGCATGAAGCTACCGCAAAAAACCTTTCTCAGAGATGTGGAGGGTTTTGGCCTAAGGTTATTCAGGCTTCTTGTCAATTCCGAAAGACGGAATGATGCCAAAATAAAGCTAGTTACTTAAGCACATGACAGGGGTGAAGTTGGTATCATATCAGGTGCTGAAAAGTGTTATTTTGGAAGTTGGAGTTTTAGTATGAGTACAGAGTCTATTGAGAAAAAGGCACGAAAAATACTGGGGGTGCCAGATGACGCTGATGTGAAAATGATCCGGCAAGCGTACAGGGAATTGGCTAAAAAGTACCACCCCGATATCAATCCGAATGATAGAAGTTTACCAAAAAGATTTATTCTAATTACAGAGGCTTATGAAATTCTCAGCAGTGGAAAGAATGCCGGGAGACATAGTGGCTTGTCCGCAACAGATGATATTGAAAATAGACCACCTTTTGGTGAGAAACTTTACTGGGATTGGTGGAAGGAAAGATTTGGGAATTTATTCTAACAAAACCTTGTTGTCTGTATTTTTACAAGTTTGAGTGACATTGTAAAACTAACTTTTGTTTTTGTTAAAGTTCAGCTTTGTATAAAAGATGAAATTTGTCAATGGCAAATAGGGATCACTTTGAAATCGAAAATCTCTCAATTTTACATATCAAGCACTAAGGGCAAAACAATCAATTCGTCCCAAATTACCCGAATGGGTAGGTATGATCGAAGTGGAATGGGCTTAAAGAGCGAATCTTTAAAAGTGCAATCAAGGATTTAAGTTAGAAAAGGGCAGAATGTATTAGAAATCAGCTCGTGTTAATAAAGATTACGCTAACTTAAATAATGGGAGAGGATTTTTATTATGTCAGATCTTAATAATGTAACTATTTCTAGTTCCAGTGATTGCTGAGGCAGTTCATCAGGTGCTGGTCAGCACAATGAATCTCAAACGGAGAACTGCCAAATTTGCGGAGGTTCATTAGAATACTTCAATTCGGGTCGGGAACTAGTTTGCGTTCAATGTGGCAAAACCGAAATCGCCAACATTTTCTGTCCTAATGGGCACTATGTATGCGATGAATGTCATGGGAAAGGCCTCTTTGGTGGTGTCAAAGAATATGTTTTGACCAGTAACTCGGCAAACCCTTTTGAAATAGCCGAGTATCTAATGGCTCAAAATAACATACCCATGCTTGGTTGTGAAAATGCTTGGATAGCAGCAGGAGCTTTGATGGCAGCACTCAAGAACGAAGGAACGATTGGGGTAACCAATGAACAAATTGTTGAAGCCTTGAATCGAGCCAAGAGACAAGCCATCGGAGGTTATTGCGGGCTGACAGGGGTATGTGGAATTGTTCCAGCTATTGGGGCCTGTTTTAGTGTTATTTTAGGTGCGGCTTGTCCTAAAGATCAAGAAACGGCAATGACCATGAAAGTCGCCGCAAGAATTGTTGACAAGATTGCTGACGAAACCGGTCCCTGTTGCTGTAAGAACTTTGTGAGAAACGCTTTGAGTGAAGCTGTTATTTTTGTTAAAGAGTATTTTAATGTTTCTTTGCCTTCACCCAGTAAATCAATGATATGTACTTACAGTTCACGTCACCCTCATGGATGCAGAGAGTCTAAATGTTCCTATTTCGAGAGGAACGAGACACCTCAAAATCTTAAGATGGAGATGTCGGAGAAGGCTATTTTGAACTTAAGTCTAAATAAATATGATGATCTTGTACGTAAAGCTGCTGAACTAGGAATTGAAGAAGCAAAGATAATAGATACCAGCACTATATCGGTGGCCGAATGGGCACAATGGAAATGTCAATATGGCTGTGCTTTTTACGATAAAGGTGCTTTTCATCCACCCCTGGCACCAAAAGCTGAAGAGACAAAACGGGTCCTTCAAGAATACGAGAAGGCGTTCCTATTAACGGGTCCTAACGGACCTGAGCTTTCCAGACAGGCCATTAAACTTGAGCATGCAGCCTATTCGCTGGGATATTATAAGGCATTTTCGTTACTCGCCCTTCCTTTTGGTGGGGCTCCTACATGACAAAAGGATAGTAATGTGACTCAGGCTGAGTCACCCGTTTCACCAAAAAAGGATCAAGAGGTTAGACCTTTGATGGAAGCCTGCGGAATAGATGTGTTTAAGACGGCCAGAAATAATGGTTTTAACATTGATACTAAAAAGGAAACGTACGGCAAGTGGAATTACTTTGCCCTCGTGTTACTTGAATAATCACAGGAAACAAGGTAGTTTAACTGGGGCATCCTAATGGGGTGCTCTTCTTAATAAACAAAGTTGGGAAGGTGGAAACACTTGATACCTCCGTTTATCGCAACAGGCATTGGCAGCTTACCAAATACCGACCCAGTTGAGGCAGTTCAAATGGTGAAACAGTTCTTCCCAGACATGCCTCATTGGCCACAGCTACCGAGTAATAATCCTGCCGAAGGGTTAATAGGCCAATATATTGCTCCACTAGTCCGTCTCGGTTTGGTGGATAAAGAATCCGGCAGTGTACCCTTCTTCACTCGGCAATCCGATTGGTTAGATCGTCTCACGGAGTTTTACGACTTGTATCTGAGAATTTCCGAAGGTGACCACGAAGCATTAGATTTCTTTGGCTTTCCTCGTGAATATGCCAAAGGATTTTGGACATTCATCGATGAGTTGTCTAACGGTGATTTTACTCAAGCTAAATTTATTAAAGGTCAGGTTACATGGCCAATCACTCTGGGCCTACAACTCACCGACCAAAATAGAAGGTCGTCGTACTATGATGAGGAACTCCGGGATATCGTTGTGAAAACCATAGCCTTGCAAGCTGAGTGGCAAGTTAAAACCTTAAGCAAATTCAGCAAACCGGTCGTAATTTTCATCGATGAACCAGGACTTTATGGTTACGGGCAATCTACCCATATAACTCTCAATAAACAGGAAATCGTTGATGAACTTAACACTATTGCAGATATGATTCATTCAGCCGGTGGTACTGCAGGGATACATGTATGTGCCAGTACCGATTGGGGAATGCTGCTTGAATCTAGGATTGATATCCTAAACTTCGATGCTTTTGAGTACTTCTCAACCTTATCCCTGTATCCCGATCAAATACAGCATTTCCTGCAAAGAGAGGGAGTTTTGGCCTGGGGAATCGTTCCGACGTCCGAAAAGGTTTTGGCTTATGATGTGGATCAATTGACCCAATTGCTTAACAGTCAGATTGAGACGTTGGTTGGCAAGGGGGTAGACAGGGATGCTCTGCGTAAACAGATTATGATTACTCCAAGCTGTGGAGTGGGTACTCTCACCCCAGATACCGCTGAAAAAGTTTACAGTGTGACTAAAGAATTATCTGTCAAATATCATCTGGTTTGAGTGTAAGAATGATAAATCGTTTCGGGGTACTAACTATCAGTGAAATGCCGGTCGAAGTTGTGGTCTTCGACCGGTCCTTTTTATTATTACGCTCTTTAATTTTTTAACTTAAAAAGAGGTAAAATAGATCTTGACTCTGTACCTAACTATAGACTTTATAATAGTCCTAGGGAGGTGACCAATGAAGGGCTTGAAAATAGGTCAAGTGGCAAAAGAAGCCTGTGTCAATATAGAAACGATTAGATACTATGAAAGATTAAAATTAATTTCTGAACCGGAACGAACAGAATCCGGTTATCGGTTTTTTTCTCCTGAGGTAGTTCAGCGAATTAGGTTCATTAAACGCTCGAAGGATTTGGGTTTTACTCTTGCAGAAATTCAAAAATTACTTGCTTTGACTGAGAGCGTAGGAAACACATGTGATGAAGTTAAGGAATTTGCAACCCTGAAACTGAATGAGATAGAGCTTAAAATACGGGACTTGCAAAAAATCCAAAGCGTTATGCAAGACTTGTTGGGCAAATGCGCCGAAGGACAAAACAGTGTTTGTCCAATCATAAAAAGGTTACAGGAATAAGTGACTAATTCCTGGGTTAAAAGGAGTGTTATCATGCTAATTGGGCTATCAAATAATTCAAAAGTTATTCCCTCATGTCCTGTTTGTGGCGGGATCGGCCAAAAAGTGCGTCAAGTAACAGTTGAACATCAGGTAAAACCGGATGTAGAGGTTGAAGAAGAACAATTATTCCTGTGTAGAACCTCTGAATGTGAAGTTGCCTATTATTCTGAAGATGGAAAGAAAACAATTCTTCAAGATCAATTGATCAACAAGATCTGGTTTAAGAATGTCCCACCCCCGGTTCCCATTTGCTACTGTGCCAATGTTACCGAGGAGGAAATTCTGCATCATGTGGCAGTCGCACAATGTTGCTCTACGTTAGAAGATATAAAGAGACATACTGGGGCCAATACCGGATGTGAATGCGCCACGAAAAACCCTGCCGGTGCCTGATGTTCAGCTGTTGTGCAATCGGTGATTGCCAAAGGTCTTGAGATGAGAAGAACAATCTAAAGCTGTGTATTTTAAAAAATTAAGAAAATTGTTTTTTATTAAAGGTATTTTAAAATTAATGTCGAATATTTGAACATATAGAAATACGTAAAGGAATTTAAGGAAAATTTAATTTTAAATAACATTAGACCATGGAGGTCAGCCTGGGTAAAACAGGAACGATTCTCCACGGTCTTTTTACGTTAGGAGGGAAAAAGGATGTGTGAAACCAATGTCTATATCAGAACAGGGGACGACCAAGAAGAATTGTTTCTTGAACAAGTCGACATAATTGAACCTTCTGAAGCAGGGCTACGGTTAGTCGATATCTTTGGCAAGCAAAGATTTATTAACGCAAGAATTAAGGATATGAATCTACTTAACCACCGAATTGTTTTGGAGAAATTACAGACCATCGCTGCTAAAAAGTGTATAAATGGTTCAAAGGTTTGAGGGGGAGTAAGTATATGAAAAATACAACTGCAACAACTGTCATTAACCGTCCAAAATGGCTACGTTACGGTGGAGCTGTTCTTGGAATACACCTTTTAGGCCTGTCTCTTTTATTCCCGGCAATAAGAGACTATCCGCAATTGATAGGGATTGCCTTGTTAGCTTATACATTAGGATTACGTCATGCTTTTGATGCTGACCATATAGCGGCTATTGATAACACTGTGCGAAAAATGATGCAGCAGAAGCAAGAACCAACGGGGGTAGGCTTCTTTTTCTCGATCGGTCACTCTTCAGTCGTTTTTATAATGGCATTGGTGACTGCTTTTTCAATGGCTTGGGCCAAGGACAATATCCCACAGCTTCAAACCATTGGTGGCCTAATTGGAACAGCAGTCTCAGGAGGGTTCCTTCTATTGATTGGACTATTTAACCTATATATCTGGTTTGATATTTATCGATTGTTCATAAAAATGCATAGAGGGGAAATGGATGAAGGGAATTTGGAGCAACTCCTTTTAAACCGTGGCTTTATATCTCGGTTTTTTGGACCTCTGTACCGATTTATTAGTAAAAGTTGGCATGTATATCCGCTTGGATTTCTCTTTGGCTTAGGATTTGATACAGCATCGGAAGTAGCTTTGCTGGCCATTTCTGCTAATGCCGCTAGTCAAGCAATGCCTTTCACCACGATTTTATCGTTACCGATTTTATTTGCTGCCGGCATGAGCCTAATGGATACCGTCGACGGGGTTTTTATGACGACTGCCTATAACTGGGCCTTCTCTACACCGCTTAGAAAGGTTTATTACAATTTATCTGTGACCGGTATATCGGTTGTAGCTGCCTTGCTTATTGGGTTAATCGAATTAGCCCAAATTATGATTCCGAAACTAGGACTTACAGGTGGAATCTGGAGATGGATACAGAATCTTAATTTTGGTGGGATTGGTTATATACTGGTTGGGCTTTTCGTATTAGCGTGGGGAGTCTCGTTCCTATTTTGGAAGGTATTAAGGTTGGAGAATGCCTAAAAGAGCACTGATTTTAAAGGAGCTTCGGTTTGTGACGGATTAGGCGCGGAAGAAAATATCTTTGCTTATCAAATATACATTGGCTGTTAACTACTTTCGAAGACGTCGTTATAGGACTTCATGTGTTTTCAAAGCCGACAAATCGCACACCCGAGGCACGTCGAGACCGTGTCGGTTCTGAAAACACTAACATTTTGAAAGTCGCTTGTAGCAAGGGTTTCGTGGATGGGATATTTTTGAAATAGGCCAAAAATGTTAAGAATGTGTTAAGGGTGCGTTCATGGGAACATGTTAGAAGTAAAAATAGAGTTAACTTAGTAAAATATTCCAATAAAAGCTGGGCACATCTTTGAAATGGCAAATCCCTCTTCACAATAGTGGAAAGGGATTTTCGTGTTTTATTACAAATTTCCCCTTACTTCTCAGGGGAGGTGTGAGATATTTAGATTGCTTGTATTAAAGAGAAGAAATGATCTAAGGGGTATAGAAAATTGGTTAAGACAACTAACGCAATAAGAGATTTTGTTTCATCGTTGTTTTTAGTTATTATATGTACATCCTTACTATCACCATTTATTTTGGTCTCGTATACATTAATTAAGTTTATTTCCGGGTTATTATTTAAAAATATTTTAGCTGCAAATTATATTTCTTTATTAATTTCTTTGATCATTTTTGCGAATATACCCAATAACACCATTGGTAAATTATCACCGATAATTGAACGGTACGTAGAAACCAATTCCAGTTACTATTCGCCTAAGCATAAAGGTTCTGTTACTATTCTTCTTATGATTTTATTCAAGGTAGCACGTTTAAAATCACGCTTAAAGATAAGTATCTATGCTATTTCTCTTATTTTGGTTTTGATCACGAATCTTCAAGAATGTGGCGTGTATTTAATATCAAGAAGGAGTGAAATGAATGGTTCTAAATAATATAAAAGCTTTTTTACTGCATTTAGGCTTAGACGTCATGGTACTGTTCTTTTTTTCCCCTATAATGGGCAAGTTTTTTTCTTCGTCCACAGTGGTACCAAGATTATTTGGGCTATTATCCGTAGTGTTATGTATTTGCCTAGGATTGTTATTAACTCCAAAAGGTACAAAATATAAGAACTTTTTATCCTGTATATTACCAGCTATTATTGGGTTTTTGGTATGGCTTTATTGTTATGTCAATTGGCCGGACAGTTTTAATAGCAACGATCCATCAGGATGGCGACTGGTGTATGCTTACTACACATGTGACTCAAATTGGATGGTTGGTTTCTTGGACAATACCGGCCGCCTATTTTATAATGCAAACTTAGCACCCCTTTTCTCATTTATACCGTCTTTCTTGTTATTTATTGGTTTAGAATTAAAGGCTAGAATTATCAAAAGGTGATGTAATTTATGATAATTCGGTTGTCTACTTTACGGAACCTTTTTTATAAGACTCTAATCGCACGGATCTTCGCTATGACCCATTTTCCGAACTTCGCCAAAGGCTAATAATGTGGATCGCCGATAAATCTGCGTTAAGGCGTAAAAAAGAATATAGTGCATTAAGATCACCCCTAGCCTTTGTATCCAGCATTATCAACCTGGGTACTACAAATCTTTCTCGCCACCATTACTTAGCTAACCCTCAACCCCAAATACCCGCAATGAAAAAAACCCCCAGCCCCCCGTCAACCACCGAACTCCTTAAATCCCGCAGGATGGGATGTGGTTGCCTGGTGGATACTGGGGAAGGTGGAGGGGCAGTCTGATTAGGCGGTATTGCTCGTTTGTAGGATTTAAGTTTGAAATTTCGAGAGGTGAAAAAATGTCAGAGATGATTAAGCTTAAGAATAATATAGGGTTTAATGAATTAGAAGAAAAATTGAGAACATTGACGGACGATTTCGGAATGAGCACAGAATGCCTATCGAATTTGTTGGGAGTAAAAAATGATGGACATAAGTTTGAAATACCAACAGGCTATGAATTGCATTCTTTTCTGTTCTCACTGCTAATGTTAGACAATATTGTAAATGAAGAACCAGATTTTAAATTCAAAGCATTTTTAGAAGTGCTTATTGAAGTGCATAAGATAAGTGCTAATACTATTGCAAGATTTGCTAAAATTAAAGAGCAGGATGTTCTAGATTTTATTAATGACACTAACACAGTACCAATTGAGATAAAGTATAGACTTGCATCTGTCATTATGACATTAAGATTTATATTCAAAGCAGTTGAGCCAAAAATATAAATTCAGGGAGAGATACTGCTCAATATTCTGATGTTATGCATTAGAATGGAACTCCAGTCCTGTTCCGAACAGTGCAACCCGCCAAGCTGGTGTTCAAGTTATAGGATAAATACCCCCCACCCATGAAAAACCAAATAATCTAAACGGCTTTGCGGGAATGTAATCCAGGGCGTGTTGCTCTGGATTTATACAATTTGTCGAGGTACGGTGGTATAATTAGGAAAGAAGAGCGGTTAGAACTGGCCCGTACACCAATTCCGTCAGTTGGCGGACAGCTCAACGTGGCAATGTTCCGGACAATATGATCGATAGTTATTTGGAGGGAAAGCTGGATGGGTATAGCGGCTCAATATGAGGGATGGGATAATAATGGCTAAGTATGAAAAAACGATTACTGGTCAATTTGAGGAAGTGGTTAACCATTTGCAAGAGGATATTGGAAATAGTGGATTAACTATGAATTTAGTCGATGAGAGCAATTACATTTCTGGAAATACAAATATAGCCGTTCGGGTTTACGATAAATATTTTATGAGAAATGGAAACAGAGCGAGTTTAAGCCTCACCGTAGTGGGACATGGCGATAATATTTTTATTTCTGCGATTGGTGCTGGTGGAGGGAAAGGTGTTCTTTTTAACTTCAGTCTAGGTGCGGAAGAAGATATGGTGGCCATAGTGCAAGAGAGCATTGAACGAATGGAATAATTTCTTCTATATTTATAGAAGGCCATTTTCAATTCAGATCCTAGCCATTTAGCCGCACCCGCTACCCTCACCCCCAAATCCGCATAAACCCAGTCAACCCACCGAACTCATTCAATCCCGCAGGATGGGATGTGGTTGTCTGGGGGATATTGGGAATGTGGAGGGATATGGAGCGGGGAATTGGTCATATGAATACGGATGATTAACATTATCACTAATGTGGAGAGTGATTAGAAGATGAAGATACAATTAAAGATTGCCGTAATCGTCGTATTGGTAGTATCAACCTTGTTCGTTACTATTTGGATATATATTCAACCCCCGAAGATTGACAAAAATTCTGCAAATAAAATTAATGATTATATGCATGAACATAATATGCCAGCACCAACTAAGGAATAAATATTCTGGGTATTCTGGACACCTAATCAATAACAAATACATCGTATCTCGCCCCAGCTATAAATCCCAGCCTCAGTCAAACCACCGAACTCCTTCAATCCCGCAGGATGTGGATGGACTTGGATATTGAATATTTGGACTGGAAAGGTGGAGGAATGAGTTTATGGAGTGTTATGGTTACGAAGAGTATTTTAAAGGAAGATGAGATACGAAGGTCGGATTGGGGAAAAAGGCTAAACATAGAAACTAAGTTAATTGACTGAGTAGCAAGGTGAAATATATGGAAAAGAGAAGAGTATGTGTCCTTGGCGATAGCATCTCGATACACTACAGCCCATTTTTGGAAAAGATAATAAGCAGTAGGTTTAAGTATCAACAAAAGTGCCAGGTTATTGAAGCTCTCAAGGATTTGGATAAGCCAAATGGGGCTAATGCGGGTGACAGTAATATGGTCCTGGAGTATTTAAGAGATGAAGAGAAAAAAGGTGTATGTTACGACATATTGCTCGTGAATTGTGGTTTACATGATATAAGGGTAGATCGTAACACTAATCAAATTCAAACTGAGAAAGAGCATTATGAGGAGAATTTAAAACAAATTTGTGAAGTTGCCTTGAAAATGTCACAAAGAATGTTTTGGATTACGACTACCCCAGTTATTGATATAATCCATAACCGTAGATCTGAAGGATTTCTAAGGTATGGCAAAGATGTTGAACTCTATAACAATTTGGCACATAAAATAATGGACAATTATCAAATACCAATTATTGATTTATTTTCATTTACTAGCAGCCTAGGAAACAATATTTATTATGATCATGTACACTTTACAGAAGAAGTAAGGGCATTACAAGCAGCTTTTATTACTGGATGCTTATTTAGTATTGGATAAAACAGCTGATTACTTCTAGCCCACCCTCACCCCCAAATCCCCATATACCCCCAGTTCGCCAATCAAACCCACCGAACTCCTTCAATCCCGTAGGAGGGGATGAACTTAGCCAGTGGATAATAAAAGTCCTTGGCGAACAGGAAAGCCGTGAGGGATGCGTTGGGTGACAACTAACAGAGCGTTTTTGGACGCTCTGTTTACTTCTTTATTGAAGGAAACGGAGGATAATCGTGGAACTACTAAGAAGGATGGACACTAAAATTTGAGATAGCATAATAGAAGGTGATACATTATTTTGCTTAATCATATCGGTACACAAACCATCATAACACAAAGACTAATTCTCCGAAAATTTGAAATAGCTGACACCCAAAGCGTATTTGAAACATGGATGAGTGATCCAGAAGTTCAAAATAATTACGGTGAGAATGCGTGTGAAACCATTTCTGAAACTCAACAGATATTAGAAAAATGGATCAGCTCGTATGACAGTAACGAGTTTTACAGATGGTCAATAATTCTAAAAGAAACAAATAGAAATATAGGGCAAATTGCGTTCTATCTTATGGACAGTAAAAATCAGAGAGCCGATGTGGAATATTGCATAGGACAATCTTTCTGGGGTAATGGGTATGCGTCAGAAGCCTTAAAAGCCCTAATAGAATATGCTTTCAGAAATGTTGGTATCAATCGAGTACAGGCGTTTCATAGAAGCAAAAATATTTTATCGGGCAAAGTACTGCAAAAATCCGGGATGAAATACGAAGGGACTTTAAGGCAATATTTAATCCACAAAGATGAATTTGATGACTGCATTATGTATGCTATTATCAGGGATGATTGGTTGTAGTTGGAACCTACTCCCCGTATAGCAAATTACCTGCTGTTGCGCACCAGCTACCCCTAAACCCAAAATCCCCACCAATGTGATAAAATCCACAGCCACCAGTCAACCACCGGGCTCCTTCAATCCTGCAGGATGAGATGTGCTTACCTAGTGGATACCCTGGGGAAGGTGGGGATACGGGAAACCGGATCGGGTGGTGGTATAAACAACTTTATATCAGCTTATAAATTGCCGTGGCGCGATGGGCGCTTCGGCTCTTTTAATTTTGATGGTAAGATTTGCAGGGATTTAAGGGATTTTGTGGAATTAGAATCACAAGATGGTTCCTTATTTGATAAGTTAAAGAGCCGAAAGCAAAGCATATCCTGAAGAGGTACGATTCGGTTGCTTTTTTATTACTGATTTTGTGATGGACATCAACAAAATTACCCAGAATGCATGGGAGAGATTAGAGTGCAAAGAGATTTTAGGTACCTTCGTGACAAGTATGGTGAAGCTGGAGCAAGGGATATATTTGAAAAAATATGTATTAAACTATTTCAGTCAAAGTTTGAAAATACTTATGGTGTACGTGTTACTCAGGGTGATGGCGGCATAGATGTTTTCGTAGGAGATTTTGATGAAGAGATTAATGTTTATCAGTGTAAATATTTTATTGATGGAGTGGGAAATTCCCAGAAGGAACAAATAAGAGATTCTTTCAAAACTGTAGTAGAATCAGATGCTTATAAAGCTAAGTCTTGGTATTTATGTTTGCCTTGCATTCTTTCTGTGGAAGAGCAGAAGTGGTGGTCAACGTGGAAAACTCGTTCTTCAAGTTCTTTTGGTATTTCGATTATGCTATATGATGGAAGTTACTTAATTACTGAACTAATAAAGGCCGACTTGTACGACCGTGAGTTTGATGAAGATATCCGAAATATGCTAAAAGAAGTATTAGAATATATTAATTTTGAGAGACAGCGTATCTACGATGAAATTATATACTCCATCAATGATTTTGAAGACGTGGATTATGATGAGTGTATTTTTATTAAAAAAATTGAAAGTGCAAAAATCACGGACACAGGTAGCTGTAAGAATGAGTTTTTCAATGCTGAAATTTCGAAAAGCATCTTAGAAAGTAAGGGCGATGAGACGGAGCTAAGAGTTTATAGGCAGCTTAAGATGAAGATTCAAAGTATATGGAACACACAATATCGTTTATATGCAAACGAAAGTGATGGCAACAAATTACTTGCTCAGACTTACATGCGAATTGAGGATAGTGATACTACCACTCTTGAATCTTTGAATGAGATAAATCTACTGGCTAAAAAAGGAATCCTTCACCAACTAGCGGATGAATGTACCGTTGGTTGGATAAAGAACTATGGTAAGAAGCTGGAGGAGTATCTACTTCGTGAGAAGGAGGGTGAGCAACATTGAGTATTTTTTACAATGTCTCCTTAGATACTTTTATTATTGACTCGATCCGAATTCTTGTTCTTATCTTGGCTTTTGAAGATAAACACGGGTTTAAACTAACTGATAATAAAATTAAGCTCTATGATTACTATTTGAAATTCCCCGCAACCATGTTGAGTGGCGAAGATCTAAACTCAATCGTTAGACAAAATTTTGACGAATACTATGCTTTCTTTCATTGGAAACCAGACCTAATTCAATATAGGAAAGTAATAAATTATCTTGTGTCAAAAGACCTAATTGCTGTTGAAATAAAAGATAACGATAAATGCTACGCAATTACTAGTAGAGGGGTCGAACTAGTAAGTTCATTGAAAAGCAAATACAAGAACAGGTTGGTTAAATTTGCTACGCATGTTCAAAAGAAAATCTCAAAGATATCGGATAAAAAGATAGAAGAGGATATTCTTCAGAAAACAAATCTGCTCAAACGGGTACTGGAGGTGTAGCAATGAAACCCAGGTTCGTGTTATTGAAACTAACCCTTGTTGGTAATAGAAAGAATTACATAGTCAAATTTAAGGATGGGTTGAACTATATCTCGGGTCCAACTTCAACAGGAAAAACGTCCATTCTTGAAATGATTGATTATGCACTTGGTTCTAAGGGGCATAAAGATTATATTGAAATTGGCGCAAACTCTACTGATGTTGAGTTGGAATTAAAGATCGGTTTGGAGCAGTACAAAATAAGAAGAAAGCTCTTTAATTTTAAAGCACCAATTATCTTAGAACAATGGGATGGGGAAAAAATATTTACAGATTCTTCAATCGACTAGAGATCGATTCACCAAGCAATAACAATTCATTATCTGCTTTTTTAGTTGAGAAACTTGGTTTAGCTGACTTGAAAATAAGTAATCAAAGCTTTAGTTTTCGAGACTTATTTAAATATTCTTATTTAAAGCAAACTGAAATAGATAATGAAGACATAATGGATGAACAAGAATGGGCAAAGAACCTTAAGAGAAAGGCAACTTTTGAGATTATATTTAATATCTATGATGAACTGCTGGCAGGTTTAAAATCTAATTTGAAAGACAAGGAAGAGGAACTTAAAGAGTATAAAATAAAATTTATTGGGATTAAAGATTTTCTCACTAATACTGAAATTGTTGATATAGAAAAGTACCAGGAACAAAAGAAGAAAATGGAAACTGAATTGAATGAACAACGAAAGGTGCTCGCTAGTATAAAGGCCGATAAAGGTATTAAAACCAATTTATCATCGAGCCTACAAAGTAAAATTGTTAAGCTTAAAACAGAGTTAGGGTTATTAGGGGAAACAAAACACGATCAAAGGCAGTTCATTAGTAAGCTTCGACTTCTTGTTAATCAGTATCAAAGTGAAATTGATAAGAAGGAAATGGCACTTGAGGGCTACCAGGCTCTTAATAAATATGAATATATAGTTTGCCCAAACTGCCTGAAACCTGTTAATAGACCAGATTCTGTTGAGAGTTGTTGTCTTTGTGGTAGTGAAAAAGATGATTATGAAATTAGCGAGTTACTTGTTATTAAAAAAGAAGTAAGGTCACTGAAACTTAAAATAGCAGAACTTAGAAAGTTTATTAATACAGAAGAAATCAAGTACGATGAAATTCTAAAAAAAGAGAAACTTTTAAAACTGGAATTGCTAGATGCCGAACTCGAGATTCAGCACCTTTATAAGGATTACGTTAACCCGCATATCGAACAGATTGAGCAACTGAATTATGAGATTGGTAAAAAGAATCGGGTTCTCTTAGAGCTTGATCAAAGTTTATCGATGCTGGATGAGCTTCAACGGCTAGAACTGGTGATAAAAAGTAAAGAAGAATCGATCGCAAATCTTAAAGATAGGATTAAATCTACTGAATTAAATGCGATAGATAAGCAGGATGTAATTAGACAGTTATCAAATAAATTTTATGATATCTTAAGTGCTTTCAACTTCCCAAAACTTGATACAGCGTTTATTGAGGGAAAAACCTATTTGCCCTATGTGCGAAATCGTTTATACCGAAGTTTGGGTAGTCTAGCTGGTGTTACATTAATAACCATGGCATATTATTTGGCGATCCTACTAGAAGCTTGTGTTGAAAATCGTAATCATCTTAATCTGCTGATAATTGATTCACCAAGAAAAAACCTTGGAGCTAAAGCTGAACAAGAGGAATTTAAAGATGAAGAGATATTTAACTCAATAATAAGATATTTTGTTACACTAGAGGAAACTCTAGGGGACAAGATACAACTAATTGTGGTAAATAATGGTTACCCTGATTTCTTACTTAAGAAGTTTATTATAGAAGAATTTGATGGTGATGGGAAAAAGGGATTACCTTATGGTT
Source organism: Desulfosporosinus acididurans (assembly GCF_001029285.1). Taxonomy (GTDB): domain Bacteria; phylum Bacillota; class Desulfitobacteriia; order Desulfitobacteriales; family Desulfitobacteriaceae; genus Desulfosporosinus; species Desulfosporosinus acididurans. The sequence goes on from NZ_LDZY01000007.1 coordinate 209,595, forward strand.
TGATTGACGATGCAATATAAATCCAACGAATTTGGAAGTTATATTACTAAAACATGTTGGTTAATAGTATGGGGGTTGTTGATTTCTGGAAAATTTAAAATAGTAAATTTATGTTAGGGTTAATGTGTCAGAGGTAAAGACTGAAAGGCTATCCTAGAATGTAAAAATAGAGGTAGGGGTAAAAATAGTGCTAGCAAGGAAAATTCGTAATAATGTTGATGGCTAATAAACGTACTGATTAAGTCAGACCTCCAATGCTAGGGGAAAACTTAATAATCCCCACCTGCGATAGCGGGGTTAAAACCCAAATATTTAAACGGCTTTGCGAATCCAGGGCGTGTTGCTCTGGATTTTTACTTATATAGGTAAATAAGGGAGACCTTGAACAACAATTCAACAATTTGCTTAGGCACGGTGGGAAAATTTGGAATAAACGGGAGGTATTGAGCGGTTTGGTGTTGTTAGCGGAGTAACAGGCCGGACCCCAATCCCCTCAGTCAGCGAACAACTTAACGCAGCAATATGATGGCGGGGGGATGGTATTTAGTTACGATGGGTGCAGGGTTGGTAAGGAGAAGTAGAAGAGACCAGGGCTAGATCCATCCCCAACTTGAAGCGGTGTTGTAGATAAATTCGTATTTTACTTCCTGTTCTTTACGAAGTATGCTGTGGCTTTTTTTAGGATTTCAACCTCTTCTTCAAGTTCTTTGATACGTCGCTGAGCTTTCTTTAACTCGGCTTCATCTGGCTTCATGTTTCCTGAACCAGGAAAAGTGTTATCGGGATCGGTCTTAAATTGCTCTGCCCACTTGTAGATTGTATTAACGTGTAATCCCAGTTCTTTGGATAAACTGGAGGCTGTTCTTCGACCATCCAAATAGATTTGAGCGATCTCTTTTTTAAATTCCGAATCATAATTCTTTTTTTTTTTCATCATGACCATATTATACTAGTCATTCTTGGTGTCCATAAAAGCCATTACAGCGCATTGTATATAAAAGTAATTAATGTATGTTATTAATTACATTCCTATGATAATATATTTAATGAAAATTATTACAAATATTAAAAGGTAAAATCGGATATTTGGATTCTCATAGGCGGTGTTAATTTTGTATCAAACAGTTAGGAAATGGCTTAAAAATAACTTCTTACGGGTTAAAAAATGGGCTTATAGAATTCTCATTATTATTGCAGTTATAGTTTCAAATACTATATTGAATATCGGTTCAGTAAGGTATTATCCAGATTTATTAAATTTTATAATGCAACCTTTAGAAAACTTAAAATATGATATAGATAATTACAGGTATACATTAAGTACAATAATCCAAGGTATTTCTACCATATATGCTTTAGTTATTAGTAGTTCTCTAATATTCATGCAGATGTATCGAGATAATACTTCCATTAAAAGTTATGAATTATTTCCTAAAAAGAAGTTATATTGTTTTATGATTTTCACTCCAGTTATTATATGTGTAGATATATTTTTACTGATGACATTACCACATGAAATCGCCGGATATTATAATATTCTAAATTTAATGATTATTTTTAATGCAATTGTTTTTATTTTCACAGGATTATTCATTATCTCCTTCATAAACTGGTTAAATCCAGAGCGATTAATAAAGGATATCCTTATCAAGGCACAAAAAACCAAAAACATAGAAGAATTAAGAAAGCTAATAACAAGTCTTACTGAAATAATTATTAGTTCCTTAAAAGCAGGGGCTATTAATATTGCCATGTATGCTTTACAAGAGACGTATCCTATTTTAATTGATTTATCTAATAAAAACGGTTTAAGATACGCTGGGAATAAGGAAAGTGAATCTGATCATCCATTATGCATATTGGTCGATTCAATTTCAAAAATAATCTTAACAATTGGTGAAGAAATCAAAAATAATGATTATAATGAATTGATATTTCAGATAATAACAGATTCTTTTATATGTTATTATAATTCATCTAACTCATCGCTTCTCCAATGGAAACATCTCGGTGAAAGCATAAGAAAGTCAGTTAGTATTGTTTTGAAAGAATATATAGAAAGAAGGTTATATAAACAAGTTAAGAAATTCCTCAAGTCAATAATAGAACCATTGTTGAAATCAAGTTCTAAAAATGTAAATTTAACTTTATCTATAATTAACGATATATTACTTTTGATTTATGAAATCCCTAAAGCTGAATTTGTACTAATATTATTAAATCAATCTAAACTATCATTAAATGAAATCGAATATGAAAATAAATTCAATGATGAAAATGATGGTCAAATAAATTTCAATAACATTAAAAACATTATTGTTCCAGAGGTAATAGGTTTAATAGAGAGTCATCTTCAATTATTTGAAAACGAGTCAAAAGATGAAATCGAGAAGATCAAAGATCTTATAAATGAGTTAAAATCGATGATAGATATGGATAGTAGGAGAAGACAGCAAGGGGAAACTTCTGGGCCTGAGGTCGATGTCAACCTGGGAGTAGGTTAATGACTAACGGCTATCGTACTAGCGAATTGAGATATTGAATAGTGGTGGCATTAAGACTGTGAAAGAAATTTTTGAAGCAAGTGACGAAAAATTCTATCATTGAGAGATATTGGGGATTGGTACCGTCAAGAGTTTTTCGCAAATCTTCTCAGCTTGGTATGATAAAATACTCCCATTGACCCATTAGCTGACTTGACATGGGGGTGAGGATGCTACCCTGAATCTCTTAGGGATGGGGCTTACCCAATAGGAATACTTCCTATGAGCCACAGCCCTCGACCCATCGAAGCATCCGAGCAGGGTCCAATGTCAAGTTTAGCCCTAGATAATCCCGTTTTCCTTCAATTCGAAATTTTTTATCTACTGCCCTCTCTTCCGAGACAGGTGTACTCAAATTCCGTGGCAACTGCTCAGATTATCCGAGATGACTGCACGCAGTCAGCGAAATATTCATATTTTTAAGAAATGTGCCTGTGGATAAGACCTGGAACCCGTATGAATAAAGGAACCTATATTTTTACAGGCGCCTAAACCGGGGGAAAAATGTCGAAGCCGAGCTATAATTACCGAAGGAATTATTAAGTTTTTGTGGAAAGATCTTAAGGGAAGAATTGCAGAAATGGGTCGCTATGAGGACTTTATTGGCGAAAAACTAAAACGGAAGTGAAGAGAAATGTTTGCTTTTGATTCTGAAATTATCGAACGAAGAAACAGGCAGCATACTGAAATCAAGGAAAAAATCCAAAAAGAATTTAAAAAAATATCCAAGGATAATCTGTTTAGTAAATCAATTTTAGGAATTTATACGATTGATATTTACCTTTATCAAGACAAAGGTTCAGAACCTGAATTTTATATTTACCCCGAACATGATTTGTCACCAAAAGTAGATAATAAAATCTTGAATAGATTAAATACACAATTCATTCATGACATTAAAGACGAAAGGATTACATTGGAAATTTCAAGTTTAATAACAAATACTTTTAAGGATCTTGGCCCAACTTCAGAGTATTGGTGTAGTAATTCGGAAATATATACGGATATGCTAAAAATCAAAGATCTTTTGCACTCACATTATCATTTTGCGTTAATTGAATTTAATAAAAATAAATACAAAGACAATTTGTTTTTTAATGGTAAAATTCATCCATTTATAGAATGTATTAAGTACAAGTGGATACATAATTGGCAAGAAAATAATTATGATGAGATTTTTCGCCGTTCAGCTAGAAATGCTAATAATTTCTTATACGCTTGCTTTGATCATATAAATATAATATCTACTTTTAAATATGAAGGTTCATTTAATTGTGGTAAATTGCTATTTATCAAAGAAAATATTGAAGATACTCTAAAACCAGACAAAAATGATGAAATGTTTGAACTAATAAAACCTGTAAAGCTAAATGACTATAAAAATATCAGGAAACTTTTACAAATGTGCAAACAAGATTACTTTTTAGTCCTTGATGAAAATTATGAAGCACATTATTTTTGTAAGATACCAGTACTTCAAGATGAACATATTTCAGTTGAGTTTTCGAGTTACTTTAGTTGGAGGGTTCTAATAGGCGGAAAAGAGTTAATTTCATGTTCAAATATGCAAGCATTTTTACCTAGCAGGAATGAAAATGATAATGACTTACTACAAAAAATAGAGTCTACGTTTGTAAATGAACAAGTAGATACAAGTTTAATTATGGAAATGGTAAATAATATTAAACAACAAAAGAAGGGTTCCATGCTGGTTGTGGCAAACAATGCAAAAGAGGAGGCTAACCGTTTAAGCACGTCGGCAATAACTATTAGACCGCAAAGGATGAATGCAGCATTAGTTAATTGTATCTCCGAAATTGATGGAGCAATACTTACTAATTCTAATGGAGAGTGTTATGCCATTGGTGTTATTTTAGATGGCCAGGCAAGTGAAAAAGGTGATCCTGCAAGGGGAGCTAGATACAACTCAGCTTTACGTTATGCACATTTACAAAGGAGCAAGCATGAAAAGTGCCTTATATTTGTTATTTCTGAGGATAAATATTTCGATGTTATATCTTCTACAGATTTATAAGTCTGTGAGTGTCAAGGAGTTGTAATTTTGCTGAGGTATTTTGTAGCTCAACAAGAAAATCAACTGTCACAAATATATCTGAAGAATTGTCTACTGTATTCCGTCAAATCCCACCGGAGCGTTTTATGCGTTTGCGGTGTGGTGGATAACTGTGTGGGCTACGTTCTAAATTAACCATAACTTTCCTAATGTTTTTTAAACCTAACTTGGTTATAATGAACTTCCTTAAACCTGCGAAGATTTGATTTTTATATGAAATTTCGGGAATTTGATAAACTTACTGATTATGTCAGGCCTCCAAGCAAGGGGAAGACTAAAGGTAGATGAAAATGCCCACCTGTGAGAGCAGGGTTAGAACCAAATAATCTAAACGGCTTTGCAGGAATGTAATCCAGGGCGTGTTGCTCTGGATTTTTACTTATAGCGCGTCGCACACCGATTAACTAGAGGGGTGTGTAGGCCCACTCGTCTCCGATACAAGATCGATACGCCAACCATCGTACGACGGTTTAAGGATAAAAGATGTTGGGTGTCTATTCGAGAAAAAAGACTTCGACACAGCAGAAAGCCCGATATTACGGGACCTTTTCGGCACTGTACCAAAGCCTTTTGTGTTTAGTTGGTATTTAAATTTGTAGAACGATGCGAAACAACACACCACGCTGTACAACAATGGATTTCACTTCAGTTTCTCACACAAAGGGAGAATTTCTTCCAGCTTGGCAACAATACGTTTTTGCTCAGCGAGGGGCGGGAGCGGGACAGGTAGCATGCGGATTGCCTTCAATGACACGTTCTTTATCGTTGTCTGGGTTGCTTTGCTTACTGCATAGTCAAGGAAAAACTGACTACTTAATAGAATGTGAATATATTCCTTGTACATGAGCTTAATTAAAGCTATGTAGCAAGCACTTTTCCCAAGAATCACTGGTTCGTCATTATAATACGCAATGTTACCTATGGTACCGTTAATTGAGATCAAAACGGTTGTGAGCGTCAGAGGTTTTCTATATTTCTCATACTCGTCAAACCCAACTCTTTGAGTGTCAGCTTTTAAAATAATTTTTCCGTTATCGAGATTGTTGCCGTTAATAAAATAGTAATTTCCAGTGGAATCAAAATTCGGGGTTCCATGAATACCATCACCAATATTCTCCGTGAGATCCTTCAATCGCACCCAAATCCAGGTATCGGGAATATCAAACAATTTTTCGTCCTCTGCTATCTCCGGCAGAGCATTTTCTTTTTTAATTGTTCCAGCTTTGATGAGCCGCTGTTTTTCGGCTCGAATCTGCTGATACAGTTCCTCGCCTGTGCCTTCCTCGGGGCGCTGCTCGATCAGCTTTCCTTGAATTGCCATTTGTAGGATGGATTTCTTCATATCGGTCGGGAAACGCTTGTTGAAGTCCTCAAGCTTGCTCCACGCTTTTTCATAGCGGTCAATGTATGGCAACAGCTCTTCGATTTTAGCAACAATGCGCATCTGTTCCAGCAGTTTAGCCTCTAGCACAATTAAACCATTGATCTCACTGGTAATATTACAGATTTCAGAAGTGTATCAAATTCGGACTTTTTCTCTCTCTTGCTTCCTGCTAAAATCAGATTGGAAGAGAGGATGAAATGCGAAAGAACTACTTTGTAAAATTGGTAAACTACATGAAGAATGTTTATCAGATTGATCGTGGTCTGAATAAACTGTCTGACGGAAGAGTTAACCCGACTTACAGCACGGGTCAAGTAATTTCACCTGTACTTTTTGGCTTCTTACTTAGGATAAAAAGCTTTAATGAACTAAATTTCATGATAAAGAATCATGAGTTTAGTAAACTGTTTCCCCGAGGAACTAAGCTGCCGCAAATTGATGCCATTAGAGATACGCTGAAGGTCCTAGACCTCGAAGGGCTAAAACAAGTTAATCAAAACGTCGTAAAAACAGCCGTTGAGAATAAAGTTTTCGACAATGGAACGATTGATGGAAATACCGTGGTCGCAATCGATGGCACAAAATTCTTCGGTAGTAATAAGAAAAACTGTCCAGAATGCTTGAAAAATACCAAAGGCAATAAGATCCATAGTTTCCATAGTGGCGCTGTCATATCAATAGTAGGTAAAGGTCCCAAACTGGTGATTGGCTTTGAAATGTACAGGCCCGGAGAAGATTCTGAATCAAAGGATGAGGGTGAGCTGAACGTTGCGAAAAGGCTGCTTTCAAGCACCATGAAGAGCCATAAGAACTTAATGGATGTTGTTGTTTATGATGCTCTCGCCTGTAATTCCGTTTGGATTAACCACTGTAGAAATCTTGGTATCGATACCATTGTCAGGGCAAAAAACAATCATAATAATAGTTTGCGGTTCGTCAAAAAGAAGACGAACAAGTTAGACTCAGTCGATGTTTGGGAAGATGAAAGAGGATTTGAGAAAGTTGAAGTTTATGAGTCAATATTTACGATGGACAATGTTAAGCAACCGTTACGTTTTGTAAAATTTGCAATGAAACATAAGGACAAGAAGCGCACACAGATTAAGATCGTAACGACATGTAAGGATATGGCGCTTAAGACCTTGTTCAAAATAATTAGAGCACGTTGGGATATAGAGAACTCAATCTTTAACAACCTGAAAAGTGAATGTGGTTTAGAGCATTGTTTTGTGCACGGTGGGAATGCCGTAGAAGCAGTGCTCAATTTGATCTTTATTGCATCGAATATTACACAGCTATTTTTGGTAAGGCGACTGAGAAACCAATTGACAACTCAACGAGAAATGGTAAGGCTTTTATTAAAAGGCCTATATCTAATGAAGTATAAAGAAGAACTGGTTTTTAGCAGCTCATAAAGATTAGGCAATTAAAAATGAAGTGTAATTTTGGGGTAAGGGGAGATGTATCCTCTGTATAGTTAAATTAAGTAAATAATGTAGATATAATACATACTAAGAGAATTCTTTAATTAAGAACGGTTGGAATCCTACAAAAGCTAAATTGCTGATAAATAATAGGATAAGGGATCACTTTTGGCAATGTATGATAACATCTTAGAAAAGCTTGTTTTAAAGGTCATAGGATCACCTCCTAATATTTGTTTTATGGTTACCGTAATATGGGATATTATACGGTTTAATTATTGTGGCGGCCTTTTAATTCAATTTAAATTATATGGCTTATTGATATAGAGAGTCCTCACAGGACGAACACCCAGTTTCATACCAGTAGTTTTCTAGATGTCAACATTCTAGAGAATCAAAGCAATATGGAGAATTTAGAAGATGATCGTTCGTCTAAGAAACGCTCAAAAGGCTAGAATAGAAAACGCCAAAATTGGCACTCATGCCTGAATTTGGCGTTTTTTGAGTAGTGGATGTACTTGAAACTTGTCATAGTAGCCATTATCGGACTCATCATAAGTGGTAAATATGGTCAATTTTTATAGAGTTAATGTAATATGGTACATGACAACTGATTACGTGTTCTGGCATTGCCTGTCAGAAGGAAATTAGGGTGAATATGGGGAATTAGGTTTGGTGAACTTAGCAATGTTGGTTATAGGACCTAAGGAGTAAACTTAAAGGTGAATTTCCTTGAAATAGCTGGTATAGCAATGGACCTGGACGAAGATATTATTGTAAGAACTAGGGAATCTGGATTTTCAATTGAGGTAATCATTCAATCCCTTCGATTACGCACAGATATATAGGGAAAATGCTAGATGACCTCGATGGCGTTTACTTGAATTTAAATTTATAAAATGTAATGTAAGATTATCACTATTTTAAGAACGGGGAGAATAATTTGATAGATTATGAAAAAAAAGCTTTGGAAGAATTCTTAAAAGAAAAGATTTTTTATAGTATTAACAATATTGATGAAAATATTTTGATAGAACTTTTGAATTTATTTGTTAAAAGGGAATATAGTCACAACGAAATGCTTGTCAAAGCCGGAGATAAATGGGATAAAGTTTTCTTTATCCATAAAGGTATTATTAGACTTTTTTATACGAATTTAGAAGGGCAGGATTATAATAAGGGTTTCTTCTGGGAGAACCAATTGTTATGGCCGATTGCTCCTTCGGCCCGTAAGAATAATAGTCTCTTCAACGTATCTGCTTTAGAAACTGTTACAGTATCAGTTTGCAATTTTTCATCTTTTTATTCCTGGTTAACTCGTCATGGTTATTGGGAAAAGTTTGCTTTACCTTATGTTGAATTATTTGTAGAGGATAAGTTCCGTAGAGAATATGAATTTCTTTCAAATTCGGCGACAGAGAGGTTTAGACATTTCTGCACTGAATATTCCGACCTTGTCGGAAGAATACCTGATTACCATCTGGCTTCGTATCTTGGCGTTACCAATGTTACCCTATCAAGAATAAAAAAATCCATTGATTTTAACCTATGTTAATGAGAGCTTTTTATCCGTATTTTATACTACCTACTAGAGAAGAAAATTTATGATAATTTTAGGAGGTAGGTAGTATGAATTTGTTAATCAACAAAACAGCTATTATAACAGGAGGAAGTGATGGAATTGGTTTTGCAACTGCTACAGCTTTTGCCGAGCAAGGAGCAAATCTGATTCTTATTGGAAGAGATAAAGAAAAATTGGGTCATAAGGAAAAATTATTAAAACAATATGATGTAACTGTTCACACTCTTGCGGCGGATATTAGTAACAAAGACTCTATCTCTGAGATTGTCGAACAAGTTCGTTCAAAAAATATTAAAATTAACATTATTGTAAATAATGCTGGTATCGCTCGGTTTATCCCTTTTTCGAGTACGGATATCCAGGCATTGGATTATCACCTAAATTTGAATGTGAAAGCTCCTTATTTACTGACGCAAGCTTTCCTACATGATCTAATTGATTCTCAGGGAAATGTGATTAATATTTCATCTTATTTTTCCAAAAGGATGCTGCCGGATAGACCATCGACAGCATATTCCATGACAAAAGGGGCTATAGAATCTTTCACCAAAGCCCTTGCATTTGAATTAGGCCCGCAGGGCGTTCGGGTTAATGCGATTGCACCCGGTACTGTTGCTACGCCTCAAGTTGAGAGTAATATGGAACGGCTCGATAATGAAGCAAAAAACCGTTTCAACGCAATGATTACCTCCATTTATCCGTTGCAAACAATCGGGGAGCCGAAAGACATAGCAGATATGGCAGTTTTTCTTGCATCAGAACAGGCAAAATGGATTACGGGAGGGATTTTTCCAGTTGACGGAGGTCTTACAACAAACTAAAAGCTGTTTCCGTCGTTGTTAGCCCAGAGTAGTTTGCTTTTTTAAGAATTTTTATAGCACTGGAAATGGAATATAGCAGTTAAATTAAATGAGATAAGCGGTAAGGAGTGGAATTATGAAATTTTGCTGGTGCACAATTGCGGTTCAGAATATGGAAGAATCGTTAAAGTTTTATCAAGAAATTGTAGAGCTTTCAATTAGCAGACGATTTACTGTGGAGCCAGGAGTCGAGATTTCTTTTTTAGGTGACGGAGAAACAAAAGTTGAACTTATTTGCGGTCCAAGCTATAAAGTAAAGAATGATAATATTGAGGGTATTTCTTTAGGTTTTGAAGTTAAAGCAGTTGATGAAAAGATTAAATTTATAAAAGAAAAAGGACTGGAAGTAGACAGTGGACCTTTTCAACCTAATCCCAATATCAAATTTTTCTATGTTAAGGACCCCAATGGTGTCAGTATACAGTTTGTAGAAAACATGTAACTTTAGCTAAGTACAAAGCACTTTCTGTTGAGGGTGTTTTTTATGTGAAACATGGCATAGTTGCATATAATAATGATGGATAATATCGGCTTATCTGCTGATACTATCCTTAAATTTCTTAACTTAATCTAAAAATTATCGGATTTAATATTAGACAAGCTTTGGTTTGCTAAAGACCCATTTAACAAAACTCTTATTAAATATTGACTTGCAATAGACACCATACAAGAGCTATCATGTCCTACACCGGATAACCATCGGGCGTAGGATATTTTTTTACTCCCAATATGTTCCCACAAGCCTTGCTAATGAAGGAGATGAGTAACATAAAGAAAATACGTACCATTGAGAAAGCGCCAGTCTTCAATGAGCCTTTCAAAAAGCTTAGAGTATGTGCTTACGTTCGTGTTTCAACCAATCAAGCCGAGCAGCAAGAAAGCTTTTTTGCTCAAGTCCAGCATTACACTTCTTATATAAATAGCAATCCAGAATGGACCTTTTCAAGCATTTATAGTGACCATGGTATATCCGGTAAGAACGCAGCAAGACGACCAGAGTTTATGAGGATGGTTCAGGATGCTGAGAATAAGAAGTTTGACCTGATTATTACTAAATCAATATCACGCTTCGCTAGGAATACAGCTGATTGTTTGGAAACTGTCCGTAAACTTAAACTTCTTGGGATTGCTGTCCAGTTTGAAAAGGAACAAATCAATACTTTAACAACCGAAAGCGAACTAATGCTTAGCATTCTGAGCTCAGTAGCCGAAGAAGAACTTGCCTCCATTTCCCAAAACATGCATTGGAGTAATCAACGCCGGTTTAAGAAAGGTAAGTTTTCAGTTAACACAAAACGCTTCCTTGGCTATGATAAAGACCGAGAGGGAGATCTAATAATAAACGAGGATCAAGCCGCCATTGTCAGGAGAATCTTTAAAAATTATCTTTCCGGTCTGGGTGCTTCCCGAATAGCTAAGGGACTTGAAGCTGATGAAATTAATAATATCTCCGGGAGGGTTAAATGGGCCGAATCAAGCATCCGCGATATTTTGAAAAATGAGAAGTATGCCGGAGACGCACGCCTGCAAAAAACCATAACAACGGCCCTATATAATAGGAAGAGAAATTCTGGCGAAGCCCCAATGTACTATGTGAAAGATAGTCACCCAGCTATTATTAGCCGAGAGGATTTTGAGAAAGTCCAGGAATTGATGAAGGCACGGGCCAAATCAAAAGGCAATATTGAGGGTAATCGAGAGAAATACACAAATCGATATGCTTTAACAGGAACTATTATCTGCAGCAATTGTGGAAATACATTTAAAAGGCATATAGATAATTGCGGGACGGTAGCGGAGTCAGTTTGCTGGATTTGCAGCACATATATAATAGGAAGGAAAAATTCTTGTGGGGTAGGGAGGATTAAGGAAGACACGATTAAAGGATTGTTTGTAAAGATTTTTAACCAGCTTTATAACCAACGAGCCAAGCTGCTAGGAGATTATAAGGCAAAGATGGAACGAGAAAAGTTAACTGAGTTAGATAATGAGCGCATCGCGAAGTTGGATGAGAAAATTGAGAAACTCATCAAACAAGAACGGGCGCTCTTTTTAATAGAAGAAAAAGGTTATGCAGACCACAATCTAGTTAAATCAGAACACGAAGAACTGGTTAAAACCTTAACCCAACTTCAAACAGAACGATCCGATTGGATGGCTGAAATCAACAAGAGAGATAACAGAGTAGCCAGAACTTTGGAGCTTGAAACCATACTAGAGGTACAGGGAAGGAACATCACAGAATTCAGCGATGACCTATACGGTAAGTTAGTCGAGAAAATAGTAGTCAAGGAACGAACCAAATTAATATTGCAATTAAAAAATGGCCTTGCTTTCGAGGAAACTTACACCTTGAAGCGAGGACACGATATTTTCTAAGGGGGCTTTTATAATGGCAACAGTAACAGTAATTCCGGCAAAACCAATGCAAGAGTTGAAAGGTTTAGAGGCTACAGCCAAACTTAGATTATGTGCTTATGCCCGGGTTTCAACTGATAACGAAGAGCAATTATCCAGCTATCAGGCGCAGGTCGAACATTATACTTCTTATATTCAGAACAATCCAGCTTGGGAATTCGTTGAAATTTTCTCTGACGAAGGAATCAGTGGCACGAATACTAAGAAACGAGAGGGTTTCAATCGCATGATTGACGAATGTATGGCCGGGAAGATTGATATGGTGATTACCAAATCCATCAGTCGATTCGCTCGGAATACTCTCGACACTTTGAAATATGTACGACAACTCAAGGAGAAGGGCGTTGCTATTTTCTTCGAAAAAGAGAGTGTCAATACGCTCGATAGTAAGGGAGAATTTCTGATTACTTTGCTCGGAAGCTTGGCCCAAGAAGAGAGTTCCAATTTGTCTCAGATAACTAAGATGGGTATAAGTTACAGATTTCAAGAAGGTAAGGTCTTGGTCAACCATAATAAATTCCTCGGGTACACCAAGGATGAACAGGGCCAGTTAATTATAGCACCCGAGGAAGCTGAGACAGTTCGCCGGATTTATCGAGAGTTTTTGGATGGCAAAAGCCCCTATAAAATAGCCAGTAATTTTCAAAAAAATGGAGTAATCACAGGTGCAGGCGGTACAAAGTGGTATGATAGCACGGTGATTGGTATATTGAAAAATGAAAAGTACATGGGCGATGCGCTGCTCCAAAAAACCTACACGGTCGATTTCTTGTCAAAGAAGCGTGTGAAAAATACTGGACATGCTGCCCAGTATTATGTCGAGGATAGCCATGAAGCTATTGTTTCTAAGGAAGAGTTTGCTGCGGTGCAGGCGGAATTTGAGAGGCGGGCAAATATGCGGGGGTATTCTAAGACAGGAAAGAGTTCTTTTACCAGCGAATACCCCTTCTCAGGTAAACTTTTTTGCCAAAACTGCGGATCAAAATTCAGTCGCCAAACATGGGGGAGTGGTAAAAATAAAAAGTACTTGTGGCGGTGTATTAACCGGGAAATCAATGGAGTGGAATCTTGTGGAATGAAATCAATTAGGGAGAAGGATTTAGAGAAAGCCTTCGTACGAGCAATGAACAAAGTCATTAGTGGGAAGGAGGCATTTTTGATTGAGGAAACCGGTGATTGTGTGGGTGGGACTGAGGAAATTGATGCCAAGTTGGAAGAACTCCAGCAAAAGTTGATGAGTGTGGTAAGAAATTTGGGAACCGATAATGAAGAATATGCAAGAGTGGTACACGAGATTGAAATTATGAGGGGTCGTAGGGTTGGCTTGAAGAATGCTGAAGCAGAGGGAGGATGGCGGAAGAGTAAGGTGGAGAAATTCAAGGATTATCTAGATGCTAGGAATGGCGAGCCACTGGATAAGTTTGATGGAGATTTGTTTAGAAGGTTGATTGAGAAGGTTAAGGTTTTGTCGATAGTCGAGGTGGTGTTTATGTTTAAAGTGGGTGTGGAGGTTAGAGAGGTATTGGAATAATAAATAGCTTTTAAAATTAAAGTGACAGAAGGAATTTGACAGAGGATATTATCACTTTTAGTAGAATTATATGTAAGTAATTGTTAGATAGAGGAGAGAACAATCGTGGTGAATGCAATTGAAGCAAAGGAAATTGTTCTAAAGGATCTTTTTGATTCAAAATTTTTGTTTAATATACCGGGATATCAGCGACCATTTTCTTGGGAAGAAGACAATTTTAATCAATTATTTGATGATTTATATGAAGCCCTGGAAAATGAAGAAGAGGCGTATTTTCTTGGGAGCATTATTATGCAGACGAAATCACTAGAATCAGACGATAGTGGTTTTTATGACGTTGTTGATGGACAACAAAGACTGACTACGTTAACAATTTTAATGGCAACGATGAGGGACCTATCAAGTTCTCAATCTGCTAAGCGTGTTCTTCATAGTAAAATTTATCAGGAGCCTAATGAATATGAAAACAAGTCGGAAAACGTTCGCTTAAAAGTACGTGATAAAGATAAACAGTTTTTTAAAGAGCATGTTTTAGAGATGGGTGGAACAAAGCGTTCAATAGAAGGAATTAAACTTACAGACTCTCAAAAAAAGGTTGTTAATGCAATTGAAGTATTTTCTAAAAAATTCCAGATTGATAAAGAGAATATTGACCAAGAATTATTAGATGAATTTATTAAGTTTTTACTCAATAAAACAGTTTTAGTTTATGTAAAGACTAGTGATTTGACGTCGGCATTTAGACTATTTTCTGTTCTAAATGCTAGAGGCTTGGAGTTAACAACGTCTGATTTACTTAAGAGTGAAAATCTTTCAGTTATCGTTGAACGGGAACGAGAATATTATCAGAGAGTCTGGGAGACTATCGAGGACGAACTTGGCCGTGATGAATTAGATAAATTGATTGGATTTATTAGAACGATTTTTATTAAAGAAAAGGCACGAAAATCAATATATGAAGAGTATATTGAAATGATATACAATAAAAATAGGAGTATTAAAGGAAAAGGATTTATCGAACATCTAAATCGTGTGGCTAATGTATACAAGGATAAAGTATTAAACGCGGAGATATGTCACCAGCAAGATAGTGTTATGTTTTTTAACCTTATGACTTTGATGCGTGATCATTTGAAAATTTCCGAATGGATTCCACCTTTCATTGCATTTGCATTAAAATTTCCTCAAGAAAACTATTTTCTTCCATTCTTAAAGCAACTTGAGAAAAAAGTTGTAACTAATTGGGTTAGAGGTCTAACACCAACTGAACGTATAGTTGAAATGAATAAAGCACTACAGATAATAGAACAAAATACAAATGCTGTTGAAATAATAAATCATCCAAATTTTAATGTAAAAAATATAAAAAAGGAATTGGAAGTTACATTTACAGATAATTACTTCTATCAAAGGAATTTTTGTAAATACATATTGCTTAGACTTGATATTTTTTTATCAGAAAACTCGAATATTAAGAAGTCATATGCAGGTACTATTAGTATTGAACATGTGCTTCCACAAAACCCCACTCAAGGAGGCGAGTGGGAGCACAAGTTTAATAGTGATCAACGTGAGGTATACACTAACAGAATTGGCAATTTAGTCTTACTAAGTAGAAAGAAAAACTCTTCTGCAAATAATAGACCTTTTAATGAAAAGAAGATATCGTATTATCAAAAAGGGATAACAGATTTTGATTTGACAAAAGAAATCCTAAGCTATAATGATTGGACCCCTTTGACTATTGATAAAAGACAAAATGAATGTATCCAACGCTTAAAATCGATTTGGGTTGACTAAGGTTTAATACCAATACTTAAAGTTAAGGGCTTGGGGTGATAACAATGTTATCTATTGAAGAGTACATTGCACGGCGAAAGAAAGAGGATCACCTAAATGAATTCGATTTGAGTTCACGCAACGAATTGATAGGAGCTGAAAACTTAAGGTGGCTTAGCGAACATTTCAGGAGGGTATTAGTGTGTCGCTTTTGCAAGTTAAATATATATATTTAAGGAAAAATATCAGTACGAGTAGTGAAGATATCGATAAAGTTGTTTACCAGGCTCCATTTGAAGGAATGTTTAAGGTGTTATTTTCTAACGTTACAGATTGTTCCTTCAGCATTGATATGGGTAAAAAACTTTATTTCGTAAAATACAAATACTCGTGTAACAGAAATGGTGACACAGCCTATTTATCTATAGAGATAGAGGGGACTCCATTTCAATGTGCAAGAGTGTTAAATGAGGTGAACAATTTACTGACGAAGGGATCACATAGAAAGGATTACAATATTATACTTTCGTTTGACGGCATATCTTTATACTTTTGCAACAAAATTTATCCTAAGTTTAATTTGTTTGAGCGAAAAATTAGAGAGTTAATCTTTAGCATTCTAGTCAAAACTTTTGGCGCAAAATGGTATGATTCAACTATTTCAAATGAATTGAAGGAAGAAATGGCAACAAAAGGGCTGAAAAAGCAAAGCGATTTGATTGAAAGAGCACTATATGAAATGACGATTTTCCAGCTCGAGACCTATCTTTTTGCCCCATATAGGGAAGTTGACAGTAATACTGTTATAGACAACGATTTGAGTCAAGCAGAGATTAACAAAAAAACCAAGGAAGAGATTATTAAAATTTTGGATAAATGTCGTCCTAGGTGCTTGTGGGAAAGATTCTTTGAAGGTAGTATTCAAATATCCAATTTACAAACAAACTTAGAAGCGATTAGATTCTACCGAAATTGCGTAGCACATAGTAAATACTTTTATAAAGGAGACTATGATAATTGCAATCGGTTAATAAATAGGCTGTTAAGACAAATAGACAGAGCTATTCATGACATTGAAGTAAGGAGATTTAACAAAATTGATATAGATGAAAGTTTAAGTGTGTTCTCGGGGGCAACGGCGTTATTTTATAAAGAGATTCTTGAAAATATGACACCTGCTATAAAGGAAATTACCAAGAATATTTCTAAGATACAACTAAATCTACATAAAATCACATTTGATACTCCGAAGATAGATCCTAAAATTATATTTCGACTTAGTCAGCTTTCGACTTCAATCAAAATAGATCCCGAGGTACATGCTAAATTAATTTCTACGATCAGTTTACCTAATGTAAAGCTCAATATAGATACTCAGAGCGTATTAGAAGCCAGTGATGCATTAAATAAAATGATAATAAATAAAATTGATGATAACTTTATTCAAGAACAAGAGTAGAGCATCATGCCGGGAAACCTTTTTGTGGTCATTCAATAAATTGCTTAAGTGTGACAGCTATGAACTTTATATTTCAGGCTGATCATTGGTAGGTTGGAGAGATATTTCAACCGAAAACATTGTTGTAGAAAGTAATCTAAACTTTACGGTAAAATCCAATGTAGAATATTTTGGTTCAAATATAAGTAGTTGCAACAATGTGTTTTCTACCGAGCCGATTTGGCAACTCCGGGCACGTTGAGACCGTGGTAAGTTTGAAAACACCTACATTTTGAAAGCCGCCTGTGGCAAGGGTTTCGAGGTTGGGATATTTTTGAAATAGGCTAAAAATGTCAAGAATGTGTCAAGACTGCGTCCAAGGGAACATATTTAATGTAATATGCTGTTTTTGAGCATAAAAGATTCACAATTTTGTCCCATGAACCCTATTTTCTTGGCCTCTGCCTTAGCTGGCGGGGGTCTTTTTTCAATTTTCAATAATTTAAAAGAATGTGGTTTAGAACATTGTTTTGTACACGGCGGAAAGGCAGTAGAAGCCGTACTTCATTTAATATTTATTGCATCAAATATCATGCAGCTGTTCTTAGTAAGGCGACTGAGAAACTATTTCACAACTCAACGAGAAATGGTAAGGCTTTTATTGAAAGGGCTATATCTTCTGAAGTATAGAACTGAATTAGTTTTTAGCAGCTCATAGAAAATGCGCAATTGAATAGGAATCTGAAATTGTGGGGTAAGGGGAGACGTATCCTCAGTAGAGTTAAATTAAGTAAATAGTGTAGATATAATACATACAAAGCGAATTCTTCAATTATGATCGGTTGGAATCATAAAAAAGCTAAATTGCTGGCTAGGTCTTAAATATTGAAAAATACAGACTAAAGCTCGCACAGCGAATTTAGCCTGTATTTTTGATTGATAGTTTTTTTGGCCTTTTGATAAGAGCTTTGAAATCTCAGACCAGTGATCCAACAGGAGCTTTTCCTGGCTAAGACGCAGGAATTTCTCCGGGTTCCTCCCCGTCTTCGCTGTCGCACATAACGGCGCAAAAGGTAAAGCAGTTGTCACCAAACTCTGTGCTCATGCTGCCGCGGTGGCGTTCCACGACGCTGAGGACATTTTGCAGGCCTATGCCTCCAACAGCCCCCTTGCTGGACACCAGACTGAGATGCCCGCTCCCTGCGGTGTCGCAGGCGTTTTTTATGCGCAGAATTAATCTGTCCCCGTCCCGTCTGCCCCGGATATCAATATACCGCTTAGGGTATAGGGGACTGTGCGGCGATATCCGCTGGCAAGCCTCAATGGCATTTTCGATGCAGTTGCCCAGAACCGTGCACAGATCGTACCGGTTGATGCCGATATTCTCCGGCAGCTCCATATCCACTGACACGGATATGTTTCGTTGCTCTGCCCGCTCGATGTATCCGGACAATATAGCGTTGGCGGCAGAATTTTGGCAGAAGCACCGGGAAACGGTGGCATCGCACTTTTCAATCAGTTCGTATGCATACCGCAGCAGTTCGGCGAACTCTCCGTTTTTGCCCAGGGAGGCGATGGTCACAAGGTGGTGACGGGTATCGTGCATCATGCTGCGCTGTTGGATGGTGTTGCTTTCCAGCTGGGCATAATACCGCTTCTGCAGCAGAACCATCTGCTCGGTGGAGGCCAGCCGGCTCTCGATCAAGGTGCGGTTATATATCGCCTCGATTTGCCTGAACAATAGGTAATAGGTAAAAATGATCATGGCTTCAAAGAGCAGCATATAGATTACTTTATCGACGGCAGCGCCTGCTTCGATTGGGCTAAAAAGCACGGAGAAAACGACAAATGCCAGCACCGGATAGAGGGCAAAGATATGGTTGTTGCGGGCCAGCATTGCCAGGTACTTGCGTACAAAGTCCCGGGCGGAGAAAATGTACAGTTGCAATAGAATCAGACAGGAAATAAAATAGAGAATATACCGCGCGACCAGCCCCTCGTTATATCCCAGCGACAGCAGCCCCGCAATGTCTCCGCAGAGCGTGGAGACGAAGGTGGCTATCTGCCAGGTGGCAAAGTACACGAACAGTTTTTTCGCCACAGAGCCGGAATATAGATAAAGGAAACAAAGAACTTGGAGGGTAATCAAAAGATAGTAGTACAGGGTGTTCTCTACGCCCAGATACATAAGCAGTCTCCAACCACTGCATACCGTCACTGTGGACATCAGCCAGCATGTAATTTGGATGAGGAGAGGACGGCGTGTTTCCAAGGTCTGATAAAAACAAATCAATTGTGCTGTCAAGGTGATAATGGGTATAACGGGATAGTAAAGCCACTGCCACTGCAAATTCTGCCACCTGCTTTTTTGTTTGTGGAATTTATATTATGATAATCATATATCCTAAGCGCAGGCAGAGCAAGCCGTAGATAACACAATTCATTGTCAAAGGGGAGAACGGATATGTTTACCGTTGCTGTGTGCGACGACGAGTACGACCAGCGCAGGCGCATCATCGAGATATTGTCCACGGTGGCGGCATCCCCTTTGCAAATCAGCGAATACGCCAGCGGCGAGGAGCTGTTGGACGCCATACGCTGCGGGCACGGCGCCAATATTTACTTCCTGGATGTATTTATGGGAGTGGCCGACGGTGTGGAGGTTGCCAGGGAAATAAGGGAGTTAGACAGGAACTGCGTCATCGTCTTTGCTACCAACTCCCGGGATCATGCTGTGGATGGGTATGGCGTACATGCTTTGCAATATCTGCTCAAGCCTTTGGACGAGAAAAACGTGGCCGGAGCGCTGGCGCTGGCGCTGGAACACCTGTCCTCTCAAAAAGACAGGTTCATCTCCCTGGTCAACAAACAGGGTGTGTACCGCATAAGCTATGACGATATTCTGTATGTGGAGAGCACAGCCCGGGTAGCCGCCATTCATACCCGGCAGGAGGAAGCATTTTGCTTTTATATCCGGCTGGATGAGTTGGAGCAGCGGCTGGATGATAAACGGTTCTACCGCTGTCATAAAAGTTTTATAGTTAATTTGGATCATGTCTATGCGGTGTCTAAGGGCGTCATGATGATGGCGGGCGGGAGCAATATCCCGGTCAGCGTCAAGATCAGCGAGGCAAGGAGCTGTTTTGCCTCCCACCTGGCGAATCGGATTTAATGCCGCCTCTTTGTAAGCAAGCACGATAGAGATAAGCAGTCCCACAAAAAGCCCGGGTAGAAAATACCCGGGCTTTTTGTGGGCTTTTTTACATTTCCCCGTCAGTTTTTGACATCGACAGGCACAAACGTCCGTGAAATTCTATAATAGGTGTAAAATAAACGCGGAGGTGACATAATTCGCGCAAGGGCGGATGAGATAACCATAAATGTGTAGAGCGTAAATATGCAGAACAGATAGAAGGGAGAGCTTCAGCTTGAATCAACACATTGGCCGAAAATTTTTAATAATAATATTATCCCTCCTTATTAATATTATCCCTCCTGATGATAGTTTATACGGGCGTCAGCCCGGTGTTTGCCCATGAGGAAGCTCCGCCGTTCCCAGTAATATCCGCAGCAAACGGCAGTGCGAACACAGAACCTTATTTATCTTTAGAAATGGATGACAGCCCGGTGACAACCACGCCGTCGGCAATCACGGCAGGGCAGACTCCGGTCGGGAATCCCAGCCTGACGATGATGCCCTTGACCAAACCGGTGTGGGACGGCACACCTCTTACTGCCGACCCTGATTATTCTTACAGCGGGGGCACCGGCGCGGATGAAGAAAACGCTTACCTGATTGCTGACAGCTACGATCTGGCCATGCTGGCGGCCAACGTCAAAGCAGACGGCAGCTACAGCCAAGGCAAATTCTTTAAGCTGACGGCGGACATAGACTTAAACCCGGGTGTCACCTTGACCGCTGCGAGTACCACAGCCAAGCGATGGACCCCCATTGGCAAAAGCTATGGCTACGAGTTCACAGGCACCTTTGATGGGGGTGGGCATCATGTTAAAGGTGTGTATATTAATAATCCCAGTACACCTTTCCAAGGTCTGTTCGGCTTTATTAAGGATGCCGTGGTACAAAACCTGGGCGTGACCGACAGCTTTATTAAAGGAAGTGAAAGTGTAGGTGGCGTGGTAGGTCAAACCTATGATATGGGCAGCAGCGCCAACAATACCACAACCGCCGCCCAGGTACCGGTGACACGGCAGACCCTGAGCAACCAGCAGAGCTGGGACACCATCGCATTAGATTTCAGCCATGCTGCGACGGCGGTTACTACCGCCACCCAAACTAATGCCAGCTTCATCCAGGTCGAAGATCCGGGAGCCGTTGCCCAAGTTCAGCTCACCGTACCGGATACGGTGGTCTCAAGCGTAACCAGCGCCGCTTTAGGCCTGAACCTGACGAGCCCCATCGGCGGAGTCCAAATCTCAGCCGCAACCTTGCAAGCGGCTTCCCCGAGAGGAACAAATTTGGTGGCAACCGTAACTCCTGTTATCGACTCGGTTCAAACAAATCAAATCCAAGGCGCGGTCTTTACCGCAATCCAGTCGTCCGGCTCAGGTGGATTGTCTGGTTCGAATCCAACAGCAGTTATAGGCCAATCGGTGAATATTGAAACCAACTTAAACACCTCTGAGTTGGCACAAGACAGCACTCCGGCCGTCCAGATCCTGGTGCCTTTGACCGGACTGACACCTCCGAGTGATCCAGCCCAATTCGGCGAATGGAAAAATTCTCTGGGTGTGTATATTCAGCACAGTGATGGCTCGACAGAGTATTTGACAGTGCAAAACAACCAATGCACGATTCAATATGATAGCAGCGGCAATCCCTCGGCATTAATGGTTTCAGTTAAGAGCTTCAGTATCTTCACCCCGTTTGTCTCTTATGTCCCGGTCAGCGGCATCAGCGTCACACCGACAACACTGGCTCTGACAGCCGGGGGAAGTGCTGGAACACTGACAGCCAGTATCAACCCCAGCAACGCTTCGAATCAAAGTGTTACTTGGACGAGCAGCAACCCAAGCATTGCCAGTGTCAGCGGCAGCGGACTTACAGCCACCGTTACCCCAATCTCAGCAGGTATGGAACCATTACTGTCACCAGTGCCGACAATCCTGATAGCAGTGTAAGCTGTGTTGTGGCCGTCAGCACGGGCAGCTATTCATCCGGCGGAGGCGGCGGAAATAGAACCGATGATGGAGGGACAGGTGTCACCACTTCAACGACACCCACAACAACGCCAATAGTCAGCAGTGTACAAAGATTGTATGGTCAAAACCCAGTTGATACTGCTCTGGCCATTGCCAAGGCAGAATACTCCAACAAATTGAGCAATGTGGTCTTAGCCACTGCCGACAACTATCCGGATGCTTTAGCCGGAAGTGTTTTGGCTTATAAACTCAATGCCCCGATCCTCTTGGTCGGCAGCTCAGAAGCCGATCAAGCAAAAGTCCTGGATTACATGAAGTCAAACCTTGATCCGTCAGGAAACGTTTATATTCTGGGCGGTACTGCGGTGGTCAGCACTGATACTGATATGGAAGCTAAAGTCAAAGCGGAAGGATTCAGTCAGATCACGAGACTGGGCGGAACAGACCTCTATGATACCTGCAGTAAAATCACCGATCAACTACAGGTCAAGAGCGGAACCCCAATTGTCTTGGCCTATGGCGGAAACTACCCGGACGCTCTATCCATCAGCAGTATTGCAGCGGAAAATCAATACCCCATCCTTTTGGTTCAAAATGACGGCATCAGTGATGTCATCAAGAATGAAATAGCCACAATTAAACCGAGTAAGGTCTTTATCATCGGAGGAGACGGGGTCATCAGCTCAGCGGTGGAAAGTCAGGTTGAGCAAATCACTTCCTTAGATAAGAGCAACATTATCAGAATTGCCGGTCAGGACCGTTACGCTACCTCTTTAGCGGTTGCCCAATACTTCAACTTAGCCGGGCAAAGCATCTGCGTTGCTACCGGCAATAACTTCCCGGATGCCTTAGCCGGCAGCGTCTATGCAGCGAATCACAATACCTCGATTATTCTGGCTGACGGAAGTTTGTCGGATCAGGTTATGGATTATTTGAAGAATAAAAAGCTGACCGGAGCGACGATATTCGGTGGTGAGTCTGTGGTAAGCAAGGGCATTGAACAGCAGCTGGGTCAGTTGATAGGAGACTAGGGAAATATTCGAGACAATTTGGTAGACATGTCAGGAATAGGCGGTTCCTCGGGTAACTTACCTGCCTAAAAGGGACTGAGTACTTATGCTCATCAATCCGTAACGTCGAGGAGTTATGAAAAATTTGAGCTTTAAAATAGAAAGGAGTGGATAGCTTTGCATTTCTCCAAAGATAATCCTTTACAAAAATTTATTTCGATTTTACTGTTCGCGTTGTTTTTTCAGTTCTGTATCTTGGCCATGCCGGCCTGGGCGGCAGTATCCCCAACCATAACTGCCCAGCCGGCGGCTCAGGCGGCCGAAGTAGGCCAGTCAGCGAGCTTCAGTGTTACGGCAGTAGGGACAGGAACCTTAAGCTACCAGTGGCAGAAAAACGGAGTTCCCATAAGCGGATCGACAGGAGCGACCTTGAATATCCCCGATGTCCAGGGGGTTAATTCGGGAAGCTATTCCGCAGTGGTCAGCGATTCAGCGGGTAATAGTGTGACAAGTAATGCGGCAACCTTGACGGTAATAGATATTACTTCCTTGAGTTCTATCACAGCTTCTAGCATCGCGGTAGACAGCAGCGGAAAGATCTATGTTGTAGACACTGGTACTGGTACTAACACCATCAAGAGAATGGATGCCGACGGAACAAACATCGTCACCCTGGGCTCGGGTATTGTTAGTCCTGTTGCCATCGCGGTAGACGGCAGCGGAAAGATCTATGTTGCAGATGCTGGTACTAACACCATCAAGAGAATGGATGCCGACGGAACAAACATCGTCACCCTAGCCTCGGGTTTTTCCATAGACTCGGGTGTTGCCAACCCTTGTAGCGTGGCGGTAGACAGCAGCGGAAAGATCTATGTAGAAGTCGCCGGTGATGGCACCATCAAGAGAATGGATGCTGACGGAACGAACATCGTCACCTTAGTTTCGGGCTTTTATAATATTGCGGGCGTAGCAGTAGACAGCAACGGGAGGATCTACTTTTTAGACAAGAATGATAACACCATCAAGAGAACGAATGCTGACGGAACAAACATCGTTACCCTAGCCTCGGGTTTTTCCATGCCTATTGGCATCGCGCTAGACAGCAGCGGGAGGATCTACGTTGCAGACCCTTTTAATAACGCCATCTTGAGAATGGATGCCGACGGAACAAACATCGTCACCTTAGGCTCTGGCTATAGTATTCCCTATGGCGTCGCGGTGGACAGCAGTGGGAACATCTACGTTGCAGATAATTCTGCTATTAAGAAAATACAGACAATCTATGGTGTGACTTACAATAGCAATGGAAGCGACGGAGGTAGTGTACCTACTGATGTCAAGAATTATGTTTACGGACAAAATGTAACGGTTTTAGGTAATACAGGAAATCTCGTGAAAACTGGTTACACCTTTGCTGGGTGGAGTACAGCTACAACTGGCAGTGCCATAAGTTATCAATCAGGGGACACATTCACTATGGGGGAAGACACTGTCACACTGTATGCCCAGTGGAACCCAGTCAAAACCCTTGTGAACATCACAACCCCGGCAGCGATCACCGGCGTGGCCAACGGCACAGCCAAAACAGCGTCTGCGCTGGGACTGCCAAGCACAGTAACAATGGTGACGGATCGTGGAAATGTGCAGGCAAACGTGATCTGGAACGTAGATTCCTGCGCCTATGCCCCATCGTCAACCACTGCGCAGGCTTTCACCATCAGCGGCACAGTAACTTTACCGGCAGGCGTGGTAAATACGAATAACGTCCCGCTGACCACCAGTATTAGTGTATCGGTCAATGCGGTCCAGACTTCAGCCTATGCTCTGACCATCACAGCCGGCAGCGGCGGAACCATTACGGAAGGCAGCAGCGGCAACTATGCAGCGGGAGATATCATCAGCCTTGCGGCTACAGCGGATAGCAATTATAGCTTTAACGGCTGGACATCCTCCAACGGGGGAACTTTTGCCGACTCAAACAGAGCAGCGACTACCTTCACCATGCCCGCGGGAGCAACTACCCTCACGGCGGCCTTTACCTATAACGGAGCTAGCGGCGGCAGCGGCAGCGGCGGAAGCAGCGGAAGTTCGTCGGGCGGCAGCAGCGTATCGAGCGGAGGAACGACGGTTACCGGCAGTGTTGTGGACGGAACAACTGGTGCTAATGTTTCCAATTTGACAGGAACTGTAACGACCGACAGCAACGGAAATTACACTGTGTCTCTGCCGGCAGCCCAAACTGTAACTCTCCAACAGCCGGATGGAACCGTAAGTCCTTTAAGCGATCTGACAAAAGTAAGCTATGTATCAGCAGGAGGTTCGTCAATAAGCGTTTCTGCGGATGGAACGGTCGATTTTAGCAGCTTGGTCAAAGGAACGGACAATCAATATAAGATCACCTATGATTTAGGCAATGGTCAAACTGTTACACTGGGAACCTTGGAAGTCACGGTTTCAAGCAGTGGGACCGTAAGTTTAAAATGCACCTTAATTGACCCCTATGGAATCATCACGGATGCGGCAACGGGTAAGCCTATTGCCGGAGCAAAGGTAACGCTGTATTATGCTGACACGGAACGTAACAAGACCAACGGCAAAACACCGGACACGGTCGTAACCTTGCCGGGCATTGATGGAATTAAACCCAATAACAATCAGAATCCGCAGACCAGCGATGCATTGGGTGCCTATGGCTTTATGGTCTTCCCTAACACAGATTATTATATCGCAGCCTCCAAAGACGGCTATGAAACGTATACCAGTCCGACCATATCCGTAGGTCAAGAACTTGTCCACTGGGATTTTAAAATGAGTACCCCTGTCACCGGAGTCCGTCGTCTGGCGGGACAAAGCCAGGTGGATACCGCCTTGGCGATCGCCAAAGCAAACTATACCGGAACGCTGTCCAATGTGGTCTTAGCGACTGCCGACAACTATCCGGACGCCTTAGCCGGAAGTGTTCTGGCTTACAAACTGAATGCCCCGATTCTCTTGGTCGGCAGCTCAGAAGCCGATCAAGAGAAAGTCTTAGACTATCTGAAGGCGAATCTCGCTCCGACAGAGAATGTCTATATCCTGGGCGGTACAGCCGTGGTCAGCGCTGATATGGAAGATCAAATCAAAGCTGAAGGCTTCAGTCAGATCACGAGACTGGGCGGAACAGACCTCTATGATACCTGCAGTAAAATCGCCGATCAACTACAGGTCAAGAGCGGAACCCCAATTGTCCTGGCCTATGGCGGAAACTACCCGGACGCTCTATCCATCAGCAGTATTGCAGCGGAAAACCAGTACCCCATCCTTTTGGTTCAAAAAGACGGCATCAGTGATGTCATCAAGAGTGAAATAGCCACAATTAAACCGAGTAAGGTCTTTATCATCGGAGGAGAAGGGGTCATCAGCTCAGCGGTGGAAAGTCAGGTTGAGCAAATCACTTCCTTAGATAAGAGCAATATTATAAGAATTGCCGGTCAGGACCGTTACGCTACCTCTTTAGCGGTTACCCAATACTTCAACTTAGCCGGGCAAAGCATCTGCGTTGCCACCGGCAACAACTTCCCGGATGCCTTAGCCGGCAGTGTCTATGCAGCGAATCACAATACCTCGATTATTCTGGCTGACGGAAGTCTTTCCGATCAAGTCGTGAATTATCTGAAAGGCAAGAAACTGACCGGAGCGACTATCTTTGGGGGAGAAACTGTCGTCAGTCAAGGGATTGAACAACAGCTTGGACAGTTGATCGGGAACTAGGAGAGCTTAAGTTTAAACACCCCATGTGATTGAAGATTTCAAGTCACATGGGGTGTTTTCTTATTTTGTGTGTTTCTAAACCGACAAATTCCACTGACCGGGCACGTTGAGACGATCGTTCGCCTCACTAGAAAACACAACCACAAGATATAGTACAAAAGATTAACACCACATACTACATGTGGTGTTTTCTATCGAGGCGTTGGCATGTACACACCGCATTGAGACGGTAGTTCGGCTCGATAGAAAACACAACGCTAAATATAGCGTAGATCCAGTGGTATAGCCACTATATGTAGTGGTTTATGGCAATAAATCATGTGTTTCCCTATGATGCAGGAGTAGTGTGGGGAAACATTATTTTTATGTTTTTTGTACAGAAATGTGTTCCGGCTCTTCTTCCTGAGATAATTTGGTTTGGTAGTCGAGGGTGTTGCAAATGTACATAACTGGAAGTATAAAAAATATTATTAAGGTGTAAGTTTGTAGGATTAGTGGAAGTTAGTTTTTGCTGGTCTTGGATTTATAACATCCTATTGTGGATAGTAAATAACCATACATAATGTGCAGACTTCACTACCCGAATTTTTGTAACTATGTGGACTATCAGCCTTAAATCGTATTGAATTGCCTGTAGTTACTACGAAATTATCATTATTTACACTTATGATAACCTCACCTGAAAATACAGTAATAAATTCTTGAGTACCATGAGGGTGTGCTTCTGCATCCAGATGACCCCCACCATCAATCTCAAGCGAGTACATCTCGAATCTTCGTTCACTATCAAAAGGAAATACCGGGAAATTCCTAAATTTTCCGTTATCTTCAATAAGTGGTTGTATTTCGGTTTTATCAATACACTCAATATCTGCTTCTGGTCTGCTCATTAACTGGGTAAAGGATATTTTAAGACCATTGGAAATTTTCCATACCGTTGATACTGTGGGGTTTACCTCGCCCCTTTCAATTTGACCAAGCATACTTTTGCTAACACCCGAAAGCCTTGATACATTATCAAGGCTTAATTTTCTCTCTTCACGAAGTCTTTTTAAGTTTTCGGCGATAACATAATTCAATTTATCCAAAATATTATCCCACCGTCCATTGACAATATAGTGCACATTTAATATTATTATATTGCACATGTGCTGTATAAAAATCATATTGTATATTATATCATACAAAATAGAGAGAGGGGAGTCATATGCCGAATTTTACTGCTTTTTTATCGTATGTAGTTATAACAACCTTTACCCCGGGACCAAATAATATAATGTCCATGTCAAACGCCAGTCGTTACGGATTTAAAAAAAGTATATTTTTTAATATTGGTATTTTCTTTGGTTTCTTTACAATTATTGCTCTTTGTAGCACTTTCAGTGTAACACTTTTCCGTCTTTTGCCCTCTATAAAACCAATTATGGCTTTCATCGGAGCTGTTTATATTCTTTGGCTTGCGTGGAAGACATATAAAAGTGACCATCACAGTGAGGGTAATAGTGATAGCAACGACAAAAAGAAAACAAACACTTTCCAAGCTGGATTTCTTCTTCAGTTTGTAAATCCGAAGGTTATCCTTTACGGAATTACAACCGTTTCAACTTTTATTGTGCCTTACTACAGGTCAGTGGTTGTACTAGCAATATTTTCAGCAATTCTCGCTTCCGTTGGGTTTATAGCTACTTGTTGCTGGTCACTATTTGGTTCTGTATTTCAAAAACTTCTTGTTCAAAACCAAAAGATTATCAATATTGTTATGGCATTACTACTTTTATATTGTGCTATTTCATTGTTCCTTGAAACGTAAATTGATTTTCGTTTTTCTAAGAATACAAGATTTCTATCACGCAAATACCGATTAGTTTATATTATATTTATATTCTGTCGCATTGGTTGAATAATTGAAGGTTAGGCAAAAATCATTGGGTATGTTAATTAATCATTTATATTAATAGGAGGTAGGTACGATGGAAAAAATGATGTTGTTATAAAAAAAATGTATATAGAAATTGCTACAAAGTTTTGGTTCAGATAGTATTAAATCCATTGATACAAAATCAATTGTGACTGCTCCTTGGACAATCTATAAATGCCAATTTGGTTGTGGACGCTATGGAAAAAGTTGGTGTTGCCCGCCAAAATCCCCAAGTTATAAACAGACTCAAGAAATAATTGATTGTTACAATATGGCTATTCTTTTTAGATGTCATGAAATGTCTTTAGTAACAGATATTGCTGTGAAGATTGCCAAAGAAATATTTCTCGACGGCTATTACAAGGCTATTGCCTTTGGTAGTGGTCCATGTTTACGTTGTAAAGAATGCAATACACAATGGTGCAATTTTCCCGACAAAATAGCTCCTGCCATGGAAGCTTGCGGAATAGATGTTTATCAAACGGTAAGGAATAATGGCTACGAAATTTCAACCTTGAGAGGGAAGGACGAAGTTCAAAATCATTTTGGACTAATACTTATAGAATAAATTCGGAAAAAATTGCTTATATCTGCATATTTGAAATAACTCCCATTATTCTTAGCTTGTACCATTATTTACCTAACAACTAACTTCAGAAAATGTTAACAACTGGAAGTTAACAGCGACCAGTAAGGATGTTTTTGGTGTTAGATATATGCTTTCCCGAGGATTAAGACCTGCCTTTTTGCAAAAAGCTTTGAGAGTGTACTTCGGCGGGAAAACTATACCGTGGGCTATTCCGTTTGGAGAAAGCGAAGTAAATATCATGCTTAATCAAGCAATGAATGTGCCAAATTGGTATAACAATATGCAGAACCCGGTTTCAACTTAGTATGCCAAATAATGACCAATAGCCGTTTATCTGTTAAGCTTAAATCCTATTATTTAGGAGGTATCCAGTACGTCAGAAAACAAAAAAGTTCATTTCATACCACCGATGCCACCTAAGCATGCAAATCGTGTAGGGATTTATGCCCGGGTCAGTACGAACAGTGCAGAGCAATTACAAAGTCTAACTGCCCAGGTATCACACTTCACAAGAGTAACAGCAGCTAATAAAAAATGGTTATTGGTAGATGTGTACATAGATATTGCTTCAAGCAAGACAGGATCTTCTCGTAGAGAGTTTACACGAATGCTTGAAGATTGCCGATCTCATAATCTGGAAATCATACTTACGAAGAGCATCAGTCGGTTTGGACGGGATACTGTAGAGATTCTTGATGCATTGAATCAATTGAAGCTTCTCGGAGTTCGTGTCATATTTGAGCAAGAAGAATTGGATACCGCAGATGCGGATAGTGACTTGATGATTTCTATAATAGAATCAATTGCTCAAGCAGAGAATGAATCACGCAGTGATAATATTATGTGGGGAATTAGACAACATGCGGCAAACGGCACTTCAAAACTGTATAACAGAAAGTGCTATGGGTATGTGAATGCAAAGGATGGCAGCCTGATTATTAAAGATGAAGAGGCGAAAAATGTAAAGTTGATTTTCAATATGTATCTTCAAGGTAAGAGTGTAATAGGCATTGTATCCGAATTACAGCGACTGGGAATAAAGTCTCCTACCGGAAAAGAAAAATGGTGTAAGCGGACAATCGATGTAATGCTCAGTAATGAAAAGTATACAGGAAATGTCAGGCTATTAGATGATGGAAAGCACGCTGCACACTATCTGGCAAAAGATAACAATCCGGCTATTATAACTAAGGAAACATTTCAAGCGGTGCAGATTGAAAAACAGCATCGAAGTAATGTCACAAAGGGCGAAGATGGAAGTCGGAGAAAAAGCAAAAAATACAGTTCGAAGCAGTGAAAAATCAAAATAGCCTAATCGAAAATTTTTTATCGAGAGGTTAGGGAGGGCTTCAAACCAGCCTAAACACAGCATTTTTACTGCGTTTTGCAAAAATGTGAAATAGCCTAAAAATTTCAAGAAGAGAGTTCTAATTTATCTCAGATCACCAAGATGGGAATAAGTTATAGGTTTCAAGAGGGTAAAATCTTGGTCAACCATAACAAATTCCTCGGGTACACCAAAGACGAGCAGGGGCAGTTAGTTATAGTCCCAGACAGCAGTTTAGCTTCTACCACAATTAAACCATTGATCTCACTGGTAATATTACAGATTTCAGAAGTGTATCAAATTCGGACTTTTTCTCTCTCTTGCTTCCTGCTAAAATCAGATTGGAAGAGAGGATGAAATGCGAAAGAACTACTTTGTAAAATTGGTAAACTACATGAAGAATGTTTATCAGATTGATCGTGGTCTGGATAAACTGTCTGACGGAAGAGTTAACCCGACTTACAGCACGGTTCTTATGGCGCATAAAACTGTTAATGTGTTTTCAAACCCGACATTTTGGCAACTCGCGGCAGGTCGAGCATTACACTTCTTACATTCAGAACAACCCAGATTGGGAATTCGGTGGGATTTTAAATATCAAATCCAAAAATGAATTTATCAAACCAGTTGGATCATCAAATCCTTTTTCAGATTCTAGATGTCCGGCAGAATTGAGTTCAACAAGACCAATAATAAATGCAGATCCCATTGCGGTTAATTGTTTGGCTGATTTACTTACAGTGAGTTTTTGTTCATGAGCTTTTTCCAAACATTTATAGATGATTCTAAATAATTCAAAAGCCGAAATATGTAGATTGGCATATTGACTTTTGTCCCATTGCTTTATGAACATTAATTGATAATGTTCATAATTTTTTATACCAAAATCATAAAAAGTATATAACATTTCAGAAACAAGTTTTCGGGGATCGTCAATTTCTCCGAATAATTCACGAAGACGATTTATTAGCACATCAAAATTTTCAGTCACAATTGCAGCAAGCAAATCATCTTTATTTTTAAAATGCCTATAAACTGCACTTCTGGATAGATTCATTTCTTTTCCAAGATCACGCATACTGACTGAATCAATGCCGTTGGCGTCAATCATTTGTCTTGTGACATCAAGCAGCTTTTGTTTTGTATCATTACCACTTTCCATATTAACCTCATTTCTGTCTTTATTCTTTATTCATTTTACTATTACGTGTTGACACTGTCAACGCTTTGGGGTATACTTATTTACGTTGACAGTGTCAACGATCGGCATGTTAATTCAGTTAAATGGAGTGAAATCATGTTAACAGAAATGAATTCAAGTAAAAAAACGATTATTATAACCGGCGGAAACTCAGGATTGGGCTACGCATGCGCCAAAAACATTGCCAAAGCCCATAAAAATAATCATGTCATACTCGCTTGCCGTAATGCAGCTAAAGCAAACGAAGCGGTAAATTCACTAATCAGGGAAACTAAAAATAGCAACATAACATCTTTGGAACTTGACCTTGAATCATTAGAATCCGTAAGAGGCTTTGTAACGAAATTTTTGAATTCCGATTATCCACCCCTATATGCTCTGGTTTGTAACGCAGGGTTAATTATGGTTGATAAAACTTATTACACCAAAGATGGCTTTGAAAGCACCTTTGGGATAAATCATCTCGGACATTTTCTATTAACCAATATGCTGCTCGGAAAAATGACCAATTCTGGCCGAATAATCTTTGTCAGCAGCGGAACTCATGACCCCGCGCAAAAGACTATCGTCGCTCCACCCGTATATGAGAACGCCAGATTGCTCGCCTATCCAAAGGAAATGAGTCAAAATGAAAGTATGAATATTGTTGGCCAACGTCGATATTCCACGTCTAAATTATGCAATATATATTGCACTTATGAGCTCAATGAAAGAATAACAAAAGAAACAAATAAAAGCCTTACAGTCAACGCTTTTAATCCGGGACAGATGCCGGGCACAGGATTTTCCCGCACCTTTCCGCCTTTAATGAAGCTCTTGCTCAAACATATCCTTCCTGTATTGTTATCGTTTAATAAAAATGCCACAACGGCCGAAACATCAGGAAATGCACTAGCATCACTTGTATTGAATCCTGAACTGAACGAAACTACAGGGAAATATTTCGACGGTACAAAGGAAATTAAATCATCGGAGCTTTCCTATAACAAGGAAAATATGAAGGATTTGTGGAGGACAAGTGTTGAATTGACAAAACTGAACGAAACAGAAACAATATTAAGCTTAGATTAAGAATCAACAACGCTGGGTGAAATCTGACCATGTGATCAATTATATACCGGCGTTAACAAAAGAACACCAAAGATGTTATTGAACGTAGAAATGCCCACCACTATGTAAAGAAGTTGGTTAGATTTATGTATCATGGCCAGCATCTTGCGTACCATACATTAACACAGCAGTTTAGCCTCTACCATAGTTATACCATTGACCTCACTGGTAATATTACAGATTTCAGAAGTGTATCAAATTCGGACTTTTTCTCTCTCTTGCTTCCTGCTAAAATCAGATTGGAAGAGAGGATGAAATGCGAAAGAACTACTTTGTAAAATTGGTAAAATACATGAAGTGAAGAATGTTTATCAGATAGATCATGGTTTGAATCAATTATCTGACGGAAGAGTTGACCCTACTTATTGCACGGGTCAAGTTATTCTGCCTGTGCTAATTAGTTTTTTGCTGTATGGATAGCGCATTGCAGGAGATAAAAGATAATGGTGGAATTAGAACGTTATGTAACTGGCGATAAAACCCAGCCACCCGTCAAGCCACCAAACTCCTTCAATCCCGCAGGATGGGATGTGGTTGCCTGGTGAATAGGGGAAGTGGTGGGGATGCATCATATGAGATCTAATAATTCACTTTCTAGGGATTGGAGAATAAGAAATGTTGGATAAAATTGAAGATGATGAACTGAATAATTTTATTAAAGAGTATGATAAGTGCTTTCTTGAAAGAAATATAGAAAAATTGAAATCGTTTTATCCTGAAGATAATAGTGAATTAGTATATTTTGATAATCATAAAAATAATGATACATATTCCGTAGATGAGCATTAAAATTATTGAATGAATTTTTTCGAAATGGTAAAAAAACAGAATCAGGTACTGTTGAAGAATTAACAATGGAAAATATTCATTATTTTAAAACAGAAAGTGCTGCTTGTGTTTGTTTTTATGCAAGGTATAAGAGTTTTCCCAAACCAGCAGTAAGAACGACAATATATTTGGAAAGAAATAGAGGGAAGTGGAAGATGAAGCATGTACATTGTTCATTCGAGCCGGAAAAATAGTATGTAAAGCAGCTTCCAATTATTCTAATCTAACCTACCAATTTCTCACCGCGCCACCCACACCCAAGCTAACCTCAAGAAGAAATAACCGCCTAGCTGGTGTTCGAGTTGTAGGCTAAAATCCCCCCACCTGCGAAAAACCAAATAATATAAACGGCTTTGCGAATCCAGGGCGTGTTGCTCTG
The DNA here is from genome assembly GCF_001029285.1 of Desulfosporosinus acididurans. Taxonomy (GTDB): domain Bacteria; phylum Bacillota; class Desulfitobacteriia; order Desulfitobacteriales; family Desulfitobacteriaceae; genus Desulfosporosinus; species Desulfosporosinus acididurans. The sequence continues at coordinate 243,903 of NZ_LDZY01000007.1, forward strand.
GATTTTTACAATTTGTCGAGGTACAGTGGTATAATTAGGAAAGAGAGCGGTAAGAACTAGCCTGGACGCCAATTCCGTCAATTGGCGGACAAATCAAAGCGGCAATATTCCGCTCAGGATAGCGGGGATATTTTTTAGTCGGGAAATTCCTCGTACCGAAGTGGTTGATCTAGTTAATTATCTAAAAGATAAATCGCTTAATATTCCGGCTTTTATAATATGTAAGGATCTTTTATTTGATAAATCACCAAAGATGATTGATAAATATTTTGAGGCACATTTTAATAGGTTTCCTAAAGGCCCTATTTTACTTTAAATTTAAATTATACTAACACTATTTAACTGTATTCCACCTAATTTTGCATAATCAGTTCAACAGAGTCAGAGTCAACGGCCCAACATATTTTTTTGGATACTTAATTCACCTCGTCTGTAGCGCCCCGCTAAGCTCAATAAGAAATAGCCGCCATATTATAAAGTTAATAAAGATAGGATGAAAATCCCACCCACGAAAAACCAAATAATCTAAACAGCTTTGCAAATCCAGGACGTGTAGCTCTGGATTTTTAAATGGAGCAACAATTTGTCGGAGTACAGTGGTATTATTAGGAATTAGAACTGACCCGGACCTCAATTTCGTCAATTGGCGGACAACTTAAAGGGGCAATATTTCGTCCAGGATAGCGGGGGTAGTTATTTATCCGGAGAGCGTTGGATGGACAAAGTAACCCAAACAGCCAATGCTGCGGGATGTCCTTACCTATCCAAAGGCGCTCACCGAACCGGAAAGCTGGAGGGATGAGGGGATGGGTCACTTGAGAGTGTTTAAACCGACAAGTTTGGAAGGTTGGTTTAGTTTGACTGATGGAATACGTGTTGAAGACAGAATCCATGAAAGAGGTTAAAGAGATGGGAGCAACAAAATATTATGATGTAAAAATTTCGGTTCTCAAAAAACTCGATGTTGGCGATATCCATGAAAAGTACGCTTCAGAGGGAGTTCCAACAAAGTGTTCAAAATATAAAGAAGGACAAGAGTTCATAACAAAAAATTGTAATAAACCTGAAGGATTTTGTAGTTGGGCTTGGGCAGGGATTCAAGACAAGGTTGTTTATTTAGCATTAGGGCATGATTATCCTTGGGTTAGGCAGAAAGGAACTGAAATATTCTGTTGTGCCGATGGACTTCATCCAGTACTTTATAAATTAGAGAGAATAGAAGGAACCGAGTCATAACTTTCCTGATGCCACTGTAAGTCACTTGCACCACTTCCGCCCGTATCCCGCTACCAACAAGCCCAAATACCCGCCATGTTATAAACCCCAAGCCACTAGTCAACCCACCGGACTCCTTCAATCCCGCAGGATGGGATGTGGTTGCCTGGTGGATAGGGGAAGGTGTGGGGATGCGGCACATGATGCGGAGCTGCGTGGAGGGGAAATAAAGATACGCGGAGGGGCATACTTTGAAAAGAAAACTCGTTGTTGCGGTCATTACGTTTATTACTGTTTGCTTTGTTTTTACATGGGATGTTGCATCCCAGGCTCACTCTACACCACAGATGGCAATAAGAACGTATTTGTTTCTATCGGAGCATCCAATTAGTGCTTTGACCACAGGAATTGTAGTGAATCAATTTCAAACTGAATTAGACAGAAATAGTCTGGAATTACAAAACGCAAAAATTTATTCGCTAACGAGACCCCCGATCGATACATCAGGAAACCATTTAATTAATGTAAAAGTAACAAAAAAGGGTTCTCTGTATTATGCACGATATTACGGTGAAGCTTAATATCATGTTTAGCTAAGTTGTAATATCATTAAATCAGCGGTATTCCACGGAACATTATCGCCTCCAACACACCGCTCTTCCCGCTATCTCTCGCCCCCAAATCCCCATAAAACCCTAGCTCACCTGTCAAACCACCGAACTCCTTCAATCCCGCAGGATGGGATGTCCTTGTCTGGTGGATACGGGAAGGTGGTGGGATGAGGGAGTGTATTGGCCTCACCGGAGCGTTTTAGAATTTCCGGTTTATTGTATTCGAGGCTTACAAAAGTAAAAGGAATATTCCGGAAAATGGAGAAGTATAGAGGTAACTAAGTCTTACTTAATTTTCATGTTTTAATAGTCATGAATGAGTAAAAGTAGACATTGGTATGGAGGGGGAAACACTATGGATGAGAAACGAATTTTCACAATTGGGCTGAAACTGGTTGGCGCTATGAATATCATAAGCGGCTTAGTCAACTTTATTAGCTTCATTCCGGTTATAATTAATGTTTTAGGTGGTCCCATGCCAAGCCGAGTAGTTGCAATGCCAAACCAAATTGTTATAAATCTTATCCAAATGATTGGTCCGATATTTCAAATTGTGGCCGGTACATATTTGCTAAAAGACGGACAAGCTGTTGTGAATTTTGCCTATAAAATTAAGTCAAAGCTAGATGAATAGATTGAATGCAGCAGCATATTACACTGCAGGCTTCTTGCGTCACACAAACCCTCAACCCCAAACACCCATAACCCCCAGCCACCCGTCAACCCACCGAGACTCTTTCAATCCTGCAGGATGGGATGCGCTTCCTTGCTGGATACCGGGAAAGGCGGGTGGGGGATAGGTTGGTGTAAGGGGGTAGTGGGTAACTAGCTGTGTGAATTAATACTAATCTGGACTCCAAAGCGAAATTGAAGGAGGTAGTATCGATGTTCCTTTTCCCAGCTTTTATATCCCCGTTAGAATTTGGAATTATATCACCGATTGTTGTAATTCCCGTAGCATTAATAATAGTGGTAGTCTGGTACGTTCGTAAGCTAAACAGTATTGATAAAACTTTAAAGGAAATCTTGAAAGTCATAACTAGCAGACAATCATAGCAATCAAAAGATACTCGGATTGATCACAGATCACAATTTCTCAACTCTTGCCACCTGTACCGTCTGCTACCCCTCACCCCCAAGTCTCGGCCAATAAATCGCAGCGACCAGTCAACTACCGGATCTCCTTCAATCCCGCAGGATGGATGTCTTACCTAGTGGATAACTGACTGGGAGGCTGGAGGGATGCGTGGGATAGGGGAGTTTTAGTAACTAACGGAGCGTTTTCGGGCGCTCTTATTGTGTTCTTATTGCAGGAAATGGAGGATAATGGTGGAAATAATACTAAGAATAATGATCAAATTGCCGCCAGGAGCTACTAGGAGGTGTGATGGTGGAAGTTTGGCACATTATTTGGGTTGCTTCTGATTGCTTTTGGTTTGGTGATTACATTTCTCTCATCCCAGGGCTGGTATATTGATTGGCTCAAAGAAAGATTACCTATGGAAAGAAGAAGGCTTATTCGAGGTGAACGAATCTCTGGTATTTGCCTTATCTTTATTGGGATGCTTCAAACCGTAAAGGCATTAATATATTAAAATGTTAACGTAGTTGAGAGAACCGAGAGGTGGGTTTGATTATGGATCAATTAACGTCCTGTAAGACTTGCACAAGAGAAATGCACAGTCTGCCAAAGTATGTCCTCATTGTGGGGCCAAGCTAAAGCTAACTCTAATTGAAAAATAGTACTTTTTATTTTTGTCAGCTATGTTGCTATGATATTGATGGGCATTATTGGAATGAAATGGTCAAAATGAAAGAGGGGGTAACAAAATTGACAAGAACATCGTCGCCAATGCGAATTTCATTTCATCCTCCAACCGATCATTACTGCGAGGATTTGATTCTTGTTGATGAGCAAATTTGTGAATTGTTAGCTAAGCGTAAAGAATTATCAAATAATAATCCAGGATTTCCGCATCAGGATTTGATCTCAGACTGGAGCCAAAAGTTCGGTCTTAATGAGGCTTGGCTACAAAGGATCTTTTCGGCATATATGATAGGCGAGGAGCATTTTCTACCCCTCATAGAACCGACTGGGTTTTTGAAATTCGTTCCAATTTTAAAATCAGTGGCAATTGACAACATGTCGTATGCAGTGACATATATGAAACAATACACCAATGCCAGCATAGTGTGTGTCGAAACTGAGGTCAATACATCGGAACCATTTGTTAGGTTAGGACATGCTAGCTTTGAATTGTTCATTTCACCTGAATATCATTGTAGGCAAGATGGTGGGTGTGGGTCAAGAAGGGGGATGCAGCATTCTTTTGTAGTAACACCATCTTTACCTGATGATATTAGTGGTGTGGAATTTCAATTAACGGTTAAACCTTTTCATGAGAACCTCGAATATCAAGTGGTACATTTTAAAGAAACAACCGTTACGATTAAGTAAGGAACACCATTACCGGTTCTTTCTGTACTCCCAGCACTCGTCCCTAGCTACCCTCAACCCCAAATACCCATAAACCCCAGCCACCAGCCAACCTACCTGACTCCTTCAATCCCGCAGGATGGATGTGCTTAGCTATCGGATAACCGAACCGGAAAGTTGGAGGGGATGGTCACATAAGTATTGTGGAAACTAACGGAGCGTTTTTAGGCGCTCTTTTTACATTCTTATTGCAGGAAACAAAGGATAATAGTGGAATTAGATAAATATGGATTGTGCCGTGAATTATTGAGGGGGATATTTCTTGAATTGTCTGCACCAAGATGGACCAACCATAAATAAAGATTCAGTTTCATTTAATTCTAGTTGGGAATAAAGCTGTTGTAGTAAGGGCTGATTTAAATGAGCCACTAGGTTTTATAAAGGATGAGTTTTTAGATGTTATTTTATCCTCATTGACGCTTCATTATCTTAAAAATTGGAATAAGCGAATTTAATAGAATCCTAAAAAAGACTGGAGAACTTATTTTCTCTGTTCATCATCCTTTCATGGATTTTACGGTGTTTAACAGAGACAATTACTTTACAACTGAATTATTGGATGATGAATGGGATACCAATTGCGGAAAAGTGAAAGTACAATTTTATAGACGGCCATTAAGCAAGATTGTGTCATCAGTTATTGATGCAGGATTTATAATAGAAAAACTACTCGAGCCAATGCCAATTGAACAATTCAAGATTGCTCAGCCTAATATATATGATAGATTAACAAAGAAGCCTCAATTCTTGTTCATAAGAGCAAGAAAGCAATAAGTTTTGTAAAAATGGGATGGTGACATAATGTCGGATTTTATTGAAGGATTAAAAAAAGGTGCTAAAGCTATAAAAGAGTCATTTGGGCCAAGTCGGTATGAGGTTGCAAATATCAAAGTAATATGCCCTCATTGTAAAAATGACATTTTTGAAGATGGTTCTGCACAATTGAATACTGCTGGAGCGACCTTTCTAAATCTTGATTGGCTGAACAAATCAGCTACTATACTTATATGTACTAACTGTGGATTGATTCAATGGTTTATGGAGTCTCCAGAGAAGATTTAATGATCGTCATCTCATTGGAGGTTAGCTTTAATGGATAAATTCATTCATAAGTGGGAAAGAAAGCGTCTGAAAGGGCCAATTAAGCATGTATTCCTATATTGCATTGCAATTTCGGTTGGAGGTCTATTTGGCGGAATAATCGGAACAGCACTTGGTCATGGAGATGTCCATAAGTTTCTTGCTAACTCATCATTTGGCGTTGCTTTTCTTTTTTTATGGGGATTAGGACTAGGTGTATTTAATTGGAAGAGAAATGAAAGGAAGTACAAAAGCTTAATTGAGAGAAATCAATAGGAACTTACAGTAGATTCGATTTTCCAACTTCTCTAAAAGTAAAGTGAAAATGCCCACCTGCGAGAGCGGGGTTAAAAACCAAATAATCTAAACGACTTTGCAAATCCAGGGCGTGTTGCTCTGGGTTTTTACAATTTGTAGAGGTACGGTGGTATAATTAGGAAAAGAGAGCGGTTAGGACTGGCCCGGACGCCAATTTCGTACACTCCCCGATCCTCAATCTTAAATACCCAGTATTTTACAAAACCTAGCCGCTGGTTATCTGACGAACTCTTTAAATCCCGCAGGATGGGATGTCCTTACCTATCCAAAGGCGCTCAGAGAACTGGGGAGGTGAGGGGATGGGTTATAGAGGAGTGTTAGGTGTTGGGAACCAGATGGTAATCGGGCTAGCGGGATGATTCAGTTAGCATGAGATATCTCCTAGAAATAAGCAACATATTTACAGGAGGACATATGAGCAAAAATATTATGAAGTACCTAGAAAATGATAGGTTTGCTGCTTTAGCAGGAATTAAACTAGTCGAAGTAAAGCCCGGATATGCAAAAGCCAACATGAAAATCACGGATGATCACTTAAACGCTGTTAATATTGTCCAAGGAGGAGCGATATTTACTTTGGCAGATTTTGCATTTGCTGCGGCATCTAATTCATATGGACAAGTATCACTTGGGATAAATGCTAATATATCGTTTTTTCGACCTCCTAAAGGAAATATACTTATTGCCGAAGCTAAAGAACTTTCATCAAGTAAGAAAATCGGAAATTATAATGTTGACATATTGGATGAAGATGGAGAAATTATTGCTAGATTTAATGGTATTGTATATAAAAAGAAGGATGAGATTAAAATTGATTAGAAAAATCTGTATCACCCAGTCACACTCTCTACCTTACCGCCTCAGCTAAGCTCAAGAAGAAATAGCGCCGAGATAAAGGCTAGCTAGTGGTCAAGCGGCGGAGTGTTTGATGCGGGGACTTTTTAGTTATAATGCCAGGGGGTGAAATATTTTGGCAACTAGTTTAGACTATATTGTTTATGTCTGCGAACAGATTTCGAATGTGGGCTCGATCAGATATAAGAAAATGTTTGGAGAGTATATGGTTTATGTAAATGAGAAACCATTACTTCTGGTCTGTGACAATACAGTTTTTGTGAAAATGCTTGACCCTATCAGTGAAAAGATGAAAGATGCCGAGAAGGGTTTTCCATATGATGGATCAAAGGAGCATTATATATTGGACATAGATAATTCCGAATTTAGTAAAGAGATCATAACAATATTAGAACCGCTAATTTCGCTTCCAAAGCCTAAGAAGAAAAAGAAGGATAATCTATGACACAGAAATACAGCAGTTTAGCCTCTAGCACTATTAGACCATTTATCTCATTGGTAATATTACAGATTTCAGAAGTGTATCAAATTCGGACTTTTTCTCTCTCTTGCTTCCTGCTAAAATCAGATTGGAAGAGAGGATGAAATGCGAAAGAACTACTTTGTAAAATTAGTAAACTACATGAAGAATGTTTATCAGATAGATCATGGTTTGAATCAATTATCTGACGGAAGAGTTAACCCCACTTATTGCACGGGTTAAGTTATTCTGCCTGTGCTTTTTGGCTTCTTACTAAGGATAAAAAGTTTTAATGAACTAAATTTCATGATAAAGAATCATGAGTTCACTAAACTGTTTCCCCGGGGAACTAAGTTGCCGCAAATTGATGCGATCAGAGATACGCTGAAGGTCCTAGATCTCGAAGGACTAAAACAAGTCAATCAAAACGTCGTAAAAACAGCCGTTGAGAATAAAGTTTTCGACAATGGAACGATTGATGGATATACTGTTGCTGCGATTGATGGAACAAAGTTTTTTGGGAGCAATAAGAAAAGTTGTCCAGAATGCTTGAAAAATACCAAAGGCAATAAGATCCATAGCTTCCATAGTGGCGCTGTCATATCAACAGTAGGTAAAAAGATGAACTGATTTTTAGCAGCTCATAAAGATTAGGCAATTAAAAATGAAGTGTAATTTTGGGTAAGGGGAGACGTATTCTTATTATAGTTAAATTAAGTAAATACTGTAGATACAATACATACTAAGCGAATTCTTCAATTAAGATTGGTTGGAATCATACAAAAGCTAAATTGCTGGTCATAATGCTATTATAGGTAACTTCTATTAACGCTAATAGAATGAAAATTAGAGTCGTGATGAAGCATAGAGTTACGTCACGACTCTGATACTTCAAAAATTTAAAAGAAGAGTCGGTTATAACCTAAATTTCCACCATAACCACCATAACCTTGGCCCGGATCAACAACAACGTTTGTTGTCATAGGCTGATAAACATGTTGAGGAACATTCACAACATTATAGCGATTAACATTTACAACAGGATGAATAACTGGAACCACGCGCGGCGTATAATAGTTTCGCACACAATACTGCGGTGGGCAGCAAATTGGAGTTCCTACACAGCCATACATCTAAAAAATCACCTCCAAATATTCTTATTTATGGGGATTAATTCTCAAGGGCTTCTGTTCTCATCACTTAGAATAAATAATTACAGGCTACTAACCTGAATGATGGCCGATCTAGTATACCTTTAAAAAATAACGCCTAAAGCAATAAGAATTAAAATTGCAATAGCGATAATCCCTACACCAACTCCAGTACTGGTACCACCACATGCTCCGCCCATACCATAACCCATTCCGTACATTAGTTTTCCTCCTTTCTTAAGGTCAATACAATATATGTTGCAAAGATGGGAAGTGACATAATTTTCCAATATAACAAGCTGCTATAAACCTTGAGGTTTTAAATGGTTGCGGCACCCCTTTGACAAACCGCTCAACCACTGCCAATACATAATAGTCATGCATTAAGGTGGGGAAAAAAGCATTGCTGCTTTATAATAGAAGGATAAAAAATGTCAGCCTAATCTGGCGGGCAATCAGATATTATGTATACTTTTTAAGATCATAACGATAATCATGTCAAAAGCCGCCCCACAGCAAGGGCGGCTTTAACAGATATCACATCTTAAGATAAATCGGGTCGTTTTATTTTGCCAAAATACTAACGGTACTCGTCTTATTCAATAGGTCATCAACAACACCGCTTAAATGTTCCAAATCAAACGGTTTATCTAACATGTAATCGATTATGTAATGACGAGCTAATTCATCCATTTCTTGTTTGTCCGCGTATGCAGACATCAAAATCACTTTCATATTTGGATTGAAACTAAGTAACCTCTCACGAAGCTCGATGCCGCTAATTCCCGGCATTCTGAGGTCCGATATTATTAGATCTGGTAACTGTTTTTTTGCCAATTCTAAGGCTTCAAGTCCCGAAGCAGCTGTGCCTACTTTGTAACCTTTAGAGGAAAAGAGGTCTTCTAAAAGTATTCGAATTCCCGGATTGTCATCAACCACTAGTAAAGAACTCTGTTTCAACAGGCATCCATCTCTCTTTCAAAAGATTTTTTAGATAGTCCTTATTGGAGTTGTTTCTTTTCTAATCGGTACTATGATTTAGGGAATAAGTGGCACATTTTACATAATGTTAAGAATATTCTTCGTAAGATTCTGAAATCCTTTCTCTTGAGAGAGGAAAAGATTCGGATTTAGGCTTTACAGGGATCTTTCGCATCAAAGGTTTTATGTAATGCTTTTCAGTACAAAAACAATTAAAATTTTAATATCGTTTCATAATTTTTCTTAAATATGATAAGATGACAGATATTGTCGGATTCATTGATTCTAATCAACACCCGGAATATAATAGCAATTGTGTTAAGATAATGTCTAAATCTACCATTTGGAGTGAGACGATGAATGAGTGCTGTAGAAATACTGAAGTCTATTGAGATTTTACGAGGAAAATTAAATACTTTGGGGTCGAGTAAACCACTTGTCGACCCTGAAGTTATTCAACTTAGCCAGAGGCTCGATTTATTATTAAATGTATACTATAGCATGAGAGATGTTGCTTAAGTTGAGAATAGTTTTATAAAAGGTATCATACATAGTTCATATGAGCATATTTTAGGGGGGAGACATATGGACGCACCTGAGCGAATAATCTTACTTCGTGATGCCGATAAATGCGAAATTAACCCTGAATTAATGGATGCAAGAAATAAGTTTACCGTAGGACAGTTAGAAAATGAGTATTTTCAATGGTTGTATGAATTAATATAAAAAAGTAAAGCGACCTTCAAGTGCTAAGGTCGCTTTTTTGGTTTTTTACTGCAAAGACCTTTCTAATTCTTCTAAGCCGCGGTCCCGGATAAACTTTGGTTATCGGCTTTGGGGCGATTAAAAATTTTCACTATCTATTTCAAATCGATTTCGTCTTAATTCATGAAATCAATTTTAAAGGAAGCAATGTGGCACTAATGACGATCATTAAAAAAGGAGATGATATCAAAGAATGATTGTCAAGAATATTAAAGGAGAGACCGACAATGATTATCCGTGAAAACTTATATGGACTAAATGATCTAGACAATGAAGCCTCTCTTGAAACGATTATTAAGGATAATGAACCTAAAATTATAAACTTAATATATGGAATGACCGGGGATTATCATATCGCCCAGGACTTGGCCCAGGAAACATTTATAAAGGCATTCCAGTCAAGGCAATTGTTCAAAGGCCAGTCTAAAATCTCGACATGGCTATACCGTATAGCCGTTAATACAACAATTGACTACCAACGCAAGCGATCTGGTCGTAAAGAAAATCCGGCTGAAGAACTTGAAACAAAACTAGACGAAACTCAAGACCCGGATCAAAAGTGTCAAAAAACAGCGATGAGAAAGATGCTGTTTAAGGCGATTTCACAGCTACCAAATGAACAACGTGAGGTGTACACTTTAAAGGAAATCAATGGATGCTCTACTAAAGAGGTGGCAGAAATCCTTAACATTTCAGTTGAATTGGCGAAGTGGCGGCTGCACAGAGCCCGGATGCTCCTTCGCAAGTCTTTAACTCAAGGTAATGGCTATGAGAATATGGGCTCGTTTAAATTGACTACTGCTGGAATAGAATAAATTATCCATTAGGAGGAAAATTCAATGATTACAGGTCAAATGAAAATTACAGATATCGTGGAAAAGTATCCGCAGTCCGTCGAAGTCTTTTTAAAACATGGCCTGCATTGTTTCGGATGCATGGCTTCCCGGTTTGAGAATCTTGAGCAAGGTGCAAGGGCTCATGGTATTGATGTAGCAAAGCTGCTTGAGGATCTCAATAAAGTGGTTGAACAGGATTATGGTTTGGTAAGAAAAGTTTAAAACGAGGTGTTGACTATGAATAAGATGCCTGTTGTGTTTGTTGGGCACGGTTCCCCGATGAACGCGATTGAGGATAACCAGTTTACACGGAATTGGGTCGAAATTTCCAAACAAATTCCAATACCTGAAGCAATTTTAGCGATATCCGGCCATTGGGTGACGGATGGAACTCGCATCAATGATGATCCCCATCCGGAAATAGTTCATGACATGTACGGTTTCCCTAGAGAACTATATGAGGTTGATTACCGGCCAAAAGGGGCACCGGAATTAGCCCATTTTACAAAAGATTTGATTTTGGGAAATGGGCTAATTGATAATAGCTGGGGCATTGATCATGGAATATGGTCCATCTTGAAAATCATGTATCCCGAAGCGGATATCCCTGTTTATCACATGAGCGTCAGCAGGAATGAGAATCCCGACTATCACTTTAATTTGGGTAACGAACTAAAACCCCTACGAGACAAAGGGATATTGATTTTCGCTAGTGGCAATGTGGTTCATAACCTTGCACATATTAAATGGGATATGAAAGGCGGTTATGACTGGGCCGTTGAATTTGATGATTTTATCAAAGGAACAATATTCGAAAAGAAATATCGAGGTGTCATCGATTACCGGCTGGCGGGGGTGTCTGCCAAACTATCGGTACCCACATCAGAGCATCTTGATCCGCTGTTTTATATATTGGGTGCTGCGGATGAACATGATCAGCTCTCTATATACAATGATTCCTGTACCATGGGTTCACTATCTATGACAAGTTATCTGCTTAAGGAATGAATAGATTAACGACTATGAATCAATCACCTCTTGCTAAAGAATTAATTTCTGTAGCAGGAGGTTTGTTTTATCCGTTAATGATACAAGTATCATGACTGAGCGAGAAGACTAACCCAACTTTCGTTATTCTAGCTAAAATTTGGAGTAAAAAAATATTTCAACCAAATTCCAATTAACTCCGAAAAGATTACGTTTTCTTACTCCTTAACAACTGGATTCTCAAAGTAGCCTGCCTAGCCGCATCGCCTAGCTATAAAATTAACAAATACTTTTTTTATAACTCCCCTATCCTTTTAAAAATCTTTTCGTCTTAATATATGAAAGTAGGTTGGCGCCACCTATTATTTAAAAAACGTTAGTTTTGGAAGGAGATTAAAAATGAAAAATAAAATATTCGCTACAGTTGAGTCCAATAGTTTCTTAATTTTGCGTCTTGCATTGGGAATTATCTTTTTCGCTCATGGAGCTCAAAAACTCCTGGGTTGGTTTGGCGGTTACGGGTGGACAGGCACTATCGGTTTCTTTTCTTCATTGGGTATTCCCGCTGCATTAGGCGGTTTAGCCATATTAACTGAGTTCTTTGGCGGGATCGCAATTATTCTTGGCTTTTTAACTCGTCCGGCTGCACTTGGGCTTGCCATTGTCAATTTGGTAGCCATAGCAAAAGTCCACGGGGCTAATGGCTTCTTCTTAAATGGCCCCACTAATTCCGGTATTGAATACGTTTTTGCATTGTTCATGATTTCCCTCTTCTTGCTAATTAAGGGTGCAGGATTACTATCAATTGATAATGCCATTTCAAAGAAACTAAAATAACGGAGGATGAAAATGTTAAAATCACTCATTTCAAAAATATTTTCTAAAGAACAAAGCCAAGTAGTATGTGGCTGTATGAAAGTCACTGATCTGGACATTAAGAAAGCGATCAAGAATGGGGCGAGTTCCTTTGAAGAGGTTCAAGCCTTAACGAAAGTCGGAACAGGTTGCGGAAACTGTGTTGAGGGTAATAAAGTTTTAGTCAATGAGTTATTGTTGAAAAAGAAAATCGCTGAAAACCAAATTGTATGCGGCTGTATGAAAGTCACTGCCCAAGATATCGTAAATGCGATCAAGAATGGCGCCAAATCCTTTGAAGAGGTTCAAACCGTAACAAAGGTCGGAACCGGTTGCGGAAATTGCCTAGAAAGCAATAAAGCATTGGTAGCATTACTATTAAAATGATTAAAGATTTCTTACAGTATAGATCAAAAGGATCCTTTTTAGAAGTTTGACCTTATCATAACAAAGTTCATCAGCCGTTTTGCACGCAACGTTCAAGATTGTTTGGAAACTATCCGTAAACTTAAACTTCTTGGGATTGCTGTCCGGTTCGAAAAAGAGGCGATAGATACCCTAACAACCGAAAGCGAACTCATGTTTAGCATTCTAAGTTCCGTTGCCGAGGAAGAACTGGCCTCGATTTCTCAAAACATGCATTGGAGTAATCAACGAAGAGCAAGCTGCCATAGTGAGACGAATTATACAATAGGAAGGAAAAATTCTTGTGGAGTAGGGAGGATTAAAGAAGATACGATTAAAGGATTGTTTATCAGAGTGTTTAACCGGCTTTACACTGATCGAGCCAAATTGTTAGGAGATTATAAGGCAAAATTGGAACGAGAAAAGTTAACTGAGTTAGATAATGAGCGCATCGCGAAGTTAGATGAGGAAATTGAGAAACTCATCAAACAGGAACGGGCGCTCTTTTTATATAGAAGAAAAAGGTTACGCAGACCACAATCTTGTTAAAACTGAACACGATGTACTGGTTAAAACCTTGACCCAACTTCAAGCAGAACGATCCGATTGGATGTCGAAAGTCAATAAACGAGACACTCGCTTGGCTAGAACCTTAGAACTCGAAGCCGTACTTGAGGCTCAGGGGGACAAGCTTACAGAGTTTAACGATGATTTATATAGGAAGTTAGTCGAAAAGATAGTGGTCAAAGAACGAACTAAATTAATATTCCAATTTAAAAATGGCCTTGCTTTCGAGGAAACGTATACCTTGAAGCGAGGCCACGACATTTTCTAGGGAGGTTTTTGTAAATGGCAACAGTAACAGTATACCTGAATAATTGAAGCTGAATAGATTTGATCATCGAATATCAGTTGTTTTCCCGGAATACTCAGAGCCACAATATTTTTGAAGGGCTTTACTAAAGAGACAAATATGAACCTTTTCGTCCAATATGATTCGCTGAAGTATTGCTTGCACATGAAAATCCTCAATGCAGCGAATGTGTTTTTGGTATTCTTCTATTGCTTTATATTCAGCATCAATGTCTGATTTCAATTGATCACATAGATTTGTTCCATAATAAATGAATTTTCCAGACCAAAAATTCCCTTGAAGTGAACTTTTGGAACCCCTTATAACCGGATTTCCCCCAAGGTTAATTATTGTATCTGCAAGTATTTCCATGTGAAGCATTTCGGCAATTGAAACGTTTTTTAGTAAATCCCCAAGCTCCTTATCAATTTGGCTAAATAAAAAATGATGATAAAGATATTGACTAATGGCAGAAAATTCACTAACTATACCCGCATAGTCATCCATTAATATTTCAACATATCTAAGATTAGGCCTAAGAACTTTCACTTCAGGGTAGGGAGATGGGTCAGAGTATTCCCCTCTTTTATGTCTTTCATAATTAGTTTCGCTCATCACATTGCCCTCCAAGAAAAAATTATTATATTTATATGTTATGAAAATATTGGTAGGAGGTACATGTTTCTTAGTAACTACTTCAATTTATAAACTGCTTTAGCTTTGATAATCTCACGGTCACAATATTTTCTAAGGGGGATTTTATAATGGCAACAGTAACAGTAATTCCAGCAAAACCAATGCAAGAATTGAAAGGTCTTGAGGCCACGGCAAAACTCAGAGTTTGTGCTTATGCTCGGGTTTCAACAGATAATGAAGAGCAATTATCCAGCTAGCAGGCGCAGGTTGAACATTACACCTCTTACATCCAGAATAATCCGGCTTGGGAATTCGTTGAAATTTTCTCTGACGAAGGAATCAGTGGCACGAATACTAAGAAACGAGAGGGTTTCAATCGCATGATTGACGAATGTATGGCAGGCAGGATTGACATGGTTATTACCAAATCAATTAGCAGATTTGCCCGTAATACCCTTGATACTTTGAAGTATGTACGGCAACTTAAGGAGAAAGGAGTAGCGATTTTTTTCGAAAAAGAATCTGTGAACACTTTGGATTCTAAAGGGGAATTTCTAATAACTTTGCTTGGAAGCCTGGCCCAAGAAAGTGGTACGACAGTACGGTGATTGGAATACTCAAAAATGTGAAATATATGGGTGATGCACTACTCCAAAAAACCTACACTGTTGATTTTCTAACAAAAAAGCGTGTGATAAATACCGGCCATGCAGCCCAGTATTATGTTGAGGATAGTCATGAAGCTATTGTTTCTAAGGAAGAGTTTGCTGCGGTGCAGGCGGAATTTGAAAGACGGTCAAACTTGCGGGGGTATTCCAAGACTGGGAAGAGTAAGTTCACGAGTGATTATGCTTTTTCCGGTAAGTTGTTCTGCGGAAATTGCGGTTCAAAATTCAGGCGCAGTAGATGGGGAAGTGGTAAGAATCTGCAGATTGTTTGGATATGTATAAACCATCAAACTGGCGGTGGCTGTGAAATGAAGGCCGTTAAGGAGAAAGCTTTGGAACAGGCGTTTGTGCGGGCTATGAACAGAATCATTGCTAATAAAGGGGCCTATATAATAGAAGAAACTAGTGGCCCGGAGTTTGACTTCGAGGCTATTGATGCCAAGATAGCAGAACTTCAGCAAGAGCTGATGAATGCGGTGCGGAATAATCAGGAGTATTCGACTGCTGAAATTGAAAGGTTGCAGGCGAGTAAGCAGAGGCTGAAGAATGATGAAGCTGAGAGGGTGTGGAGGAATAGAATTGTTGGGGAGTTCAAGGCTTATCTAGCGGCTAGGGACGGCAAGCTGCTGGATAAGTTTGATAGGGACTTGTTTAGGAAGTTAGTTGAGAAGGTTAGAGTGGAGTCGATAGTTGAGGTGGAATTTGTTTTTAAGGTGGGGGTTGTGGGTAGGGAGATATTAAATTAGATTTGTTGGTATCATTGAAAACCATAATTTCGGTATACAGTACTAAGGAGTAATTTCAGATATTATCATTATATTGGTTCTTTTAAAGAAATATTTAATTAACGGCTTGTTGTTGCACTTATATTAATAGTGCATAGCCCCTATATCATTAAGGTACTAGGGGCTAACCTTCAAAGGTTTGTCGACTGTTTTTTTGTTTGCTGGTTTGTTGCTTCGTTTTCCTTATATGGTACCAGGTAGAAATAACTAACACTACTGTAAAAAAGGTAACACTTGCTTCTTTCGTAACTAAGAATTCCAGCTCATAACCCCCTCCAAAAGCTGATTAAACTCATCTGTTAACTTAACGGCTGCCAAACATTAAAGCTAAGGGTTTCATTTTGAGTTTCCGCCCAAATAGAGCCGCCATGCAGCTCAACAATACTTTTTGCAATAGCAAGGCCTAAACCTGTACCGCCAGTTTCTTTAGACCTGGATTTTTCAAGTCTATAAAACCGATCAAACAGATGGGCTAAGCTTTCAGAGTCGATGGAATTTGCTCTGTTCGTTATGGTCATTTTTACTCCGTTGTTCTCCGCGCAAAGGCTTACAGAGACATTCCCAGGTTTAAGGCTGTATTTGAGTGCATTCCCCAATAAATTTCCTATAACTCTTACATATATTTCAGGGTCGATTTTTACAAAGTATTTATCATTGGGGATAGACGTCTGTAAATTTAGACGGTCTTTGTCAAACAGAGGCCCATAGTCCAGTACGATTTGCCGAACAATATCGTTCAGACATAATCTTTTATAATTTAGATTGATATCCTTTCCCTGAAGCTTGGTGTACTCAAACAGGTTTTCAATTAAGTCTTCAAGCATTTCGGTTCGACCAAAAGCAATGTTTATATAAGTTTCAAGTTCTTCTAAAGTTTTATACTGTTTATCCTTTAGCAATTGAAGATACCCTTTGATTGATGTTAACGGAGTTCGTAAATCATGGGAAACGTCACAAATCAGTTCACTTTTACTATTTTCAATTTCTCTTTCGTAATCAAATTTTGACTTCAACTCTTGAGACATTATGTTAATATTTAGGCAAAGGTCTGAAATTTCATCATTACCTCGTATTTCGATCTTTGAACCAAACCCTTCATGGGTAATATCCTTAACTTGTTGAGAGATATATTTAAGGTATTTGATTTTTCTGTTAATAATAAGAAAAAAGGTAAAGGCAAAGATACCAACGCTGATAACAAATACTGTTACAAAGATGGCAATAATAAAGATAGGACTCCTGTGTTCTATATCTAAAACAACATTAATCCTCGATACACAATTTAAAGCCATCCCTAAAACTACCAATGAAACAAAAAAGCTTATTATAATTGCCAAAAACAATTGCAGACTAATTTTAATTCGTAATTTACTCAATTTTATATCCGACTCCCCAAACGTTTTTAATATATCTGGGCTTCCGAGGATTATCCTCAATTTTCTCACGGATATTTCGAATATGAACCATGACGGTATTCTCGGATTCCATCATAGGTTCCTTCCATATACTTTCAAAAATCCGTTCACTACTAAAGACCATTCCCTTATGACGGGCAAGCAGCTCTAAAATAGCAAATTCTTTAGGAGTAAGTTTAACGTCTTTCTTATTAAGTATGACTTGATGAGTTGACGTCTTGATTTTTAAATTTCCGATATCGATTTCATCATCGTTGGCAGCGTCTGTGGGTTCATTAGAGTGGCTAAAACGAAGGTAACGCCTTAACTGAGACTTCACTCTGGCAACCAGCTCCAGGGGATTAAAGGGTTTTGTCATATAATCATCAGCCCCAACGCTGAGTCCATGAATTTTATGCATATCCTCAGTCTTTGCAGATAACATAATAATCGGTACTTGGTTTTTCTCACGAATTTTTAGACACGCTTGAATCCCATCAAGTTTGGGCATCATGACATCCAGTATTATAAGGTGTACATTATTATTAGAAAGGACATCCAGAGCTTCCAAGCCATCTCCGGCTTTTAGGACTTGAAAACTTTCATTCTTTAGGTAGATTTCAATGAGATTGCGTATCTCGGTATCATCATCAATCACTAAAATCATGGGTTGTTCCATGGTAAACCTCCTAAACAGTTGGGCTTGGTTTTGCATAATGATACAAGCGTAAGACTAGGAAAACTACAGCTAATATGCCAAGTGTATACCAGCCATACTTTTCGACTAGAATACTAAGCTGTTCAATATAATTTCCAAATAGCCTTCCCAGGAAGAAATAGATTAAGGTCCATATTAAGCCTGTTGAATAAGAATATAATGCATATTTAGGATAAGGCATTTTGCCGATTCCTACAAGGTACGGCATCAGATGGCGAACTACCGGCAAAAAGTAGCTAATAACCAGAGCATACTTTCCGAATTTATTCAGTATAGCTTGGGATTTAACAAGATAGCTCCCGGTTGATTGTTTATTCTTTATTACTCGATCAAGAATTTTTACACCAATACGATTTCCTAGGAAATATCCTACAGATAAACCTGATACAACTCCCATATAGGTAAGAATAAACGCTGGGATCGGGTGAAGTAAGCCAAGTGTAGTTACCAATCCGCCCGTCATCACGATAGCTTCATCAGGAATGGGCATTCCAACAATCCCCAACCATAATGCAAAGAATAAGGCTAAATAGCCGTAGTGCACAATTAAATTGAGTAATATATCATAATGCATCTCACTTCCTCCTACTTACGACAGACGTAGACGAAGGCTGGCGGGATATTAAGTGGTACAAAGGAGATCTCAACCTGTGAGAAATTATTCATTAGCATTGTTTTCATCTGCAGAGAATATTGGAACGTAACAAAGATTCCGTTTGGTTTTAAAGAGTTTATAACACCATCAATGATACGTTTTCGAACAGATGCTTCAAATAACGTGAAGGGCAATCCTGAAACAACGGCATCAAGTGAACCTATTTCAGCCGCTTGGAGCTGTTCGGATAAGGCTAGTGCATCTTCGAAATACATCATTTCAGGGTAACAAGTCTTCAGTTTGCACCGCATTTCATGGTCTTTTTCGAACACAGCAGCTTTACAATCCGGATGCTTAAATGAGTCAATATATTTTGTGAATACACCCGTACCTGCACCTAACTCTGCAATAGACCTTATACTTCTCCAATCGAGAGGTTCGAGCATTTTTGCAGCAAGAAACTTTGAACTAGGTGTAACACTCCCTATTTGGAATGGGGATTCTATAAACTTCCTTAGGAAAAATAACTTGTTCGCTGAATTTAAGGCGAGATTGGAATTTTTAATAGACATGTATACACTTCCCTTCGTCGAAATCTATCATACTTGATAAAAATAAAGACTTAGGGAGGGAAAAACTAAAGACTTTCTGAAGTTTTTCACTTGTCATTATGCAGGAAAATAAAACCCTAACGTGACTAGCAAAGGGCATTTAAACTGAACTGCAGTTTGAATGCCCTTTTTGATAAGGTGTTACTTGGAATGAATTCTCCCTTGTTTAATATTTAAGTATAATGTACTTCTCAGCAGGAATGCCGGAATAAAAAAGTAAGGATTTATTAGACATTACAACATTTTTTTTGCTCTAGGATTTTTTTAGGTTGTTGTATGGGAATGAGTAAAAATAGTTAAAAGTAACTGCTAGGAGTCTAATCGCTGATCACTTGGTGAATTCCTTCAAATGTTGTGCATTGAGAAATGTCAATTTCATCTTTCATGTGACCGTAAAAGGATTCCTGCGGAGCGTTATCCCAACAATTTGCCTTTCGGGACATAGACTGCCTCAGTTCACTGCCTTTATCAGTTGGATAAACTTTATACTTGTGTAGTGTGACCCTTGATCCGAATTAATCAGGGTCTCAGCTGTCAAAGAGATACCATAATTCTTGACGAGCTGGTTCACAGTTTCCAGAACAAAATCAATTTCGAGAGATTCACTCAGTACCCAAGCGAGCAACTCTTTTGTACAGGCGTCAATGATAGTAGACATATAGCACCGTGGCGCCTTTCCATTAATTATGTAGGTAATATCCGTCAGCAGAACAGCGCGGGGGCCGTGTGTTTCAAATTCCCGGTTCAGCAGGTTGGGAGCCACATTGTTGGTTTTCAGTGCTTTGGCCATTCTCTGGTACGGATTTGCTTTGCGAATAGGACAGAAAAGTCGATATTTGTTCATCAAACGTCGGATTTTCTTAATGTTCATGTGCACCGGAGGAGCCATATGAAGAAGCCGCATGTAAATACCGCGGGCTCCCTTATTGTAACCACGAAATCGGTAAGCTTCCACAATTATTAGGAAATCCTTTTGGTCTTGTTCTTCACGTTGTCGTCTGAGGTCTTTCGTTTCAAGGTAATGGTAGTATCCGGACCGCGAAACACCAGCAGCAGCGCATAGCCAGGCAATATTCAGCAAATTGTTGTCTCACTGAGTCATCTCGCGAGGTATTTGCTAACAAGGTATTATGAATCAATTGTTGTGTGATCGGTATCTACGCAATTGGACTCTATGACACGATGAGTAAGCAAGAAACATTTGCCTTCTACGCCAATGTCATTTACTTCGGTCATGGGGCTAACGGATTGTATCAAGCAGCAGAGAAATACTTTGGAAGAACTCCGTCAGAATTGAACGCAGGAGACTCTAAATCATTTCCGCAAAAGTTCCTCGAAAGAATTAACCATGCTTGCAGGTATTCCTAATGCCCCAAGTGTTTATGATCCATATCATAACCTGACACTCGCTCGGCAA
Source organism: Desulfosporosinus acididurans (assembly GCF_001029285.1). Classification (GTDB taxonomy): domain Bacteria; phylum Bacillota; class Desulfitobacteriia; order Desulfitobacteriales; family Desulfitobacteriaceae; genus Desulfosporosinus; species Desulfosporosinus acididurans. Next base: position 264,596 of record NZ_LDZY01000007.1, read on the forward strand.
CGGCAACGTATTGTCGTGCAGTGTATGGTCGATAATGGAGTCATTAACAAATCACAGGCTGAGCAGATTCTTAGTGAACCTTTAGAATTGAAGGGGTCTATTTCATCCTCTGGAAAAGCAAATCTAATTCTAATTTAGGTTTTAATGTTTGTGATTGTAAACTGAGTTCCATGCGTGGTGATTTTTCACAGATGTTTAATTGAATTTTCATATATATTTCACGTAAACTTAAATAATATCGGTTACTCTATTAAGCATAAGGCAATGACCACCAAATCAGATTGAAAGAGATGGTTTATTATGAGATTGATCATCACATTGTTATCATGTGGCTTTTTGTTCACCCTATTGAGGAGCTTCGCAATTTCTGATAAAAGCTAAAGAAAGAGTGATATTATTATGGAATTAGAAAAACGAATTGAAAAACTGAGATTGCAAATGATAAAAGCTGCAGCAGATAAAGACCTAAAGGATCCAAGAGTGATTAAAGTTAGTGATAAGCTGGACAGATTGATCAACGAATTTTATGCTAAACGAACGGCCTAAGGGTATGGGCAGGGCTACATATCTGAACCTCAGACATGGTTTAGCAGCCGTTCTCTTCTTAAGTCGGACGATATTTATTATTCCAATACGAACCCAATTGAATCTAATAATTCGGATTCATCCAAAACCTAATAAACTGGATAAGTTTCTTCCCCTCCGCTGTATGGATACTTCCTTTACCATGGCATTCTTTACAAAGATATATGTGCTGAGTGTAAACGACAATTCTATTGTATGTATCCATGTGAAAGCTGGTTAATTGAAAATGATAAATGCCCGGTTTGCGGGAATAAGCTTATCCATGTTGCGGGATGCACGGAGTGTATAACGGGTGATTGGTCAAAATGTGGGTAATTTTTAGACGGACTGAACCCCGGTGTTTTTCATGACACCGGGGACCATATTTTATAAAGTCTTGTTTATGCTCCCCAAGTGTCAGGGTTTTCAGGAGTATTAGAGGCTCCGGGAGTGTTAGAGGTTCCGGAAGTGTTAGAGGTTCCGGAAGTGTTAGAGGTTCCGGGAGTATTAGAGGCTCCGGGAGTATTAGAGGTTCCGGAAGTGTTAGAAGTTCCGGGAGTATTAGAGGCTCCGGGAGTATTAGAGGTTCCGGAAGTGTTAGAAGTTCTAGGAGTACCAGCGGTTCCAGGAGTTTTAGGATTTCCGGAAGTAGTGGTACTGGTTTCGGTAGACGTTGTTGGTATGGGTTTGGGGATAGGAATTGGTGCTTTTATCCAACTTATTGTTAAAGGCTCTCCAGTTAATGCCTGGGTTAAATCAGCTATACCTAAATTCTGTTTCTGAATGATGTTCAATAGCTTCATAAGTTCCTGATCCAGTCCAGGAACCCAATGTAAAAGTATAATATCTCCTGCCTTAAGACCCAGACCGCTTCTAGTAGTAAATCTGGAGTTTTCCATTTCTGCATCCCACATTACGATATATTTAATTCCAGAATCATGGGCTGCTTGTCCGACTTCAGAATTGAAATCTCCGTAAGGTGGCCGTAACTCATTAGGTGGCGAACCGAACTGGCTTAAATAATCTATAGGTTGAGAGATCTGATTTTTTTGATCTGTAGGTGACAAATGCGTCAAATAAGGGTGGTTAACAGTATGGTCTTCGATGTGTCCACCAGCCTTTATAAATTTAAGCCAAAAGTCAGGATGTTTCTGAGCAGCCTGTTCTATAAGAAAAGTAGTAATGGGTAGATGGTATTGTTGCATTAACTTTATAACTTCTTCGTTTGGATACCAACCGTCATCAATAGTGATATAGACTACGGGCTGTTTCTCCGGAAGTTCATACACCACTTTGATTGGGCCGGCGGAGGTTCTCGTGGGATTTAGTTGATCCAATGATTCGGAACGATTGTTATTTAAAGTTGCATTGGCAGATGACGGGGGCTTATTAGGTTTTTTAAGTGAATTAGAATTAAAATAATAATTTTTTACGAAAACTGTAGTGGAAATAACGAGCACTAAAATAAAAAGACCTAGGATTTTACCAAAATGTGATCTTAGAGGACTAGCTTTGCCGTACATCATTAAAGCTGTTTCTCCTTCCATAAAATTCCATAATTAGTAATTCGATAAATAAGCTAAATCTCCTCTAGAATTATCCAATATTAAATTAAGGAGCTTTAGCCAATTGTTCGAATGGACAGATGCGGATCTAAGTAAAATTATGTGGTTCAAAAAATGTTTAGTTATTTTAAACCACATATGTACTAAGGCGTGAATTAAATGAATGGATGTATATACTAAGAAAAAAAGTTACCTTCCAAAAGTAGAGTCAATTGGAGGATAACTTTTTAACTACCTATTATTTTAAGATTTTGATTCTTTTGCAAGAGTACTACCATTTGAGCCTTCGATAGTAACGATACCACTAAATTTAGGCCAACCTAGAACGGCGTTGGCTATAGCAGTTGCAACTTTCTTGTCAGTGTGAAGACTAGTATTAATTGTGACACTCTTACCATTAACTGCTATTCGAGAGATGTATTTATACCAAGATTTTTCGTGAGATCCTATTCCATAATTTGTTTTCAAATACGTCTTAAGTTCATTAGTAAGTTCTGTGCTTGTTTCGGATTTATTAGCTGTGGATTTAGAACTAGTTTTTGCTAATTTAGATCCCTTGGAAGTTGTAGTAGATGATTGCTCGGTTGTTGGTGTCATCGTAGAAAGAGTTGCTTGGGCATTGTCTGGGGCTTGTTTTTGAGTTGATGAAAGCATTTTACTATTACATCCTGTTGTCGTTAAGGTAATAATCGTGATCCCGGCTGCTATAGATATAATCGTTTTTAACTTGCGTTTATTCATTTTCATTTTGGCTCCTCTCATTATTTGTACAAGTAATAAATTTATATGAGGGCTTGTAAGAATAATGACCTATTTTCATACGATTAAGTGATTAATTAATAGCAAATAATGATTTGACCTTGATTAAAGGTTGACTTTTTATCCTCAAACGAAACCTAACATCCCTCAAGGATTTGTCGATGAGGGATGTTAGGCTTGTAGTATTGATATTTTATCTAAATGTGGTTATAATAGAACATTTGTTCAATAAACAACCAAATATATGTACTAAGAGGCAATAAAAATGAGAGATGTCTGTGCTGAGTGTAATAGGAAAATCCTATTGTACGGAACCCTGTGAAGAATGGCTAATTGCCCACGATCAATGCCCTGTATGCCACAACAAACTCATACATATCGGTGGATGTACTGAGTGCATCACAGGTGATTGGGCGAAGTGTGGTTGATATGGTTTGATATTCCTGGAACACCGCGTCCAATTCACTTTAGGCATGACGGCAATGTTGTGAAGGTTGAAATGATAAAAAGAATATCTGAAGAGAAGATTGCTGGTAATCGAATGAAGGTCTATGAACGTCAGAGCGAGGTACATGGGTTGATGAAGCAATTTCAGCTAAAGTATGAATTGAATACCTGCAAGTGGTTTTTGTATAAGATTTAGCGCTAGGATTTTGGGGCGCCAAAACTATATCAAAAATGAACATTTGTAGGATGACTGGGAGGGACTTTTTATGAGTGCATGTTTATGGCCTGGAAAAAATCAATTGATGAAGGAGTATCATGACAATGAGTGGTGTGTTCCAAGTCATGATGATTCATATATATTTGAAATGCTTATATTAGAAGGTGCTCAATCAGGATTATCATGGAATATAGTACTTTCCAAAAGAGAAGATTATCAAAGAGCTTTCCACAATTTTGATATCACCTATTGCTCAATGCTGAGCGACGAAAAACTCGAAGGTATCAAAGATCAATATAATGTTATTAAACATCTATCGAAACTAAAAGCTGTAAGAAGCAATGCCAAAGAAGTTATCAAAATCCAATCGGAATTTGGAAGTTTTTCGAATTTTTTGTGGCGTTACGTTGATTTTAAACCAGTGATAAATCATTGGGAATCTGATGGAGATATTCCTGCTCAGACTACTCTCTCAGAACAAATCAGTAAAGATTTAAAACAACGAAATTTTAAATTCGTGGGTCCAGTAATAATATACTCATTTATGCAAGCAATAGGCATGGTTGATGATCATATAAGAACATGCCCTCACCATTTTAAGAACCGATAAAACTTAAATAATATATAGGGGAAAAGGAATAACATGAAAGATATGAACTTAAGTGAAGTTGTTGAACGTTCTGTTCAAATAAGAAAGCACTATCACAATTTGGAAAAGCAGTACCATGAAAAGGAATGGTCAGTCGAAGAAGATGCACTAGCTTTTCTAACAGATGCTGGATTGGTCGGTCGTTTGACAATGTCTCAACAGGGGCGTTGGCTGACAAATGGGAAAACTGTACCTGAACTGGAATATAAGCTCGGCGAATGTATATGGTGGATAATTATTTTGGCTGAACGCATGGATATTAAAATTAGTGATGCAATGGAAAAATTCTTATCCAAAAAGGAAAAACTTTTACAGGATTAAGTTAATAAGTAAGCGATAATTTTTGTGAATATATGTCCACCTAGAACGCAGCAGTTTAGCCTCTAGCACAATTAAACCATTGATCTCACTGGTAATATTACAGATTTCAGAAGTGTATCAAATTCGGACTTTTTCTCTCTCTTGCTTCCTGCTAAAATCAGATTGGAAGAGAGGATGAAATGCGAAAGAACGACTTTGTAAAATTAGTAAACTACATGAAGAATGTTTATCAGATAGATCATGGTTTGAATCAATTATCTGACGGAAGAGTTAAGCCCACTTATTGCACGGGTCAAGTTATTCTGCCTGTGCTTTTAGGTTTTTTGCTTAGAATAAAAAGCTTTAACGAGCTGAATTTTATGATAAAGAATCATGAGTTTAGTAAACTATTTCCCCGAAGAACTAAGCTGCCGCAAATTGATGCCATTAGAGATACGCTGAAGGTCCTAGATCTCGAAGGACTAAAACAAGTCAATCAAAACATCGTAAAAACAGCTGTTGAGAATAAAGTTTTCGACAATGGAACGATTGATGGAACAAAGTTTTTTGGGAGCAATAAGAAAAGTTGTCCAGAATGCTTGAAAAATATCAAAGGCAATAAGATCCATAGTTTCCATAGTGGCGCTGTCATATCAACAGTGGGTAAAGGTTCCAAACTGGTGATTGGCTTTGAAATGTACAGGCCCGGAGAAGATTCTGCTTCAAAGGATGAGGGTGAGCTGAACGTTGCGAAAAGGTTGCTTTCAAGCACCATGAAGAGCCAAAAAAGATTAATGGATGTTGTCGTTTATGATGCCCTTGCCTGTAATTCAGTTTGGATTAACCACTGCAAAAACCTCGGCATTGATACCATAGTCCGAGCAAAAAATAATAATAATAATAAGAGTTTGCGGTCAGCAAGAAAGAAGACAAATAAGTCGAAGACAGTTGGTGTTTGGGAAGATGAAAAGGGATTCGAGAAAGTAGAAGTTTACGAGTCAACATTTACCATGGACAATGTTGATCAACCGTTACGTTTTGTAAAATTTACAATGCAACATAAGGACAAGAAGCGTACACAACTTATGATAGTGACGACCTCTATGGATATGGCCCATAAAACTTTGTTCAAAATCATTAGAGCGCGTTGGGATATAGAGAACTCAATCTTTAACAACCTTAAGAGTGAATATGGCTTAGAGCATTGTTTTGTGCGCGGCGGGAATGCCGTAGAAGCAGTGCTCAATTTAATCTTTATTGCATCAAATCTATCTCATGCAGTTATTTTTGGTGAGGCGACTGAGAAACCATTTCACAACTCAACGAGAAATGGTAAGGCTTTTATTAAAAGGACTATATCTGCTGAAGTCTAATGCCGAAACAGTTTTTAGTAGTTCATAGAGAAATAATAGTAAATAAGAAAGCTAATTTTGGGGTAGGGGAAGGTGTAGCCTCCGTGCAGTTAAATTAAGTAAATAATGTTGATATAATACATAATGAGTCAATTCCTTAGCAATGATCGGTAGAAATCAAATGGAAGCTAAATTGCTCCTGATGAACTAGTAAGTTATTTCTCCGATTTGTAGATGTGGATGTTTACTATCGATTGTAGCGCCCTTGATAACCTGGAAAACTGCTTAATTCACCATTTGTAAGAAGTCTAAACCCCATCTTAATCCAGAATGAACGGGCCTCGGTAAGGGAACCGAGAATAATATACCTAAACCCAAAATCGCTTGCAAAATCTTTTAGCCAATTAATACAATAAGTTCCGATCCCTCTTCGTCTAAGTTGCAAAGGCAATGTTAATCGATCAACGTAAATTCCCTGTTCTGAATTACAGAAATGAAAGCAAAATTGAGTAAATTCTTCCTGCGTTAGATCTTCTAAATTTACCTCATGAGGGTTATAATTTATTACTTGAAATTGAAGTTTATGGTTTATGCTTAAGAAGTCTATTAAAATTTCTGCTCTGATCCGGAAGCTCTCATAAGGAAAAATCCTGTAGAGCTCTCTTGGCACAGGTGTTTGTATTTCATGAACAAATATTCCAGTATCATTTAATTTATTAGGATAGCATGATAAAATCACTCCCTTTCGCATGAATAAAACTTTTGTTTGGTATAGCATATGTATCTAAAATGGAATTATCAACCCTCTTCAATTTTTTGTCGATGAGGGTTGATATAATTTTATGTAAGAAATGTTGATGTAAAAAAAGAGAACTGAACAATGGGAACGTAAGTTCTATATACAACCAAATATATGTACTGAGAGGCAATAAAAATGAAAGATGTCTGCGCTGAGTGTAATAGGAAATCCTATTGTACGGAACCCTGTGAAGAATGGTTAATTGTCCATGATCAATGCCCTGTATGCCACAACAAACTAATACATATCGGAGGATGCACCGAATGTATTACGGGTGATTGGGCGAAGTGTGGCTAGAGATGAAAGGCGTTATGGCTCCTATCGAAATGATCGCATGGTTTGATATCCCCGGTACATCGCGTCCGATTCGCTTTCGGCATGAAGGCAACGTTATTAAAGTTGAGATAATTATAAGAATATCTGAAGAGAAAATTGCCGGAAACCGAATGAGGATTTATGATTGTCAGAGTGAGATCCATGGGCTAATGAAACAATTTCAATTGAAGTATGAGCTAAATACGTGTAAGTGGTTCTTGTGGAAGATATAAATGGATCTAAGATTTGATGTTCGATAAGTGGGAGTTTAGTGAACCAATTAACCTTATTAGTTTAATTCTAAGAGTTGGGTTGTACTCTGGAACGGAATGTTATTTTTTAAATAGGGTTCCTTATAAGAGAGCTTGTTTTGACGAATACCCAGGTAATAGTTGTCCACCAAAACAAAAAAGTAAGATAAGCAAAGTATGGATAATACCAGGGTTTAAAATCAAATAAGCCTACATTATGAACCAAGTAACCATATCCAACACTGAAAACCGCAAATCCTAAAACATAAGCATATTGAAATAACTTTTGTAACGGTAAAAAACGGAGAAAGATCATAACGGTTAAAATCCAACTGGGAGGAGAAAGTAAATTTTCTCCTAAAACATTAAAAATGCCAGCATTTTTAAAGCATATAATGTGTAGTACATTCTGAAATAAGCCAACTACTACTACATCACCAAATCCTCCAAAAAGCACACCGTAAATAAAGTAGTTTTTTAAATCTTTCTGGGGGATGGTTAGAATTACGATTATGAAAGCTATTAATATATACGATGGATAAAATAATGTAGACAGATAAAACACAACCTTTGCTCTTTTCTGTTGATAGTTTGATACTAGTAAGATTTTTTATGCATAAACATAAGTTTAACCCCTACGTAAATTACTATTCTTCATTTGAGTTTCCAGAACAAAAGTAGGGGTAACTTACCTTCGCTAAAGACCCATTTAACGAAACTCTTATTAAATATTGACTTGCAATACACACCATACAGAGCTATCATGTCCTACAACCCTGGTGTAACCATCGGGCGATGTTATTCGTTATAGTTTAATCATGGGAAATGTTAAGTGATGATGATTAAGAGCTACCCGTCGGATAGCTCTTTTAGTTTCAACTATTCTAGGGATTCATTTTTTGATTCTGCTTGATTTTCGTTTTCTTCCATAGAATACGATAAATAATAAGATAAGGGATCACTTTTGGCAATGTATGATAACATCTTAGAAAAGCTTGTTATAAAGGTCATAGGATCACCTCCTAATAGTTGTTTTATGGTTACCGTAATATGGAATATTATACGGTTAAGTTTAATTATTGTGGCGGCCTTTTAATTCAATTTAAATTATATGGCTTATTGCCAAAGACAGTCCTCCCAGGACGAACACCCAGCTTCATACCAGTAGTTTTCTAGATGTCAACATTATAGAGAATCAAAGCAATATGGAGAATTTAGAAGATGATCGTTCGTCTAAGAAACGCTCAAAAGGCTAGATTAGAAAACGCCAAAATTGGCACTCATGCCTGAATTTGGCGTTTTTTGAGTAGTGGATGTACCTGAAACTTGTCATAGCGCCCATTATAGGACACATCCTATAGAGGTAAATACTTGCCGTAATGCGAATACTTATTAATGAACGTTTGTAGGAAATGGTGAAGTAAAGATTATTTAACAAAAGAAATAAATCAGAATTTGAGGTGAAATACTCTGGACAACTATACAAGAGAAGAATTAGAAAAAGCTCTAAAAATTGTTTTTTCAATTATTAGTAGATGTGAAAAAACGCAGCCAAAATTTCTGGAAGGCACCTCTCAGCACTCACTCCTTAAGAATAGGATAAAAGCAATGTATATTTCAAAATCATTAATAACTGATGAAAATGTTTTGGACAAGTATACAAAAGATGAATTGATAGAAGCACTGCGACCCGTGTCTTCAATTATCAGCAAATGCGAAAAAGCACAGCAAAAATTTGCGGAGGGTACCTCTCATCACACTCGCTTTAAGAGCATGATAAAAGCTATGGATATTTCAAGATCATTGATAAAAGATGAAATTCGTAAAAGAGGTTGAAAAAGAATGACCTGGAGGTAGGAAGTATGAATGATATTACAAAAAATTTAATTGATGCAGGCTTAGTTGGTGCTGAAGTAAGAAGTGCCTTAGAAGAATTAAAAGAGGATGATATGTACTCCCTTGACCGTGATTATGATTGCAGCATAGATTCTGATGAGCCAGTTTATCATAATCCAGAGTATAATGTGCCATTGGATATTTACTACATTCCCGAAGCGTTGGAATATCACTTTGATAAACTAAAATGGGAATTAGGCAGAAAAGTAGGGGGAGAACCTTTGTCTCCTGAGGGCATTGAGAAAGAGGACATTGAAGAGGCAGAAATGGTTTTTTCTAGACTCCGAACTAAAGCCTTTGAAAAAAAGAAACGGATACGTGAACAGGAAATTATCGATGAACTTGTAAAGTTATTACCGTTATACAACATTAAAAGCAATTGAACTTTTGGGGGTAATTGAATGGAAGAGGATGCTGTCTCTATGCCATGATGGTAAAAAGATTATTAACCGGAGGAACCCCAGACGAAGCTTATCAATATGTTCAGAGAACTGCCCATGAGCTCTTTAAAGAGACAATAATGAATGATGAGTTAATTCATTACGATCGTATTCTAAATGGTATACTGCCGCAGCTTCAAGAGGACGAGATTAGCTCGAGTGGATATGTAGTTCACACGTATATTACACAAAGTGTTTTCTATGGAGGCAAACAAAGGCATATAGATAATTGCGGGACGGTAGCGGAGTCGGTTTGCTGGATTTGCAACACCATATAATAGGAAGAAAAATTTCGTGTGATGTTGGGAGGATTAAAGAAGAGACAATTAAATGCCTGTTTGTAAGGATGTTTAACCAGCTTTATAGTAACCGGGCCAAGATGCTAGAAGAGTATAAGGTTCGACTTGAACGAGAAAAGTTAACTGACTTAGATAATGAGCGCATCGCGAAGTTAGATGAGGAAATTGGGAAACTTATTAAACAAGAACGGGCGCTATTTTTAATAGAAGAAAAGGGCTATGCAGACCACAATTTGGTGAAAGCTGAACACGAAAATCTCGTGGTCAGATTAACTGGGCTTCAAACGGAACGATCTGATTGGATGGCTGAAACCATACTTGAGGCCCAATGTGGTAACCTCACAGAATTTAACGATGATTTGTATCGGAAGATAGTCGAAAAAATAGTGGTCAAAGAGCGAACCAAATTAATATTCCAATTAAAAAATGGCCTTGCTTTTGAGGAAACATACACCTTGAAGCGAGGCCACGATATTTTTAGGGAGGTTTTTTTATAATGGCAACAGTAACAGTGATTCCAGCAAAATCGATGCAAGAGTTAAAGGGTTTAGAGGCTACCGCAAAACTTAGAGTTTGTGCTTATGCTCGGGTTTCAACAGATAATGAGGAACAAATTTCCAGCTATCAGGCGCAGGTTGAGCATTACACCTCTTATATCCAGAACAATCCAGCTTGGGAATTTGTAGATATTTTCTCGGACGAAGGAATCAGCGGTACGAACACCAAGAAACGTGAGGGTTTCAATCGCATGATAGAGGAATGTATGGCTGGCAAGATCGATATGGTGATTACCAAGTCAATTAGTAGATTTGCTCGCAATACTCTCGACACTTTGAAATATGTACGTCAACTCAAGGAGAAGGGAGTGGCTATTTATTTGGATGTAATTCCCTATGCTCAATATATGATCAGGCCGATCGAGGCACTACCGAGCATACTCCACAGACAAGGGTATGCTACTTCAGCCATTCACACTTATGACAACTGGTTTTATAATCGAAACAATGTGTATAAAGAAATGGGCTTTGATAAATTTATCAGTAAGGAGTTCTTTGACAGGCCTGAATACAAAGGACAATAATTCGAGATACAGAGCTAACTCAGAAAATTCTTGACGAAGTCAAAGAAACTCAGAAACCAGATTTTTTTTATGCTATTTCCATGGAGAACCACGGTCCTTATTCCAGTGTTGAGAATCCTCAAAACACCATTAAGGTTAAGGACAGTCATTTAAGCCCAGATTCTCAGGCCTTGCTGAATAATTCCTGTAATACAATTGCAGATGTTGATCAATCGCTCAAGCAACTCATTGAGGGTTTAAAACAGATAAAACAACCGACAGAAGTAATTTTTATGGTGATCACCTTCCAATGTTGGGGGACAACTATAGCGTCTATCGAGAAGCGGGATTTATTAAAGGTGATAACTCGTATCAAGATTATTTTACGCTGCACAGTGTTCCCTTTGTAACCTGGAATAACTTTTCGACGACCAAACTAAACCTGAGGCTGTCGGCCAACTATATGGGAACGTTCGCTTTACAACTTGCCCGGAAATCTGGAAGCCCCATGACAGATTTTCTTTCAGCATAAGCGTTGGTCAAGGCTTCACTTGTGTTTGCTCCAACGATGCCATCGACACTTAAAGAGTTTGCTCTTTGAAAATCAACAACTCCCGCTTTGGTTTTTGCACCGAAGATACCGTCAGGACTACCAACATTATCACCCAGGTAGTTCAGTTCGGTTTGCACCTGAGTGACCTCAGGGCCAGTCGAGTCGACTTCTAATAAGTATTGCCTGTGGATGCTTGTGCAGTTTGAGCGAAGCCGAAAACGAAAAAGGTTGCAAGAAATAATAGGGCCGACAAACTCCTTTTCATAAAGCAACTCCTTCATATTTAGTTCGAAACTTGTATGTGATTAGTTTCATTATATATAAGAAGAATGGACAAACTATAAAGGAAATGTATCCTTAACATTAATATTTTTATAAGAAATTGTTAAAGAAGGATAGGATTCAATCATTAAAAAATGCAATTCTATTTCTTGAAACTTAACAAAGATATGTGTCAAAACTGGACTTTGCTTAAAAATATAATGAAAATAAATTAATTGTGAGTTTATTAAATTTAAACTATAAACATTTAATTGTAAATAGAAACTGATGACAATTTTTCCAGTAAATCAAATAATGTTTGGTTATTAAATTCATAATTTCTTCACACATTCCTGTTTTGGTTGTGTTAATATTGCACTTGTCGTTGAAAATACTTCGAAAAAATCTCAGTAAAAAACAGGAGTGTGCAAGTTATGAAAAGAAGACGAATTGATTGGGTTATCTCAGGTGTCCTAATTGTAGCTGTAGCACTAGTTGGTGGAAATATACTCTATAACACCCAAAATGCTAAAGCAGATACACCAAGTTATATTACAGGAACAGTAAGAATGGGTACTGTCGAGAAATCAGTCAGTGCATCAGGAACGATTCAACCGCTCAATCAATACGATTTATCTTCAGGCAGCGGAGGGAAAATTACCGAGATTGATGTTAAAGTCGGCGATTCGGTGAAGGCCGGTCAACAATTAGCGAAGCTTGATCCAAGTCAGGCTCAAGAACAGCTCGACACAGCGCAAGCAAACCTAATCCAAGCCCAAGCAAAAGTTGATCAAGCCGGATCCAACAGCGCTAATCTAGAAGCTGCTCAGCTTCAACTTTCTTCAGCCCAAATCGCTTATGATTCCGCAGAGACTGCTCTTGCGGATACTATTATCAAGGCACCTGCCGCTGGCATAATTACCGCTGTCAATGGTCAGGTTGGCTCAGGTTCATCAAGTGGAACTTCATCAAGTAGTCAATCCTCTTCAAATAGTACAGGAAGCCAAGGAAACAGCGCTTTGATCTCTATGATAGGTACTTCTGACACGATGCAAGTGGTCGTTCCTGTCAATCAAGTGGACATTGGCAAAGTCAGTGTCGGGCAAGCGGCCAATATCACCTTGGATGCCTATCAGGGACAGACTTTTTCAGGAAAAGTGACTCAAGTGAGCCCAACGGGCACATCGCAAAGCGGTGTAACCACCTTCAACGTAACGATTAATGTTACCAATAAAGATAATGAAATGAAATCTGGAATGAGTGCTAACGTAACGATCATTATTGCTCAAAAACAAAACGTTCTCACGATACCAAGTTCGGCAGTTCATACCAAGGGTTCTAATGAAACCGTTTCCTTGCTGAAAACTGGTTCCACGGTACCGGTTACTCAAACCATCCAAACTGGGTTAGACGATGGCAAGAATGTCGAAGTTGTTCAAGGACTCCAAGCGGGCGATAAAATCGTGCTAGGAATCCGAAGCACGAGCTCGCCAACGAAATCCCAAACCTCACAATCGGGGAATTCCCTAAATAAAGCCTTAGGCGGAAGCACTGGCAATTTCGGCGGCTACGGCGGAGGCATGGGAGGCTATGGCGGCGGTGCCGGAGGAGGCCGAGGAGGATATTCAGGCGGCAATGGCGGTTCATCGAGCAGAACTCAAGGTTAGAAAGCAGGTGATTGAATGATTATCCTTAAAGATATATTAAAAATTTATAAAACGGGAGATGTCGAACTAAGAGCACTGTCGGGGATTAATTTAAAGATAGAGGACGGAGAATTTGTGGCCATCATGGGGCCCTCCGGTTCCGGTAAATCGACGATGATGAACATTCTCGGTTGTTTAGATACCGTGACCTCGGGAGAGTATTTGTTAGATGACTTAAATATCAACCATGCCCGTGAGGATGAACTAGCCGAAATTCGCAATCAAAAGATCGGCTTCGTTTTCCAGAGCTTTAACCTTTTATCCCGAACGACGGCGTTAGAAAATGTTGAATTGCCCATGCTTTATAACGGGATTGGTGCTCGGGAAAGACGGATCAGAGCCACCAATGCTCTGACTGCAGTAGGACTCTCTTCACGGCTTCACCATAAGCCCAATGAATTGTCCGGGGGGCAACAGCAGAGGGTTGCTATTGCCCGCTCCCTTGTGAATAATCCTGTAATTTTAATGGCGGATGAACCGACTGGAAATCTTGACAGCAAATCAAGTATAGAGGTTATGAATATCTTTCAGCAATTGAATACTCTGGGAATTACCATAGTCCTGGTTACTCACGAACCGGATATAGCTCAATACAGCAAGCGGATTATTCATTTCAAAGATGGCTCTATTGATCGGGATGAGATTGTTAAAAATAGAAGTATCGCCGAAGGCGAACCTTTAAATTTGAACATTAATTGGCGATCGGAGGTGGCCAGCTGATGAATTTTCTGGAAAATATCAGGATTGCATTGCGTGGCCTGAGATCGAATAAACTTCGTTCAGTTCTTACGATGTTGGGAATCATCATTGGAGTGGGTGCCGTGATTATTATGGTCTCCATTGGTCAAGGCGCCAAGGCATCGGTAGCAGGTCAGATCCAAGGATTGGGGTCGAATTTACTCATTGTAACACCGGGTCAGTCCAACACAGCTGGCGTCAAAGGCGGCATGGGAAGTTTAAACAATATGACCATGGATGATGTCAATGCCATTAAAAGCAGCGCTGATGCCGTGGCAAGTGTTGCCCCCACAACCAGTAAACAGGCACAGGTGGTTTATGGAAGTGAGAACACGAGCACACAGGTTGTAGGAACAACCCCTTCCTATGCAGATGTCCGTAATCAGCAAGCAAGTATTGGACGATTCTTTACCGATCAAGAAAACCAAGATAATGCTCAGGTAGCAGTGATTGGTACGACGGTAGTACAAGATTTAACGGGTAATCCCAATACCAACATGGTTGGACAAACCATTAATATAAATCAAGTCCCTTTCCAAGTCATTGGAATCTTGCAAAGCAAAGGGTCGAGCGGAGCGAGCAATAATGATGACCAAATTGTGGTGCCGATCTCTTCGGCTGAGACAAGGCTCATCGGCTCAGATAGTATTCGCACAATTTATGTAGAAGCAAAAAGCTCTGATTTAATGGATACGGCTAGCGGCGAGATTACCCAAATTTTGCGCCAACAGCATGGCCTGAGCTTCAACGCAACCAATGACTTTACGGTAACGAGTCAAACGGATATCTTGTCAACCGCCGAAGGTGTATCCCAATCCTTGACTCTCTTACTCAGTGGAGTTGCGGCAATTTCCCTCTTAGTCGGGGGAATAGGAATCATGAACATCATGTTGGTTTCTGTGACAGAGCGAACGCGCGAAATAGGAATTCGCAAAGCCATCGGTGCCAAACGAAAAACGATTATGCTTCAGTTCTTAATAGAAGCGGTGATTATAAGTATGCTCGGCGGTGTTCTAGGAATTCTGTTTGGATCCGGAGGTTCATCCTTACTCAACAAATTTGCGGGAATAACAACTCAAATCTCAACATCTCCGATCATTATGGCCTTTGCTTTCTCGTTTGCTATTGGGATAATTTTCGGAGTATTTCCTGCTCGAAAGGCTGCAAAATTACACCCAATTGATGCTCTGCGTTATGAATAGCTAAGAAGCGAAAGTGGAAACGATTGATAATATATCATGGACTAAGAAATAAGAATTAAGAATTAAGAATTAAGAATTAAGAATCCCTCTGTACGTGATGGACAGAAAAGTACATCTAACGTGCAGGGGGATTGGTTATCGGCTAGAAAAATCTTTGCAGCCAAGTATCTCTTGTTTAAGAATACCTATCCATAGGTTTACCAATAATACGGCAGTTCCTATTACCATTCGTACGATAGTTCTGGCTGGTCTATGAACTATTCGAATTTAAGGAAAAGCAACTGGCAAGAGTGTCCAAATTAAACCACAGATCTTAAAAGTTATACAAAATCATTAGAGCGCGTTGGGATATAGAGAACTCAATCTTTAACAACCTTAAGAGTGAATATGGCTTAGAGCATTGTTTTGTGCGTGGTGGGAATGCCGTAGAAGCAGTGCTCAATTTAATCTTTATTGCATCAAATCTCGTGCAGTTAAATTAAGTAAATAATGTTGATATAATACATAATGAGTCAATTCCTTAGCAATGATCGGTAGAAATCAAGTGGAAGCTAAATTGCTCATCATTAAGAAATAAAGGATTTTACTAGTAGTACTGTTCCTAATGCTGTAATAAGGAAAAACACGTATCGTTGAAATTTGGCCGTAGGAATATGTCGATGAATCATCGTACCAACTATAGTTGCTGCAAGTATTGCTGGTAAAGAGAGTCCAAAAAGAGTAAACACGTCGCTAGTCCAAAATCCACCGATACCTTGTCCAGCAACAATTAGGGCCCCTGATATGAAAAAATAGGCCTGCATAGTACTCCGAAATTTATCAGGGTGCCATTTACGCAATGAACCGTAGATTGCCACTGGTACACCATTGAAGTTGTATGCACTGCCAAATACGCCGGAGAAAAAACCAAATAATAGGCCCCACCGGCTATGAATTTTCATAGACAATGTATTCTGTAGTGCAACTCGACTTTGGCGAATAGAGTAAATTCCGTAAGTGATAAGCACAGCACCAAGCAAGCCAGTGATGGCTTTCACCGGGACGAAGGTTACCATAAAAAGCCCAACTGGAATGCCAACAAGAGCAGCAAAAACAAGCGGGAGTAGCGATGTAGTGTCAATATGACGCCAGCCTGTAATAACTGCAAGCAAGGCGGCTGTTAGCCCGACAAACCCCATTAAGGATACGGCGGTGTGTAGACTAATTGGAAGTAGAGTGAGTAATGGCATACTTATAACTGCTTCACCAAAACCAAAAGTTGTTCTCGTTAAAGCACCAAGGAAGACTACGGAAATTACCGCTAATATGAGTAAAATAGACATGTAACCCCTCAATCTTAATATTCTTTAATCTATTTTACTCTATTTATTCAAAACAAGTAAATAATCAGAAATAAACATCTTCTAGAAAATATCTCCTCGCCCACTAACACCCCAGCTACCTCCAGAAGAAATAGCCGCCGTAATAAAGCCCAGTTACCAGTCAACCTACCGGACTCCTTCAATCCTGCAGGATGGATGTGGTTGCCTGGTGGGATAGGTCATAAGGGAGTTGTAGGTAATGGGCAAAGCACAAAAGGCACAAATCGGAGGCTTATATTTTATGACAACAACGGTTGATTATCAGAACCATATTATACAATTCAAGATTATAACTGGCCCAGATAGACTTGAAGAAGTCAAACAACTTTTTTTAGAGTATTCTCAATCGCTCACTATAGATCTTACTTTCCAAGACTTCGAAACAGAATTCAACACTTTACCGGGAAAGTATGGTCCCCCTAATGGAGTTTTAATATTAGCTTTAGTTGATGGTAGAGAAGCAGGGTGTATTGCCCTTCGCAAGATTTATACATGAAATTTGGATTTCACGATATTGAGCCTTACGTTTATAATCCAATTAAAGGGACTAGATTTATGGATTCCGGGGAAAGGACATGTTTGGTTAATGATATATCGTAGGCAGTATAAGAAAAATGTGAACTAACTTTGTTCCGAGTTAGCCATGGTATAGGTCACCTTATCACTACTTCCTTGCATTATTAAACCATTCAATTGTTGCATGTTTCATTTCCTTCGGAAGTATTTTGTTATATACCTCATCATATAGCCAGGCCAATGTCTTATTACTTAAATATTTTCTCATTTCCTCTTCTGCTTCTGACATTACAACTTTTATCAAACAAGGACATTTGGTATATGTATCTGGTAAATTGTCTTTGTCTAATAATATATTATTTTGTCGAATTTCTGCACACTGAAAAAATGGTTCACTTCCTTCTACTGCTTCAACAACATCCCAAAATGTTATTTCTTCTGCATTACGAGCTAGTGCATAACCACCTTTTACACCTGGTATAGATTTTATAATTCCTGACTTACTTAATTTTGCATATACTTTTGATAAATAAGTTTCCGAGATACCTTGAAATGTCGCTAAATCCCTTATTCCCACAGATTTACCTTCTTCTGCGTTTACCATGTATAATAAGCAATGTATTGCATATTCTACTCCTACTGAAAATTTCATTTTTCGTACTCCTTTGATATATTATCTTTTCCTTTATTGATAATAACCTCTCATACAGCATTAAATATATACTCTTTTATAAAATATTTCTATTGACAAAAAGGGAATAAAATTATACTCTCTTTATGGACAATATTTATCGACGATAGTTGCTATCCATATTTTTGAGAAAGAGGGATTATGAAATGTTTACAGAAAAATTTTTTGAAGTTCTAAATCATGAAGGTGTAGTTTCTATTGTAACCTGTTCAAATAATGAAGCTCATATCTCTAATACATGGAACAGTTATTTAATTATTGTAGAAGGAAATAAAATTTTAATTCCTGCAGCTGCTATGATTAAAACAGAAGAAAATATTAATGCTAACCCTAAAGTTAAATTGACTCTTGGTAGTAAGGAAGTAATGGGCTACAAATATATGGGAACTGGATTTTCACTTGAAGGAACTGCCAAATTCCTAAAAGATGGAGATAACTTTAAGATGATGAAAGAAAAGTGTCCATTCCTTACAAGAACATTAGAAGTTACAGTTACTTCTTGTAAACAAACATTATAATTTTTTTGATGAGAAGAGAATTATGCCTAGAAAAATTAATAAATTAGATTGTGTAGGTTGTGGAACTTGCCAACGAGTATGCATTATTGGATGTATCACAGAAGAGAAAGATAGAAAGAGAACAATCAAGGAATCTGGTTGTGTTGACTGCGGTGCATGTCAACTTGCTTGTCCTAAAAAATGCATTTCAAGTAATTAACTAAAAAGATATGAATTTAAAGAGAGGTAGCTAGATTATATTGTCTTAATTAGCTTTTACAAGGTCTAGAATTAATTCTAGATCTTATTTTTTATATAAAATAACATATCTTATAGGACTATAGTGAATAATAAGCTACAAGTATGCAATAATACTATTCCATGAAATCCATTCTTCAAACTATATTCTATATGCCTCTTGAAATAACCTTTTCAGAGTCAAGTTTCCTATAATTCACATGTAATATACGCAATCCATTTATTCCCATTATCTTACTTCGCAGACCCAAGATGGTGGTCTCAACCAAAGGAAGGTAGAAATGTGGTGGCACACTAGCTCTATGAGAATCGTTACTGTTGCTTAAGGGGGATAGTGTTAGTGACGCCGTATAGTGTCCGTTAATTGACGGTATATTTTGTCGTAGATTAGATGAGATATTAGTCGGTCAGTCTGTCCGTCAGTCCGTCAGTCATTGGTATTTTGTTGTCATACAACAAAGGGAGAACTTCTCAGTTCTCTCTTTGTGTTCTTTTAAGCTATTTAGCCTTTTTGTGGGGCAACGATATCAAATCAAAGAAGATTCTAGTGCCTTCAACATCAAACTTTGCGACCATTGTCGCGACGGCAAGATTTATTAGGGCATTCTGAGTCATTCCAAAGGATATGGCCATTTTATTAAGTCCGTCTTTGACAGTCTCTGGTAGTTCAATCGACTGTCTTGGCAAATTTTTTCCCTCCTCATTTTGATTCACAGTATTATCCGAATTGCATCTGAATAACACCATAATGAATCCGTTGTAAGACTATCTTTTACTTAGATAGCTTTTCTTTGCAGTATTGGCCAGAATGTCGGCCCTTCCCTCTTTTAACTTTTCTTCAAATACTTTTCTAAACCAGGCAACCCTGATTTTTGGTGGGCGGGTACTGGTTAAATTTATCGTTCACTTTGCAAACAGCTTCAATTATTTCGCGTTCCTCA
>NZ_LDZY01000008.1 GCF_001029285.1 Desulfosporosinus acididurans
GGTTTGGCACCTCGATGTCGGCTCATCGCATCCTGGGGCTGTAGTAGGTCCCAAGGGTTTGGCTGTTCGCCCATTAAAGCGGTACGTGAGCTGGGTTCAGAACGTCGTGAGACAGTTCGGTCCCTATCCGTCGCAGGCGCAGGAAATTTGAGAGGATCTGTCCCTAGTACGAGAGGACCGGGATGGACGAATCACTGGTGTACCAGTTGTCTCGCCAGAGGCACAGCTGGGTGGCTATATTCGGATCGGATAAGCGCTGAAAGCATCTAAGCGCGAAACCGGCCTCAAGATGAGATTTCCCACGAGTGAAAGCTCGGTAAGACCCCTGAAGGAAGATCAGGTTGATAGGCCGGATGTGGAAGCACCGTGAGGTGTGGAGCTGACCGGTACTAATCGGTCGAGGGCTTGACCTAAAAAGATACAAAGCAAAGGGAACGTGGCTCAAATGGTTCCGAGAAGACGAAGCTAGAAAAAGACTCTATGTAGTTTTGAGAGAACAGAGTTCGAAAAGGACAACTGAATCTCAGAGATCTGGTGATCATGCCGGAGGGGTTCCACCCGTTTCCATACCGAACACGGAAGTTAAGACCTCCAGGGCCGATAATACTTGGGGCGCAGGCTCCTGGGAAAGTAGGTCATCGCCAGGTAAAACAAGCAACAGACTGCCATAATGGTAGTCTGTTTGTGTTTCATGAAAGAAGTGAAAGATATTGGGTCCCACACTGCAGGAGAAGGCGTCACTGGATGCAGTGTGGCGAAAAGCTCGTACTTCGCCACGAAGTGAATCTCTAGGGTTGGTGGCTCGGCGAAACCCTCCACCGGAGGCTTTCGTGCTTTTTGTATACACTGAGAGAAAACCAAAAAACTCTATAATATGAAAGGCGATGATTAGACAGATTATGATGGGCAAAACGCATATCGCCATTGGTTTGGCAGCTGCAACATTCACAGCGCCTATGCTAAGATGGCCAGGGCTTGATAACGGTTTACTAACTTTTGCCGTATCTGCTGGAGCAGTGGTGTTAGGAAGTCTCGCGCCGGACCTCGATCAACCAGGAAGTACTGCGACCAAAGAAATTGCAGGCCCCTTTGGAAAGAGTCGAATTGCGGCAATGCTGGGAGGTGCGGCCGCAATCTATATCAGCGATAAAATCAATCTTAAGTTCAACGGCTATGATTTTCGTCTAGCCATCATGGTAATCGGGATTATTCTATTGATCATGGCTTTTATAAAACATCGTGGCATAACCCATTCACTGATTGGAATAATTGCCGCTTGGTATGCATTTAACACATTGCAAGGGCTAACCATTTACAAGCACTATATAGGCATACCCATAGTTGAGCCTTTTATGGTTGGATACATAGTCCATATTGCAGCAGATTTCTTTTCCGGCGGAATAGCACCTTTGTATCCCTTCGTTAAAAAAAGAATCAAGTTCCCAGTCTCCATTAAAACCGGTGGAATTTTAGACAAGTTGCTGATCCGATATCTGGCGCTTTTCCTGGCGATTGTCAGGATGTTGAATATGTCCAATAAGCTTATGGCTTTCGTTGTTAGAAAGGGGTGATCTGTGGGTCCTTCGTTAACTTCAGGTGGTAGAGTCATCCTTCGCCGCTAAGTATTCCTATTGGGAAAGGCGGCTCGGCAATAATGTCCACTGGACATTATTGTATCTGAAGCCCCGATGTTTAGTTTTAGCTGAAACGAGTTCACTTTAAAAAGCCTTTGTTTCCGAGAAAAAATATGAGATGATATAGACCGAAGGTGGGTGATTTAATGGAAGACATTGAGGGCATTGGGGAACCGGATAAAACTGTCTCCGATCGTTTGGCTATCGACAGTTATTTTGTTACTGTAAATGAGTCTGGAAGGTTAAAAAAGATATGGACGTGGATTGCTATAACTTCCTTTTTGATAGGTACGAGTATGTCAATTATAAGCTTTCTTCAGAAGATAAGATAACTATTAAATAATAGTTTTTGCGATGAGCATAAATATAAAACAGCAGCCTTAAAGAACTGTTCCCAAGGGGAGCGTGTCTTAGAGGCTGCTGTTTTATTGTTCTTAGTAGACAATTTTATTTAAAAAACGAAATAAAAGTAATGTTTTGCCCTACAAAATGAGCCAAATATTTCCAGTTGTTTGGTATATAGTAATACATAGGATGGATATCGCATAAAGATTAAATTGTGTTGATATTTAACAGAGATTTAAATCTTTTATCCTTTAAAAAATACAAATGTTAAGGAAGTCATAAATCATGGTTATAATTGAAAACCCCAAAGGCAGTCGAATTGGTCGAATTATTAAGTATTGCTTATTTGCTCTGTTAACTTTGACCATCATAGTATCAAGTGTTCTTGGAGTCCTATATGTGGTATATAAACCTGCTATAGATTTAGCCAAGGAACAGGCAATTATTAAAGTAAGAAATATAGACCAGCTAACCTTTAAGAGAGCTGGCAGCACCTTAATATTGGATAAGGACAATAAGCCAATTGCCAAGTTAGGCTTAAGCGGTTATAACTATGTAGACCTAACCGATGTATCTAATTATGTACCTCAAGGGTATATCGCGGTTGAAGATAAGAATTTCTTTACGGAAGGAGCTTTAGATTATAAAGAAACGATAAAGGCCGGTATATTGTACTTGCTGAACAGAGGTAAAGCAACAGTAGGTGGTTCGACGATCACTCAGCAAGTTGCCAAAAATGTGTTGCTTACACAAGAAAGAACGGTTTCGCGCAAGTTAACTGAAATATTCATAGCGTTCGACTTGACAAAACGATATACGAAAGAGCAAATCATGGAGTTCTATATTAACAATTGTTACTATGGTGAAGGGTGCTATGGAATAGAAAGTGCTGCTCGGTACTTTTTCTCAAAACCCGCTTCTAAGCTAACTTTGGCAGAAGCAGCAACTCTTTGTGGAATGTCTAATAATCCTTCGCTGTTTAACCCTGTTACTAATCCGAAAAAGGCGACACAACGAAGAAATATAGTCCTCAATGTCATGCTGGAACAAGGAAAAATATCACAAGCTGAGTATGATGAAGCAAAGGATAGTAAGTTAACTCTCACAATTCACAAACCCGTAGCAACACCTGAAAATTATATGACAAGCTACGCTATTGATTGTACAGTGAGGGCGTTGATGGAACAAGATGGCTTCCAATTTAATTATTCATTTAAGACAGACGATGAAAGAAATAATTATGAGTCTGAATATAAAGAAATTTACTCCCGGTATGATAAACGAGTCCGCAGCGGTGGGTACACAATTCACACCTCGCTTGATCCTGCCAAACAATCCCTATTGCAATCATCTCTGGATAATGGCCTGCAGGATTTTACGGATATCAATCCTGCAAATAATAAATTCAGTATGCAAGGGGCAGCGGTTTCAATTGATAATAAAACGGGTTATGTAGCAGCAATTGTAGGAGGGAGAGGCGATCAGGATGTGTATAATCGGGCCTTTCTGAGTTATCGGCAACCGGGTTCATCAATTAAACCGTTACTGGATTATGCTCCTGCCTTCGAATTAGGTTATCATCCTCTGTCTCGGATAACTGATCAATATATTCCTAATGGTCCGTGCAACGAAGAAAACCGATACTATGGGCCTGTAAGTATTCGATTGGCAACGGAAATGTCTCTTAATACCGTTGCTTACCAGGTATTGGCAAAAATAAAACCTCAAACGGGGTTGGCCTATTTAGAGGCGATGAGGTATGCGGGGCTTCTATACTTTAGCGAACGGCGGAAGGTATGTTCAGCCTAGTTGTGTCACAAAGATTGACAATCTGGGGCAAACGATTTATAAAAACAGCCGAGAAGTGAAAACGATTTATTCACCGGAATCTGCCTATATGATGACAGATATTCTTAAAGGAGTTATCAGTTCGAACTATGGCACTGGGCACAATTTAAAAATTGATGGCCAAATAGTTGCCGGGAAAACTGGTACTACGGAAAACAGTAAAGATGGATGGTTCTGCGGTTATTCATCATACTATACAACCGTTGTATGGTGCGGGTATGATATCCCCAAGGAAGTTGACAATTTGTTCGGCTCTACCTATCCTGGACACATTTGGTTGAACTATATGACCAAGATACATGAAGGTCTCCCCAAAGCAGATTTTCTCCAACCACAGGGAATTGTTTTTAAAACTATTGATTGGCGGGGTAATCCTACCGACTTTGACACAGGAACTCAAGATATGTTTTCTAAAACTTGTTTAGAGAAGGGTTTAGGGGGGCAGATCGGCGTGAACGCGTCGCAGTCTGCAAAAGACGGTTCAAATATAACCAATCGAGTAATAACTCCCAAAGAGAATCAAATTCCCCAACCAATGGACCAGGAGACAAAAGCTGAACAAGATGCCGACGCTGCTCTAGCAGTCCTGGAATCATTAACACCTCAAAGCTCAGCAGAGAATAGGGATGCTGTTTTTTTAGATGCTCAAAATAAGATAGGAAAAATAAAGGATAAGGATAGACGTTCTTCCTATCTAGATAGAATAAGTGGTGTGCAGAGAGTATTGGGTATTGAGGGTTCATATTAACCAAAGAGTTGATAATTTACCGCTTAATGTCTTAAAAAGTTTTTTGGTATGACGCTGGATAAGCGTCTTTCTCATTCTCCAAGAGAATATTAACATGATTAGAGTCAGTAATTTGTGCATTTTGCATAAATTTTCGTGCCATAAGGCACTATTTAAAGGTTTTATATCCGAGTATTATATACTTATTTAAGAAGTAAGCAGACCATGCCAATTGTAATTGCTTTTCGGAACTATAATCAACCTAATCCTTTTGCTCAAATTCGGATGTTAAGGAGATTCGTTGCTTATGAGGAGAAGATAGTAAAGACTATGGAAAATTGGAAATTTTCGAGCTTAAGTAAAATTAATGAGGTGATTAGTATGGCAATCGGTTTTAAAATTGACTTTCTGTCCTATCAGGCCAAACATCGCGATTTGTTCCATTCATTTTGCTCTACCATTAGCTACTATCTTGAACCTAGAGGTTGGGGAACAGAATTTCCATATTTACTAATCCACTTCTATAATGGAAAGCTTGATTGGGTTGACGTACCGAAGCTGATAGGTGAGCTTAAAGATATACGTGAAAGATTGAAGTACATAGAAACAACAGATATTATTTTAGATATTGAAGATTTAAGTGAAAGAGGATCGCTGAGGAAAAGAGAATGCAGTAATTACTCCAATTTAGCGAATTGTTTTCTTGTAAATGATGGCCGGAATTTATTTGATGTTTTGTTAAAGACTCTGGAAAATTCATTAATTGAAACTGATAAAGAGATTGCTTAAGAAACCCCTCCTTTGTTATCCAAACTTAAGACCCCCACTTCTTCAAGTGGGGGTGGTTCTCATTTGTTCAATGAAAACAGGAGAATTTTGTTAACGTTTAACCCATAAATCTCTACTTTAGATAAAAAATTGTTTTCGGCTAACATTTTCCGAGAAATGTTTTCAGCTAGTTGTTTGCCTTCTGTATCAGGGTAGATATATGTCAGAATTGTAACAGTTTCTCCGTCGACTTGGATATCTTTAATTAAGGGATACCAAGAAGCTGAGGAATATGTATGTTTAATAGTTTCTTTGGCAGTGGCAGAAGATATCCTACTAGATGACCCTCTTGTGAGAATGGTGTGCGTAGAAAGTAGGCCTAAAAGCAAAATGCCTATTATAAATAGTATTAAAACTACCTTCTGGATACCTATGGGCTTAGAATACCAGGTTTCTATACTCTTCATAAGATCTTACCCCAATTTCTGCCATTTAAAACAAAAAGCTGCTTTATCCTTAGAATAATTGCTTTTTTGTTAGACGACGGTCCGGAAGCTTGGCGACCATCAGCATTACCTGGAAGGTCCATAGCTTTGCGCCCTTAATTTTCACTAAGTTTGCTTTTGTCACAATATAAGGGGCTGAATAGATTTCGAATAATCTCGAAATAAAGCATTTGAAAGAAAATAATGGCGATACTTTTACAATAAGTATAGACAATATACGGGTTAAGTCCTAATGGTAATTGTGATCAATTATAGACGGTATAGGTCATTTAGCCAAATCAATGGGCCTATAGTCCCATTTGCAGATTCTAGCTCAATTTTGTTCGAAATTTGGATGTAATTTTGAGTAATGCTCACCGAAATGGGAAAAGCATAAACGGTGGGGTGGTATTGGAAAGGGGCGTAGACCAAAATGGTTTCTACGCCCTTTCAAATGGTGAAGCACGGGCAAAGACAATGATGAATTGTGAATAGTAATTTCTAATACATTACATATAATATTTATATTTTTGAGCTTCTCAGAATTTGTTAAGCTAAAAAGGATTGATTTGGAATCGCCTAAAACCAAAGTGTAAAATATGAGAAGGCTGAAAGGACAATTGATGCAATAAGCATGGCCAAAACCGGCCGCAAGGCCCGGCTGCGTAAATTGGATAAATGAACATTGAGGCCCAGGCCTACCATGGCGGCAGCTAATAAAAACGGACCAATGTCGTTTGAAATTACGGATAAAATATGTTTAGGGATAGGAAAATAGGTACCGATAATACTTGTAATGAGAAATCCAAGTAAAAACCAGGGAAATGGCGCTTTTTTGGCAGTCTCCTGACCATTTTTACGTGTCCAAAGGGAAAGAATAAGACTTAGAGGAATGAGTAAGAAAACTCGACCCAGCTTGGCTAATAAGCCAATCGTTAAGGCTGTTGGTCCTGCCGTTGCCGCAGCCGCAGCAACATGACCAATCTCGTGTAAACTAATTCCGCTCCAAATGCCAAATTGAACTGCTGTAATTGGGAGTATGGGGCGAATCAAAGTGTAGCCAATCGCGAACAGAGTGCCTACTAAGGCGATAATACCTGCTCCGAGGGCTGTATCCTCATCATCGGCGTTAACAATCGGAGAAACGGCAGCAATAGCAGCAGCACCACATACACCTGTACCGATGCCTAAAAGAAGGGAGAGCATCTTTTCTCCTTTAAAAAGTTTGGCAAAAAGCAATGTCACACTGATTGCAACAATGATGCTTAAGGTGTCATGAATTAGCAGCAGGCCTCCTTGGTTTAAAACAATATCAATGTTGAGCTTAAAACCATAAAGAATAATTGCAAAACGAAGGATCTTATGGGCAGAAAATTGTATTCCGGTGCGGATATCTTCCGGATAACCGAAAACGTTGCGATACAAAACTGCAATCAAGATTGAGGTGAGCATAGCTCCTATCTTGTCAAATAATGGTAAATCAGAGGCGATTGTGCCGATCCCTGCAATAACAAAGGTAAACAAAATACCCCCGTACAATTTGAAAAAATTAGATTTTTGTAAAGTGACCGCTGGAATTTCGATGTTATGAGACATTTTTTCAACCCTTCCATGACATACAAAATTTCCTGAAAGCTTTTTAACCCATTGTTCCGGAACAGGTTCATTGTTAAAGACCTTGATTTCAGGTTTCTGAACTTAAATATAAAGGCTGTATTTAAGACTTACAATCTAGATGTCTAATGTTAAGCATATGGTTATTTAATAGTTAAGGAGGTTAAGAGTCTTGATTACGGAATCTCTAAAAGTATTTGTGACAGTTATCGAGCAAAATAGTTTTTCTCGCGCTGCTGAAGAGCTGTTTTTATCCCAGCCAAGCGTCAGTCTCCACATCCGCAACTTGGAAAATGAGTTCGGTGCCAAACTTCTGCATCGCTCTTCAAGGCGTTTAAGTCTTACTCCGGCCGGAGAAGCCTTATTCCGGCATGCCCGAGAGATTCTCAGTCATTATGATCAGGCAAAAAGTGAAATTAATGATCTTCGCCATGTCGTCACAGGAGCTTTGAAAATTGGCGCAAGTTTTACAATCGGTGAATATGTCTTGCCCCGTTTTTTAGCTGAAGTTTCGGAAAATTACCCAAACGTTGAGGTATCAGTAACAATTGCTAATACAGAGGAAATTGCTCAGTTGCTCCACCAAAACCAACTGGACATTGGGATTGTTGAAGGTCAAGTGAGCCTTCCCGGCATTGAAGAGGAACCATTTATGCATGATGATATGCTTTTGATTGTTCCTAACGGGCATCCTTTAAGCAAGCTTAGCAAAGTTACCCCTGAAGATCTTCAAGATCAGGTTTGGATTTTAAGAGAGTCTGGTTCAGGAACGCGTTCTTTCAGCGATGATCTTTTAAAGTCCTTAGGAGTTAAAATAAATCGTTCTTTTGTCTTCAGCAGCAATGAGGGAGTTAAAGAAGCGGTGATTAATGGTCTTGGGATCACGATTGTATCTCGTCTTGTTGTTCACAAAGAAATAGCGGCTAAGGTAATTAAGACAGTACCGATTAAGACAAAAGAAAAGCTCCAGTTTTCTCGCAAATTAAGCATTTTGCATAGCCAAGAACCGGCAAGTTCTAAAGCAGTTGGGGAATTTCTGGAGAAATTAAGATTATTTGAATTGTAGTTATACCTTATATTATTTGTTTCTTTATATAAATGGCGCTAAAATATTTAGGTATAATAACTTAAACATCTGAAAGGAACAACTAACAACTTATGACGATGTGGAAACGTAACTTAATTATCTGTTGGTTCGGCTCCTTCGCCACGATGGCTGGCATGAACCTTGTAATTCCTTTTCTTCCCGTTTACATCCAACAATTGGGTGTACATAATATTGCCAGCGTTGAACAGTGGTCCGGTGTTGCTTTTGGGGCAACAGCTCTATCCGCCGCTATTGTCTCACCGCTTTGGGGAAAACTGGCCGATATACATGGCCGCAAGATGATGTTGTTAAGAGCAAGTCTGGGGATGGCTGTAATTATGGTTTTAATCGGATTTGTTCATAATGTTTATGAACTTGTGGGCCTTCGCCTTTTAATGGGTGCCATATCTGGTTATGTACCGGCAGCGATAACCCTTGTTTCTTCTCAAACTCCCAAAGAACGTGCTGGTTGGGCCTTGGGTACTCTTACTTCCGGCTCGGTCGGAGGCTCCTTGATCGGTCCTCTTGTCGGTGGTACTTTATCTGAACTCATCGGTTTGCGTCATGTTTTTTATGTCACCGGGGGATTTTTGTTTTTGGCCTTTCTAATCGCTCTGCTGTTTATTCAAGAAGACTTTGTACCGAACAATTCGGCTCGGTTGTCCGGTCAAGAATTTTGGAGGACTATTGACAAGCCTAAAGTACTGATAGCAATGTTTATAACCTCGTTTATGCTTCAATTAGCCAGTATGTCAATTGAACCTATTGTTACCATTTACGTCAAGCTTCTAATGAATAACGCTAATCATATAGCAATTATTTCTGGAGCAGTCGTTTCTGCTGTGGGATTGGCTAATGTGCTGATTGCTCCCCTCCTGGGCAAGTTATCGGACAGGGTAGGGCCATATTCAGTGTTATTTGTCTGCCTCCTTGGGGCAGCTGTAATTATAATTCCTCAAGCATACGTCCGAAATGCCTGGCAGCTTATTATTTTACGTTTCATGATGGGAGTGGCAACCGCTGGTTTTTTGCCATCAATTAATTCACTTCTGAAAAGTAACATTCCGGAGACAATTTCAGGCAGAATATTTGGGTATAATAATGCAGCTCAAAATTTAGGTAACGTAGTTGGCCCTGTATTAGGGGGGCAGATGGCAGCCTTCTGGGGTTTCCATTATGTGTTCTTTTCCACAAGTATATTACTTCTCATCAATGCTTTTTGGGTTTACAGAACGAGTAAAGGGCAATATGAAGCATCTCCGAATTGCTCGGGCTAACAGTATTTCGTTCACAGGAACCTTAGAAAGGAAGGCTTCAAATGTCAGAGAACGTAAAGCTTAATGCCGACAGATTTTTGGGATTTGCTGATATTTATAGCAACTCTCGTCCCAAAAGTCCTGAAAAAGTAAAAGAAATTTTATTAAACTATTTAGGACGCAATCCATTGTTGGTTATTGATTTGGGATGCGGTACAGGTCTCTCTACAGCAATCTGGAGCGATGTAAGTCGCCGGGTCATAGGAATAGAGCCTAGCATGGATATGCAAAGGATAGCTAAAGAGAAACTTGCTGATCTTGGCAATGTTAAATTCATTTCTGCTTTTTCCAACGATACAGGATTGGATAATAATTGTGCAGATATCATTACTTGTTCTCAGTCATTTCACTGGATGAACCCTCAACAAACATTGAAGGAAGTATCGAGGCTGCTGACGAAAGGCGGCGTTTTTGCAGTTTATGATTATGATTGGCCGCCGGTCTGTAACTGGGAAGCTGAGTTGGCATACAGCCTACTCCTTGAAAAGGTCACGGAAATTGAGTCTAACCATCCAAACATTAAAGATAGTTTTGTGAGGTGGAACAAAGACAAACATCTTACAAACATAAAAAATAGTCAAGAATTTCGTTATGTAAGAGAGATCGTATTTTCAAATTACGAAAACTGTAATGCTCATAGATTAATTGAGCTTGCCTTAAGCCAAGGAGGGTTACAAGCTATTCTGAAGAGAGATAAAGATGAGATTAACTCATACTTAATACGGTTTCAGGAGAAAATATTAGAGATCTACGGTAATACTGAGTTTAACATTGACTTCTGTTACCGCTTGCGCATAGGCATCAAATAACAAGACTCATTATTTTAAATCTAAGACCGGTTTGGGAGCTTGAATGATATCCAAAACAATTAAATTCTAATTCGAGGAAGTTATTTAAACTCAAACTATGCTTATCAGTAATTCGTTGAGATGAACACATAACAGAAAATATAAAAGGCACGGTGTATTAATCTGATTTATTAATACGCCGTGCCTTTTATACAAAAACTTTTTCTAGCACAAGATACAAATTGTGACAAATTATACAGTATATCTATGTTATACTACACATAAAGAATTTTTTAATGCAATTATTACGTTTTTAATAATTAAATAGATAATTGGGAAGTTTTGAAGCATGTATTGTATAATTTGGGCGCTTTATACATGTGGAACGAGTAGCGCAACCGGCCTGGTTTTTAAGTAAACCAGGTTTTTTATTTGGGGAGGAATGATTTTGAAAAAAGTCAAGAAACAGGTTAATAGATATATTATTTTGAACTATCTCCACCAAAGCACGGTATGGGAACCACCCCCATTTGAAGAAGTTGGAGTCTTACGATTGGATAAAAATCGAGTCCTTTGATATTGAGGGAGTAATGATGAAAGAAAGAAAATATGTGTTTATAGGATTAAGCATTGGATTCATTCTATTTTTGTTTGATCGATGGCTGGATTCCCATAATCACTCTTTGAGAATTTCTTGGTTATGGATAATATTAGGCTGGATTAGCGGCAGCCTTTTTATACGGATACATAATGAGCGCAGGAAAAAAGAAGAGACTATAAAAGAGGATCATCAACGTATGCTTGATTTGTTAAACAGTCTCCCAGGAATAGTAATTGTTGTGGGAGAAAATTATGAAGTACACTTTGTCAATCGCAATTATCTTTTGGAATTTGGTGATAAAAGAGGCAAGTTTTGCTACGCCATGCTTAAAAGGAATAGCCCATGTGAGAATTGCAGAATAAACGAAGCGTTCTGTACTGGGCGGCCCATAAAGGATGAAGAGATTTTTTATAATAATAAAATTTATGAAGTTAAAATTCAACCGTTTGTTGATGTGAACGGAACACGGCTTGTTATTAAAACTCTTTATGATATAACGGAGCGAAAAAAGGCTGAGCAGGAATTGACACGCTTGCATTTAGAAATGGTCAATCTGGAACGTTTTAATTTAGTTGGTCAAATGGCAGCAGGGATAACCCATGAAATCAGAAATCCAATTACTACGGTACGGGGTTTTCTCCAGCTGCTCGGCTCCAAGCCAGAGTTTCAATTACAAGGAGATACCTTTATGCTCATGATTAATGAACTGGACCGTGCGAACAAAATTATTTCGGATTTCCTATCCCTTTCACGTAATTCTCCCAAAGAACAAGATTACCTAAATATCAATGAGATTTTAAGACGCTTGTATCCTTTACTTGAAGCAGATTCTCTTACTCAGGATAAACAAATAAAGTTCCTAGTCGGGGATACACCTAAGATCTTGCTTAATCCGGATGAAATGTCGCAGCTAGTGCTTAATTTGTGTCGTAACGGGTTAGAGGCTATGCAAGCGGGGGGAACTTTGTGTATTTCTACCTATGTCGAGAATAGTCAGGTGGTATTATGTATAGTGGATGAAGGGGGCGGCATTCCAATAGAATACTTAGACAATATTGGAACACCGTTTTTTACTACTAAACAGAATGGAACGGGATTAGGATTGAGTATTTGTTACGATATTGCCAGTCGTCATAGTGCGACAATCAACTTCAAGAGTAATCCTGGAGGAACAGCGTTTTATGTTCGTTTTCCAATATATAGTGCAAAAATGACTAGTTAAAATAAGGAAAAATTTGCGTAAAGTATAGACTTATACATAACAAAAGTCCAAACATTGTATTGGTTTGAGCTGTATAGCGAACTGCGGGCATCATTTGGGAGGGCCGATTTTTGTCGATAAAACCTTTCGTTGCTTGTACGGCTTTGGGAATGCTTAAGAAGACAATCAGAAGCCAAGGGTTGACCAACCCTCTAATAACTAATCCCATGACCCAAAGATAAGCAGCGGCGAACATAGCTCCGAGTACGAAAACGGCATGCTCATGCCCAAGTAAAATAGCCATTGTTTTTCGTCCTGAATCCTTATCCCCATCAAGATCGCGAATATTGTTGGCCATATTAATTGCACCGACTAAAATACCGGTCGGTATGGAAACGAGGATACTTTTCTCGTTGACATATCCTGTTTGGATGAAGAACGATATAAGAATAAAGAAACTTCCCATTAGTAGGCCGGCAAAAATTTCGCCTAGGGGAGTATAGGCTATAGGTAACGGCCCTCCGGTATATAAATAGCCAATCAGCATTCCCACAAGTCCGATTAAGGCTAACCACCAACTGCTGTGAACACAAATGTAAATGCCAAATAATATTGAAACGCCGTAGCATCCCAAGGCGAGCCGCAGAACAGTTTGGGGGCGGAATCCTTCCCGGACAATTGCTCCGCCGATGCCGATAGAATCTATCGTATCCAGGCCGCGTTTAAAATCATAATATTCATTAAACAAGTTTGTGGCTATTTGGATGAGCAGGCAGCTTATGAGCATGGCCCCAAAAAGGAGTTTATGCCAAGGGGTATAACCTAGGGATAAGGACGTGCCGATAAATACGGGAATAAAGGATGCAGTTAAAGTGTGAGGACGAGTAATTTTCCATAAAACTTTTAGTTTTCCCGGCTTTTCGGGGGTTGAATATGGCATAGTATTAGGCAGAGTATTCATATCTTTTCCTTTCATGTGAAACTTCTGAGATCGTTTCTAAATAATCTTAGTTTAGCGGATGGCGTGGTGATTCCACGAGTTCACTCAATATGATTATAGCACTGGAAAACTAGTTATGAGATATTTAACGGGCAGCATGCTTTGAATTTTTGTTTCTGCGTTCTTATTGACATATGTTCAAAATGAAGTATAATTGACAAAAAAGGCATATGTCAATAACAGGAAGGAGGTAATACGAATACCGGTTAAAAATGCCTCACCTGATAGGCGTGAGTCCATCATTTGGTATGGCCGGCAACTCTATGTATTTGCTGCATACAGACCAGGTTCATGGCTTCCACTACTTCTTGCCTTAGGCCATCCGTAGATACTTTGGCTCTTCTACATATACTTCTTGGAACTCCCCATATTTGTAGTTGCTCAAGATGTTCTTTGCTCCGTGAATATCACGCGTTCTCGATATTCACAAGTACAAATGTAATTACTAGCGGAGGTTTAATAATCTAGGGGCGGCGATTTATCTCACCGCAATAAGATCAATTAGCATTACATTGATTTGGAAGCGAGTCTTGTATTTGGCAAATAAGGGGGAATTCTTAAGTGAAAATTGCAGTTGCCAGTGATAATGGTATGGTTGCTGAGCATTTTGGCCATTGTCATAGTTTCAGTATTTTTTCTGTGGAAAATAATCAAATTGTTAACATCGAATCATTAATAAGCCCTGGACATAAGCCCAGCTTTTTACCCAACTTTTTAAATGACTTAGGGGTAGAAGTTATTGTTTCGGGCGGTATGGGCGGCGGCGCAATAGAAATATTTAATGAAAAGGGAATTCGAGTAATAACAGGCGCCATGGGACATGCCAAAGTCGTTGCTGAACAGTATCTGCAAGGTACTCTCAAAACTAACGGTGCTGTTTGTAATGAACATCTGCTTCATAACGAATGTGGTCATTAAGATTTGAAAAAAAGCGCCAATTCTAATATAGTACTAATTAGTAAATGTTTTTTTCTACTCAAGAGAAAAATTAAGGAGGTTATAGTATGATCGTTGAAGTAAATCAAGAGGACTGTATGGGTTGTGAATCCTGTCCTGCCTTTTGCCCAGAGGTATTTAGGATGACGAATGACGGATTAGCAGAAGTTTATGCAACTCCAGTCCCTAGCGAATGTGAGGAAGCTGCTAGAGAAGCCGTTCAGGGTTGTCCTGCCCACTGTATTTCCATTGAAGAGTAGTATATATGAGTATCTAAGTATATAGGGAAAAAGGAAAGCTGTAGAGAGGGTGTGAATCATCCATCAATACAGCTTTCCTTTTTATTTAGTTTTCAAGACTCCGACTTCTATAAGTGGGAGTGGTTCCTATACCTTGTTTCAGGGGGGTATAGATTTTTGTCCAGAAACAAGTAAAAATTTGGTGAGATCCATAGCGATATTTGTTGTGAAATGTCATATTGAATAGTTTTATAGTATTGACAAGGGAAATAATGAAGAATATTATGTAAATCATAAAAGAGGTAAGAGAGTGATCACTTACCATGATAAATTAACTCTTAGGAGTTAATTCTACTTCGATTATGCACATTCATGAGCGGGATTGCGGGCCGATAATAAGTTCTCTTATGTAAAATACAAGTGATACAGGGAGGTGAATTTAGTGACCAATGAGCGGATTAATGAACCTATGTTAGAATTGTTTATATTTGAGACAACACAATTAGTTGAACAACTTGAACAAATATTAATAACCACAGAGAAAAACGCAAGCTTTACAACTGAACAAATCAATGAGATCTTCCGGATAATGCATACGATTAAAGGCTCGTCTGCCATGATGCTTTTTAATAACATCGCAGCCTTGGCACATGCTCTGGAAGATCTGTTTTTTTTCCTTAGAGAAGAAAAACCTCAAGGGGTAAATTTCTCGGAAATTATTGATCTGGTTTTCAATGGTTTAGACTTTATTAATGTAGAACTTTTGAAGCTTACGAATGGGGATGAGGTGGATGGTGAGGCCTCGCGTCTTATCGAACAACTGCATGGATACTTACTTTCATTAAAAGGCGATCAGCTGGTTCAAGAAAATCTCCAGTCAGAATCGGATTCCTTTATACCTCAACAATTCTATATAAGTAAAAGTAAACAATCTGGAATTGAAGGTCAGTTTGAAAATGCTTTTCAAGCCACGATTTATTTCGAAGAAAACTGTGGCATGGAGAATCTTAGAGCTTTTGGTGTTGTTAATGAGTTAGAGGGACAACTCGAAGAGTTCTATCATTTACCGCAAAACATTGAAGATGATGAATCAATTCCGGAAATTCTAACAGAGGGCTTCAGGCTTTTTATTAAAACAAATCATTCTGATGAGGAAGTCCGAGATTTACTCCAGCAAACTATGTTCCTAAAAGAACTAACTCTCAAAGGAATTGATGATCTGGAAACAGCTTTTTGCCCCTTCAGAAATGAGCTTACACCGACTGAACTTCGGGGGGGGAATTCTTTGAACTCCCTGATGACATTAGACCAAGCGGAGAGAGACCCTACTAAAGGAAAACCAGCAGCAAGTGCTCAAAATCATCAATCCATCATTAATGTAAGTGTAGCAAAATTGGATAAACTCATGGACCTTGTTGGCGAGATGGTTATTGCCGAGGCCATGGTAACCCAAAATCCGGATCTTAAGGGACTTGATTTACAAAACTTCCAAAAGGCCGCGCGACAATTGAACAAAATTACAACTGAGCTTCAGGATATTGTGATGTCTGTTCGCATGGTTCCCCTAGCCGGCACTTTTCAAAAGATGAATCGTACTGTTCGGGATATGTGCAAGAAATTGAATAAGGAAGTCTCTCTTAAATTGATTGGGGAAGAAACCGAGGTTGATAAAAATATTATTGAGCATATTGCTGATCCATTAATGCACCTGATAAGGAATTCCATCGACCATGGTATTGAAGAACCACATATTCGTGAGGCAAAAGGAAAATCGCGGTCGGGAACTATAGTATTGGAAGCTAAAAATGCCGGCAGTGACGTTCTCGTGTCAATACGGGATGATGGACAAGGATTTAATAAAGAAAAGATTCTCGCCAAAGCTTTTAAACATAACTTGTTGCCCCCAAATTTCGAGGAGTTATCAAATAAAGAGATTTATCAATTGATCTTTCTGCCTGGTTTCTCAACCAATGAATCTGTAACAGAATTTTCCGGGCGTGGTGTCGGTATGGATGTTGTTTCCAGCAATATTTCCGCAGTGGGAGGATCGGTTACCGCAGACAGTATCCCTGAAGAGGGCGCGACGATAACTTTGAAAATTCCCCTTACTTTAGCGATTATTGATGGGATGACCGTCAAAGTAGGTAATGCCCGTTATACCATACCCACTATTTCTGTTAAAGAATCTTTCAAGCCTAAGTTATCAGATATCATAGTTGACCCCGACCAGCGAGAGATGCTTATGGTACGCGGCCATTGTTACCCCGTACTCAGGCTCCATCAGTTTTATCGTGTAAAGACGGAGATAATAGAGCTAATAAAAGGCATGATCGTTATGGTGGAGCAGGAAGGAAAGACCTTGTGCCTTTTTGTAGATGAACTTGTAGGTCAACAGCAAGTTGTTGTTAAAGCTTTACCAACCTATATCAAGACCTTGAAGGAGATTCCGGGGCTTGCGGGATGTACATTGTTAGGCGATGGCAGTATCAGTTTAATTTTAGATATTCCGGGACTTATTTCCTATTAAATAAAGGGGGGAAATTACATAAATCAAAGAAACAGAAAGGAGCGTCTATGGTGGCCGAAATAGATCAAGAGTTTCTTGAGGAAGAAGACACCCAAAAGGGGAAATTTCTAACCTTTTTGTTGGGAAACGAATTTTACGGCATTGAAATCAAATTTGTCACTGAAATCATCGGTTTTCAACCGATCACGGAAGTCCCAGACCTTCCGGATTATATCAAAGGTATTATAAATTTAAGGGGTAAGATTATTCCAGTCATGGATGTTCGCTTGCGTTTTAGGAAACCTTTTCGTGAGTATAATGATCGGACCTGTGTTATTGTGGTGGATGTTCTGGAAGTTTCTGTTGGTCTTATTGTCGATAGTGTTTCCGAAGTGATATCAATCTCCAAAGGAGAAATAGTTGATCCTCCTAATCTTGGCAAAGGCGGGAGCGGATACATTAAAGGTATTGGTAAAGTGGGCAGTGAGGTCAAGCTCCTCTTGGATTGTGATAAACTGCTCAATGAGAAAGATCTTGAGAGTTTAGAAAATATGTGACCTTGAGGAGGGACTGTCCCATGAAGTGGTTCTTGAATATGAAGATAAGTGTCAAGCTTCTAGTTTCTTTTATTATAGTTGCCCTGCTATCCGGCGTTGTTGGTCTTGTCGGCATTATCAATTTGAAAAAATCGGATACTCAATATTCCAGTCTCTATACGAATTATGGTGTATCTTTGAGCTATTTATCCAATATTGCAGAGGGTTTTCAACGTATGAGAGTCAATTTGCGAGATCTTATGGTCGATACAAATCAAGGCAATAAGCAAAACTATATTAATAGTATTAAAACTTTAGAAAAAAACGTTCAGGATAATATGAACATTTATGAAAAAAACATTAGTACCTCAGAGGACCGGGCTCTTTTCAGTCAACTTCAGGAGGCCTGGAATAAGTTATTACCGGTTGTTGATAAAGAAATAGCCTTAGCTTCATCTCAACAAGAGCAACAAGCTTATATTATTTCAACCAGTGAGGGGACTCAAGTTACCCAATTGGTTGATGATGCCATAAACAAAGTGATTAATCAAAATATTACAACCGGAAATCGATTATCTAACCAATATGGACAAAACGCTGAAAGCACAATCAATCTTATGATCGGTATTATTGTTTTCTGTATGTTCATGGCTGTAGTTCTTGGAATTGTTCTTTCCCGTATTATTAGTAAGCCTATAAGAAGACTTGCTGAAGGAGCTGAGAAGATTGCTCTTGGGGAGATAGACCTGAAATTTGAAGCGAAGACTAGGGATGAACTTGGGATACTTGAAAAGTCTTTTGGGAAAATGATCGATAGTATCCGCACCCAGGCCGAGACGGCCGATAAAATCGCGGCGGGTGATCTTAATGTACAGGTTCCAGTTCGTTCTGATAAGGATGTGCTCTCGAAAAGTTTAGAGCAAGTTGTGCATACTCTGCGAAACTTTCTTGATGAGATGGGTCATATGTCCAAAGAACATGATCTTGGCGACATTGATATCTTTGTCCCCGCGGAAAACTTTCAAGGTGCCTATAGAACTATGGCACAGGGCGTTAACGATATGGTTAAGGGACATCTTAGCGTCAAGAAGAAAGCAATGGCCTGTATTTCAGAGTTTGCTAAAGGCAACTTTAACGCAGAACTTGAAAAGTTCCCCGGAAAGAAAGCATTCATTAACGAAAACATCGAAGCCCTTCGCCATAATCTAAAGGAAGTTAGTTCGGAAATTGGCATATTAATTGGGGCTTCTAAGGAAGGACGTTTAGCTGAACGGGCAAATGCTAAGCTATTCAAGGGGGATTGGGCTGATCTGGTCCAAGGCCTGAATGGCCTAATCGATGCTATTCTTGAACCGATCCAAGAAGCTGCTGGCGTACTTGATGAAATGGCCAAAGGAAATTTGCGGGTCAACGTTAAAGGAAATTATCAGGGGGATCATGCAAAAATCAAACAGGCCCTGAATGAAACTATAAGTACCTTGGACTCTTATGTTAGTGAGATATCAGATGCTCTTACACAGATGGCTAATGGTAATCTCGATGTGGAAATCAGTAAGGACTACAGGGGAGACTTTTCTGAAATCAAAAAGTCCTTAAATAACATTATTCAATCCCTCAACGACGTTTTTAGTGATATTAATAATGCTTCAACTCAAGTTGCAGCAGGTTCCAGCCAGGTTTCCGACTCTGCTCAATCTCTTTCTCAGGGTTCAACAGAGCAAGCCAGTGCCATTGAAGAATTGACTGCTTCTCTCGAGGAAATTGCCTCGCAGACGAAACTTAATGCTTCAAATGCCGATAAGGCTAACGGACTAGCCTTCGCTGCCAAAGACGATGCAATTGAAGGCAATAATCAGATGAAGGAAATGCTTAAAGCAATGGATGTTATCAATGAAGCTTCCGGCAATATTTCCAAGATTATTAAAGTAATTGATGAAATTGCCTTCCAGACCAATACCTTAGCCCTTAATGCCGCAGTTGAAGCTGCGCGGGCCGGACAGCATGGCAAAGGTTTCGCGGTAGTAGCAGAGGAAGTTCGCAATCTTGCCACTCGCAGCGCAAATGCCGCTAAAGAAACGACACTTCTAATTGAAGGTTCAATTAAGAAGGTTGAAGGCGGAACGAAGATTGCTAATGACACTGCTGCAGCCTTAAGTAAGATTGTAGACGGTGTTGCTGAAGCTGCTGAGCTTGTCGGGGAAATTGCAAATGCATCTAACGAGCAAGCCTTAGGAATTAATCAGATTAACCAGGGAATTCAACAAGTTTCAGCTGTAGTTCAAACGAACTCTGCTACTTCTGAGGAAAGCGCGGCTGCCAGCGAGGAATTGTCGAGTCAAGCAGAGCTTTTGAGAGAACAAGTAAGCCGCTTTAAGCTCAAAAAGACTCGATATGCTTCTATGATCAAAAGTTTTGATGAGCTCAATCCCGAAGTTATTAAGATGCTCGAGAGCATGAAGCAAAGAAAAAGAGGAACTGAGAATTCAATGGATCAAGGCTATGGTGAAGCTGCCGCTGCGAGACATAATCCTAAAATTACTTTAAGCGATAGTGAGTTTGGCAAGTATTAATCAACTAACTTAAATGAGAGAGCCTTCGGGCTCTTCTCAAGTCTTTTGCCCAAACCAGACAGGGGGCTGCATCAGCCGAAGCTTGATCATGAAAGTGGATAATGGAGAAATTAATGTTGTTTCACAGTCCATTATGATTTAATCTTGAGATCGGAATGAGGTATTATTATAATAAGTCATTTTCATGAAGGAGGAAAATTAATTTATGAATATACTTATCGCTGAGGACGATATGCCTAGCCGTAAATTTCTGTCAAAGTTTCTTTCCCAGTACGGCGACGTTGATATGGTTGTGGATGGCTTAGAAGCGTTAGATGCCTACCTAATTTCAATTAAAGAGAATAATTCTTATGATCTTATCTGCCTGGATATCATGATGCCCAAAGTCGATGGGGTAAGGGTACTTAAGGCAATCAGAGATTATGAGGCCAAACGGGGTGTCCCTCAAGATAAAAGGGTTAAGGTAATAATGACAACAGCCTTGGAAGGAACTGATTTCGTTAAAAATTCCTTTGAGCTCGGATGCGAGGCATACGCAGCGAAGCCCATTGATACTCAAAAACTTTTGGAAGTCCTTGAAAAGCTCGGCCTGCTTGAATTCCCTTCGCAATGAGTGTCAATTAATAATATTAATCATAAAGATAGCGATTGGCTATAGACTTTGGGCTTTGAGAATGTTATTCGTTACACAAGATCAAGGGCAGTAAGGTGTTAATAAAGGATAAGTTAGCTAATTAGGGTTAGGAATGTGAATGTAATAACTATCTCATAAGTAATAATTCAATAGGCCGCACTAATCTCCTAGCTATTTAAAAGTTATCTTTAGAGAATTGGTATTTCAAGATCTTGAATTAAAGTTATAAAGGAGGCGTTTTATATGTTCGCTTGGATTTCGATGATAATGTTAGCTATTTTTCTTGGGGCCTGCGCTGTAGTAATTGCTGCTTCTTGTTATCACCTTTCGAAACTGATTCACAAGCGTTTCAGTAAGCGCGATTATTTGATTAAGCCTCATCAATTAAAGCCTAGTCATGGATAAGAACCCTGGGGGAATTTATAAAAGTTAAGTCAAAAGGGACTACCACTATCAAAAGTGGTGGTCCCTTTTAAAATAACCTAAAATCTTCAATTGGTATTTCCTTCGTAAAAGTTTCTGTTGGCGGATCAATTCTATTAACTCCCGATATCATAGCTTTAATGGTTGGAGAGCATTCCTTAATAAAGTTATCTAATCTTGAACTGCTCATTCCATCTTCATAATTCAGTTTGCTATTTAAATCATTGTTCAAATTATATTCTTTGCTTGAAAAGTATTCATCAAATCTCGCTTCGATTTGCGGCGGCCCAAATTTAGCTGCTTCTCGGCAAACATATAAACGGCATAGTGGTGTCGCGGCGTCTTTGGGTAACATACAGCCTGTATTACTTGCAAAGGGACAATGATTAAAACCGGATTTCATTTCGACCATTATTCCGTTATAACCTTCGATTATTTGTCCTTTACTTAAGATTAGGGTATAGATATCAGGATAATTTAGATATAAAAACACTAAATCGAAAAGACAAAATTCTGGTTCATAAGAACAACAACCTAATTTTTTCGGATCATTGGCAGCATTTCGGCAGCAAACTGAACAGAGATTGGTACAGATACTTGGGCGTAAAGGATCATTAATAATTTTAAATTCTGCTAACATTCTAAATCCCTCTCTCAAATCCTTTATTGTTGAGTTCTTAATAACTTGATTAAAACAGATCAATTATACTTTTAACGTGACAGGGCATCTTAATGGTACTATGATTATATAAAAATGGAGTATTTTCTAATATCAAGTCTAAAAAGTGTGACTAGTTTAACAAAATGATTAAGGCTTGTAAAGCAGGAAAATGATAATACTAACATGATAATACGAAATTGTTAGATAGCCAACGTGAGTTAATTTAAGGAAATCGTGCAAAGAAAAGAGGATGGGCAAGTGCATTTTGAAACGAGATATTTTTCTAAATCGGATGAAGATTTGGCAGCTCATTGGTTATTATTTCGGGAGAACAAAATTGTTACCCTTAATGACAAGCTGCAATTTACACCGTCAGAAATTAAGACCTATAAATTTGAAGAAAATTTAATTCGCTGCCAACAAATTGAAGGATTAAATGGGCATTTGCTTAATGTTGCGGAGCTGAGTCAGGAGACAATTGTACCGGGGGAGATGACATGTGTAAATCTAAGGCAGTTACTGGGTAAAGTCCCGGATGAATTATTTTTTTTGGCGGGAAAAGCTTCCCAACTATTGTTCTGGGACAGTACCCATCAATTCTGCAGCCGGTGCGGAGGTCAAACAGAGAATAAGTACGATGAAAGGGCTAAAATTTGTCCTGCATGTGGTCTTGTCAATTATCCACGGATTTCCCCCGCAATTATTGTAGCGATTATCAAAGGGCATGACATTTTACTGGCCAAGGGGAGCCGTTTTCAAGGCGGTTTCTATAGTGTTTTGGCAGGGTTTGTGGAGCCGGGGGAAACCTTTGAGGAGTGTGTGCAAC
The DNA here is from genome assembly GCF_001029285.1 of Desulfosporosinus acididurans. Taxonomy (GTDB): domain Bacteria; phylum Bacillota; class Desulfitobacteriia; order Desulfitobacteriales; family Desulfitobacteriaceae; genus Desulfosporosinus; species Desulfosporosinus acididurans. Next base: position 22,746 of record NZ_LDZY01000008.1, read on the forward strand.
GGGAAGTCGGGGAAGAAGTCGGCATTAAGGTCAAAAATATCAAGTATTTTGGCAGTCAGCCTTGGCCCTTCCCCGATTCATTAATGGTGGGTTTTACTGCTGAATATGCGAGTGGGGATATAAACATTGATAATAAAGAAATCATCGATGCCGGCTGGTTTACTTCGGAAAGCCTGCCTCTAATACCAAAGGCGGGAAGCATAGCCCGGCGATTAATTGATTGGTTTGTTGAAAGTCAAGATAAACTGGAAAAACCAATTGGCGATATTAAAGAACATCTGTAGTTTGGGGGATGACGATGACGGCAAATATAATCCTGATGATAGCAGCTATAGTTATTGGCGTACTTATAGTTGTTAAATTTATACGTTTTATCGTTAGAGGAATAGTATTGCTGGCAGTATTAGCTTCGATCATATTTTTGCTTCTGAATATGACCCAGGGAACGCCAGCGAAAAACCTTACAACAACCAAATTACAAACCACAGTGCAGAGCGGACTGGGTAACATTACTCAAAAACTTAAAACGATTAACTACAAGCAAGCTCAAACAAATTTCCAAAATGCTCTAACTCAAAGCATAGATTATGGCAAACAAGCATTGGCAAAAATTAGTCACTGAGTTATTCACCCTCCTATCGCAAAGAGAAGCAAAGGCAAAATTGCTCAATCACCATCTTTCTGCGTCATTATAAAGCAGGGTCTAGTTCGCATCTGCTGAAAGAATAGGTGAAAAAGAAAAGGCCTAGGCGCTTTGCACCTAGGCCGAACCGCCTAAAAATGGAAAGGTTGGGGTGGAACATGAGGTCTTAATAGTTTGCGTAACACCCATAGTTCCCAGATGATTATTGACAACAGGACAATTATAATAATCAATGCCGTTATAATCATACGGTTCACTCCTTTATTTTGTGCTAATCTTAAGTGCGAGAGGATTCCTAATACATGCTATTCAGCATGTCCAGCAGATGTTCATAACTTTGAAAATTTGCATAAAAAAGCTCGAGAAATTCTGTAAAATTCTTGATGATTTGCGGTTGACAAATACTAACAAAATGAGTATGATACATAGTAATTAAATAACTCACCCTAAACCGTTGAAGTGGAGATAAAAACAAATCGTGCACTTCCAGAGAGCCGGAGTTGCTGTGAACCGGCAGAACGCAGATTGTTAAATGGACCACGGAGGGCGCGACGAAAGGCATTGCCGAGTATTTCGCGACGTGGAGGCATACGTCAGTTGCCAGGAATATGATGGTATTCTGTTAAGCGTGCGGAATTTTTTTCCGTGAAGCAAGGTGGCACCGCGGGTATTGTATTGAATTCAACCCGTCCTTGACTATATAGTCATTGGACGGGTTTTTTGACGTTTAAAGACAAGGTCCTCCCGTCCATGAACGAAGCGCGCATGTTCAAAGGAGGTAATTATGTACAGACCAAGCTTAGATGAAGCCAGAGAAATTGCAGCAGATTACAACCTGATTCCCATTAGCCGTGAAATATACTCGGATCTCAGGACTCCCATCGAAGTGCTGAAAATCCTGAAAGGCGTCAGCAGTCACTGCTTTTTGCTGGAAAGTCTTCAGAGTGCCGAAACGTGGGGACGTTACACCTTTTTAGGTTTTGATCCCAAACTGGAAGTAACTTGTACGAACGGAACGATCACTACCAAATCATTATCGAAAAACAGTTCTCAGACCACGAAACACCCTCGAGACTATATTCAACAGATCCTTGACGACAATAAAAGCCCTCGGTTTGAGTACCTGCCGCCTTTTACCGGCGGCTTGGTAGGGTATTTTTCTTATGATTATATCAAATACAATGAACCTTCTCTCAAACTGGATGCGGAAGATCAGGAAGGCTTTAAAGACGTAGATTTAATGCTCTTTGACAAGGTTATTGCTTTTGATAACTTGAAACAAAAAATTATTCTTATCGCCAATGTAAGAACTGATGAACTTTCTTCCAATTATAGTAAGGCAGTCAAGGAAATTGAAACTATGGCGGATCTCATTAAACACGGGGTTTATCGAGAAACTCAACCCGGTAAAGTCACTTCCGAATTTCGCCCGTTGTTTAAGGAAAACGAATATTGCCAAATGGTAAACAAAGGCAAGCATTATATCCATGAAGGGGATATCTTTCAAGTCGTGCTCTCAAACCGTTTTGAAGCAGATTTTGCAGGCAGTCTTCTTAATGCCTATCGTGTGCTGAGAACCTTAAACCCATCTCCTTATATGTTTTATATCTCCAGCAATGATCTGGAAATCGCCGGCGCTTCTCCGGAAACCTTAGTTAAACTTCAAAATAGGACACTCTTCACGTTTCCTTTGGCAGGAACTAAACCAAGAGGGAAAAACGGCGAGGAGGACTTTCAGAACGAAAGGGATTTGCTCTCCGATCCTAAAGAATTGGCCGAGCATAATATGCTGGTAGATTTGGGCAGAAATGACTTGGGTAGAATCAGCAAATTTGGCACCGTTAGGGTTGAAAAATACCTGTCGATTGAGCGCTTCTCACATGTTATGCACCTCGGATCGACGGTAAAAGGGGAAATAAGAGCGGATAAAAAGGCTTTAGACGCAGTTGATGCCGTACTGCCGGCTGGTACGCTTTCCGGGGCCCCTAAAATAAGAGCTTGTGAGATTATCAATGAACTTGAAAATAACAAGCGCGGCATTTACGGGGGAGCCATTGGCTATATCGATTTTACCGGCAACTTAGATACTTGTATTGCCATTCGTATTGTCTTTAAAAAGAACGGCAAGATCTTTGTCCGTTCTGGAGCAGGTATTGTTGCCGACAGTGTGCCGGAAAAGGAATATCAAGAATGCCTCAACAAAGCTCAAGCTGTCATGAAAGCTCTGAAAATGTCTGAGGAGGTTATCGACTGATGATTCTCTTAATCGATAATTATGATAGTTTTTCCTATAACCTCTATCAACTTATTGGCTCCATCAATCCTGATATTAAAGTCATTCGCAACGATGAACTAAGCGTATCGGAAATCGAGGCTTTGGAACCGGAAGCAATTATTCTCTCTCCTGGGCCGGGTAAACCGGCGGATGCCGGAGTATGTGTTGAGAGTTCCAGATATTTCGCAGGCAAAATCCCTGTCTTTGGGGTTTGCCTGGGCCATCAGTCGATTTGTGAAGCCTTCGGGGCCACAGTGTCCTATGCGCGCGAGCTAATGCACGGCAAACAATCGACAATAAAAATAGATACAGATTGTTCGCTTTTCCAAGGCTTGCCGGAAACGATCGCAGGAGCGCGCTATCATTCGCTAGCCGCTCTGGAAGAAACCATTCCCAAGGAACTAAAGGTTATTGCCCGAACGGATGACGGGGAAATAATGGCCGTTAAACACAAGGATTACAAGGTCTATGGCGTTCAGTTTCATCCGGAATCGATCCTGACACCACAGGGGAAAACCATTATGGAAAATTTTTTGAGGGGGAGTAAGCATGATAACCGAAGCAATATACAAAGTCATTAAAGGTCAAGACCTGGACTTTGAGACGGCCAAGACGGTTATGGGGGAAATGATGGATGGGAGCGCTACCCATGCCCAGATGGGCGCTTTCCTTGCCGCCCTGAGGATGAAGGGCGAAAGTATTGATGAAATTACCGCCAGTGCCCAGGCCATGCGTGAAAAAGCCCTGCACCTTGATCAGGTTCACGATGTTATGGATATTGTAGGCACAGGCGGCGATGAGGTGGGGACCTTTAATATTTCGACAACGACATCCTTTGTTGTGGCTGCTGCGGGAGTCCCTGTAGCTAAACATGGCAACCGCAGTGTGTCCAGTAAAAGCGGAGCAGCCGATGTCTTAGAAAAGTTGGGTATTAATATCGCTATTTCCGCCGAGCAGAGCCGCAAAATTTTAGAAACTATTAATTTGTGTTTTATGTTTGCTCAAACCTACCATAGCTCAATGAAACACTGTGCTCCTGTACGGCGTGAGATGGGTGTCCGCACAATCTTCAATATCCTTGGCCCACTTGCCAACCCTGCCGGGGCAAAGCGGCAGTTAATGGGTGTCTATGACGAGAAACTTATAGAACCATTAGCAAGGGTACTTTCCAATCTCGGGGTTAAGCGCGGCATGGTGGTTCATGGTTGTGATGGTTTGGATGAAGCAACGCTTACAACGAGGACAAAGGTCTGTGAAATAGAAGATGGGGATCTTAAAAGTTATTATCTGGACCCTACGGAATTAGGATTTAATTATTGTAATTTGGAGGAGCTTATTGGGGGGGATGCTGAAGAGAATGCTAAGATAACCCTCAGTATCTTAGACGGTTCCGAGCGGGGAGCCAAACGTGATGTTGTCGTTCTCAATGCCGCTCTTTGTTTGTACTTGGCTGACAAGGCAGCGACGATTCCGGAGGCTGTTCCTCTTGCCCAAGACCTTATCGACAGCGGCGCAGCTCTCAGTAAGCTTAAAGAATTTGCCAGACTTTCCAACGAGGTGCTGGGACATTGATTTTAGAAAAAATAGCGCAGCGAACCGTTGAGCGAGTCGCTGAACTGAAACGAGTAAAAGCGGCAGCACAGGTTGTTTCTGAAGCTAAGGCTCTAGATCCCAATACAGGCTTTCCCTTTGAAGAGGCTCTCAGAGCTGAGGGGCTATCCTTTATCTGTGAGGTAAAAAGGGCATCACCGTCTAAGGGGATTATTGCTCAAGATTTTCCTTATCTACAAATAGCTAAGGACTATGAGTCGGCAGGCGCCGCAGCGATTTCTGTACTCACGGAGCCCGATTGGTTTCAAGGCCAAGACCGCTACCTCACGGAGATCCGCCAAGAAGTAAAGCTTCCCCTTCTGCGCAAGGATTTTATTGTGGACAGCTATCAAATATACGAAGCGAAGATCATTGGGGCCTCTGCTATCCTGCTCATTTGCGCCTTGTTGGCTACGGATACTCTCAAAAACTATCTGGAAATTGCTCATAGTTTGGGTTTAAGTGCCCTTGTAGAAGCCCATACCGCAGAGGAGGTCAGCTCGGCTTTAAAGGCTGGGGCCAGAGTGATCGGAGTCAATAACCGTAACCTGAAAACCTTTGAGGTTGATCTTACTACCAGCATCAGACTGCGCGCCTTAGTCCCCAAGAACATCCTCTTTGTCTCGGAAAGCGGCATTAAATCGCCGGAGGATGTGGCTGTCTTAAAGGCCAATAAGACCGACGCTGTTCTGATCGGAGAAACCTTGATGCGCAGCCGGCATAAAAGAGAAGAGCTTGCCTTGCTGCGGGGGGATAATTAAGCTATGAAAATTAAAATCTGCGGACTCTTTCAAAATTGTGACATTGACTTTGTCAATGAGGCTAAGCCTGATTTTATCGGTTTTGTTTTTGCCAAGAGCCGCCGCCAGGTATCTATGGAATGGGCAAAGGCCATGCGGTCGAACTTAAGTCCGGAAATCACGCCTGTGGGTGTCTTTGTTAACGAATCGTTAACCAAGATCGCTAATCTTTTGAATGATAATATTATTGAAATGGCTCAGCTCCATGGGAACGAAGGTGAAACCTATATCCGAGAACTAAAAACTTTGACTGCTAAACCGATAATTAAGGCGGTTCAGGTGAAAGTACACGCCGATATTGAGGCGATGCAGGACAGCGAGGCCGACTTTTTACTCCTTGATCAGGGAGCGGGCGGGACCGGTCAGACCTTTGATTGGAGTTTGGTCGGAGAAGTGAAAAAACCCTTTTTTCTGGCCGGGGGCCTGAAGGCAGATAATATTGAGCAGGCAATTAGGGCAGCAAAGCCCTTTGCCGTTGATCTCAGCAGCGGAGTGGAGACAGATGGGAAGAAAGACAAGGCCAAAATTCTAGAAATAGTTAGGAGAATGCGATATGAGTAAAGGCAGATACGGCATTCACGGGGGGCAATACATCCCGGAAATTCTGATGAATGAAATCATCAACCTGGAAAAAGCTTACGAACACTTTAAGAATGACCCCGAGTTTAAAGCAGAGCTTAAAAAGCTTCTGAATGAGTATGCGGGAAGACCTTCGCTGCTCTATTATGCCGAGAAGATGAGCAAAGACTTAGGGGGCGCCAAGATCTATTTAAAGCGTGAAGACTTAAATCATACCGGTTCTCATAAAATCAACAACGTTTTAGGGCAGGCTTTGATGGCTCAGAAAATGGGCAAGACACGCGTTATTGCCGAAACAGGGGCCGGACAGCACGGTGTTGCCACTGCTACGGCGGCAGCCCTGCTTGGCTTAGAGTGTGAGATTTTTATGGGTAAGGAAGATACGGACAGGCAAGCGCTTAACGTTTACCGGATGGAGCTGTTGGGAGCTAAGGTTCATGCGGTAACCAGCGGTACTATGACGCTAAAGGACGCCGTAAACGAAACAATGCGTGAGTGGACCGCCCGTGTTCATGATACTCATTATGTTTTAGGGTCTGTGATGGGTCCTCATCCCTTCCCCATGATCGTTCGTGATTTTCAAAGCGTGATCAGTGAGGAAGCCAGAGAGCAGATTCTGGAACTTGAAGGCAAACTTCCCGATGTGGTGCTTGCTTGTGTCGGCGGCGGCAGTAATGCGATGGGGATGTTCTACAATTTCATCGCTGACACAGGTGTTAAATTGATCGGCTGTGAAGCGGCAGGACACGGAATTGATACTGAGAAGCATGCTGCTACCATTGCCAAAGGAAAATTAGGGGTTTTCCACGGCATGAAGTCTTACTTCTGTCAGGATAAATATGGGCAAATTGCCCCGGTCTATTCGATTTCCGCCGGCCTCGATTATCCTGGGATAGGGCCGGAACATGCCAATCTTCATGATTCAGGCAGGGCAGAATATGTCCCTATTACTGATGACGAGGCCGTAGAAGCTTTTGAGTATCTGGCCAGAACAGAAGGAATTATTTGCGCGATTGAAAGTGCCCATGCCGTGGCTCAGGCTAAGAAAATTGCCGGCAATCTAAGTAAGGATCAAATCATCATCATCTGTTTGTCAGGGCGAGGAGATAAAGATGTTGCCGCGATAGCGCGCTACAAGGGGGTAAGTATCTATGAGTAATATTGCTGAGGCCTTTAAAAACGGGAAAGCCTTCATCGGATTTGTCACTGGCGGAGATCCTACTTTAGAGAAGAGTGAAGAGTTTATTTTGGCAATGGTTCAGGGCGGTGCTGATTTAGTGGAAATCGGTATTCCTTTTTCTGATCCCATTGCTGAGGGACCGGTTATTCAAGAAGCGAACATCCGGGCTCTTGCAGCTGGAGCAACCGTGGACAAAATTTTTGACCTGGTGGTTTCTGTCCGTCAAAAGACTGAGGTGCCTCTCGTTTTTCTAACGTATTTAAACCCTGTCTTTAACTATGGTTACTCTCGCTTTTTTCAACGCTGTGCTGAGGCAGGGGTTGACGGCATCATTATCCCTGATCTGCCTTATGAAGAAAAAGGTGAGCTGACTGAAACTGCCGCCGGCTTTGGAGTTGACGTAATTTCCTTGATTGCCCCCACGTCGGAACAACGCATTAAACAGATTGCCGCGGAGGCGACAGGTTTTATTTATGTGGTCTCTTCCATGGGTGTCACGGGCATGAGAAGTGAAATTAAAACAGACTTGCGCTCAATTATTGGGGTCATCAGGGAAGCAAGCTCTGTTCCCACGGCGGTTGGTTTTGGCATCAATACGCCGAAACAGGCCGAAGAACTTGCCGAAATTACAGATGGCGTGATTGTGGGCAGTGCGATTGTCAAAATTGTTGAGAAGTACGGGGAAGAGGCCGGCCCTTATATTTATGACTATGTTCAGAGTATGAAAAACGCTGTGAGAGATATCGTTTAATTGAGATATATTTGTTCTGGTAACCAAAATAACGGCAAAAAAATGAAAACAGCTCGAAAGGGCTGTTTTTTCTAGTCATGTACGAAAGTATTACGTTCGGTTGTATACGTTCCTCTGGCATCAGTGCAAACTAGCCTGACGCCTTCGCCAGAGGCTAGCAAATTGTTCTTATAAAATATAATAATCCCTGTTTAAATTGGTAGGAGTTTTCAGAAGTTTGTTGAAACTCTATTTATTAGGCACCAATTTGAAGCTGATTTTACGTATCTGTCAGAGCATAATTTCGTTGCTGGTTTGCATTAATATTTTTCGCTGGAGCTGCATAATGCTTCATAGTTAAAAATATTCGGGGGGATTATGTATGGAAGAAAATCAATCAATTGTAAAGCTGACTATGGTTATCGTCATGATAACCTCCTTTATCACCCCATTTATGAGTAATGCGATAAATCTTGGTATTCCCCAGATTGCTTTGGAATATGGAGTTGATCAATCTTGGCTGAACTGGGTAGTAACCAGCTACTTGTTGGCCACGGCAGCCTTTTTATTACCCTTTGGCCGTTTAGCTGATATTGTCGGCCGCAAAAAGATTTTTATCCTGGGAATGATTGCTTTTGCTGTAACATCGTTGGGCTGCGGATTGGCTTTTTCCTTTCCAGTTTTAATTATATTTAGGGTTTTCCAAGGAATTGCCAGTGCTATGATTTTTGGTACTTCAATGGCCATCCTAACATCTGTCGTCCCGGCAAAAGATCGGGGAAAGGCAATGGGGTTAAGTGCGGCAGCCACCTATATCGGCCTCTCCTTAGGTCCCGTCTTGGGAGGATTCATCTGCAGCACCATCAGCTGGCGCGGGATATTTCTTTTAAATTTTGTGATTTCTCTAGTAATTCTTAGTTTGACTTTGGCCAGACTATCAGGGGAATGGATTGGAGCAGATCAGGAAAACTTGGATAAATGGGGGAGTATTCTGTGGATACTTGGCATCTTGCTTTTCCTTTACGGATTATCTGATATTACCGCGGGATACAATTATATGATTGCCTTTGCCTGCGGGCTTCTGCTTTTGGCTGCCTTTGTAATCTATGAAAATAAACTATCATATCCTCTTCTGCCTATGAGCTTGTTTCTCAGCAATCGTTCCTTTACCTTTTCCAACCTTGCGGCCCTTATTAACTATAGCGCGACGTTTGCTTTGGTTTACTTAATGTCAATATATCTGCAAAATGTCCAAAATATTGAAATCTCACAGTCAGGTTTAATTCTTTTGTCGCAGCCTATTATTATGGCTCTTCTTTCTCCTTTGGCTGGTCGTTTATCGGATAAAATCAATTCTCAGATCCTCGCTTCTTTAGGTATGGGTATAACAACCTTAGGCTTGTTTTTATTTGTTTTTTTGCTTAAGAATACGTCTGTTTTGCTTATTGTTCTTAATCTGGCCTTCATTGGACTCGGATTTGCCTTCTTTTCCTCTCCTAATACTAATGCGGTCATGAGCTCGGTTGAACGGCCCCTTTATGGAGTGGCCTCCTCAGCTCTGGGAACTATGAGATTGCTGGGGCAAACATTAAGTATGACCATAGTGGCCTTAATTACTTCCTTAGACATGAAGGATATGACTCTTGATTCCCCGTATTACGTGACAAGCTTTCTGAAAAGCTCAAAAACTAGCTTCATTGTCTTTAGCTTTCTTTGTTTGATCGGAACCTTTGCCTCCTTAGCAAGAGGAAAAAGGATAAACTCCCCTTGAGTAATTCTTAATGTCTAGGAATAAGGCAAGCTGAAGTTACATATTAGTAGGTAAGAACTCCGCCAGGGGGGCATGTTATGAAGAAAAGGGGATTATGGTTTCTCATTGGTATCAGTATCGTGTTGTTGGGGGGTATCATAGGATGGCTTAATTGGCCGCCAGACCCTACTAAGCTGGTAACACACGGCTTGGAAAAGTTAAATGCAGCGACCTCTTTTCGCTACAGTTTGACCCAGCATCAATGGGTTGAAGGAAAAGATCGGGTTCTTGCCCGAGTGCAGGGGGAAAAAACCGGAGGAAACACCAGGATTTTAGGAGAATTGACGGGAAGCGAAGTTGAGCTGATCAAAATCGGAAACTCAACGTTCAGCAAAGATCCCATTAGCAAAAAGTGGATTAAATTTGCTGATGGGCAGGCTGCAGAAGAAGTCTTTCTGGCGGAGCTCGACCCCCTATCTTCATTACAAATGAAAGAACTTGGTGAGGTGGTGCTTAGCGGTCAAGGGAAGGTCAACGAACAAAAAGTTTGGGTTTGCCAGTTAAAGCCCAGTGTGCAAAATAAAATGATGGAGGAATTTTGGACCGATTTCCAGTACACACTTTATATTCGAAAGTCGGATAAAACGTTGGTAAAAGCGACAATCGAAGCCAAAAATAAAGCCAAATCTGACCCGATGACAATGACACTTGAGTTTTGGGATATTGGAAAGAAGATAACGATACAGGCCCCTACTATATAAAGAACGATAAAAATAAGGTTTAGAAAGAGTCGACGACATAAGCCAGGAACACTAAAGGTTGTTCCTGGCTTATTATTTTATTTGCAGAAATGACAAGCCTCTGGTATAGTTTTTAAATAAGTTTTAATTGATTTTTTGTATGGAGGGGTCCATTGTGGAAGAATATATCGCAAAGGTATTGATTTCCAAGGAGGGATTAGCAAAACGCGTTGCCGAATTGGGAGCACAGATTACTCGGGATTATGAAGGCAAAAATCTTTTAGTGTTAGGAATCTTGAAAGGAGCCGTCCCTTTTATGGCGGATCTTATTCGTGAGATCAAGCTGCCATTGGCTTATGACTTTATGGCCTTGTCGAGCTACGGTGTGTCAACAAAATCTTCAGGAGTCGTCAGGATTCTTAAAGATTTGGAACGTAGTGTGGATGACGTTCATATTTTGGTGGTCGAAGATATTGTCGATACCGGATTAACCCTGAAGTACTTGAAGGAAAATCTTAAAGCTCGTAACCCTTTGAGTGTTAAGGTAGTTACCCTGCTTGATAAGGCTGCCCGCCGGCAGGTGGAAGTAGTTCCTGATTATAACGGGTTTGCTATTCCAGATGAATTTGTTGTAGGCTACGGTTTGGATTTTAATGAAGAATATCGGAATTTGCCCTACGTTGGAGTTCTGAAACAAGAAGCTTACGAAGTTAATTAACAAGGAAATGGTGATGAAATAACGTGACAAAGGAAGTCGTATTAGTTCTGGATTTTGGAGGACAATACAATCAGCTCATTGCAAGGCGAGTACGTGAAGCTCATGTTTATTCTGAGATGATTTCTTATAAAACGTCTATCGAGGACATAAAGGCCCGGCAGCCTAAAGGTATTATCTTTTCTGGAGGGCCTGCCAGTGTTAATCAGCCGAATGCTCCAAAAGTGAACCCTGAAATTTATAACTTGGGAATTCCTATCCTGGGGATTTGCTACGGGATGCAGCTTATGGCCCTGCAATTGGGGGGGACTGTCGAACGTCCTGTAGCCAGTGAGTACGGTAAAGCCATGCTTACTGTGGACAAAGCAAACGAGTTATGGGCCGGTTTAGGCGGAGAGCGTCCTTGCTGGATGAGCCATGGCGATTCTATTAAGTCATTGCCTGAAGGTTTTGAGATTGCTGCCCATACTGGCCATACACCGATCGCAGCAATGATGGATTCTGCACGCCATTTTTATGGCGTTCAATTTCATCCCGAAGTTAAACACACTCCTGACGGTCAGAAAATGCTTGAGCAATTTTTGTTTGATGTCTGTCACTGTGCCGGGGATTGGACAATGGAGTCATTCATTGAACTGCAAGTGGCTGAGATCAGGGCAAAGGTCGGGAAAGGGCGTGTCCTTTGCGCCTTGAGCGGCGGTGTTGATTCTTCAGTAGCGGCTGCTTTAGTTCATAAAGCTGTAGGTGACCAATTGACCTGCGTTTTTGTCGATCATGGTTTTATGCGTAAGAACGAAGCGGAACAAGTTCGAAAAGTTTTTACGGAGCAGTTTCAGCTTAATTTAGTATTTGTGGATGCTCGCGAGCGATTTATGGCCAAGCTTGAAGGAGTATCTGAGCCCGAGGTTAAACGTAAAACGATCGGCAACGAGTTCATAAGAGTATTTGAAGTAGAAGCTGCGAAACTCGGTCAAGTCGACTTTTTGGTTCAGGGGACGCTCTATCCGGACATTGTCGAGAGCGGCACGGAGACAGCGGAAACTATCAAGAGTCATCATAATGTCGGCGGTCTGCCGGAGGACATGCAGTTTAAGCTGGTTGAACCGCTGCGCATGTTATTTAAAGACGAAGTGCGCGAATTAGGGACAGAATTGGGCATGAGTGAAGAAATCGTTTGGCGCCAGCCTTTCCCGGGACCTGGTCTGGCAATCCGTATTCTCGGTGAGGTAACCCGCGAGAAATTGGATATTCTGCGAGAAGCGGATGCCATTATTATCGAGGAAATTCGTCGTTCAGGCTTATATCGGGATTTGTGGCAAAGCTTCGCAGTCCTTCCCTCCATCAAAAGCGTTGGCGTAATGGGAGATGGCCGAACTTATGAATATCCAATTATCCTGAGAGCAGTGACGAGTGAAGACGCCATGACCGCTGATTGGGCCAGACTGCCCTATGACCTTCTCCACAACATCTCCTCACGGGTTGTTAATGAAGTCCGCGGGGTAAATCGCGTCGTTTATGATATTACCTCGAAGCCGCCTGGTACCATTGAGTGGGAATAATGCTCGTGGATTTACAGTCGCAATTATAGAAATAGGCACTCGGCCGTTTATTGCTGGGTGCTTATTTTTCTGTGTTGACGTTTAATAAATTCCACAGTTTGGTTTCATTCACTTCATAGCACTGACTGGGATTCTGAAATAAATGATAATGCTCACTCCGATTACTGTTGCAAGTCCCCATGCCCAAGGCGGATGTTTATAATGAACCCACATTAAAGGGAACATACAAGAATTGAAAATAATAGACCAGGCGATGTTCCAGCCATGACTATATTTAAAGTAACCGAAAAAGCCTAAAATTAATTCAAGTACAGAAAAATATAGAATCCAAAAGATAATGTAACAAACTCGTTTTAAATAGATTTCCCTTTCGGGATAATTGGCTAAATATATTAATCCTGAGAGAGGAAGGACAAAAAGGCAAAAAATTAGTTCATTAAAAGTAATCTTTTCTCCGGGAGACGTTAATTCCCAAAGAGGATAATTATAGGTTATAAATAAAGCAATTAAATTACCTATCAACCAAAACTCAATTGTGGAGTAGTAATTTTTCCAATCTTTGAAATTGTTAAATTTATAGGCCGCCAAAATATAAATTATACCTATAAATAAACGTAATAGCATTAAGACCTCCAAAGAGAGTAATAATTTTCCGAATATTATTTGCAAATACTCCGCATTTATTCTCCCTTGGCTTAATGAACTTGGTTAAAGTCATTTATGAAATGATTCGAAAGAACAAAAAGAAAGACGCCCGTCAAGGCGTCTTTTAGCTTGTATAATGATTGATGAAAAAAAGAGATTTAGTAATCTCTGAAAATATTATAGGGAAATTCGGAGTTATCGTGTCCGCTTACTGGATTTTGAGAACCACAAGAAGGACATTCCCAACCTCCGCCATTGAAACTAAAATTTGTTGACTTCTTGCACTTTCTGCAATAGGCAGCTACTGTGCGAGTCATTTTAAAGCCCCCTCTACATAGAACAATGCTAAACGTTACTCTATCCATAAAATCTAATCTTAAACATTTTTTCATCTTCATAAAATCTTTAACTCTTCGTCACAATCTCCTTAGAAGTTCGATGTATGCTATATCAAGGTTGATAGGACCGGACAGAATTTTGTAAAACATAAACCACGCTGAAAAGAAAAACTTGATTGAATAGGGGGATATTAAGTTTATGCAGAAACGATTCCTAGTCCAAAAAGCTTGGAAAAAACCATCACTATTAATTGGGGCCTTACTTTTGGCCACTCTGATTGGAGTGAGCGGCTGCGGTTCAACTACTGCAAGTTCGTCAAATTCTGATCAGTCAACGACGCAGTCCCAATCAACTCAAGGCCAAACAAGTCAAGGTCAAGCTACTCAAACGAAGAGAACGATTAATCCTGCTCAACAGGCCGCTATGGAAATTCGCCGTTTAGAAAATAGCCAACAGAACCCATTAACGAGTGACCAGAAGACTAAACTTAAACCCATTCTGCAAGAATTGATTAAGACTACGAGTCCAAGTCAAGATTTTTTACAGCAGCAAGCTGATGCTATCAATGCTGTATTTACAGATCAACAAAAAACCGAACTAAAATCGGCTCCGCAAAGACCTTCTAAAGGGAGCAATCAAAACACAAATAGTCAAAGCCAAACTCAAAATAACCAAAGCGGTAATACTAATGGATCGAATTCCCAACGCAGAGCCGGCGGGCAGCGAGGTACATTTAATCCACAGCAATTTTATCAACAAGTTTTAGATTCTTTGAATAAGTAGTAATTTAATAACCTTCTCGCTGAAATATGCTCCTTTATAGCAGGTAACCATTCCTACTGCAAAGGAGCATTGGTTTTGTACTAAACATGTAACCATTAGTTGGCAAGTAACAGATTAAGCTATTCGTTCGACAGGAATTTACCTAATATTGGATAATTTATTCTTGCCATTTCAGCAAATTAACAATACAATTCTTATTGAAAAGACTTTTCGGGAGGAATCCGAGTGGAAAAGAAACTTTTGAAAAGAATTGAGGTTTTACGCAGAAGGCTCAACAAATTTGGTCTCAATCGGGAATTAATCGATAACGAAGTTGTCGAGGTTAGTCAACAATTAGATAGATTGTTGAACCAATACCAAAGGATTACTTCTGTGGAACAGCTTAGTTTTTGGTAAATACATAGTTATAGTCATAATTATAGTCGAATATTAGTCTAAATATAGTATTATAGTTTAAAGTTGAGCCGTCATTTTTTGATGGCTTTTTGTTTTGACCTAATTTTTATGGCCATTGATCCAGTTTTTAAGACCCGATGTTCAGCTTCAGCTGAACGAGTTCACTTGCGATCTATGGTACTTGGTTCGCAGAATAAGATTTAACTTTTGCAGATTTGGAAAGATTACATGAGTGCGTTTATGGCAAGGAGGGATTATAATAGAGTTATAGTGCAGGAGGGGCGTATGAATTACATTGTTTTTGATTTGGAATTTAATATGTTTTTTCGCTTTAAAGAGGGAGATTTAGCAAACCCTGCTTTAAAAAATGAAATTATACAGATTGGTGCCCTAAAATTGAACGATCAATTAGAGAAAATTGATGAGTTTAACTTATTAATCAAGCCCTTTGTTTATAAACGATTAAATCCTTATGTCAAGAGAAAAACAAACATAAACACAAGCAAAATTATTCCCAGAAAGCTCTTTATGGAAGCCATGGAAAGTTTTGAAGTCTGGGTCGGAACTGAAGCCGTCTTATGCTCTTGGGGGCAGGATGATATCTTGGGATTACGAGAAAATTGCTCCTTTTTTGGTTTCGATGCAAAATTTTTTAATAAGTATATAGACATACAAAAAGTCTATATGAAGTTTGAAGGTTTGCACCAACAGCCGAGTCTGGAGAGGGCTGTGGACGACTTGGAAATCGAAAAGACATTGCCTTTTCATGATGCATTTAGTGATGCTGCCTACACAGTGGATATTTTCAGAAAGGTTTATGATTTTTCTCAAGATGCTATTATTAATTGGGAAAAGGTACAGCAGGAAAATGAAGCAAAGGTTAATGAATTAAAAGGCTTACTAAGTCAAACAGTCATTTACTGTCCTGAATGTGGAAATATCGTGGAAAAAATCAAAGAATCCAGTAAATCTAAAAAGTATTTTGCTCATGGCTTTTGTCATCAATGCAAAATTCCCATAAAACATGTTGCCAGGATTATAAATAGTGATGGAGAATTTAAAATAAGTTGTAAAGATAGTGTTTATACAAGAGATAGTTAATAAGGGTATAAACCTTAAGATTAGATGCGGCTGTAACTGACTTTTAAAGTCGTCACAGCCTTTTTGCTTTCATATTGAAGTCTAGTTTGCGATTCACGCTTATAATTCGAACGTTATAAACAAATAGTTAAATAATGTTCGAAATTGTTATTGACCTTTATACTTCCTTCTTGTACAATGAACGTAACAAATTCATACGAGTTCATATAATAGCGGAGATATGGTCCGCGAGTTTCTACCAGACTGCCGTAAATGGTCTGACTATGAGCGAAAGTGTACCTAGGGCAAGATTGTCCGAGTGGTACAGATTTGATTGCCGGATCAAATTACACCGAAGGGATAAAAGCCCAGGCGGGTAGGTTTCACTCTTTCTTTTTAAGAGGAAATTTACTCGTCTGGGCTTTGATTTTTATGGAAGTGAGGGATTTCTTTGAATCTGATCGGAGTCATTATGGGAAGTGATTCAGACTACAAGGTAATGGAAGATGCGCTTAAAATCCTAAGGCAATTTGAGGTGGGCTTTGAAGTGAAGATTTCTTCGGCTCATAGAACATTAGAACGAACCCTTGATTGGGTCAAAGCTTTTGAGAATCAAGGAGGGAAACTCATTATTGCGGGTGCTGGGTTGGCGGCTCATTTACCTGGAGTGATTGCCGGTTCAACCACTTTACCCGTGATTGGAGTCCCTATGAACAGCGGACCCTTGAATGGTGTCGACGCTCTCTACGCCATTGTTCAGATGCCTCCCGGAATACCGGTTGCCACTGTTGGAATTGGTGCTGCCCGAAACGCGGCTTTGCTCGCAGTTCAAATATTAGCAACAGAAAATAGTGTGTTACGAACAAAGATTAAGGACTACCGGGCGAAGATGGCAGCGGATATTGCCGCCAAGGATGAGGCTTTGCAAAAGAAATTAAGCGAAGGTTGAAGTAGAGAAATAGAAAGGAGATTCCACTTTGATTGACCGATATACACTTCCTGAAATGGGAGAAATTTGGACAGACGAACACCGACTTTCTCTGTGGTTAAAAATCGAAATTGCCGCCTGTGAGGGTTGGGCAAAGCTTGGTAAGATCCCTAATGAAGCCGTTGGGGTAATTCGAGCAAAGGCATCCTTCTCTTGGGAACGGGTTCAAGCGTTGGAAGAAGTGACCCAACATGATGTTTTGGCGTTTTTAACCAATGTGGCTGAGAACGTAGGCGATGAAGCCAAGTACATTCATCTGGGTTTAACCTCATCCGATATTCTCGATACGGCTTTATCCCTGCAGATGGTTGAAGCCACGGACTTGCTGCTATCTAAGATGGAGGCCTTGGAGACAGTTCTCCGCCGCAGAGCAATCGAACACCGGGACACTCTGATGATGGGACGAACACATGGAATTCATGCTGAGCCCATTACCTTAGGCTTGAAGTTTGCACTTTGGTATGATGAAATCCGGCGTCAAAAAAACCGCTTGAATATCGCTCGTGAAGAAGTTCGCGTTGGGAAAATTTCGGGTGCTGTTGGGACCTTTGCCAATGTGGATCCACAAGTTGAAGCCCATGTCTGCGAAACGCTCAATTTAAAACCTGCCTTGATTTCCACACAGATTCTTCAGCGTGACCGCCATGCTTTCTACATGACGACTCTGGCGGGGATTGCCAGTTCCCTTGACAAGATGGCTACCGAGATTCGTAACTTACAGAGAACGGACGTTCATGAGGTTGAGGAAGCCTTCGGCAAGGGCCAAAAAGGATCGTCAGCCATGCCGCATAAAAAGAACCCCATTACTCCGGAACGGATCTGTGGGATGGCCAGAGTTGTGCGGGCAAATGCTCAAGTGGCCCTGGAAAATGTCGCCTTGTGGCATGAACGGGATATTTCCCATTCTTCAGCAGAACGAATGATTTTGCCGGACAGTACACTAGCCCTTTATTACATGCTTCATAAAATGGTTCAGTTAATCGATCGTTTGCAAGTCTTTCCTGAGCAGATGAAAATCAATATTGATAAAGGATTGGGATTGATTTTTTCTCAAAGGGTTATGCTGGCCTTAGTAGAAAAAGGAGTTAGCCGTGAAAATGCCTACGCAATGGTTCAGCGCAATGCTCTTGAAGCTTGGAACACGAAGGAACAATTTGAGAATTTAGTCAACAGAGACATAAGCATCAGGGAATATTTGCGTGAGGAAGAGATTAACAACTTATTTGACTATGATTATCATACTAAGCATGTTAGTGATATTTTTGCACGCTTAGGGCTTGTTTAGAAAGAGAAATAAATTTGGATCTTGATTAAAGAAATTACAGTCAGAGATAGTATCAGTTAGAGTTGACTTATGGTCAGCTAAAAAATTGAAATGAGGTAACAACAATGGAAAAGTTAGCACTGAAATATGAGGGAAAAGCTAAGAAAGTCTATGAAACGGATGAAAAGGATTATTTTTGGGTGGCGTATAAAGATGATGCCACAGCGTTCAATGGTGAAAAAAAGGGACAGATTGCGGATAAAGGAGAGGTTAACAACCAGCTCTCAGCTCTTTTCTTTGCGGAAATTGAAAAAGCAGGAATTCCCACTCACTTCGTTCGCCTGCTTGGGCAGCGGGATATGCTCGTACGACGTTTGGAAATGGTTCCCCTCGAAGTTGTTGTCCGCAATATTGTAGCGGGAAGTTTGTCAAAACGTCTCGGAGTGGAAGAGGGATTTGTCCTCTCTCAACCTGTTGTCGAATTATATTATAAAGATGACGCTTTGGGGGATCCGATGGTCAATGAATCTCATGTTGCGGCTATGGGATGGGCAAAGCTGGAGGTTGCCAGGGAGATTCAGACCTGGGGGCTGAAGATCAACGAAATATTGCGTAATATTCTCGTTAAAGCAGGCATTGATCTGATTGATTTTAAATTGGAATTTGGTATAAGCAACGGGCAGCTCTTTTTAGGCGATGAGATATCTCCGGATACCTGTCGATATTGGGACATCAAAACTCGAGAAAAGCTGGATAAGGATCGTTTCCGTCGCGACCTTGGGCAAGTTGAAGAGGCCTACCAAGAAGTCTTCCGCAGGGTTAAAGAGGTCCTGGCATCCGTTTAAGAGAAATTTTCAAAGCCTAAAAGGTTACGACAAAGGTATTCTGCTTGTTGAGGAGGGCGGCGAAGAGCCTGTTAATCCAGTTAACCTATAGTTAACGAGTTTGAGGCTTTTCGTCTTGTCTCACTAATTAAAGGGGGGACAGAATTGTTTGACTTTAGCCTAGACAAACCGCATGAGGAATGCGGGGTCTTTGGAATTTATGCGCCCAATCAAGAAGTGGCTCGTTTAACTTATTATGGACTTTATGCTTTGCAGCATCGCGGGCAGGAAAGCGCCGGTATTGCCGTCTCCGATGGGCGTGCAATCGAAGTTCATAAAGGAATGGGCCTTGTCTCGGAAGTGTTTTCTAACCATATTATTAAGAATTTGCACGGAAAGATGGCCATTGGACATGTTCGCTACTCAACTACAGGCTCCAGTTTGCTGGCCAATGCCCAGCCCCTCGTCGTTCATTATCAAAAGGGCATGATGGCTTTAGCTCACAATGGAAATTTAACGAATGCCACGGAATTGCGGGAAGAATTAGGCCTGAATGGAGCCGTCTTTCAGACAACGACAGATAGTGAAGTCATTATCAACCTGATTACGCGCTATCGCCGGGAATCTCTGGAGGATGCTCTTGTCAAAACTATGATGGATTTGCGGGGGGCTTATGCGGTAGTCATTTTAGCAGAGGATAAACTTTTTGGTTTAAGAGATCCTCATGGAGTCCGGCCTCTTTGTATTGGGAAGAAAGGTGAACGATATTGCCTGGCGTCAGAAAGTTGTGCTCTTGATACCGTCGGCGCCGAATTTGTTCGGGATTTAGAACCCGGTGAAATTGTTGTTATTGATGAAAATGGGCTGCACTCCCGCCCGGGATTAAGGAAAAACAGAAGTTCTTCTTGTGCCTTTGAATATATCTATTTTGCACGTCCGGACAGTACCATCGATCAGATTAATGTCTCGGAAAGCCGCTTGAAAATGGGAATTGAATTAGCTCATGAATGTCCAATAGATGCAGACCTTGTCATTGCTGTCCCGGATTCAGGAACAGCTTCAGCTCTGGGATATGCCACAACTTTAGGCTTACCCTTTGGTGAAGGCTTGATAAAAAACCGTTATGTCGGAAGAACTTTTATTCAACCGACTCAGGAAATGAGAGAAGTGGGCGTTCGCTTGAAGCTGAACGCAAATGCGAGCGTCCTTAAAGATAAACGAATTGTTATGATTGATGATTCCATTGTCCGTGGTACTACAAGTTCAAAATTAGTGGCGATGGTGAGAAAAGCAGGGGCTAAAGAAGTTCACTTTCTGATAAGTTCGCCTCCTGTGGCCTATCCGTGTTATTATGGAATAGACACAGCTGAACGGGAAAAGCTGATCGCCAATCGTCTGGATATGGAAGGAATTCGCAAGTTTGTTGGAGCTGATTCGCTGCATTATATTTCAGAAGAAGGTTTGTTGCGGGCCCTCGGTACAGAAAATGTTTGCCTGGCCTGTTTTAATGGTTCTTACCCTATTCCTGTTTCAGACTTGAACCGCGGAAAGAATTCCTGCGGCTAACATTTTGGGCGAAAAGTTAGGAGGAATTAATGTGGGATACTCTTACCGTGACGCTGGTGTTGATATACAAGCCGGTAATGATGCAGTTGAACGAATTAAACCGGCAGTAGCCCGAACGCTCCGTCCGGAAGTATTAGGCGGACTTGGAGGATTTGGGGGACTCTTTAAATTAGATCTAAAGAAGTATCCGGATCCGGTTTTGGTTTCCGGAACGGATGGCGTTGGGACAAAGCTCCGACTTGCCTTCCAGATGAACCGGCATGATACTATTGGGCAAGACGCTGTGGCTATGTGTGTTAATGATATTTTGGTTCAAGGTGCGGAGCCGTTGTTCTTTCTCGATTATCTTGCCGTTGGCAAAGTTAATCCGGAAAGAGTCGCTGAAATTGTCGGTGGTGTTGCCCGGGGTTGCGAAATGGCCGGTTGTGCCTTAATCGGAGGAGAAACGGCAGAAATGCCAGGTTTCTATGCTGAGAATGAGTATGATATTGCCGGATTCTCCGTCGGGGTAGTCAACCGTGATCAACTGATTGATGGGTCGAGCATTGAAGCAGGGGATGTTCTTATTGGTCTGCCTTCCACTGGATTGCACAGCAATGGGTATTCCTTAGCTCGTAAATTGTTTGAGAACTATTCTTTAGAGGAGGTTCTGCCGGAATTAGGAGAACCTTTGGGAGAAACTCTGCTGAAACCCACTCGAATTTACGTTAAGACTATTCTGCCGCTCCTTGCAAAACAGAAAATTAAGGGTATGGTTCATATTACAGGGGGAGGACTTACGGAGAATATCCCCCGTATCTTGCCTTCAGGACTGGGGGTTCAGATTGATCCGACATCTTGGAAACGGCCGGCTGTTTTTGATTTACTTCAACGTTTAGGGGATGTTGCTTGGCCCGAGATGTATCGGACGTTTAACATGGGTATAGGATTTGTCATTATTGTCAGTGCGGAAGATGAAGAATCAATACGTCAGCAGCTCAAGGAGATGGGTGAATTGCATCATGTCATAGGACGTGTTGCCGATGGAGTAGGTGTCACCTATTGAGAACTGCAGTGTTAGCTTCTGGAAGAGGAAGCAACTTTAAAGCGTTGCTTGAGGCCTCGAAAAAAGAAGGCTTACCGATTGAAATAGTTGCTGTTGGTTCCGATCAGCCGAGAGCTGCTGTCCTTGGCTTGGCTAAGGAATTTGGGATTCCAACTCAGGTCTTTTCGATCAAGGACTATCCCCATCGTCAAGCCCAAGAAGAGGAGCTCTTGATTTGGATGAGGAAACATCGAGTTGAACTTCTTCTTTTAGCAGGCTATATGCGGGTTTTGGGATCAGAGTTTATTCAACAGGCCAATTTTCCAATTCTGAATATTCATCCATCTCTCCTTCCGTCGTTCCCTGGGCTTCATGCCCAGCGTCAAGCTGTGGAATATGGCGTCAAAGTGAGCGGCTGTACGGTTCATTTTGTCGATGAAGGTTTAGATAGCGGACCAATTATTTTACAGGAGGCCGTGCCTGTCTTAGCGGCAGATACAGAGGATAGTTTATCTCAGAGAATTTTAGAAGCAGAACATCGTCTTTACCCTAAAGCCGTACGGCTCTTAGTTTCTGGAAGTGTTAAACGGGTGGGACGTCGAGTTCAAATATTGCAACAGGAGGGTTTAGGATGAAGCGAAGAGCCATTATCAGCGTTTCAGACAAGACGGGAATTGTCACTTTTGCTCAAGGACTTGTTGAGCTGGGATTTGAACTTATATCGACAGGGGGAACTTTCAAAGTTCTTGATGAAGCCAATATTCCCGTGAAATATGTCAGTGAGGTCACAGGATTTCCGGAAGTATTAGGCGGACGGGTTAAAACTCTCCATCCGCTGATTCATGGTGGAATTCTGGCTCGGGATATTGTGGAACACCGCCAGCAGATGGAGCAAAATGGTATAGGGTTTATTGATTTGGTGGTCGTGAATTTATATCCGTTTCGGGAGACAATCTCCAAGCCGGGAGTGAGCTTTGAGGAAGCTATCGAAAACATTGATGTGGGAGGACCGACCATGGTTCGGGCCGCTGCTAAAAATCATGGCAGGGTTACAGTACTGGTCAATCCTAAATCCTATGAAGAAGTCTTAAATGTCCTGCGTGAAACGGGGACCGTTTCCGCCGGTATGCGCAAACGATTAGCAGCGGAGGCTTTCGCCCATACAGCAGAATATGATCGTTTAATTGCGGGTTATTTAGAACGACAGCTTGAACCAGTCGGCGGTTTTCCCAGGACGCTGCGTCTAACTGCCCAAAAGGTTCAAGAACTAAGATATGGTGAAAATCCTCAGCAAAAGGCCGCTTTTTATATTAATTCTGAGGCCGCCTTAGGCAGTTTGGCAAGAGGGAAACAACTTCAGGGAAAAGAACTTTCCTATAACAATTGGGTAGATATGGAGGCTGCGTGGAAACTTGCACGTGAGTTTGATTCGTGTGCTGCAGCCATCATTAAGCACACCAATCCCTGCGGAGCGGCTTTAGGAAATACGCCCCTGGAAGCTTACAAAAGCGCTTTGGCTTCAGATCCCGTTTCGGCCTACGGCGGGATTATTGCTTTAAACCGAGTAGTTGACGGCCCTACTGCTGAGGCAATTAAGGAGTGTTTCTATGAGGTGGTTGTGGCGCCGGATTTTAGTCCGGAGTCTCAGGACATTTTAAGTTCCAAGAAAAATCTTCGGCTCTTTGCAGTTGGCAGAGGCGAGAATGACCGAGTGACTCCTCGCTTGATGCTGAAAAGCGTTGACGGCGGCTATCTCGTTCAAGAGGTTGACCGAGGAACTACTCCCATTGATGAATGGGAATTTATCACTGAGCAGAAACCAACTGAAAACGATTTAAAGGCCCTTGATTTTGCTTGGCGTGTTGTTAAACATGTTAAATCAAACGCCATCGTTGTAACTGATCATCGCCAAACATTAGGTGTTGGTGCCGGCCAAATGAATCGTGTTGGATCAGTAAAGATTGCCGTTGAACAAGCCGGTGAAAAAACTAAAGGAGCATATTTGGCTTCTGATGCCTTTTTCCCTTTTCCTGATTCGATTGAATCTGCCGCTCAAGCAGGAATTCGAGCAATTATTCAGCCGGGTGGATCTATCCATGATCCCGAAGTGATTGAGGCTGCTAATCGTTTAAACATTATCATGGTCTTTACGCATCGCAGACATTTTCAACATTAATTTTCAGGAAGGGAACTTTTGAGAGCGGGTGAAAATATGAATAAACTTCGAGTATTAGTCATAGGCAGCGGTGGGCGGGAACATGCCCTTGCCTGGAAACTCTTGCAAAGCCCGGTGTTGGAACGTCTCTATGTTGCACCCGGAAATGCCGGAACTGAACCTTGGAATATCCCTATTTCGGCCCAAGATATTTCAGGTCTGGTGGAGTTCGCTTTAAAAGAAGATATTGATCTGACTCTGGTTGGCCCTGAAGATCCGCTGAGCTTAGGAATCGTAGATGCTTTCCAAGAGGCCGGACTGCGAATTTTTGGGCCTGCCAAGGCCGCCGCTCGATTAGAGGGAAGTAAATCCTTCGCGAAAATGATTATGGAACGCGCTGAAATTCCAACGGCTAAGTGGGAAGTCTTTGAAAAGGCAGATCAGGCCAAAGCCTACATTAAGGACCTTGGAGCCCCTTGTGTTCTCAAAGCGGACGGTTTAGCGGCAGGAAAAGGTGTCATCGTGGCGCTGGATTTAGATACTGCGCTTCAGGCTGTTGATGAAATCATGGACGGCAATTTTGGAGCAGCAGGGAAAAAACTTTTAGTTGAAGAGTTTCTTGAAGGGCAAGAAGTTAGCCTGCTCTGTTTTACGGACGGAACTACAGCCCGCTCGATGGTTCCCGTACAGGATCATAAGCGTGCTTTAGATGGTGACGAAGGCCTTAATACCGGAGGTATGGGAACATACAGTCCTCCTCCAATTTGGACACCCGAGCTTGAAAGATCGGTAATGCGGGATCTCGTCAATCCGACGCTGAAGGTTATGGCTGAATTAGGAACTCCGTTTCAAGGAGTCCTTTTCCTGGGACTAATGCTTACGAAACAAGGGCCAAAGCTTCTGGAATATAATGTTCGTTTCGGTGATCCGGAAACCCAGGTGGTAATGAAGCGCTTGAAGAGCGATCTTTTACCGATATTATGGGCTTGCACTGAAGGCAGGTTGCCGGAAGCCGATTTGGAGTGGAAAAACGAAGCTGCAGTTTGTGTTGTGATGGCTGCGCCCGGTTATCCTGCAAAGTATCCGAAAGGAATCCCGATTCACCTGCCGGAGACAAGGGACGAGGATTCAGTAATTTTTCATGCCGGTACCAAAATGAAAGATGGACTGCTTGAAAGCAGCGGCGGTCGGGTGTTAGGCGTTACTGCCTCAGGGAAAACTCTGCAGGAGGCTCGCGATAAGGCTTACGCCCTTGTGAAAAACGTTGATTTTCCTAAGGCGCATTATCGGCGGGATATTGGTGTCAAAGGTCTGAATTGAGCTGGAGATTTGAGTGACCACTAAGAGTCTCCCCCCATATAATAATGGCAAGGTTCGATAAAAAGGGGGGGATGAAGGTGTTTCATTATCGAAAGCATTTGTTTTATCCGGTACATGTTGAACGGTCAGATCCCGGGTTTGCTAGACTCTTGCTGGAACATTATGCCGGACGAAATAGTGAACTCACATCATCGATTCAGTATTTAAATCAGCGTTCGAACATGCCAAATAGGTATGTTCGAGATTTACTGGGATTAATAGCAGCGGAAGAATTAGGACATATGGAATTGATTGCTGCAGCCATTAGCAAGTTAGGAGGGGCGCCGCTTACTTGTGTGAATTCTCAAGGTGCTCCCTGGGTTTTAAATTATATTGATCAAAATGCTGACTATATTACTATGCTGCAGGTAGATATTCAGTCAGAAACGAGGGCTGCCCTTCTTTATCAACAACATCTGGAATCAACGACAGATCCTAATATGAAAAAAATGATCAACTTTTTAATTACTCGCGAAGGAGTACATAAACGTTTGCTCCAAAAAGCACTGCTGTTAATCCGAGAAAACGGGTCTTCGGAAGAACAAAATGAATTGATTTATGATTACAAGATGAGCTTGCAGGTTTTAGAATAATGAGATACCGGTAAAAAGAGTCATAGAGACTTCGTGGATGAAGTCTCTATGACTCTTTTAGTCTATATTAGTCTATATTGGTTTATATTAGTCTCTATTAGTCCCTAAACCCATATTAGACAGTTTTCCCCTTACTTTGCGGGAAAGTTATGAGATGATTGGGTTAAGCCTTTCCTGACATGGGGTCCCATGTCAGGCCAATCCTTGGGTAATATCTCACTAATTTCTTAAGAATAATCTCTTTAATGCAAGAACAAATAAAATAAAACGGAAAGGAGATAATTTACATTTCTAAAATTGTGTCTTGATAAAGGGATTTCGTGATATAGGTCTTTTGTGATATGGGCATTTTAGCCATGTACTGTAAAATAATAACAATATAGGAGAAATATAGTGAGATTTTCCAGAGTACAAATAAGGAGGGAAGGAAATGATAGATAATTTTGCTGCGGTAGGATTGTTGCTTGCGTTTGCAATAGGTTTGCCTATCGTTGTCATGGCTGTTGTTCATCTCTTGGCACCCCATAAGCCGCATAAGGAAAAGTTAACAACCTATGAATGCGGCAATGAGCCAATTGGCAGGGCGTGGATTGGATTCAAGAGCAACTACTTTCTTTATGCTATTGTCTTTACCGCCTTCGATGTAGAAACGATTTTTTTGTATCCTTGGGCATTGACGTTCCGTAAATTAGGAACCTTTGCTTTTGTTGAAATGTTTATCTTTATGATCATTCTCATAGTCGGTTTTTGGTACGCTTGGAAAGAAGGTGCATTGGAGTGGATGTAAGGAGAGAGAAAGAACTGCGTGATGCTGAGGCTGCGGCTGAGAAGAATATTCTGCTTACCAGTGTCGAGAAGTTTTTGAACTGGGGTCGAGTTCATTCCTTCTGGCCTTGCTCTTTCGGTCTGGCTTGTTGTGCTATTGAGATGGCATCATCGGGAGATCCTCGTTATGACTTATCACGTTTCGGCTATGAGGTGTTTCAGGCGTCACCGAGACAAGCAGATTTAATGATTGTGGCAGGAACTTTGACACGGAAAATGGCCCCTATTGCTCGTCGTATCTATGATCAAATGCCGGAGCCCAAATGGGTCATTGCCATGGGCAATTGTGCCTGCTCAGGGGGGCCGTTTGCAGATTCTTACGCTGTGGTGCCGGGGGCGGATAGTATTGTTCCGATCGATGTCTATATTCCTGGCTGCCCACCAAGACCGGAATCCTTGATGTTTGGGATGCTGCATCTTAAACAGAAAATACAAAATCCTGCTAAGGCGAGGTTAATTAAGCATGTTAAATGAAATTTTGCGAGTGCGAGTATCCGAATTGGCAGATAAGGTTACTGGACAAGTTGAAGAGAGCCTTGGCGTACTCGAATTAACTATTAATTATCCATATGTGCTGGAAGTTTTGACGTGTGTTAAGAATTTCCCGGATGTCCCGTGTGATTTTTTGCATGATCTAGCCGGAATGGATCTGGAGGATCACTTTGAGGTTGTCTACCAATTATCCAGCCTGCGCGGTCCACAGCGTTTACGTATTATAGCTACAGTTGAACGGGAAAATCCCGTGATTGACTCGGCTACTCCCCTTTGGAAGGGGGCAGACTTTTTAGAGCGTGAAGCCTTTGATATGTTCGGCATTCAATTCAGAGGGCATCCTAATTTGAAACGTATCTATATGTGGGACGATTTTGAAGGATATCCATTGCGCAAAGATTATGTTATAGACAGTCATGAACGACGTGCGATGATGCGAGTAAGAAAAGAAGGGGAATAGGTGGGGGAACAATGATAATTGATGGAACTCAAGAGTATTCTGTGAACATGGGCCCCCAACACCCAAGTACGCATGGTGTGTTTCGAATGGTGGTCCATTTGGATGGAGAAGTTGTTACTAATGTAGAACCTAAAATTGGATATCTCCATCGTGGCTTGGAAAAAATGGCGGAAAGTCGTACTTATAATCAGTTTGTTCCCTACACTGACCGTCTGGATTATCTGGCAGGTCCGCATAATAGTTTGGGTTACGTCCAAGCCGTTGAAAAATTGATGGGTATAGAAGTCCCCGAACGTGCAGAATATCTCCGCGTTATATTTGCGGAATTGGGGAGGGTTGCCAGTCACTTGTTTATGATTGCAAGTGGGTCTTTGGATATTTGTGGCTGGACTCCTTGGAGTTATTGTACCCGTGATCGCGAGCGTATTCTCGATTTATTTGAAATGACTGCGGGTAATCGTATGACTCTAAATTATTTCCGAATTGGTGGAGTCAGCCATGATGTTCCGGACGAATTTATGCCTGCACTTAAGAGCTTTCTCGATGACATGCCTGAAATGATTGAGGAGTATTATGGTATCTTTTTCGGTAATGAAATTGCGCAGTCACGCATGAAAAGTGTGGGTATTCTCCCGAAAGAATTGGCAGAAAATCTACTCATCACGGGAGCGAATCTACGAGCTTCCGGAGTACAGTATGATGTACGTAAAGCCGAACCTTATGGCATATACAATAGGTTTAATTTCAATGTCCCAGTGTTGTATGGCTGCGATACCTATGATCGACACTTTATTCGACTTCTCGAGATTCAAGAGAGCAGGAAAATTCTTCAACAGGCCCTGAGAGACATCCCGGAAGGGCCTGTTGTGGCAAAGGTACCAAAGGTGATTAAACCACAAGTCGGCAAAGTTTATCATCGAGTTGAGAATCCAAAGGGAGAGATGGGTTGGTATATAGTCAGTAATGGGACGACGAAGCCAGCCCGGGTACGTATACGGACCGGAGCATTTGTTAACGTTCAAATGCTCCCAGCTATAGTGACCGGCTGGAAGATTCAAGACCTTGTGACTATTTTCGCTTCCATGGATCTTGTGTTAGGAGAAGTGGATAAATAGATATTTGCAATGAAGGGAGAAGAAGATGGACGCTTTAAACAATGTGTTTGTGAATATAGCGGCCTACATCCGTGGACTATTTGCGGATTCTCATTCTTTAAGTGCTGATTTAACGATTAATATTATAGTATTTCTCATGCTCTTTTTGATTATGGTAGTCGCTGCTTTATTTCTCAGTCTTGTTGAACGCAAATTTGCCCACTGGGTATCACAAAGATCAGGTCCCAATCGTCTCGGGCCACACGGATGGTTTCAATTTATTGCCGATGCGGTGAAAATGTTGGGTAAGGAAGATATTTACCCAGCAAATGTAGATCTTTTTCTTTTTAAGATTGCTCCAATGATGCTCGTAGGGATTACGTTAATGGCATTCGGTGTTATTCCCTTCGGTAAGGGAATGGTGGCCATTAATCTTGACTTAGGTATATTCTACTTTTTGGCAGTTTCCTCAATTTCAACGTTGGCACTTTTGATGGCCGGGTGGGCATCAAATAATAAATTTTCTCTACTCGGCGGGTTCCGAGCTGTAGCTCAAATGATAAGTTATGAAATACCTTTGCTCTTTTCTTTGCTCGGTGTCATCATGATTACTCAGACCTTCAACCTTTCTTCGATTATTGAGGCTCAGAAAACCATTCCCTTCATATTCCTGCAGCCGTTGGCCTTCTTGATTTATTTAATAGCCGGTATAGCTGAAACTAACAGGGCTCCGTTTGATCAAGTTCAAGGGGAGCAGGAGATTGTAGCCGGACCTTTTACGGAGTATTCCGGACTTAGGTGGGGGCTGTTTATGCTTGCTGAATACGGCAACGTGGTCGCAACATCTGCCATTGCAGTTTCGATGTTTTTGGGTGGTTGGTACGGCCCGGGATTTCTGCCTGGATGGTTGTGGTTTATTCTTAAGATCTGGCTCGTAATTTTCATAATGATGTGGGTCCGTTGGACCTTTGTCCGGATGAGAGTCGATCATCTTATGCATTTTGCATGGAAGATCTTGCTTCCTTTATCGCTGGCAAACATCTTTTTAACAGGTCTGGGTATTTATATTTACCAGCTATTCATTCCGCGGATAGGAGGGTGAAGAAGTGTTTGGTAATGGTTTAATAAAGGGCTTGCGCATTACGCTTAAACGTTTCTATGGACCTAATCTTACAGAGTATTATCCTGAAGTAAAGCCTAACCTTCCTCCCCGTACACGGAGTTCCATGGCTCTAGAACCTGAGAAGTGTATTTCTTGTGGGCTTTGCGTAAATATTTGTCCGAATCAAGTCATCAATCTAACGAGCGAAAAGGATGGAAACAATAAGAGAGTATTAAAGACTTACCATATGAACATTGGTCGCTGCCTTCTTTGTGGGTTATGTACGCAAAGCTGCCCGACTGGTGCTCTTAGACTCTCCCAAGAGTTTGAAAATGCGGTCTACCATCGTGAAGAATTACTATGGGACATGATTGCGCGGTCCAAGCGATCGAACAAGCCAAGTGGAGAGGAGGGGTAAACGTGGGCACTATCGTTTTCTTTATCTTTGCTATCTTGGCAATAGCTGCAGCTTCGGGGGTTGTCACTTCCAGGAATATCGTTCATAGCGCATTCTATCTGGCACTTTCCTTTTCGGGAGTAGCCGTGCTTTATGTCCTGATGAACGCAGATTTTCTCGCAGCTGTTCAATTGCTCGTTTATACCGGTGCCGTATCGATTATGGTCGTTTTTGCAGTGATGCTGACTCTGCGCGGAGAGGTCAGTGACAGTAATCCGGAGAACCGCAAATGGGGATGGGGAGCCTTTATTTCTGTACTGCTCTTCGCGGTGATCGCCCTAGTGGTTCTTACGAATTCGGACTGGCGTGTATTACCGTCGGCTTGGACCAGCGGCGGTTCAGCCGAGGATATGTCACTCCTGCTGCTTTCACAGTTTATGATTCCCTTTGAGGCTGCTGCGGTATTGCTGACTGTGGCTTTAGCCGGAGCTGTAATTTTGGCGAAGGGAGTGAAGGAAAACCAATGAATTTAGGTAATTTAAGTGTTGGACTTTCAACCTATCTTTTAGTAGGAGCGATGTTGTTTTGCCTTGGACTTTACGGCGTCTTTGCTAAGAGGAACATTATCGCCATACTCATGTCCCTTGAGCTGATGCTCAATGCAGTTAACATCAATTTTGTGGCCTTTAACCGGTTTCTATGGAATCAAAAAATTGATATTCACTACATCTTAACAGGAAATGTAGCTGCACTTTTCGTCATTGTGGTGGCTGCAGCAGAAATTGCAGTGGGCCTGGCCCTCGTGATTACAATTTATCGTAATCGTCAGTCAACAAATGTTGATGAATTTAATTGGTTGAAGTGGTAAGAGAGACTATGGAGAAGGTAGGTGTTCAAGGAAATGCATGATCTCTTTCAGTGGGCATGGTTAATTCCCGCTTTGCCCTTCCTGTCGTTTCTACTCATCGCCTTTGTCACGAAACGATCCAAAGGACTGTCTTCCACGGTGTCAATCCTTGCGATCCTAACTGCATTGGGTTTAGCTATCGCAATTGGTTTAGGCATTATTCAGTCTGGGGCTGAACTAGTGGAACATCCGGTGATTGTCAGCGCGAACTGGCTAAATATTTGGGGGTTGAAGATCGATATTGGTACGGTTGTTGATCCTTTGAGTGGGATGATGTTGTTTGTCGTTGCCTTAGTGGCTTCTATGGTGCAGATCTATTCCTTAGGATACATGCAAGGAGATAAGGGTTGGTCACGTTACTATGCGTATCAGTCACTGTTCGCGTTCTCGATGCTGGGCATGGTACTAGCGACAAACTTGTTGCAGCTCTTCATTTTCTGGGAACTTGTTGGTCTTTGTTCCTATTTGTTGATTGGATTCTGGTATTTCAAAGTTTCGGCCCGTGAAGCTGCTAAGAAGGCCTTTATCACAACACGCGTCGGAGACTTTGGCTTGCTTCTCGGAATTTTATTCTTATATAACAAATTTGAAACTCTTGATTTTACAGCTCTGTCCGCTGCCTTGAGCACGAATCTGCAAAACGTTGCGGTGGTTGGGACTGTGGGTTATGTGACCGTTATGGCCTTTCTGATTTTTATGGGACCTATGGGAAAATCAGGACAGTTTCCCTTACACGTTTGGTTGCCTGATGCCATGGAGGGGCCGACGCCGGTCAGTGCGCTGATCCATGCGGCAACCATGGTTGTTGCTGGGGTTTATCTGGTTGCTAAGATGTATTTCTTATTTGAGGCTTCCCCCGTTGCGCTGCAATTTGTAGCCGGAATTGGTGCTTTTACAGCGATCTTTGCGGCTTCGATTGCCATTGCCCAGGATGATATTAAGAGAATCTTGGCGTATTCAACCTTAAGTCAATTAGGGTATATGGTCTTTGCTCTCGGAGTAGGCGCTTATTCAGCGTCGTTGTTCCATCTTATGACCCATGCTTTCTTCAAAGCCTTAATGTTCCTGGGTGCCGGTTCAGTCATCCATGCTCTGCATGAAAAGCAGAACATTTGGGACATGGGTGGATTGTGGAGGAAAATGCCGATTACCGGTACGACCTTCTTTATTGGTGTTTTAGCGATCTCAGGCGTTCCGCCGTTTGCTGGGTTCTGGTCAAAAGACGAGATTTTGGCGGGAGCTTTTCAAAATGGGCATCCGATTATTTATGCGGTTGGACTGTTTACCGCGTTTTTAACCGCTTTTTATATGAGCCGGCTGTTCTTTGTGGCTTTTATGGGACCGGAGAAACCGCAAAATCATCCCCATGAATCTCCTTTAAGCATGACCATCCCCCTTGTTATTCTGGCTTGTTTCAGTGCTATAGGTGGTTTGGCAGCATTGCCGGAACATAACTTTTCCTTCTTTATTCATTTTGGTGAATTTGAGCCTGAAGCTATGAACTGGGGATTGGCAGGAATTTCGGTTGTTGCCGGTCTGCTGGGAATTGGGTTTGCCTACTATATCTATGTCAAAGAAGCAATTAAGGCAGAGAGTATTGCAGCCCGCTTCCCGATCGTCTATAGAATTCTTAACAACAAATACTATATTGATGAAGTGTATCTCTGGTTGATTCATCACATCATGGATGGGCTCGGTAAAGTTCTTTATTTTATCGACATTTATATTGTTGATGGAATTATCAACGGGATCGCTTTATTGACACGTGGGAGTGCGAAGGTATTGCGCAGGACGGGCACGGGGCAGCTTCAAACGTATGCTATGGTGTTCTTTTTCGCAGTTGTTGTCATTTTCATGGTCTTCGCATTTGGGGAAGGTCAGCTTTCATCCCTTAACCCCTTAGCGATGCTAGGAGGTGTGAAATAATGTCATCTGCGCTGCCATCAGGGGGATCATTTTTACTCCCTTTCATTTTAGGTGCACCATTATTAGCTATGTTCGTTATCGTTTTCATGCCTAAAGACGAAACAAAAATGATTAAAATTATTGCTGCGATGGGTACCTTCGTGGCCATGGCACTTTCACTTTTTGCGTTCTTCGCCTATGATCGGTCGTTAGGTGGAATGCAGTTTACCCTTACGATCCCTTGGGTTCCGGACCTTGGCGTTAATTTGGCCTTTGGCGTCGATGGGTTGAGTTTACCCATGCTTCTCTTAACAAATTTAATTGGGTTCTCATCAATCTATGCTTCTTGGAATATGGAGAATCGAGCCAAGGAATTCTTTGTCTTGCTGCTTATTCTTATTACCGGTGTCATGGGAACATTTATTGCTCGTGACTTGTTCATCTTCTTCCTCTTTTACGAGATTGTGGTCATTCCAATCTATATCATGGTTATCATTTGGGGAAGTACCAAACGCGTTTCCAAGGAATACGCCGGGATGAAACTGACCATTTACCTCCTCATCGGATCAGCATTTTTACTCGTAGGGATGGTTGCTCTTTATTTAGCCGCTGCGAAACAAGGCAATCCAACCTTTATGTTTGATCAGTTGGCGGCGAGGCAAAATTTGTACAGCGCTCCATTTCAAAAGGCTGCGTTTGGGCTCATGCTTTTTGGTTTTGGATCACTGATTTCAATGTTTCCTTTCCACTCCTGGTCACCCGATGGATACGCCGGAGCTCCAACCGCTGTTAGCATGATTCACGCAGGGGTTTTAAAGAAAATCGGTGGTTACGGGTTAATTCGACTTGGTGTCTATGTCCTTCCTCTTGGCGCGAAATATTGGGCGCCTGTAATAGCGGCTCTGGCAATTGCCAACGTCCTCTATGCTGCCTTTATCGCTTTGGCTCAGAAGGATCTCAAATATGTTATTGGATATTCTTCAGTAAGCCATATGGGGTACGTACTGATCGCAATTGCTGCCTTAAATCCGACGTCGATCAATGGTGCGGTTGCTATGATGTTTGCCCATGGTGTGATGTCTGCTTTAATCTTCTCAATGATCGGGTTCATTTATGAGAAAACTCATACTCGTAATATCCCTGATTTAGGCGGATTAGCCCATCAAATGCCGCGCCTTGCTATTGGGTTTATTATTGGAGGTATGGCTTCTCTGGGATTACCAAGTACAGTTAATTTTATCTCGGAATTTACCATTTTCATGGGAAGTATAAGGGTTCTACCAGTACAAGCAATCCTGGGTATTGCTGGGATTATCTTTACGGCGGTTTATACGTTGAGAATCATTGCCAATGTTATGTTCGGACCACGCCGCCCGGAGTGGGATCAGCTTAAAGACATCCGCGGTCCTGAATTGGTTCCGTTAATTGTCTTGGGATTGGTCATTTTTGCCGCGGGGATTTTCCCGAACATTTTATTTGGCTTAGTTAATTCTGGTGTTACCTCTTCAGGCCTTCAGAAGGTTCTTGAGACGGTGAGTCAGGCGAAGATGGGGGGGCTGTTCTAATGGCAGATTTCAATATCGCTGCAGTACTCACACCCGAAGTTGCGCTTGCCGCAATGGCCTTGATTCTCTTGGCCATTGGCCTCCTGATTCCACCCAGTGCGCGAAAAGGCATGATGCCACTCACTGCTTTCTCGCTGATTGGCGTCCTCAGTTATACTCTTTACGACTTTTTCTATAACCCAAAAACCTCATTTTTAAACGGTCTTTACTGGCATGATCAATTTGCGGTTTATTTTAAAATTCTTTTCTTAGCAGCGGCGTTGTTGGTTGTACTCTCGTCTGGAGGGTATATCCAGAAAATACCCAAATACCGTGGGGAATTTTACTCACTGATTCTAACGGCGACATTGGGTATGATGCTTATGGCTGGTGCCGGTGAATTCATCGCGATGTATATCGGCCTGGAATTAATGACGATATCGTTCTATATCCTCGTAGCCTACTTGTCTGATAATCCTCGCTCGTCCGAAGCGGGTATTAAGTATCTCGTGTTGGGTGCGACATCATCAGCAATCTTGCTGTATGGTATCAGCCTGATTTACGGGCTGACCGGATCGACTCAGTTTTCCGAGGTCGCCAGCGGAATCGGCGCAACATTTTCGCCCGCCTCATTTCTGGCGACGGTCTTTATTTTAGCGGGATTGGGCTTTAAGATTTCCCTTGTGCCTTTTCACTTCTGGGCTCCGGATATCTATGAAGGTGCACCAACTCCCGTTACAGCCTTTTTGGCAATTGCTTCGAAGGCCGCTGCCTTTGCGGCTCTGATTCGAGTGTATCTCTTAACGATGAACAGTCAAGCCTTTTCAGCAACTGGTCAAACCTTGTTAGTTGTATTAGCTTCGCTCACGATGATTCTGGGTAACTTAATGGCAATTCCTCAAACCAATATTAAGCGGCTTCTTGCCTATTCTAGTGTTGCTCAAGCGGGATATTTAATGGTAGGCATCATCGCAGAGAGTGCCGCAGGAGTTAGAGGTGTTTTGTTCTATGCTATGATTTATGTCTTTGCAAATATGGGCGCCTTTGCGGTTGCAACTCATGTCTCTGAAAAACAAGGCAGTGATGAGATTAGGGACTTTGCCGGTTTGGCGAGACGCTCACCTTTGGCAGCAGTGGTTATGACAGCGTCCTTACTGTCCTTAGCTGGGATTCCGCCTCTTGCGGGATTTGTAGGGAAGTTTTATCTTTTCTCAGCGGTTATGGGTAAAGGATATACTGCCATTGCCTACATCGGTTTTGTAATGAGCATGGTGTCCGTGTATTATTATCTTTTGGTCGTCAAAGTTATGTTCCTCGGCGAGGGAGAGGACTTGCCAGATGTTCCTGTTCACGGGGCTACAAAGTTCACTATGCTATTTTCTTTTATCATCACGATAGCGATTGGACTATATCCGACCCCGTTGGCTCAAATGGCAATTGCTGCGGCTCAAAGTTTAGTCCCATAATCATTGTAAAAGATAGCGAAATATCATTGTCGATTCAGTACTTAAATCATCGCTCGAAGATGCAAATTGGTATGTTCAAGATTACAAGATGAGCTTGTATGTTCTGGAATAGGCGGCCCGGCTTTTAAGACTCAGGCACTTCGCAGTTGAAGTGCCTAAGTCTTTATTTATAGAATAGAAAAAACTCAAGTTCAAAACTCAGAGGGGTTCATTTAGATGGTTTATGGAGAATCTATAAAAACTGGATTATCCAGGTTTCTGCCTCATGCTTAGCGTTCTAGAACTGAATTTTAAAGGAATTTCAATG
Source organism: Desulfosporosinus acididurans (assembly GCF_001029285.1). GTDB lineage: Bacteria > Bacillota > Desulfitobacteriia > Desulfitobacteriales > Desulfitobacteriaceae > Desulfosporosinus > Desulfosporosinus acididurans. The sequence goes on from NZ_LDZY01000008.1 coordinate 58,822, forward strand.
CCATTTGTATAATTATATAAATTTATTTTAAACTTAATTTTATCTCGCATAAGTGGCCTCTTCCAATGGTAGGGAAGCTAGTATTTTTACTAGTCAAATTTTATGTTTCAAGGAACTGGGGGTATCTTGCTCTTGGATAAGTTAAAACGGCAAAAGGATATAATCAGACATATTGCCCTGGAACCATGGCTTTTTACAAGTTCGAGTTTGGCCAAGAAACTTGGAGTTAACCTGATTACCATTCATCGAGATCTGGAAGATTTAAGGGATAATGGCTATATCTTTAAGCAGAACCAAGCAGGGGCTCACTATTTGGAGACGGGGGGATGGAACGGGGTGCCTCCGGTTAATAAAACAACTCTCCGGCAAATGGAAATCTTACGACTTTTAACGGCAAACCCTAAAGGATTAACGCTTACTGAACTTTATCAGAGATTTAATCGCCAAGACGAAGAAGAAGTCAGCAGCAAGACCTTGGAACGAGCTGTAAAAGATTTGGAGAAGAGGAACCTCGTTAAGCGTGAAAATGAAGCTCACATGGTCTATTCAGAGTCTATGCTTCTCCCTCTTCAGCTTTCAGAGAAGGAAAGGATTCTTCTCTTTGAGGCTTTACAACTGGAACGTGCCTTAGCTCCTATCTCTGAAGAAATGGAGTCTCTTGAAGCTAAACTCAAACTTCGCATAGGGGATACAACAAAGGCCCGGGAAACTTTATTTGTTCATGGCAGGACTCCCAACCAGGATATTCACCGGAGTAAATACTGTATGGAACTTGAGGATGCTGCACGATGCGGGAACAGTGTCACGATCCTTTATCGCAAAGAAGAGGAACCTGCTCGTGAAATTAGGTTAAATCCTTTGGGGATTGTATATTACTGGGTATTGGACAATTGGTATCTCATAGCGCAAGATGAAAAAAGTCAAAGGATAAAAACGTATCAAATAAACCGCATCTTGGATGTGGAGAGGCTTGAAGATGCCTTTTCACCGGTGGAAGGATTTAACTTACAAGAATGGTTTCAGTGCTCTTGGGGAGTTTATCGGGATCATCATCCTAGATTTGTGAAGATTCGATTCTATGATTATTATTCAACGTTAAATCGAGTTAGAATGGAAGTTGCTCAACGCCAAACCTGTCAATTAATTGAGGAAGAGGGAAGTCTCTTGCTGGTTGATCAGGTTGAAGGGTTGGATGAATTGGCTGTATGGCTGCGCGGGTTCGGTGCGGGTGCAGAAGTACTTGAGCCCCTTGAGCTTAGGGATAAGCTTAAAGATCAGTTTACCCAGCTTTTGCGTTTGTATGGAGGTAATTCGGATGGACATGATTGAACGTCTTGAGAAGATAATGGCTTTGATCGAGGCCCATCCGGAGGGACTAACGGGAAAAGCTCTATCGGAAGCCTGCGGCGTTCCTTGGGGGACTATGAAGCAAGATTTGAGGGCCTTGCTTCTTTCACCAGAGCATTCAATTCCCTTGTATACGGATCATGATGAGAGCAATGATGAGAGTGGAGAAGATTTGCTGAATCCAGATGTTAAGTGGTTTATGGGAACAGCAGAGAAACAATTTACTCCGGTACACCTCAACGTTAGAGAAGCCTTAGGCGTTTTGAGAGTTTTAGAAGTTCTTCAGGAAGAAAACTCCTTAAAAGAAAGCCTCAAACAGAAAATTCTATCGGGCTTCGATCTGGGTACTGAAGAGACTTATCGCTATATTAAAGGGGATTATACTCCTTTAGAACCTATTAAGGGTGAAATTTTCGCCTCTATCGAGAAGGCAGTTCAGACAAACCGAAAATTAAACATTATTTTTAAAGGCCGGTCTATAACCGTGGACCCTTTGGGAATTGTTTACTATTCTCGGTTGAGAAAATGGTATTTTGTTGCGCGGCAGGGAGACACCATCAAAAATTATAATCTGAATAATATCATAGAGGTCAGTGAAACGGATCAAGCCTATACCTATCCGGAAGGCTTTTCCCTAAAGACGTGGTTTGGTCCTCGCTGGGGAGTGGAATATGGTGAGTTGATTCGGGTCAAAGTACGATTTCTGAATCGTTCGCAAACTTTGGCCAAAGTGCGCAAAGACGTTGCCCACCGTAAGAGCAAGCTGACTCCTATGGACGATGGCTCTTTAATTTTCGAAGATATGATCATCGGCGTTAATGAATTTATTAACTGGATCCTTGGCTTCGGATCAGCGGCCGAGATTTTGGAGCCCAATGAACTGCGTAAATTAATTCTTGATCAGATTTGTAAGACATTAGAGAATTACTAAGCAACAATTTCGTGTCCTAGTCCTCTGGTACAATTGATATAACAAGGACTGCAATAGAGAGGATGAATTTAATGCTGAAAGAATGCAAGAATGGGGAGCGGTTTGCAGGAACTGTTCTAGTAAATGAGTGGAAAGAGGTTCCCTTTCGCCAAAAGTCTGGCGCTTTTCTCACGTTAACTTGCCAAGACCGTTCGGGTATTTTGCAGGGAAAGATGTGGGAATATCCCCCTCAGGTCCTTGGTTGGCTAAAAGAAGGCCATGATATCTTTAATATCCGAGGGGTAGCCTCTGAATATCGAGGTACTCTTGATTTATCCATCGAAGAGATTCAGCTGATTCCCAAGGAAGAGATTGATTTAACCACCTTGCTGCCAAGTTCACCTGTTTCCGAGAAGGAGCTAGAAAGCCGTTTGCAAACTCTCCAGACTAAAATTCATAGTCCATTTCTCCAGATGCTCCTAAACCATTTTTTGGAACATCCTCAATGGGGCCAAGCCTATCGGCAAGCCCCTGCAGCGGTGAAAATCCATCAAGCTTATCTGCGGGGCCTTTGGGAGCATAGTGTGAGAGTTGCGGAATTAGCGGAGGGGATTGCGGGACATTTTCCAAGTATTAATCAAGATTTAATTATTACGGGCGCACTTTTGCATGATGTCGGAAAAATCGGGGAGTATTCCTATGAGCGGGGCATTAAATTTACGACAGAAGGAAGGCTCCTAGGCCATATTATTCTGGGCTTGGAGCTTATTTCCACGGAAATTTCCAAGATCCCGGAGTTTCCTCAAGAACTGCGTTCTAAAATTCTTCATATAGTGTCCAGTCATCATGGAAAATACGAATGGCAGTCGCCGAAGCGGCCCAAGATCATGGAAGCTTTAGTTATCCACTATGCCGATATTATGGATGCAGAACTTTACCAGTTTGAACAGGCCAGAAATGACCATCCTGGGGATGAATGGTCCCCGTATATCCCTAGTATGGAACGTTACCTCTATTTAAAATAATCAAGATTTTCTTGCTTGATATTCCCAGAAATGATTAGCTACCAGACGCAGGCAAAACGGATGATTTCCCCAGGCGGCAAAGTCATCAAGAGAAATCATTAAGGCATAAGCTTGACGACATATACGGAGCAGAGGGTAATCTTTGGCGATGTAAGCGAGAAGAGAAAGAATGGCCTCACAGCGCTCAGGATGGAATAAATTTTGAATGTAACGTCGGCTGTGTCTGGACAGGTTAAATCTTGCTAAATCGGCGGCTAAAGGTCTGATTTCATCAAGAGAAAAGGATATGACTTCAAATTGTGGCAAATCTGCCAAGACGTCCGCAGCTTGCAAAAAATGAATTAGATTTTCTTGGATTTCACGGGGCGGAAAAGAAAATATTCCTGGAGTTTCAGCGAGAATGCGAATACGCTGCAAATTGGATTTTAATAAGGTATTGCTGGTAAACAGACAAGGAAAGTAGATAGACAGATAATGGACCAGTGTTGATATTAATTCGTTGCCTTGACAAGCTTGTTGTTCCCAATAGGGTAAAAGCCTGCAAACTTCATCTGTCAGAGATTGCTCAGGGCAGTCAAAGATTTGATTTAAGAGTTGGTATTCAATGATCGTTCTCAGAGTTTTACAAGTCGGATTTGCAAGCAGAACTCGCCGGAATTCAGGGTGGACGGCAATAGAGGAAAGTTTATTTTCTGGGCGATTCATTAAATGAGCCTCCCTTGATAATCAAATATCTTAGAAGAAAAAAGATAACCTGCTAATGTAGTATATGTATTTAACCTGGTTCTATCCTTTCTAACCAACCATTCTATTTAGTGCCGCGCTCCCACTTCTACGAGCGGGAGTGGTTCCCATACCTTGCTTTGGCGGGGGTAGAATATATTCTTCAGCGCGATCGCATTTGTTATGGGTTCAGCTATAGCTGAACAGGTTCAGAATAGAGATGGACTTAAACTGAAAACGAGAGGTGGAAATGATGATAAACCAAAATTTTAGGGCAGACTTTGAAATTCACTTTCATGAAGTCAATCCTCAAGAAGAGGCTGCCCCTCTGACAATACTTCATTTTTTAGAGGACACAGCTATAGCCCATTCCCAAGCTGTAGGTTTTGGGGTGAGACAATTAAAAGAAGAAGGCTTGGCCTGGATTCTAAACCGCTGGCATCTTCAAATGGATCATTACCCTAAGTTAGGTGAAACAGTTGCTATTGAGACATGGCCTTCAAAGTTCGAACGATTTTATGCAACAAGGGAGTTTTTTATAAGAGATTCCAAACAAAGTGTTATTGGCAGAGCCTCCTCCCTATGGATATTTTACAATATCTTAACGAAACGTCCCTTAAGAGTGCGTCCGGAATTTCAAGAAGCTTACGGATTGAATTTAGCCAGAGCTATTGAAAATCCTTTTACTTCTCTTGAGAGCTCACTCGACGGCAATGGGAAAGAGGTTGCTTTTTCAGTTCGCAGGAGTGATATTGATACCAATGGACATGTCAATAACGCCAATTATCTCCAATGGATTCTGGAGGCTGTTCCTGATCATATTTATCAAGATTGTTATCTTTCTTCATTAGAAATACAGTATAAGAAAGAAACGACCTATGGATCAAAGATACGATCATGTTGTAAATGCGATCCTGCAGGACCATTAAACTATCTAGGCAATCACATCATACTTGGAGAGGAATCGGGTCTGGAACTTGCTTTGGCTAAAACGGTCTGGGAATCTAAGCCTAAATAAGATTGAAACGAAAGATTATCTGATATAATTGCTTCTAGTTATAATAACATATAAATTTGTAAAATGTGTCACTCTGTTAAATCTAACATTAGAGTTTAAAATTAAATTTAAACATTTATAATTAGCATTTTTAAAAGTGGACTAAGTAATCTATCGTTACATGCCAATTTTTATTGAATTGAGATTAGATAATATGAACAATGGTGCAATGTTATTTATTTTGCGCATAATTGTATGATTTTCAAGAACTCTTTTATAGGGATAATACACTTTAATATAGAATAGAGTTCTAAGATAGTTAGAATAGGAATTACTGATTTTAATCGACGTCAAGTTTCCTTTGAGAAGAGTGATCAAATAATGCTAAGGGATAAAGTTATTGAACTCGAACAAAAGGTTGCCGACCTCGAGGCAGCTTTAGAGAAAGCACATAACGACAACAAAATCTGGGATAGGATTTTTACCGAAAGCTATTGGGGCATGATGATATGCGATGCTGTAAGCTTAGAACTTCTAAAAATAAATCCTGGTTATGGGCAAATGCATGGCTATGAATCAACGGAGCTGATTGGCAGAACGGTCTATGATCTTCTCGTCCCGGAATGTCGAAAAGATGTGCCCGATATCTTGGCAAGAATCCATGACAATGGACATAGCGCTTATAAAACTGTTCATCTTAAAAAAGATGGGAGTCGGTTTCCAGTCCATACGGACAGCTTTGAATTTTTGTTCGAGGGGAGACGTTTGATCTCCGTTTCTGTTTGTAACATTTCGGAGTTCGAACGGGCACAGGAAAAATTGGCTTTGTATCGGGAACATTTGGAGAAACTTGTTAAATCACGTACCAATGATCTTGAGCGGGCTAATGAGCAACTGCAAATTGAGATGATTCGCAAAGAAACCGCTGAAAAGGAATTAGCTAAAGCGGATCAAGTTCTGGTAAACACCTTAAATAGTATTAGTGATGGTTTTATAGCCGTAAATCACCAATGGGTCATAACTTACGCCAATAAGGCGATTATACGGGCGCTTGAAAAACGCAGCCTTGATGGGAGGCTCGTAGGTTCCGTTTTTGGGACTGCTCAATGGCAAAACAATAGAATGCTGCGGGACTCCTGCCAGAAGGTCATGGAAGAGGGACAATTAAAACGCTTCGAACTATATTCAGACTTAATAGGACATTGGCTTGAATTCAGTATTTACCCAACAGACAACGGTATATCTATTTTTATTCGGACGATTGATGAACGAAAAAAACTGCAAAAAGTTGTAGAAGAAGAACATCTTCGCCTTCACACACTTTTTAATGCTTTTCCAGGTTTGATTTATGTTATTGAAGAAAGTTATAAAATACGTTTTGCCAATTACAAGTTTAAAGAGCAATTTGGTGAGTGTGAAGGGCAACTCTGTTATAGCGTCGTTGCGGGTTTAAATTATCCCTGCAGTAAATGTGAAATACCATCAATAGAGAATGATACTGCTCAGACTGGAAATGGATGTATATATAATCACAGATTATATGATGTTTTTACCCAACCATATACGGATGTTGACGGAACGAAGTTATATTTTAAAGTGCTCATTGACATAACGGATCGTAAAAATGCTGATCGGGAATATTTCCGTTTGGAAAGATTGAATCTAGTAGGCGAAATGGCTGCTGGGATTGCTCATGAAGTTAGGAACCCTTTAACTACTGTAAGAGGATTTTTGCAGTTGCTTTCTTCCAAGGACAGTGTCCAGCAATATAGTGATTATTTTAAAATTATGATCGAAGAATTGGATCGAGCAAATCTAATTATTACGGACTTTTTAAGCCTGGCAAGGGAAAAAACTGTCGATTTTACTAGCGTGAATTTAGGGAAAATCGCGAAATCATTAATGCCTCTCTTAGGGGCAGATGCCCTTAACCAAGACAAAGATATTAACTTGGAATTAGAACCGGTCCCTGATATCAAAGGAGATGAAAATGAACTTCGCCAACTTCTTTTGAACTTGGCCAGAAATGGGTTCGAAGCTATGCAAAGCGGCGGGGTTCTTACGGTCAAGACCTTTGAATTCGGAAATTATGTAGTTCTTCAAGTTGCTGATCAAGGTGGAGGTATTGATCCACTGGTGCTTGAAAGAATCGGAACTCCGTTTCTAACGACAAAGGAACGCGGAACTGGGCTTGGTTTAGCAATATGCCAAAATATTGCGCTAAAACATGATGCTGTTATGGAATTTGATACGGATACCTCGGGAACAAGGGTAAGTGTTAAATTTCCGCTCAAGAGTTTGTTCTCTTCTGTTAAGTAGCTATTCAAAAAAGATTTAATCATGTTTTTAATAAGAATTAAGAAAGAGGCTTGACAAGGCTCAAATGCTTTAATAAATTAAAGGAAGAAAGTAATTAGAGGAGGACATACCATACCATGTCAAGCGATGAGCGTTTGCAAAATCCTTTAACGGACGCCTTGTTCGAGGCAATTTTGCTTCTGCGAACTAAAGAAGAGTGTTATCGTTTTTTTGAAGATATTGCAACTATCGCTGAAATTAAGGCTCTAGCGCAGCGTTTGGAAGTGGCAAAGATGTTAAAGCGAAATGAGACGTATACTGCTATTGAAAAAGTAACTGGAGTGAGTACTGCTACAATCAGTCGCGTCAAGCGCTGCCTGAATTTTGGCGCAGATGGCTATCAATTAATTTTAAGCCGTCTACAAGAACAGAATGACTAAAATTAGGACTTTGTTTTTGAACTATAGTAAAGCAAAACAAAAATCAAAAGGGTCAAATAGTTTTAGACCTAGCAGCTTAGCGAAGGAGAATTATAAGAATGCTTAGAACAAATTTGGGACAACGAATCCCTGAAGGTATGCGTGATTTACTGCCCGAGGAAATTGCTTTACAAGAGAACTTGGAACGTGAGGTTCTTGTTCTTTTTCAGCAGTGGTCTTACCAAAAAGTTTTATCCCCTACGTTGGAATTTACGGCTTGTGTTCAACCTGATGTTGAACAAGTTGATTCACTCTATAAGTTCTTTGATCGTGATGGACGAATATTAGCGTTACGTCCCGAATTGACGACTCCTATTGCCCGCCTTGTCAGTACGCGTATGCGAGGAGCAAATTTACCGCTTCGTTTGTGTTATGGTGCTGATGTTTTTCGCAATTCTTCTGTTCGGTATCGTGAGTTTCGCCAGGTGGGGGTTGAACTAATAGGTGCTGACCAGGAATTAGCGGATGCGGAAGTAATCGCCCTTGCTGTTGAAGCCATAGCCTGCCTCGGCCTCAAAAATTTTCAATTTAACCTTGGGCATATGGGGATTTTTTCGGGTCTTTTGCTGGAAGCTGGAGTAGAGGAAGGATTTCGGCAAAAATTAGAAGAGGCACTGGCCAGGAAAGATATGGTTGGCGTAGAACGGTTAGTGCAACAAAGCGGTTTGCCTGAACGAGTTCAGGAACTGCTGCTGCGGTTACCTCATTTTCATGGGGGCGAAGAAATTCTGGACGAAGTTCTGGATTGGAGTTCCCTGCCAACTATTCGTGAAGCTGTCGAGAGTTTACGACGCATTTATCGTTATTTGAATTATTTTGGAGTTCAAGAGTATGTCTCTCTCGATTTAGGCATATTAAGAGGTTTTTCTTACTACACTGGGGCGGTTTTTGAAGGCTATGTCGCCGGGATTGGTTTCCCTGTACTTGAGGGAGGACGGTATGATTCCTTATATGCCGATTTTGGAGTTCCTCAACCTGCTACAGGGTTTGCTATTCACTTAGGCAGTATGTTAGAACTTTTTCCCTTGCCGTCAATCGCAGGAGTAGATATTTTAGTCTACGGCTCTGATCCCCAAGAAATAATTCGGCTATCTCGAGCCTTGAGGCTGCAGGGCAAGAAGGTTGAAATGGTCCTGGAAACTATAGACAGGGATGCCGCTGAGACTATGGCCAGACTAAAGAGTATTTCGGAAGTTAGGTTAGCCGGTGAGGAGGTTCCAGAGAATGAATAAAATTGCAGTTCTTACAGGGGGAGGAGATTGCCCGGGGCTTAATGCGGTAATCCGCGCTGTTGTGAGGAGCGCGAACCAATATGGCCTTGAAGTTCTAGGAATTAAGGATGGCTTTCATGGAGCTGTGGAAGGGGATTTTATACCTTTGTCCTTGGCAGATGTTTCTGGGATTCTGCCCCGGGGCGGTACGATTCTTGGAACAACTAACCGGGATAACCCCTTTCAATACATAACAAAAGTTAATGGGGTAGACCAGCCTCTTGATCGTTCCGAGGATGTCCTGGAAAATTTAAAGGAAGCCGGAGTTGATGCTTTATTAGCCATTGGTGGGGATGGAAGCTTGAACATCTCCTTAAAATTTGCGGATAAAGGTTTTCCGGTTATTGGGATTCCCAAAACTATTGACAATGACCTCATGGCTACAGATCAGACCTTTGGCTTTCAAACGGCCGTGGAAACGGCGCAGGAAGCCTTAGATCGTTTGCATACTACCGCCGAATCCCATCATAGGGTAATGATTCTGGAAGTTATGGGACGGTATGCCGGTTGGATTGCCCTTTATGCAGGTGTGGCAGGAGGTGCCGACGTTATATTAATTCCCGAAATTCCCTATAATCTCAGCAGGATTGCCTACTCTGTTCAGCAACGGGCAAAACAAGGAAAAAAATTCAGCATTATTGTTGTGGCTGAGGGGGCAAAGCCTTCAGGCGGCGAGATGGTGGTAGAACGGTTATTTTCGGACCGGTCAGATCCTGTCAAATTGGGAGGGATTGGCAGCAAATTGGGTGACGACTTGGAAAAACATTTCGGTTTGGAAACCCGAGTAACAGTGCTTGGGCATCTTCAGCGCGGAGGCTCCCCTAACTCTTACGATAGAGTGTTAGCTTCCCGCTATGGTGTGGCAGCTGTAGATGCTGTACTTGAAGGTAAATTTGGAATAATGGTTGCCCTTCAGGGAAGAGAGATCGTCCAAGTTCCTCTTCACCAAGCTGTTGACCAATTAAAACTTGTGCCGCTAAATGATCCGTTATTAATCACAGCACGTGCTATGGGAATTGAAATGGGGGACTAAGATCTCCAAAATTCACAAAAGTATGAGGTGAGGCATTTGGTTGTCTTGTCTCATACTTATTTTCATAGTATTACCCTGTACACCTTACGTAGGGAGCAGACCGCCGGCATCTTAAAAGGTTATGCGAAATTTCCTAAAAAGTGTTGCCAGAGATGATGATGGTTGGTATAATACTACTATATTTTATCACTTTAACAAACTAAAGCGCTAAAGAAATGTGGCTGAAGAAAGGGGAAACTCAGTGGACAACGATTTTTTAACCATTGCCTTGCCTAAAGGGAAGTTGCTTATCGACTCTATTCAACGATTGAGTCGTATTGGGATAGAATGCCAACATGTTAATGAAGATTCAAGAAAGCTTTTCTATGATCTTCCGCAGAGTAAAGTGAAGATCATTATTTGTCGAGCAACAGATATACCGACTTATGTTGAATATGGAGCTGCTGATTTGGGGATTGTTGGTAAGGATACTCTCTTAGAAGAAAATAAAGATGTCATAGAATTGCTGGATTTAAAATTTGGGTATTGCCGTTTTGTTGTTGCCATGCCGGAGGGGAGTGTTCCACCGAAACATTCCAATGGGGAATACGATTTAAGCGGCCTGAATCATCAACGAGTGGCAACGAAGTTCCCGAGAGTGGCGGAAACGTTTTTCAGTGAGTTAGGAATGCAGGTTAATCCCATCAAACTTCATGGCAACATTGAACTTGCACCGTGTGTAGGCTTGGCAGAAATGATTGTCGATATTGTATCGACCGGGAAAACATTGCGTGAAAACCATTTGCTTGAGGTCGCTCCCATCCTTGAGGCAACCTCTCGTTTAATCGCTAATCGAGTGGCTTATCGGATGAAATACGAAAGAATTAAAGATATTACAGGAAAACTGCGCAATGATATGAATGAAGAAGTTTTGGACGTTCAGTCACTATAGCGTGAAGGTGAGGCAATAAGACATTGGATTTTGAATTTGTAATATTGTTCGATGATTATGAGGAGGGAGCAGGACATGAAAGTTGAGAACTTAAAGGATATTGATTTAAAACGTCTCACACGAAAATCTTATGGAGATGATAAGGCCCTTGAACAACGTGTTGCCGAGATTTTAGAGCGCGTTCGTGAAAAGGGGGATGAGGCACTCTATGAGATGACGGAGAAATTTGATCGCGTCAATTTGCGTCAAAAGGGGTTAAAGGTTACCGAAGAGGAACTTCAAGGAGCTTATCGAGAAGTCGGTGACGATTTTATCCAGGCTTTGCGCAGGGCAAAGGGGAACATCCTGGGCTACCATGAGAAACAGAAGCGAGTTTCCTGGCTGGACCCGGAATCCGATGGGAGTATTTTAGGACAGCTCCTGCTTCCTCTCCAGCGAGTTGGGATTTATGTGCCGGGCGGCACAGCCTCGTATCCATCGTCTGTCTTGATGAATGCGTTGCCGGCGGTCGTTGCGGGTGTTAAAGAAATTGTAATGGTCAGTCCGCCTCGTCCGGATGGTTCGCTGTTACCCGAGGTATTAGTGGCAGCCGCTGAGGCCGGAGTGACTGAAATATATAAAGTCGGGGGGGCTCAAGGAATCGCTGCTCTGGCCTACGGCACAGAGAGCATTTCACGGGTTGATAAAATTACCGGACCGGGTAATATTTATGTAACATTAGCTAAAAAACAGGTCTTTGGCTGTGTGGATATTGATATGCTGGCGGGACCCAGTGAAATACTGATTTTAGCTGATGAAAGCGGGAATGCAGAAGAGCTGGCTGCCGACCTGTTGTCCCAGGCCGAGCATGACCGTCTTGCTTCCGCAATTTTAGTATCGCCTTCACGTAATCTTCTTGAAGAGACTGTGAAAGAGGTAGAGAGACAGCTGGATGAATTACCGCGCAGAGAGATCGCCCGTGCATCCTGGGAAACCTATGGTGCGGCCATATTGGTTAATGATCTGAGTGAAGGTATGGCTTTAGCGAACGAAATTGCTCCTGAGCATTTTGAACTGGTGGTCAAAGATCCTTACTCTTGGTTAGGACGGGTCAAAAATGTCGGGGCCGTCTTTTTAGGCAGGTATTCCCCGGAACCGGTAGGAGATTATTTTGCTGGGCCTAATCATGTATTACCCACCGGCGGAACGGCCAGATTTTATTCTCCCCTCAATGTCGATACCTTCATGAAAAAGGTAAGTGTTATCGGCTACTCGGAAGAAGCTCTTAAACGAGATGCTCAACAGATAGCTCTGCTTGCCCGCCGTGAGGGATTGGAAGCCCATGCCAGAGCTGTTGAAGTTCGAGTTAAGGAAGGAGAACAATTCAATGGGAATGATGATAAATGAAATCGAGGAACTTTTGCGTCCGGAAGTGAGGAAGCTTGTTCCTTATAAAGCGAATCATATGCCCCAGTGTATTACTCTTGATGCCAATGAGAACCCTTTTCCCTGGCCGGAGGGGATGCGGGAAAAATTATTTGCGGCTAACATACCTTTTAACCGTTATCCCGACGGAATGGCAGAAGATCTGAAACAGGCTATCGCTGAGTATGTCCAGCTATCTCCCGAGGGAATCCTGGTTGGCAATGGTTCTGACGAATTAATCCAGCTCCTCCTTCTGACCTTCGGAGGGGGCGGGAAATCATTAGTCATTCATCCGCCGACCTTCAGCATGTATCAAATCGCTGCTCGTTTGACAAGTACAGCGGTTTTGGAAGTTCCTCTGCTTGAGGGCCTCTATTTAGATGTGGAGAAAATGTTACAAGCGGCTCAGTCTCCCGATGTTCATGTGCTGATTATTTGTAATCCGAACAATCCGACAGGTTCTTTGTTTCCACGCCAGGACATACTGAGGCTTGTCAAGGAAAGCGGCAAAATTGTGGTGGTTGATGAAGCTTACGCTGAGTTTTCAGGGGAAACTTTGATTCCGGAACTGGCAAATTTCCCGAACTTAGTAATTTTGAGGACCTTCTCCAAGGCTTTTGGCATGGCTGGCCTTCGGTTAGGTTACTTGCTCGGTCAACCCGGAACAATAGACCTAGTAAATCGCGTCCGGGCACCCTTTAACGTAAACTCTCTCAGCCAGAAAGCTGGGATTCTTGCTTTACAATACCTGACAGAATATCAAAAGCAGATTCAGAGCATTAAGTCGGAAACACAAAAACTCTATCAAGGATTATCGGCAGTTCCCGGGGTTAAGGTATATCCGACAAAGGCTAATTTTATCCTTTTTAAACCGGAGGATGCTGACCGTTGGACTCGGGAACTTTTACAGAGGGGTTTTCTTGTGCGCAATATGGGGGAACTTCCGGTCCTTGGCAGGTGTTTGCGCATCAGTGCCGGTTTGCCTGAAGAAAATGTGGAATTGTTAAAGGCCATTGCAGAAATTAAACGTCTCTAAGTTGCAGGGTAAGAGGCTTGAGAAATAAAATAACAGTTGTTAATAAAATTATAGGTCATGTTTAACCTGGAACTTCGAGAGGAGAACATTATGAGGGAAGCGTATATTGAACGAAAAACAAAAGAAACTGAGATTCGCGTCCGTTTGAACCTGGATGGGGCGGGAGAGTCTCAGATAGAGACAGGGATAGGTTTCTTTGATCATATGCTCACAGCCTTCGCCAGATTTGCTTATTTTGATCTTGGACTGAAAGCCGTTGGAGATTTGGAAGTGGATGCCCACCACACTATCGAAGATTGCGGAATCGTACTGGGGCAGGCTTTAAAAGAAGCCAGCGGCAGCAAGGCGGGGATTGAACGGATTGGTGAGACACTTCTTCCCATGGACGAGGCTTTGGTTCAGGTTGCTCTTGATCTCTCCAACAGGCCTTACTTAGTATGGGATATAAGGGCTTCTGAAGGAACAGTCGGCCAGTTTCCCTTTGAAATGGCAGAGGAGTTTTTTAGGGCCTTCGCTGTACATAGTGGCTTAACGCTGCATATCCGGCAAATTTCCGGAAAAAATCTTCATCATATCCTTGAAGCAGTATTTAAAGGTGTAGGGAGAGCCCTAGGTTTGGCTTTACGTGAAAATCCACGCTTTAGTGGGATTCTTTCAACAAAAGGGGTTCTCTAGAGAGACCCAAATTGTGTTCCAGGAGGTTTGAAATGATAGGGATTGTGGATTATGGACGGGGAAACTTGAGAAGTGTGGAAAAGGCGTTGGAAAAAGTAAGCTTTGAAGCCATGATCATGACTGCCCCGCAAGATTTGCAGAACGTTGATGGTGTTATCCTGCCGGGAGTAGGAGCCTTTGCCGATGCTATGAATGCATTGAAGCGCGGGGAGTGGATCGAGCCGATCATCGAGTTTGCCCGTTCCGGCCGCCCGTTCTTGGGAATTTGTCTTGGGATGCAGGTGCTTTTTGAGGTTGGGGAAGAACATGGCGAACACGCTGGTTTAGGGCTCTTGTCTGGACGGGTGATAAAATTTCCGACGGGAAGAAAAGTCCCTCATATGGGCTGGAACAGTGTGAGTTTGCTTCAACCTTCACGTTTAGTAGAAGGAATTCCGAATGAATCGTTCTTTTATTTTGTCCATTCCTATTATGCTCTGCCCGAGAATTCAAAGGATATTCTTGGTACAAGCGATTACGGAGTTGTCTTTCCGGCTATTGTAGGCAAAGATAATGTTTGGGGAGCCCAGTTCCACCCGGAAAAGTCCAGCCCCTGGGGGCTTCAGCTGCTATCTAATTTTGGAAGGTTGGTGAACGAGTATGCTGCTCTTTCCGGCAATTGATCTCAAAGAGGGAAAAGCTGTGCGCTTATTGCAGGGACGTATGGAAGATTCCACAGTTTACGCTGATGACCCTGTAGGGGTGGCTAAGAATTTCGAAGGTCAAGGCGCTTCCCACTTGCATGTCGTTGATTTAAACGGGGCATTTAGCGGCAAACCGGTCAATGATGAAGTGATTCGGAAGATTGTCGGGAGTGTTTCCCTGAAGGTACAAGTTGGTGGCGGCATACGTACGATGGAACGAATTACCGAACTTTTAGAGTTAGGAGTTGAACGGGTAATTTTAGGGACTATTGCTGTTAAAGATCCGGAACTGGTTGCTGAGGCTGCCCGCCGCTATGGTGAACGCATCATTGTAGGAATTGATGCCTTAAGGGGACGAGTTGCCGTACAGGGTTGGGCCGAAGCCACAGAGATGTACGCTGTTGAGTTGGCACAAGCCATGAAGGATGTAGGGGTTAAACACATTGTTTTTACAGATATTGCCCGGGATGGAATGCTTAGCGGGCCCAACATTGAAAGCACGGTTCGTTTGGCTCAAGAAACAGGCATTAACATTATTGCTTCAGGGGGGATTTCAACCTTAGAGGATGTACGGCGTCTACAGGCCGAACACTTAAGAGGAGTTCCTATTGAGGGGGCAATAACGGGAAAGGCTCTCTATAGCGGTGCTTTTTCTTTGAAAGAAGCTTTAGACGCAGCAACTTGTAAGCCGCAGATAAAAATTACTGAGAGCAGGGGGGAATAAAATGTTAAGCAAACGAATTATTCCCTGTTTAGATGTTCATGACGGACGTGTTGTTAAAGGAACTAATTTTGTGCAATTAAGGGATGCCGGTGATCCGGTGGAGCTTGCCGCTCTCTATGATCAAGAAGGAGCAGATGAGCTGGTTTTTCTGGATATTACGGCTTCCTCTGACAAAAGAGAGACTATGGTGGACGTTGTCCGGAGAACGGCTGAACAAGTTTTTATTCCTTTTACCATCGGAGGCGGGCTGCGGACTATTGAGGATATACGCAAGATGCTGCGGGCCGGA
This sequence comes from Desulfosporosinus acididurans, assembly GCF_001029285.1. Taxonomy (GTDB): domain Bacteria; phylum Bacillota; class Desulfitobacteriia; order Desulfitobacteriales; family Desulfitobacteriaceae; genus Desulfosporosinus; species Desulfosporosinus acididurans. The sequence continues at coordinate 74,647 of NZ_LDZY01000008.1, forward strand.
GCGGATAAAGTATCCTTGAATACCTCCGCTGTTCAGAATCCCAGATTAATCGAAGAGGGCGCCTATGCTTTTGGGAGCCAGTGTATTGTTGTTGCTATTGATGCCCGCAGCACGGTTCCGGGAAAATGGGAAGTTTACATTCACGGGGGAAGAACACCAACAGGCAAGGACGTTTTAGAGTGGGCCGAGGAAGCCGAGAAACTTGGCGCCGGGGAAATCCTTTTAACTTCCATGGACCGGGATGGAACAAAGGCCGGTTATGAGTTAGACTTGACAAGAGCCGTCAGCAGAGCAGTTTCTCTTCCTGTAATTGCCAGCGGCGGTGTGGGAACTCTGGAACATTTGGCTGAGGGGCTTACTTTGGGAGAGGCTGATGCTGTCTTAGCGGCTTCTATTTTTCATTACAAAGAATACAGCATAAACGAGGCAAAAAGGTATTTGGCGGAACGGGGAATTTTAGTGAGGGGACTTGTGTGACGTGTCGCAGGCGTGTCACAGCGTGTCACAGGCGTGTCACAGGGACGGTCCTTTTAACACACTTTTTACACATAGGGTCCGTCACAAGCGTGCAAGCGTGTCAGAAGGACCGTCCCCCTGACACGACCTAAAATTGGAAGGTAGAGATGTGAAATGGAAGAAAATCAAACGGAACTTTTCGATTTGTCAGGAATCCGTTGGGATGCTCAAGGGCTTGTGCCTGCGATCGCTCAAGATGTGGAGACAAAAGAAGTTCTTATGCTTGCCTATATGAATGAGGAATCCTTGAGAAGGACGTTGAAGGACAGAAAGGCTTGTTATTATAGCAGGAGCAGGCAAGCTCTCTGGTTGAAAGGGGAAACTTCGGGGCATTTTCAAGAAGTCGTGGATATTAAATTCGATTGTGATCAAGATGCTCTGCTTTTGACGGTAAGACAGACAGGGATGGCGTGTCATGAGAATTATTTTTCCTGCTTTCACTATGATTTGGAAAAGGGTGGCTTTAAGAAGGTTGGGGAACCTGAAGTAAAACCCGATGTGCCTTTGGGAAGAACCTTGCAATTATTGACAGAGGTAATTCATTCGCGAAATCTTGAACGGCCGGAAGGTGCGTATACCACATACCTCTTCGAAAAAGGGATTGATAAAATTCTAAAAAAAGTCGGGGAAGAATGTGCTGAGGTAATTATTGCGGCTAAGAATGCGAGCCCGGATGAGATTCGCTATGAGGTTTCAGATTTGTTCTATCATGTTTTGGTAATGCTGGAAGAGCGCGGGGTTAGTGTTGAAGAGATCAGCAAGGAGCTTTACAAGAGACGAAAGTGAACTCGTTCTAAAGATAAAGCGGACTACAACAATGAAAGATTATTTAGGGATTGGGATTTAGAGAATAATGTAGTATTATATAGTAAAATGAAAGCGCAAAAGAACTCGCAAATCATGCAAAGAAAATTGACCTAATACTTGAAGAAAAAGTGTAGGTGGCTGTTGTGTTTAAGATTACAGAAGACTGTGTCGAAAATAAGAAATTTGTTGAGTATTTTAGTTCTGATGCAAAAAAAGGGACGGAAGAATTTGAGCAATTGATCAAACAATTTGAAGCGGGACCGCAGTTTAAATTTCGCATGCGAGATGTCGATGAGGTAGTTTATTTTATTGGGTATTCCGATGATAATACCAAAAAAAGTGGCTTTGATCCTTTTGATATGTATGGAGAATACTATGGTTGCTTTGATATTCAGTATCTTAATGAGAAGGGCGAATATGAACGATTGTAGTTGTTGAGTTTAAAAGAAGTTTATTTAAAAGTAAGGAAAATAGGGCTAGAGGCAATGCTTCTGGCCTTATTCTTATAATATTGTTTATCCAATTGTATGACTCCCACTTCTGCAAGTGAGTGGTTCCCTTATTTACTTTAGTCAACTTTGCTGGAGCAATAAGATATGTTATTAGATAAGGAGTTGAAAATATGGAAGAATTTGAGTTGGAAAAGCTGGCAAAAAAGCTGCCATTAGCAGCGGGAATTAATGGAAAAGAGGAATATTTTAATTCTGCTGTTTTGGTATTATTAATATTAGTAAATGGTCAGTACCATTTTGTCTTCGAGAAGAGAGCGGCTTCGATTAGACAGGCCGGCGAGATTTGTTTTCCTGGGGGTAAATTTGATGCAGAGAGGGATAAAAACTTCCGGGAAACGGCAATTCGAGAAACCGAAGAAGAACTGGGTATTACTGCTGACCAGATCAAAGTTATTGGGCCTTTGGATACCGTGATTTCCACGACTGGAACAAGTGTGGACGCATTTTTAGGAATTCTTGATGTAGAGGGCATAGAGGACTTAAGGATAAATTTCTCTGAAGTTGAGCGGATTTTTACAGTTCCTGTTTCTTATTTTGAAAATAACGAACCTGAGGTGTATCAAGTAGTCCTTGAAGTTCATCCTTCTCACTTTAATCAAGCGGGTGAAGAAGTGGTAACATTTCCTGCCAAGGAACTTGGTCTTCCGGAGCGCTACCATAAGCCGTGGGGAAATGTAAAAAGCAATATTTTTGTCTATAAGGTAGGTGACGTTGCTATTTGGGGAATTACCGCTCGGCTGATCCGGGATGTTGTGAGAAAGATTAGAGGAATTTGAGCTCGCAAGAAGGTAAAAATACTTCACTAAAGCAGGAATGGCATATTATTTAGAGAATTCAAAATATTAGTTTCGTAAAGTCTATGATGATTCTTAACTATAGCTGACAATAAGATTTTAGGAGGTGTTTGCAGAATGGAGGATTTATCAGATTTCCCCGTTCGTATAACGATACCGATTGCTTGGAGTGAGATGGATGCTTATGGGCATATCAATAATGTCTATTATTTAAGATATTTTGAAACAGCCCGAATTCAGTATTTGCAAGAAATCGGCTTAATGGATATGAAAGTTGAGACAGACGTTGGTCCTATCCTAGCTCAGACAACATGTAAGTACCTGAAACCATTGCAATATCCTGATCAAATCATTGTTGGAGCTAAGACAACATCAATGAGTAAGTCAAGTTTTGTCATGGAATACCTGATTGTCAGCGAAAAAATTGGAGTTGCCGCTTCCGGTGAAGGGGTTATTGTCATGTATGATTATAATGCATCAAAGAAGGCAGAAATACCTCCCATAATCAGAAAACGGATTGCGGAATTGGAAAAAAAGGACTTCTGAAGTGAACTCATTCAGCTAAAGCTGAACACCGGGGATTGTCCAGTGGACATTATTGCCGAGCCGCCTTTCCCAATAGGAATACTTAGCGCCGAAGGAAGACTCTACCCTATCTGAAGTTAACGAAGGCCCCCCCCACTTATAGAAGTGGGGGGGCTTAAAACAACATCACTGGAAGTCCTTTATATCGTTGGGAACCTTATGAAGGATTGAAAATGGATTGGAGATAAGATATGCCGCAATTAATAACTACGAGATTGAATGATTTTAAATTAAGATTTGCTGAAATAGATGATGTGCTACTGATTTTGAGTTTTATTAGACAACTGGCGGAGTACGAAAAAATGCTCTCATCAGTAGCGGCAACGGAGGAAGACTTAAAGGAATCATTGTTCCAACGCAAGATGGCTGAGGTGATTATTGGGGAATACAAAAATCAGCCGGTAGGTTTTGCTTTATTTTTTCATAACTTTTCTACGTTTCTGGGGAAGCCTGGAATATATTTAGAGGATCTATACGTTAAGCCGGAAATGCGCGGCAAGGGATTGGGAAAGATAATTCTTTCCTTCCTTGCCCAATTAGCTGTTGAGCGTCGATGCGGACGTTTAGAATGGTGGTGTCTGGACTGGAATAAGCCTTCAATAGAGTTCTATAAGCAGCTAGGGGCGGTTCCAATGGATGAATGGACTGTCTACAGAGTTTGTGATGAAGCACTGGACAAATTGGCAGAAAACTTTTCAGAGTCAAAATCAAGAGTTGATGAATGACTCGAGAATTAAATGGTTCATTTATGACCAAAAATAGAATAGACAAAGCACTAATTAAGGGAAGGTGAAGCAATTATGAAATTTAAAGATTATAAATACCATCGCCCTGACCTTGAGGTTATTAGACCTAAGTTCTCGTCTTTGTTGGAGAAGTTTAAACAAGCAGCGAGTTTAAATGAGCAAGATGCAGTGATGGGTGAAATTAACACGTTACGCAGTGAATTTGAGTCAATGTCGCAGTTAGCCTCAATTCGACATACCATTGATACGACGGATACATATTATGAAAAGGAACAAGAGTATTTCGATGAAACGATGCCGGTCTACGAAGGGCTAATCTCAGAATTTTATCAGGCTTTGGTGAACTCTTCCTTCCGCAGTTCATTACAAGATAAGTGGGGGAAACAACTATTTACCATTGCTGAGTTGACGTTGAGGACGTTTAAACCGGAAATTATTGAGGAATTACAGATTGAGAATAGATTAGTCACTGAGTACACAAAGCTGATTGCCTCAGCGAGCATCATGTTTGAGGGTGAAGAGCGTAACTTACCCGGTCTTGGTCCCTTCCAACAGTCGGAAGATCGGTCGATGAGAAAAAGGGCCAATGAAGCTCGCTATGCTTTTTTTGCCGAACATGAAGAAACATTAGATAGAATTTATGATGAGCTGGTTAAAATCAGGACTACGATTGCCCGAAAACTTGGCTATGAGAATTATATTGAGCTTGGCTATGCCCGAATGTTACGCTCAGATTACAACCCGGAAATGGTGGCTAATTTCCGACGACAAGTTACTGAGGAAATTGTTCCCGCTGCAACAAAGCTTCGGGAAAGGCAGCGGAAGCGACTTGGTTTAGATGTTCTTATGTATTATGACGAAAAGATTAATTTTTCCAAGGGAAACGCTAAACCGCAGGGTGACCCGGAATGGATTCTGGACAATGGACGAAAAATGTATAAGGAACTGTCTTCGGAAACGGATGAATTCTTTACGTTTATGATTGATCATGAGCTTATGGATTTGGTAAGCAAAAAGGGTAAAGCCGGAGGCGGTTACTGCACATTTATTAGTGAATACCGCTCTCCCTTTATTTTTTCCAATTTCAATGGAACCTCTGGAGATGTTGACGTTTTAACCCATGAGGCAGGTCACGCCTTTCAAGTTTATTGCAGCCAAAATTTTTCCTTACCTGAATATCAGTGGCCAACCTATGAATCGTGTGAAATCCATTCTATGAGCATGGAGTTTTTTGCCTGGCCATGGATGGAGTCGTTCTTTAAAGAAACGGCAGACAAATACCGATTTACTCATTTGAGTGAGGCACTCCTTTTTATCCCTTATGGAGTAACTGTAGATGAATTTCAGCATTTTATTTATTCCAAACCTGAAGCGACAATACAAGAGAGAAAAAGTGCCTGGCGGCAAATCGAAAAGAAATATCTCCCCCATCGCAATTATGAAGGCAATGAATACTTAGAACAAGGCGGATACTGGCATCAGCAAAGTCATATATTTAGTGCTCCTTTTTATTATATCGATTATACCTTAGCTCAAATATGCGCTTTCCAGTTCTGGAAAAAATCCAGGGAAAACAGGGAATCTGCTTGGCAAGATTACTTGAAATTATGTCGCTTGGGCGGCAGTCAATCCTTTTTAAGTTTAGTCAAAGAAGCAGATTTAGTGTCACCTTTTGCAAACGGATGTGTCGAAGGTGTTATCCAAGCCATTGAAACATGGCTTGATAACGTTGATGATAGCCAGTTATAAGAGTCTCGTCCATGGATTTAAAGAAAAATTTTTAATTGGAGGCTTTGGGCTTGATTACAGAAGTTTATCCCGGGATTTACAAAAATGAAATCCCCTTACCCAAAAATCCCTTAAGGGCTATAAATAGTTATATTCTGCTTTCGGATACAAGAAATCTAGTTATAGATACGGGTTTTAACACCTTAGAATGTCAGACTGCCTTGTTGGAAGGCCTCAATGAATTGGAGGTTGACCTGAGCAAGACCGATCTATTCATTACTCATATGCATACTGATCACTCAGGTTTAGCGCCTGTTCTGAAGAAACTTGGGGTAAATACTATATATTTCAGTAAGGTTGACGGAGATCTTTTTAATCAAACTTCCAAACGTGATGCTTTCTTTCAGACCCTTAACAAAATATTCGGCTTTAAAACTGATGTCGCTTCTGCGTTTGGTAAAGAGTTTGGCAAAAGACTTACTGAGACTCTGGAATTTACGCCGTTAGCTGAAGGAGATAAATTAGATATAGGAGATTATTGTTTAGAAGTCGTGGATATTCCTGGACACACTCCGGGACAGATTGGCTTATACGAACGAAAGCACAGGCTGTTTTTTTGCGGAGATCATGTTCTCGATGAGATTACCCCAAACATCACCTTCTGGGGATTTGAACAGGATATTTTAGCAACATATTTGAGAAGCCTCAATAAGGTTATCGAGTATGATATCGATTATCTATTTACAGCTCATCGTAAAATTATAAGAGACCACCGTTCAAGGATTAAAGAACTTATTGCTCACCACGATGAAAGGCTCGGAGAAATTCTCGATATTCTCTGTGAAGGGAGAAAGACAACCGGCGAAGTGGCTGCTTCGATGCACTGGGATTTAAGTTATAAAAAATGGGAGGACTTTCCCCATCCACAAAAATGGTTTGCTTCAGGGGAAGCATTGTCACATTTAGAGCATCTGGTGCATACTGGGAAGGTCGAACGTATCGAGGTGGATGAAGCCTTTTTTTATCAGCTTAAATAACTAAGTAGAGTCTTACACGGAAAGAAATCATTCATAAAGAGTTAATGTAGGGAATGGTAAAAAAGGGGGCTGTGTGAAAACACAGCCGAGAGAAACCGCTAGAAATCATTAGATTTCGGCGGTTTCTCCGCGTATTCGGAAGAAAAATGGTATAATTATGACAAGGAAAGAACGAATGAGGCAGGTGTTTTCTCCTTGTCAAAACCGGGTAAAAAAGTACATAACCAAGTTGTTTTTAAAGAGTATAATCAGAATCAACTGAGCTTACCAATAGATTTGGAATGTCTTATTCCTCCCAATCATATGGTCAGAGTGGTAAACTCTGCTATCGATCAAATGAATCTGGAACCTCTTTTAGCTAAATATCCGGGAGGTGGACGTTCGAGTTATCATCCCGTCATGATGACCAAACTGATCGTTTATGCCTATGCTGATAAAACGTTTTCTAGCCGCCGCATAGAAAAGGCAGCCCGCGAAAACATCATGTATATGTGGTTGTGCGGAGGAAATAGTCCGGATTTTAAAACCATCAACAGCTTTCGGGGCGAACGTATGAAAGATGTGTTGGTTGAGATTTTTAGTGAGGCTGTTGAACTTTTACATAAACAAGGCTATATCAAGCTGGAAAATTATTTCTTAGACGGGACAAAAATAGAAGCCAATGCTAATAAGTACAGCTGGGTCTGGGGAAAATCAACCAAGCGCTACAAAGAAAAGCTGCGGGAAAAGTGCCGAGAACTCTTTGAATTTGCGGAGCTAACCAATCAGAAAGAAAATGAGGAGTATGGGGACCGGAACCTGGAAGAACTAGGAGAAGAAAAACCGATTGACTCCCAGGCTATAGAAGAAGCGGTTAAAAAGATCGATGAACGATTGGCCCAAAACCCAAAGGAAAAGAAATTCATTAAAGTTAAACGAGTCTTACTGAAAGATTACTTACCTCGTATGAAGAACTACGAAAAACAAGAGGAACTGCTGGCAGAGCGCAACAGTTATTCGAAAACGGATACAGACGCCACCTTCATGCGAATGAAAGAAGATGCTATGAAGAACGGGCAATTAAAGCCGGGTTACAATGTCCAAATAGGAACAGAAAATCAATTTGTCGTAGGATATAGTATCCATCAATCAGCAGGCGATACCAATTGCATGAAAGAACATCTGGAAGAATTGAAGAAAAACTTAGGGGGGAAACTCCCTGCCAACATTGTTGCCGATGCGGGATATGGCAGTGAAGAGAATTACGAATATCTGACTCAAAAGAACCTTGGGAACTATGTAAAATATAATACCTTTCATAAGGAAGCAACGGCCAAGTGGAAATCCGATCCGACGCTGGTTCAGAATTGGCTCTATGATAAGGAGAAGGATGAATACACGTGCGGGTTTGGGAGGGTTCTAAGGTTCAAGCACATAAAAACTCAGAAAAGCAAAAGGGGCTATCAAAGTACAATCCGAGTCTATCAAAGTGATGATTGTCAAGATTGTCCCTACCGCAAACGTTGTATTAAGCAAAGTAATAATGCGAATTTTAAGAAGCAGATCAACATTAACCCTAAAGGCAATGAACTAAAAGCAGAGGCAAGGGCTAATCTGACCAGCGAATATGGGATAAAAATGCGTAGCTTAAGACCTATAGAGGTGGAAAGTGTCTTTGGAGATATCAAAGGCAATTTTGGTGTGCGACGATTTATCCTAAAGGGATTGGAAAAGGTCAAGCTGGAGTGGGGATTACATTGTATTGCCCATAACATGAGAAAACTGACTGTCGTCTTAGGATAGACGGTCAGTCAGTTTAGCCTTCCCCATTCGAAACCTATTGAGGGGCTGTGAGAAACAAAGTTTCAACACAGCCCCTTTTTTATGTAGATCAATCTTCTGAAAATCGTTTTATTATATAAAAATATGACTAAATCCTATTTTGAGAGGAAGGAGTCCCTGTAGATTTGGCGAATTCTGATAAATGCTGTAGCAAGAAAGGTAAAAATCAGCTATGAAAACGTCTTCATTTGGCAAGTATGAAAGAATCATTAATAAAGGGACTATGAATATCATTGTTTTTGCTTGTGTTATTATTGTTATCGCGATACTGGCTACAGGCATATCCAGCTATATTATCGTAAAAAATGCCATGATCGAGAAACTGCAGAAACAAGATCTAGTCTATATTTTAAAGTCTATTTCGGCTCAAATTGATGATAGAATCGATAGGGCGAAGGAAACGTCCTTAATTCTTGCCGATAATCCCGAAATAATACAATGGTTTCAAGAGGGTGAGACGGACGAAAACTTTAAAAAATTGTTTATAAAACAGATGACTGATGTTGCTAAAACCTTGAATTATACTGTTTTTTTCACAAATCGAAGGACAGGTCATTACTGGACAAATTCTAATTTGCTTACCGATACCATGAGTAAGGATAATATTTCGGATCGCTGGTTTTATGATACTCTGGCTTCAGACCGAAAAATTACCCTAAACATAGATCATAACGTAGTACTTAATCAAACGAATTTGTGGATTAATACCCTGATGGGTGATCCTCATGATCCAGCGGGAGTTGCTGGGGTAGGGGTGGACTTGCAAGATATCTCCAAAGAATTTGGCAATTATAAAATAGGAAATGGGAGTAATCTGTGGCTTATTGATACGACGGGAAAAATAAGTATCTCGGATGACGTTGAGCAAAGCGGAGGACGTCTCTCGGAATATCTACCTGCGGGGATATTTACTGATATTCTAAAAAATGCTTCCAATGGAGAGTCCATGAAGATTGTTAGCTATGTCGGTCAAAATGGACGAAAGGATTTGGTTTACCAAAAGTTAAAATCATGTAATTGGATCCTGGTCTTTCAAATTAACCGATCAGAGACCTTAGGACTGCTTAATTCCATTATGGTCAATACCTTAGTGAGTGTTGTCATAGTCCTTATTTTCTTGATTCTCGTTTTTTATACGGTTTCTTCTAAAATCGCTAATCCGTATAAGAAAACACTTCAACTAAATCTTGAATTAGAAAATGAAATCGAAGAAAGAACTACTGAACTACGTGAACAAAATTCAAAGATGACAGAGAGTATCTATTATGCCAAAACAATTCAAGAATCAATTTTGCCTTCTTCGGAAGTTCTGCAAAGGATTCTAGGCAGTCACTTTGTTCTCTGGCGACCGAGGGATCTAGTCGGTGGTGATTTCTATTGGCTTAGAGAGACAAAGATTGGCTGGATTTTGGTAGTAGGTGATTGTACAGGACACGGCGTACCGGGTGCTTTAATGACAATGGCAGTTAACTCGATACTTAGTAATATCGTTTCTAAAAACGAAGTAATAAGCCCGACTGACATGATCAAGGATCTTAATCATCAATTAAAAGATGCTCTTAACAAGGAAAAAGGTGATTATGCAACAGATGATGGCCTTGATGCTGCTATTTTGAGTTATGAAAACAGTGGAAGACTATTGTTTGCGGGAGCTAAAATGAATATGTATGTAGCTTCCTCCGGGCAGATGACAGTTTATGAAGGTCATAGGAATGGGATTGGTTATATAAAATCAATCTTTAATGATGGAATTTCCGATACCATAGTAAGTCTTAGGCCTGGCGTCCGAGTATATTTGACAACAGACGGTTATGTTGATCAAAACGGAGGCCCTCATAATTATTCCTTTAGTAAACGCAGGTTCCGAACCAATCTTCTTAACACCTTGGATCTTCCAATAACGAAACAAGGCGAATGGCTGGAAAACGAACTCACTTCTTATCAAGGTCAGGAACCTCAGAGAGATGATATTACTGTTCTTGGTATAGAGTTTTAAATTATGATTACAGGAAGAGGGGAAAATGGGATGATTCACCTTCAACAGCTAAAAAGATCACTTGAAGAATACCGTGTTTTGATCTGCTTTTCAGGCCAATTCTCCCAGGGCATTGTAGAACAGCTCTGCGATTCTATCAAAGGACACTTGAGTGAAGGCCCAGGAACAAAGCAAAACCCCATGAGAGTAATCTCAATTTTTGTCGAACAGGCTCAAAATATTATAAATTACAATCAAGTAAAAAAGAATCATAAATATTATGATCAATTTCTAGAATCTAGTATTGTGACCATAGGAAAAAACGGGGAAAATTTTTTTGTGACATCCGGTAACATTATTGATAACAATGACTTGCAGCCTCTCCTAAAAAAAATTGATTACCTCAATTCTCTTGAACCAGGAGATTTAAAGACTCTTTACAAAGAAGTTATGAAAAATGGAGGATTTGAAGAACTTGAACGAAGTGCAGGCTTAGGTCTAATCCATATGGCTCGCAAATCAAAATCACCTATTGAGTACGAAAGCTATCCGATTAATGAGGAATTATCCTATTTTCAAATCAATGTGAATAGTTAGGAGTTGGAGAAGGATGGAGAGGCTATTCATCAAGGAATCAAAAAGTACTCCCCTTGTAGATTTCGATTCAGACAAGGGCTTGCTAGTTTTAAAAGGGCAATCGTATCCGGAAGACCCTTTTGCTTTTTTCAAACCCATAATAGAGTGGGTTAAAGAGTATTTAGCAAGTAATCCGAAGACTGTTTCTCTGGAATTTACTTTGACATATATTAATACCAGCAGTTCTAAGTGCATAATGATGCTTTTGGATATCCTGGAAGAGTCCTTTGACAAGGGATTAACCATCGATCTTAAATGGTTTTGTAATGAGGAAAATGAATATGAGCAGGAATGTGCTCAAGAATTCCAAGAGGACTATACATTTCCTTTTGAAATAGTACTAGTTTAATGGCTATCCAATGATAAGTTCTTTTAGGATTTGGAGGAGGTGGTGATGTCCTTTGAAAGATCATAAAATGTTCAACAATATTTTTGAAGAAGAGATGGCCGTTTATCAAGAGGCCAGGGATTTTTTAAAAAAAGGCAATTTAACGTATACGGGTTTATTGGCTAAATTTGATAGTTTAATTAATCAGTATTGCCGTTTAATCAATATAACTCGACGGCTCTGCAGCATCAGCGATGTACAAAGCAGAGACTTAAAGCGGAAAGAACGAGAGATACAGAATATCTTGGATCATTCAGATCAAGGTTTTTTAACCTTTGGAAAGGATTTGCTGATTCATAAAGAGCATAGTTCGGAATGTATCAGGATATTTGGCCGCAAGGTCGTTCATGAAAATATATTGGATCTTCTGCGCAGCGAAAATGAAGATCAAAACAGACTTATTGCTGATGTTTTTCATAAGGTTTTTGATCTTTCTCCCGGGGAGGTTCAGCTGTCTTATATTAACGAACTGCCTAATTTGTTGAAGATTCAAGGAAATTTTATTAATATTAAATACAAAATGATTTCTGATGGTTTAGACTATCGAAATCAGGCCTTAATGGTCATTCTGACAGATATCACTGAAAAACGAAAAACAGCCGATCAGGTCTTATTTCTTAGTTACCACGACAAGCAAACATCTCTGTATAACAGGGCCTACGTTGAAAGCATCATTCCTCAACTTCAAATCGAGTCAAATCTTCCCTTAAGTATTGTCATGGCTGATTTAAACACTTTAAAACTTGTTAATGATGTCTTTGGACACGAAACCGGTGATAAGCTTATTGTTAATGCGGCAAAGATATTCCTTTCTTGCTGCCGTAAGAGCGACATTGTAGCTCGGTGGGGCGGAGATGAATTTGTAATGATACTTCCTGGCGCGAATCAGGAGGTTTGTGCGAGAATATGCAATAACATAAAGTCAATGTTTATGACCCAGTCTGCAGATCCTGTTGATCAGAGCACTTCCCTGGGATCAGTTACTCTCGACAATTGGAAAACAGATATAATCAGCTTAATCGGTGCGGCGGATCGTGTAATGTATAAGAACAAGCTAACTGAGCGGAAGAAAACAAGGGAAATGTTTGTTTCCAGTGTCGAGAAAGTTATAGAGATTAAATGTCCTTCCTATCTGGAGCACAATGCTCGAGTTGAAGCCTTAGCCCGTTCATTTGTCAAGCTGCAGGGAGTTGAATTAAACTCGCAAGAAATGGATCATTTGATCTCCCTGGCTCGTTTTCATGATATTGGCAAGGTAGCTATTCCTGGCGAACTCCTGAAAAAAAACACCTCTCTGACAGAGGACGAATTTAAAATTATACGTCAATACCCTGAAGTTGGCTATAGGCTGGCTCATTCCATGGGAGAGCCGCTCTTGGCTCAGTCCATCTTGGCTCTTCGGGAATTTTGGAATGGAAAGGGTTATCCGCGCGGTCTAAAAGGAGAACAAATTCCTCAAAGTTCCCGTATTATTTCCATACTGGATGTGTATGACATTATTACTCATGATCAACCCTATAGAAACAAGAAAACAAAGGAAGAAGCTTGTCAAGAATTGCAGCGAGGTTCGGGTGTTCAGTTTGATCCTCAGCTGACAAATCTTTTTGTTAATAACTTACAATCACTGTTATCCTAGGATAATTTAGGAGGCTGTTTTTTGTAAAGCAAGAACGGGAGCAGTTTGATTCTAAAGGAGGTTAGCAGCTTGATCACTGTTGATGCAAAGGCACTTCGCTATCTTCAGGAAAGAACGTCATCCGTAGTACTTGGCTTGGAATTAAATCCGTCAATGGGTGGCTGAGCTTGTTCGGCAGAGCACGTAACAGGTAGTTACGTTCCCAAAATTTATCTGAGAGAACCGGATACTAACGAACTCTTTAATTTTAAGCTGCAAGAAATCGGGACACTAAAACTATATTATTCTCCAAGAATCGGGGTCGCACAGGGACATCAAGATATTAAGATTAAACTTAGAAAGCTGTTGTTCTTTAATTGGCTAACGTTAGTAGGAGCTAAGATACTTTGAAAACAGGTACCTTAGACGTTTTTGGGCAAAACAACAACTCCGCATCACTTATGGAAAGATGGTGCGGAGTTGTTGTTTGCCTTGGCTAAAAATTTGTTTTAATTTATCCAGTTGTATCTGAAGCCCCGATGTTCAGCTTTAGCTGAACGAGTTCACTTGAAATGTCCAGATGAGTAGTTAGGATCTAAATGAAATGTGGATTCACTGTCCCTTTAGATCTTGAAATCCTTGATAAACAAGGTCAAAAAGTTGTTTAAGGTCTTGTACTTCAACACAAGAGAAGGCAACGCGCACATCGCTCTCTCCCAGGGAAATTACACCTATGCCATAATGATCAAGGAGATGAAGGCGCAAAGCTTCAGCATTCACGCCATGTTTAAGTTTCATACACATAAAGTAACCAGAATTAAAGGGATAATAGTCCCAGGCATCGTCATAGCTTCCTTGACTAAGGATTTCTTTGACTTTAGTGGCGCGACTTTTTAAAAGTTCGAATTTCTGTTTTTTTTGTGTTTGAAACTCTGATGACTGAAGGGCATGTAAAACAAAGGATTGAGCGGGGTGGGAAGCACTGGAAATTGCTCCCCGAATACTTCCTAAAGCTTTGTTTTCTAAGGCATCCAATATTGCCGGAGACTCGCTGGCAAAGGTAATAAATCCAACTCGAAAGCCCCAGACAAATTCTTCTTTTGTGGCTCCGTCAACTTTGATGGCCAGTATTCTGGGATGGATATTGGCAATCCGGGCAAACAGGGATTCTTTGATGGAGTCCTCGTAAAATAACCCAAAATAGGCGTCATCAGTAAGAACAACTAAGTTCATACCTTCCTGGGCAACTTCTTTCAGAACATCTATGATCTCAGCTGCTTCTTTTTCATTTGGAGTATACCCTGTTGGGTTATTGGGAAAGTTCAGCAGTACGACGGCTTTTCCGTGTTCTTTTTTAGAAAGTATAGCTTTTTTCAAACCCTGGCTATTAAAACTTCCCCGTTCGTTATAGAAAGGAAAGGTGACGCTTTTTGCTCCTCGACGAACTCCGAAGATAAGATTGTAATTCCCCCATAATTTATCCGGTAAAATTAGAGGATCATTTTCATTCATGAAAAGATCGGCGGCAATGCTTAATCCATGAGTTAAAGCATTTGTGACAATGGGATTGCTGAAGGATTTATTCTTTAGAGAAGGGTTTTCCTGGAGCATTTTCTTTTGCCATAACTGCCTCAATTCAGGTTTGCCTGCTGGAGGTGCATAAGGATATAGATTCTTAGGATCATAATCAGACAATGTATCGTGAATTACAGGCAAGAACATCGGCTGATTTCCTTCCGTTGCAATCCCTATGGTGGCATCAAATCGATGGGCTTTCTGCTTAGCTTCCGCAGTTTGAGTTAAAATCCCTTTCGGATAATACATATTCCTCCCAAGATCAGACAGTAATTCGTAGACATGAGGATTTTCCTTTTTTATGCGGTCATTTAACTCTTGAGCAATTTCATTCATGAACTCTTCTCCCTTTCTTAAGTAAGCCGATCTCTTTGCTGTAAGTGAAATAAACTCCAACTTGCTTGAAATTGAAATTAGTGTATGCATTTGAACAAGAGAGCTGGATCAATCTCTAGTATCATTTTTAGAGTTGTTATGATATAAGTAACTAAATTTTACACTAAAATGACGGTTTCCTCTACTAATGAAGGATAAAAATTTTGGAGATTATATCTTTTGGGGACTATTAACTTTCGTTCTAAGTGAACTCGTTCAGCTAAAGCTGTGGGAATCGCTCCCACTTGTAGAAGTGTGGAGTCGTACGAATCGATAAAAGGTACTAAAAAACTAGAGCTGGAAGCAAACGCTTCCAGCCTTGTTCATCGAGAGTTGTTTTTTCTCAAGGGGATGGCCTTTATCCGGCAGACTTATTTTAGTTTGGCTAAAGCAGTTTCGATTCGCTCTAAAGCCTTTTGGATATTCTCTACGGAGTTTGCATAGGAGAAACGGAGATAACCTTCGCCATAAGAGCCAAATGAGGTCCCCCCCAGACAGGCAACGCCGGCATCGTTCAAGAGATAGTCCGCAATTTCCTTACTGTTTCTGTTGAAGGATTTAAAGTTAGGGAAAACATAGAAGGAACCTTCTGGTAAGAGGCAGCTAACTCCTGGGATTGAATTTAAGCCATTGACCATAAGGTCGCGGCGTCGTTTGAATTCGGTAACCATTCTGTCGACGTCTGTTTGCGGTCCGGTGAGAGCTTCCTTGCCGGCCATTTGAGTAAAAGCCGAGGTACATGAATTTGAATTAACCATTAACTGAGAAATCCGATCCGCAATCTGCGCAGGCATTACTCCATAACCTAACCTCCAGCCTGTCATGGCATAGGTCTTGGAAAATCCGTCGAGAATGATTGTCCAATCCTGCATACCGGGTAATGAAGCAATGGAAAGGGGTTGTGTATTCCCATAAACGATTCGGTCATAAATCTCATCAGATAGGACAAGGATTTCTTGACCTCTTACTAAGTCTGCAATAGCTTTGACATCCTCATTAGTTAGTACTCCGCCTGTAGGATTGCCGGGAGAATTAATAATGAGCATTTTAGTCTTAGGGGTAATCAGCTGAGCCAGTTCGTTTACGTCCAGGCGGAATTGATTTTCTTCCCGCAGGGGTATGGGGACTGGCTTGCCGCCTACAAAGCGGATAACTGATTCATAAATGGGAAAGCCGGGGTTAGGATAAATAACTTCGTCACCGGGATTTACAGTTGCCAGAATGGAAAAAAACATAATAGGTTTTCCTCCTGGAACTATGACGATGTTTTCCAGTGATGTGTCTACGTGTTTATGACTGCGAATATACTCGGCAATGGTTTCCCTGACTTCGGGAATACCTGGTGCAGGCGTATAGTGGGTGTAACCGTTTGTGAGAGCAAAGCAAGCAGCATCAATAATATTTTTGGGTGTGTCAAAATCCGGTTCGCCGATTTCTAAATGAACGATATCCTTTTCTTGGGCTTCCAGAGCTTTGGCTTTTGCCAAAACTTCAAAGGCAGTTTCTGTACCTAACAGGGACATTCTTTCAGCAAATAACGGTTTCATAGAGTGGCTCCTTTGCAATTTTATTAAAAATAAGATCAAGAAGCATTATTTAAAACAAAGTTTCTAATATTTTTAACCCTTAATTGAAGCTTTATGTCTTGGCGTGATTACGGCAGCCGTTTCCCAGTATTCAATTCAAGTAAATTAACACTAGAGTGTTAGTTTGGGTCTGTATACTTTTGCAACAAAGGTTAACACTACCATAAATCATAATGGACAGAATTGGAAGGGAAAATCTTTGAAAATGCGAACCTTTTTGTTACTCAGCAGCTCATCCTTTGCATTATTCGTAGGTATTATCCTGATATCATCTCGCCTACCTTCTCCAATGCCGGAACAGGCTGTGGAGGGCAAACTTGTCTGGCAAAAACATAACTGTATAAGCTGTCATACCTTATTCGGCAATGGGGGATATGTAGGAGAAGACTTAACAGTTATCACACGGAAGGAGACCCCATCCCAAATCGTAGACTATCTTATGAAGCCGCCGGTGGTTCCTCCGAACAAATACACTCATCACCCGGGTCTTGCTAAAAGTGACGCGCAAAATTTGGTGCATTATCTGGAGTTCATCAGTACCATACCAACATTAGGGTGGCCGCCTCAGCAAGAGAAGGCGGGAAAAGAATCATGAAATTGCTTAGTTTTTTACCTTTTCTGGGAAAAACGCAAAAACCTGTGGTTCGAAAACAGCAGTTTTTAGCTCAAAAAATAAGCCGCAGATATTGTTTTACGGCAGTAGCGTTATTTGCCCTGCAAAGTATAGTGGCTGTGACTGGTGCCATAGATTTGGTAATACCTGATTTACCATCCCCGATTCCTTTTGAGTTCGGCAGGGCAATTCATTTGGGGATGGCTGATCTTTGGCCTCTTATTGGTACTATGGGTATGGTCTACTATTTTATTACAGCAGAGCTTGACCGGGAGATCTATTCTCCCCCGCTGGCTCGATGGCAGTACTGGATTGTTATCTTATTCAGTTTGGCTATTTTTACAAGTTTATCCTTTAAGATTGGAAATGGCCGGGAATTCCTGGAAGGATTGCCCGTCCTGTATATGGGGATTTGTATTTCCTTAGCTTTGGCCTCTTATAATCTTCTTCGAACGTTATTCATGGTTAAAAATAATATTACGCCGGCAGCTGCCGTCATGACCGTAGGGATAATCTTTTTGCTGCTGTTATTGCTGCCGAATACGATTTTTTATAGTAATCCTATTACGGATGAGGCAACTAAGTTCTGGGTTGTTCACTTATGGGAAGAAATGGCCTTTGAGCTTACTTCTGCCGGCTTTATTGCGACCTTTTATGTTATTTCTGGACTGGCTGATCGCGCTAAAATAGAAAAGTGGCTTTATCTTGAGGCCTCTTTAGCTGTTGTTGGAGGCTTGTACGGGACCGGACATCATTATTATTGGATTGGCTTTCCCGCCGTTTGGTTAGCCATTGGCTTCTTGGTTAGTATTGTAGAAGTCATCCCTGTGGGACTATTAGCCCATATGACCTACACAGGATTAAAATCTAAAAAGATTAGGAGCCGTCGAGAAAAGTTGACACTATGGCTGGTGCTTAGCAGCCTTTTTTATCATATTACGGGTGCATCTCTCTTGGGTCTCTTAATGAGCATACCTTGGATAAACCTATATATGCACGGGACTTATGTTACCTCCGGTCATGCCCACTTGGCGTTATTCGGCAGCCTTGGTTTTGTCGTTTTAGCAGGGTGTTATTACATCCTCAGCCGCGGAAGTGAGCCAACTCTTAAAGGGTACAAAAGCGGCATTTTAGCGGTCATCTTGCTAAATGTTGGTTTGCTGAGTATGGCTTCGGCTTTATTAACCGCTGGCCTTAAAGAGACTTACCTGTGGCGATATTTGGGTATGGATTTTGAACAAGTGCGGCTGCAGTTGAATCTCTATTTGTTTATAAGGGCCTTCGGGGGAACGATTTTCGCTCTCGGAGATCTTTTCCTGTTCTGGCTTATTTATAAAACATGGAAACAAACATCTCATTAACCTAACTTTAAAATGAGGTCTTATTATGCAAATCATAATAACAAGTTCTTTTTGGCTCTTTTTACTAATTCTCTTGTTGGTCTTGCAGTTGTCTTTAGTCCTCATCGTGATCATTAAACCAATCACCCGTTACCTGGTAGGGAAAGAGATCAGCTCTTTGCTGGACAGGCTTCTTTCGGATAAGTATACACAGAACCTTATGGAAGTTTGGCCGGCAGGAAAACGAATATCTGTACTTAACATTCTGGAAATAGGGTTCCGCGCCCAGCAGGGTAAGATAATTACTAGACCTCTTGGTACGCCAAAGCATTTTCCCGGATTCGATAATCTTATGTTTGCACCTAACGTTATGACACGGTTGTCACTGCCCGAGAATACTTCAATGAATATGCAGGTGACTATTGGTCCTAAAGCTGCCAAGCCGATGACCATCAATATCCCAATTATGATCGGAGCTATGGCCTATGGAATCGCTTTGTCAGAGGAAGCCAAAAGGGCTCTGGCAAGAGCAGCGAAAACATTACAAACATCTACCTGTTCCGGGGAAGGCCCTTTTTTACCGGAAGAACGCCAAGAAGCAGGAAAATATACGTTACAAATATCACGTTGGTCTTGGGGGGGCAGGACTCAAGAGCAAATTGACGCAGCTGATATGCTGGAAGTTCAAATGGGACAGGGCGCGGATATGGGAAGCGTTAGTATAGAAGCTAAAGAATTTCAGGGCAAAGCGCAGGAACTTTCAGGTTTAGCGCCAGACGAACCGGCTGTAGCCTTTCCTGCACCGCCAGGGATTCAAAAGCTCAGTGATTGGCCGGGATTTATGAAACAACTGCGTAGACGGTCCAAGGGTGTGCCGATCGCCTTAAAAATCATGGCCACGGGGCATCTTGAAAATGATCTGGAAGCTGCTGTTAAATTAGGCTTTGATGCTGTTATAATTGATGGAGCTCAAGGCGGTTCTCATGCCACAACTCCCATCAAGCAAGATGATTTTGGCATCCCCAGTTTTTTTGCTTTATGTCGGGCCGTGCGCTTCTTACATAAACTAGGGGTTCGTGATCGGATCAGTTTAATTGTGGCCGGTGGGTACTTTACGCCCGGAGAGTGTCTCAAAGCAATTGCTCTGGGAGCAGATGCCATTTATATGGCAACAGTTCCCCTTTTGGCCTTAACCCATAATCAAGTCGGTAAAGTAATACCTTGGGAGCCTCCAACGACCTTAGTGTTTTATGACTCTCCCACCAAAGGTAAACTTGATATCGATCAGGCAGCTACGAGTGTTGTGAACACTATAACCTCCATGGTTCTGGAAATGGAGGAAGGAATGCGCGCTCTCGGGAAAGCCTCCTTAAAAGAACTGTCTCCGGATGATCTTGTCTCATTAGATTCCTTGACAGCTGAAGTGAGTGGAGTAAAAAGAATTTACTAAGAGGTTGATAGGTACTAAACATTATTTTTCTAGCAAATAACTGCATCAAACCGTATTTAATACTTAACAAAACAGCACAAACGTGATATCATTTCCTTAGGCAATTGGAAAAGGGGTATGATATGTTTGCAGAGGAACGCCGTGAGAAGATCCTCTCCAAAATCAAGTCCATGAGACGGGTATTTGCCAAAGAACTTGCAGAAGAATTTCAAGTTTCTATTGATACAATTCGCAGAGACCTTACCGTGATGGAAGAAGACGGCCTCTTAAAAAGGACTCATGGAGGGGCGGTGCTGTTATCCAAAGTTCGAAGATTTCCAATGGACGAGAAGATAAGGTTTAGTGAGGGAACTGAGCATCAAAATGCTGTAGCTAAGCTTGCCGCATCTTACATCGAACAAGGGGATACGATCTTTATCGGCGGAGCAAGTATTCATTATATACTCTTGAAATATTTGCCTGTCGATCGGGATTATACGGTCATTACAAATGCCTTAATTATCGCTGAAAAACTAAAAAATTTTGCCAACATTGAAACCTATATTGTCTGCGGCAAAATTAAAAGCGAAGAAGGAATGGTTGACCCCTTGGCAACTGAATTTATCAGAACTTTACGGATTGATAAGGCGTTTTTGACTGGGGGAGGCATTTCAGCCCATCATGGTTTGAGCAGTTCAACTCCGGAAGGAGCGATCTTCCAAAGAGTCGTGGCAGAGGTTTCACGGCGAAAAATATGTCTGGCGAATTTTGATAAGGTGGGAACGGAATTTTTTGCTCGAACCCTTGATTTGAGAGACTTGGATCTTCTTATCACCGATTGGGAAGCTCCTGATGAAGAACTGGAAAAAATCCAACAGAAGGGCGTAAAAGTTTTAGTTGTGAATGAAGAGAATTAATTTGAAAGAGTTTATGAAAGAGGGTAGTCGAAGGTGAAGGTGAGTTTTTATACTTCCCAAAGGGAGTACTTAGCTAAAAAGGACGAGTTTGATCGTGCCGTTCAGTCTGTCATTGAGAAAGGAAACTTTATCCTGGGCGAACAAGTCGCTCAATTTGAAAAGGGGATCGAACAATATACAGGGGCTAGATATGCCATTGGAGTGGCATCCGGGACGGATGCCCTGACGATAGCATCGGACATTCTTGGCTTTAAAGACGGTAAAGAAGTTATTACATCGCCCTTTACCTTTCTTGCCTCGGCATCCTGCATCACTAAGCATAAGGGACGACCGGTATTTGTCGATATTGACGAAGAGACCTTTGCCCTCGACGTTAACAAGATCGAGGAAAAAATCAATCCGCAGACTGTCGGAATTCTCCCCATCCATCTCTTTGATCAAATGGCAGATATGGACAGAATTATGGATATTGCTCAGAATCACCAGTTAAGAGTTCTGGAAGATGCGGCGGAAGCCTTTGGCATGAGATGGAAAGGCAAAAGCGGACAGTACCGGCATGCGGGGACAATCGCTGATTTTGGCGTATTTTCTTTTTTTCCGACGAAAACCCTGGGGGGCTATGGTGACGGCGGCATGATCGTTACCAATGATGAGGAACTTGGGCGCAAAGCCAAGTATTATCGGGTACATGGGGCATCTAAAAAATACCATTATGACTTTATTGGCTACAATTCACGCTTAGATACCCTGCAAGCTGCAATTTTGAATGTTAAATTGAAGTATATTGATGATGCCATCAGCAAACGAGAGAAGATTGCGAAGCAATATATTGAATGCTTAAGCGATTGTGAAGCAGTAACCCTGCCAACGTTAAAAGGGGATCAGAAACAAGTTTACTATGTTTTTAACATCCTAGCTAAAAATCGAGATCAATTAGCGGAGCACTTAGCTAAAAATGAAATCGGGTATAGCATTTACTATCCGCGTCCCCTACATCTGCAGCCTTGTTTTAGTTATTTGGGCTATGCAAAAGGAGATTTTCCCGTCGCAGAGAGAGTATCCGAAAATATTATCGCCCTTCCCATCTATCCGGAAATAACGACGGATGAAGTGGAGTTTATCTGCAAGACAATAAAATCTTTTTATAAATAACCATGCTTTAATAGATCAACTGTAACCAAAAATTTTAAGGATCAACATAGGGCTTTGCCCTTCATTATAAAATTTCAACTTATTTTCAAAGAATATTGAAAGGAACTTGATCATGACAACTAAGAAAATTCCCTTTTCGCCGCCGGATATTACAGAAGAAGAAATTAATGCTGTAGCAGATGTCTTGAGATCCGGATGGATCACCACAGGGCCAAACTCAGCTCTTTTTGAAGAAGAACTGGCTCATTATTGCGGGACAGGGCATGCCGTGGCCTTAAATAGTGCCACAGCAGGCTTGGAACTTATTTTGAAGGTCTTGGGCATGGACCGGGGAGACGAAGTGATCACTACGCCTTACACTTATACAGCCACTTCGAACGTACTCCTCCATCGGGGGATTATGCCTACCTTTGTTGACGTGAAAAAAGACAGTTTCGCAATTGATGAACAAAAGGTTTATGAGGCGATTACCCCGAAGACTAAAGCAATCATGACCGTCGATATTGGCGGAGTTCCTGTTGACTATGACGCCATCAGGGAAGTTCTAAATGCTAAAAACCGGCAGGATATTACGCTTATCTCTGATTCGGCTCACTCTTTCGGTGCCACTTACAAAGGTCAAAAGGTTGGAGGGCAGATGGATTTCCATGTTTTCTCCTTTCATGCCATTAAAAATCTGACAACGGCTGAAGGGGGAGCTATTACCTATAACGACAATAGTTTTCATGGGAAAGATAATTTATATAAAGAATTCAAGTATACATCGCTGCACGGTCAGAACAAGGATGCATTCGCTAAAATGCAGGCTGGGGCTTGGAAATATGATATCCTTACCGATGGTTTTAAATGTAATATGACGGATATTATGGCTGCCATTGGTCGTGTCCAACTGCGCCGCTATGATGAAATGTTAAGGAAACGAGCGGAACTTCATCAGGTTTACAGCAGTGTGCTCGGTGAAAAAGAATGGGCGATTCTTCCCTTCGACAGAAACGAAGTCATGGAATCCTGCCATCACTTGTATACCTTAAGACTCAAAGGTTTCAGCGAAGAGAAGAGAGACCGTATAATCCAAAAGATGGGCGAAAAAGACATCGCCACCAATGTGCACTTTATGCCCTTACCTATGTTTACTGTTTATCGAAATTTGGGCTATAGACTTGAAGATTATCCCAACGCCCATGCCCAATATGCCAATGAAATTTCCTTACCTCTTTATTCGAAGTTGTCTCTAAATGATGCTGAATATGTTGCAGAGGAACTTATTAACTGTATTGAATCATTGTAAGATAATGATTAAGGAAAATAATTCATAGTTTAAAAAGAAGGCGGCCTGCGCATTTTATATGCAAGGCCGCCTTTTGATAATTGCAGACTTACATAACATAACGAACTTGCCGCTTTCGCCAGAGGCTGAAGAAAAAGTTTGCTGGAAATTTACGAATATTGGAAGAAAATAAATTATTAAAATTGTCAGTAAAATGCGGTGTCAAGATTGGTTTTCTTTAAATTGTAATATCAGCTGGCCGGGCTTAAGATGAATTTACAAATCAAAGGAGGTATGGATATGTCGGCAAATGTAAGTTCCTTTGTCAGCGGCGGCGGAAAGACAAAAGCTAGAATCCAGAAATTCGGCGGTTTCCTGGCTGGAATGGTTATCCCCAATATCGGCGCCTTTATTGCCTGGGGGTTGATCACTGCTTTTGTTATTCCTACAGGATGGTGGCCCAATGCTTATTTAGCAAAAGTGGTCAGCCCGATGATTTCTTATCTATTGCCCCTTCTAATCGGTTATACGGGCGGTAAACTCATCTATGGTACCCGAGGCGGAGTTGTCGGTGCCATCGCTACGACGGGTATCGTTGTGGGAGCTTCCATTCCAATGTTTCTCGGCGGCATGATCATGGGACCATTGGGCGGTTGGCTCATTAAAAAGTTTGACCAACTTGTCGACGGTAAAGTGCCAACCGGTTTCGAAATGCTGGTTAACAATTACTCGGCCGGAATCTTAGGAGCCTTGCTTTCAATCCTAGCCTATCTTGTTATCGAGCCTGTTGTCCAGGGCTTTTCCAATGTCTTAGGCAGTGCGGCTGTTGCTGTCACCAATGCAGGATTACTCCCCCTTATTGCGATTTTCATCGAACCCGGTAAGATCTTATTTTTGAATAATGCGATTAATCATGGTGTTCTAGCACCTTTAGGAATTCAGCAAGTTAAAGAAGTTGGCAAATCTATCTTCTTCCTCTTAGAAACGGATCCCGGTCCTGGACTGGGAATCTTAGCCGCTTATTGGATGTTTGGCAAGGGAATGATCAAGCAATCAGCTCCGGGTGCAATTATCATTCAGTTCTTTGGCGGCATTCATGAAATTTACTTCCCTTATGTTCTGATGAAACCGTTCTTATTACTCGCTGTCATTGGCGGAGGAATGGCTGCTGATTTTACCTTCGTAGTGACCCATGCCGGATTAGTGGCTACTCCTTCACCAGGCAGTATTTTTGCCGAAATGACCATGACCCCCAAAGGCGGATTTCTGCCTGTTATCCTTGGTATCACTGTAGGTGCAGTCGTCTCCTTCTTGATTGCCTCAGTTGTTTTGAAACGGGATAAAACTGAAACCAGCGGAGAAGATCTTGCCAATGCTCAAGAAATGGTTTCGCTAATGAAAGCTGAGAGCAAAGGACAAAGTAATGTGCAAAAAGCTGCTCAAATGCCAAATCTGATAATATTTGCTTGTGAAGCGGGTATGGGTTCATCGGCTATGGGAGAGTCTATTCTCAAGAAAACAATTAAAGATGCAGGTTTGAGTATCGAAGTGCGTCATGCTGCTGTCAATCAGATCCCTGTGGAAGCTGATGTTGTCTTTACTCAGGAAGGACTGGCAAACCGTGCTGCTGAGGTTGCACCAAAGGCAGAAATTGTTACGGTTAAGAATTTTTTAGATAAAACAACGTATGTGGAGTATGTCAACAGCTTAATTAAATAGGTTGTGAGAATGTGGAAGAATTAACTGTTCGGCAAAAGTTCATCATGAATAATCTGATGGAGAAAGGCCCTCTAACCCTTAAGGGCCTTTCTCAACAAATTGACGTCAGCGAGAGGACGATTTCCCGGGAGACTTCCGCCCTAAATGATTGGTTAAAGCAATACAAGGTACGTATCTCGGAAAGCGGAGGAAAGCTCTATGTTGACGGGTCGGAGCTGGATTTAATTAAGGTCAGGAAAAGTTTCAAAGAATTCCCGACCCTATGGCTGCTTACTCAGGAGCAGCGTCAAATCCTGATCACGGCTCAGCTTCTCTTAGCTGATGAACCCTTAAAATCAGCTTATTTTAGTCATCAATTTAACGTGGTTGAAGGAACCATTAGTTTCTACCTGGACAAAATTCAAAGCTGGCTGGAAGATAAAAACCTGACTTTGGTTCGCAAAAGAGGGTATGGTCTGGAAGTCACAGGCTCAGACTGGTATAAGCGTAACGCTTTTGTTGATTTAATCTACAATTATAAGCCTCTAAGTGAGTTACTGACGTTTCTTTATAAAGACAGCAAGGATTATCTGTTGCTGGCCTTTTTCAAAGTTACCTTTGGAGAAGCTTTAACTTCTTTAACTAAAGATATCATGGATGAAATCAATGAAAATGTGTCTCTGACAAACGATATTAAGTTTTTCAGTGCGTATATCCATTTATTGCTGGTTATTAAACGTACTGAGAGCCAAAATCCCATTGAATTACCTCCTCAATTGGTGCGGGATATAATCACCTCTAAGGAATTTGGCTTTATGAATCAAGTCCAGGAAATTCTTAGGGATTACGGGATTGATCTCCCGGAGAGCGAACTTGCTTATTTGGCAATTCACTTACAGGGTGACAGAAAGTTGTTTCAGGATGAGAATGAAGCTCAAAAGCTGGGGTTCGAGTTGGAAGACTTAATTCGGGAAATGATTTATCTTACAGAAAAAAAGCTTAATCAAAAAATCATTGCCGATGAAACTCTTCTTAATGGGTTAACTCAGCATCTTAATCCGGCCTTGTATCGTTTGACAATGGGACTCGAAGTAAGAAATCCAATTATTAACGAGATCAGGCACTATTACGCGCAGCTATATAATGCGGTTTCTTATGCATGTCGGCATGTTTTCTCGAAATATAATTTAACGATTCCTAGTAATGAAGTTGGGTATATTACCATGCATATTGGCGCAGCTATTGAGCGGCAAAATAAGCGTGATAAAAAGAACAGGATGCTTATTATTTGTCCCAATGGCATGAGCACGGCAAAAATGTTGTATCATAAAATTCGCAATGAATTCCCTGAACTTGAAACCATTGATATCTGTTCTTTGCGGGATATGCACGCTAAGATAAAAGACGGCTATACCTTGGTGGTTTCGACAGTTCATATCGAGCCGGAAATTGTGCCTGAGTTAACGGTCGTTTCTCCCTTTCTGCCGCAAGAGGATATTGAAAAAGTGAAGGCAGCCTTAACAAAAGTTGGCCAAGTGAGTGCTTTGAATAAGAGCATCTCGTTACCCGTCAGCGAACCTGACGAGCTGGAAAAAGATTTGGAAACGGTCAATGTCATGCTGCAGACGTTTCAATTGAGCTCTCTGCAAGCAGAAACTTATCAAGACACTATTCAGGATATTGTCCAAGGCATACACGCAACTCATCTTATCGCAGACAGAGCGCGAATTTATGATTTGATTGCTAAACGAGAAGAAAAAGGGAATGTAATTATCCCTGGCCGTCATATCGCTCTCATTCACTTTCGCGCGGAGGAAATTTCAGAACCCTTTGTCAGTGCCTTTCGCCTTAAACATTTTATCGAAATTAAAGGAATCGGATACTCTTCTGAAAACGTTGATACGTTTTTTGTCATGCTGGCACGCAAAGACGAAAGCAATTACATTCTTGAGTTGCTTGGAAAAATCAGTGTTGCTCTGGTGGAGAATGATTATTTTGCTGAGGTCTTGCGTTTCGGTGATTTGAAAGATATACGCAGTGAATTAGTTGAAATTCTAAATAAGGAGGAAGAGTCGTGAATCGAGAGATCTTTAACGAAGACAATATACAACTTGGCCTGGTATCTGAATCAAAGGGAGATGCCATTTTAAGAGCCGGGGAACTTCTGAGGAAGAACGGGTATGTTCGAAGTGAATATCTGGAAGGGATGACTAAGCGAGAGGAGAGTCTGACGACTTATGTGGGAAATGGAGTTGCCATTCCTCATGGGCTTCCGGAATATATTCAATATATTCAAAAGTCCGGACTTGTTATGCTTCAATATCCTGAAGGTATTGATTTTGGCGAAGGGAATATCGCCTATGTCTTAATTGGAATTGCCGGTAAGGATGATGAACATCTTGAACTGTTATCGACCATCGCCCTGGTTTGCCAGGAAGAAGACAATGTGACAAAGCTTAAACAAGCTGCAAGCAAGCAAGAGATTCTGGAAATACTATCCGGCGGTGATGCCTAGATGATTAAAACTGTCACCTTAAATGCGGCGGTGGATAAGACGGTGGAAGTTCGAGATTTTCGCCTGGGGTCTGTCAACCGTATCTCTAAACTTCAGATGGATGCCGGCGGTAAAGGCATTAATGTTTCTAAGGTTATTCGAGCCTTAAACGGCGAGAGTATGGCCTTGGGTGTCTTGGCCGGCCGCAATGGCGAGTTTATCCAGGCTGAAATCGAACACAGAGGTATCTCTCATGATTTTCTCTTTGTTCAAGGGGAGACTCGAACAAACTTAAAAATTGTTGATCCGCTGAACTCAACATTCACAGATATCAATGAGCCGGGAATTATGATTTCTGAGGCAGCTGTTCAAGAGATTGAAGATAGAATTTTCAAAGACTTTGATTCGGAAACGAGCTTAGTCCTTTCCGGCAGTATTCCCAGTTCTGTACCTTCTTCCATTTATCGGCGCTGGCTGGAACGGGCCAATGCCTTGGGCGGAAAAACGTTTTTAGATGCTGATGGCGAACTGCTTCGTGAAGGGCTGAAAGCAAAGCCATATCTTGTCAAGCCTAATCTTCATGAACTTGAACATTTTCTAGGTCAAAAACTCTCAGGTTTGGAGGAGGTTGCCAAGGCGGCCCGTGATTTATTGAGGCAAGGGGTGGAAGTGATCGTCGTATCGTTGGGTTCGGAAGGTGCACTTTTCGCCTATCAAGAGCAGGTCATTCATGCTCGGGCCTTGCCCGTTGAAGTAAAAAGCACCGTAGGAGCAGGAGATGCGATGGTCGCTGCCCTGACCCTTGTTCCGCCCGGTGAGGATTATCTGCTGCGAGCAGTTCGCTGGGCAATAGCCGCAAGCGCTGCGCAAGTTATAACTCCCGGAACTCAACCACCGGAGTTAACTAAGGTGATCTCTTACCTTGATCAGGTTCAGTATCAGAGACTTGCTTGAGTTATCTATGCTCTAAGAGCAGGTATCGGTATCAAATCGTAAGACTTCCTCTTCTACAAGTGGGAGTGGTTCCCATACCTTGCTCGGTGGGAGTAGAGCCCATCCTTCAGCACGATAGCATTTGTTATGGGCTAGAGCGCTTTCGTCACCGAAGTCGATGTTCAGCTTTGGCTGAACGAGTTCACTAGCTTCGCATCAGACGAGTTTTGAGATTTGTTAATTTGACATCAGGAGGGGTAATTAATGAAAACCAGAGCAGTACGCTTATATGATGAAAATGATCTCCGTTTAGAAGAGTTTGAACTACCGGAGATAACCGATGAGGAAATCTTAGTGGAAGTTATTTCCGACAGTGTTTGCATGTCAACCTATAAAGCGGCAATTTTGGGTAAGAACCACAAACGGGTGCCTCAAGATGTTGATGTTCATCCGATTATCGTAGGCCATGAGTTCGCAGGCAATATCGTCAAAGTCGGAGAAAAATTAAAGGGCCAGTTTAAGGAAGGAAATAAGTTTGCCTTGCAGCCGGCTTTGAATTACAAGGGCACCATGTGGTCTCCCGGCTATTCTTACCGCTATTTTGGAGGAGACGCCACTTATAATGTAATTCCGCGGGAAGTTATGGAAATTGGCTGCTTTCTGAACTATCAAGGGGAAGCTTACTACGAAGCTTCTTTAGCAGAACCCATGTCCTGCATTATCGGAGCTTTTCATGCCAGCTATCATACGAGTATGGGCAGTTACGAACATCGCATGGGGATTGTTGAGGGCGGTAAAATGGCTTTATTGGCTGCCGCCGGACCGATGGGGCTGGGGGCTATCGACTATGCTCTCCATACTGACCGCCGTCCTTCCTTGTTAGTCGTTACGGATGTTGATGAAGAGAAGCTTTCTCGGGCCCGCACAATTTTTACAGAACAGGAAGCTGAAAAATGCGGTGTGGAGTTGGTATTTGTCAATACAAAGGATGTTGAGGACGTTCCAACTAAGCTGCGAGCTTTGACGGGTGATACAGGTTTCGATGATGTTTTTGTCTTCACGCCGATCAAACCCGTCGTTGAACAGGGCGATCAGATTTTGGGACGTGACGGTTGTCTTAACTTTTTTGCCGGCCCGACTGATCCGAAGTTCGGAGCGCATTTGAACTTGTACAATGTACACTATGGTTCGACTCATATTATGGGTACTACCGGTGGAAATACGGAGGATCTTCTGGAATCGCTGAAACTGACGGAAGAGAAGAAAATTAATCCTGCTGTCATGGTTACTCATATCGGCGGTTTGGACGCCGTGGCCGAAACCGTTTTAAACTTACCCCATATCCCCGGAGGGAAAAAGCTGATTTATACGCATATTAATATGGAATTAACGGCAATTGAAGATTTTGCCAAGCTTGGTGCTAATAATACGCATTTTGCCTGTTTGGCAGATATCGTTGCCAACAATAAAGGACTATGGTGTGCGGAAGCAGAACGCTATCTTCTCGAGAAATGGAGGGCTTAATGATGCTAACTCGTGAATTGACGATCAACAACAAATCTGGTCTGCATGCGCGTCCAGCATCTTTGTGGGTGCAAACATCCAGTCGTTTTCGCAGTAACATTAAAATTAAACATGGCAATTCCGTCGTCGATGGTAAGAGCATTTTAGGCATCCTTTCTTTAGGCCTGTCAACAGGGAGCGTTTTTGAACTCTTAGTTGAGGGAGAGGATGAAACGGAAGCCGTTGTTGCTTTGGAGAAATTGATGATTGATCTTGAATCCCAAGATAGGTAGGTAAATCTCATGGAAAACAAGATTTGGCATGGGCTTGGAGTTTCGGCGGGACATGCCGCCGGACCAACTTGGTACTTGAAAGGATTCCAAGCAGAGATGGCAGGAGAAACTTCCCAAGGTTCTGTTGAGGAGGAAAGAGTACGTTTGCAGCAAGCTGTTCTTCGTACTGAGCAGAATTTAACCGGCCTGGAAGAGAAAGTAAGAGCCGAACAAGGTGAGGAAGTGGCTCAAATATTCGTTGCCCACAAGCTTTTACTCAGTGATCCTTCATTTATTGGAGAAGCGTATCAGCGCTTAGAAAAAGGACAACTAAACGCTGAACAGGTTCTTCAGGAGGTAGCAGGGGAAGCCGTGCAAATGCTGCAGAGTTTGGAGGATCCCTATTTTCAAGAACGTGCAGTGGATGTTCAGGATGTATTGGGGCAATTACTGAAGAACCTTCAAGATGTTCAAGATGATGTCTCTGATCTCTTTCCGCAAAGCGGGAATTATATCGTTTTGGCCGATGAGTTGACGCCTGCTCAAACCATTGCCTTACCGAAGGATAGAGTTCTTGGCTTTATCGTTCGTCAGGGAGGGAAAACTTCTCATGCTGCCATTTTAGCTCGCACCTATGGCATTCCTGCTCTCGTCGGTGTCAACGATGGATGGGGAGATTTAACGGCTCAGAAATGGCTTGAACTGGACGGTGAGGAAGGCTGGGTTCAGGCATCAGCGGAAAATCAGGTTTTCTTTGCTAACACCGATGCTGGAGAAGAGGTGATTTTCGGCGAGAATTCCTTACTCCAGGGGATGACTTTAGCGGCGAACATCGGCAGTCCGGGTGATTTGCCTCTTGTCCGAAAATTTAAGGCCCAAGGGATTGGCTTATATCGAACGGAGTTTTTATTTATGGGAGAAGAACTCCCCAGTGAAGAAGATCAGTTGGAAGCGTACCGTCAAGTCATTGATGGCTGTTCGCCTCACTTGACCGTCATCAGGACCTTAGATATTGGGGGAGATAAGAAAGCCCCAGCCTTAAATCTTCCGCAAGAGAAGAATCCTTTTCTCGGTGTCCGTGCCCTGCGGCTCACGCTGCGGCGCCCTGAACTTTTTCGTCAGCAGCTGCGGGCTATTTGGCGGGCATCTATTGCAGGGCCGACGGCAGTTATGTTTCCCATGATTGCCACGTTGGGGGAACTTGAAGAGGCTAAGGAAAGCCTTTGGACCGCCCGCGAGGAAGTATTACAGGCCGGTTATGAGATCGGAAGCCTTCAGGTCGGGATGATGATTGAAATTCCCTCTGCAGCCTGGCTGGCAGATAAGTTCGCTCCCCTAGTTGACTTTTTCTCCATCGGGACCAACGACTTAACTCAATATATGTTGGCTGCTGACCGGGAAAATCCTGAACTGGCTGAGCTTAATCAGCCTTATCATCCAGCAGTTTTAGGGATGATCGCCCGAGTCAGTCAAGCCGCCCTTCAGAAGGGGATCTGGACAGGAATCTGCGGCGAGGCCGGAGGAGATCCGCTTTTGGCTCCCTTTTTCAAAGCTGTTGGTATCGAAGAATTAAGTATGGCACCGGGTTCGTTAGCTAAAGTTCGAACTGCTTTGGGGAAAATGGAGATGTCGGCGGAAGAACAAGAAACATTAGTTAAATCTGTGCTTGCTTGTGCCAGGACCTCGGAGGTAATTAAAGTGCTTCAATCATCGAAGACAACTTGATCGTTGAGGTATAAAAGGTTATTTTGAACTCAGGAGGAGACTTAGACTGGTAACTGTTGATCAATTAGTAGAGGAATTTGATTTTAGAGTTATAGCCGGGCAAAGGGGTATGGATAAGGAAATTACCGATTACAGTCTTAAGCGTCCCAGCGCCGAATTGGTTGGCTATCTAACCTATTTGACTCCCCAGAGAATTCAAATTTTTGGACGTACAGAATTAGGCCTCTTTGAGCAGCTTTCCTCAGACTTACGCTATGAGAATTTGGCGAAGGTTATGGTTCAGGAAGTCCCTTGCCTTATCATCACTAGGGGATTGCCGATTCCTCAGGAATTTGTTCGCTTAGCTGAAGATAGAGGTATACCCCTATTGGCATCTGATCGCTCTACGACACAGCTCTACTATTTGCTCATTCGTTTCCTTGCCAATCGGCTGGCACCATCCACCCTGGTTCACGGTGTCTTGGTTGATGTTTTTGGAATAGGAGTACTCATTACGGGGGATAGCGGCATTGGAAAAAGTGAAACTGCTCTGGAATTGATTCGCGGCGGACACTTATTGGTGGCGGATGATGCTGTTGAGGTGCAGCGGGTTGATGAGGAGAATTTGCATGGCAGGGCACCTCAATCCATTAAGCATCTTCTTGAGGTAAGAGGTCTCGGCATTTTGGATGTCACAAAGTTGTTTGGTGCAGGGGCCGTTCGAGACGAAAAGGAAATTCATCTTCTTGTCGAGCTGGAAGAATGGAAGGAAGGAAAGTATTATGACCGTTTAGGTCTTGATCCTCCTCAAACGTTGACCATTCTTGGTATTCCCATCCCTAAAGTGACAATCCCGGTTCGGCCCGGCCGTCAGCTTGCGTCGATTATTGAGGTCGCTGTCATGCAAAATCGCCTGCGAAGCAAACGGATGTAAGGAATTTCGCGTTTAAGGCGAGCTTTTATGGAAGTGAGATCGTAGGAAGTGTGAGAGTACTCAGCAATAAAATAGTTTACTTTAAAAAAGACTGTTATGAGCCAGCTGGTGGCCA
This sequence comes from Desulfosporosinus acididurans, assembly GCF_001029285.1. Taxonomy (GTDB): domain Bacteria; phylum Bacillota; class Desulfitobacteriia; order Desulfitobacteriales; family Desulfitobacteriaceae; genus Desulfosporosinus; species Desulfosporosinus acididurans. Next base: position 107,714 of record NZ_LDZY01000008.1, read on the forward strand.
TAACAGTCTTTTTTAAATTTAAACGTATATTTATCCAATTGTTAGACTCCCACTTCAAGTGGGAGTGGTTCCCGCATCTTGCTTCGGCGGGGCTAAAGTCCATCCTTCAGCGCGATAGCATTTATCATGGGCTAGGGCTTTCGACGAAATGTCCACAGGACACTTTTGCCACCGAAGTCCCGATGTTCACCTTTAGCTGAACGAGTTCATTTCGTTCATCCTTTCCAGGGATAAGTTATTTAATCTTTTATATCGACCAAAAATCCTTCTTGGGTTAGAACCTCACAAACCTGCTGCAAAACTTCTTCTGTGGGTGCTTCTATGGTATGAAGATGCAGGCCGCCGGTTAAAGACGAAAGTAAGTGCGCATGGTTTTCTGACATTTGGGCCATAAACTTTTTAACATCCAGGCGGCTTTTTAATTGGAGCGGACGAAAAATATTCCCATATACGGAATGCTCTACTCCGACATCGAGTACACTAACGCCATGGTCGACTAAGATATTCAATTCTCTCTCCGTATCTAAAGGCGAATGACGGCTATAGATAATTTTCTGCAGGCCTTTTGTGCGCAGATCTGAGGAATAGATATATCCCTGTGGCGTAGCAATCACCGGTTCCTCTGAAGCTCTCAGAAGGGCTATATCTTGAACAATAACCTGGCGGCTGACTCCTGTGAGTTTGGCTAAGGAGGCAGCTTTGATAGGTTCCTTGGTGTTTTTTAAAAGTTTTAACAAGTGATCCCGGCGTTCTCGCCCCGATAAACCTTCTTTTTGGCTCATTCCATCACCTACTTTATAGTTGATTTTAATACGGGAATTGAGAAATTGTCAAATGGTGTCTTGACACCTGTAAAGATATCGTGATAAAACAAGGTAAGCAATGAATCAAGTTCATGCTAAACTAAGGTTCATTGCCTTAGAAGGCCCATAGTTTTAGGAAGAAAGAGGAAGTAATATGAAGATTAGTGAACGTTTAGAGCAGCTGCCGGTTTCGAGATTTCATTATGTTTTACTTATTACAGCGGGTTTAGGCTGGATGTTCGATTCGATGGACACTGGAATTGTGTCGTTCATTCTTCCGGTTTTGATGAAAGATTGGCATTTGAGTCCAGAACAAATCGGAAACATTGGGAGTATCGGACTCCTTGGCATGGCGTTAGGAGCAGTTATTTCCGGGACCATTGCGGACAGGGTCGGACGCAAGAAGGTCTTTGCCTTTACCTTAGTAGCTTACAGCATAGCGACAGGATTATGTGGACTTTCTTGGAATCTGACGTCTCTGCTGGTTTTTCGCTTTATTGTTGGGTTTGGACTTGGCGGACAGCTGCCTGTTGCAGTTACCTTAGTCAGTGAATTTTCGCCGGTTAAACATCGAGGTAAATTTCTGGTTTTGCTGGAAAGCTTTTGGGCTTTTGGCTGGCTCTTGGCTTCCATAATTTCTTACCTTATCATTCCAAAGTTTGGTTGGCCGATTGCCTTCTTTATTGGTTTTCTCCCGGCTCTATACGTTCTATTCCTCTGGCGATCAATCCCGGAGTCGCCGCGCTATCTTTTAAGCAAAGGGCGAATGCGGGAAGCTGAAGAAATCGTAGTTAAAATTGAAGAGGAATGTAATGTTTCATTAAGTAAGAAGCGCTTATCTGAAACGGAAGCTAAGCAGCCGGCGGAATCAGTAACTCACTCTAATCAAGCGAAATTTAAAGAATTGTTCTCCCAGGCATTCTTACGACGGACAATTTTTCTTTGGCTTTTATGGTTTGGTATAGTCTTTTCTTACTACGGGATTTTTACTTGGCTTCCTTCTCTGTTAGCCCTTAAAGGCTTTTCCCTGACTAAGAGTTTTAGCTATGTTATGATTATGACTCTCGCCCAAATTCCTGGGTATTTTAGCGCCGCTTATTTTGTGGACAAAATTGGACGCAAAACGACTCTCGCTCTCTACGTTGCGGGAACGGCAATTACCGCTTACTTTTTTGGACAAGGAGTCACTGCCGCGGCAATTTTAATTTCGGGGTCGCTGATGTCCTTCTTTAATCTGGGAGCTTGGGGAATCATCTACACTTATACTCCCGAACTATATCCAACCCATGCCAGAGCTACCGGTTCAGGCTGGGCAGCAGGCTTCGGCCGGATTGGCGGCATTTTAGCCCCGCTCGTTGTTGGGGATATGATCGGGAAATTCCATCTCGGAACGGGACCCGTGTTTGGCCTTTTTACCCTTGTCTTGATCGTCGTCGTTTTGGATGTTGTTATTTTAGGCGAGGAGACAAAAGGAAAGTCTTTGGAAAAGCTGGCCTCCGAGTAATAGAATCAGGGTATAACTGCAGACAGTGAACTCGTTCAGCTAAAGCTGAACTTCGGGGCTTCGTGACGAGAAGGTGTCCTGTGGACACTTTTGCCGGAAGCGCCTGGCTCATAACAATTGCTATCGCGTTGAAGGATGGACTCTAGCCCGACCAAAGCAAGGTATGGGAACCACTCCCACTTGAAGTGTGAGTCTTACGATTGGATAAACTGATGCCCTGAGGACTGTGATTTAATGAAAAGTCACTTCCTCAGGGCATTAGTCTTTGTTGTTGAACTCAAGTTTTTTGCCTGCTTGAGGACTTGTGTACTTCAGGGTTCAGACAATTTGGAGGCAGTTCTCCTTTCATTGCCGCTATAATGTTGACTGCTGCAATCATACCCATTTTAGTGCGGGTCTCTATCGTAGCGCTTGCGATATGAGGGCAAAGAGTAACATTGTCGAGTTTGCTTAACCCTTCCGCTAATTTTGGTTCCCATTCATAAACATCGAGACCTGCCCCCCAGATCTCCCCGGTCTCTAAAGCTTTGACGAGGGCTAATTCATCAACCACCGGACCACGAGACGTGTTAATTAAGATGGCTGTGTTTTTCATTTGCTTGAATTCCTTCTCACCGATAAGATGAAATGTTTCAGGAAGAAGGGGAGTATGGATGGATACATAATCTGAATTCTGGAGAAGCTTTGCCAAGCTTACATACTGCCCGCCGGTTTCATGTTCAAACTGTGGATTTGCCTTATTTCCAGTGTAAAGGACTTTCATATCAAAGGCTTTCGCTCGTTTCGCAAACGACAGACCGATTCTTCCGGGCCCTATAATGCCAACAGTTTTGTTAAAGATGTCTTGTCCTAAAAACAGCATCGGTCCCCAACCTTCATATTTTCCCATTCGAGTATAGTTATCTGATTCGACAACTCTCCGAGCAACGGAAAATAGTAGAGCCCAAGCCATCTCAGCTGTAGTATCAGTCAGCACTCCGGGAGTGTTGGAGATCATAATTCCATGTGCTGTCGCGGCGGGAATATCGATGTTGTTATAACCAACGGCATAATTGGCAAAGATTTTAGCTTGGTTTGCTGCTCTGAGCACTTCTGCGTCGATCTGATCAGTTAGTAAACATAAAACAGCATCCCGTCCCTGGATTTTTTGCAAAAATGTTGACTTCAATAGAGGTTTTCCTTCGCGATTTACTTCAAGATCGCAATGTTCCGCCAGCATGTCCAGCGCCGGTTGGGGTATTTCGTTTGTAACGTAAACATTCCATTTAGTCATATCTAACCTCCGATTATGTAAGTTTTATGGACTAATAGTTATGAGTGATGGTTTTTAACTATAAATTTAATATAAGGTATTATTTGCTTGAGTTCGAAGTTTATGTTCCTTGAACCTTAGAAGCTACAGATAATCATCAAATTTGAATAGTAATTTGTAATTAACGAGCTTCACCGCTTCTCCATGCAATGAGTTCACCTTGTCGGGGAAGTTACTGGCCCTAAAATAGGCGCGGTAGAGTCAAAAAGGATTAAGATGCGGAACAACCTTATTAAATCATGCTCTGCAAACTTGTTACAGTCAAGGGCAACTATGTTGAATTTTATTTGCTTTGAACTTTAAGTCTATATTTTGTAATTTTCTGGTTCATTTCTACACTTTTTACCAACCTTCGAAATTTTACATAACAGCCTGCTCGCCAGATGCTTTGGCGGACGATAGGTCGGCTCTAGGCATTGCTCCGCTGTAAGAACCGTGCGGTGACTCAGTCTGATGAATGGTTAAGAATAAATAGAGATCATTAGACCGGAAAGAAAGATGGATAAGAATGTATCCTTGATGCAATACTTATAGTTAATCTAAGTAAAATAAGGAGGGACTCGGATGAAAAATGTAACGATGTATACTAGCGATACCTGACCTTATTGCTCTATGGCGAAGGAGTTTCTTTCGCAGCATAATATTTCGTTTCAAGAACGAAATATCAGTACTGATGAGGAGGCGTTGAACGAACTGCAACGCAAAAATATCAGTGGAGTTCCAGCATTCATTGTCGGTAATGATATGGTGGTTGGCTTTAATAAGAATAAGATTTTGTCCTTGCTTCATTGAAGGTATTATTTAGTACGATGATGCAGCTTGATCTAGGAATATATTTCCAGAATAAATAAGCTTAATCGGGTAATACTACAATCATAAGGGTACGTAATGGTCGAGCCACAATTTATATATGCTTTAACGGGTGTATATAAGTCGGCCAAAGATTATATGCAGGTGCCGAGAGGTGTTTGTTTTATGGTCGGCGGGAAGATTTTTCTTGGTAGGGAAAAGCTTTTGAGCAGTTCAAGGATTGTTTAAGGGTTCCAACTTATCAGGAAATGTCGAGCTAAGATTTTGCAAGGTATTGATACTTGTACAGGCATATATCAAATGATATATGCCTGTATAAGAACGCGCAGGTCAGATATAGCCGTAAGGTTATGTCTGGCTCAGTAGATACCCTGTTTAGTCGAACGAACCATCAATTTAGGTGGAAACTTGCTTAGCCTTAGTCGCAAGATTATTGTTAGGTGATAAACGATCTATGTTGGTGCTAGATAAGACCATTGCGTGCTCTTATATTATTAATTCACTTAAATTAACAACTTTATTTTAAATTCTCGAGTGCTGAAATAAACCATTGTTGTTTTATTTCAGCACTTTTGTTTTATCTAACCATCAGACTCCCGCGCTACAAGTGGGAGTGGTTGCACGAGTTCACATCAAAAGTGCTCAAATAATGTCTTTAAATGCTTTGCAGCAAATAGAATATCAGAAACATGCCAACGGCTAAAACAGAGATACTGAGTAAGATATTGAGGAAGGATGAAGGCTGATAAGTATCGGTAGCGATTTGTAAATCAACGTTTCGATATTTCAGATAGGCTAAAATACTCATAAGAGAGCCAAGCGCAACCAGAAAGATGCCGATCATTGTCGAGTATCCATGAGAAGGTGGTAAGGCAACATCAAGATTTGATTTGCCAAGGACATAGGACATTTGTTTAAGAAACAAGGCAAAGCGCTCGACAACGAAACCAAAGCCCATCATTGCGATACTCGTTCTGATCCAGGCTAAAAACGTTCGTTCATTGGCGAGATGCAGACGGCGATTAGTATTGGGTTTCTGAGAGGAAATTTCTTTTGGTAACATTATTTTTTCTCCTTTGTAGTGTTGCTTATTGGGTTAAAGCAAGTATGGGAACTACTCCCACTTGAAGTGGGAGTCACACAAATGGATAAAAAGTTTAGAAACATAGGGCAATTTCAGAATCTAAGGATCATACAAAAAGAAAGGCTATAGCCATAATAACGTAAGAGGCTAACAGTTGTGCGCCTTCCAGCCAGTTTGAGCGGCCATCCATGCTAATAATGGCTGTAATTACTGTACCCAAAATGATGACAACGAGCTCATAACTTGTAAAGAGAAGATCAATCGGATGCCCGCTTAAATAGCCGATAAAGACGAGCAAAGGAGCGACAAATAGAGCTATTTGAGTGCTGGAACCGATAGCAATTTCCAGGCTGATTTCCATTTTGTTTTTTAAAGCCATCATAACACTTGTGGTGTGCTCTGCTGCATTGCCGATGATGGGAATAATAATAACACCTATAAAAAGCTCGCTAATACCTAGAGTGTTAACGACGGGTTCAATTCCTGACACCAGGAACTCACTTTCGATGACGACAAAGATTGTAGCGGCGAGGAGAATAAGTAATGCTTTAAGCCTTGTCCACTGAGGAGTACCTGAATGTTCTTGGCTGGGACGAAAAACATCTTTATGGGTATGAAGAGAAAAGAGTAAACTCAATAAGTAGATCAGGATTAGAACCGCGGCTACACCTAGACTTAAAGGTTCAGCGGCAGGATTTGAATGGTTGTTGAGAAAGACTGCGGGAATAATCAGCCCGGTAACAGCTAAAAGCAGCATAGAGGTGTGCATGCCAGCAGCAGCTCTGTTAAATTTTTGAGTTTTAAATTTAAACCCTCCGAGCAGCATACTGAGGCCCAAAACAAGGAGCAGATTGCCGATGATTGACCCGGTTATGGAGGCCTTAACCACTTCGACAAGGCCGGACTTTAAAGCAAAGAGTGTGATAATCAGTTCGGCGGCATTTCCAAACGTGGCATTCAATAAGCCTCCGATACTAGGACCTACATAAATGGCGATCTCTTCCGTGGCTTTTCCCATGTAGCCAGAAAGGGGGATAATGCTCAAACACGCTGTCAGAAACGCCAGGATGGGTGAGCTATCTGCAAGATGAAAAAAGATACTGACGGGGATAGCTAAAAGAAATAAATTTAGGAACTTCACAGATTATCCTCCTCAAAAGTCATAAATAGTCGCGGCTTATTACACATAACTTCCTATTTAATACATTATGAATGAGGGTAATCCGGCGTGCAATACCAAGAAAATACTATATAACAGATTATTAAATAATAAAGTGTTTTAGAGGATATTCGGTCTGTGTGGCGAAATATTTATAGATGCGGCGAAATTAACTATGAATATCGTCGAAGAGCCGGAGCCTAACAGAGGAGGCAAGACAATTGAAACCAGAAATCATTCAAGAACTGATTAAAATAGTTGGAGAGGAAAATCTCTACACAACGTTAGAAGACTTATATTGTTATACTTATGATGCATCATTTCTTAAGGCAGATCTTAAAGATTTAGCAGGTGTTGCAGTGTATCCGGGCACTGTTGAAGAAATTTCGATGATCCTTACGCTGGCTAATCGTGAAAAAATTCCTGTTGTTCCTCGAGGAGCTGGAACCAATGTCAGCGGAGGGAGTGTTTCTATAGGAGACTGTATTGTCCTTGTCCTGAAAAGAATGAATAAAATCCTGGAGATTGACAAGAAGAATCTTATTGCTGTGGTAGAACCGGGAGTGATCACCGGACAATTTCAAAGAGAAGTGGAACAACTTGGCCTCTTTTATCCCCCTGATCCGGCAAGTTTGGCTGTTTCAACCATGGGAGGTAACGTGGCGGAGTGTGCCGGCGGTCCCCGAGGTGTCAAATACGGCGTAACAAGGGATTATATTTTAGGCCTGGAAGTCGTTCTGCCAACGGGTGAGATCATGACGACCGGCGGAAGAACGATAAAAAATGTCACAGGCTATGATATGACAAAACTTTTTACCGGTTCCGAAGGTACGCTTTGTGTGATTACCAAAATCATTGTTAAACTCATTCCTCTGCCGGAGGCTAAGAGTACCATGATGGCCGTTTTCTCTGAGATGGAACAAGCTTCTGAGACGGTATCAGAAATCATTGCCGGTGGGTTGGTTCCCTGTTCCTTGGAATTACTGGATAATATTTATATCAAAAATATTGAAGAGTATGCTAAGGTGGGGCTTCCCGTAGAGGCTGGGGCTGTACTCCTAATCGAAGTGGATGGAGACTCCGAGATACTGTCTAAACAGATCGGCAAGGTCGAAGAGATTTGTCGTCGCCTTGGCGCCGTTCAAATTCGGGTTGCTACGACAAAGGAAGAAGCGGAAGACTTATGGCTTGCCCGGCGCTCAGCTTTTGCCTCAGTTTCACGGGTGAAACCGACTATTATCGGTGAAGATGCAACGGTTCCCCGCAGCCAAATTCCCGTCGCAGTACGGCGAATCCAAGAAATTGCCGCGAAGTATAATATTATTATTGCCATACTTGGTCATGCGGGAGACGGTAATCTGCATGCCACCATTCTTACTGATGAAATGGACAGAGAGGAAGCTGCACGAGTAGAAAAGGCTATTGATGAGATTTTTGTTTTAACTGTGGAACTCGGTGGCTCTTTAAGCGGAGAACATGGCATCGGACGAGCGAAGTCTAAGTTTATTACCCTGCAGACAGGGAAGATAGGTCTGGAAATCCAGCGGAAGATTAAACATGCTCTGGACCCCAATAACATTTTAAATCCCGGCGTTATGTTTGGAGCGTGAGGAAATGGAACGTTCATTTGAGTCTTGGGAAAAAGAAGTTATCCGCTGTATACGATGCGGTTCCTGTCAAAATGTTTGTCCTGTTTTTCGAGAACTTCAGGCTGAATCGACTGTCGCCAGGGGCCGAGTAAAGCTTATACGAGGAGTTATCACCAAAGATCTATCCTTAACTGAAGGATTTATTTCCAAAATGTCCTTGTGTTTAATGTGTAAGGCATGCGTAGCCAACTGTCCAAGCGGTGTCAAGGTTGACAAGCTCGTGGAAGCAGCCCGCAAGGAGATTGTGGATCAGAAAGGGCTCTCACCGCTGAAAAAGTTAATCTTTCGTCTCATTTTAAAAAATCGTTGGGTCTTTGACACAGGAATGAGTACAGGTCGGATTCTGCAGAAACTTGTTTTCCGTCCTGGTCCGGGAGGACAAGGAATGCTGCCCAGAATGCCGTTGGGGATTGATCAAAGACGATTGCTTTCCCCTCTGGCTCCCAAACCTTTGAAGACAATGTATCCGCAAGTTGTTAAAGTTTTAAATCCACGTTTGCGAGTGGTGTTTTTTACCGGTTGCATGATCAATTATATTTACACGGATACAGGGAGAGCAGTCATTAATGTTCTAAACCGCTTGGGTATAGACGTTGTCATTCCGAAACTCCAAAATTGCTGCGGAACTCCGGTACGAATGAACGGAGATTATGAAACGGCTCGGGAAATGGCCCGGGCTAATATTGACGTCCTATTGAAGGAAAAAGCGGATGGCGTGGTCGTTGCTTGCGGGACCTGCGGCTTGGCTTTGAAAGAGGAATATGCTGAGCTGCTGCAGGATGAACCGAGATATGCTGAAAGGGCTAAACTCTTGGGGAAAATGGTTAAAGATTTCACAGAACTGGTCGTTTCTCTGGGAGACTTTAAGGAGAACATCGGTGAATTACCTCTTAAAGTTACTTATCATGATCCTTGTCATCTTGTACGGGGGCTGAAAGTAAAAGAACAACCCCGAGAAATTATTAAGCAAATTCCCGGAGTAAAATTTTTGGAAATGAAGAACCCAGATACCTGCTGCGGCAGCGGGGGTTCCTTTAGTCTGACTCATTATGAGCTTTCTATGAAGATCAATAATCGTAAAGTCGAGGATATCCTCCAAACTGGCGCCGAGGTAGTTGTTACAGGATGTTCTGCCTGTCGTATGCATATTTTGGACGGACTTCACCGGCAAGAGGTTGGAATGGGAGTAATGCACACTGCTCAGCTCTTAGAGATGGCCTATGATGCAAAAGAAGGAATCCCCAAAGGAGTGAACTCGTTCAGCCAAAGCTGAACATCGGGGCTTCAGATACAATAATGTCCAGTGGACATTATTGCCGAGCCGCCTTTCCCAAAAGAAATACTTAGCGGCGAGGGAGGACTCTACCCCACCTGAAGTTAACGAAGGACCCACCCTCACTTATAAGAAGTGGGGGTCTTAAAAAGTTGAAAAAGGTTTAACCCATAAAGAAGTTCTAAGGGGGAATGTTGCTTGAGTTCTATAAATTTAGCTTATGGTAAAGAAATTCTAAACTTTGAGCTTCCTTCTGATGTTAGAATACAGCAGATTGAGGCTAAGAAAAGTACACCTATAACGAACATCGAAGAGAGCCTTCGCCATGTCTTGGCTCATCCCCTAGGGACTCCTCCTCTCAGCGAAGTTGTCAAACCAGGGGATAAAGTGGTGATTGTCGTAAGTGACATTACCCGGCTCTGGATAAGAACTGATGTTCTTTTGCCAATCTTGTTGGATGTCCTGAATGAGGCAGGTATTCCTGATCAGGATATCTCCATTGTCACAGCCACTGGGGATCATCGATTGCAAACCGCTGAAGAACATAGAGCAATTTGCGGGGTTCAAGCTCTAGTCCGTGTTCCGATCTATGATCATGAATGTCATGCCTCGGATCTGGTAGACTTGGGATTATCGTCAAGAGGAACTCCGATTAAGGTAAACCGAAGGGTCTGGGAAGCTGATAAAGTGATATTAACCGGTGGCATAGCCTACCATTTATTAGCGGGGTTCGGCGGCGGACGTAAGTCCATTGCTCCCGGAGTATGCGGGTATGAAATGATTCAAAAAAACCATTCCTTGGCCCTGACAGAGCCTGGACCTACTGGACTTCATCCCAACATTATGACGGGAAAAATGGAGGGCAACCCTGTTTCCGAGGATATGTTGGAAATTGCCCGCAAAGTTGGCGTTGATTTTATCTTAAATGTTGTCGTTAATGAAAAAAAAGACTTTGTCTTTTTGGCAGCTGGTGATCTTTATGAAGCCCATCTTGCCGGCTGTCGAGTGGTTGAAGAAATTTTCGGCATTGAAATTGAACAAAAGGCAGATTTAGTCCTTGTCTCCTGTGGGGGATATCCTAAAGATATTCAGCTTTATCAGGCGATCAAGGCGTTAGACAATGCTTCTTATGCAGTAAAAGAAGGCGGGGTTATTGTCTTAGTCAGCGAATGTTCTGATGGGATCGGTTCCCAACCCTTTGAGGAATTTTTCAAGTATGGCAGTGTGGAAGAGATGAGTTCAAAGCTTCAGCAAGACTTTTTAATGCCGGGGTTTGTCAGCTTAAGAACTGCGAGTATCTGCCGCAAGACTCCTGTAATTTTGATCAGTTCATTGCCAGAAGAGGTGGTCAGAAGGATGAAGATGCTTCCAGCATCTTCTTTGGAGACAGCTTGGCAATTGGCCGCAGAACTTTTGGAGAAACAGCCGGAATCAGTTTATGTAATGCCTCATGGCGGGAATACTTTTCCCATTTTGCGAGAGTAGATTAGATTTCTAGTTAATTTTTTGAAGGGCCAAAAGCGACATAACAAATGCTATCGCGCTGAAGGATGGACTCTGCCCTCATCGAAGTAAGGTATGGAAACCACTCCCACTCGTAGTGAGAGTCTTACGATTGGATAAAAGCCGTCACCACTTCTTCATTTTAAAGGAAGTGTGTGACGGCTTTTTTATATGTTACTGGCTTAGTTAGAATCTCTGTCATATTAATTAAGCCAGCAAGTATTTTGTCCTGACTTCTTCATTTTCGGCTAAGGCTTCGACCGTTCCTTCAAAACGGACTTGTCCGCGTTCAAGAACATAACAGCGATTCGCTAATTTTAAGGCGGATTTGAGATTCTGTTCGGCTAAGAGGATTGAGATTCCGGTGGAACAAAGTTCTAAAATCTGTTCTTCGAGTTCACGAACAATCAAAGGGGCAAGTCCTTCGGTTGGTTCGTCCAATATTAAAAGATCTGGATTACCCAGCAAAGCACGGCCAATACTGAGCATTTGTTGTTCACCGCCGCTTAAGCTGCCTCCGCGGCGATTTTCATATTTCTTCAGTACGGGGAACAGGGTATGAACTTTAGCGATTGTCCAGTCACCGGGGCGAATGCCGGCAGCAATTTCAAGATTTTCACGTACTGTAAGGTCGGCAAAAATCCTGCGGCTGTCAGGGACATAACTGATTCCCAATTTAACCATACGATTAGTCGGGATTTTGGTGATAGTTTGTCCGCGAAATGTAATTTCGCCGCTTTTGGGAGGAACGATACCCATAACACTTTTCAGGGTTGTAGTTTTACCTACTCCGTTTCGACCGAGGAGTGATACTACTTCTCCTTGTGCAACGGTTAAGGACAAACCGAATAATATATGGCTCATGCCGTAATAGGTGTGAATATCCTTGATTTCTAGCATACTTCAGCTTCCCCCAAATAAGCTTTTTGAACAGATTTGTCGCTGCGAATGTCTTCAGGCAGGCCTTGAGCAATCGTCTCTCCTTGATGCAGGACCATAATTTTTTGTGCTACATCAAAGACGAGATCAGTGTCATGTTCTGTGAGCAATATTGTCAGGCCTTCATCTTTTGACAATCGTTTAATAAGTTGGACGATACGATTCGTTTCATCAGGAGACATTCCTGCCGTCGGCTCGTCCAAAAGGAGAAGTTTTGGCTTGCTTCCTAGGGCAATAGCAATTTCCAGAACTTTTTGATCTCCATAAGAAAGAGAACTGCATAAATGATCCTTATAGCGTACAAGTCCAAAACTATTGAGGACTTCCAAAGTTTCTTCCTTGAGAAGTTTTTTGGCCGGTTTAAACAGCTTTCGGTCAAGACGGTGTTTGGCGAGCACAGCGGTTTGGATGTTTTCGAATACCGTCAAACTGGAAAAAATATTAATAAGCTGGAATGATCGTCCGATACCGTGGTGACAGATTTGATGGGGAGTGAATTGGGTGATATCGGTTTCTTGAAAACGAATTGAACCGGAATCTGCTGTTAAATGGCCGGTGATAAGATTAAATAAGGTGGATTTTCCTGCACCATTGGGTCCAATGACTGCCACCACTTCTCCTTGGGGAACGGAAAGATTGGCATTCGCTATTGCCTGATATCCCTCGAAGGATTTTTTAAGCTGTTCAATTTGAAGCATCTAGACTTCCTCCTCTCTGACGTCGTCCTTTTATCTTTTCGTAAATGTAACCTAGAATCCCCTGAGGTAAGAAGAGTACAAGAATTAATAAAAGGAGGCCGAGGACAAGAAGCCAATATTCGGTGTAAAGTCCTACGATCATCGACAAAAGAACTAAGATGGCCGCTCCTAAGGTTGGTCCTAAGAAGACTGTCAAGCCTCCCATTAGGCACATAATTAAGATTTCAGCAGATTTATTCCAGAATAAGAGGGAAGGAGCTACGGAACGTTCCAGGAGAACAAAAAGTACCCCTGCAACTCCGGCAAAAAAGCCTGCAATAACAAAGGCGATCAGACGGTGTTGTTTAACATTGATTCCTAAACTTTCGGAGCGTACCGGATTGTCGCGAGCTGCCAGGAGAGTAAGGCCAAAAGGAGATTTCGTGATTTTATAGAGAATAAGCAGAGAGAGGAGAAGAACTAAAAGAGTTGTATAATAAACAGAGCTAGTAGACGTCAAGAAGTCTGGGACAGGAATGGCATGAATGCCATTATCACCATTCGTCAGGGCATTCCAACGGTAAACTATAGCCCAAACTAACTGTCCTAAAGCTAACGTGAGCATGCCGAAATACAGCCCCCGCAGACGGACACAAAACCAACCGATCACGAATGCAAGAGCAGCTGAAAGTATAGGTCCGAGAATGACTGCCAAGGCGAAAGGCCAAGAGGTTTTGGTCATGATAATGGCAACGGTATAAGCACCGATCCCGTAAAATACCCCATGATGTAAATGAAGCAGTCCTCCGTAGCCTAAAACCAGATTTAAGCTTGTTGCCAGCAGGGCCGTTGTGAAGATAGTGGCTAAGAGGTAACTATAATAGGGCGGTATGAGGGTTGGAACAATCAGGAGAATAAGGATTCCGATCGGAGCCAATCCCAAGCCCAATGAGTTGTGAATTTTTCTGTTTGTAGTTCTTGATGAAGGATCAATGTTTACTAACATACTTGGTTTCCTTTCTTACCAGACAGATTTTAATAAACCTGAGGGTCTAAAAATAAGTAAAATACCTGCAATCATATAGGGCAGTATAATTGAGACGCTGGGAATGAGAAGTACACCGATGGCTTCTCCCATTCCGATGATGATTGAACTGATAAGGGTTCCCCAAATGTTGCCTAATCCGCCGATAACCACAATCAAAAAGGCGTAGATGAGAATATTCGCGTCCATCCCCATAGAAACTGTTGTTGTGGGAGCGATTAAAGTTCCCCCTAATCCAGCAAGCCAACCTCCCAGCGCAAAAACTAAAGCAAAGACTCGAGTGCTGTTGATGCCTAGAATGTCTACCATTTCGCGGTCAGTTGCTGTTGCACGGCATATTTTACCCAGATGAGTTTTAGATAAAAAGAGCCATAATCCGAGTGCTACAAGAGGTCCGATGAGGAGCAGGAAGGCATTGTATAAAGGCAGAGAAGCTCCCCAGATCGAAATGGAACCTCTGAGCCCTTCGGGGATATTTATGGATTTATATTCTGACCCCCAAATGATTTTAACCGCATCTCCGGCAATGAGTACGAGGGAGTAGGTTAAGAGCATTTGCGTTAAGTGATCTCGGTTATAGATGAAACGCAGCAAACCACGTTCGATAATAAGACTTAAAATCATTACGGTAATGGGAGCGACCAGCAAAGCCAACCAGAAGCCATAATGGCCATGACCTAAAGATGTTGAAACTGAGTAAGCTGCAAAAGCTCCCAGCATGTAAAGCGATCCGTGGGCGAAATTTGTAATCCTCAGGACTCCGAAGATAAGAGTTAGTCCCGCAGCGACGATAAAAAAAATCATCCCTCTGCTGAGGCCTATTAACAATTGACTTGAAAGTGTTGCTATATCCATTTATCTATCCCCTGTCTATTAGGTTGAGAAATGGGCGGTACCTTGCGGTACCACCCATGAAATTGCTTGTTTATCCAATCGTAAGACTCCCACTTCTATAAGTGGGAGTGGGTCCCTTGTACTCTGCTTCCGTGGGGGTAGAGTCCCCCACCGAAGTCTCGTTGTTCAGCTTTAGCTGAACTAGTTCACTTCTTAGCTCTTGCCTTTTGGATATCATCTATAGATGGCATTATTTCATCCGGGCTGAGCGTGTGAAGGTCAATGGGAGCGATTTTTCCGTCAGTCTTGCCAATAGTTCCATAGATCATAGGAATGGCAACTTGATGATCTTCTTTACGCAGCGTTGCTTTACCAACGGGGGTGTCAATCGATAACCCTTCCAAGGCGTCGATGATCTTTTCTTTATCAGTACTTCCGGCCTTTTCAACGGCTTGTCCTAAGAATTGACCTGCCATATAACCGTATAATGCGAAAGCAGCAGGTTCACGGTTGTATTCCTTTTTGAAAGCACTCACAAAGGCTTTGTTGGCTGCGGTGTCCGGATAACTGGAGAGATAAGGATTTGTCCCTAAAACTCCCGTTGGAGCCTGATCTCCTAATGGTCTTAAAGTAGCTGGGTCGATACTGGTGTGAACCCAGACTGGTATTTCCTGTGCTAAGCCGGTTGCCTTCACAGCTTTCATAAAGGCAACCATATCTGCCCCTCCTGTGCCGACTACGAGAAGATCGGGTTTTTTACTGCGAATGGCGTTGATGTAGGGGGTAAAATCTGTTTCCCCAACTTGCCACCAAGTTTCCCCGGTTTTTTGGACATCTGGCTCAATTTTTTTCAAATTTGACCATAGGTTATCAATAACCGAGTGACCATATTCATAATCGCTGCCGGCGAGCCAAATCTTTTTATAGGGCGTTTTGGAGATCTGGACGGCTCCGGCTTTGCCGATAATTGCAGTATTAGGTATGGTGCTAAAGACATAGCGATGACCAGCTGCTCCGGTGACTTTGTCACTCATCCCGCCCCAATCAATAAACGGTACTTTGTTTTCTTTAGCGTATTGAGAAACGGCCAAAGATCCTGCGCTATTTGTGGTTCCAGCCAAGAAATCAACTTGATCACGCATGACCAGTTCTTTAGCCCAGCTTGTCGCTTTGTCGGGCTTAAATTCATCGTCGCGGGTTACGATGTCGATCTCTGGACCGCCTTTAGCGGCAATTTCTTTGGCTGCCAACTTGAAGCCATCCAAAGAATCTTGAGCATAAACTGCGGCACCGCCGGTATATGTATCCACGATCCCAACTTTAATGGCTTTTTTGCCGGAAGCTGTCGTTGGACTATTTCCACATCCGGTCACCAATAATGCTGTTGCTAGAAGAAAAGATCCTATGCGCATTAAACTGCTGGATTTGATTCTGCCTACCATTCTAACCATACTATTTCCTCCATCCACATTCTAACGTTGCTGTTTTTCAGAAACAAACAGGAATCAAAAAAGCGCTTTTGCCGTTCTACCATACTTCCTTTCTGTTCCAAGTCCTTCAGATTCAATCCGAAGAATTATTAAGTTATTATGTTTAGATTGTATAGAGCATGTTAAGATTATAACAGCTGAGTTTGAAACAGACAATACTTTTTTGATGTGTAATAATACAATTTTAATCAACCGATATGAGCTAAGTTTATCCAATCGTCAGACTCCTACTTGTAGAAGTGGGAGTGGTTCCGTTATGGGCTAGGGCTTTCGGCGAAAGCGTCCACAGGACACTTTCGTCAGCAAGCCCCGTGGTTCAGCTTTAGCTGAACGAGTTCACTTGGACGCTTAAGGCATAAAGATCGTTAAAACATAAAAGCAAGGTTTAAGAACTTAGTGCTCAAACCTTGCTTTTTTATCCGTTTATCCAGCCCTGCATACCGCTTGATGCGCACCAGCGGAAGGATGGAAAAGGGTTTGCTATTTCAGAAAACCATTGAGGATAGTATCTTCGGCCTCGGATTCGGAGAATCCCATGGACATTAACTTGATTAATTGTTCTGATTCGATACGGCCAATAGCTGCTTCGTGAATCAGCTGAGCTTCACTGTGGCGGGCAGATATTTTTGGCGTGGAGAGAACTTGAGCATTATGCATAATAATGGCGTCGCATTGAATGTGCCCTCGGCCTTTATTACGTCCAACCAGGTCAAAAAAGAACTCTTGTTTAGAGTTATCTTGGGCAACAGAACGGGAAATGATTTGGGCTGAAGAATCTGCTCCGATTAATTCAACAGTTATGTTTGATTCCGCATCCTGATCTTTGTATGTCAGGAGACGTTCAGTAACCACAAGTTTAGCCTTATCCATAAGTCTAATCTCAGTGTCTCTTTTGGTATGGTCAATTCCTTTGATCTGAATCATTTCAAGTTCGACGACGGCACCTTCTTCGGCCTCAATAATGGTTTTGGGATTAAGAACTCGTTCACCTGTTCCTTCCCCTTGGCCGTAGTGTTTTTCAACATATTTAAGTTTTGCGCCCCGGCGAACATAAAAGTTATGGATCCCGTCGTGCTGTGATTTATGACATCCGGAATTATGAATCCCACAGCCGGCAACGACTAAGACGTCGGAATATTCTCCGATTTCAAAGGTATTATAGACAACGTCATTGATGGCTTCCTCTGTTACGATTACGGGAATGTGAACACTTTCTCCTTTAGTATAAGGCTTGACAATCACATCTATGCCCGATTTATCAGCCTTTGTGACAATATCGATATTGTCAGTCGTATTTCGTTGAACCCCGACTCCATTCTTGCGGATATTAAAAGCTCCTTGAGGTATTTCATGAAGGTCTGCAACCTTTTCCAGCATAGTCTTATCCAGCGCATTGAGCATTTTGATTAACTCCTTTCGCGCAGTTTGAACCGCAAAGACAAGCATCATTATTAAGAATTCTGGCCAAAATTGTGTCTCGTTCTGATTGGTCGCTAATCATTCCATTTGACATCAAAATAATTTCATCAGCCAACTCCATGATACGTTCTTGATGAGAAATAATGACAATGGTAGTATCGTATTTTAAATGGATGTTTTTGAAAGTTTCTGCTAATTTTTGAAAACTCCATAAATCGATGCCGGCTTCCGGTTCATCAAACACTGCCAGCTTGAGATTTCGAGCAAGTACAGTAGCTATTTCGATTCGCTTCATTTCACCGCCGGAAAGGCTGCTGTCCACATCTCGGTTGAGATAATCTTGTGCACATAACCCCACATCATAGAGCAGATCACAGATGTTCACTGTTTCAGGGTTATGAGATGCGGCCATTTTGAGGAGTTCTTTTACTTTTATTCCTTTAAAGCGAGGCGGATTTTGAAAGGCATATCCTATTCCCAAACGGGCTCTTTCCGTAATACTTAAGTTTGTAATATCTTGTCCATCGAGTAGAATTTTTCCTGCCGTGGGATTATAAACTCCCATGATTAGTTTAGCTAGAGATGATTTCCCCCCACCATTGGGTCCTGTAATAACATATATCTTTTTTTCTAAAAACTTCAAATTAATCTCTTTGAGGATTTCGACCCCTTTTTCCTCATTGAGGCCCAGAGAAACATTCTGGATTTCAAGCATTGCTATTCCTCCTTCGTTCATCTAGATTCAACAATAACATAATCCGACATTATATTGTAGGGGTAACCTAATTATTTTCAAAATAAACTATGTTCTTATTGTACAAGCCCCTGAATAAGTTTATGTAACTTGGGAATAAGAGGGGGAGAATTTTTTGGAAAGTATCTCTCGGTTTAAAATAAAGGACAACCTGATACCAATTTCTTATGGTTACTTTTTGGCCAAGAGTGATCCATTATTCTGGCGAAAGCTCTTAAAGAGGAAACCGGAAGATGCGGAGGCTATGTATCATGTAGCCCTGGAAATTGAGGGAAATGCTAAAAAAAGTCTTGGAAAATTCCTAAGGACTAGAAATGAAGGTTGTTTAGCAGCTTACCGAAAGGGGATAAAAGAGGCTTCGGATTTAATGCAGAGATCCTTGGGGAAGGGATATTATAAGGCCCGGACAGAGATTTTAAGAATACAGGAAGAAATCCATTCGACAGATAAAAGACTATCGTCAGTGAAGAAAAAAATAATGCCAAACAATAGAACCCTAATTTATGTTTTTTTGGCTGTGATCATTGTCCTCTTAATTTTAATAGCTATTTTAATTTGCCATCGGTCTTCGACAATGTATTTGGAGAACCATCGCTATACTTATATGTTACCCTATGAAGTTGTCGATAAAAAGCCGACGGGTATTCCAAAAACAGACTTAATTCCAATAACTATACAGGTTAAAGGAACAATAACAAAACAGCTCCTCGTAAATCAACTGATGGAAACTTTAAAACAAGATTACGAAAAAAATCCCACTGCCGGCAAATTAGTAGTCGCTAAAGATGAAGATCAGCGGGATGTGGGAATGGCTTATTGGGGGAGTGAGGATAAAGAAATTGAAGTTTACATATATCCTTTTGACAGTATTTCCTCTGCGGGGGAGGAAAACTGTCAATTGTGGCAGGCAACTACGGTTATTAGAAGTGCCTTATATCAATTTGTTAAGCACAACGGATATATGCCCAAGGATTTAACGATGTTGACTAAGGCTTTTCCCCGAAATTATTTATCAGAACTTCCCTTAAACCCTTATAACATGGAGAATGACGTCACAACCTCTCCGTCAGGAGATGCGGGGTGGCTTTTTTCACCTTCAGGGGTCTCACCTGAAACGGATTTAATTCTCGCAGTAAGACAAGCACTAAAGCCGGCTATTCCCCAGGGTATCGATTTTTCCTTTGCGCCGATACAGATCAACATTAATAAGCTAAACCATGAACTCATGGTTATGGCAGGAGATAGGACAATACGAAGCTACACTGTAGCTCTAGGAAAAAATAACCTAACGCCAGAAGGAAACATGTGGATTTCTAAAAGAATAGCCAACCCGGACAAAGGGGTTCCTAAGGCGGACAATGTTTATGGAACAAGGGCTATGGAATTGTCAAATCCTGGCTTTGCTATTCATGGCACAAATTCACCCGAAAGTATTGGTAAGGATGTATCCTTAGGCTGTATTCGCTTAAACAATCTTCAAATGGAAGACCTTTATACCTTAACTCCATTGTATACTTATGTCAATATTTTCAAGAACCCAAATCTGCCCAATACTCAGATCAATCCTCCGGCCCTTTGTTTGGGACCTAATGGACAGCCAGACTATTCAAAAGAAGAGAGTCTAACATTTTATCACTGGGGCGGGTAAGTTTTAGGCAAAAAGTCAAGGAGCCGTTGTTTCTCGAATAAAAAGTTCGTGAAACACGGCTTCTTGCCAGGTTTTATCGCGGAGTAAACTCATTGATCTATCCCGATGTTCAGCTTAAGCTGAACGAGTCCATTATTGATTTGAAGAAATTTCACCAAGAGTTGCCTGAACAGTTTTTGTTTTTCCATCGCGGACGAAAGTTATTGATATTTTGCTTCCGACGGAGTATTGATAGAGATCGTGAACAAGGTCAGAAGAGCTTTGAACTTGAGCATTGTTGATTTTTGTAATGACATCACCTTTAACGATGCCAGCTTTATCAGCAGGGCCATCGGGGGTTACACTGGCAATATAGGCTCCAAGAGGGAGATTGTTGTCTTGGGCGTAAGAAAGATATTGGTCGTTTGTTGTTACTAGAAGAGCGGGATGTGTCGCTACACCAGTTTTAATTAATTGCTCTATTGTCGGCAGAGCATCTGAAATAGGGATTGAGAAGCCCATTCCCTCAAAGCCGGATTCCGCGTATTTGGCGGAATTAATGCCTATAACGTTTCCTTGGTAATCGACAAGCGGTCCGCCGCTGTTACCGGGATTAATTGCTGCATCCGTTTGAATAAGATTGAAGCTTGATTCTCCTTGAATGTCGAGAGTACGATCAGTTGCTGAGACAACACCTGCAGTCACAGAACGGGCAAATTCAGCACCACCGGGATTGCCGATGGCAACTACGGGTTCTCCGACTTGAAGTTTGCTTGAATCCCCGAGCTTAACTGCAGTTAAGTTCTTAGTGTCGGGGATTTGTAAAACAGCCAGGTCTGTGCGCGGGTCAGCGCCGATAACTTTTGCCACAAGATTGCGGCCATCGCTTAAGCTGACTGTGATTTTCTGTGCGCCATCAATAACGTGATTATTTGTGACGATATATCCTTTTTGAGCATCGATAATGAATCCCGAACCGCTGCCGGTTTCTTGGAGATTTGAACTGCTGCCGAAGACACTTTGACTGGATTGGAAATTTGAAACTCCGACTACAGCTGGACCTACCTCTTTGGCGATTTCAGTAACGGGAAAATTAGTTTGACTGGAAGGAGAAGCAGCGGTAGTAGAAACCTGAGCTATAGAGCTGGTTGTTTTGGCGGCAGCAGTAGTTGATAGAGCATTCGCAGGGTAAATTGCCGGAACGACTGCTACGGCTGAAAGAGCACCAATGACGGCACTCATAACACAAAGTCCTGCTGTGGCAGCAAATCGTCTAGTTGGTTTTTTCTTGATTGGAGGCGGGGCAAATTGTGAATTGAAATCTTGAGATGAGTTTATATTTTGATTGAGGATAGTGCTTTCGTTAGACTGTTTTTCAAGTTGTGCCTGTTCGGCTCCATCTGTTTTGGTTAAGCGAATTTCTTCGTCCATAGTTGAATTCCTCCTATTATTATTAAATTTATATCGACTGAGAGCGTCCTAGGGTGATAGTCCTCTAATTTGTTGAAATTAAATTAAACAATGACTCATCTGAGTACTTCTCAAGGATAACTCAAAGTTGTGTAGCAAAAAGGGATAAAATGTGAAGTTTTTTTGGAGTTTAAGTTGAGAATGTGTGAAGAGGCGTCTTAACATGACGTAAAATCAACAACAGGCTAAAACGAGATAGTTTTGGCCTGTTGTTTAATGTTGTGCTAATGATTAAAAGAATAAATTATTAGAAGTCAGCTCTCCCATAGACATCCGTTTTTAACAAGATTAGGCTTAAGTCGAGGACTCTTTTTTGACTCTTAAGACTATTCTTACATTAAAAAGTGACTAATATTTTTCAACTTACGGAATACATCTTATTTAGATAATAGACAATGAGACTGATAGGTTGTGATCTATGAGAGAGTTGGCTTTTCTAAATTTAGAGGAAATCTATTTATTTAACCGGGGAGAACTATATAAAGCCTATACAAAGTTTGGAGCCCATATTATTGAGGATAATGGGGTGCTGGGGACCTACTTTGCAGTTTGGGTACCGGACGCTAAGGCAGTTTCTGTTGTTGGGGATTTTAATGATTGGCAGACAAAACAGGATTGGATGCTTGAAATTGGAGATACCGGTGTATGGACACTTTTTATCCCCCAGAAACTTACGGGATTATATAAATTCGCAATTCGGACTAAGAATGACGAAGTGTTCCTGAAATCAGACCCTTTTGCCTTTTATTCTGAGCTTAGACCGTTAACTGCCTCTAAACTATACGCCCTGGAGGGATATCATTGGCGGGATCAACACTGGATATCGCGCCGGAAAGAGAGTCATCCGCAGAATAAACCTCTGCTTATCTATGAAGTCCATGCAGGTTCCTGGCGCAGAAAAAGGAATGGAGGTTTTTATCATTGGCGGGACTTTACTGATGAACTGATACGGTACGTTCTGGAGATGGGCTATACCCACATTGAATTTATGCCGCTGATGGAGCATCCCTATGACGGTTCCTGGGGTTATCAAATTACGGGATATTATTCCTGCTCGAGTCGCTTTGGAACACCTCATGACTTTATGCGTTTCGTTGATTGTTGTCATCAAGCGGGGATAGGAGTGATTTTGGACTGGGTGCCCGGACATTTTTGCAAGGACGGTCATGGTTTGGGTAAATTCAATGGGTCCTCGGTTTATGAAAAAGATGAACATGGAAAATGGGGGACGTATACCTTTAACTTCTCAAAACCTGAAGTCTGGAGTTTTCTTATTGCGAATGCAGTTTTTTGGTTTGATAAGTTTCATATTGACGGGCTCCGTATCGACGGGGTTAGCAGTATGCTTTATCTCGATTTTGAAAAACCGGATAAAGGCTGGGAACGCAACAGTCAGGGGGGACGAGAAAACCTGGAAGCAATCGCTTTTATGCAGAGGTTAAATGAGGTTGTGTTCCATAACTTTCCCGGGGTTCTCATGGCTGCCGAAGAGTCGACCGCTTGGCCCTTAGTGTCCTATCCGACCTATGTCAATGGCTTAGGCTATAACTTCAAATGGAATATGGGTTGGATGAACGATACCTTGCGTTATATGCAGCAGGAATTTGCCTGCCGTAAAGATTACCATAACTTGTTGAACTTTTCCTTAACCTACGCCTTTTCCGAGAATTTTGTTCTGCCCCTTTCTCATGACGAAGTAGTTCATGGAAAAAAGTCCCTTCTTAATAAAATGCCCGGTGATTATGGGCAGAAATTTGCCGGTTTAAGAAATTTAATAAGTTACCAAATGGGACATCCCGGCAAGAAGCTAATGTTTATGGGAGGTGAGTTGGCCCAGTTTATAGAGTGGCGTTATGACGCAGAGCTGGATTGGCTGCTTTTAGGTTATGAGATGCACAAAAAGTTTCAGGAGTATATTAAACACTTCAATAAACTTTATCAGCGTGAAAAGGCTTTCTGGGAAAATGACCAGGAATGGTCAGGCTTTGAATGGATCGATGCGGATAATAGGAACCAAAGTATTTTGATTTTTTGTCGCCGGGGGAAAGATCCCAAGAACTTTCTCATTATAATTATCAATTTTCAGCCTGTTGCCTATGGGAATTTTCGCCTAGGGGTTCCTCGCAGAGGAATTTATCAAGAACTGTTTAATTCAGATCGGGAAATTTTCGGCGGGTCAAACTGTTTGAATAGTGCCCCTATGGTAACTGAGAGGATTCAATGGCATGGCAGGACTTTCTCTTTAAGAATTAAAGTTCCTCCGTTAGCAACTATCATATTAAAACCTCAGTATAACTATAAATTAAGGCGGGGGGGCGTTGCATGTTTACCAACAAAGACAATTTCAAACTGGCGTATCTTACCAAAATCAGTGAAACAGAAGGCATTACCTTAGATGAAAGTTCCTTATGGGACAAATACAAAACATTGGTTTTGATGTTAAAAGAAACAATAAGCTTTAACAGAGCGTTAACTAAGAATTCCACACTGTACACCAAACAAGTTTATTATTTTTCCATGGAGTTTCTAATCGGCAAACTTCTCCGTTATTATTTGGTCAATATGGGTGTCGAAGAATTAGTTAGAGAAGGTTTAGCTGAATTGCACATTGATCTTGATGATTTACTTGAGCAGGAAGCAGATCCCGGACTTGGAAACGGCGGTCTGGGAAGATTGGCCGCATGTTTTTTAGATTCTATGGCTTTTGGGGGAATAGCTGGCCATGGCAACGGTATTCGCTATAGATATGGGTTGTTTGAGCAAAAAATCAGAAATGGTTTTCAAACAGAGGTGGCGGATAATTGGTTGAAAAATGATTATCCCTGGGAGATTCGCCGAGCTGAAAAGAGTATTGTCGTAAAATTTAAAGGTCATGTTCGCACAGAAGTTGTGAAGGGGAAATTAGTGTTTTACCACGAACAATATGAACCCGTTTTGGCGGTTCCCTATGATATCCCGGTCATAAGCTACGATAATCCATTGAATATCAATAATCTCAGACTATGGAGCGCTGAACCATTAAGCAATGAATTGGATCTTGCTTCTTTTAACCGAGGGGATTTCGATCAGGCCGTCAGTTTACGATCTGGGGTTGAGGCGATTTCCTATATTCTTTATCCTGATGACAGCAGTCGTTCAGGAAAAGAATTAAGACTGAAACAGGAATATTTTTTTGTGGCGGCGGGATTAGGGTCGATTATGAAAAGCGTTAAAAAACGAAACCTATTCTTGGCTGAATTCCCTCGCTGGGTGTCTATTCACATTAATGACACTCATCCGGTGTTGTGTATCCCGGAATTAATGCGGATTCTGATCGATGAGGAAGGATTGGGATGGGATCAGGCTTGGAACATTACTGTAAATTCCATCTCCTTCACCAACCATACCATCATGCCGGAAGCCTTAGAAAAGTGGCCGGTAACGTTATTTAAAAATATTTTGCCAAGAATTTTTATGATTATCGAAGAAATCGATCGACGATTTAAGGAACGCAGCGCAAGAAGATTCTTCGATGATCGGAAGATCATCCAGAATACCCAGATAATCAAGGATAATCATATTCAGATGGCTAACCTAGCGGTTATTGGCAGTTCTTCTGTCAACGGAGTCGCTTCGTTACACACCAAAATCCTCAAACAACAGGTATTTAAAGACTATTATCGGATGTTTAGCTATAAGTTTAATAACAAGACCAATGGTGTCAATCATCGGAGGTTTCTCTTAACAGCCAATCCGGTCTTGTCAGACCTAATTACTGAGGCCATTGGCCCGACTTGGAAGAAGAACGCTGAGGAATTGGAAAACCTTCTGATTTATCAGGAGGATGCAGCTTTCTTGGAGAAGGCTGCCAAGGCAAAATATCATAATAAAATGCAGTTGCTTCAATATATTAAAAAAACCCAAGGAATTGAGCTCGATTGCTTCTCGATGTTTGATGTCCAAGTTAAACGGATCCATGCCTATAAACGGCAGCTCCTTAACATTTTAAAAATAATGCATTTATTTAATCAGGTTCAGGAAGATCCAAATTCAGTGCTCGGTTCCCAAACCTTTATTTTTGGCGGTAAAGCAGCTCCGGGCTATCATTATGCTAAAACTATTATTAAACTCATAAATACCCTGGCTGAAAAAATCCATAAGGAACCAAGGGTTAGAGACAAACTCGAGGTCGTTTTTATCGAAAATTTTAATGTTTCTTTAGGTGAACTAATATACCCGGCTGCCGATGTCAGTGAACAGATTTCTACGGCAAGCAAAGAAGCTTCAGGAACAGGGAATATGAAATTTATGATGAATGGCGCAATTACGATCGGCACATTAGATGGTGCAAATATAGAGATAAAGGAAGCGGTAGGAGAAAACAATCTTTTTATTTTCGGCTTATCGGCAGACGAAGTATTACGCTATTCCAGTGAAGGCGGCTATAAGTCTTTAGATCTTTATTATGATAATCAGGATCTAAGACGATGTGTTGATCAACTGGTCAACGGTTTTTTTGCAACAGCCGGCGAAGAATTTAAGGTTATCTTTGATTCTCTTTTGCTCTATAATGATGACTATTTTGTTTTGAGGGATTTTGCGGATTACCTTGAAGTATATAAGCAGCTTCAATCTGCCTACTCTGATCGAAAACGTTGGACGGGAATGTCCTTGGTAAATATTGCTAAATCAGGTGTTTTCTCAAGCGATCGCACAATCAGAGAGTACGCCGATCAGATCTGGAAAACCAGTTTTCGTCCAATTGACTTCAATTTACAGGATAAGCCTTGACTCAATTATTCGGTAAATGCAGAAAGCAGAGAGAAAGGTGAAACTATGCATAAGCAAGAGTGTATTGCAATGCTTTTGGCCGGAGGGCAGGGGAGCAGATTAGGGAGTTTGACGCGTAATATTGCTAAACCCGCAGTTTCTTTTTGTGGCAAGTACCGAATTATTGATTTCAGTTTAAGTAATTGCGCAAATTCCAACATTAATACTGTAGGGGTTCTCACTCAATATAAGCCCTTCCTGCTTAATTCGTATATCGGCCTGGGTTCTGCTTGGAATCTTGACAACCCCTTCGGAGGTGTTCATATTTTGCCTCCCTTCGTGGGGGAACACGAATTAAGTTGGTATAAGGGAACTGCCAATGCCATTTTTCAAAATTTAAAATTTATCGATTTCTATGATCCGGACTATGTGCTCATTATCTCAGGGGATCATATTTATAAAATGAATTATCTCTCTATGCTCAATTATCATAAGGAAAAGGGATCGGAAATTACCATTTCCACAATTGAAGTTCCCCGGGAGGAAGTCTCGCGTTTTGGTATCGTATCTCTAAATGAAGAAGGCAGGATAATAAAATTTACTGAAAAAATTGCGAATCCGGATAGTAATCTGGCATCCATGGGAATTTATATTTTCAACTGGCCAATTCTCAAGCAAGCATTACTAGAAGATGAACAGGATCAAGAATCGGAAAATGATTTTGGAAAGAATATCATCCCTAAACAAATTGCATTAGGAAAAAGATTGTACGCCTATAGGTTTCAAGGTTATTGGAGAGACGTGGGTACCATCGAAAGTTACTATAATGCCAATATGGAATTTTTGGAGGGAGATGAGGCCATTAATCTCTTTGATCCTGCTCAAAGGGTTTTTTCCAATGAAGATATTTTACCGCCGCAGTATATTGGCCCGAAAGCAAGAATTAATAACAGTCTAATCAGTAATGGCTGTGTGGTGCTGGGAGATGTCAGCTATTCAGTTTTGGCCCCCGGAGCTTATGTCGGGGAGGGAGCAAGTATAGAAAATTCCATTTTATTGCCCCATGCCAGGGTCAGTGGTCATACAAAGATCAATAAAACAATTGTCGGTGAAAATGCCAAAATAATGAGTTATTGTTCAATCGGAATTGAACAGGATTCTGGTGTGCGCCAGGCAGGAATTACAGTCATAGAGGATCATTACGTCCTTGGAAAAGGCTCTGTCATTTATGCGGGCAGTAATCTGTATTCAACCCGCTAAAATTTGCCGAGGGGAGGGTAGCAGATGCAAAATGCCATTGGAATCCTCTTTGGAAATAATGGTTCTGATAGTCTCCGAGGGTTAACCTCCGAAAGGTCGATCGCGGCGGTCCCCTTCGGAGGACGTTATCGAATTTTAGATTTTGCCCTATCAAGTATGGTTAATTCCGGATTATGGACAATCGGGTTAATTACTCCCCGTCATTATAGGTCGATACTGGATCATTTGGGAGCCGGTAAAGATTGGTTTTTGGATCGTAAGTCCGGAGGATTGTTTATTTTACCTGGAGCTATTCATGGACTATCCGGGGAAAACGGTAAATTTCGGCTTAAAGACTTACAGCTGAATATTGAATATCTGCAGAAGGACTTGTCCGAAAATATTATTATCAGCGGCTGTAATCATATTTTTAATATCAATTACAATGAGGCTTTGGAAAATCACAGGAATGAGAAAGCTGACGTAACGTTGATATATAAAGAGAGCACAGATCCCTCCGCCATGAAGGGAAAAGAACGTCTTGTCATCTCTGATAATCAAGATGTTCTTGATATTCTGGATGTGAGTGAAACGGAGTCAACAATAGCCTGGCCGCGAAAGCAGAACTATTTTCTGGATATGTTGATTATTCGGCGAACGCTCCTTCTGGAAATTGTCGATGGATATCGCTCAATTGAAGCTATAAATCTGATCGAAGCAATACGTGAAAATATGCGCACGTTAAAAATTATTGGAGTTCCTTTTACCGGTTATTTTGGAGTGATAAATTCAGTTAAAGATTACTTTGATCGGAGCATGGAATTGCTTGATCCGATAATTTGCCGGGAAGTACTTATGGGACATGACAGAATACACACTAAAATTGTGGACAATCCTCCTACGAAGCATGGTCATCAAGCAATTACAGCAAATTCTCTAATTTCCAGTGGATGTATTATTGAAGGAGAGGTCCGTAATTCAATCTTATCACGCGAAGTAATTATTGAAACCGGGGCCAGTATAAGCAATTGTATTATCATGCAGAAATGTAAAGTTTCCAGTGGCTCTCGATTAGATCATGTCATTCTGGATAAATTTGTTCAAGTTTATCCTGGAAATATATTAAAAGGAAATAAAAATTCTCCCTTGGTCGTCCTTAAAGGGTCTTTGGTCTAGGCTTGAGAAAAGAGGGGTACTATGAAAGTTGTTTTTGCTATTGCTGAGGCAGATCCCTTTGTCAAAACCGGCGGTTTGGGTGAAGTAGGAGGTTCTCTGCCCAGTGCCTTGCAAAGACAAGGCGCCGACGTTTGTGTCATTATGCCAAAGTATAGTAATATCCCCGAAAATTTCCGCAAACAATTCCAGCATATTAATCATTTTTACGTTCCTTTAGCATGGCGCAGACAATATTGCGGCCTTGAAGAATTTATCCATAGGGGAGTCCGTTTCTACTTTATCGACAATGAGTATTATTTTAAGCGCAGTAATATTTATGGAGAGTACGATGAGGCAGAACAATATGCTTTCTTTTCACGCGCTGTGTTAGAAAGTCTGACTCATCTGCCGGAGTTTAAGCCCGATATCATTCATTGTCATGATTGGCATACGGCGCTTATTCCCTTGCTGCAAAAGGAGTTTTATGTCAAAGAGCCCCTGTATTACTCACTTAAGACGGTATTTACGATTCACAATCTTAAGTATCAAGGAGTTTTCCCTCAAGAAGTTTTAACGGATATTATTGGTCTTAATGATACGTATTTTACAGAGGAAAAGTTGGAATTTAACGGTAAGGTTAATTTCTTGAAAGCAGGACTGCTTTATGCCGACAGGATTACAACAGTAAGTCCGACCTATGCTCAGGAAATCCAATATTCTTTTTATGGAGAGAGATTGGAAGGGATTATCCAAAAACGCAAAGAATCATTGCTTGGTATTCTCAATGGTATTGATTATCAGGTTTATGATCCTTACACAGATCCTCTGATTTCCTTCCCTTATAGTTTTTCTCCTCAAGCTAAGGACTTGAATAAAAAGGATTTGCAGCATTGTTTAGGACTTCCCGAAAGAGAAAATTCACCGCTTCTGGGGATGGTAAGCCGTCTAGTTGACCAGAAAGGGCTGGATCTCCTCTGCTTTATAATGGAAGAAATTCTGCTGCTTGACGTGCAGCTGGTTATCCTGGGGACGGGGGATAAACTTTATGAAGAGAAATTGCAAACATTTGCCGAGAAATATCCTGGTAAGTTTGTCTTCAGAAGAGAATTTAACGATCAATTTGCTCACAAAATCTATGCTGGAATTGACATGTTATTAATGCCGTCACTGTTTGAACCTTGTGGCATAGCGCAAATGATTGCCATGCATTATGGAACAATTCCCATTGTACGAGAAACAGGAGGATTAAAGGATACGGTGATTTCCTATAATGAATATACGGGCGAAGGCAACGGCTTTAGTTTTGCAAATTATAATGCTCACGAATTACTGTTTGCCGTCCAGCGGGCAGTAAAATTCTATGACTCCGATAAAACCGCCTGGGCCCGATTGCAAAAAAGCGCCATGACGTGTAATTTCAGTTGGGAATCTTCAGCCTCCGCCTATCTTTCTCTATACAAGTCTCTTATTAGGTTAAAAGCCTAAAACTTATTTAAGGCTTTAGGTGGAAGAATTTAAAAATTTTCCTAGGAGAGTTGAAATGGAACTTTTCGCCTATCACAACTCCCATAAGTTATACTTTCGCGCCCCTTTTGGAGCAGTAACCTGTGAGCAGACGATTCTTTTACGTCTGGAAATATGTTCGGTTCTGCCTGTTGAGGACTGTTTTTTAAGAGTTTGGGAGAAGGAACAGGAACGCTTAATTCCCATGGCTGCCCAAAAACCTGCAGTGCTTCCTGACCGAGGCGGAGAGAGGTTAGCTTCAGCTGTCTGCACTCTCAAGGGCTCTGAACAAAGAGTTGTATTTGAAGCGGAATATGTGGTCCCCGGTGAACCCGGTCTTGTCTGGTATTATTTTAAGTTTTCCGTTGGAGGCCAAAATTATTTTTATGGCAATTCTCGAAGATTGGGGGGCGAGGGTCTGCTTGAAGATCACCAACCCCCGTCTTACCAAGTGACGGTTTATTATCCCATGAAAATACCTGATTGGTACCAAAAAGGCATTATGTATCAAATCTACGTCGACCGTTTTTACCAGACCCATGAAGAAGGGTTTCACCCCTATCCCAGAAGAAATGCCCTTATACATGCCAATTGGGATGAACCACCTATCTACGTTAAAGACGAAGAGGGCAGAGTAACCTATTGGGATTTTTTTGGCGGCAGCTTGTTAGGTGTTATAAAAAAGCTGCCTTATCTCCAAGAATTGGGCATCAGCGTTATTTACTTTAATCCGCTTTTTGATGCTCCGAGTAATCATAAATACGATACAGCCGATTATCTTCGAATTGATCCTATGTACGGAGATGAAGAAATCTTTGAGCGGTTAGTACTTGAAATGAGGAATCATGGTATTTCAATCATCTTGGATGGTGTGTTCAGCCATACAGGGAGTGACAGTATTTATTTTAATCGCTACGGAAATTACCCAAGTTTGGGTGCTTATCAATCTAAAAATTCCCCCTATTATCAATGGTATCGCTTTAAGGAAAACAACGAGGACTATCAGAGTTGGTGGAATGTTGACGCGCTGCCGGAAGTGAACGAACTGGAACCTTCTTATCAAGATTTTATTTTTGACTCTGAGAGCGGGGTTCTTCAGAAGTGGATGAAAAAAGGGATCGCCGGCTGGAGACTCGATGTTGCAGACGAGCTGCCGGATAAATTTATCCGAAAATTTAGGGAACTAATGAAATCGCTTAATCACGAGGCAGTCCTTATTGGAGAGGTATGGGAAGATGTTTCAAATAAACAGAGCTACGGCCAATGGCGCGAGTATTTTTGGGGCTATGAGTTGGATGCAGCGATGAATTATCCTTTTCGAGATATTGTTCTCAGCTATATTCTAGGAAAACTTAGTTCCGGCATGGTGCATCTGCGTGTGATGAGTCTGTTCGAGAATTATCCCTGGGAGAATTTCAGGGGGGCGATGAATCTTCTCGGAAGCCATGACCGTGAACGTATTTTGACTCTTCTAGGAGAGGCTCCTCCTGAAAAAACATTAACAGAAACTCAAAAACGTACCTTTAAGCTTACAGCAGAGGCTCGGCGGCTGGCGGTACAGAGATTGAAACTTCTAACTTTAATCCAAATGACCTTTCCGGGTGTGCCCTGTATTTACTACGGGGACGAAGCTGGAATGGAAGGGTATAGCGATCCTTACAATCGGGGGACATTTCCCTGGGGCCAAGAAGACAAGGAAATTCTGACTTGGTATAAAAGGGTTGTTAGCTTGCGCCGCGAATATGAGGCTTTTCAAGCCGGTGATTTTCATTCCTTCTTTTTGGAACCGGATATTTATGGATTTCGACGGTTCTGGAGAGACGAGGAAATTAGCGTTATGGTTAATCGCAGCCTTATACAGTCAAGGGAGATAGCCTTAGATTTTGATTCTTCAGCTGATTATAAATTGAACCCTTTTTGCATCAATCTACTCAGCGGCGAGACTCTTGACAGAGAAGCGGCTCAAAATCCTCAGACCTTGAAACTAGATCCTTTATCCACATTAGTTTTGTTAAAAAAACAGAGCCGGTTGTCGTTTCCCCAGCAGGATTTTTGCCGGGCTTGCGGGATTTTAATGCCTATAAGTTCTTTGCCCTCTGATTTTGGCAGCGGAAGCGGAGATTTTGGCGCAGAGGCCTATGGCTTTATTGATTTTTTAGTGGATACAGGGCAATCGTTATGGCAGGTCCTGCCGTTAAACCCGGTAGGCTTAGGGGATTCTCCCTATCAAAGTGATTCCGCTTTCGCCGGAAACTATAGATTGATCAGTCTGGAACTTCTAATCCGAGAGGGGCTTCTGCAGGAGTCAGCGCTTAAAACGTTTTCTCAAAGCCTGCAATCTCCGGGAAGGTTTAAAGAATCTTGTCTCCGTGAAGCCTTTAAGGTCTTTAGAGTTCAGATTCAAAAAGCTGGCCCGGAATACTATGGGGTGGACTCTAAGTACCTTTCCCGCCAGAACTATGTAAGGTTTCTGAGTAATAACCGCGAATGGCTGGATGATTACGCTCTCTATCGTGCCTTAAAGGCATATTTTCCAAGTACGGCTTGGTATGAATGGGAACCGGAAATAGCTTGCCGCAATCCGGTAAAACTTGCGGAGTATTCTCAACTGCTCGAAGAAGACATGGAATTTCAGCGTTTTGTCCAGTATACGTTTTATTTCCAGTGGCGGTCTCTGAAGGAATATGCGGCAGCTAAGCATATAAAAATGATCGGGGATATTCCCCTGTTTGTTGCCGGCGACAGCTGTGATGTCTGGGCAAACCGCAAATTCTTTAAGTTAGATGAGCGTGGGTTCCCTCTAAAAGTGGCAGGCGTTCCTCCCGATTATTTTAGTGAGACCGGTCAGTTATGGGGAAACCCCGTCTATGATTGGGATGCCTTGGCAGCTCAGGATTATGTTTGGTGGAAGAAAAGAATAGAACTCGCCCTTCGGCTTTTTGATTATGTGCGCCTTGATCACTTCCGCGGCTTTGAATCCTATTGGGAGATCGATGTTAAGGAAGAGACAGCAATCCATGGTCATTGGATGAAGGGACCTGGAAAACGGTTTTTCGAGAGTCTGGCGGAGAGATTTGGAGAACTGCCTTTTATCGCAGAGGACCTGGGGATTATAACAACTGAAGTTACCATTTTAAAAAGGATTTTTGGGTTTCCAGGCATGAAGGTGCTCCAATTTACTTCTCTTGAAGACGTTGACTCCGAAGGCGACATGAATATTGTTTATTACTCTGGTACCCACGACAACGACACTTTGTTGGGTTGGTACAAATCAACGATGATTAGCAGCGGTGAGGAATCTCACTGCAATCAGGAATCAGAAAATGAGAAATTCCAGGAGGAAGGTCTAAAAAGAGCATGTCGTAAACTTATCGAAGAGTTATATCTGAGTCAGGCAGCTTGGGTTATCACCCCGATGCAAGATGTTTTGGGACTTGATTCGAAAGCCAGAATGAATGTCCCTGGGACTGTTAAAGGAAATTGGGGCTGGACATTAAATAAAAATTTGCTGACAACAGAGGTTAAGACCTGGCTTCGGTATTTGGCCAGAAATGCTCAAAGGTAAGCCTCGATAGTGATGAGGAATCCACCCCCACTTATAGAAGTGGAGATCTTAAAAACTGAATAAAATCAAACAGGAACATGACTGGATGAAATATTTTCCAGCATGTTCCTGTTTGATTCAAGCGTAAGACTCCCGTTTCTACGAGTGGGAGTGGTTCCCCTACCTAAGTTCGCTACCTTAATTGCTCGATCCATTGTCTAAAGGAGTCTACATTTGTGAAACAGATAGATGGCTTTAAGTCTATTACTCGCTGGATCTGAGCTGTATTAGCCCAGACAGCTCCGACCGAGAATGTACCGACATTTTTAGCAGCGATGATATCATAAGCCGTATCACCAATATAAGCAACCTCTAAAGGCGAAAAGTCCCAGGCATGGAGAATTTCTTTAATGTGTTTAGGTTTATCTGCACCTTGCTCTGAGCCGGTAATTACTAACTCGAAATATCGGCTCAGACCCGAATGCCTTAAGGAGATAGACATACTTCCGGGACCTTTGCCCGAAACGATAGCCAACTTAATTCCCCGCTGTAAAAGCAATTCCAGGGCATCTTCTATCCCAGGGAAAGGCTCGGCAAACTCAGCGTGGGCTTGATCGTATTCTTCTAGATAACTCTGGAGCCCTTCCTCCCATCTATCAGGAAGAACTTTTTTAAAAACTCCTTCTTCTGAAGGTCCAAACAGGGCGGCGATTTCCTGATCGGAATATTCGCGGCCTAAAAACTTTAAAAGGACCTTGCGAAAACCTGTATAGCAAACGGGCAGCGTATTGAGCAAGGTCCCGTCTAAATCAAAAATGAATCCTTTAAGTTGCATCGCCAGACTCCTTTCGTTATTTATCATCCGTTGCATCGCCGTTGCCAAAAACGGGTATTGTGTCGCCTAAAAACGTTGGTTTAGGTTTAAATACTTTGACCCAAAGAAAATCTTTGTTCCGGGCAGCAATTTCTCTGAGGTTGTAAGCGGTCATTACTTGTCCGTAATCGTGCTTGTCGGAAGCCACTCCATAGGCTTCAAGTCCCATTTCCCGAGCGAGAAAAACTGCTCGCATAAGATGATATTCCTGGGTTACGATGATTACCTTGTGAACTTCAAAAATATCCCTGGCCCGATAAATACTTTCATAGGTACTAAAACCTGCATGATCCATAAAAATGTCCCGGCTTGGTACTCCTTTATTCATCAGATAGTTCTTCATAGCATTGACTTCATCATAATTTTTTCGCCCATGGTCGCCGCTGACTAATAGCTTAGGCGCTTTGCCTTGTTCGTAAAGTTCATATCCTTCTGTTAGACGGTCACCGAGCATAGGTGACGGAGTTCCGTCTGGAGCAACATAGGCGCCTAAAACAAGAATGGCATCTGCCGAAGGAATATCTTTTAGGTTAAGGATGTAGTTCGAGCCGACCTTCTCGACATACTTGTTTACAGCCAGAGCCGTGCTCCCTAAAAGCACTAGAATGACAAGAAAGAGGCAGATAAATTTAGCCAGACGACCCCTCTGTAATTTGACTTTTTTCACATTGAACAATTCATTTTCTTTCGGACTTGACATAATATCTCCCCTTAGTATGTAGCCAATGTATCGAACATTTCTCCAAAACCTTTTATGCCGTACTTGTTAGTTAGTTGTACTTTACACTATTTTCCTTTATTAATCTATAAGTATTAATTTGTAAACATCTTCTATTGCAAAAAATTTAAGCGAGCAAGTTTAAATATCACTAACAGGAAAGCCGACAAACAGTAACTTCTTGCTTCACATCGATATTCCTGATAAACCTTCGGAATTTATGGCAGCGTTTAAGGAGAGTCTACAAAATATTGATAGTTACCTAGTTGGATAGTACAATTATTCCTAAGATCAGCTTCAGCTGATTGAGTTCACTTGAGAAGTCACTGCTAAAAAGTTGCTTAAAATAGATATTTATGACGAGTTTATATAGGCTCGAAATGAGGTATAACATGAAACTGGTTGCTATTGGCGATTCGATTACTGAAGGTTATCCTTTTAGCCGTCAGGAGTCTTGGGTTAAATATCTAGCAGAGGAATTAAAATGCGAGGTAATAAATCAGGGTATTAAGGGGGATTTCACCAAGGGTATGCTCGAACGTTTTGAACGAGATGTATTAACGTACATGCCCACTCATGTCATTGTCTTGGGGGGAGCAAACGATGCTTATGAGGAAATAAGCCTTAAGCAAGTAAGTGAGAATTTTAGGCGCATGATTGAATTGAGTAAAAAGAAGAACATTATCCCTATATTAGGTTTGCCAACTCCCTCGTTATTACCTGAAGAAGAACGCTTTTTAGAGGACTATAGAAAATGGTTGATCGAGTATGCAGCTAAAGAATCAATCCTTATGATTGATTTTTATTCTCCTTTCCGTCTCAGAATCAATGCAGGTCAAGCTGCTGAACTTTTTGTCGATGAAGTCCATCCAAGTAAAATGGGATATGCGTTTATGGGAGAAATTGCTTCTCAAATATGGAAATCATGGAAAATAATTTAGATCGATGTATCTTATAGTATCCTTGCTCTGGTTACATAACTAAAGAAGATCATAGAAAAACCAGGAAACTTATCTATAAATTTACAAGAAATTAATTTGAAATTTAGTGATCAGAGTGCTATGATTGTATAAACCGTTGATGGGGAAGTAAAAGCGCACACCAGCCTCTCAGAGAGTTGAGTACGGTGGAAACTCGACAGGTATTGGAGCGAGTAAATGGGCCCCTGAGGGCGAAGCGAAACAGTGTTAGCTGGAGTAGTTTTCGACGCTAAGCCAGCGTTATGCGGCGAAGGGTGTGATGGCACTCTGCATAAGAGGATGCATTAATTTGTGCATCAATTAAGGTGGTACCGCAGATTAACGTCTGTCCTTATTTTGAGGACAGACGTATTATTTTTGAGTCCACTCTCGGTTTCAGAGATTATCCGAAGGCTGAAACGTGCAGAGAAGTTACCCGCAAATTTTAAATTTGAGGGAGGAAATGATGATGAAAGACTTGAAATTGGCAGGACTTGACTCGGAACGAAGCATCATTGAGGTGGACGGAGTAAAAATAGGCGGAGAGGAAATTATCTTGATGGGCGGACCATGTGCCGTTGAATCAAGTATTCAGATGCAGGAATCTGCTGCGACTGTAAAAAAAGCAGGAGGGAAAATTCTGCGTGGCGGAGTATTTAAACCTCGTACCTCACCATACAGTTTCCAAGGATTGGGCTTGGAAGGTATCAACTATATGGTCCAGGCCGCTAAAGAGCATGGTTTACTCTGTGTCACTGAAGTCGTTGATACACGAAGTTTGGATTTAGTGGTTGATAAGGTTGATTTGCTGCAAATAGGCGCTCGTAATATGCAGAATTTTGAACTTCTTAAATTAGCTGGCAAGGTTGATAAACCTATTATTCTTAAACGGGGCTTATCAGCAACGATTGAGGAATGGCTGCTGGCTGCGGAATATATTTTATCAGCGGGCAATTCCCATGTGATTCTCTGTGAACGGGGCATTCGGACTTACGAACCCAGTACGAGGAATACCTTAGACGTGAGTGCTGTAGGAGTGGCTAAAGAACTCTCTCACCTTCCGGTCATTGTTGACCCGAGTCATGCCGCAGGGAGAAGGGACTTAATTTCTTCCTTGTCAAAAGCCGCTATTGCTGCGGGAGCAGATGGTTTGCTGATAGAAATGCATCCTAACCCTGATGAAGCTGTAAGTGATGGTCCTCAGTCACTTACGCCGGAACAATTTTTGAGTTTAGCTCGAGAGTTGGGCGGGGTTGCACGATCAGTTAGGAGAGCTTTTGACATGGGAACAGGTGATTCGCTTGAAGCGCTGCGCTCCCAGATTGATAAGATTGATCGCGATATAATTGAAGGTTTAGCAGAACGTATGCAAATCGTCAGGAAATTAAGCGATCAGAAACGGCTTGATCGAGTGAAGGATATTAGCAGAGAGAAAGAGATAATTCAGCGTTTAATGACTTTGGCTGAAGAGCTAAATCTTCCTTCAGACTTAATTAAGAAGATTTATCCCTTAATTTTCGAGTATGGAGTTCAAACTCAAATTAAAAGCAAATTGCAGGATGAAAAGATTGACTCATCGTTCTATAATTTGGGGAGTAAATAGTCTCAAACGATTTGGATAAATCGCTATATTAGCATACGAGAGAAGGCTTAGTTCAGTTTCTGAACTAAGCCTTCGTAAAGTTGGCTGCAGTAGTCCTTTTTTAGTTTTGGGAGTTGTTTTCGCTTTCCTTTTGCTCTCTCCAGGCGCTGGCGTACTTTTCAAAGGTCTTTTTGACCGTTTTTCCGATTTCACAGTAGGCCTCATCATTTAAATTTGCTAAAGAGGTTCGAATTGACCATTCGGGACCGCCAAACCCGCCGCCGTTTAAGAGTACGATTGAAGATTCTTCTGCCAGCCGGAAGAGAATGTCTGTGGGCTCATAGGTGGTTTGCAGGTACTGTACAAATTCGTCACCATACTTTTGTTTAGCCCAAATTGCTAAGTCAATTTGACTGTAATAGGCAGCGTTGTATGGATTATCAGGCAAGGAACGGTCAAAGCCCTCAAACAACAACTTTTGCCGACGGCGGCAAATTTCCCGGGTCAATTTTTTATATCGATTTTCATGGTCAAGTATGCAAAACAATGCGAAGAGGCCCATCTGAACTTGTTGCGGAGTGGATAAGCCAGCTGTATGGTTAAGTGCTACTTGCCGGCTATCGGCGACCATACGATCAATAAAGCGAATTTTACTTGGATATAATGATACGCTTTCGTAACGTTCGGTAAGTTCCTCGATTTTAGCGTGAGGAAGTTCGTGCAGCAAGTGATCGTAGACATTGTCTTGGTGCAAGGCAATAACCCCTAAACGCCAGCCCGTTGCCCCGAAATACTTGGAAAACGAGTAAACCCCCAGAGTATTAAAGGGTAAGTCTGCCATCAGCGAACGAAAACCATTAACAAAGGTGCCGTAGACATCATCGGTAATAATCATTAAATTAGGATTGTGGTGTTGGACGATTTCTGTCAGATAGTCTTTAGATTCAGTCTTGAGGGCTACTGACGGCGGGTTGCTTGGGTTTACTGTAAAGAGAGCTTTAACGTGAGGATCTTTCAACTGATCAAGTTCAGAATTTGGATACTGCCACAGATGGTTGCCTTCTTCGTCCATCTCTGTGGCGTTTATTTTTATGACTTCGAATTGATAACGCGATAAATGTGGTATTTCTAAGTAGGGGGTAAAGGTTGGGACCATGAGGGCAATTTTGTCACCTTTAGACAGCAATTTATTAGCAATTAAGGAGTCGAAGATATAACACATGGCGGCCGTACCGCCCTCAACAGCAAATAAATCATAGCGACCGGCGGGGGGATTCCCGTCACACATTTCCTGGATCAGGTAATTATGGACCACCTGTTCAAGGTGTTGAAGCATGCGATCCGGTACGGGATAATTATCTCCGACAATACCATCGACTAGTTCGTGGATCCAAGGGTCGGGTTCAAAGCCCATTTTTTGAGTCCCATAAGCGAGGACATTTTCCAGCAGTTTAACTCCTGGTGCCTCAGGATGTTTCTCAAGGTAATTTTTGAAACGCAGAGCAATTCCTTCTTTTTGGGGCATGCCGGCGAGGTCCTTGTCTTTCCAGGTATTGCGGGTTTCCTCAATGGCGAAATGTCCTAAGCTAAAGAACGCTTCTCGGGGAGTAGCGGCAATCCAATTCGGGTTTCCTCTTCCCGCATTAAGCATTGCCCATAAACTTGTGTCATGGTGTTTATCGGCGAGAGCAATTAATTTGTTTTTGAGTTCGAAAGGGCTGAGGTTTTCGTACTTCATTTCCATTTTTCTTCGAGTTTGATTATTATTAATAGTTATCATTCCTTCCAGTTGTCATAGACTTAGTTTTGTTTAGTTCGTTTTTTGCTTTAGATATAAATAGTTGCCATATATTTAAGAGTAGACCCCCATGCCGCTGTCGCAGCACCAGCAGAGGATGAAAATGAGTCTAGGTCCAGGTGGGCCGGGCAGCTTCGCAGTCCTTACCGCCTCTCCATGCGATGGGTTTCACTACTGTTGGGCGAGTCTGCCCTACTTACGGGTCTTTGGCATTTACATTTAAGAGTAGTCTTTCCAGAGTAGACCCCCATGCCGCTGTCGCAGCGCCATCAGATGATGAAAAATGCCAAGTAATGGTAAGGATATTCTTGTGGCTGGCGAAGACAGGTCGAACTTGCTTGGTACTAATTAGTCCGAAGAGTAGACTGACCTCAGTTTCCTGGTGCACCACAGATTGTTGCTCTCTTTTAGAGAAGCACGCAGGGTAGATTGCTCAATGCGGGTTGCTGCACCAGTCGCAATTAACAAGCCACAGAAAGGGTTATCACATTGGAAGTTATTCATCCACGGTGTTGCGGTATGGACATCCATAAGAAATCGATTACTGCATGTTGTATCACTCCTGATGGCAAAGAAACACAAACATTTGGCACGATGACAGACGATATTTTAAATCTGGCTCAGTGGGTCAAGAGCAAAGGCTGTACCCAAGCAGCCATGGAAAGCACCGGCGTGTATTGGAAACCAATCTATAATGTTATGGAATTAGAAGAAATTCCAACTCTAGTGGTTAATGCAGCACATATTAAAGCGGTACCTGGGCGTAAGACGGATGTTAAAGATGCAGAATGGATTGCCGATTTATTAAGGCATGGTCTCTTAAAAGGCAGCTATATTCCCGATAAAGATCAACGTGAATTGCGCGAGTTAGTTCGATATCGTAAGAGTCTTGTTAGTGAGCGTTCCCGTGAAGTCAATCGACTCGATAAAGTACTTCAAGGAGCCAACATCAAGCTATCTTCTGTAGCTACAGATATAATGGGTGTCTCAGGAAGAGCCATGCTTGAAGCGATGCTTAATGATCAGGAAGACACCAAAGTTCTGGCAGGATTAGCTAAAGGAAGACTTAAAAGTAAGATTGAAGATCTGGAGCGAGCTCTTAAAGGAATCATCGGCGACCATCAAAAGTTGCTTATTTCCACGCAACTAAAGCACATTGATTTTCTAACTCGACAGATTGAACTTCTGACTAAGGAAATTGGTCAAAGATTGCTCCCTTTTGAGGAAGACCTGGAGATATTGGATTCAATCCCCGGAATTGCTAGACGGGGTGCCGAAGAAATTCTAGCGGAAATTGGCACCGATATGAGCCGATTTCCATCAGCAGCCCACTTATCTTCTTGGGCTGGAATGTCTCCAGGTAATCATGAAAGTGCCGGTAAACGAAAGTCCGGTAAAACAAACAAAGGGAATAAAGCCTTACGAACTGCCTTAGTAGAATCCGCGAATGCTGCATCACATACGAAAGATACCTATTTAGCTGCTAGATACCATCGCCTTGCTGCCCGAAGAGGTAAGAACCGTGCTGCTGTAGCTGTTGGACACTCTATTTTAGTATCCATTTATTATTTACTGAAAACACACCAAATGTATAAAGATTTAGGTGCTAACTATATCGATCATACTAAAAAGCAAGCAACCATTAGGAGATATCTTAAATCATTAGAAAGTTTAGGGGTGAATGTTCAAGTAGTTTCCTAAGAAGATCCAAGTATTTTCAACAGGTCCCTGAAGAAGATTTTGGGGCTTTGGGTAGGCTTTTTTTGCCCGTTAGGGTAATGGTTTTGGGTCCTTATTATTTTTCAGGGTAGATAGAAGGTTATTATTTTGGTGCTTAAATTACTCTGCACGCTAATTGAGGCATTTATACACTTTACCCAGTTTTTAAGCTCCCCACTTCTATAAGTGGCACAGCAGCAACACCTTCGGGTGTTAGCCAGGTTTTTCTATCAGTGGAGAAATTAAGCCGCTCTGAGCCAATAAATTGAAAAATCTTAACAAGTTAGTCTTATCTTCTTAAACTTCTTTTAAGAAACTATGAGTATAATGGTTTCCGGAGGTGCAAAAACAATGGACGGATTTACATATGGCCGAACAAAATTTTCGCCTACGATTATTTACGCATTAGTATGTGGATTTCTGACGGCGATATCATTATGGATGTCCTATCATGGGATAGCCGATTGGTCATTTAGGATGCAAAAAGGGTTTTGGAATCTCATGGGATTTTTCTCCCTGCTTTTCACGATAGGTTCCGTTATTCTCTGGTTCCTGAAAAAGAAGATAATTCGTGAGAAACAAAGAGTACCTGGAAGTTTAGCTTGGGTGAACGGCTCAACAATAAAGGGCCTGAGAGAAGCTCATGTCACTTTAGGATGGCTAGCGGTTACCTTTGGCCTTGGGCACAGTGCTTTTTATCTGGTAAATCTGCCGTCTAGAATGAATAATGTTTTCAGCGGTATTGTTGCTCTGGCAGGGATGATTCTCGTCTTGCTCACGGGCATAATGTACAAGCATAAGATGATTAGCATGAAGACTTGTAGAATGAGCCATAGAGTAATCTCTTGTATCTTTGGATTATTGATTTTAGCGCATATTTAGAAACGATAACGAACTGGATATACTATCTCCAGTTCGTTTATCTTTTGCAAATAAAACTTCTTTTACAAAGAAGGAAGGAATTATTAGGGCAATACCGAATTACTTTAGCTAAAATAGTTGAGAATAAGCCAAATATAGAGGAATCTTAACTGAATATGTTTATAAGTATCCAATAAGTTATCATAATTGAAAGGCGTGAAATCTAAATGTCACTAAAACCAAGGCATATTTATTCAGAAGAGTGGAACCCTTCCCAGGAGCAGATTAATAGTATCTTTCCTCTGGATAAGATAACCTCAGAAATTGGCAGGGAGCCCGGTCTTAAGGTGCTTCGTGATGAGGAGATCAAGACGAAGTATCCCGCTCAATATAATATCTCTGTGCAAGCAAGGGCTTATAGCTTAGGATTAGTTGAACTGCTGCATGAATATTATGAGCCTAATAAAGAGAAGCCTGAACTTGGTGATTTAATTGGGGTAAAACTACCGCAAATTCTTTGGGAAGATAGTTTGGGTTATGAAGATAAGTTGGTCACCCTGCATATTTCTAAACTTAATAAGCAAGAAGTCTTTATCAATGATATCGTGCTCGTCAAAAATGAAGATTTTGATATTCTCAGCGATGAATTGATTGATCAAGTACTTAATAATTTGAGGGTTTTTGCCAAAGAACAAGGCGCCAGGTATTTATCCGGTTATGCCGCTAATCGCAGCACTTTAGCCCTCTTCAAAGGCAAGGGATTTCAAGAAGATAAGCGAGAGAATATGGGCAATGATTATCTCTGGAAAATCGCGGCAGTGACCGGAGAGCAGATGCCTTTTTATACTGAACTATAAATGTCAATAATAAAGGATAATATGCTTTCCTAATATTCTTATTCATTATCTAAAAGGAGATTAAATAATGGCCAAAATCACTGTTTTTTCGGATTTCTTGTGACCCTTTTGTATGATTGGGAAAGTCCCCCTTGACCAGTTGGCCAAGGATAAAAATGTAGAAGTTGAATGGAAGTCCTTTGAATTAAGGCCGGAGGGAGTGGAAATTCCGCCTAAACCGCCTGAGTATTTGGAACGAGCGAAGGCGGGCATTGAAGCGATGGGACGTAAATACGGTATGAAGATGGTATTTAATGATAAGAGCAAGCATTCCCGGTTGGCTTTGCAGGGTGCAAAGTATGCGGAAGAGCATGGGAAGGGAGACCAGTACCATAACATTGTATTTGCGGCCCAATTTCAAGAACAGAAGGATATTAATGATCTTGAGGTATTAACGGAATTAGCCGGAGATGCAGGACTTGATCCGGAACAATTTCGGAAGGCATTGCTCTCAAAAGACTATGAACCGGCAG
Source organism: Desulfosporosinus acididurans (assembly GCF_001029285.1). GTDB lineage: Bacteria > Bacillota > Desulfitobacteriia > Desulfitobacteriales > Desulfitobacteriaceae > Desulfosporosinus > Desulfosporosinus acididurans. Next base: position 151,136 of record NZ_LDZY01000008.1, read on the forward strand.
TTTTACAAGATTTAGAAGAAGCTCAAGCCTTAGGAATCCCGGGGGTTCCGTATTTTGTTGCTGAAGGCGGCAATGCATTTGGGGTTCAAAATTACGAAGATTTGGAGAAGCTTGTTTTTGGCACAAAATCAACCTCTGCGGGGCTGTCCATGGATTTGAAAGTCAAAGAATAGTTTATAAATTTATCTCTTGTCATGTTCAGTTGAGACCGCCAATCGAAAAGGCTGCATGGAAAAAACGAGGCTGCAAGAAATAGTTTGCAGCCTTGAAATTTAGCTTGAGAGGATGTGACCATGTGACAAAAGTTGAACGAATTTTGGCGGCAATAAACTTTGCGAAAGTGGATCATGTTCCCCAAGGAGAGTTTAGTCTTGATGACAATTTTGTGACTAAGCTACTCGGTCTTAAGGATCATGTGAGGTTTGAAGACCGGGTGGAGGCTTGTGAACGCTGCGGACTCGATGCTGTGGCTTTTGGTTTGGACAATGAACCCGGAAACCAAACAGGACTTTGGCAGGAATTAAAACTATGGAGAGAGGAAACCGATTTTTTTATTTTTGCCCTTATTGATGGCCCGTTCCAGGGAACGGCTAAACTCTTTTCATCCTTTACCAATTATCTGTTAGCCATTGCTCAAGGGGATCCGATAATTCCGGAACTCGTCCAACAGGTGGCAGCGACGAACCTCGAATTGGGATTAAATGCCTTAGCACTCGGTGCTCATGGAATTATCATAGCTGATGATATTGCCTATAATGGAGGGACATTTGTTTCACCGGCTGCTCTGCGCCTAAATTTTTTTCCAGGCCTCAGAGAACAGGTTCAAATGATACAACGTGAAAAAGTTCCGGTTTTCTTCCATGCAGATGGTGACTTGAGAAAAGTGTTGCATGATATTGTGGATTTGGGAATAAATGGGCTGCATTCCCTTGACTTTCAATCATTAGAGGAGATATCTGAGGTTAGAAAAGCGACGGAAAATCGGGTCTGTCTTATGGGTGGTTATGATCTAGGATGGTTTGAAGAGGAGAAGAGAATAGAGAGAGCCTATAATTTGTTAGAGGTGACTGCCAAAGGCGGGGGATACATTTTCGGCAGCAGTGCGGGTATCCTTGGAAGCGGTCAAACTCCTCAAAATGTTCTTGAAGTGTACCGGTATGTCAAAAACTATTAACGAATAGTTGTTAGGATAGACAATAGGTATAAAGTTAGGTAGAATAGTGATGTAGAAGTCCTGTGATCCTTTCACAGGAGTAGTAAGGTAGAGCGTCATGAAGAGAACTAAAGAAGAAGTGTTGGATAATTAGTATGGGAGGATGGTTGAACATGGGGTATTCAGTGTCGGCAGTAAGCTATCCTTTTGAGGTAGCTTTTTTGTTTTTTACTGAAGTATGAATTCCTTAAAAAGTTGAGCAGAAGAAAGGTTGGTTGTTTGTGATCTGGAATAGAGAGCAAGAATGCATGAGCCGACATCAGCTTAAAGAACTTCAATTGGAGCGTCTGAAGTGGACAGTGAATAGAGTTTACAACAACGTTCCGCATTATCGAGCTAAATTTGATGAATTGGGGATTAAGCCTGAGGCTATTAAAGCCTTGGATGATCTAAAGTACTTACCTTTTACCACTAAGATTGATTTAAGGGATAACTATCCCTTTGGACTTTTTGCTGTTCCACGTAAAGATATCATTCGTGTGCATGCTTCTTCCGGTACCACAGGACGGCCTGTTGTTGTAGGATATACAGCCAATGATCTAAAGATTTGGACCGATCTTACTGCACGAATGGTCACTTTGGCAGGAGTTACCTCCGACGATGTAGCTCAGATTGCCTTTAATTATGGTTTATTCACCGGTGGATTTGGGCTGCATTATGGTTTGGAAAGGGCTGGCGCTCTTGTAGTTCCGGCTTCGGGCGGGAATACGGAACGCCAACTTATGCTCATGCAGGATTTTGGCACGACTGTTCTAATTTCCACGCCAAGTTACTCTCTGTATATTGCCGAGGTGGCAGAAAAGATGGGCATTGATATCTCTTCTTTAAAGCTGAGGATAGGCCTATTCGGAGGCGAACCATGGACAGAAGAAATGCGCAGGGAGATTGAAACGAGACTTCACATATCGGCTTCTGATAATTATGGACTTAGTGAGGTCATGGGGCCGGGAGTAGCCGGAGAATGTGAGTTCAAATGCGGGCATCATATTGCAGAAGATCACTTCATTGTTGAAACAATAAATCCGGAAACCGGTGAAGTTCTTGAGCCGGGTGAAGAAGGGGAATTGGTTTTTACCTCTTTAACTAAGGAAGCTTTTCCTGTCATACGTTTTCGAACGAAAGACATTTCGCGTGTTAGTCAAGAACCTTGTCAGTGCGGCCGTAGTACTGCCCGGATGCGCAAAGTTGTGGGCCGAACGGATGATATGTTGATTATTCGCGGGGTTAACGTTTTTCCGTCTCAGATTGAAAGTGTCCTGATGGCTATCGAGGGCATCAGTCCACACTATATTATTAATGTTTATAAACACAATTTTTTGGATGAACTTGAAGTCGTTGTTGAGTTGACCCGGGAAGATTTGCTTGAACCATATTCGAAGCTTGAAGATTTTTCAGCATACATTCGGCAGAAATTGCACGGGGTGCTTTCTATTAACGTACGTTTGAAAGTTGTCCAGCCGGGAACTTTGGAACGAAGTGCCGGAAAGGCCAAAAGGGTCTTCGATTATCGTAATTAGTGTCCATTGATCATATTGGTTAATCTAAGATCATATTGTTTTTTCGGTTTTTGTTAGATACTTAGAAAAATGACATTAAATAAAGAAGCATATCAATCGTTATACATTGGTATGCTTCTTTGTTTTGCTCCCCTTACCAGGCAGATCTATTCTTGCTCATCTATCTATAAAAACCTTATAATGGTTAGAGAAAAAGATTGTATTCTTCACCCAGGGAATGACTACAAGGAGAACGTATGATTATCAAAAAATATCACAGTTTAAACGAGCCAGTAATGAGCCGGGTTTTAGAACTTGAAAACGTTTGCAACGATTACGATCGGCTTAAAGGAAGTGTTTTTTTGGATACTTCTTTAAATTTTAACCAAGCGATCCCCGGCATTTTTCTGCTTTATGATTGCCAAACATTAATTAGCATGTTATCGATGTTCATACCAAGTCATTTGGAAGTTGAAATTTCGGCAATGACGAGACCGGAGTACCGGCAGAATGGCTATTTTACTGCTTTGTTGGAACAGGCTGTTGAAGAATTACGCAGTCACAACATCCCGGAAATTCTTTTTGTCTGTGAAAAGCCTTCAGATGTAGGTAAAGATGTTCTTCTTAATCATTTGCAAGCTAGCTATGAACATACCGAATATTATATGAGTATACCCCGAGGTGGACAATACAATCTGGGAAAGCAGCGATTGTCTCTTACCAAAGCCACTCTTCAGGACTTGGAAATACTTATTCAGCTTAGCAGCGAGATATTTGAAGACAATTATGATGATGCAAAGAGTCTGATTCAGAATTGCCTTAATTCGCAAACCCGAGAGCAATATCTAGTTACCGTTGATGATAAACCTATGGGAATAGCTTCAGTCAATCATTTGGCTGTTGAAGAAGCCTCGATTTTTGGCTTGGGGATTCTATCCGAATATAGAGGTAATGGTTATGGTCAAGAACTCTTGAAGCTAATTCTAAAAAACTTGTGGAACCGAGGTAAGCAGCAGGTAACTCTTGAAGTTGACAGCAAAAATGACCGCGCTTTTAGGCTATACCAAGGGATGGGGTTTCGCATAGAACTTGCCTATGACTTTTATCGCAAGCAAGTTGCCGAATTTTGCTGATCAGACTTTAAGGGGGAATAGAATGGAGGTAAACCAACATTGTGTCTTATAATTTTTGCCTATGACATTCTTCCCGACTATCACCTTGTTCTTGCAGCTAATAGGGATGAATTCTATAATCGCCCGACAGCGGCTGCGAATTTTTGGGAGCCCGAATCCAAGATTTTGGCTGGGCAGGATCTGGAAATGCTGGGGACTTGGATGGGGATTACCAGAGCAGGCCGTTTTGCCGCTTTGACAAATTTTCGCGATCCTGCCTCACAAATCAAGAATCCAAGATCCAGGGGATTTCTTGTCAGGGATTTTCTCAGGTCTGAGGAGCCGCCTCAGCGATATCTGGAAAACGTTAACCATACCCAGTCTTTATATAATCCCTTTAATCTTCTTGCAGGAGATCTTTCATGCTTAATGTATTTCAGTAACCAAGGGCCTGTAGTGCGAGACCTAAAACCCGGATATTATGGTCTCAGCAATCATTTTTTGGATACACCCTGGCCGAAAGTTCAAAAAAGCAAAGATGCCTTGATTAATTATTTGGAATTAAACCCTGAAGGATTGATTGCTCCGGAGAGCCTTTTTGAAATCCTTGCCGACACTAACCCGGCTCAAGATGAAGAGTTGCCTGATACAGGGATAAGCCGTGATCGTGAAAAGATACTTTCGCCAATTTTTATTGCAGGAAAGGATTATGGAACCAGATCATCGACTGTGCTCCTTCTTGACCGAAAACAAAACGTGTTTTTTCAGGAAAGAAGCTTCTACGGCAATAGTAAGTCTTGGCGTGAAGTCATTTATCAGTTCAAATTAGACACATGACAACTATGAATTATTGATGTTCAGCTTTAGCTGAACGAGTTCACTGTAGCTTGAATAATTGTCATCAAGTCCACAAATTCAGGCTTCAGATCGCTAAAGAATAGGAATATTTTCCATATCTTTATTAAAAGATGGTATACTAGCAGGAGAGAGACAAGAGTATTTTGAAGAATTTTCGAAATTGTTAGTAAGAAAGGTTTTGATCTTATGTCAAACCAACAAGATACCCCAGTCATTCTGGCTGATCAAGTTCAGACAACTCTTACTTACCTTGAACCACTTTCCCGGAAGGCTTTTTTAGCGCTTGTTCCTCCAAGTTCTTTGAATAACCGTGCTGATGTGGATCAAGTACGTCAGCAATTAGAAAACATGTTTAACCCAGTGCGTATCCCTTTGGCTTTAATGAGTAAAATTCCCGATCTCTGCCGCAGTTCGGAATGGCAAATAACGGCTACTTTGGCCGAAACAGGTTTAGGCTGGGAGCTTATCGAGATCGAACCAGGGAATAGGACTCAGGAGCAATTTGGTTTGGCCGTAGACATTGGAACAACGACAGTGGTTGTTTATTTAATCAACTTATGTAACGGAGACATTTTAGGGCATGCTGCAGATTACAATGGTCAGATAAGTTTGGGTGAAGATATATTAAGCCGCATTCGTCAGGCGGCTGAACCTGGTGGTATAAAACGTCTGCAAACCTTAATATTAGATACTCTTAATCGCTTAATTCGGTCTGTCTGCTCTTCCTTGATAAAGCCCTCTCAGATAACTGCAGCAGCTATCGGAGCTAATACAACAATGATTCATCTTTTGCTTGGTCTCGACCCTGCTTCGATTTGCCGTGCTCCCTATACGCCGATTGTTAATAATCCAGGCTTAATCCCTGCAGGTGAGCTAGGCCTGGAGATTCATCCCTTAGCGCCGATTTATTGTCTGCCCAGTATTGGCAGTTACTTAGGCGGAGATGTAATTGGCGGGGTTTTAGTCAGCGGCATGCACAAGAAATCTGATGTTTCCTTGTTTGTGGATATTGGCACTAATGGAGAAATAGTTATGGGCAATGAGGAATGGCTTGTAGCCTGTGCAGGAGCAGCCGGACCGGCCTTAGAGGGCGGGGTGACGACGTTTGGCATGCGGGCCGAGCCTGGAGCAGTCGATCATGTGGTCATTGATGGAGAGAGCGGAGGAGTTCGCTATACAACCATTGGCGATAAACCGGCACGGGGAATTTGCGGTTCAGGTTTAGTGGATATTTTAGCAGAGCTTTTTTTAAAGGGGATAATTGACCGGACAGCTCACTTTACAGAGGGCAGAGAGGAGTTTGTCATTGTTCCGGCAGGAGAGACAGCTATGGGAAAGGATATTGTTGTTAATCAGATTGATATTAATAACTTTATGGCAACCAAAGGAGCAGTCAACTCAGCGACGGATCTTCTGCTGGAAAATGTAGGCTGTCCTTGGCAGGATATTGGCAATTTTTATGCCGCGGGAGCCTTCGGTCAATACTTGCCGGTAGAATCCGCTGTTACGATTGGTCTTTATCCGGATCTCCCCCGAACTTCCATCATCCGTTTAGGCAACAGTTCAGGTGAGGCTGCCAGGCAGGTTCTGATCTCGCGCACGAAGCGTAAGGAGGCTGAGGCTATTGCCTCTAAGGTGACCTATTTTGAATTAAATGCCAATTCTTCCTTTATGGAAAAATTCGTAAGCAGCAAATTCCTCCCCCACACGGAGCTTGATCGCTATCCAAGTGTTAAAAAGAAATTAGAAAGCCGACTTAACTTCTCTATGGATGCACTATAAGGTTTCGCTAACGATGGCTGACCACTTTTTGCCTTTATAGGCGTTATAACCGCGAGTATGAGCGTAACCATAAATTTTTGTACCTTTTGTATTTTGATCAAAAATGTAGCCGTAGGTTTCTCCTTTTATGGCAAACTGGGCAGCCTTAAGTTGGCTTAAATTATCGGTAAGGATTCCTTTGCGGTTCCGGCAGGCGATGACATACCCATCTTTGTTGATAATGAAAATATCCCCATTCTTACCGATACGGGCAGAATCGATAATATCGTAGATAAAATTCCAATTAAATCTTGTGGAAAAATAGCCCAACAATTGATTTTCCTCACTGCGAATAGGACAGGTATAAGCGACAGTGTGCAGCTTGCTGACTTGAGAAAAATAAAGATCACTGACTGAGATGGCATCCGCGGATTTAGCGTCTTTAAACCAGTCTTTGTCGGACATATCTTCTCCGATCAGTTCATGATGAACACCGGCTGCAACGATTTTACCTTCTGTATTAAGCACATATAAATCGAGATAGACTTCATAGATATCAACAAGTTTTTTCAAGAGATCATTAGTTAGGGATATCTTGTCGGTCCCGGCAGAACTCAAGCAGTTTTTTACTTTGTCAAATGTGGCCCAAGCCTGAGCATCACAATTGCGTTCGAAAAGGTTGCGGTCGATCTTATCGATTGTATCATAAGCTACATCTGCTGTTCGGACAGCCATGACTTCATTGGCTTTGGATTGAATGTTTTGGATAATCGTTGTACTTTCTTTCGTAGATGTTAGGCTTCGGGTGGCAAGCTTTTTAATTTCATCGGCAACGACGCTAAATCCTCGTCCGGCTTCGCCTGCCCGTGCCGCTTCAATCGCTGAGTTAAGAGACAGAAGATTCGTATGTTGGGCAATTTGGTGTATGGAATCAATCACTTGGCTCATTTCCAGGTTGGCTTCTTTCAGTTCGTTAAGTAAAACGGAAGTATCGAGACTTAAATTATTGCTGGACATGCTGAAACACCTCACAAAAAAAATAGCCTACCTGAAAAAATCAGGTAGGCTTCGTTGCCACGTTAGAACTTATTATATGACAGATGAGAGGTTTTGCAAAGTATTTCTTTTATCTATTGAGATGAAGATATGACCCTACGAGACATATGCTTTTTGTATCAAATTCAACCCTATCTGATGAACAAAACTCTGAACAAGGCATTTGATATATTAGTCAGCGTCCTCGAAGACGACAAAATGGCACCTTCGGAAAATTTACGAAGGTGCCATTTTGAAATAATCATCAAAAGCAGGACGTCATAAGAAACTTGTTAATGTTAATTGAGTGAGGAAGAATCATTGACAAATAAAAGGCCTCTGTGTAAAATAGTTCATAATAGAACTGTTTGTTTATGGACTATTTTACACGGAGGTGCCCTATGAAAAATTTTAGCGACAAGGTTAAACTCGCTGCCGAGGTTGTTCAATCGTTTATGGTAATCAGTAAAAAACTCGTCAGCTTCACTCAACAAAATGCTTCGAGCTTGGGTTTAACGATCCAACAGATGGGAATTATCAATACGATTTATTCCACGCCTAGTGCCACTCTTAAAGCGGTCACTGAAAAACTGCAAATGTCTAAAAGCACAGTCAGTGTTAATGTCGAAGAACTTGTTAAGGCTGAACTTATTACGAGAAAAACAAGTGAAAATGATCGTCGGGAGATTAATTTAACTCTTACGCCGGAAGGGTTAAAGTTAGCGCAGAAATCTTGTCAGAATGCTTCATCTTATAAAGCAATGGTGTCGGCTTTAGAAAATATATCTGCAGAAAAAATCCAAGATCTGCTGGAAACACATCAGGAGTTAGTGGCGAAGTTACAAGAGTATGATATCTCAATTTAAAAAGGAAATTGGTTTCTGCTTAAATATTAGTTTCAAAGGTTAATTGGGATACTCGGGAGTGGGGACTGTAAAGGATAACTGGCTGAATGTCAGAACATCCTTGAACTCCAGAAAGTTATAGGAATTTTTTTGGGCATTTTCCATGAGTTCGGATAGGGGGGCGGCGGTCAGAATTACATCCTTAGGCTCCATCAGCTGGGCAATTAATTTAAAGTGTTGGGTATTAAAACGTATGGCAATGTGTAAGTCATCAGTATATACCATTTGAAGAACGTAAGAGTCTTGATGTTCCGTCGCAAACCAATGATAGGTATAATTTGATAAGCCGGCCTGATTTATGGCTCTAATCGTTTCTTTGAATTCTTTAACGTAGAGAATTAAGACATCGCGTCCGTTTTCAAGTTTGCCAAAGGCAGATTGTTCAGGTGTGTAAGCCTGAGTAAACATTTAAATCCCCCTTAAAAATGCGAGAGCATATTTTTACTTACTTACTAATTAAGCGGTTAAGGCAAGAGAATAAACTTCATTTAGAATCAGTACAGGCTTAGTTTTCTCTAAATTCTATCATAAAAAAGATGCCTATGTGCAACTAATCTGCTGTTTTTCGCCAGATGCAGAAAAGCAAGTAGACAGTGCCCTCAATGGTTAGTTTAGTATTCTTTAAACGGTATTTAAGGGTATCTGGATTTAATTCGTTTGTTCCAATTCTAATATGGGGAGGGAGATTTATGGGAAATCCTTGTGGCCTGACAAAAGCAAATATTTTGGAAAGCACAGAAATAGACGGGATGCCCGTATATTTTGGCACAGGTGTAAATCCGGTCAATTCACCGGCTCAGTTTTTCGTGGCCTGGGGCAAAGATGTACTTGCAGATGGCTTAATACATACATACAACGTTAAGTCGGCCGAAAAGGGAATCGAATGGTTTAGCGATGAGGATGAGGCTGAGGCCAAATATTTAAAGATTCGGCGTCTTTTACTGGGATGTTTGCTTTAACTCTGAGTGAGTGAACTCGTCCAGCTAAAGGCGCACTCTACCCTAGTTGAAGTTAACGAGAGACTCATTTAGCCCTTGAAAATGTGGTTGAGCTGATAAAATTAGCAGGGACGTGACTAACGATAATAGCTTGTACCGGGGTGATGCAAGGTGTTATCGTTATTTTTTTGTACCTGGCAAAAAAGCCTTTTCATTTTTTTAAAAAGGAGTATAATACATTTCAACAGTTAGATAATTATCTAAATATCTAAAGGTTTATCTGATTTAAGACTTCTACTTTTGCAAGTGGGAGCGGTTTCAAAGCTTTAGCAGAACGAGTTCACTGAAGGAGCGTGATGGAATGCTTAACCTACCCTTTAAAGCACTGGCAGATCCCACAAGGCGGAAGATAATTTTGCTGCTCAAAGAACATGATATGACTGCCGGTGAAATCGCGGACCAATTTAAGATGACGAAACCTAGCATTTCACATCATCTTAGTACGTTAAAACAGGCCCAGTTGGTAACGGATGAACGAAAGGGGCAAAACATTTACTATTCGTTAAATACGACAGTCTTTCAAGAAGTTGTTAATTGGTTTTTTAATGCCGGTCATGTCAATGAAGGAGGAAACAGCGATGAAGAATGTTAGCAGTTTGTTAAAGAAAGATTGGCCGATCCTGATCCTGATTGTTTTGGGCTTTGCTATCGGTATTTATTTCTATCCATCCCTTCCGAACAGAGTTCCAATTCACTGGAATGCGCAAGGCCAGGTTAATGGTTATGGCAGCAAGTTGTTTGGGGCTTTTGGAATGCCTGTAATTAGTTTAGCGTTGTATATTATGTTTGTGGCTTTGCCTTTTATCGACCCTAAACGGAAAAACTATCGTGCCTTTGAATCGACCTATCAGTTTCTCAAATATTTGGTTGTTATTTTTTCCCTGGGGATGCATTTAATAACCTTATTAATTGCCTCAGGCAGGGTTGTGAATCAACCGGCTTTAATCGAGATTATGGTTTCCCTGCTCTTTATCTTAATAGGGAATGTTATGGGCAGATTCAAGCATAATTATTTTGTAGGTATTAGAACTCCTTGGACTCTCGCCAGCGAAGAAGTATGGCGAAAAACACACAGGTTAGCAGCTCCGTTATGGGTTTTGGGCGGAATTCTGAACATTCTTTTGGCTCTCGGCGGGATAACTTTCAATGGGCTTAGTTTTATTCTTGTTATGGCTATTATTGCATTAGTACCCATTGGATACTCTTATTTAGTCTTTCATAGGTTAGGTATTCATAGCTAAAATAGTTGATCCAATCGTAAGGCTCTCACTCCTATAAATGGGGATTATTTCCACACTTTGCTTCGGTAGGGGGAGAGTCCCCCACCGAAGCCCCGATGTTCGGCTTTAGCTGAATGGGTTCACTGAGACATTGAACTTTGGGCAGCTTAGATACAATGAGTACTGAAAAAAATCGAACGATTCCTATGACTCTTATGGGATTGTTCGAAATACATATTGACCTGCTGCAATAATTTTAGTAGAATAACCTTTGTAAATAACTAAATATGTTCATATAGTCGCAGAGATAAGGTCTGCAAGTTTCTACCGGACTGCCGTAAATGGTCCGACTATGAGCGAAGCACCTAGTAAACGGATGCTAACATGAAAGTTAGCTGTTTATCTATGGCGGGATTAAACACGTGCCTTCATTGTTAATATCGTATTGGATGAAGGGCAAGTGGTATTAGTTGTTGGCTTTAAGCTCAGGCGGGCGAGGTTTCTCTCAGTGAATTTGAGTTGAAATCGCTCACCTGAGTTTTGTTTTGCAAATTGTTAGCTGGTAAATGATCGAGAGGGGACTGACAAGGTGTTTACAGTACTTGATATGGCACAGCCAGATAAATTAGAGGAAGCCTTTGAGATTCTTACGAAGAGAAAAAATAATACGATTCTTGGCGGTTGTGCTTTTTTAAAGATGAGTAAAAAGCGGATTGGAACCGGTATCGATCTTTCAAGACTGAACCTTGATTATATAAGGGAAGACAATGGGTTTATTGTAATCGGAGCTATGGCGGCTCTCAGAGATCTGGAAACAAATGCCCTTTTAAGAGACGCCTTTGGCGGCATTCTTTCTCAATCGGTAAGGAATATAATCGGCGTACAGTTCAGAAATGGTGTTACGGTGGGGGCTTCGGTCTATTCAAGATATGGTTTCTCCGACCTCCTTACAGCCTTGTTAGTCTTGGACACCGAGGTCGAATTATATAATGGCGGCAAAATGCCCCTACGAGACTTTTTACAAAAGCCTTATGAAAAAGATATTTTAGTTCAACTCAGAATCGAGAAAAACCAAAGATTAGCTGCTTTTTCCAGTTTCAGAAAATCAGCCAGTGATTTTGCAGTTTTGAATATAGCCGTTTCAAATCTTGATAAGCAATGGACCATTGCAGTTGGGGCAAGACCGGGAAGAGCAGTGATCGCAGAAACAGCTTCGAGAGCTTTAAGCCAAGGACATTTAAGCGCTGAGGAAATCGAAGCGGCCGCCAAAATCGCTGCAGATGAGTTATCCTTTGGAACCAATACCCGAGGAACAGCCGGTTATCGTAAAGCTCTTTGTCAAGTGTTGGTTAAACGAGAGATTATGGAGGTTTTACAATGCAAATCGAATTAACCGTTAATGATAAATTGGTAACTTGGGATGTTGAAAATGACGAGTTTTTAGCGGACACTCTTCGCGCTCACGGGTTTCTTAGTGTCAAGAAAGCTTGTGATACGAGCTGCTGCGGCTTATGTACGGTCTGGATGGACGGTAAACCGATTTTATCTTGTTCCATTTTAGCAATGCGGGCGCATGGTAAAAAGATCACAACTATTGAGGGAGTTTCTCAGGCTGCAGAGGAGTTTGCCCGCATACTCACCGCTGAGGGAGCAGAACAATGCGGATTTTGCAGTCCCGGGTTTATTATGAATGTTCTGGCCATGAAAAATGAGTTGGACAACCCTACGGAAGATGAAATTATTCACTATTTGACCGGAAACTTATGCCGCTGTACCGGCTATATGGGGCAGCTTCGAGCAGTCAAAACCTATTTGGGGGTGGCTTAAGTGGAAGCAGTAAATTTGAGGAACGTTGGCCACAGTATTCCGAAAATTGACGGCTTGTCAATAGCTACGGGTAAACCTGCTTATACAGAGGATCTAGCTATGCCCCATGCCCTGGTCCTGAAAATTCTTAGGAGTCCTCATGCTTTTGCTAAAATTATAAGTATTGATACGTCGAAAGCAGAAAGGGTTGAGGGCGTAGAGTGTATTCTTACCTATAAAGATGTACCTAAGGTGCGCTTCACTTTAGCCGGACAATCCTACCCTGAACCGTCACCCTATGACCGCATGATTCTGGAGGGTGTTGTTCGTTATGTCGGCGATGAAGTTGCCATCATTGCTGCAGTGGATGAAAAAACGGCTCTGAAAGCAATGAAGCTGATCAACGTTGAGTATGAGGTACTGGAGCCAGTTTTGGATTTTGAGAAGGCCATAGGTCATCCTTCAGTGGTTCACTTCGAAGAGGATTTAACCTGTAATTTTGATATTGGTTTGCATAAAGAACAGAATATTGTTTCTTCCCATGAACAAGCCGTGGGAGATGTCGAAAAAGTCCTCAAAGACTGTGAGTTCGTTGTAGAAGATGTTTATTATCCTCAAGCCCAGGCCCATGCCATGATGGAAACCTATCGTTCCTTTACCTATCAGGATTATATGGGGAGGTTAGTGGTGGTCAGCTCCACCCAGGTTCCCTTTCATATAAAGAGACAATTGGCCCGAGCCTTGCAGATCCCGGCAACTAAGATTCGGGTTATTAAGCCGAGAATCGGAGGCGGGTTCGGGGGCAAGCAGACAGGAGCCGGAGATGTCTTTGCCGCTTTGGTTACTTTAAGAACGGGCAAACCGGCCATGATTATCTATGATCGCCAGGAAACCTTTAGTTGTACCACCAGCCGTCATGCCATGAGAATTAAAGTAAGACTGGGAGCAGATGCTGATGGGTTTATTCGAGCAATTGATCTTGAAGTTCTATCGGATACAGGAGCTTATGGAGAACATGCGTCTACCGTCTTAAGCTGTGTGGGGGAATATACGCTGCCGCTGTACAATAAAACGAAAGCTGTTCGGATTCGGGGAAACGCGGTCTATACCAATAAAATGCCCGCCGGAGCTTTCCGGGGATATGGTGCTACTCAGGGAACCTTCGCTTTAGAATCAGCGGTTAATAAGCTTGCGGAACGTTTAGCCATTGACCCGACAGAGGTTCGCCTGAAGAATATCAGCCAAAAGGGCGAGACCTTTCTGACTGGTCATGGGGTTCAGCTTGGCAGCACAGCCTTAGATCGCTGCATTAAAAAGGGGCGGGAGATGATCGGCTGGAAGGAAAAATTTCCGCGTCAGACGTTGAGCGGAACAAAGGTCAGGGGAGTAGGCATGGCTATTACAATGCAGGGTTCAGGAATAGCCAATATCGGCACGGCTTCTGCTGAGATACGCTTAACTGATGATGGAAACTTCGCCCTGCTTATTGGGGCAACGGATATGGGAACCGGCTGCGATACGATCCTGAGTCAAATAGCAGCTGAAGTTTTAGAAGTCCCACTGGACAAGATTTACGTCAGTGCAGGGGATACGGACACTTCTCCTTTTGATCCCGGTTCCTATGCCTCAAGCACAACCTATTTAGCCGGCACTGCGGTCCTTAAAGCTGCTGAAGAGTTAAAAGGTAAAATCTTAGACCAAGGCGCTAAGTTCTTGGGAGCTTCTAAAGAGAATGTTATATTTGAAGAACTTTCCGTGCGCAGGATTGACGGAGAAGGAGAGATCAGTCTTGCTAAAATTGCCGAACAAACGATTTTAGGGATGGGAAATCTTCAGTTGGCGGCAATGGCAACCCATGGCAGTCAAATTTCTCCGCCTCCTTATGTGGCAGGATTTGCAGAAGTGGAAGTAGATGTGGAGACAGGCAAAGTTGATTTAATCGACTATGTTGCCGTTGTGGATTGCGGGACGATGATTAATCCTAACTTGGCTCGAATTCAAGCTGAGGGAGGAATTGTCCAAGGAATAGGTATGGCTCTTTTCGAAGAAGTTCGATATAGTAACTTGGGCAAAATGGAGACGAATACCTTTATGCAATACAAGATTCCCTGCCGCCAAGACGTTGGAAATGTTCGCATTGCCTTTGAAGAAAGTTATGAACCGTCAGGTCCCTTCGGAGCAAAGTCTATTGGCGAGGTTGTAGCCAATACTCCGCCTCCGGCGATTGTCAATGCAGTATATAATGCAGTTGGAGTTCAAGTTCATCATTTACCTGTTACTGCAGAGAAGGTTTTTTTAGAAATGTTGAAACAGCAGTAAGGGGAATTAGGTCTGAAACACTTTGCTTCGACAGCAAATGACACTATAATTTGCTGTCGGCAAAGGCACTCGGGTAGAGCTAATGCGTTCATTCCAGAAGAATGGTATAATAATTAGTGAACTCGTTCAGCTAAAGCTGAACATCGGGGCTTCAGATAAAATAATGTCCAGTGGACATTATTGCCGAGCCGCCTTTCCCAATAGGTATACTTAGCGGCGAAGGAGGACTCTACCCCACCTGAAGTTAACGAAGGACCCACCCCCACTTATAGAAGTGGGGGCCTTAAAAACCGGATAAAGGGATTGATGGCAGGGGAGGTGCGAGAGTGAAATGGATCATAAATCGGGGAAAGAACAATGTGCCACCAAAACTGTGACCCTGCCGCGCTTAAATCGCTTGAGCCCCTCCTTGGAGAGTACGGCGTTAAAGATTATGGAGGAATCTGGGGAACTTGCCCAAGCAATTGGTAAATTCAGAGGACTAAGCGGCGAACGACAACGTCTCGAAGAAGAGGAAGCCATGCAAAGAGTAGCTAGCGAGTTGGTCGATGTGGCACAGACTGCTGTTACCATGATGTTTGTTCTTGAGGAACAATATGGAATAGATTTGGAGACTATTTTGCAAGAGCATATTATGAAGCTGCGGCATAAGGGTTATTGTGATTAGCGAGAAGTTTTGGGGAGTATATTCCTCAGGCTCTCTCGCTTATTTTTCGACGTATAGCGATTATTGGAGATAAAAGAAAGTTTCTGACGATTAACGGGATTGGTCTGAGATCCTCCTAATTTATATATTTTTGGCGTTATATTTTGGACAAATTACTTAATTAATTTAATTTAATATATTATAATAAAAGAGCAGGCGACAGAAAATAGTTTTACTTTTTGTAAAAAGGGAGTAGGGTAATGACTGAATTGCGTTATAATCCATTGTTAGGGGATTGGACAATGGTAGCGTCAAACAGACAAAACAGGCCGAATATGCCGAAAGGGGAATGTCCCTTTTGTCCGGGGTCAGGTAAAGTTCCGGAACACTATGATGTTTTGAAATATGATAATGATTTTCCGGCTTTAATGGCAAACCCTCCGGAGCCGGATCCGGTAGCAGCTTCCCTCTTTCGGACCGAAAAAGCCTTGGGAAAATGTGAGGTAATTCTCTATTCGCCTAATCATACAACGACATTGCCTGAGCTTTCATTGGAACATATCGAAAAGTTGATTGATTTATGGACAGAGCGATTTATAGCCTTAAGCCAAGAAGCAAACCATCAATATATTATGATCTTTGAAAACCGGGGTGAAGAATGTGGTGTGACGATGCCTCACCCGCATGGACAGATCTATGCTTATTCATGGATTCCACTTAAGATTCGAACGGAATTGGAAAACTGCCGCAGCTATCATACTGCGAAGGGATCATGTTTGATTTGCGATCTGAATAACGCTGAATTAGATTTTAAAAAGCGTGTTATCTATGAAAATGAGCATTTCCTCGCCTATATTCCCTTCTTTACCGACTATCCCTACGGTTTATTTATTGTCAGCAAAAACCATAAAACTGCTTTGAGCGATTTTTCCCGAGGGGAAAAGCGAAGTCTGGCCGAGATCTTAAAATATATGACCGGGGCTATGGATACATTGTTCAATCGCCTATTCCCATATATGATGGTTATTCATCAGCGCCCTGTACATGATTCCGCTGCTCGGGAATTTTATCACTTTCATATTGAGTTTTATACACCCTTGAGAGATGCGGGAAAACTAAAATATTATGCCTCCTCGGAAATGGGGGCTTGGGCTCCGGCGAATCCTCAAGCTGTTGAGGAAACGTCAGAACATTTGCGGCAGGCCTTTCAAAAGTATCTGCAAAAAGAAGGATGTGCCGGCAAATGCACTTAAATACCTTACGCAAGAACTTTAGTCACCAGTTTGGCATTGATAGTCATGATTGCCGGGTTTTCTTTGCACCGGGCCGAGTGAACCTGATCGGAGAACACACGGATTTTACGGGCGGTTATGTCTTGCCTGCTGCTTTGACCTATGGTACTTGGGCGGTAGTACGGCACAGACAAGATGGGATGTTTCGTCTGGCCTCGACGAGCTTTCCGGAAAAGGTTGAATTCAATGTCGGCGAGATTATTAAACGGCAAGATAGCTGGGCAAACTATCCCAAAGGTGTTTTGGCAGAATTCAAGAAATTAGGGATCAAATTGTCTGGCTGCGATATTTTATTTGCAGGAAATATTCCTAAAGGAGCAGGATTATCCTCCTCGGCATCCCTTGAAATGGCGACGGCCATAGCGGTAAAAGCTGTTGAAGGCTTGGAATGTGCTTTAATTGGATTAACTCAACTGGCACAACGTGCCGAAAATCAATTCGTGGGCGTAAATTGCGGCATTATGGATCAGTTTGCTTCGGGCATGGGGAAAGCCGGACAGGCTATTCTCTTAAATTGCGATACCCTGGATTATCGATATGTTCCCTTGTCCTTAGGAGATTATCAGTTGGTGATTACGAATTCCAAGAAACAACGCAGCCTGACCGAATCGAACTATAATCAAAGAAGGCTGGAATGTGAGGAAGGAATTAAGAAACTTCAAATGCTTCTTCCTGAATTTAGTTCCTTAGGAAATCTGACACCGGAACAATGGAAAGCTGTTCGAGAAGAAATAGAATCTTTCAAAGTTAGAAAACGTCTGGAACATATTGTCCGAGAAAATGCTAGAACGATAGCTTCCGCCCAAGCTCTGCAAATGGGGGATCTCACAGAATTCGGCAAGCTCATGATTCAATCTCATGTATCGCTGCGGGATTTTTTTGAAGTGACGGGAGCGGAATTGGACGCTCTCTTTGAAGAGGCAAGAAAAGTTCCGGGGTGTATCGGGACGAGAATGACAGGGGCTGGCTTTGGCGGGTGTACTGTAAGCTTGGTTCATCAGGGAGCTGTTAAGGATTTCAAAGTTCAGGTTACCAAGAACTATAGCGCCAGAACAGGTTTGATACCGGAGTTTTATGTCTGCGATTGTGGTGATGGCGCACGGGAACTTTAAAGGAGGTTGAAAGATGTCGATATTAGTAACCGGCGGGGCCGGCTATATTGGAAGCCATACCGTTGTGGAATTTTTGGCAAAAGGTGAAGAGGTTATTGTCCTCGATAATCTTCAGAAGGGACACCGTGAGGCTGTCATGACCGGAAAGTTTTATGAAGGGGACATTCGCGATCAGCAACTCCTTGATCGGGTATTTTCTGAGAATAAGGTTGAGGCTGTCATTCACTTTGCGGCTGATTCCTTAGTTGGGGAAAGTGTTCAAGATCCCCTAAAATATTATGATAATAATGTGATTACAGCTCAAAACCTTTTGGCAGGAATGGTTAAACATGGAGTTAAAAGGATTGTCTTTTCTTCTACTGCGGCTGCCTATGGAGAACCGGAATCGATCCCTATTTGCGAAACAGACCGCAAAGAACCCACTAATCCCTACGGTGAGACCAAACTAGCTATTGAAAAGATGTTGAAATGGTGTGACCAAGCCTATGGGGTTAAGTTTGTCGCTTTGAGATATTTTAATGCGGCAGGCGCTCATCCCAACGGGCATATCGGGGAAGATCATCAACCGGAAAGCCATTTGATCCCGATCATTTTACAAGTGGCTCTAGGCCAGCGAGAACAACTGGCTGTTTTTGGCGATGATTATCCTACAGCCGATGGAACCTGTATCCGCGATTATATCCATGTTTCGGATCTGGCCAATGCTCACTGGTTAGCGCTGCAAAAGCTCAGACGAACTGACATGAGCGCTATTTATAATTTAGGCAATGGAGAGGGCTTTTCTGTCAAGCAAGTCGTAGAAAAAGCCCGAGAAGTAACGGGACATCCGATTCCCCTAAAAATTGCACAGCGGCGGGCAGGAGATCCTGCCGTACTCATTGCCTCTTCAAAAAAGGCTCAACAAGATCTGGAATGGAAACCGCAATTTAACAGTCTGGAACAGATTTTGCAAACGGCTTGGAATTGGCATAAAAATCATCCGCAGGGGTATGGAAAATGAAAAGGGTTGCCCGGAAGTTGGCAAAAATCCGCACTCTTATGTCGGCAATGAACTTAGAGGGAGTTCTTCTTCGTCAGCGCCGAAGCTTTTCCTGGCTGACAAATGGGAAAAGGAATTTCATTGTTACCTCTACGGAACTTGGTGCAGCCGATGTCCTGATATTTAAAGATACGGTTTATTGTCTAACTACTAAGATGGAGTACGCTCGTTTGCTGGAAGAAGAATTAGCCGAGTTCCCTTGGGAGTGGATCACTTCGGAGTGGTATGAAGGAACGGAAGAGACGATCGGCAAATTGTGCCAGGGAAAGGCAATAGGTATGGATGTTCCTGCTGAATCTTTGGCTAATATCCAGGGCCGGAATATCGCCAGGGAACTAGCTGAACTAAGCTTTGTTTTAGAGTCGGATGAGATCGAGCGTTACCGTTGGTTATCCTTGAGAGTTGCTAAAGCGCTGGAAGAAACCTGTCGGGAGATTATGCCGGGTATGACCGAATTTGAAATTTATTCAGCGCTTATAGCCAAAGTTGCCGGCTTTGGTATCCAGACTCCCGTTTTACTAGTGGCAACCGATCAGCGTATTTTTTCCTATCGTCATCCCATTCCAACAGAGAAAAAGCTGGAACGATATGCTATGCTCGTCCTTTGTGGAGAAAAATGGGGCTTAGTTGCCAATGCAACTCGCTTTGTTCATTTTGGAGCTCTGGGGCAAGACTTGCAGAAGACAAGAAAAGTCTTAGCTGAAATTGATCTGGCCTTTAATCTGGCAACGCGGCCGGGAGTGATGATCAGAGAAGTATTCCGACAGGGTATTGAAGCCTATGGACAATGGGGTTATGCGGACGATTGGCGTTATCTTCATCAAGGCGGGCCAACGGGATATGCTTCTCGGGAGTTTTTAGCAAACTTAGAGTCTCCGGGGGTCGTACAATGTTATCAAGCATTTGCCTGGAATCCATCGTTAAAGGGTTTGAAGTCCGAAGATACTCTTCTGGTTACTGACCATGGGAACGAGTTTTTAACTCATACAGGAACATGGAATTATCTCCAGATTGAAAAAAACGGAAAATTATATGAACGGCCGGATATCCTCATTCGCTAGAAAACAGATTGAGAAAAGGAGGGGAGGATAAAGTGAGTAAATCAATTCCTGTGGGAAGTTTTCAAGGAATGAAGTCCTTAAATAAATCAACGATTCTCAATGTTGTCAGGCAGTATGGCCCCATCTCTCGCGCCAGAATTGCCAAGCTGACAAAGTTAACCCCCCCGACAGTGACCAATCTCGTGAGTGAGTTAATTGAGTCTAAGCTCGTTATTGAAGGGACTCTTGGTGAATCTACGGGAGGACGGAAACCTATTTTGCTCAGGATAAACTCCTCTGCCTTTTATGTTATAGGAGTTTATGCTGGAGCAAAACGGTTAAAGGCTGTGACAGCAAACCTTGATGGCAATATTATCGGAGAGTTTGAAACAAGGTATGCGGCAAATCAAACTCGAGAACAGTTTCTCCAGACTCTGGAAAAAGCTGTGCAGAATGTTATGGACAATACTCATCAACAGAAAGAATCATTCCTGGGCATCGGGGTTGGCATGCACGGATTGGTTGATCCTGAGCAGGGTCTTTCTTTGTTTGCCCCACACTTGAATTTGCGCGATCTCCCGATTAAATCGTTTTTAGAAAATCGATTTCAGCTGCCGGTGGAAGTGGAAAACGATGTGCGGGCTCAAGCTTTAGGAGAAAGCTGGTTTGGCAAGGGCGTAGGTATTCAGAATTTTATTTGTGTGCATATTGGAACCGGAGTTGGAGCAGGTATCATTATTGATAATAAACTTTATCGTGGCTCCTCCTTTACAGCTGGAGAAATTGGACATACCACTATTGACAGCAACGGCCCGAAATGCAGCTGCGGAAATTATGGTTGTTTAGAAACTTTGGTTGGGGGTGCTGCTTTGGCCCGTAGAGCTCAGCAAGCTATTCGTTTAGGGAAAGAGTCAATTCTGGAAGAGTGGGTTCAGGGGGATTTGGATGAAATAAGTGCTGAAATGCTCTGTAAGGCGGCTCAAAATGGGGACTTTGTAGCTGCGGAAGTACTGGGGGATACTGGACGTTATTTGGGTATTGGACTTGCCAATCTTATTAATATATTGAATCCTGCGCTAATCATTCTGAGCGGAGGAGTATCCAGAGCGGAACATTATCTGCTTAATCCTTTGATGGATACTCTTGAAAAAAGAGCTTTGACCAAACCAGCGAATACCGTGAAGATTGCCATCTCAGAGTTAGGGAAAAACTCGATTCCGATAGGGGCTTTCACCCTGGTTTTATATAAACTGTTTACGCCTACAGGTCTTGGAGATGCTGCAAGTTGACCTGAAACTGAATCAAGTCATATCATCCCGAAGCGCGTCGATAATATTTTCCCTTTTTATCTTGCTAATGGCATACATCATGGTAATGAAGACCACAAAGAATACGCTGAACACGCTGATTCCGATACTGCCCCACGGGAACACAAAATTGATATTGTCTGCTCCGCCGGCGAACATTCCTTTATAAATCAGCCAGGAGAAGATGATTGCCAGGGGAAGCCCGACAAGCAGCGCCCTCATACCATAAAAGGCGCACTCAAAGCGCATCATTTTATTGAAATCGCGGTCGGACATTCCCACAGAGCGGAGCATAGCAAGCTCCCGACGACGCAACTTGATATTCGTAGAAATTGTGTTGAATACGTTGGCAATGGCAATCAGCGAAATCATAATGATAAACGTATAAGCGAACACGTTGGCAATGAATATCGTGTTGCGGTTCTGATCAAATATTTCAGACGAATTCAAAAGGAAATACGAGGCTGTAATTCCTTCGCCCTGAATCATCATTTTCATTTCAGCCACAGACTGGGACGGATTCTTTGACTGAAAGGTCATGCCCTTAACCCTGATATTCGCCGCAGTCTCGGTGTGAACAAGCTTCTCCTTGAGCGAGTAGGGAGCCATTCCCATAATAGTGTATGGCCGCAGCAGGGACATTCCTATCGTCGCTGGTGTATCAGGCGGCACGGTATTGACAAACGTAATGCTTACGTTTTGCCTATGTTCCGTTTTCAGCTCACTATTTGTTTCGGGAGCGATGGTAAAATACAGGGAAGAACTCTTGAATAGATCATTGCTGTGGCCTTGCATTTTGGCAACGGCAATCAGTTTTGCGTTTGCCCCGGTATATTCCTTCTCGGGCAAACCCAAGCCTTTGATAATTTTCAGATAGGTTCTGTCATCAAGAAACTGAATTTGCATGGGCAGATTTACCGTTTCGTTCGACGAATGTGCCCCTGCGGATTCCCAATAAGCGTCTGAAAGGTCACTTGCTTTGGCAGCGCAGGAATACTTCATAACAACTTGATAGGAGCTGTCGGTAACACCGGCGGCCGTTTTTAGTTTGTCGTAAAGCTGCAGCATTTTGCTGTCGGTCATATCCTGTGTGCCAAAACCGATGTCGTAGTTGCTAACCGCTTTTGCCTGCTCTGATGCCTGTTTCAAATCCGTTACAAAAGCGCTGGCCGATATAAACAACACGATGCTTAAAACAAGTGACAACACAATGCTGCGATAACGTTTCTTATTTCTTTTGAAGTTTTTCAGCGCAAGGGCTCCTTCCAGGCCGAAGATGTGCTGTGCCGGTTTTGAGGTTTTGATTGTTTTGGCTTCCACTTTCACCTCATTCGTCTGGCGAATACACTCCATCACAGGCATATTGGCAGCTTTGCGGGCCGGGATATAGGCCGAAATCAGAATCGTAACCATGCTGACCGCCGCCGCGCCGATAATCACGGGGGCGAATACCGTTAAGGTTAAAGGGACGTTATCGTAAAGTATGTTTTCAAAATTCTTGGCGACATCGGAAAGGACAAGTCCCATGCTGCCTATTCCGACAATAACGCCAATCGGTATGCCGATCGCACCAATACAAAGCCCCTCAAACAACACAGAATGGCGCAGTTGCTTTGCGGTGGCTCCCACTGACGAGAGAATCCCGAACTGGTGTGTGCGCTCGTTCAAGGAGATGTTGAAGGAATTATAAATTAGGAAAATTGAACCAATCATAATGATGAGGACAACAATGCCCCCGACGGAGTATAGAAGCGCGTTGAACACCTTATCGCCTGGATCGTCTGAAAGACCCATGAAGCGCAGCACATCATTATTGAAGATGAAAGCATGGCTTCCGGCTGTACTTTTTGCGTAAGCGTGTACTTCACGCGGGTTTTTCAGCGTGACAAATAAGCTGAGATCGTCGGCCGTGTTTGCGGCATCTGAGGTTGTGATGACGGTGTATCCCGGTGAAGAATCTTCCTGAAAATGGGGCGTTTGGCAGATGCCCACTACCTTGTAAGTTCTCTCTGCTTTGGGCAGAAGCGTTTCTTTCCCGGGAATGTAAGGGTCGCCCTGACCGAGTTTCTTGTTTCCGTTCATGCGGTTCCCGACAGCAAGGGTAAGTGTGTCGCCCACCTTGAACTGAACGCCGCCCTTTGTCATGACGCTCCCCGAAACAAGAATCTCCCCGCTGTTTTTCGGCAGCCTGCCGGATGCCAGAGTGATAGGCAGGGCAGCAAAGGTTTTTTTGTTGAATCCGGCGATAAAAAGATACGGTTTGTTGGGATTTTTCCCGCCGTCAAGTTTTGCGCAGCCGATATTTTCAAATGTTGCGGTATTGGCTACTTTATCATTGCTTGCCTGTTTCGCCGCGAAAGAAGAATTCACATCCTCAAACTCAACATGCCAACCGCCGTATTTCTGGGCTGCGCCCTCAGCCATATAGTTCAACAGAGAAATACCAAAGGTGGCAACTGCCGTAATCAGGGCGGCGGACAGAATAACTCCGATCACCGTTACAATCGTTCGTGTGCGGCTTTTTTTCATGCTTTGCAGGGTAACTTTGTGGAAAATGTTCATGATCTCACCCTCTCGTCTCGCACGACTTTGCCGTCTGATATACCGATAAGACGGTCTGCTTGCAAGGCGATAGTTTCATCATGGGTGACGACGATAAGGGTCTGCCGATATTTTTGATGGCTTAATTTCAGCAGCTTGATAATTTCATGTCCATTTCGGCTGTCCAAACTGCCCGTGGGTTCGTCGGCAAGCATGACCGCCGGGGCGTTCATCAAAGCGCGTCCTATGGAAACACGCTGTTGCTGACCGCCGGAAAGCTGATTAGGCAAATGGGTTTTGCGGTCTTTTAGCCCAAGCAGCTCCAACAGGTCATTCAGCCGTTCCTCGTTGACCTTTCGCTTGTCCATCAGAATCGGCAAGGTGATGTTTTCCTCCACATTCAGAGTGGGAATGAGGTTGTGGAACTGGTAAATCAGCCCAACCTGCCGCCTGCGGAAGATGGCGAGTTTTTCATTGTTTTGGGTATAGACATCCTGCCCGTCCAAATAGACTTTTCCGCTTGTCGGCACGTCCACGCCGCCAATGATGTGAAGTAATGTGGATTTGCCGGAGCCGGAGGAGCCGATGATTGCAGTAAACTCCCCCTTATCGATGGTAAGTGAAACATGGTCAAGGGCGGTAACTTGATTGTTGCCCTTGCCGTAGACCTTGCATAAATTTTCAACTTTTAAAAACTCCATTATGTGAGCCTCCTTCGTCACGGTTTACCCATATAATAAAGCTTTCAACTTACATCTCAGTGACTTTCCGGTGAGAGATTCGTCACTTTGGGAAACGGATGGCAAATATCGCGCCGCCCTGCGGGTGATTTTTAGCGGTAATCGTCCCGCCCTGCCGGGTTATAATCATCTTGCAGAGAGCCAAGCCAATCCCGTATCCTGTCGCGCCTGAGTTTTTCCCGCGATAAAACCTGTCAAACAGGCAGGGTAAATCTTCTTTCTCAAAGCCAGCGCCGCTGTCGTGGATGATAATCTCGGTAAACAGTGGGTTATCCATGCAGACAATCTCAATTCTCCCATTCTCGCCTGTGCTTTCCAGGCAATTTTTGAGGATGTTTTGAATGGCTTCCGAAAGCCAAGCGGAATCGCCCTGAATCATTAACCCTTTCGGTGCATCTATTTGCCAATCAATATCGTGCAGTTCCATTGGGATTAGGAACGGGCGCAGCGCGGCACCCAGCAAGTTGTTTACATCAATTGACTCGCTTTGAAACTCCACAATGCCCGCATCCAAGCGGGATAATTTTAATAGAGAAGTAATCATCCAATCCATCCGTACAAGTAATTCCTCTGTTTCCCGAACAAATGATTTCCGCTCATTTTCGCCAGGGTTGTTCGCTAACAATGACAGAATAAGGTTCGCGGATGTGAGCGGGGTGCGGAGTTGGTGGGCTATGTCAGCCAACGAATCGGCAAGATGTTCTTTTTCTTTTTTCAGCGCTTCGTTTTGCTCCCGAATACGCAGCATCATTTTTGTGATCTCGCTTTGCAGAATGGAAAGTTCGCCCTCATCCGATTCACCAATATACAGATGGTCAACATTATGCAGCACAAGGTCGATTTGATTTGAAATCTGCGCAAGGCTTTGGTATCGGGCTTTGGTAAAGGCAAAAAACGCTGTGCCAAAGGCGGCGGCAGAAGCAATGGCAAGGATTCCTGCTGTCATATTGATTGCAAATCCCAGCATTATTGCAGCAGCAGCTATTAAGACGAACAAAATGACCAACTGCCGAAACTCTCTATTCCGTAACATACTTGCCACCTAATTTATACCCCGTCCCGCGAACGGTCAGAATGATTTGCGGGCTTGCCGGGTCATTTTCTATCTTCTCCCGCAAGCGTTTGATGTACACAGTTAGAGTATTGTCATTGACAAACTCGCCCGCCGCGTCCCACAATTCGTCAAGCAGCCTGCCCCTCGTAATAATGCTTTTAGGGTTGCTGATAAATATCAGCAACAAGCGGTATTCTAAGGCTGAAAGAAAAACCTCGCTGCCGTTTTTTTTCACAACGCCGCTTGCCATATCGACATGAAGCCCGCGAATTTCAAAACCCGACCCGGAACGGCCGCTCTTGCGCAGGGCGGTTCTTATACGTGCAATCAATTCGCGCGGACGAAAAGGCTTGGTGATATAGTCGTCCGCGCCTATGTTCAGCCCGGTAACAACACTCGCCTCATCGCCGAAAGCCGTCAGAAAGATAACGGGAACATCTTGCGTTTCTTTGATTTCCGTGCAAACTGTAAAACCATTTCCGTCAGGCAAAGAAATATCAATCAATGCCAAGTCAAATTTATTCTCGGCAAGCGCGGTAAGGGCGTCACCCCGTGTAGGGGCGTGGGTGACCGTAAATCCCTCCGAGTGGAGCAAAAGCATAAGGTTTTTGGCGATTGCCTTATCGTCCTCGACCAAAAATATCCGTGGCATTAGTCAGACCCCCGTTTGCTTATCCATTCTTGTAAGTCGCCTAAATCTTCGTCAGTCAATTCTTTGTCTTGATGAAGATGAGGTTATGACTCTTGCTGCTAATCAAGAGTGTTAGATTGATCGCATAATACATCTTGTATTAAAGGGCTGTCAAGTGTTGTCGTTCCTGTTTCAATGTCAATTACCAAAAGAGGCCATTGCGCCACGGACTAATAATTCGTGCGCAATGGCCTCTTATAAAGCAAGAACGAACTTTAAGTATTATTTTTTTGTTAGATACTTTCGTATGTCAAAGGCAACGGCAGCTATGATGATCAAGCCTTTAATAATGAGCTGCCAGTAGGGGCTAACTCCGATATACGTGAGTCCATAGTTGATGACTCCAAAAATAAGAACTCCTACGAGGACTCCAGGGACAGTACCTATCCCGCCGGCAGTAGATACTCCGCCCACAACACAGGCGGCAATGGCATCTAACTCATACATATTTCCGTAATTATTCGTGGCTCCGCCTGTTCTGGCAGCTTCCATGACTCCAGCCAAGCCATAAAGGGCTCCGGCGATGGCATAAACATAGAGCAAGACTCGTTTGACGTTGATGCCGGAAACAATAGCTGCTTGAATATTTCCGCCTATGGCGTACATGCTTTTGCCAAGACGTGTTTTGTTGAAGATGACCCACACAATTAAGGCGACGATGAGAGCAATAATAACAATGTAGGGAATCGAGTAAACTCCTGTTCCAATATAACCGCTTCCCAAGTCGGTAGTGAAATCCGGTCTTAAACCACCAATGGGCTGGGATTGATTGGGTTTCATATCAAAGTAAAGGGAGTTTAGCCCATATACAGCAACCATTGAACCCAAGGTGGCAATGAAGGGAGGGACACTAAACCATGCAATAATAGCGCCATTAATTATACCAACAAGAAGCCCGGCGAAGATAGCAATTAGAACAGGTACTAATAAGGGCAGATTAGGCATCCCGGGGTAAAAACGGTGGGAATATTCTTGGATTTGCAGCATCGAAGCGGACAAAACAGCAGCAAATCCTACCATGCGCCCGGCTGAAAGATCAACTCCTCCTGTGATTAGAACAAAAGCTGCGCCTAAAGCAATAATTGCTCGGGTGGAGGACTGCAGCAAAATATCCCTAAAGCTGCTGAGGGACAGAAAGCTTGGATCAATGACCGCAATACCTAGAATAAGAATTACAAGAACAAAATAAATTGCATATTGAAAAAAGAAACTACCAATATTCTTGGAACTGACATCCTTCGTCGTCATTTAAAGACCTCCACTCAAACCATAAACTTTGTTGCGAGGTGCATGATGTCTTCTTCAGTTTTGTTTTCTTCTTCCAAAATACCAGACATTCGGCCTTCGCACATGACCATAATCCTGTCGGACATGCCGATAAGTTCAGGCATTTCTGAAGAAATCATGATGATGCTTTTCCCTTGTTGGACTAACTCAGTAATAATTGAATAGATTTCAAACTTTGCACCAACATCAATTCCTCGTGTTGGTTCGTCAAGCATGAGAATCTCCGGTTCAGTTAGGAGCCATCTTGCGATCAATACTTTTTGCTGATTTCCTCCTGAGAGGTTTTTAATTTGTGTCTTCGCGGAGGGAGTTTTAATGCGCATCTGGTTAATACTATGCTGGACGTCCAGGCTCATCGCTTGTTGTTTTAACAAAAAGTAGGGACTGATATACCGATTCATGTTGGCCATCACTGTATTTTCCACAATCGGAAGTACGGGGAAAATTCCCGTTGCCCGCCGCTCTTCTGTAAGTAGGGCTATTTTGTGTTTTTTGGCATCAATAGGCGATTTTATTTTTACGTGTTTTCCTTTGACAAAGATCTTTCCGGAAGAGACCGTTCTTAAGCCAAATAGGGCTTCGATCAGTTCCGTGCGCTGGGCTCCGACAAGCCCTCCAATACCTAAGATTTCACCTTGACGTAAATCGAAGGACACATCTTTGAAACCTTTGGGAAAGGGTGATGTCAGGCCTTCAACTCGCAGCACTGTTTCTCCCGGGGCATGATGACGTTCAGGATATCGTTGGGCTAAATCCCGTCCCACCATTTTGGAAATAATAAGATTAGTCGTTAACTCTGCGGCAGGCCAAGAGCCGATACGCTGACCATCACGCATGATCGTTACTTCATCAGAAATCTCCAGGATCTCTTCGATTTTATGAGAAATGTAGATGATAGAAACTCCTCTTTTCTTCAAAGAACGAATAATTTTAAAGAGTTGTTCTACCTCATTTCCCGTTAATGAGGAAGTGGGTTCATCCATGACAATCACTTTCGCTTGATAGGATACTGCTTTAGCGATCTCAATTGATTGGATTTTGGAGACGGATAAAGAGCCTACAAGCACGCGTGGGTCCAAGTCCATTTCCAGGTCTTTAAATATGGTCATTGAGTCTTCATACATTCGCTTATCATCGATTAACTTCAGGGGTCCTATCTTGGTGAGGGGAAAACGGCCGAGCCAGAGATTCTCCATCACACTTCTGCGGGGTACGGGATGAAGTTCTTGATGAATCATCGAGATTCCATGATCGAGGGCTGCTCTGGAATTTTCAATTTCAATGGTTTTTCCGTTTAAGAGAATTTCTCCTGCGTCAGGCTTATAGATTCCAAACAAGCATTTCATTAGAGTTGATTTTCCGGCACCGTTTTCACCCATCAAGGAGTGTACCGTACCGGGGCGAACTTGCAGGGTGACATTGTCAAGCGCTTTTACGCCGGGAAACTCTTTAGAAATGTTTTGCATTTCCAGTAAGAATTCATTTTCAGGCATTTTTACCCTCCTGTGCTCCGTCCTTCCCTAAGATCTATAAGGATATAATGTGGCTGTAGATTGAAAAATCTAAAGAAGCAAGGGGGAATCGTGAAACATTGCCCCCTTGCTTTATACAATGTAATAATCAAGCCAAATGGTTTGCGAAGAAGAATATTATTGGGCGTCTGCTATATTAGCCTTAGTAATTTTTTTGTAAGGAACCCACACATATTTGCCGTCAGTAATATCGTATCCTGTATTATCTTTACTGGGAGTCAATCCTTTAGCTAGGGCAACTGCCAGGTTAAGGGTCGCTGCACCTTGATTCTTGGCATCATTTAAAACAGTTCCTAAAAGAGTTCCGTCTTTCAGTGCCTGCAGGCCGGGAGCTGTTGCGTCGACACCGACGACAGGCATATATTTATTATTTGTGAAGTAACCTTTGGCTTTCAATGCTTCGATAGCACCTAAAGCCATATCATCGTTATTAGCAAGAACGGCTTCGATTTTATCTCCATGAGAACCTAAGAAAGCAGCCATTTTATCCTGAGCTTTAGAACGATCCCACATTGCGGTGTCCTGAGCAAGTATGTTCACTTTGATTCCGGCATCTTCAATTGCCTTTACAGAATATTTAGTACGGGCGATAGCGTCTTGATGTCCGGGTTCACCCTGGAGCATAACAATATCCATGACTCCGTCTTTGTTTTTGTCCATTTCCGGATGAGCCTTCCAATAATCTACGAGGATTTGTCCCTGCATGATGCCGGATTCTTCGGCTTTGGCACCAACATAATATACTTTGTCCCATTTGTTCATATCATTAGTCTGAGGTTCGCGATTAAAAAAGACAACAGGAGTGTTTGCAGCTTTAGCCTTATCGATAATAACCCCGGCAGCGGTAAGGTCTACCGGATTTATTGCCAGAGCATTGACTTTCTTATTAATAAAGAGGTCTACTTTATCATTTTGCGTAGGCTGGGAGTTTTGACTATCTACGATGTCAACAGTGGCTTTCCCTTGAGCAGCATTGGAAATGGCATTGCGAACACCAGTCATGAACGTGTCATCAAACTTGTAGATAGCGACACCGATCGTGGGCTTTTTGTCCGATGTGCCTGATGAGCTTGAACTTGTGGTTGAGGTTGAGCCTGCACCACAGCCGGCTAAAAAGAGCATGGCTCCGGCGAGCATCGCTGGAAGAAGTTTTTTCATTTGAATCCTCCCTTTAATTAGTTTTTTCACAAAATTGACTTAGTAAATTTAATTTCTTAAGTCTATTATAGTGTTCGCTATTCTGAGTAGTCAAGGACTTTATTTAAGCAGTTAGGTAAGCTCAAAAGGAACATTGTACCAAAAAGCTTTTAAAGTTAAGCGCTCTTCAAACATTATTAGTTCGTTAAATTAACCAAGTTAGTTATCACCATAGTGTATGCCTCCGCTTGAAGCCAGAAAAGGCCGTTCTGCTTGCGGAAAACAGTAAATAATTAAATAAAATGCCTGTCTTGTTGAAGGAGAATAGTGACGATAAGGCGAATAAAGTGATATCTTGAAAAGAATAATAATACAATAGACGGAGGATTTTAAATGAAGAGGATCGCACTGGTCACTGACAGTACGGCCGACCTGACCGAAGAAATAACTAAAGAGTATGACATTTACGTCATTCCCTTGAAAGTTAACTTTGGTGATCAAGAGTTTTTAGATGATGAGCTTTCCAGCGATGAGTTTTATCGGCGCTTAACTATAGAAGAAAAGCTTCCCCAAACCTCCCAACCATCACCTGAAGTTTTTCGACGATTATATAGTAGGTTACTCGAAGAATATCAAGAGATTATTTCCATACACATCTCTTCTGCATTAAGCGGAACATTTAATGTGGCAAACTTGGCTAAAGAAAAGTTCAAAGAAAGGATACATCTTATCGACTCCAAAACTATTAGTCTCGGTATGGGCTTAATGCTGATCGAGGCTGCCCGAAACATCAAAGATGGATATGACGCCGGGTGGATTGTCAATAATCTGGAGAAAGCCAGGAAAAATATCGAAACACTATTTACGCTGAATACCTTAGAATATCTGCAAAAAGGTGGTAGAATTGGCAGAGTCCAAGGCTTTATGGGATCTCTTTTAAACCTAAAGCCGATTATTCGTGTGGGAGACGATGGAGTCTATCATACTTATGCTAAGGCCCACAGCCAGAAAAAATCGCTTGAATGTGTAATTCAAGCTTTTCAGGATTTAGCCAAGGGGAGGAAACAAATCCGATTGGCTGTTGCACATGGAGCGGCAGAACAAGCTGGCCATTACCTTAAAGAAGCTTTAGAGAATGTATGTCAACTTCAAACAACGGTTTTCACACAGGTTGGGTCTGTTGTCGGTGTCCATACCGGTCCGGGAACAATAGGTGCCGCTGTTCAGTTTGATTAGTCAAGATTTGGCATTAATTCTGATGAAGATTTTTCCTTAAAGGTGATGACTATGAAGTATATTGAGTTGGCAATCGCGATAGGAATAGTTTTACTTTTTGCTTATTGGTCGAGGTATTGCCGTCGTCGACCAGAAAGGAAAAAGGTCAAGAAAGCCTCGAAAATATATCCTTTAAAGAAAAGGTCGAGACAAACAAAATTGCGCAGAATTAAATAGATGGTTTTTAAGCTCTTCACTGCAGAGATCGCCAAACTATAGTCTATAACTCCGAAAAAGGAGTGTTATATAAATGAGTGACCTGGCTAAACTTTCTTGGAATAGATAGTTAACCAGGTCTTATTTTCGTTATATTTTCAGGCAGTATTGCTGCGCTACTGATGAACGTGAGTTTGTGTCCTGAATGGACATAATGACTTTGCAGCAAGATTGCTGAGCTATGACGTGTCGTAACTAAACCAGGCGGGCTTTGCAAAGACATAGGGTAAGAGTGTGAAGACGTGAATGCGGCTCTATAGTCATTGATCGTCAGAGATATCTATATTTGTCTTTTGGTTTTGCCTTGCTTTAACAATGAGATAGATACCGGACAGGATGAGCAAAATTGGGATTAAACTGCTTTTAAGCATATAGTAATAATCCCAATTTCTAAATAATAGACGTACGAGATCAGAATTTTCTATAACTCGCAATAGGCTAAGAAACCCAAGAACTGTAATAATGATGCCTAAGATGCGACGGTTCTTAAACAGCAACGAGTAATCAAACATTTGCTGCTCAAAGAGATCATGGTCGCACAGTAATTGACCTTCCGCCATTCTTCGCTTTAGACTATGGCTTTCAAAGAAACTAAAGAACCAAGTGGGGATTACGATTAAGGGGATAAAAAAATCTAAATTAATATAATCGGCTATGACACATACACCCAAGGCGAGGATCATTAACTGCAAACCCCGCCGCATAAGCCCCATTTGCATATGAGCTGCACCAGGAATTAGGCTCGTACAGAAAAAGATGAATTTCTCGCTAAGGGATGACTTGTTTTTTGGCGGCAATTCGGAGAAAAGATTTTTTTGGATACATTGATGGCAGAGATTTTGGCCATCTATTTGAAGAGTACACTCTGGACATATTGGGTTTCTGCATTTTTCACAAAGAGCTTGGGCTTCTGCATTAGGGTGATACTTACATTTCATTAAATTAGGCCTCCTTCGAGTTATTGGTTACTTTTGTTTTGATTGTCAGTTAAAGTATCAATTTTTATAAGAAGAGTGTGGGCCAGCTGATTCATTTTGGTGAAAGGGAGTATTATTTGCTTATTGAATCCACTATCTAATTGAGCAACTTGAGTGTTCAGCAAATTGGGAGATAAGGACGATAGGTTCAAGGCGAAAAGGAGGAATCCGGCTGCCATCATACTGAACCCCCAATTTCTTAGTTCAATATGATAGGATGAGGCCGTCTCTTTTTGAGTTGGTTCTTTGTTAGAGTCTGCTTGGTATCCGCTTTTAGTAATAGTTTTCATGATGTTGAGTTTGAGGTCTGGTGGAGGATCGAAATTGATTTTCCCCCTTGCTAAAAGTTCGGCAGTTTCTTGGATTTGCCAAAGGGCATTTTGACATTCAGAGCATTGGGCCAGGTGGCTGCTCATTTCATCAAGTTTTTGTCTATCTAAACTTTTCTTATAATAACTGTGCCAATCATCCTTGCTTAGATAACAAGTCATGACCATCACCTCCTAATACTGAGTGTCTTAATTTTTCTTTCAGCATTTTGCGGGCTCGGAATAAGCGGGTTTCAATAGTCCTTTTTGAGGTATCCAATATATCTGCGATCTGCTGAGGACTAAAATCCTGGAAGTAGTATAAAATAAGTACAGTTCGGTAGATCTCATGTAAACTTCTAACCGCAGTCTGAATCTCTTCGGAAGATTCCTGGCGAAGAAGTATTTCTTCCGGACCTACACTTTTATCAAAGCGATTTTCTAAAGAAGCTGGCTCTATAAAGAGCGGCTTTTTTTTTCGAGACCAATCAAGGCAATGGTTAACGGCGATTCGGTAAAGCCATGTGGAAAAAGCCGAGCCTTGTTTAAATCTGGGAAGGCTGTTAAAGGTTTTGATAAAAATTTCTTGAGTGATGTCTTGGGCATCCTCAACGCTTTGAGTGTAGTAATAAGCGGTCCGGTATACTCCTGTTTGATAACGTTCAACGAGATCTTCAAATAGCCCCGCATTTCCATTTAGAATGCCGGTAATTAATTCGTTATCTTGCAAATATTTATCACCGCCTTACTACTGATTAGACGTTCTAAAGCTCAGATATACGTCAAGGAATTTTAGCTTTTTTAAAAGAAATTATACCAGCCTTCCACGGCGTGACTATCCATATCATGCCATGAAATGTGTTTAGCAAGTAAACATAGTGTACCTGAATAAAACAAGGAACTCCTCAACTCATGTTAGGAGCTGTGAAAATAAAGAGTTTTAAGTTAGAGAGAGAGGAAAGTCAGTTGGCATACAAATTGCAATCAATTCGATTTAGAGAGAGCTAATACGATCGACAGAGGAGGAACTAAGCAATTTAAGAAAAAGGAGGAATCTTGAATGTGCTGGGTATGTGAAAAATATGGTAAGGGCGGGAAATGGTATCTTAATCCGGAAAATTACGCTCGCCGCCTTTATAAAATTCGTAAAGAAGGTAAAGAGGCTGCAGGGGCAGATGCAGACCCCCAAGCGGCGGGAATGGGAGCAGGTGTGGTGGCGGAATTAGTGAAAGCGAGGATCAGTGGAGACAGGGAATGGGAAAATGAAATTAAGCGAGAAGCTTTGGAACAGGCTTATCAAACACATTTTGGGCAGGTAGTTACCTTAGACGAATATTTGCAGATTTTAGACACGGCTTATCCTTTGGCCAAAATGACTTGTGGGTGTCGCCGTGTACAACGCGGTATGCCTGATGAAGAAAACTTCACCTGTATGGGGATAGGCCCAGGTATGTATAAATGGGAGCGCTGGCCTGAAACCTATCGAGGTGGTGTGGAATTTGTTACTCCCGCCGAAGCAAAAGAATGGGCAATGATGAATCATAAAGAAGGACGTGTTCAAACTGTTGACGTTTTTGGTACGCCCTATATTGGCGGATTATGCCAATGTGAATACCCGGGTTGTGTAGCAGTTCGGAATAGAATTGACTACGATTTTAAGTTTTTATTAAAAGGACATTTTGTAGCCAAGGTTGATCGAGAAAAATGCACGGGTTGTAAAAGCTGTTTAGGGCGTTGTCAATTTAAAGCTCTAAACTTGGAAGTCTATACGAGTAAAGCCTATATCGATTTGGAGCAATGTTTTGGATGCGGACTTTGTGTGACGGCCTGCCCAAGCGGTGCTATACAACTGCTTGAGCGGCAAAGTATGCCCGGATTAGCAGAAAATTGGTAATGGAGGGAGTTAAATGATTGCTCAAATAAATATCGATTATGCCTTATGTCGAGATCCTTTAAATTGCCGCAAGTGTTTAAGCGTGTGCCCTTCTGTTGTTTTTGTCTGTGGGCCTACAAAAGTATGGAAAGGTCGGGAAAGCGATTCTCGTGAGTATAAAATTTTTGGTCGTTATTATGACAAGTGTTCCGGCTGCGGCGATTGTGTAAAGGTATGTCCTGCAAATGCTGTTCAGCTGATCTTTGTACCTCGTGAACAATTAGCCCGTAAGTTTCGTGAAGAACGAGCAGCTCAATTAAAGGAACGTTAGTTGTACATTAAGCTATTTCAGGATGGAGGGAGTATGGTATGGATTTGGATTTTAAAGTCTTGCAAAAAATCAAGGGTAACCCCAGTGCCGAGGTGGCACCTAATCGACGTTTGAAGGTAAACCCGGGACAAGACTATGTTTATGATATGCCTAAGGAATTGATCTATAACGTTAATAAAGAATTTCCGCTGGAAAATATGCTTAAGCAAGTAACTGACGCCGGAGAAGAGTCTTTGTCTATTCAGGGAAGGAAATTCATGACTATTTTAATCAGAGAAGCCGATTCTGAAAGATTTCGGGATCGAACAGCTGAGATGATTGAAAAAGTCGCCCAACAAACAGGTATACGTTTTCCCCATGTATTTGAGAGGTATATTGAATTGGGAATACTTGCGCTGCGTCCCCGAGATGCCTGGACGGTCACGGAGGCAACAACTAGGACTTTGAAAGTGCGCAGTTATAACTGTAGTTTAAGTAAACTTCTTGCTGAGAAAGGAGTTAATAATTGTGGCCTGTTTTGTTTGGCTGCAAACAAAACTGCAGCCGAAAGAATTGGAATAACATTAGATATAACTTGCGCTAAGGACAATATGGGGATTTGTGAGTTTACATATCGACCGCAGTAAAGGGGGCATTTAAGTTGCATATTGGGCACAATCACGATGACATTGATCCGGAAAGCTTAGCTTTGAGGCATTATGGAGAGGGGATTTATCAAGAGTCATTGGGCAATTTCTCTGAGGCCTTAAATGAATATATGATGGCGAATGTATTAGATCCCAAGTTAGTGGCGGTTCAGAACAAACTTATCAGTTTGGGACAAAAATTAAGTCTTTAAATTACCGGGAATATCGATCGAGGAAGGAAGGTAGAAGGCTTTTGCTAAGAAAAGAATTAATTGGCAGAGAGAGTGAGTCGATTGTAGTAAAGATTAAGCCCGAAGAAGTGCGCCGTTTTGCCGAGGCTACGGGAGTTCCTTATAATGATCGAGTTCCGCCAACATTCGTAGGTACACTGTTACATGCTTCCATCGATGGAGTTGAATTGCCAATTGTCGGGATGATTCATGGTGAACAAAAAATAACCTATTCTCGTCAACTTCGAATTGGCGAAACTATTTCCTATAAAAAACGAGTTAAAGATATTTATGATCGAAGCGGTAAACTTGGAAAAATGACGTTTATTGTGCTGGAGACGATTGGGTATGACTTAACCGGAGAATTAGTATTTTCCAGCAGTTCAATTATTATTGCTCAGGGAAAGGAGGATGCCTAATGAAAAGTTTGTCTGATCATCAGGTATCTGAAAGGCTCCCTGTCCGTAAATGGATACCTACTCCCATGCAAATTCGTCAGTATGCCGAAGCTTCCGGGGATTTTAATCCTATCCACCTAGATGACAATTATGCCCGCCAGGCCGGTCTTGGAGGAGTGATAGCTCATGGCATGCTGTCAATGGCTCAAATGGCGGCAATGTTGACAGATTGGATTGGAGATGAAGGAATAATTTCCAAAATTGATGTTCGTTTTGAACAGATGGTGCGCCCGGGAGATACTGTCCTCTGCTCCGGTTTTATAAGGGCACGTTCGGAGAAGGTTTTAGTCTGTGATTTAGCGGCCTTTAATGAGCGTGACGAAAGAGTATTGTCAGGTTTAGCACATATAACAATTAATTAAAACAGAGTTTTGAGTAATTCAAAGGGGAAGCAGTAACTGGAGAGAGCTATTTTTACAGTTCCCGGTTGATAATTGTCTGGTGTATGAATTCCATACATTTTGCAGCCCTCCTAAGAGTGTTAAGCACCCTTAGGAGGGCGTTTTTATGCCAGGAGAAAGTAACTTTTGGCAGTGTAATTTCTCCTGGCATGTATTTTGCAAATAGATTACAACTATAAGAGATTTTTTTCGTTAAAATTTCCTGATTTGATTTGGAGGAGGAAAACCAGATGAGAACAAGAGCTCAGTATTTAGAAAGGCTAAGTAAAATGAACAGAAATCTCTATTCGAATGGAGAAAAAATTGACAGGCTTGATCCGCGTCAAGAAGGCGCTCTGAATGTAATGGGGTTGACCTTTGATGCTGCTTGGGATCCCGCCAGCAAAGACCTTTGTACGGCAACCTCCCATATTACAGGGGAAACTATCAACCGCTTTAACCACATTCATCAAAATTCCGAAGATCTGCATAAAAAACAAGATATGACTCGTTTGTTATGCAATAAAGTTGGAGGATGTATTCAACGCTGTATGGGAATTGATGCGGCCAACGCCATCAACGCTGTTTCTTATGAGGCTCAAAAATCACCTAAAGCGAAAACAGCCTATCATGATAATTTCCTCAAGTGGCTGGAATGGTTCCAGAGTGAAGACCTTGTGGCAAGCTGCGCGCAAACTGATGTCAAAGGAGAACGGCTCAAGCGCCCAGCGGAACAAATCGATCCTGACATGTATGTTCATGTTGTGGAAGAACGCAGTGATGGGATCGTAGTTCGCGGCTCAAAGGTTCATATTTCAGAAGCCTCAATTTCGGATGAAATCTTAGTTGTTCCCAACAGAGCTCTGCAAAAAGGTGAAGAATCTTATGCCGTGTGTTTTGCGGTGCCTTCAGATTATGAGGGGATTAAGCAAGTAGTTCATTATCATCTGAATCGTAAACGAGATTTTTTTCAAAAAGGAATTGAAACAGGATATACAGACTCTTACATTATTTTTGACGACTGTTTTATTCCTTGGGAGAGGGTTTTCCTGTGCGGAGAGATTCAACACGGGGGTATTGCAGCTTTGCTTTTTGCCTTGTTTCATCGGCATTCTTATTCGGGCTGTAAACCGGCAGCATTGGATTATGTTATTGGCATGGCAGGCCTGGCAGCAGACATTAATGGTATTGACAAGACTCATCACGTGCGCGAAATGCTCTCCAGATTAATCATGACAGGTGAACTTGGCTATGCAGCCGGTTACACGGCTTCTGCTTTGGCTAAGCCAGAGGTTTACATGCCCGGTATGGGAATGGTTCCTTATGGACCAGGGAGTTACATCCCAAATTCAATTTATGCTAATGTTGGGCGCTGTCTAACTGGTGAGGCGGTGTTTCATGAACAGGAAATCTTATGCAATATAGCGGGCGGAATGCCGGCAACCTTCCCATTTGAAAAAGATTTGATGAATCCGGAAACAAAGGCTCTACTGGAAAAATACTTAAATCGCAATCCGAAAATTCCTATTGAGGATCAAATTAAATTCTGGCTTAACTTCATCGATTTTGGGCTTTCGGGTTATGCAGGTACTTCGCAATATGGCAATTATCACGGGGGAGGGTCTCCTATCATGGAGCAGATCGCCATTACCACTCAATACGATTTAGAGTCTAAGAAGGACATTGTTCGTGAGATCGCCGGAATGTCACAGAGGAAGAAATAGTCCGAATCTTGTTTCAGGCCTTGAGAAAAAGGTAAAGAAGATCTCCCCTGGCGAAAAGTTAGGGGAGAATCTCTTGTTTAAGTTAAAATATTTGTTACAATTGTTAAAAAAAGACAATGTTCAAATGAGGGGAGTTGATTAAGTGCCTTATGCATCAGTTAAAGGAATAAACATCTTCTATGAGTCTACCGGCGGAGATTTTTTGCCTCTCGTTGTAATTCACGGGGCTGGAGGCTCAAGTCAAAGCTGGTCAAAGCAAATCTCGGGATTACAGGAGCAAGGAAATCTGATCGCCCTGGATCTGCCTGGGCATGGGAAGTCCGGCGGCAGTTTGCTTGCAGATATCCCATCAATGGCTGATTTTCTAAATGATTTTGTCCAAACTTTAGGTATTGAAAAATTCTTCCTAGCGGGGCATTCCATGGGGGGAGCAATTGCTCAGGAGTTTACTTTACGCTATCCGCGAAAAGTGACCGGGCTTATTCTCCTTGGAACCGGAGCCAGGCTGAGAGTAGGCCAAGGGATTTTGGATGCTGCTGCTTTAGGAATGTTTCCGTTTAAGAATGTCGATCATTTATATGGTTCCGCAACGTCTGATGAGGAAAAAGCTAAGGAGATGAAAGAACTGCAGAAGATTCCGGCAAACGTATTTTGGGCTGATTTTCAGGCTTGCAACACCTTTAATCGAATAGATGACGCAGAAAAAATTCAAGTTTCCACTTTAATTCTTGTCGGAGAGGAAGATGTGATGACTCCGGTAAAATACTCCCGATTTTTGGCTGATAAGCTTCCCAATACGAACTTAAGAATTATCAAGGGAGCAGGACATATGTGTATGCAAGAAAAAGCAGCCGAAGTCAACGAGATACTCTGGAATTTTCTTGAGAATTCCAGAGTGTAAACGACCGATGTTAATTATTGCTCAAAGAAACTTGGAACTTGCCTTCAATTTTTGAAGATCCGTTTAACCTATAAAAGGATTAGAGGTGAAAGTCTGGTTATAATACCGGACGCATAATGGTTAAAAAATATGGAGACATAATCAAATTTGAAAGACAAGATTATTGTGGAGCTATTATTTTAGACAATGCGGAAAAACTAAATGTCGTAGGAGATGAGTTCCTTAACGAACTAGGAGCCCTGCAACAAGAAATTCTAACCATGGAGGACTTGCGGGCTTTAGCCATTGTTGCCAATGGTGACAACTTTTCCGCGGGGATCGACTTGAAATTCCTTCAGGAAGTTAGTTCGGAAAAAGTGAAAGCAACTTTAACGTGGCTGCAAGGACTATATAGTTTCTGGCAAACCCTTTCAATACCAGTTGTGATTGGGGTGCAGGGATTTTGTTTTGGCTCGGCAGTAGAATTGATGTTAGGGTGTGACATTAGAATCGCCGCTGAAAACCTTAGATTAAGTTTACCAGAGGTCAAACTAGGGTTATCTCCCGATATGGGCGGGACAACGCGCTTAACAAAACTTGTTGGAACGGGGCAGGCTAAGAGACTTATAATGGTTTGTGAGGAGATAGGGGCTCATGAAGCGCTGCAAATTGGGCTTGTGGAGAAAGTCGTTCCTGTTGAAAAATTGCGTGAGGCTACCATCCGCCTTGCTCAGAGGATGTCTGGATTCCCTCCTTCAAGTATTGCTTTTGCCAAAAAAGGTATTAATCTTGCTGAAGAAAGCAGTGTGACTGCAGGGCTTTTATTTGAACAAGCCCAATCAACCTATTGCTGCGGGACAAAGGATATTAAAGAGGCAATCTCTGCATTTTTCGATAAAAGAAAACCCAGTTTCACAGGTAACTGATCATTATTATTTTGCAGGTCTAAGCACATTGTCCAATCGTAAGACTCCCATTTCTTTAAGTGGGAGTGGGTCCCCCGTACTCTGCTTCGGTCCCCTACCGAAGTCTCGATGTTCAGCTTTAGCTAAACGAGTTCACTAGCAATGACAGAAATTATTTGTCTAAGTTAAGCTTATATAAGAAGATATGATTGCAAATTACGGTTAAATCTAAAAAGAATCTTTGGGCGATTCGTCTGTCCAAGATTCTTTTTAGATATTGTATGTTAATTCAAATCGGTTAAGTTAAGTTTCAGTTAGGTCGAGTTGAACTGATCAGAATTCAGCTTAACTTAACCTAACTGAAAAAAGAACAGAAAAGAACAAAGCAGCTTACTTATCTAAGCTTAGGTAAGCTAAGCGTGAAAATCGACAGATGTAGTAAGTTTATTTTTTTGGTCACCGACAGCATCCATAAATGTATTCCAACTATTAGAAAGATATTTAATCTCATTTACAAGATCTGATCGAGAAGCACCGTCAGAATCCGGTTTGTAATTCGATAATATGTTTTTATACACAGAATCTAATTGATCTTTCAAGGTGTCGGGATTTGTGACACTAACGCTATTAAATAGACTTTGATACTGATTTTCCGATGTTTGGAAAGAATAGGAACCATTCTCCAAATCATCTTGCATCGTTGTTCCTTTATCCTTCCAACCCGTTTTAATAAGTACGGGATCGGTGGTATTGGCAAGTTGATCTGCGAAACCTTTTAAAAGGTTTACGTAATTAGTAGACAATTGATTCGTGTAATTATCTACGAATGAATTAAACTGTTGTTGATATTGCTCCGGTATTAGGTTTTTTGATATGTATTTGAATTCCAAATTTGTTTGACTGATGCGCATCCCATATGTACCGCCAACCGTTTGGCTGTTGTTCATCGTCTGAGATGCAGCACTTAATGCGCTTTGAAGTTGAGAAATTTGATCCTTACTTAAACCTTGCATATCGTTTAAAAAAGATTCAAAGTTACTGCTATTAATGATGTTAGGGCTGTCATCCAGCAAATTTAAAGTTATGCCATTCGATTTTTTGGCTGGCAATGATAGATCAATATTATCTGTATTAATATGAAAACCTTCTAAGAATTTATCATGAGTTACATCATTGGGATTAATCGCCGAAGAAGTATCAAGCTTATTGTGCTGTAACAAAGTCCTTGTTTGGTCATAAGAAATTGGTGGATAAGATTGCAAACTACTAATGGACATATATTTTTCCTCCTTAAGAAATGGTTTCCAATTTTGATATCGGCAGTTTCAGATTGATGGATTAGTTTTTTAATGGAAACTCTTACTTCATACATCCTATGTGGAAAAACAAGGTCGGCTAACTATAAAAGTTAGAATGTTTTAAATATTTAGGCATTAATCTTTACTTCGCATGCTCATGTCTAGTATAATGTTTACAAATGATACAAAAATGGGGGAATTTCATGAGTGCAGGAATTCATGCTGTCACTACAATCGATTTTCCACGTTGGGATCAAGCACTGTTGTTCAAAATCCTCGATAATATTCACGACGTGGTATTGGTTATTGATTCCCACACAACAATTGTCTATGTCAATGAAGCCTATGCCCGAATCCTGGGAGTTCCTGTGGAAAAAGTCCTGGGCCGCAGACTCGACAAAATTGAACCAGATTCTGCAGCAATTAAAGCTCTTCACAGCGGAAAATCCATAAAAGGCTCAGAGCATTTGAAGTCTCTAGGCATCGACGTTATAGGCAGCGCGTTTCCCTTGTATAAGGGGAAACAAATTATCGGATGTATCTCAACGTTCAAAAATGTTACCGAAGAACTTGAGCTTAACCGCGAATTGCAGCAAACAAAAGGCGTTGCGGATTATTTAAAAGAGCAGTTGGATCAATGGGAACAACTGCCGTTGTCGTTTAAGGAATATGTTGGGCAAAATCGTAATGTGAAAGAAACCTTGATATTGGCAGCGAAGGTAGCTCGTACGGACAGCACGGTCTTGATTCGCGGGGAAAGTGGTGTGGGAAAGGAAGTGCTGGCCAAAGCAGTTCATAACGCCAGCCGTCGTAAAAACAAACCTCTAATAAAAGTAAATTGTGCAGCAATACCGGAAAGCTTAATAGAAAGCGAATTGTTTGGATATGAAGAAGGAGCGTATACGGGTGCCAAAAAAGGGGGCAAACTCGGGAAATTCGAACTAGCTCATAGCGGGACAATTTTTCTGGATGAAATTGGAGATATGAGTTTAACAATGCAAGCCAAATTGCTAAGAGTTCTGCAAGAAAGAGAATTCGAAAGAGTCGGAGGATCAGCGACGATTAAGGTTGACATACGAGTAATAGCAGCCACCAATCGTGACTTGGAAACGATGATTGACGAAAAAACCTTTCGGAAAGATCTTTATTACCGCTTGAATATTGTTCCCCTGAATCTCAACCCGCTGCGTGAACGAAAAGATGATTTAATAGCTTTGACCCAAACATTTCTTGATCAGTTTTCGCGTGAAGTGGGGCATGAGTTAAGCTTATCTCCCCAGGTATTGAGGATCTTCCAAAATTATAACTGGCCGGGCAATATTCGCGAACTGCAAAATGTTCTGGAACATGCAAGCATTGTGTGCAATGGGTCTACCATTGAAATTCACCACTTACCCGCCAATATTATTCCAATGAATAATCAACCCCCTGATTTAAAGGATAAGACCTATAACTTAAAAGAAATTGTCGCGAGAGTGGAAAAGGAACTTATAGTATCTGCTTTAGCTAACAATAACAATAATCGAACAAAGACTATGGAAGTCTTAGGGATTTCGAGACGGGCCTTTTATGACAAATTACGCAGGTATGGTATTGAGGAATAGTGCGCTTTCAATACCTTTGTACTTCGAAAACTGTATAAAATTCATACACAAACCAACTCAATATTAAAGAGTTTGGTTTGTGTATGGATTTTTACTTGTTTGGCAATTGGCACGTATCTTGCAATATTTTAGTAAATAAAATATCCCCTTGTGAGGCAACGAAAAACTATTTTATTTTTAAGGAGGATAAGTAGGCACTTTTCCTTCGGCAGAGAGTTTTAATGCTTCTGCTAAAGGCTGGAGAACTGCGATTAGTATGAGCGAAGTGATGTTTATTAATTTACTGCCCCATTTATATTTTGTTTCAGGTGAACAAGGGGGACGGTTTCCATACAGTAATGGTCTCTTGATTGAGGGTGACAAAAGGGTTCTGGTTGATACTGGCTTTGGCCCTAGCCGACGTAAAAAGATTTTGGAAAAAGGCAGGGTCGATATCATCATAAACACTCATTTCCATTTGGACCATGCTTATGGAAATAAGTATTTTCCAGAGGCAGAGATTTGGGCCCATGCTTATGATGCTCCACCAATTCGTTCTCTCAATAAATTTATGGCTTATTCGGGTTATGGCGAACTTTCCGCTTTTCCCAATCCTGAATATTTTCCAGACGGGCCGACAAATCAAATTGTGCATAGAGAACTTAAAGATGGTGAGGTCTTAAAGTTTGGAGAGATTTCTTTAAAGGTTATTCATACACCGGGTCACACTCTGGGGCATATTGCACTCCTTGAGCCTCAATCAAGCCTTTTGTTTTCCGGGGACATAGACCTGTCATCCTTTGGCCCTTGGTATGGCAATGTACTCTCTGATCTCGAGGAATTTGTTGACTCCATTAATCGGCTTATTGACTTAAAACCTAAAGTGATAGTGACCAGCCATGAAGGAATTATTTCTGACAATATCACTGAGAGACTAAAGAGTTATGCCGAAATGATTAACCAACGAGATGAAACTATTCTTAGACATCTGCAAATTCCAAGTGGAATGTCAGATCTCCTGGATAAGAAGATTATTTTTAAACGCTACCCTGAACCCCAAAAAGTATATCGTTTTTTTGAGCAGACAATG
Organism: Desulfosporosinus acididurans; assembly: GCF_001029285.1. Taxonomy (GTDB): domain Bacteria; phylum Bacillota; class Desulfitobacteriia; order Desulfitobacteriales; family Desulfitobacteriaceae; genus Desulfosporosinus; species Desulfosporosinus acididurans. The sequence continues at coordinate 195,431 of NZ_LDZY01000008.1, forward strand.
TTAGAAAAGCATCTGCAGCGTTTAGCCAAGCAAGGAAAGATTATTATGAATCCCAATGGTAAATATAAGGCCTATGCCTGAAAATTTTACTCATTATTATGAATCGAGGGAGTTTAATGGATAAACAAGATAAACCGACCGTATCTATTGTCAAAGTAAAGGACGTTTATGAGTCTCTTCTTGATAGTATAAATTTGTGTGATGGCTTAGCAAACTTGGATACTAATGATATGATCTTAATTAAGCCCAATATTGTCAGCTGGGATTTCGACTTGCCATTTCCTCCTTTCGGTGTAGTAACGACAAGTATTGTGATCGAAGCCTTAGTCCGTATTCTTGCTGAGCATGGGTTTAGTAAATTGACAATTGGCGAAGGTGCTCTGCCTGTATTTAATCCTAAGAGTGAAGCTGTTTTTGAAGCTTTGGGCTATCATAAATTAGTGCAAAGATATGGGGTAAAACTTGCAGATTTCAATCAAGAAGCGTTTGAAACGATTGACTATGGAGAAGGCCTAAAGCTGGATGTAGCTAAACAAGCTTTAGAAGCGGATAAAATTATTAACGTACCTGTATTAAAAACGCACAATCAAGCTAAAGTTTCTCTAGGGATTAAAAATTTAAAAGGTTGTCTTCATAGAAAGTCAAAACAGTTATGTCATGGTATCGCTAATCAGGAACTCAGCCTTATGTTCCCCCGTATCATAGAAAAACTCCCTGTAGCTTTAACGGTTATCGATGGTCTATACACGCTTGAGAAAGGACCAGGCCCCACAGGAAGAGCCTTCCGCAAAAATTTGCTGATATCTTCGCGTGATCCCTTTGCCTGTGATCTGGTGGGCGCGGCTATTCTCGGTTATCCCGTAAATGAAGTTGAACATCTAAGTATCTACGCTAACCGCCATGGGTACAGCACGGATTTAGCGGATTACGATGTAAAAGGAGAAACCCTTGAAAATCACCGGGAATATGTAGAGTATGATTGGGAGTGGTCAAAAGAAGATACAGGACCGGCGGGATTTAAAAAACGAGGCATTACAGGTTTAGCGATTCGCAAATACGACAGCACGCTGTGCACAGGATGTTCCGTGCAATATAATCCGATGTTAATCCTCCTTTCTTCAGCCTATAAAGGTCAGCCGTTTCCTAATGTTGAAGTGGTTTCTGGAAAGAAGCAATTGGCATCACCGGGATTTGAAAAGTCTGTCCTTTTCGGCAAATGTGCTTGCCACCTGAATAAAGATAATCCGAATATTAAGAAGGCAATTCCGCTTTGGGGATGCCCGCCTGATCTTAATAAATTTGTTGATACTCTTGCCCAAGAAGGGATCGAATGTGACTATAAGGATTATGTTCGCTTTCGCCATTATTTAATGGACCGTTATAAAAACGATGCGAATTTCCAGCTTTCTGATTGGTCTATCGAGTAATACCCTGTGAAATAATTAGTGAACACCTGATAGTATTACCTAATGATAGAGGAGCTGTTAGTGTAAAAGAGCCCGAAAGGACGTTATTAATGCCTTTCGGGCTCTTTTTTTAAGCACTTAAGGTTTGGAATTTTGTAACTCGGTTTGAAATTTTGATTTGTATATTATGTATACAATCAGCTGGTCAATATGTTGCGATATTGTAACAATTACCTGCGGATTTAACTACTCCGTAAAGGTTGGACTCTTAAAGCCGGATCTTCTGATGATATGGCTGAGAAACGATGTCAAGAAGGATAGAAAAATTGTTTAATAGCTGGCACAGTTATTGCAAAATAAAATAGACAAATAATTTTGAATGTTTTGAAAAATATTGAGACCATTTTCGGTTCTTGTTGGGAGATTCTTTGAGATTGCAAATAGTCTCGGATTGGTTATTAAGGAGCATTCCTGTAGTAGGAAAAAATGAGCTTTGTCAAAAAGAAGACCTCACGTTACAATTTGAAAGGACTGTTGGCCAACAGAATCCAATCAAAATAACGGAGGTCATCCCAAATGAATTTTACACAAAACGAGAAACTAAAGCAACTTTCTGAAAGAAGTATTGTTATCGGAGTGGACATCGCCAGCGAGCTTCATTACGCCAGGGCTTTCGACTGGCGAGGAGTAGAGCTGGGCAAAGTATTCAAGTTTGAAAACAGTGCTGAAGGATTCAGGGATTTCTATGCATGGATTGAACGTTTAAAAGGTCAAGCACAAAAGGACTGCATAGTGGTAGGCGCAGAGCCAACCGGCCATTACTGGTTCGGCCTGGCATCATATCTAAAAGAGCAAAGCATTAAGCTAGTCCTCGTAAACCCATTCCATGTAAAGCGTAGTAAGGAGCTTGATGACAACCACCCCAGCAAAACGGATGCTAAGGACCCCAAAACAATTGCTAAGCTGGTCATCGAGGGGAGATACAATGAGCCCTATATCCCGGAGGGGATCTATGCAGAACTGCGAATAGCGATGGCTTGCAGAATGCGCATCCAAAAGGAAATGAGCAGTATAAAAAATCGCATTCAGAGGTGGCTGAAAATCTACTTTCCCGAGCATGAAACGGTGTTTGGAAAGTTTGATGCGACAAGTAGCATGCTGGTTCTGCAAGTTGCCCCGCAACCTAGGGATATCAAAAGACTTGGAGTAGAAGGAATAAACCGAATTTGGAGAGACAACAAGTTGAGAGCAGTCGGAATGAAAAGGGCTAAGAGCCTGTATGAAGCTGCTCAGAAGAGCATTGGTTGCACCGAAGGAGAGTCTTGTTCCCGAATGGAAATTCAGCTATTACTCCAAGACTATCACACTAAAACAGCACAATATCAGGCAGTCATAGAAACCATCGATGAGTTGTGCCGTCAGATACCAGAAGTAGCGAAGTTACTTGAAATTAAAGGTGTTGGCCTTGTTACCGTGGCAGGCTTTCTCTCCGAAGTTGGAGATATTAGACGCTTTAATTCTCCAAAGCAGATCCAAAAGCTTGCGGGCTTAGCCTTACGAGAAAGCAGCTCAGGTAAGCACAAGGGACAGACCACGATCAGTAAGCGCGGCCGCGCACGACTGAGGGCAATCCTATTTCAAGCAGTGATGCCGCTAGTCGCAAAAAACGCAGAGTTTGCAGAGATACACAACTACTACACAACAAGGATCAAGAATCCCCTGAAGAAGAAACAATCACTAATTGCCTTAAGCTGTAAACTAATTCGGGTGTTCTATGCAATATTAACAAAAGGTACAGAATACGATCCAGAAAAGCTAATTAAGGACATTCATCGTCCAGTTGAGCATTTAGCAGCGTAATTAGAATAGCAGCGAAACCATAAGAAACAAACGATCTGTGGGTTAAAGCGTCACCACAGAAGCGAGCAATCCAGGTAACCTAGCAAAACAAAAGAGCTGGTAGTCAGTCGCATATTTTTCCATTAGAGCAAGGACTCGGTAGAGGAGCATAACTGACACCCAATCATGGATAGGTGGAACGAAGGAATTTAGGGCAGATTTATAATCTTGACCCTGTTAGACATGGGAGGTTTACCACCGTGAGAATCATGGGTTTACAACGGCCAACATATCCACAAATAGTAGACGTTGGCTTTGCCATATCCAATTTCTCCGAATTAGACATTTTATGCGAATTCTATCCGTGGTGAGCTAATTTGGTTAGCTAGGAATTCTATGAAAATACGAGATATCTAAAGAAAATATCAAGATATTATAGGGAGGTTAAGTAATCATGCTGCCACATGAAAGGCCTTGGTTTAAAAGCTATCCGTTCTATACAAAGCGAAGCCTTGAGTACCCTGAAATAACACTTGGTCAGTTACTTGATGATGCAGTGAGCAAATGTCCTGATACTTTAGCTATGATTTTTGAGGATCAAAAGATAACTTATAGGGAGTTTGGAGATCAAGTGAACCGTTTAGCTAAAGGGCTATTCGATCTGGGGGTAAAAAAAGGTGAACGAGTTGCTCTGATGGGCCCTAATTGTCCTCAATGGGTTGTCAGTTTTTATGCGTTGCTTAAATTAGGTGCGATAGTTGTACAAACAAATCCAATGTACGTGGAACGTGAATTGGCCTACCAAATAAACGATTCTGGTGCCACAACAATTATCGTGTTTGAACCTCTGTATCCCAGAGTCCAAAACGTTTTTCATGAAACAACATTACAACGAGTCATAGCTTTTAATTTTATTGTTCCTGTTAAACAGACACAAGACATAAATTCTTATGATGTGTTGATCAGAAGTGACTTGATTTCGGACGTTGTTGAAATCGATCCGGTTAAGGATCTGGCAGTTTTACAATATACAGGCGGAACAACAGGCGTATCTAAAGGCGTCATGCTTACCCATCGCAATTTAATCTGCAATACTATTCAAAATATATCTTGGTCCTTTGATATAAAATACGGGGAGGAACGAATATTAAGCATTTTACCTCTGTTTCATGTTTATGGAATGACTAACTGTGTAAATTATGCTGTGGCTAGTGCATCGACACAAATACTATTGCCTCGCTTTGAAATAGATAAGGTTTTAGAAGTTATTAAAAATCATAAACCGACCCTTTTCCCTGGGGCACCAACTATATTTATGGCATTAAACAATCATCCTCGAATTGCTGCTTATCGAGAAAACTTAGCGGCAATCAAAGTTTGTAACAGCGGCTCAGCTCCTCTGCCATTAGAAGTTGCTCAAAAGTTCAGCGAAGTAACCCAGGGAGCGGGAAATCTAATTGAAGGGTATGGTCTTTCCGAAGCGTCACCGGTAACTCATAGTAATCCATTGGACCGGCCTACACGCAAAGGCTCGATAGGAATCCCCTTTCCTGACACGGATAGCGTTATTATGGATATGGAAACTGGAACGCGACCACTTCCTGTGGGGGAGATTGGTGAACTATGTGTTAGAGGTCCTCAGGTTATGAGCGGATACTGGAATAAACCTGAGGAAACAAAAGAGACCCTGCGAGATGGCTGGTTGTATACCGGTGATATTGCTAAAATGGATAAAGATGGTTATTTCTATATAATTGATCGGAAGAAGGATATGATTATTGCGGGAGGGTTTAATATTTACCCCCGTGACATTGAAGAAGTGCTTTATGAGCATCCTAAGGTCAAAGAAGTTGTTGTTGCAGGAATTCCAGATCTCTACCGAGGAGAAACTACTAAAGCCTATATAGTACTGCATGAGAACATTGAAGGGACTGAGGAGGAATTTATCTCGTTTTGCAGAAGCAAGATGGCGGCCTATAAGGTTCCGCGGCTTATCGAGTTTAGAAAGGAGTTGCCCAGAAGTATCGTAGGAAAAGTATTGCGACGTAAGCTTGTCGAGGAGGAAACAGCTAAACTGCAAACGGCGGTGACGAGTTAGAATATTCCTCGTCCATTGTTTGGGATTCGGCACCCTCATTGAATCCCCACTTTTCTTGCTAATCATTCAATTTAAGCCGATCTCACTCCACAATACCAGTGAAGCGAGATCGGCTTTCGCTATCTGAACCCACTTTTGATTTTTAACGTTAAGTTTCTACACATCCCCAGTCCTTCGTTAACGAGTTCACTCCTCGGAATAAATCCGTTTTTCTCCCTGGATATTTTGTAACTTTTGGATATCTTGAGTGACTTCCATAGTACCACGGTAGGTTCCTTTTTCATCACGTATGGCAAAATATTGTATATAAACATACATGTCGTTCATATGTAACCAGAATTCAGCGGTATCGCGCTGACCGCTTTTAAAATCTTGAACAATTTTGTTAACAATGTGCACGCTATCAGGCGGATGACAGTCTTTAACATTCCGGCCAATGATCGCTTTACTGCGCTGGAAAATACGTTCTTTGCCAAAGGAGAAATAGCGGACGATATCAAATTCATCCACAAAGGTGATATCTACAGGCAGGTGGTTAAAAATCAGACTTACTTGCTCTAAGGACAAACCGCCAGTTGGAAACGAAAGAAGCCGATGGGATGTAACAGTTGGTTCAGGAGGAGCGGATGGAACCCACCCTTCGTCCGGCTGAATCAGCGTATAGCCGATCTCACTGCTCTGTTCTGCTACTGCCGCCCATTCCGCCTCAGTTAGAGTTTCCATACTCATCGGAAACAAAATATTCTCTTCCTTGTAGATCATATCTTCGATAGCTTTCAGTGCTGGTAAAGCGGTAGCTTGAACCAATTCCGGTAAAGAATGTTTAGCGGGCAAATGGTCTAGAAGGTTTTGGGAAATCTGTTTAAGCTGAGCTCTGATCTCATCATGGATTCCCCACATTACTTTAGGGGGCCCGCTTACCCCATGCTTTTCGAGATAAGCAAAAAGAATATTCTCTTTACGACTGTAATGCTTTTCAAGTTCTAACAATTGGCGATGAAGAACTTGCCATTTATTCAGGTCTTCTTCGGGAATAGTTTCTTGGGTTGTGTCAAGAAGTTGTTTCAGAAGTGGGCGCAGCTCTTGAATTACGTCTGCAATAGCATGGTTTTCTTTGCGAAAGGTTTGGATGGGATGGCCGCCTTGTTCTTGGGATTTCGGTTGTTGATCAAGACTATCTTCAAAGACGGATACATGAACATCACAGAGACTTTGAATTTCTTTTTCTGGTAAACCTTCTTGGATAAGCTCCTGTTCTAAAGCAGCGATCTCTGTTGCGCCAACGTCGGATAAGAGCTCGCGAAACCTCTCTTTCAGTTCTTGAGGATTTTTATTCTGGTGAATGTCACGGATAATTTGCTTGAGGGTTTCTCGCCGTTGCTGATGATTTCCTATGAGTTCGCTCATAGTATCTCTCCTTTCGCCTTAAACCTTATCTCCTAAAGGTTGTGACGATTGAGAGTTTTTCATGCATTCTTCTTCCACCGTTGGCCGACTTTAAGGATAAGCCAATCTCCTAATGTAATTGTGCTCAGGGCTAAAAGAATGCCGGCAATGACATCGGTAACCCAATGGATTTCCAGATAGAGTGTTGAGTAGATGATCGAAAGGCAAAATAATGTCCAAACCCATCGGAAGAGTTTATCCTTTTCTCTCCATGCCAATAGCAGCATGGCAAAAGCTATAGAGGTGTGCATTGAAGGAAAACAATTTACTACCACGACGGCAGCCTCTGCTGCTGAAAGGTGACGGGCCATCCCGTCGGGCTGCCCTAAGACATACCACACTTCATTAACATGAATCGTTAAGTAGAAAGGGAAAATCAAGAGAAACTGTAAAACATGGGCTGACAAGCTGTAGCGAATCATTTTTAAAGAGTCTTTAGCCCAGAAGGAGCGAAAAATTGGAATGAGTACAGGAAGCGTGAAACCATTAGCGTAAATCCATTGAAAATAGCTTGTTAGCCATGGGGTTTTAAGAACTCGAAAAATCCAGCCGTTATTTCCGGGAATCGACTTAAACAAAGCATCTAAGTCCAGCAGATGTACACGAGTTCCCAGTTGCCAATAGACAATGTCATTCCAAACGGGAGGGAAATATTGCCACATTAGAATTGGAAACAATACTAAAGGGATACCGATACCCAAAAAACGCTGCCAAGAGACTGGCAAACGATCAGGTTCAATATTCCAGAAAGCTCCGACTAACAAAAGATAGGAATAGTGGGCAGGACGATTGGGGGCAATGAAAACGAACAGTGTGACGGCAACTAAACAGAAACGCAAAAGGTTTTTTTTAGACCAGGTAACCCAGCGCGCAGTTTTCAGATCCATTGAAGAAATCATGGGTATGAATCAGTCCTTTCCAAACTTATGGCGAAATTGACAAGTTTACCAGTGCAATCGGGTTCCTACTGGCGAATAAGTTTTGGATAAATGTCGAGATTTATGCGATAATCTCCATGCTTGATATTTAAGATTGAGCGGGTAAAGGATTATAATACCCAGAATCCAAATCACAACTCCCGCTAAGAGGGAAAGACAATTAAATCGGGCCAGAACTGCCGGTATTGCGGCATAAAGCCAGAGGTGAGCGTTATAAAAGAAAAGTGGTGATTGTCCGAACTTTTCCAATACCTGACCTAACTTAGAAGTCTGAGACAATCTGAAAAAGAAATAACCCAGCAAGAAGACAAGCCCAAGATAGAGAAGAAAGAAAATGATACTTGGCGGGTATTTGGAAAGTCCGAAGAAGCCTTGCAAAGTTCCGTCGGGACTAAGATAATCCCCCACTCCCAGAAAGCGTAAAACAAAGAAAAGAGCTAAACTGCATAAACCCGACAGCGCAAATCTTTTTGCTTCATAAGTCACGCCGCGTTCTTCTTGATAAGTCTGCCCGTACAACCATCCTAGGACCATCGGCAGAAGCCAAGGAATCAAGGGGAAATTATTATTCACTAATAACGTTGAAGAGAATGGTACGGGAAGAAGCAAAATAGTCTGCAGCGCTTTGTAGAGCGTTTGATGCAAAGGAAAGTTTCTTACAACTGTCGGCAAAAATAGCTGACTCAATAAATAGAGCAAGCCAGTTAAGCTAAAGAGTTTCCAAGGTGAAATTCTGCGACCCGCCACAAGAACAATAAACCCTAAGCCGATGGCGGATAAGACACTAAAGGAGAAAAAGGTTCCCGGCGTAAGGACGGAGAATAACGATTGTGCTTGAACAAATAGAGGAAGATTGAAAGCCGGGGAAGCAATAAAAAGCTGTAGTGCTATAAGAATAAGTCCTCGTTTCAGCAGATACTTGTCAATACTCCAATTAGAAGCACCCAAGGACTGTCGCTTTCTGACCGAAAGAGCTAAAACATAACCGGCAATAAAAAGAAACCCGGGAGCACATAGGCTGGACAAAAACATCACGAGTAATCCGAGAAGGCTTGCACTTCCTATGGGATTAAATGTTACATTCCCGTTCATTAGGAGCGGCAATCCTTCATTATTGACTCGTCCGCTGCTCCAAAAATATAAAGCATGATCCAGAGCCATAAAAAGCATAATTAAACCGCGGGTACGATCCAAAAACCGTAGCCTCATAATCATCATCTCATTTCTTTTTCCTCAAGGCTTCCGGTTATCAATTATACTCCCCAATAAAATTAAAAATTTACTTAAACAATGAACAAGTTGTCAAGAATTAGTGAAGATGAGATGCTGCCAACTTTTTAAGAACTGGGAACTTTTGCTCTTTAAAGGATTCAAATAATCTTCGTCGAATTTCAGAGGAGAAGGTTATTTTGTTCAGCGTTAGCTGAACGACTTCACTTGGAAGGATTATTAGATTGAAAATTGTAAAAGTATCTGTACGAGAATTAGTTGAATTTGTGCTCAAGAAGGGAGACTTGAAGCCTGCCGCGATTGGGGCTGCTCGAACTCAAGATGGCATAAAAGCACATCAGTTAGTTCAAAGGCAAAGCGGTACGGATTACCTGCCAGAAGTGACGCTATCCTATCTTTATGTTCCCAAGGAGAAGCAGATCATTAGAGGAGTCGAAGAGGATATCTGCCTGGAAGTGAAAGGGAGAGCGGATGGGATCCTGAAAAGGGAATCTGGAGCCTGTGTAGACGAAATAAAAACGACGGCTATGGATTTAACCTTAATTGATGAATCAATAAGTGACATGCATTGGGCTCAAGCGCAGTGTTATGCCTTTATGTATGCTGCGCAGGAAGGCTTAGAAACGATTGATGTTCAGCTAACTTATTATCAGCTTGACACTGCTGAAATAAGAAAATTTAACAGATCATTTGCTTTTGAACAATTATCAGAGTTCTTTATTAATTTAGGAGAGAAATATCTGCTTTGGGCTTGCAGGCTCCAAGATTGGTATAACCAACGCGATTCAAGTATTCAGGAACTGCAATTTCCTTTTTCTGCCTATCGAAAGGGACAGAGGGAGTTGGCTGTAGGCGTTTATCAGACGATCAAATCCGGCCAGACACTTTTTGCCCAAGCTCCTACCGGCATCGGCAAAACTATGGGTACTTTATTCCCTGCCATCAAAGCGATGGGGGAAGGTTTAACGGTTCAAATTTTTTATCTGACTGCCAAAACAATTACTCGAACTGTGGCGGAAAAGGCTCTGACGGATTTACAGGTTCGAGGATTAAAAATCAAACGGCTTACACTCACTGCTAAGAAGAAGGTATGTTTCCAGCCAGAATCTTCGTGTCTGCCGGAGGAATGCCCTTTTGCCAAAGGCTACTACGACCGCCTTCGTGGGGCGGCGGAAGATATTTTTGCTGAAGAATCCTGGACTCGCCAAGTGCTTGAAGATTATGCCCGAAAGCATTCCATCTGTCCATTCGAATTTTCTTTGGAAATGGCCACTTGGGCTGATGTGGTTATAGGAGACTATAATTATGTGTTCGATCCTCGAGTTTATTTGAAACGATTTTTTCTTGACGGAGGGGATTATACTTTTTTAGTCGATGAGGCCCATAATTTAGTGGAGCGTGCTCGGGAGATGTTCTCGGCAGAGATAAGAAAGGAAAATTGGCTCGAGCTTAAACGACTTACCAAAGTGGATGATCCGAAACTGTCTAAAAGTTTAGCACGAGTTAACATGGCTATAATTAAAGAAAAAAAAGCTTGCTTGGCTGATAATTCGAAAGGAGAGAGCGTTGAAAAGGAGCTGCCTAGTGACCTAATTAAGGTTTTACGGCATTTTGTCAAAGCGGTTGAAACGTTCCTGAAATATAAAGATCAAACATATGATTGGCAGGAACAGCTTTTGGACCTTTATTTTCAGGCCCTGACCTTCCTTAGAACTGCAGAAAGTTTTGACTCTCATTACGTCACCTGTCTGCAATCTCAGGCAGACTTAAGGATTAAGCTGTTCTGCCTCGACCCCTCTGTTCGCTTGAGAGAAGCCTTAGAAAGAGGGAGGGCCTCAATTTTATTTTCAGCCACTCTGAGCCCTATGGATTATTTTATGAATGTTTTGGGAGGTGAGGAGACCTCGTTCAAATTGAGATTATCCTCACCCTTTCCTGCTGAGAATTTGCACGTAGTGATTCACAAAAGTATCTCTACCAAGTATAGGCAGCGAGCTTCTAGTTATGAGCAAATTGCTGAAACCATCGCCGCTGTTACCGTGCCTAAAGAGGGCAACTATCTTGTTTTCTTTCCTTCTTATGAATATTTGCAAGAGGTCTGTTTCAGATTTCAAGCGCAAAATCCTTTAGTTAAGGTAATTCAGCAAAGGTTAGGTATGCAGGAGGAGGAACGGGAGGAGTTTTTGGCAAGTTTTAGTGAACATCCCCATGAAACACTGATAGGCTTTGCCTTGATGGGCGGAATCTTTGGCGAAGGCATAGATTTAATGGGTGACCGTCTTTCCGGGGCCATAGTAGTGGGAGTTGGCCTGCCCCAGGTAGGATTTGAACGAGAGATAATTCGTGACTATTATGAAAAAGTAAGTCATGAAGGCTTTGAATTTTCCTATATATATCCCGGGATCAACAAAGTGCTGCAGGCAGTCGGCCGAGTAATCCGCACGGAAAAGGATAGAGGCATCGTCGTATTGATTGATGAACGTTTCGCTCAGCCGAAGTACAAAAGATTGCTCCCATCCGCATGGAGGAATATTCGATACGTGACCGATATTCGGGCTGTTCAGCAATCAATCGAGAACTTTTGGTCTCCAATGGTTCCCGAAAATAACAATGAGAATAGCTATAATTGATATCATTGTTAGGATTGAAATACGATTAGAATTAAAGGCCTAACAATAATTATTAAAGAACGCCGATTAAAGGATGTATCATAATTAAGATCATAGTAAGAAAATGAGGGTTGAATATGTTAGAATATATATTTCCTATAGTTCTTATTGTCCTATCAAATGTCGTTTATAATTTAGCTCAAAAAACTACTCCACAGAATGTCAACCCCTTTTCAGCGCTGCTGATCACCTATACAACTGCTGCTGTCTTTACGGCCGCAGCAGGCTTCGTCTATAGATCCGATAAGGGATTTATAGAGTCGTTTTCAAAATTAAATTGGACGAGTTTTGTCTTAGGAATTGCGATTGTTGGGCTAGAGGTAGGGTATTTAATTGCTTATCGTGTTGGTTGGAATATTGGGGTTGGTTCATTAGTTGCCAACATTATTCTGGCCGTTATTCTTATCCCTATTGGTATACTATTTTTTAATGAAGGGTTTTCATTGTATAAACTTTTGGGAGCTGTTTTGTGCATCTCCGGATTAATCCTGATTAACGTCTAAGGACATTTGAAATGGAAGCAGAAAGAACTATGATGCAAGATAATTTAACAGATTTTAGTATAGCCGAGTATTTATTACCTTGGTTTCATTCAGCAAAAAGGGATTTGCCTTGGCGTAAGACAAAAGATCCTTATATGATCTGGGTGTCTGAAGTGATGCTGCAGCAAACGCAGGTAAAAACAGTAATTCCTTATTTCGAACGATTTCTTCATCGCTTTCCAAATTTAAAAAAACTGGGTGAGGCCAGCTTTGAAGAGGTACTGACGGAATGGAGAGGATTGGGCTATTATTCAAGAGCTAAACGGATGTGGGAGGGAGCTCAATATCTTCTCACTCAAAGAGAGGGCGCAATGCCCGACAATTATGAACAGCTTTTGAAAGTGCCTGGTATTGGAAAGTATACTGCCGGAGCCGTAGCCAGTATTGCCTTTGGTGAGAAGGTTTCAGCTATTGATGGTAATGTTTTGCGAGTAATGTCTCGGTTATTGGCTTGGCCGGAGCCCGTAGAATCCGTCAAAAGTTATCGCAGATTTGATCAGTCTATTACTCTTTGGCAATCAACATCTGATCCGGGGGATTTTAATCAAGCTTTGATGGAACTTGGGGCTATGGTATGTACCTCCAAAAAGCCAAGCTGCGTTGAATGTCCCTTGTTTAAACTATGCCTTGGAAGAAAAGAGGGAAATGTTCTTCTTTACCCTGTAAAAAGGCCTAAACCTCAGCGTCAAGAGATGACACGTTTAACGTTTGTAATGAGGAGAGGGAATGAGGTATACCTGCAAAAACGTCCGTCCGATGGTTTGCTGGCGAGTCTCTGGGAACTTCCCGGTGTGGAAATTTTGCAGGAAAACCGCCGTAAAGATTTTCTGCTGTCCTTTTCTCAAAATGAATTGTTTCATCTTTATTATGAAGCGGTAAACGATCGCTCCTTTGATAAAGATGTTACCAAAGGGTTGTCCCAAGCTGCCACTCTTCAGGGCCCTCTATGGTATAATTTCAGTCATCGGCGGTGGAAAATTTTTTGGATCGTATTGGATATCAACGAAACTCTCGAGACTCAGCAATTACCTTTGCCAGTGTCGGTACATGAGCAACCCGAGACTGAACACAAACAACACCTGCTTGGTGAAAACAGGTGTTGGGTTTCACTTAATAAGATAAGTGCTCTTCCTCTTCCAGTGGCGTTTCGAGGAATCTTTCGCGAACTCTTAAAACATAATAATCATACTAATGTTTAATGATTTAAATCATTGATGCTGAACAATTGTCGTCGTTGTGGGAATCTTGGGACAGGGAAGAAAGAGAGCTGTTCCCTAATTGTGCTCGTTCAAGCCATTTTTTAGAAACCTTGCATTTAACGATATTTCCTTTTTCATCAGGTCCTTGGAGAGTAATCTTCTCCCCAAAAAGTGAATCCAATAACCCTATTGAAAAGCGCATATTCAAAACTCCTTTCCACGGTACATTGTAACTTTACAATACGAACCTTAAAATATCCTTAAGATTTCTTTATTTTTTCCTTTATAGGATCATGCTATACAAAGGTCAATAATGAATAATTTTCTGATATACACAGTTGACAAATAGCATACTTCTGTTATAATACTATTAATTAAATCCTTAAAAGCTTCGACGGAGAAAAGTAGGTTATATATTACCGTTCAGGGAGGAAGAGTCATGACTGCAAGCTCTTCTATGTGTGGTAATAACTGAAGTTCCCTCCTGAGCTTCCGGCTGAACAAAAAAAGTAGGCTAGGACGGTTCTTCTCCGTTAACTGGAAGGAGGTATCGGATATCATTCCCGTACCTTGTCGAGCGGCTTTATAGCCAAAAGTTGGGTGGTAACACGAGATAACGTTTCTCGTCCCGTCAGGGATGAGAAACTTTTTATTTTGCTGAACCTCCAGAACTCAACAAAGACGAGTTTGACGACAGTACCTTTTTGAGCGGACCATTTTGGTCAAATTGGGTGGTAACGCGGAAGTCCACGGCTTTCGTCCCTGGTGGGATGAACCGTGGACTTTTTTATTTAAACTACAAGGAGGAATTACCATGAAAGACTTAAAATTAGCCGGTGATAAGTCCAAGAAAAGTGTTATTAAGGTTGGTGACGTTTGTCTAGGCGGTAAAGAAATTGTTCTCATAGGAGGTCCTTGTGCTGTAGAATCGAGTATCCAAATGCAGAAAGCTGCTGCCGCAGTCAGACGTTCGGGAGGGAAAATTTTGCGTGGCGGTGTATTCAAACCGCGCACATCTCCCTATAGTTTTCAGGGGCTGGGGCTTGAAGGAGTCAACTATTTGGTACAGGCCGCAAGAGAGGAAGGCCTTTTATGTGTTACCGAAGTTATTGATCTCAGAAGTTTGGAAATGGTCGTCGATAAAGTTGATTTGCTGCAAATTGGCGCTCGTAACATGCAGAATTTCGAACTTCTAAAATTAGCAGGCAAAGTAAATAAGCCGATTATTCTTAAACGCGGATTGTCTGCGACTATAGAAGAGTGGCTGTTGGCTGCCGAATATATCATGGCGGCGGGGAATTCTCAAGTCATCTTATGTGAGCGCGGAATCCGAACGTTTGAACCCAGCACAAGAAATACGTTGGATTTAAGCGCTGTCGGGGTTGCCAAAGAACTGTCCCATCTCCCTGTAATCGTCGATCCCAGCCATGCAGCAGGAAGACGCGATTTAATCGCCTCCTTGTCCAAAGCGGCTGTGGCAAGCGGTGCCGATGGTTTGCTTATTGAAATGCATCCTAATCCTGAGGAGGCCATGAGTGATGGGCCTCAGTCTCTTACCCCGGAACAATTTATGACCTTAGCACAAGACTTGGAGCTCGTTGCACAATCTGTAGGAAGAAATTTTGTTAGTAGAGAAATGAGGGAAAATTTGGAAGCCTTGCGCTTTGAAATTGATCTCATCGATTATACTATTGTAGAGCGGCTTTCTAAACGCATGCAGATCGTCAGCAAGATTGGTGAGCAAAAACGACTGGATAAAGTTAAGGATGTTGGCCGAGAAAGAGATATCCTCCAACGTTTAGTTCCTCTGGCAGAAGAATTGCAGCTTTCTCCCGAATTTGTAAAAAGGATATATTCCTATGTATTTGAGTTTTCGGTGCAATCCCAAATCAAAAGCAAACTTACTGGGGATGATCAACTGGAATCCCTCTGTCCGATGGGAGGCAAGTAAAGCTTATGGAGATCTTCTCTCTGCTAAGGTGAGAAGATCTCTTTTTCCTTTTAAACATTGATTTTCTTGCCTTAATAAGGGTATTCTTAATTATAAGGTTAGTTTTTAAAATCTTTGAAAATAAGAAAGGGGTAAAAAAGATGTTAGATCTATTATATAAGCGGCGCAGTATTAGAAAATATACCGAAACAAAAATAAATCCGGAAACCGTTAAAATCTTGTTACAAGCTGCTTTACTCAGCCCATCATCCCGGGGCTTCAAACCCTGTCAATTCTTAGTGGTCGACGACCCGAAGTTATTGTCCCAATTAGCATCAGCCAAGAAAGGGGCTGGGCATTTAAAGGGTGCGGCTTTAGCCGTGGTGATACTGGCTGATCCTGAACGAAGCGATGTCTGGGTTGAAGACGCTGCTATAGCTGCCACTATTCTCCATTTAATGGCAGAATCTTTAGGCTTGGGATCATGTTGGATTCAACTTAGGAAACGACAACACACGGACACTGAGGCGGCAGAAGACTATGTACGTGGGATATTGGCAATTCCCGAAAAGTTAAAGGTGCCCATAATTATGGCCCTTGGATACCCTGCAGAGTCAAAATCTCCCTATACGGAGAAAAATATTAACTATGAAAATGTATATTCAAATACCTATGGAGTCCATTTATAGACATCAATTCGATGAAAGAATGAAGACAGAAAATAGAATTGAAAGATAAGGGGGGAGAGTTATGGTGGATTGTGTATTCTGTGGATTGCCTCCGGAAGCCACAATTATGGAAAACAATTACTTTAGAGTTATTTACGACAGAAATCCGGTTAGTAAAGGCCATGCTTTAATTATTTCCAAGCGTCATATGAGGAACATTTTTGAAGCCAGTGCTGAGGAAATGGCAGCAATGGGGAAACTGTTAAAACAGGTGAAGGAGAAACTGGATGAGGAGTATCAGCCTGATGGTTATAATGTAATGGCAAATATTGAAGCTGTCGCCGGTCAGTCTGTCTTTCACATGCATCTTCATGTTATTCCTCGCTATCTGGGGGACAATGATGTTCTAAAACGTATTCAGTAATAAACTTATAGCCGATCTAATATACCAATAGATTCAAAAAGCAAACATTGCCATGCTAGTAAGAGTTTGCTTTTTTATCATCCCCCGGAGCCAAATCTCTATGAGCAGAACAAGGGTTTTCTTGATTTTCTTACTAAAGAATAACCCTGTCGTCTCTGGGGGTAGAAGCTAATGGCTTTTTTAGCCTTGTCATTGAATTTAAGGTTAGTAATTAGGTACTCTTGATCCTTTCGATTTAACGGACGCAGTCTAAATGGATCCTTTCTACTGAATAATTCCTCAAGTACCGTCTCCTGAAATACTTCAAGATCGCGGCGATAAACAAAATAGCGTAGGCCGAGGGAAAATTGTATAAACAAAATTTTAGGATCTTGATTATGGATACCTATAAGTTTAATGGTTGGTTTCATCTCTGTTAATCCTTGCCCAGCCAACAAACATCTCGCGTATTTCCTTAACTCTTTTGGCAAAACACTTGGGACAAATTAAATACTCTGCAATTTGGTTTTGATTTAAAGCAGGGTCGGGATTGCGGAAGAAGTGATCCTGTTCATAGACTTTTGTGGTAAAAAAATTATTAGAACCTAATTGGGAAACGATGAGTAATGCTTCGGTGTCTAATAACATGTTAGTAATTGCCACTGTTAAAAACGCCTCGATCCTTTCATTTAGTCTTAAAAATAGTTATCTTATAGTTAGTAGTTCCCAAAAGTTTCTTTTGCATTCTTATAAATCGGTACCAAACCAAACAGTATGGACAGGATTGTTTAGTGAATATAGTTGGTTTTGCTGAAATGAAATTACTGATTATACTTTCTTATTTGCTTTAGATGTATATTTTTTACCAGAAAATTTCAGGGATTTTTATAGAATTTTTATAATTGCTTAAAAGGGAGTTTAAAGCCTTCATTTATAATGACCACTGTAGTTAAGAAACAAGGAGGTCATTTTGATGAGCGGATTTAAACTTTTGTATGATGTAATTAATACCATGAAAGATAAGGAGGTTATAAACGGGACGTTAAAAGTAGAAGGGACAAAAGATCAAACCAAAATAGTTGATTTTAAGAACGAGTTTGAAAAAAATTTATCCAGCGGAGAGACAAAAGTAAAAATTAACTCTGAACTAGACTATAATGGCAAGAAGTTCAAACATGAAAGCCAAACGGAGTTCACGATTCCGGGGTGTCATGGGTATATGCGGCATGGTTTTATGAAACACCATCATCACTATTTTCATAATCAAGGCGGATGTGGTATTGAAGATCAGGAGGGCCACAGAAGGATAGGAATTCGAGGAAAGTTAACTAGGTTAGCCAATATCCTCAATGTTATTAATCAAATTAAGGTGGAAGAGAACGAGAATCAATCTGTAAAGCTTTCTCTAAGTTTAAAAGAGCTTCCTGAAGAAATGAAAAAGGTTTTTCAAGAAAGAATAAGTCAACACAGGCTTCCTGAGCACCATCAGCATCATGCTTTAATGAACGAGTTTTTTGCTCTTCAAGACTCTGACGTTCAATGTAACCTTTGGATTAATAATTCAAAAGAAATAGAACGAATTTTGTTAACCATTAAGGGTAAGCAGCAAATTCAAGAAACGGATGAGATGCATAATCTTCAGCTTACGGTAGAATTGCTGCTGTTTTAATACTCCAATCAAGCCGCAAAAATTCAGGGCACAGAACAATTGAATTGTTTTGGGCCCTGATTCTCAGTATAATGGACACGAATCTGCGGTATTCAGTTACAAAATGGAAGAAAACGGTGATTAAAGTGCTTAGGAGCCTATTGGAACGTATGTCGCTAATTATGAAGAAGCATAAAATAGCACATCTAAAAAAGCATCAGGAATTTCATCAATGTCATATGGATTTTTATCAGCAGCATGGAGAGCTGTTTCAGCATCAGGAATTCCAGAAAAAACACCGGCAATTCATTCAAGATCATAGGTCTCTGCGCTTTTTTCGGCCTATGAGTGTCATCTTTAACTTGGTCATCCTCTATTTGCTTTTTAAATGGCTAGGAATACGTTCAATTAGTCTTTTTTTTGCAGTATTTATCATTGTAAAGGAAACTTTACAGTTCTCTTTCCTAAGGCGATTAGAAAAGAGAATTTTTAGACCTATTCGTAAACTCCAAAATGGAGTAGAAGAAGTTGCTCAAGGAAATTATAATGTTCAAGTTGAGAGCGATAAGACTTGTGATCTAGGTTTTATCGGGTTATTAGTGGATTCATTTAACGAAATGGCTCTCAAACTGCAAGCCGGTGAGAAAATGAAGCAGGAGTATGAAGAGAACCGTAAGACTTTAATTGCCAATATATCCCACGACCTTAAAACTCCTATTACTTCTGTCCAAGGTTATCTCGAAGCAATATTGGATGGCGTTGGCAATTCACCGCAGAAAGTCGATAAATATCTTAGGACGATATATCAAAACACCATTTACATCGATAAGCTGATCGATGATCTCTTTTTGTTTTCTAAATTAGATATGCAAAAATTAGAGTTTAACTTTGAAGTTATTCCAATTCAGGCATTCATGGAAGATCTTATGGAAGAATTCAAATTTGAGATGGAAGAAAGAAACATCGATTTTCACTATCAGAACAAAATGGAAGATGACTGTGATCTTAATCTCGATAGGAAACGAATAAATCAGGCCTTTAAAAACATCATCGGAAATGCCGTTAAATATGGTTCGAACAAAGATTTAGTCATTTGTATTACCATGAAAAGAAATGATGACATTGTTGCAATCGACATAGAAGATAATGGACCGGGAATTCCTGGAGATAAACTTCCCTATATCTTTAATCGATTTTACAGAATAGATAACGAGCGTACGAAAGACTTAATGAGTACGGGGCTCGGCCTCGCCATTGCTAAGGAACTTATCCAAGCCCATGGAGGTTCGATTACCGTTTCTAGCATTGAACAGAAAGGCACCTGTTTTTCGCTGGAATTTCCAATAGTGAAGAAAACGAAAGAAGGAGGCAAAGAATGAAACGGATATTAATTATTGAAGATGATTTGAATATTGCGGAACTTGAACGAGATTATCTCCTCTTAAATGGTTATGACGCTGAAATCGTTCAAGATGGCATTCAGGGCCTAAAAAATGCTCTAACCGGACGATACGATGTAATTATTGTTGATTTAATGCTGCCCAGTAAAGATGGCTACCAGATTACCAAGGAAATACGCGAAAAGTATGAGATTCCGGTAATTATCGTATCTGCCAAAAATGAAGATATCGATAAAATCAGAGGGCTGGGGTTTGGAGCCGATGATTATTTAACGAAACCTTTCAGTCCCGCCGAACTGGCGGCAAGGGTTAAATCGCATATAACAAGATATGAACGGCTCAAAGGTAAAATAGTTGCTCCTGAAGTGATAATCCATCGAGGATTGGAAATAAATACGGCCTCCCATAAAGTATTTGTTAATGGCAAAGAGGTTTTGCTAACGACTACAGAATATGAGCTTTTGGCTTTTTTCGCCGCGAATCCCAACATTGTTTTTAGTAAAGAACATATCCTCGCCGCGATTTGGGGAGATACATACTTTGGAGATACTGCCACCGTTTCTGTTCATATACAGAAGATTAGAAAAAAGATTGAAAGAGACCCGTCTAATCCCGAGTATATAGAAACTTTATGGGGTGCAGGATATCGCTTTAATGGCTGATATTTTGGCAGAAGGGTTAGTGGTTCCCATGCCTTGCTGAACGAGTTCACTTCTCTTTAGATTTGGAAACGTTTTTATTAGCTTAAATTAAGGAATCTTGGCCTTAAATCAAGGAGAATTGTTATAGGTCAGAAGACATTTTTGGATAGAATTCTAAAAAAGACTTGACAATTAAATGAAGTAGTGTCAATATAATAAAAAAATGCTAAAACGACGATGAGAGGAACTATTACAATTCAGATTTCCATGTCAGCGAGCTGCCGGATGGTGCAAGGCAGTTTTGGGATAGAATTAGAACTCTTCCTCGAGTAGCCGACCGAAATTAATTGTTAAAGTAGGCTCGGACGGGTCTTCCGCCGTTACAAGGAAGAGGATATCGGATCATCGAAGGTCATGTTAATAACCTCGAAAAGGTCCCGTATCTGGAAGAGAAGGCAACTTGTGTTGTCAACTTGAGTGGTACCGCGAATTAACCCTTCGTCTCAAATCAGAGACGAAGGGTTTGATTATTTTTAAGGAGGTTTTTGTCAATGAAAAAATTATATGTTTTTGATACGACGCTTCGTGATGGAGAGCAATCTCTAGGAATAACCCTTAATGTAAAGGAAAAACTTGAAATTGGGCACCAGTTAGTAAAACTTGGTGTTGATATTATTGAAGCCGGTTTCCCGGCCTCTTCTCCGGGAGATTTTGAATCTGTTCAAACAATGGCGCAAGAGATAAAAGGAGTTACGATCTGTGGCTTAACCCGGGCGGTAGCCAAGGATATCGACATCTGTGCCGATGCCCTGCGCAAGGCCGAATATCCAAGAATCCATACTGGAATTGGAGTTTCTCCTGTTCATATGGCCAAAAAGTTAAATCTAACCCCTGATCGAGTCATTGAACAGGCGGTTTCCGCAGTTAAATACGCCAAAAAATATGTCAGTGACGTAGAATTTTATGCTGAAGATGCTTTTCGCGGTGAGCCGGCATTTTTGGCCAAAGTTATTGAAGCTGTTATTTCTGCAGGAGCAACTGTGGTCAACCTGCCGGATACTGTGGGATATGCAAGTCCTTGGGAATATGGTGACCTCATAAGTTTTGTCATCCAAAATGTTAAAAACATTGATCAAGCTATCGTCAGTGTCCATTGTCATAATGATTTAGGAATGGCTACAGCCAATTCTCTGGCAGGAATCAAAGCAGGTGCACGTCAAGTTGAAGGAACTATAAATGGAATTGGAGAAAGAGCCGGGAATACCTCATTAGAAGAAGTTATAATGGCCATTTTTACTCAGCGCGATGGATATGGTATAGAAAGCAGCATTAATCACCGCGAAATTTCCGCGACAAGCAGATTGGTCTCTCGGATAACCGGAGTGACGATCCCAGACCATAAAGCAATAGTTGGGGCAAATGCTTTTAATCATGCTTCAGGTATTCACCAAGATGGAGTCTTGAAAGACAGGGAAACCTATGAAATTATCCAACCTGAAACAATTGGGGTTCCTAAGAATAATATTAATCTGACCGCCCGGTCTGGAAGACATGCTTTGCAATTTCGGCTTGAGGAACTAGGCTATAAAGTGGAAGGAGCACAATTAGATGATGTTTATCAGAGGTTCTTACTTTTAGCTGATCAGAAAAAAGAGATTTTTGACCAAGATCTCTATGTTTTAATGGGCGATTCAGATGACAAGGAGAACAGCATTATTTTCCATAGTATGTCTATAGCGACCTCAGGCGTCGGAATGGCAACGGCCACAGTAACTTTGGAGTTTGCAGGAAAAGTAACCACTGATGCTGCCTGCGGCAATGGCCCTGTTAACGCTCTGTTTAATACCATCGACAGGATAACAGGCAATAAAGCAACACTCGAATACTATGACGTTAAATCAGTTACGCGAAGCAGCGAAGCGCTTGGAGAGGCTACAATTAAACTGCGTTACGAGGATGGGCATTCAGTCGTCGGCAAAGGATTTTCTACAGACGTTATAGAAGCTAGTGCCAAAGCCTATATTAATGCTTTAGTTAAAAGAACTCCTGCAGCAGAGTCTTCTATTGCTATATAGTGTGATTTCAAAATTATTTGTGATAGAAGCTTTATTGTTTTACAAAAAATAGAAAGTCTTCGCCATTTATTCACTTGCCGAAGGATCTCAAAAGAGACAGTCTAAACTTAGGTTTTGATTGTCTCTTTTTAACGTTTAAAGATAATTCACCCTAATATTTCGGGATTGAGGGAAGGAAAAATAAGAAGTTCAGCGAAATGAATTGATATAATGAACTCAGGGGATCATGAAGGGAGATACTGCACCATGGAACAACACTTTCTTGTATTTAAAGAAGTGGCCGAAACAAAAAATATAACTTTGTCCTCTAAAAACCTTCATATGAGTCAGCCTAGTATTAGTTTGCAGATTCAAAATTTAGAAAACCATTATGGAGCTCGTTTTTTTGATCGAACTAATAAAGGCGTTACCTTAACTAAAGAAGGTGAAGTGTTTTATAAACATGTACGGAGTGTCTTAGGGATCTTAGCAAATGCCAGGGAACAGATTTGTGCTTTGGCTAAAGACCAAAGAAGGCTCATTACTCTTGGCGCAACTTTAACGATTGGAGAATATATTCTTCCCAATATTTTAGCCTTTTTGTTTAGAGCTCACCCTGGAGTTGATTTTAAAGTAAAAATTGCGAATACCGGCTCTATAACTCAAGATGTTTTGGAAAAGAAAATTCATATTGGCTTAATTGAAGGACCAGCTCCGCATCATAAGGATCTTAATGTGGAGAGCTTTTGGGAAGATGAACTGGTTGTCGTTTTACCATATTTTCACCCCTGGGCAACAAGAAAAAGTATTGCTCTCTCAGAACTGCCTTATGAGCGGTTGGTAGCCAGAGAGGTTGGTTCTGGGACACGGAAAGTCATGGAAAATGCCATTAAAGAGAGAGGGCTCGATCCTGCGCAGTTAAATATCACTATGGAGTTGGGAAGTACTCAGGCTATCAAACAAGTCGTTGCCGCAGGATTAGGTATTACAATCATTTCGTCCTTGACCGTTCGCAAAGATTATGATCAAAGAATTTTTAAAACCTTGAAAATTCAGGATGCCCCAGTTTATCGTCCTCTAAGCATTTTGACCAATGCTCATTCAACGCAGACAAAAGATGAACGCCGCTTAACTGATTTGCTTCATGATCGCGAATTACTATCAGAAATATTAAGTAAAGATTATAATGAATTAGATGATAATAATAAATTGGGACTTAATGCCAAGTAAAAGGGAAGTAAATAATAGACAGGTAGCTAAATAATAGACAGGTAGCTAAATAATAGATAGATGACTAAATAATATAATAGATAGTATAGCACTAATGATCTCTTTCACTAATGATTTCATTTATTAACGGAATAACCAAATACAGGCAAAAGCCTTCTGGAGATAACAAGAAGGCTTTTATATTTGGGTTTTATAGGTATTCATTTATATATCCTCCCAAATAAGAATCCCTCAGGTCCGAGTAAAAAGGACCTGAGGGATTTTATAGTTTCAATTATTGAGATGGAGTAGAAGGTGTTGAGCCTGATGGTGTTGCATGACCTACATTTCCATGACACGATATACAGTTAACATTACCCGAAATCATGGGTTGGTGGCTGATTGGCGGGGCATTCGGTGCAGAACCGGGGGCTAGGGTTATGTTTTTTGCATTTGGGTATGCGCTATCTTTTCCGCTATGACAATATAAGCATGCATCGATATGGGGGGTCCATTGGATTTGAGACGGAACCTGATGAGTAAAATGGAGATACAGTTCTTTGTAACTACTTACTTTACGAACTATGTAGCCTAGATTTCCTGGTGCAGCATGACAACTCAGGCACTCTACACTTTTATGAGGCCCTTTTTCCCAAGAAGCAACTTGGGGGGCGATTTCATGGCAGGAAGTACAGAATTGTGGACGAGAGGTATAATGCATCCCTGCATATGCTCCAACGAGTAATACTACAAGTACAAGTAATCCAATAAGCACAGTTCTTTGGGCCTTGTTGGCTTTAGCGGGTTGCCCTTCGTTCGGTGCCATCGTCATCACTCCCTTTTTGAAACATTTTTGTCTAACATTTACTACTTCATTCGGTTCTTATTGTTGCAAAAATTCTCGAAAAATATGTAATAGTAAATGAAGTAATCGTTCGTTTTAATGGAGTATAAAAGAATCTTTTTTCGGTAAACTATGGATGTTTAAGGAACCAGTGAAGGAGGTAATTTTTAGTGCGTCGGCTTAAAATTCTTGTTTTATCTATTTTGACATTAGTCATTATCACTCTCGTAGCAGCTTGCAATACCCAGACACCTGCACCAACAACGCCGCAAACTTCGACACCCAATGTAACACAGACAGCGAGTACCAATTTAACTTATGTGGGCGAACAAACTTGTCAATCATGTCATAAAAAAGGAAATTATGATAAGACGCCTCATCATCAGTCTTTTAAACCACTGTCGGCCTACAAATTCGACAAAACGTATGGGACAGTTACCGTTTATGATGGTGCGGCCAATGATGCAAAATCTGCCTCAATTGATCTAAGCAAAGCCCTAGGAGTACAAATGGATACTTATGTAATTGCTGAAATTCCAAAAACCGCTGGTTTTGCCAAGCAGTTCTATCGAGTTGGACGCGTTACGAAAAACTCGGACGGAACGTATAAGATCCAAAGTGCTGGTTTAGTTAAAGGAACTCAGAACTGGTCTGCTGAAGATTACAGTTGCCTCGAATGCCATAGCCCCGGCATGGGGAAAGCCGGTTCACCAGATTTAACGATTACCTGCGAATCATGTCATGGTCCCGGTAGTGCACATATTGCAGCTACTTCGGACGATCAGAGGAAAGCGACAATGCCGCTGCCAACATCTCAAACTTGCCTGAAGTGTCATAAGAGCGATCCGACGAAGGATACCACTCCGGGAGCTACACCTGGGGCTATCATTACAACAAACCACTATGGTACACGTGACTATACTTTCAGTAAGCATAACACGACCGGTATGATCAACGGATGCCTGACTTGTCACATACCACACGCTCCAGACGCCAAGGGCGGATTATTAAGGAATGCCAATCCAAATGAAATTTGCGCCACTTGCCATGCTGGTAAAAATTACGACGTCAACACGATTATGTGGGATAACAAGTCTGATCCACACGGCCACATAACCCCTGATCACAGCTTTACTGCTGTTCCCGAGTCTGCTACAAAAGTCAATCCAAAGACTAAAAACGTAGAAATCACTGATCCTACTGTGCTTAACATGATTAAGAAAGCATTGCCTAATCTGGCAAAGTAAAAATTCTTCTCCAAAATGAAGGGGCTGTGTGAAAACACAGCCGAGAGAAACCGCTAGAAATCATTAGATTTCGGCGGTTTCTCCGCGTATTCGGAAGAAAAATGGTATAATTATGACAAGGAAAGAACGAATGAGGCAGGTGTTTTCTCCTTGTCAAAACCGGGTAAAAAAGTACATAACCAAGTTGTTTTTAAAGAGTATAATCAGAATCAACTGAGCTTACCAATAGATTTGGAATGTCTTATTCCTCCCAATCATATGGTCAGAGTGGTAAACTCTGCTATCGATCAAATGAATCTGGAACCTCTTTTAGCTAAATATCCGGGAGGTGGACGTTCGAGTTATCATCCCGTCATGATGACCAAACTGATCGTTTATGCCTATGCTGATAAAACGTTTTCTAGCCGCCGCATAGAAAAGGCAGCCCGCGAAAACATCATGTATATGTGGTTGTGCGGAGGAAATAGTCCGGATTTTAAAACCATCAACAGCTTTCGGGGCGAACGTATGAAAGATGTGTTGGTTGAGATTTTTAGTGAGGCTGTTGAACTTTTACATAAACAAGGCTATATCAAGCTGGAAAATTATTTCTTAGACGGGACAAAAATAGAAGCCAATGCTAATAAGTACAGCTGGGTCTGGGGAAAATCAACCAAGCGCTACAAAGAAAAGCTGCGGGAAAAGTGCCGAGAACTCTTTGAATTTGCGGAGCTAACCAATCAGAAAGAAAATGAGGAGTATGGGGACCGGAACCTGGAAGAACTAGGAGAAGAAAAACCGATTGACTCCCAGGCTATAGAAGAAGCGGTTAAAAAGATCGATGAACGATTGGCCCAAAACCCAAAGGAAAAGAAATTCATTAAAGTTAAACGAGTCTTACTGAAAGATTACTTACCTCGTATGAAGAACTACGAAAAACAAGAGGAACTGCTGGCAGAGCGCAACAGTTATTCGAAAACGGATACAGACGCCACCTTCATGCGAATGAAAGAAGATGCTATGAAGAACGGGCAATTAAAGCC
Source organism: Desulfosporosinus acididurans (assembly GCF_001029285.1). Lineage (GTDB taxonomy): Bacteria > Bacillota > Desulfitobacteriia > Desulfitobacteriales > Desulfitobacteriaceae > Desulfosporosinus > Desulfosporosinus acididurans. The sequence continues at coordinate 221,864 of NZ_LDZY01000008.1, forward strand.
GGGTTACAATGTCCAAATAGGAACAGAAAATCAATTTGTCGTAGGATATAGTATCCATCAATCAGCAGGCGATACCAATTGCATGAAAGAACATCTGGAAGAATTGAAGAAAAACTTAGGGGGGAAACTCCCTGCCAACATTGTTGCCGATGCGGGATATGGCAGTGAAGAGAATTACGAATATCTGACTCAAAAGAACCTTGGGAACTATGTAAAATATAATACCTTTCATAAGGAAGCAACGGCCAAGTGGAAATCCGATCCGACGCTGGTTCAGAATTGGCTCTATGATAAGGAGAAGGATGAATACACGTGCGGGTTTGGGAGGGTTCTAAGGTTCAAGCACATAAAAACTCAGAAAAGCAAAAGGGGCTATCAAAGTACAATCCGAGTCTATCAAAGTGATGATTGTCAAGATTGTCCCTACCGCAAACGTTGTATTAAGCAAAGTAATAATGCGAATTTTAAGAAGCAGATCAACATTAACCCTAAAGGCAATGAACTAAAAGCAGAGGCAAGGGCTAATCTGACCAGCGAATATGGGATAAAAATGCGTAGCTTAAGACCTATAGAGGTGGAAAGTGTCTTTGGAGATATCAAAGGCAATTTTGGTGTGCGACGATTTATCCTAAAGGGATTGGAAAAGGTCAAGCTGGAGTGGGGATTACATTGTATTGCCCATAACATGAGAAAACTGACTGTCGTCTTAGGATAGACGGTCAGTCAGTTTAGCCTTCCCCATTCGAAACCTATTGAGGGGCTGTGAGAAACAAAGTTTCAACACAGCCCCTTCGTGGTAAGCAGAGGGACAGCCATTTCCTTTGACATATTTTTTGAAGTGCAAGCTATCAGTTATCAGCGTGTTATCAGGACCGTCCCCCTAACACATTAACGAACTTGCTTTAAAAGCTTTGCCATATTCTGACCAAGAACTTGGAAAGTCTGAATCCCTTCAGCGTCTTTTTGGACATCACCAGGATCACAGGATAACGTCATATTCCAGTAGCTAGAAGAACAGATAACCATTTCGGCTATACCGAAAAAGAAGTTAATGGCAGAGTATGTAAAGGTAGATCCTGCTCTGCGGACGGAAACCACTGCAGTTCCGACTTTTCCTCTTAACAATGACCCTCCATTGGCTTTCGCAACATATCCGCAGCGGTCGATTAGAGCTTTTACTTCTGTACTCACATTACTAAAGTAGGTGGGTGAACCAATAATTATCCCATCTGCCTGCTCTATTTTTTCGATGAATGTATTCATCTCATCGTCCTTACGGGCACAGCGATTATCTTTGTTTTTTCCACATTGGCCGCAAGCCAGGCAGCCAAAGACCTTACGTCCCCCTAATTGAACGATTTCAGTCTCGATTCCCTCTTTCTCTAATTCAGCCAAGACCATTTTAAGGCTTTGTGCAGTATTGCCATTAACTCGAGGGCTGCCATTAAATGCAACAACTTTCATAATCTAACGCTCCCATTCTATATTTTTGAAATCGTGACTGGTATAATAATAAACAATATGCATTTACTTAACAAGTACGTACTTTTATGTGCTATAGTATCTAATTATATACTTAACTTGATCTATCAGTTTTGTTAATGTGAAACAGGCTTAAATGAAGTCAAGCTAAGGTCAGAAGTAATTACTAAAGGGGAGTTTGAAATATGATTAAGTTCAAGAATAGTGAGTATCAATGTTCTATGGAATTGACGCTGGCACTTATTGGGGGGAAATGGAAATCATTAATACTTTGGCATTTGGGCGATAAAACCTTAAGATATAATGAAATGAGAAAAATATTACCTAATATTACACCCAAAATGTTGACGCAGCAGCTTAGGGAATTGGAAGACTGTGGATTAGTCAAGAGATTTATTTATACTCAAATACCTCCAAAAGTTGAATATTCCCTTACGAATGCAGGAAAAAGTCTTCTGCCCATTCTTGATACCCTCTGTAAATGGGGCTTGAATTACGCCAGTGAATTTGAGCAGGTGGAAGAAAGCAAAGAGGTTGAATAAAAATAAGAGGCCAATGCTTGCGAACCATTCAGTTCGTTTAGCATTAGCCTCTGTTGAGTATTTTTTGATATCATAATACCTTATATTACCACTGCCTGCCGGGGTCATCGGCCATATAGTTTACAGTTCCTCGTGGATAAAGAACAGAATAGTGATCCATTTTGGGGTTAGGGTTGCTTGCTGTAGGCTGCGGAAATACCATTTCAATTTTGAAATCAGAACTAGCTGTATAGCCGATAATTTCTTGGTTATTGTAGTTTGTATCATAGGCGGGTGTTCCTAAAACTGCTTTGACACTATTGAGAGATAGACTTGATAATCGACTGTCAAAGGATCTTGCCTCAAAAATTTGCTCACCTTTGTTAATGCCAAAAACAAGTTTATGACTTGTGAAGGTCGCGTAGCGCCCTTTAGCAGCACCTACATAATTTGTTGAGTCAGCGGGGCCCAATGCTTTCTCTATATCTTCAATGGTTGTGGTTTTTACAGGGAAATCACTATTAAGGATTTTGCCTTGGCGTGCCAACTGCATCATATTGAGCAATAGGATCTTACTTGACGAATCGGCATTAAGAGAAGGAGTGGTTTGCGAAGAAGCAGATGGTGTTGAAGTACTCGGAGTCGGAGTTGAAGTTTGAGTTTGAGTTTCAGTACTGGTATTTTGCTGATTGTTCGTTGAAGAGGCAGCGCTTTGATTTTGAGTATTTCCCGTTGGCTTTAAGGGTGTGGTCAAGCTTGAACATCCTACGATAAGTGTCATGGTCAGAGCGGCAACGGTCCATTTTAGGCTGCTTTTTCTAAATGACGAAATCATGATAATCCTCCTTGTGTTGAATTTATTGACAAATCCAATCGTACCAGGAATCCAGAATGGCTCAGACAGGAGTTGAATCAGTTCAATAATTGTTTGGGCATATTTTTTATGTTCCTCTGGTCTAATAGCGGCAAGAGCAGTGGCATCACAAGCAATTTCGCAATCCCGTTTCATTTGATGCAGTGCGTACCAAATAAGAGGGTTAAACCAGTAAACAATTTGAAGCAAAGTAACAAAGGTATTGACAAAGAGGTCACGTCTTTTTAGATGACTCAGTTCATGTAAAAAGACAAAGTTTAGTTCTTCAGGAGATAATTTATCAATAATGTGCTGAGATATAATAATTTTGGGTTTTCTCCAGCCGAAAAGCGCCGGTGACTTAAAACTAGTATCATAAACAACCGTTACTTTCGATGTTATTTTGAGGCGTGTTTTGCATTCTTCAAGAATGTTGAGGAGCTCTTGATTCTCGCAGGCAGGTAGTTTTTTGATTTTGGCTAATAACGATCCATTTACCATAAAGATATATATGAATATGAGGGCAGCACCGGTTAGCCACAGATAAGCTGGAGGCGAAATGGCAGCTACTGTTTTGCCCGGCGAAGAAGTCGTCGAATTCACGTTATTATCACTAGTCAATGGAATTGTTAATGAAGATTTAGGGAGGGAATTGTTCTCGTTCAGCGGCGGTGCGAGTGTGTGAATCGTTTGTCTAAATGTTTGGCTTAAATTAGATGTTGATGTGGAGTGGGGAATATAATTTAAGATACTTAGAGAGCTTTGAGGTGAGAAAGGTACAATAAGCCTTAGAACTAAAACAAACCAGAGTAAATAATGGACGTTAGCATTTAGCTTTTGCCTGAATAAAAACTTGATGAACAATAGACCTAAAGCCATAATACTTCCGCTCAGCGACAAGGTGACAAGTAAATGAAAAAGTTCAGCTATAGGCACGTTCTCACTCCCATCTCTTAATCGGTTTTTTCATCAAGCAGTTTGCGAAGGTTTTCAATTTCTTGAGGAGATAAGCGCTCATTTTTGACGAAGTTTGCAACCAGTAGATGGATTGAACCGTCGTAAACTTTATGGAGAAAAGACTTTGTTTCTTCGAGCATGCAATCTTCTTTAGAAACTAAGGGATAGTATTGAAATAAACTTGCTTCTTTATTTACACCAAGGGCTTCTTTTTTTACTAAACGAGTGATTAAGGTGTGAATGGTTTTCGGGTTCCATTGCGTCTCCGATTTCAGGCAGCCGATAATTTGAGTTGCGGTTAACGGGGATTTTTCCCAGAGTACTTTCATAACTTGCCATTCTGCTTCGGATATTTTACATGCAGCATAGTTCATCATTGAGGCTCCTTCCTACAGATGTAGTCTAGAGTAAGATTACACTTGTAGGAAGGATAAGTCAAATGGGTAATTGTTCCTATGCTCTACTATCGAGAACACCTGCATGATGTATGGAAAATGGTTGTAATAGTAATACTATGGTAAATGTAGGATGGGAGGTGTTTGAAGTGGGGGATAAAAGTCCCAAAAACAAGGAGAAGATGAAGAAGCGGGCGGAGAAAAAGAACAATTCGAGTCCTTCTATATTACCTTGAGAAATGATTGAGAGAATTTCAGCATTTGTTGTCATTTTAGCCGGCATTAGCCGGTATTTTTTTAACTAAATAATTTGTAATAATAATGTGACTTAAAGCACTTTATGGTATAATTAGGTATAAAAACATTCTTCAATCTAAGAATTAGTTTAAGAAAGGTTTGAGTTCAAGTGCTGGAATGGAAAGAGGAGTATTCTATCGGAGTAGAACAAATTGATGAGCAACATAGACATCTCTTTGAGATAGGAAATAAAATATATGATTTACTCGAAAATTATCTATATGTTGACAAGTATGACAGAATTGTTAGCATTATCCAAGAATTAAAAGATTATACAAAATATCATTTTCAAGCGGAAGAAGATTACATGATTGAGCTAAAGTACCCAAGATATTTTAGCCAAAAAGTAGAACATGACGATTTTATTCAAAAAATCGAAGGAGTAGACCTCGAAAGTCTAGACAGAGACCAGGACAAGCATATTCGAGAAATTCTAACCTTCGTCTTCGACTGGGTGCTCGAACATATATTAAAAAAGGATATGCTTATTGGAGCTTAAAACAAAGATAGTGTTATGAAAAGGCAAAAGAGCCTTCCGGCTATAGTGGAAGGCTCTTTTGATTTTTAATTCCTAAGCAACAATAAGAAAAGTTTTCAATTTTTAATCGCTTCGTTAAGGTCTTTGAGTAAACGGGGAACATCTATGCCGTGGGCTAAGGCACCTTGTTCAAGGTTTTCGAAACGTGCGGCCATGCATCCAAAACAATGCATACCATAACTTAGAAGTATATCCGCAGTTTTAGGGTACTTTTCAACAATTTCAGTGATTGACATATCTCCAGTAATCATGGGACGATCAACTCCTCATTTTATAATTTTCATTTCTCTTTTAATATGCCTGCATTTTATTTGAATCATTTCTTATTTAAGCGGTAGATTAATCCAGATTTGCACCTCACCTGCTTATTATAATTTGTCAAGGTTCTTATAAGGTAAGAAGTTTTATATGGAAGGGACACGGTTACCTTATGTAAGTATAATACTATAAATCAATGACTACCGTCAAGTAAGTGAATGTGCTAAACTAATAATCAGAGCAGAAACGGAGGGTACCCTACCATGGAAGATTATCATCTTTGTCCAAAATTTGAATCTGCCTTTGAATTAATCGGGAAACGGTGGACAGGATTAATCATTCGAGTTTTACAAACAGGTCCGAAACGCTTCAAAGATCTGACAGAAATAATATCGAATGTCAGCGGAAAAGTGTTGACGGAACGTTTAAAGGAATTAGAGAGTGAAGGAATTATTTGCCGAGAGGTTTATCCGGAAATGCCAGTCCGTATTGAATATAGATTAAGTCCTAAAGGCGAAGATCTTATCCCTGTGTTTAACGAGTTGCAAAAGTGGGCGATTAAATGGGTTGGACCGCAAAAAGATTTGCAGATTCGGGAGCAACTAAGAAAAAATTAAGTCATACGAAGATACAAGTGAACTCGCTTACGCTAAAGCTGAACATCGGGGCTTCAGATACAATAATGTCCAGTGGAGATTATTGTCGAGCCGCCTTTCCCAATAGGAATACTTAGCGGCGAAGGAGGACTCTACCCCCACTTACAAGAAGTGGGGGTCTTAAAAACTGGATAAATTGAAGTTAAAGGCTTTAAAAATTCAAATAGAGTGATTAAAGGAGTTTTTTGCGATGACTCAAAGTGATGTCTTGTATTTAACATCCTGGTTTGAAAACTTTACAAATCGCTATACTTCAAGTGACTTAGAAATCCAAGCTAATCTTCAATATAAAAAAGGTCATTCCCAAAGAGTCAGGGACAATATGTTAATGATAGGAGCAGATCTTCGGCTTGATACAGATCAAATGAAGTTAGCTGAAGTGATTGGACTTTTTCATGATGTCGGTCGTTTTGAACAATATGCGAAATATCATACGTTTAAGGATCATTTAAGTGAAGACCATGCGATTTTGGGTGTGTCTATTTTAGAACGGGAACACATATTAACTGATAGAGTTAATGAATCGGAAATAGAAATTATTAATAAATCCATATTCAATCATAATCGTCGAGTAATTCAGGGGAATATTTGCGGAACTACTTTGAAGTTTTGCCAAATGATACGAGATGCTGACAAATTAGATATTTTCGACCAGATTATTAATTTTTACGAGAATCCGGGGAAAACCCCATATCTAGCTGTAGAGAAAGACCATGAAGATCAACGATATTCTTTAGAAATCATTGAAGGCATTTTAAGTGGAAAACAAATTTCCTATTCGATTGTAAAATATCCCATAGATATTAAGTTGGTTCGATTGTCCTGGCTTTTGGATCTAACATTCTCGATTGCTTTGAAAACCGCTCAACGTAAACAATATTTTGAACGGCTTAAAAAATTTATTCCAAGTACACAGGATACTCTGCAAGTTTTCATGTTCATAGAGCAAAGACTTTTGCAAAAAGCAGCCGCTAATTAAGATTTCTAAGATAATTGTTGCTTTGATGTGTATCATGTTTGTCAAATAGGGAACCCTAAATCACGCAAGATTTAGATGCGGAAAGGGGAAATATATTAATGGGAAATAAGAAAACAGATAAATCGAGAACTCATGCTGCTAATTTGAATGATAATCGACTCAATTCAGATAGTGATAAGAAGAAAGTTCCAACGAGCGCTACCAATAATCCTCAGGAAAGGCTTTAAGAGAACTGATGTCAGGGAAATTAAGACACCCGCCTATGATGGCGGGTGTCTCGCTCTAAGTGATTCTATTTCAGGAATACTCTGGACTAACAGAGTAAACAGAGTATCCCAGCTCGCTTATTTTCGGTATAATGGTAATGGAAGAGAAGGCAACTGAGAGACCATTCAGCAAATACTCAAGTATAGATCAAAGTATAAATGGAGTACTTTAGAGAGAAGTCTGCCTTTTAATGTGATCAAGTGTAGGGGAGTTTTTCGATAATGTCTGTTAAACCTGAGTTGCGCAATAGTTCGAGGCTGCCGTACAGTACGGAAATTTATTGTTCAAAATGTATCTGTGAAGGAAAAATAACTGTTTACGAATTACCTTTAGAATTAAAGGTTGTCAATGTTTCCAGAGAGGGCTTGTGTATTACGACCGAAGTAGAATTTAAAGAAGGTGCTTTTCTTGAATTTGATATTACTTTAGAGGACGAAATATATAAATCAGTTTCGGCCATAATTTTATGGATTATAAAAGATCAAAATATTTATAAATATGGAATGCGGATAAATTACATTACCGGAAAACTTAGCAGGCATATTTATAAAATGGAAAACAGATTTTTTGCGAAGATTTAACCTAAATGGGTTAATGATTATTGTTGTTCCGACCTTAAAGCATAAGCTTCAAGGACTCGCAAATAACTCGAAGAATAAGGAGCTTCCAGGGAGATAACCCGCTGTTCAAAAGGATGGAGGAAGGATAACGAAATGGCGTGTAATGCTTGTCCGGATATGAGGTCTGAACGTTTTCCATACATTCTGTCCCCGACAATTGGGTGACCTAAGTGGCTCAGATGAACCCTTATTTGATGGGTTCTGCCAGTTTCAAGTATGAGTTCTAAAAGAGAGACTCCTGAAGAGGTGCAAATCTCATGATAATGGGTAATTGCGGGATCTCCGGCTTCCGTTACAACCCGTCGGTTTGGCTTGGCAGGATGAGAACCAATTGGCAGGTTGATTGTACCATTTGAAGGATCAATATTTCCCATTACTACGGCATGGTAAGTTCGTTTGATTTCCCCTTCTTTTAGAAACTTATCTAAGTATGCTTGGGTACGTCTATCTTTGGCAAAAAGGACACACCCTGAGGTATCTCGATCTAAGCGATGTATTGGGCGAACAGTGCAAATTGCTCCATGTTGCTGATAATGATAAGCGAGATAGTTGCTTAAGGTACCATGAGAAGTTTGCCCAGTTGGATGAACCAACAGGCCGGAGGGTTTATTCAAGACGATTAAATAGTTGTCTTCATACAATATTTCGATTGGGCCTTGCTCCGGTTCTACTCCGAAGTTTGTATCTTCAAGGGAGAGAATTTTCAAGACGTCCCCTGAGTTAACGTTCTTTTTTAGAAAGGCGTTTTTTTTATTCAATAAAATTCCCTTTTTCCGGGTTAATTTCTGAATTGTTCTACCGGAATAGTTAAGAACTTGTTTTAAATAAGCCTCAACTGTAAGGCCTTGATGAACATCAGTTATCGTGTAGGATAAATACCTTTTCATATCACCAGTTCCAATCCGTAATAAATATTTAAAAGTTAAAAGAATGAATATTGTTGCTAGATTAGGAAGAACCATTAAGCCAAGAGAATCTTTGCAATCAATAATACCATATTATTGGCTATTACCTCAGGAAAAATAATCTTCGGTCATCTACAGCTTTTAGGATAGGAGTGATGACTATTATTATCAGTGCTAGCCGAAGGACAGATATTCCGGCATTTTACTCACAGTGGTTCTTGCATAAGATTCGAAATGGATATTGCACAGTGTTTAATCCTTTTAATTGCCGTCAAGTAAGCAGGGTATCTTTACTGCCTCAAGATGTTGATGTGATTGTATTTTGGACTAAAAATCCTCGTCCTTTAATGGAGCATATAGCCGAATTGGATGCAAGAGGATTTAAATATTATTTTCAATATACCGTTAATGGATACCCTCCTCAGCTTGAGCCTAATATTCCTCAATTAAAAACTTCTGTAGAGACATTTTCACAGTTGGCTTCGATGATTGGGGCGGAAAAAGTAATTTGGAGGTATGATCCTATTCTTATCAGCAATATTACCGATTATAATTATCATTTAAAGCAATTTACCCAAATCGCCGCCTTACTCAAAGGAAAAACAAAGAGAGTCGTAATTAGTCTTGTCGATGAATATCGGAAAGCGATATACAAATTCAAGAAGCTTAAGGAGCAAAATATAAATGTCATCTCAAGTAACGAATTAAATTATTTCAAAATCGGTGAATTGATGATAGCCTTCTCAAAGATCGCCCGGGATAATGGAATGGAAATATTCAGCTGTGGAGAAACTGTTGACTTGGAACCCTATAATATCTTACCGGGAAAATGTATTGATGATCAATATATCCGACGTGTATTTGGCCTTACGTTAAGTAGTATAAAAGACAAATATCAACGTCAGGAATGTGGTTGTATTTCAAGTAAAGACATAGGAATTTACGATACATGTCTTTATGACTGTGCATACTGCTATGCCGGAACTATAAAATCAGGACAGAGACAGCGTCATTATATAAATTCCCCTTCTCTTATCGACAGATATGAAACTTCTCCCTGAGAGAGCTTTTTAACATCAGTGAACTCGTTCAGCTGCTTCTAAATATCCTCTTATCTTAGTTTCTCGAATAATTACATATGAAATTGGAGACAGGGAAAGATAAAGTCAGATACCGAAATATGACAAAGGAGCGAACAGATGAAAAGGTACCTGACTTTAATAATCATAAGTATTTTGATTCTCTGTCAGACACTCATTGGTTGCGCAGGCTCGAAGAATGTGCCTCAAATATCATCATCCTCAGGCGTTAGAAAGGACCAACCTCCTAAGGCTGAAGCTTCACGTCAAGAGACGTCAAATTCAAGTAACCATGTGGTTTTAGGCTTTTATACGGATTCGCAGCGAGCAAAAGAATCATTGGTTAAAGAGATTAATAATCTCGACGAAGTAGCATTTTTTTGGTATACCTTTGATGGATCAGGTATAGTTAAACCTGCAGGCAATGTCAATTTAAATCTCAAAGAAAGAGCACAAAAAGGCGGAGCGAAAGTCTATGCTTTAATTCATAATTTGGATGCTAATGGCTTTAATTCCCAATTAGCCCATCAAGTTTTGGCGAATAAAGCAAATCGCTTGAAATTCATAAATAATCTTGTTCTCCTTACCACCAAAGATAATTGGGACGGAATAGCCATTGATATTGAAAAGATTCTAGCTGCTGATCGGAAAAATTACTCGGCATTTCTAGATGAGTTACATACTTCCCTTAAAGCTAAAAATAAGATACTTAATGTCTCAATTCCTGCTAAATATCAAGATAATCCAAACGATTTATGGTCAGGGGCATTTGACTATGCTACAATTGGTCGAGCAGCTGATCAAGTTGTCCTCATGACCTACGAAGAACATGGTATAGGAACAACTCAAGGCCCGATTGCCTCTCAAGGATGGGTTAACAGGGTAGTCGATTTTGCAATTGGCAAAATACCCAATGAAAAAATTATAATGGGATTACCGGTATATGCCAGTGATTGGGCTTCTAACAGACCAACTATTCCTAGTTATTTAACATATGATAAGGCCATTAGTTTGGCTAAAAAACTAAATGTAAATATTTTGTACGACAAGTATCAACAGGTTCCGCATTTTGCCTATACAATTGGCAATGTACGTCATGAGGTTTATTTAGAAGATGTTCGCAGCCTCACTGCAAAACTTGGACTTGCTCAAAAAAGCCAGTTGCACGGTGTCGCCATTTGGCGATTAGGCATTGAAGATCCTACATTATGGACAGAAGTCTTAAAAAAGTATAGCTCTGGCTAATTCTATGTAAATCATCTTAGTAGTTCTCTGAACACACTGAGATTTATAAATGAGGGTGAGATTTTGGGGGTTATAGGAGGTCGGGCGCATCTAAATGGAATCACTTTTGCCACAAATACGCATGTTGTTCGCGGAAGATTGTCAAAAGGAATGATTTCCATACGTGTACGTCGAGTACCTGGGATTCGTATTTTTATGCTGATGGATAAAGTTCCCTTCTTACGCGGTATTTCTTCCTTGCTAAAATTAGATATAAAGCTATTCCTTGGTGTTATTTTATTTCTTACCATACCATGGGATTGGTTCTTTCCGGTAACTAATTTTTTAGATTTTGACTCGACTTGGAAAAGTATTGCAGCTTATTGTATTGTTTTTCTTATCTTGATGGTTTCCTTGAGACGGATGTGGCAGTTCCATGGAGCAGAACATAAAGCCTATAATATTTATGTAAGCTGTGGCGAACTTTCATTAAAATCTGTGCGAGGAGCTAGTCGAATTAGTGAACATTGCGGAACTAATTTGGCTGTTCTTGCAATTCCGATTGCCATCTTGCTGTCCTTTACAAATTTAGCATTGCCGCTAATAATGATAGCTTTAGCAATTAGTTACGAGATTTATAACCGGAGTTTTCGCAAATTTCGTCTAAGGCCGGTCAAGTTTGTTGCTGGAATGATCCAGAAGTATATCGTAACCGTTGAACCGACTGATGAACAAATACTGTTGGCCACGGCTACCTTGACTAAAGCAATAGAATACAGTTAGCAGAATCATAAGTGAAATACGTGTATCGGTTATGACAAGTACGGCCCGCCTTTAAACCAAGATTGTGAGCTCGTTCAGCTAAAGCTGAACATCAGGGCTTTGGTGGCGAAAGTGTTCTGTAGACACTTTTGCCGAAAGCGCCTAGCCCGTAACAAATGCTATCGTGCTGAAGGATAGACTCTACCTCCACTGAAGCAAGGTAGGGGAACCACTCTCACTTGTGGAAGTGGGAGTCTTATATTGGATAAAATGAAAGAAAAGTAATAAAAGTAATAAAAGTGTTGACATAGTTAAGGAAGAAGTGGTATTATAACAAAGCGTTCAAGAACAGCGCTTCTAAATACCTCTCAAACCTGTTGCTTCAAGAAAAAGTTGTTGACAGCATAAAGAGAGAGCGTTAAAATGAAACTCTTTGGTCTTTGAAAACTAAACAACAAGGACAGCCAATGAGAGAAACTCGGAAGAGTTTCAAAAGAATCATGGAATCATGAGCAAGTCATCATCTTCTTTAAGGAAGTTGAAATAACTTTTTTGGAGAGTTTGATCCTGGCTCAGGACGAACGCTGGCGGCGTGCTTAACACATGCAAGTCGAACGGAGAGAATTCTAAGTTTACTTAGAAGGATCTTAGTGGCGGACGGGTGAGTAACGCGTGGGTAACCTACCCAACAAACCGGGACAACCCTTGGAAACGAGGGCTAATACCGGATACGCTTATAGGTTGGCATCAACGTATAAGGAAAGGCGGCCTCTGAATATGCTGCCGATGATGGATGGACCCGCGTCTGATTAGCTAGTTGGTGGGGC
>NZ_LDZY01000009.1 GCF_001029285.1 Desulfosporosinus acididurans
CTTCATACGTTCGCCCCGAAAGCTGTTGATGGTTTTAAATCCGGACTATTTCCTCCGCACAACCACATATACATGATGTTTTCGCGGGCTGCCTTTTCTATGCGGCGGCTAGAAAACGTTTTATCAGCATAGGCATAAACGATCAGTTTGGTCATCATGACGGGATGATAACTCGAACGTCCACCTCCCGGATATTTAGCTAAAAGAGGTTCCAGATTCATTTGATCGATAGCAGAGTTTACCACTCTGACCATATGATTGGGAGGAATAAGACATTCCAAATCTATTGGTAAGCTCAGTTGATTCTGATTATACTCTTTAAAAACAACTTGGTTATGTACTTTTTTTACCCGGTTTTGACAAGGAGAAAACACCTGCCTCATTCGTTCTTTCCTTGTCATAATTATACCATTTTTCTTCCGAATACGCGGAGAAACCGCCGAAATCTAATGATTTCTAGCGGTTTCTCTCGGCTGTGTTTTCACACAGCCCCTGTGTTTATGGAAGAAATGAAAGATGTTGGGTCCCACACTGCAGGAGAAGGCGTTACGGGACGCAATGTGAGAGCTTTTTGACACGGCACAAATTCTGAATCTTTTGACAAGGAATTTAGAGATTTGTGGCGAATTCTTATTTATTAAGGATCGTTGAGGAGTTTGATGGATGAAAAAGAAGTTATTTTTATATAAGACAGCAGTTGTAACAACAATCGGTACCGTTCTTCTCGTATCTTCGGTTATTCCAGCTCAAGCAGATGATTTGCACCAACAGTTAATTCAATCACAGAAGCAAGTTGAGTCATTAAATGGGACATTGAGTGCACAAAAGGATAAAGTTTCCAAAGCAACGACACAAGTCTTAGGCTTAAAGCAATCTGTTCAAGTTTTAAATGACAGTATTGCTCAACAACAAAAGTTATTAAAGCAGGAGCAGAGTCATCTTCAGGATTTAGAAAAACAACAACAGAAACTTGAAGATCAACGTCAGGAACATGTAAAAGCTTTGGGGCAGTACGTAAAAAGTAATTATGAAGACGGCGTAACGTCTTACGTTGCAGTTTTGCTTAATGCTACCAGTCTATCGGATTTCATCGACAGGGCAGAGCAGGTTAAAATGATCGTAGGATCTTATAGTAAAATTCAAAGTGAAATAGCCACTCTGAATAAGTCCTTAGATGGCCAAAAGCAATTAATAAATCAAAAGAAAATGTCTATTCAATCAACAATCCAAGAAAAAACACAGTCGCAGCAGACTGTTCAAGTGGCTTTAGCCAAGCAGCAGCAAATTCTTTCACAGTTAAGTTCAGAGGAAAAAGCAACGCTTACCCAATCCGTAAATGCAAAAGCAAAAGTTAACAGGATTCAACAATTAATACAACAACAAGAGATCGAAGCTGCCAATGCTGCGAGAGACCCAGGGGCTATTGGGCGGGGTGATACCGGTGGGGTATCAGAGACAGTTGCTGTTTCCGGCGGCGCAGGGCAAATCATAAGCTACGCTTCTCAATTCATGGGCATTCCTTACGTCTGGGGAGGGACATCTCCGTCTCCGGGATTTGATTGTTCGGGATATGTTCAATATGTATATCGTCATTTTGGCATTTCCTTAAGTCGTACTTCTGAAGGACAGTTTACAAATGGAGTAGCCGTTTCCAGATCCGATTTGCGTCCGGGGGATTTAGTGTTTTTCCATACTTATGCCTCTGATGCATCACACGTTGGGATCTATGTTGGAAATAATACAATGCTTAATTCTTCTAACGGCGGTGTTTCTTACGATGATATGACAAATTCATATTGGTCTGTACGTTACTTAGGAGCTCGACGAGTTATCGCTCAATAAATAATGTAACACGCCTTAAAATTCAATGAGATCGTTAATACTAATTTGAATTTTGATGGCGTGTTGTTTTATATAATCATAAGACTTCCACTTCTTAAGTGGGAGCGGGAGTTGAACAAATTTGAAATAATATTTGTTGCAGCTCCTTTCCTATAATTGTGACAATAATAGGAAGCATGTCTTTTCTGCGATTTATGTTATAATTAAGCTTATACTTAATATTTAGTTAATAGTTGAGTTGGTCATTATTAGTTGTCAATCAATAGGCTGATAGGATTAATTATCGAAGGGGGATACGTTTGAGAGTACTCGTTATAAATCCAGGGTCGACATCGACGAAAATTGCGGCTTTTGAAAACGAAACATGTCTCTGGAAAACGGGAATTGATCATCCGGCTCAAGAAATTGAAGGTTTTGCTCGGGTTGGAGACCAATATGAATATCGAATTGCAGCTGTTTTGAAAACTCTGGCCTTAAAAGGTGATGCCCTGGAAACGTTTAACGCTATAGCGGGACGAGGGGGCTTGCTTGCTCCCCTAATAGGCGGCACTTATTTTGTAGATGATAACCTTGTTCGCGTCTTACAGGATGCACCGGGCGGAGAACACGCATCGAATCTCGGAGGAATTATTGCTTACCATCTTGGTCGGCGGATTAATGTACCAGCTTTTATTGTTGACCCAGTTGCTGTTGATGAAATGGAGCCTCTTGCACGTTTTTCCGGGCTGCCGGAATTACCTCGTATAAGTCTGTCACATGCCTTGAACATGAAAGCTGTTGCCCGTAAGGTTGCTCGTCAGATAGGAAAAACTTATCAGGAAGTCAATTTTATTGTCGTCCATTTAGGTGGAGGAATTTCTGTAGCCGCTCATTATAAAGGCAGGATGATTGATGTTAATAACGCCAATAGTGAAGGCCCCTTTTCTGTGGATAGATGCGGTACTTTACCTGCTTATCAACTTGTAAAACTCTGTTATTCAGGTAACTATAGTGAACAGGAAATGCTGAACAAAATTACTAAAGAAGGCGGCATGTTTGCGTATCTTAAGACAAAAGATGCCCGTGCGGCGGAAAAGCGGATGAGCGAAGGTGACTCTCAGGCAAAATTGGTATTAGAAGCACTTTGTTATCAAGTTTCTAAGGAAATCGGAGCTATGGCCGCTGTAATGGCTGGTGACGTGGATCGAATCGTATTAACCGGAGGGCTTGCTCATTCACAATTCATCACTTGTGAAATCAGTCGACGAATAGCTTTTATTGCCAAGGTAGAAGTGGTTCCTGGCGAAGAAGAAATGGAGGCCCTGGCTTCAGGAGCTTTGAGAGTTTTAAAGGGTGAAGAACAGGCGCTGGTTTATCAGGCATAAATTTATGGCATGAACCTTTGGACTGAAAATGGAGTGATAACATTGCGGTATTCCGGGTTTGAGTCCCTGCTTGAAAAAGCAAAAAGTATGGGGCGGACGAAAGTTGCTGTTGCTGCCGCTGCTGATAAAGACGTTTTAGAAGCAATTAAACTTGCCGAAATAGAAGGCCTTATTTCTCCTCTTCTGATCGGGGACGCAGAAGTCATTAAACAATATGCCGCGGAAATAGAATTCAGGTTAGACCAGATAGAGCTAATCCATGAACCAAATCCTATTAATGCGGCCCATAGGGCAGTAGATGCTGTCATTGACGGACAAGCTAGTTTTTTAATGAAAGGCTTAATTAATAGTTCTGATTTTCTTCGGGCAGTTTTAAGACCGGAAAGGGGGCTGAGAACAGGCCGTCTGCTCAGTCATATGGCTGCCTTTCAAATACCGGGTTATACCCGCTTGCTTTTTGTAACGGATGGCGGAATGAATATTGCTCCGGATTTAAAACAAAAGAAAGAAATTTTGGAAAATAGCCTATTGTATTTACATGGGATTGGAATGGAATTGGTCAATGTTATTGTTTTAACAGCCAATGAAGTTGTAAATCCTAAAATGCCGGCAACCGTTGATGCTAAGACATTAGAAGAAATGAACCTAAACGGAGAGTTTCCTAATGCTGTGGTGGAAGGTCCTCTTGCCCTCGATGGTGCAGTCAGCGCAGCTGCCTTAAAGCATAAAGGAATTTCTAGTAGGATTAATGGTAATGTTGACTTGTTTTTAGTACCATCGATTGAAGTTGGAAATGTCTTGGGAAAGTCTCTGGTCTATTTCGCAGGCGCAACGATGGCCGGAATTATCCTGGGCGCTCAAGTTCCCATAGTTTTAACGTCACGAAATGATACTCCAAGAAGTAAACTAATGGCCTTGACGATGGCTGCCTTAAGTCAAAAAGGACAGAGGTTGTCCTGACTAAGATCAGTCGACTAACTTTAACTGGGAGGGTAAGAGTACGTCAGAAATAAACCTACTTGATCGCAGGATTGTAGTTTTAATGGGAGGATATGGTGCCGGCAAAACTCAGTTGGCCATAAATTTGGCGTCCCAATGGGCAAAAAAGAATCAACGAGTATCTTTGGTAGATCTTGATTTGATTAATCCTTATTTTCGTTCGCGGGAAGCTGCAATTCCTTTAGAAAAAGATGGGGTTGAAGTGATCCGTCCACAAGGTGATTTAGCGTTGGCTGAAAATCCCTCTCTAACTCCCCAAATTGAAGGCTCCTTAAGAGATACAAAAAAAAGGGTTCTCCTTGATGTTGGGGGGAATGAAACCGGTGCAACAGTAGTTGGACGATATCATACCTTTCTGGAGAAAGAGGATGTCACTGTTCTTCAGGTCGTAAACGTGTTTCGCCCCTTTAGCAGTACTCTGGAGGAAATTGAGAACTTGAGACGAGACATGGAATTAAAATCGCACCTGAAGGTTCAAGGTTGGATCAATAATTCTAACCTGCAAGAATGGACGACAGTAGAAGATTGGCGTCAATCTGAAGAACTTATTCACGAACTGGAGGCTCAAACTAAGATTCCAAAGGTTGCCTGCGGTATGAATCCGCAATGGGCTGAGAAAGTGGGCCTTCCATGGGAATCTGATTGGATTCCGGTTCAGCGGTTCTTAAACCTTGGTTGGAAAACTTCAGGGAAACGTTCATCTACCGAGTAAAGGAGCATTCCTGTAGTAGGAAAAAATGAGCTTTGTCAAAAAGAAGACCTCACGTTACAATTTGAAAGGACTGTTGGCCAACAGAATCCAATCAAAATAACGGAGGTCATCCCAAATGAATTTTACACAAAACGAGAAACTAAAGCAACTTTCTGAAAGAAGTATTGTTATCGGAGTGGACATCGCCAGCGAGCTTCATTACGCCAGGGCTTTCGACTGGCGAGGAGTAGAGCTGGGCAAAGTATTCAAGTTTGAAAACAGTGCTGAAGGATTCAGGGATTTCTATGCATGGATTGAACGTTTAAAAGGTCAAGCACAAAAGGACTGCATAGTGGTAGGCGCAGAGCCAACCGGCCATTACTGGTTCGGCCTGGCATCATATCTAAAAGAGCAAAGCATTAAGCTAGTCCTCGTAAACCCATTCCATGTAAAGCGTAGTAAGGAGCTTGATGACAACCACCCCAGCAAAACGGATGCTAAGGACCCCAAAACAATTGCTAAGCTGGTCATCGAGGGGAGATACAATGAGCCCTATATCCCGGAGGGGATCTATGCAGAACTGCGAATAGCGATGGCTTGCAGAATGCGCATCCAAAAGGAAATGAGCAGTATAAAAAATCGCATTCAGAGGTGGCTGAAAATCTACTTTCCCGAGCATGAAACGGTGTTTGGAAAGTTTGATGCGACAAGTAGCATGCTGGTTCTGCAAGTTGCCCCGCAACCTAGGGATATCAAAAGACTTGGAGTAGAAGGAATAAACCGAATTTGGAGAGACAACAAGTTGAGAGCAGTCGGAATGAAAAGGGCTAAGAGCCTGTATGAAGCTGCTCAGAAGAGCATTGGTTGCACCGAAGGAGAGTCTTGTTCCCGAATGGAAATTCAGCTATTACTCCAAGACTATCACACTAAAACAGCACAATATCAGGCAGTCATAGAAACCATCGATGAGTTGTGCCGTCAGATACCAGAAGTAGCGAAGTTACTTGAAATTAAAGGTGTTGGCCTTGTTACCGTGGCAGGCTTTCTCTCCGAAGTTGGAGATATTAGACGCTTTAATTCTCCAAAGCAGATCCAAAAGCTTGCGGGCTTAGCCTTACGAGAAAGCAGCTCAGGTAAGCACAAGGGACAGACCACGATCAGTAAGCGCGGCCGCGCACGACTGAGGGCAATCCTATTTCAAGCAGTGATGCCGCTAGTCGCAAAAAACGCAGAGTTTGCAGAGATACACAACTACTACACAACAAGGATCAAGAATCCCCTGAAGAAGAAACAATCACTAATTGCCTTAAGCTGTAAACTAATTCGGGTGTTCTATGCAATATTAACAAAAGGTACAGAATACGATCCAGAAAAGCTAATTAAGGACATTCATCGTCCAGTTGAGCATTTAGCAGCGTAATTAGAATAGCAGCGAAACCATAAGAAACAAACGATCTGTGGGTTAAAGCGTCACCACAGAAGCGAGCAATCCAGGTAACCTAGCAAAACAAAAGAGCTGGTAGTCAGTCGCATATTTTTCCATTAGAGCAAGGACTCGGTAGAGGAGCATAACTGACACCCAATCATGGATAGGTGGAACGAAGGAATTTAGGGCAGATTTATAATCTTGACCCTGTTAGACATGGGAGGTTTACCACCGTGAGAATCATGGGTTTACAACGGCCAACATATCCACAAATAGTAGACGTTGGCTTTGCCATATCCAATTTCTCCGAATTAGACATTTTATGCGAATTCTATCCGTGGTGAGCTAATTTGGTTAGCTAGGAATTCTATGAAAATACGAGATATCTAAAGAAAATATCAAGATATTATAGGGAGGAGAGTTTATGAAGAATGTCGTTAAAATTAACGTGGAACGCTGCAAGAGTTGTGGCCTTTGTGTCCATACTTGTCCTAAGAAAATTTTAAAGATCGGTGACAAGGCAAACAGTAAGGGCTTTTATGCTGTAGAAATGACCGATCAAAGCCTATGTATAGGTTGTGCTTTTTGTGGTTTAATCTGTCCTGATTTGGCTTTGGAAATTTATCGTGAGGAGAAAGGAGAGTGAGTCTGGTATGGCAATGTTAATGAAGGGAAATGAAGCAATCGCCGAAGCGGCGATTCAAGCGGGCTGCCGTTTGTTTTATGGGTACCCGATCACTCCTTCAACAGAAATTCCGGAATACATGTCCAAAAAAATGAAAAGCTCAGGAGGAACCTATTTACAGGCTGAGAGTGAAGTGGCAGCCATAAATATGGTCTATGGGGCAGGAGCGGTCGGTGAACGAGTCATGACAGGAACCTCAAGCCCTGGCTTTAGTTTAATGCAAGAAGGGCTTTCCTATTTGTTTGCAGCAGAAATCCCTTGTGTTATTGTCGATGTTATGAGAAGCGGACCGGGATTAGGCGGCCTAGGCCCTACACAAGCAGACTATTTTCAACTAACAAAAGGCGGCGGTCATGGAGATTACCACAGCATCGTTTTAGCCCCCGCATCCGTTCAGGAAATGGTGGATTTAACGAAAGAAGCTTTTGATATCGCAGACTATTATCGGAATTTAGTGATTGTCGCTGTCGATGGAATTTTGGGACAAATGATGGAACCGGTGGAGTTTCCCCCTTATCAAGGCAGAAAGCTAAGTCCGAAAACCTGGGCAGCCAGCGGGGCTGAAGGGCGGCCTAAAAATAATGTAATCAGTTATTATCTTACTCCGGATCTGGGAGAATCGGAAAATCTTCGCTGGGGCCAAAAAATATCTCTGATGAAAGAATCTGAACAACGATTTTCTGAGTATCTCATGGATGATGCCGAATTTGCATTTGTGGCCTTTGGGACAAGTGCCCGCATCACGGAAACAGCTGTGGACATGTTGCGCGAAGAGGGCTTAAAAGTTGGTCTCTTTCGGCCCGTTTCTTTGTGGCCTTTCCCGGAAAAAGGTCTTTCAGCACGATTACCTCAAATTAAAGGCTGGATGAGTGTAGAACTCAGTTCTGGTCAAATGGTGGAAGACGTAAAGCTGATCGTAAACGGTCAAGCTCCAGTTGGCTTATGCAAACGTCAAGGGGGTATGACTCCCGAGCCGGAAGAGGTTGTTGATGCCTTTAAGAAACAAATGTTAGGGAGGGGACAGGGATGAAAACGATTTTTGCTAAGACCTCAGGTCTAACCGAACGACCCTTTCATTATTGTCCAGGATGTACTCATGGGATTATTCATCGCCTGATCGGTGAATTATTGGAAGAAATGAATCTAATTGAAAAGGCGATAGGCGTAGCTCCTGTGGGCTGTGCCGGTTTTTGTGAAAACTACTTTTCTTGTGATATGATCGGTGCTGCGCACGGGCGTGCAGTTGCGGTAGCGACAGGAGCCAAAAGAGCCCGTCCTGATCGTTTTGTCTTTACCTATCAGGGAGATGGTGACGGTGCCTCCATTGGACTTGCTGAAACGGTATCTGCAGCCGCCCGCGGCGAAAAGATAAGTTCCATTTTTGTCAATAATGCCATCTATGGAATGACAGGAGGGCAAATGGCCCCAACTTCTCTGGTAGGACAGAGAACTTCAACTTCTCCGTATGGTCGAGATGCGGTAACGATGGGTTTCCCTTTGGATCTTCCTAAGATTTTGACCCAAGTTGAAGGAGCAGTTTATGTAGCCTCGGTCTCTGTGGAAAGTCCGCAAGCCATTAAAGAAGCCAAAAAAGCTCTTCGAAAAGCCTTTCAAATTCAGCTGGATGGTTTGGGATACTCTTTTGTCAGTATACTTTCCACCTGTCCTACGAACTGGGGTGTCGATCCGGTCGAAGCCTTAGATTGGTTAACGACAAAAATGAAACCCCATTTTGCCTTGGGTGAGCTGAAAACTCCAGCACTGGAAGGGGGGAGCAATCCATGACTTCTGGAATAACAAAATATTTATTCGCGGGATTTGGAGGTCAAGGGGTTTTATTTATCGGTAAAGTTATGGCTCAGGCCGCTATGCTCGCAAAGCGTCAAGTTACCTGGATTCCTGCTTATGGACCGGAAATGCGCGGCGGGACTGCTAACTGTTCGGTAATTATCTCCAATAAGCGGATTGGTTCTCCGACTGTGGGTAAACCTGATATAGCTCTAGTTATGAATGAAGCGTCCTATCAAAAATTTATTGCCAGCGTGGTCCCTGGCGGAACCTTATATGTAAATTCCTCAATCGTGCCGGATTTGCAGGGCAGAGACGATATTAAAATTGTTCGCGTTCCGGTTAATGATATTGCTCATGAAATAGGAGAGGCGAAGGTCGCCAACATTGTGATGCTGGGAGTTATACAAGCCTTGACTCCAACTCTTGAGGATGAGATTCTAATTAAGGCACTGGTTGAATTGGCGGGTAAAAAACCCGAGCTAGCCGACTTGAATTCCAGAGCTTTCAAAGCTGGGATTGAGTATGCTCAAAAACATTTTTAAATGATGACTTTTTAAAATTAAACAAATTACAAGTAAAACAAAAAATTAAGCAAGTCCTCCAATTGTATCAGTAGTTAAATTGGAAGGCTTGCTTTTTAAGTTGCTTTGTATTTTCTTTATACAATAATCCAGATCAAATATTTTAAATACGGTCTCGCTTTTATTATGATTCTTGTTCCTTGGGATTGGCAGTAATCTCTTTTAGACGACCCGTTTTGCGGGCTGCGTCACGGAGCAAATATTCCATATGGGCATTGACACTTCGAAATTCGTCAGCAGCCCATCGCTCTAGGACGGCATAGAGTTTAGGATCTATGCGAAGCAGAAATTGTTTCTTACTCATGGTTATCCACATCCGATGCTCCTAAATTAACACGCAAGGATTAAGAATACACTGTTCCGGTATTTACGACGGGTTGAATAGAACGTTCAGAAACTATGGATACTAGGAGATTGTTAACCATTGATGCTTTGCGCTCATCATCAAGATTTATGACGCCTTCTTTTTCAATTCGTTCGATAGCCAGCTGCACTAAGCCAACAGCCCCTTCAACAATGATTTGGCGAGCTGAAAGAATCGCAGAAGCTTGTTGACGCTGTAACATTGCCCCAGCTATTTCTGTGGCATAAGCCAGATGGGTTAGACGAGTTTCGCTGACTTCAACTCCAGCGAGGATGAGCCGCTGTTGAAGTTCTTTCATTAATTCATCGGATACCTCCTCCGGATTCCCGCGTAAGGAGATATCATCACTTTCGAAATTATCATAAGCATAGCGAGTTGCGATATGGCGTAAGGCGGTTTCACTTTGGATTTCCACAAATTGTTCATATTTTTCCACGTCGAAGATGGCCTTTGCAGTATCAACTACTCGAAAAACAACAACGGCTGCGATTTCAATCGGGTTCCCTTGGATATCATTTACTTTTAAAGTTTTACTGTTAAAGTTGCGAACCTTTAAGGAAATGCCTTTGCGTGAGGCCAAGGGAATACTTAGCCAAAGCCCTGGTTTACGAATAGTGCCAAGGTAATTCCCGAAAAATACGAGGGCATAGGCTTTATTTGGTTGTACGACAATAATCCCTGTTCCCAATATAAGAGCTGCGATAAGGAGCACAGTCCCAATAAAGTTTTTTTGGATTATTAGGGCGATTCCTCCAATTAAAAGGGCAAGCATACAAATTAGCGCCAGATACCCGTTGACAGCCCAAGCCTTTTTCTCAAACATAGTGATAAACCTCCTTAAACTAGGTATGGATACCTTAGAATCTTTTTGCATCGAATGTCTCTCGATACCAATATGATATCACTTTTATATAACAAGATAAAGCCTTAATTTTATTCACTCTAATAAATGGAAGAATTTAAGCGAGAGATAGTCCAGAGAAAGAGGATTAATAATGACCATAATTGGTCATTTTATTATCGTTCAATCAATGGGAAAACGAACAAGAAGAAAGGAGTCATTTAAATGACCCAGGCTAAATCGCCAAAACCGACCTTTCCGGCTCAGCAACAAGAACAGCAACCTGGCCTCGAAACGTTAATGAATCCATTACCTTTGGCTGAAGACCCGGCTTATAAAGGCAATGGCAAATTAAAAGGAAAGATAGCTATTATAACAGGCGGAGACAGTGGCATTGGAAGGGCAGTCTCTATAGCCTTTGCCAAGGAAGGCGCTGATATTGTCATTGTTTATTACAATGAACATCTGGACGCGAATATTACGAAAGCCCGAATCGAAGAATTAGGAAAACGCTGCTTGCTTTTAGCCGGCGACATTGGCGATGAATCGTTTTGTCAAGGGGTTGTAAATACTACACTTCAGACCTTTGCTCAAATAGACATTTTGATAAATAATGCCGGAGAACAACATCCTCAAAATAGTTTGCTTGATATAACAAGCAGTCAGCTGGAGCGTACATTTCGCACAAATATATTTGGCTGCTTTTATTTAACTAAGTCAGTATTGCCTCATCTTAAGCCTGGAAGCAGTATTATCAATACGACTTCGATTACGGCTTATGAAGGGCATGATCAACTCATTGATTACTCCGCTAGTAAAGGAGCCGTGATTTCTTTTACTCGTTCGCTTTCGGAGTCTCTTTGCAAATTGGGAATCCGAGTTAATGGCATCGCCCCGGGTCCAATCTGGACTCCCTTAATTCCTTCTACGTTTCAAGAGGAACAAGTAGCCGTCTTCGGCAGTACGGTGCCGATGCAGCGAGCAGGTCAGCCGAAGGAATTAGCTCCAGCCTATGTGTTTTTAGCATCTGAAGACTCTTCATACATTTCTGAGCAAATTATACATATTAATGGCGGTACTATAATAAATTCTTAATTTTAGTTTAATTATCATCCGGATAAGGCTAACCAGTGATGATCTGGCGATACAGCTTATCTTCGGATGATTTTTTTGTGACAAAATGAGCTTAAAATTGTGACTTAAATCACATAACGTTTAAACTTTTATTTGCTATAATAGTCTAAGATGTTCACAGGACACTGATCACCGAAGCTCCGTTCAGCTTGAGCTGAACGAGTTTAGTTTAGAAATGAGGGGTTCCATGTTTTCAAAACTAAAAAACCTAATATCATGGAGACATGGTGTTCAATTGTTCTTTGCGCTTGTAGTTGCTTATATTGGTATTGACTTTATCCTGTTTGTAAATCAGTTAACAAAGAAGTCATTGGCAGTTATAAATAGACCGCCGGGAGTAGAGGCCTTTTTGCCTTTAAGTGCTTTGGTTGGACTGAGGGCATGGTTGGCAACCGGAAGATTCGATCCTGTCCATCCGGCAGGGTTAGTAATTTTTCTGATAATCCTTGTAACTTCCCTTTTGTTTAAAAGAACCTTTTGTTCCTGGATCTGTCCAATAGGAACCCTTTCTGAGGGACTGGGAAAGATAGGACGAGCTCTATTCGGCCGAAATTTTAAAACACCAATTTGGCTTGATTTTATCTTGCGTTTTTTGAAATATATTCTCCTTCTCTTTTTTCTGCTGGCCATTTTTTGGGGAATGAGTGGGACAGATGCCGCTTCCTTTGTTCAATCACCGTACAATAGAATATCAGATATCATGATGCTCGAATTTATGGAACATTTATCTATTGTTGGCTTGTCAGTTTTTGGAGTTTTGGCATTGCTTTCGGTTATGATTGAAAATTTTTGGTGTCGGTATCTTTGTCCTTATGGCGCTCTTCTGGGGTTGATTAGTTTTCTGAGTCCAGTCAAAATTACTCGAAATCAAAATACTTGTATCGAATGTGGAAAATGTTCGAAAAGTTGTCCGAGTCGGATAGATGTTGCCCATGAAAGTCGTGTCTTTTCTCCTGAATGCACGGGCTGCCTTAATTGTGTTCAACAATGTCCCGTTAAAGATACATTAACCTTGAAGACATCTTGGGGAAAGAAAACCCTTGCCATTCCTTTGCTCACAATAGCTATCCTTTGCCTTTGGTTTTTAGGCATCGTTGTTGCTAAACTGACAGGTCATTGGGGCTCTGATATGACTGTAGAAACCTATAGGCAATTGTTGTTTATGCTTTAAACAATCCATTGTATTATCTAGGCAGATTATAATATAATCATAATAAAGGATTAGGCAATGCTCGACAGTACCGCACCTTGACTGTTGAGCATTATTTTTTAGTATTCATCCTATTCATATTTTGAGGAATTCCTGAATAGTATTTTTGTTATAAGACTAGCTGATAACGACGGCTTCGACAGAATAAATAGAATGTTATCTAAAGACTGAAAATTGAGGCTTAATTTCTTGTCCAAAAAGAGGTATAATATGATTTAAGTGGCAAAGTATGTACATGAATATCGAGGAAAGGGAGAGGAACTAGGAGATGGAAAATAAGTTCAAAGAATCACTACTCGACAAAAATACATTGTCAGTAACTTGGGAGCTTGTCCCGGGAAGAGGTGCCAATGAAAAGCCCCAGGAAGTTGCTATTGCCTCAGCTGAACAAGCTGCTAAGGGAGGGAGGGTACATGCTCTAACTATCACAGATAATCCAGGGGGTAATCCGGCAATCCTAGCTGATTATTTGGGAATGGATATTCTGAAACTTGGGATAGAGCCTCTTGTACACTTTACTTGCAAGGATAAGAATCGAAATCAAATGGAAAGCCAACTTTATGCTTTAGATAGAGCTAATATCCGTAATCTCTTAGTTATGACTGGTGATTATCCGGTATCCGGATTTAAAGGACGCCCGAAACCTGTCTTTGACCTTGATCCTATAAATGCACTTCAACTTATTACGGATATGAATAAGGGCTTAGAAATTCAAGGCATGAAAGTACCAATTTATCACAAAGCAAGTGATTTTTTTGCCGGAGCGGCAGTTTCTCCTTTTAAAGCTACCGAGGCTGAACAAATGGTTCAATATTATAAAATGAAAAAGAAAATTGCCGGTGGAGCGCAGTTTATTGTCTGTCAGCTTGGTTATGATGCCCGAAAGTTCCATGAAGTTTTGCAGTTTTTAAAGGTTAACAACTATGATATTCCTGTAGTCGGTAATATCTATATCTTACCCTATGGTGCTGCGCGAATTATGAATCAAAACCAATTACCGGGATGTGTTGTAACCGATAAATTGTTAGCTGAGCTTGAGGCCGAAAAAGGTGCCCCGGATAAAGGGGTTGGAGCACGTATGCTGAGAGCGGCCAAAATGTATGCTGTTATGAAGGGAATGGGCTTTGGCGGTGTGCATATTGGAGGACATAATATCAAATATGAACAGGTGGAGTATATCATTGATCAAGGGGAAGAACTAAGCAAAAATTGGCAGGATTATATTCGTGAATTCGACTATCCACAAAAGAATGGTTTCTATTGTTTCGAAAAAGACGAGAAGACAGGTTTAAATAGCGATCGTCCAACGAATCGTGCTAACCTGCCCCTGGATGCGCCTGTGAATTTTGGTTATACCATGATGCGTGGTATGCATGCCTTGATGTTTACTCCCAACAAAAAGTTATTCCCTGTCATGCGAAGTTTTTACCGTGCAGCAGAAGGAAAGAAAAAGAGAGAGAAACGTCTGCATGCTCTTGAGCATATTGCCAAAGTTGTTATGCTTGATTGCAAGGACTGCGGAGATTGTGCAATGTTTGATATAGCCTATTTGTGCCCGATGTCACAGTGCCCTAAAAATCAGCGTAATGGTGCATGTGGAGGAAGTTTAAATGGTTGGTGCGAAGTATTCCCAAATGAGAAAAAATGTATTTGGGTAAGAGCTTATGCCAGACTTAAAAAGTATGGGGAAGAAGCCAATATTGATGTTCCTCCGGTTCCCCCAGCCAATTGGGATCTGTATCAGACTTCTTCTTGGTCTAATTTCTATTTAGGGAAAGATCACTCTGCACCTATTTTAGGAATAAAGCGCCCGGAAAGTAAGGTTCCACAGACAAAGAAATAATTCTGGCAACGTATGGAGGGTGTTTATGGCAACGGGAGTCATAAAAAGCGGCATTTGCGGCTTTACAATAACCGTTAAAGCAGTGAGCGGGGGCGATGAGCATGTAAAATTGGAAATAACGAGTGATTGCCCAAATTTCCAAAAAATAGCCCCTGAATTAACAGAAGTCGATGCTTATCAAGAAATGTTTCATAAACTTCACACTGGGAAAGTTTATGAAGTGTTTGCCAAATACAGCCCACACCCCAGCTGTCCTGGGCTTTCGGGGATTCTTAAGACAATTGAGGTTGCTTCCGGTTTAGCTCTTCAACAAACTGTAAGCATAACTATTTCCAAAGAAGAATAAAAAGCGCGCTCCTTACTTGTAGTTTGATAATCATAGTAGGGAGCGCTTTTATTTTAAAGAGTCTTTAACGAACTGAATCTAAAAAAATGAATCGTAAACTTGTCCAGTTAAAGCTGAACATCGGTGCTCCGGTGACGAAAGTGTCCTGTGGATAGTTTCGCCGAAAGCGCCTATCCAATAACAAATGCCATCGCGCTGAAGGATGGATTCTACCTTCACCGAAAAATACGAAGGAATAGTAACCGTCATTATAGAGGTGAGGGTCTTAGAAGGGGATAAAAACTGAACTATAACTTTGAGAAACAAAAAAAGAGGGATTATGATGCATCTAAGCAGATAATCCCTCTCTAGAATTTAAATTGTTGTTATAATTAGAGCATGAACAACATTTGAGAGTAGGTAGGCATTGGCCAGAGATCTCCATCAATCATGGTTTCAAGCAGGTCTCCGTCTTGACGCAGGTCATTCATAGCTTTGAAAACAACATCGCGATAGAAAGCGGCTTGTTCATAAGCTTCTTCAGTCTTGTCTGCTGCTTCTTGGGTTCTTTTTTCCAGAACGTTTAATTTTGCTTGGAAGGATGCAAGCGTAGAGGAGACATTGTTAAGCAGAGATTCTTGGACTGAAACATCGGCGGCAGCGGAGGCTGATTTAATCGCATTAATAGAGTTCGCCAATTGAGTGGAGTATTTTACTCCCGCGGGAATA
The DNA here is from genome assembly GCF_001029285.1 of Desulfosporosinus acididurans. Taxonomy (GTDB): domain Bacteria; phylum Bacillota; class Desulfitobacteriia; order Desulfitobacteriales; family Desulfitobacteriaceae; genus Desulfosporosinus; species Desulfosporosinus acididurans. Next base: position 15,826 of record NZ_LDZY01000009.1, read on the forward strand.
ATTTGATGTTTAGCCATGTCAATCATGGTTAGTGCTTCGATATTGATCTGTTTGATATATTGTTCCATATTAATTTCGAAGCGAGATTCAATCTCGGTTTTATTCAGAACCTTGTGTTTTTCGTACAAGTCAATCGTTGATTGACGCTTGAGAATGAGTGAGGCATCAACGGTAGACGTAATATTGGGCAATCCGCGGCGTTTTGCTTCTTCAACCCACTCATCGGAATAACCATTGCCGTCGAAGAGAATCCGTTTGTGGTTTGTTGCTGTCTCGCGGAGAATTTGTTTAAGTTCTGCGTTAAAGTCAGAAGCCTTTTCGAGACGATCTGCAAATTGGGAGAGAACTTCAGCCACAATCAAATTAAGAACAACGTTTGGCCCAGAAATTGATTGAGAAGAGGCCACCATACGGAACTCGAATTTGTTTCCGGTGAAGGCGAAAGGCGAAGTGCGGTTGCGGTCGGTTGAATCTTTACGGAAAGAAGGAAGAGTCTCAACACCACTTAATAGTTTATCACCCTGAAGAGATCTCTTGAGACCGCCGTTTTGCAGCTGATTAAAGATATCGGTAAGTTGATCCCCTAAGAAAATTGAGATAATGGCAGGAGGAGCTTCATTCGCACCTAGACGATGGTCATTTCCAGGAATTGCAGCAGATAATCTTAAGAGTTCAGCATAATCATCTACGGCTTTAATGACTGCAGAAACAAAGGTGAGGAATTGGTAATTTTCATGCGGGTTTTTACCAGGGTCAAGAAGGTTGCTTCCATCATTGGTAGACATTGACCAGTTGTTATGTTTGCCTGAGCCATTGACGCCGGCAAAGGGCTTTTCATGGAGCAAGCAGACCAAGTCATGCTTAAGAGCAATTTTTTTCATGGTATCCATGATAATTTGATTATGGTCGGTGGCAATGTTTGTGGTTGTAAAGAGCGGGGCAATTTCAAACTGTCCGGGGGCAACTTCATTATGTTGTGTTTTAGAAAGAACACCCAACTTCCATAGTTCTACATTGACTTCACGCATGAAAGCGGCGACTCGTGTTTTAAGGCTGCCAAAGTAGTGATCTTCAAGTTCTTGTCCCTTTGGAGCCATGGCGCCGAATAAAGTACGACCTGTTAAAACTAGATCAAGTCGTTTATCAAAAAAATTTTTATCGACAAGGAAATACTCTTGTTCAGCACCAACTGTACTGGTGACTTGGGTAGAAGTAGTATTGCCGAAAAGCTTTAATATACGAAGAGCTTGTTTGGAAAGTGCTTGCATGGAGCGCAAAAGAGGTGTTTTTTTGTCAAGTGCTTCTCCGGTGTAAGAGCAAAAGGCAGTAGGAATACATAGTGTTAATCCCCCGCCGTCCTCTTTAAGAAAGGCCGGTGAGGTGCAATCCCAAGCCGTGTACCCTCTAGCTTCAAAGGTAGCCCGAATTCCGCCGCTGGGAAAGGAGGAAGCATCAGGTTCACCTTGGATGAGTTCTTTACCGGAAAACTCCATTACAACTCGTCCGTCACTTGTCGGAGAAATAAATGAATCATGCTTTTCAGCGGTTATGCCAGTCAGCGGTTGAAACCAGTGGGTAAAATGGGTAGCGCCTTTTTCAATAGCCCAATCTTTCATGGCATTAGCAACAACATCAGCGATGCCAGGGTCCAGGGGCAGTCCTTCTTCAATGGTTTTACGTAAGGATTTATAAGCGGCCTTCGGTAGACGTGCTTTCATAACTGTGTCATTAAAAACGTTTTCCCCAAAAATATCCATATCTGTCTTTTCCCCTTCCTAAACTATCAAAATTTCCTCAGATAAACAAAAAGACTCCCCCCTAAAGATTGTATTTCAAATCTTTAAGAAGAGCGTCATTGCTCCATCCAATATAGTCTTAATTTATCACGTTACATAGGATCTGACAAGAGAGAAATCGAAATAATACTGTATCCCCACCGAAGACCTGATGTTCAGCTATAGGCGAACGAGTTCACTGATACTGATTTCATTCATTAGTTTAGCACTTTTTTAATAAGAAGAAAGTAGGGGAGTTTGTCGATGATGATAAATTTATGCTAATGTTTTGCACCAATCTGCACACTTCGTTATAATGAGTGAGTGTGAGAATGAGAGCGAGAGGGGCTGGGTAGATGGCCGCAACGTTTGCCGTCGTAGATGATGATCTGGCGTCCCAACGTATGCTTGCGGATATATTAAATACCAAAGGAGACGTAATTGCAGAATTTTCTTCTGGGCATGAGGCTTTAAGATTTTTTGAGAGCGGTCGCAGAGTTGATGTTTGTTTTATTGATCTCTTGATGCCGGATATCTCAGGAATTGAAGTTGTAGAAAAAGTTCTCTCTATGTTTCCAGAGACTCTGTTTGTTATGATATCCCAGGTGGAAGCAAAGACCTTAATGGCTAAAGCTTATACAGCAGGAATTGAGTTTTTTATTCATAAACCTATTAATCGCAATGAAATATTAGCCATTGCTGAACGCGTATTAGAAAAACAGCGTTTGAAATCCACCCTTGAGCAGATCGAGAAATCGCTGGCGGAAATACGCGCTCTTAAACCAGTTAAAGACTATCAGCCGAACGAGCAGGTGATAAAGAAGAGGTTTCAAGGCATCTTTGCAGATTTAGGGATTGTTGGTGAGACAGGAAGCCGAGAATTACAGGCCATTGTTTTACGCTTTAAAGATCATGAAGAAGAGCTGATAAATCTGCCTTTACGCTCGATTTATCAAGCAATTGCTGGAAATGAAGAAGAGATACAAAGCATTGAACAAAGGATCCGCAGAGTAATAAAACAAGCACTAGAAAACATAGCTTTACGGGGTTTGGAGGATTTCTATGACGAATATTTTGAACGGTATGCCTCGAAATATTTTGATTATGCTGAAGTCCGCGACCGTGTGCTGGAGTTACGTCAGAAGCGAACAAGTTCGGCAAGAATAAATATCCGCAAATTTATAATAGCTTTATACATGGACGTGCTTCATGATATCTAAACCTTATGCCTCCAGGAATGCTTGTCAGTTCCTGTAGGATTCTGTAGTCCTCATTGTATAGTGTTATCAGAAACTTTCGCAAAATTATGAACAGGGGGGGTTCTGATGACGGAACGAAAAAAAATGGGGCTGGCAACAAAAATTATTATTGGTTTGGCTCTGGGTATTCTCTATGGATATTTTTTCCGAAACTATTCTGGATGGCTCAAACCCGTTGGAGACATGTTCATTCGCTCCATTAAAATGATCGTAGTCCCGATTGTCTTTTCTACGATTGTTATTGGCATCGCAGGTGTGGGTGACCTGAAGAAAGTTGGAAAGCTTGGCGGCAAAACTCTTATTTATTTTGAGATTATCACAACGATTGCTATTTTACTTGGAGTAACTGTAGCCAATGTAACGAAACCAGGAGTCGGTATTAACTTAAGCAGCATAACCAAAGTTGATATTAGCGCTTACACCAGCACAGCAACTCATCACACGACAACGGACTTATTTGTAAACCTGATCCCTACGAACATTGTAGATTCCTTAGCCCGTGCAGATTTGCTGCAAGTTATCTTTTTCGCTGTTCTTTTTGGTGTGGCTTTGGCCGGAGTTGGAGAAATCGGCAAACCTGTTCTTCATTTTTTCCAGGGTGTTGCCGAAACGATGTTTAAATTGACAAATATCATTATGACTGCTGCGCCCTACGGAGTTTTTGCCTTAATGGGATTCACTGTCTCCCAGTTTGGGTTAGCAGTGCTTCTTCCTTTAGGTAAATTGGTGGGAATTCTCTATCTGACCATGGCCTTTTTCGTGGTTGTGGTTTTCGGACTAGTTGCTAAGCTTGCGGGTATTAATTTATTCACAATGCTTAGAAACCTTAGCGCCGAGATGTTGATCGCTTTCTCAACCGACAGCTCCGAATCTGTCTTCCCAAGAATCCTCAAAAAAATGGAGCAATTCGGCGTTCCTAAATCCATCGTTACGTTTGTTGTTCCGACAGGATATACCTTTAATTTAGATGGCAGTGCTCTTTATCAAGGATTAGCTGTACCGTTTATTGCGCAAATGTACGGGATTCATTTGACTTTTCTCCATACGTTAACGATTATTGCCGTATTGATGATTACTTCAAAAGGAATGGCTGGAGTTCCTGGAGTATCCTTTGTCGTTTTAGCATCAACATTGGCCTCGACAGGTCTCCCGGTGGAAGGGTTAGCTCTAATTGCCGGAGTCGACAGAATTATGGACATGGGGCGTACCGTGGTGAATGTTATCGGAGTTTCTCTAGCCTCAGTCGTTATGGCGAGACTTGAAGGAGTCTTTGATCGTTCAAGAGCAACTTATCCGTTACAACCCTTACCAGAAGATGTAGAAAGTAATCTTGGAGATCTTGATCAGCTTAAGGAAAACTCAGTGATGACAGAATCATTTGCCAAGTAATCATTAAAAGTATAAAGTTATAATTGCACATTAAATTTCTTTCAAAGCCTATACTATAAACAATTTAAATATTGCCGTTCTTTTGGGGATGTAGACTGGGGTTGCCGGCTGCATCCTCTTGCATCTGGAGGGTGTTAAATGAATTTGGAGAAATGGATGAACTGGCTATCTGACATACAAAAGAAGATGCCGTTTGATACTCTGCGAGCAGCCCTAATCGTGGGAACGTATATTTTGGGTGAAATAGGTTTTTTTCCTTTTGGATCAACATTTCGCTTAGGATTAGGCAGTGTATTTTATGTTTTATGTCTTTATACTTTCCCAAGATTAGCAACTCTCGTTAACGGCTGTTTAACAGGTGCTGTCGTTGTATTTATTAGAGTTATAGCCGATCGTTTCATCTATGTTCGCCCATTATCCTGGCATAATCTTATCCTGGAAAATGCGCCCGCTCTGATTTATTATCTAGCTTTGACGGGCGGAATTCTTGTTTCAAAAGTAAGGTATTGGAAAACAAATACCATAAAAACTAGTTTGTATTTTATGGTATTTGATTTGATTGCTAATCTGTTAGAATTCGCCTTTACGGCGAATGTTCACACGACCTGGCATAGTATTTATGTCTTAGTCTTAGGAGCGGGCGTTAAAGGACTATTTTTTCTAGCCTTTATCGCTACTACAGAGTTGTTTCGTCAAAGAATTTTGCAGGAAAAGGAACGAGAAAAGTTCCAAGGGCAGCTTCTTATGGGAGCAACTCTTTATGCCGAAGGATTTTTTTTAAAAAAAATTATGAAGGAAATTGAAGAAGCAACGGAAAAAAGCTTTCAACTTTATCAAGAATACTTACCGGAATCGGCTAGTCTTAGCCAGCAGAATGAGCTTTTGAAATTAGCTGAGAAAATTCACGAAATCAAAAAAGATACGCAACGCGTTTTCAGCAGTTTAGAATCGTTGATAGAGCCTAACGATTACACAAGAATAGACCTTGGAGAGGCCCTGGACCTTGTTGTTGAGAGTCAGCAGCGTTATGCTTTTGCTCATCATAAAGAGGTACAATGGCTGCGTTCATCGGGGTCTAATCATTACTTTGTTGAAAATTTCTTTCCTATATTAGTAGTTGTTAACAATATCTTGGCTAATGGGATAGATGCTATTGCAAGGTCGGGAGAAATTGCTGTTGTCTGGCATGTACGTGAGGAGACCCTATATCTGCATCTTGGCAATACTGGAAAACCAATTTCACCGGACGATCGAGAACTAATATTTTTGCCGGGATTTACTACGAAATACTCAGATTCGGGAACCGCATCGACAGGAATTGGACTTACCCATGTGCTTCATGTTTTGGCCGAAGTAAAGGGTACGGTGAGCATTAGTCAAACTGAAGGCAGACAAATCTGGACTTGGTTTCATGTACAGCTGCCAATAGTTTAGAACGTTGAAAAAGATAATAATTTGTATTCTTGCAATTTATGCGGATATAATTATAATAAGCTAAAATAGTATACAAGGTTATTAATAGTTTACGACCTTGTGTACTCATGTAAAGGAGTATCTGTTGTGCTGGAAATTGGTAAGTATTATAAACTCAAAATTAATAATTTTACGTCGTTTGGGGCTTATTTGGACGCCGGAACAGGGGAAAGGAAAGATAATATCCTTTTGCCGCTGAAACAGGTTCCTGAGGGGGCCAAAGAGGGTGATGTCCTTGAAGTTTTTATTTATAGGGATTCTGAAGAGCGGATGATCGCAACACGGCAAAAACCTTATGCTCAATTAGGGGATCTAGCCTATTTAAGGGTCAGCGCCAGAACTAAAATTGGAGCGTTTCTGGATATTGGGCTGGAACGAGGGTTGCTTTTACCCTTTCATGAGCAGAAATTTTCGGTCCAAGTCGATAAATACTATTTAGTTAAGGTATACTTGGATAAAAGTCAGCGCTTATGTGCTACAACAGAAATTTATGAGTATTTAACTGCAGATTCTCCTTATCAAAAAAATGACAAGGTTACAGGGACTGTTTACAGAATCAATCTTCCAATAGGTATATTTGTAGCCGTAGACAATAAATATTGTGGCTTAATACCAAGTTCGGAGTGTTATACTGACATAAAGGAGGGCGATCAAGTAGAAGGACGAGTAATCAGAGTTCGCGACGATGGAAAATTGGATCTTTCTCTTCGAGACCTTTCTTATCTGCAACTTGATAAAGATGGTATGAAAATATTAGAACAAATCCGTCAAGGCGATGGTTTTCTGCCGTTACATGATAAAAGCAGCCCTTTAGAAATTGAAAGTCGGCTTCAAATGAGCAAAGCTGCCTTTAAGAGGGCTGTAGGCAGGCTGCTCAAAGAAAATAAGGTGGTAAAGTCAGAGCATGGTTTAAAGGAGAAATTGCTTTGAGTCCAACCAGTGAAGAAGGACGTTCAGCGAAAATACTTGTTGATGCGGATGCTTGTCCGAGATCAGTTTTGCAAATCTGTCTCAGGCTTGCTAAAATATATTCTATTCAGGTCTGGACAATTGCTAGTTTCAACCATAAGATTGAATCGGATTTTCATGTTGTTGTAGGGAATGCTTCTCAAGAAGCAGATATACGCCTGATGAATCTTGCACATGCTGGTGATGTGGCTGTGACTCAAGACTGGGGGTTAGCAGCCATGTTATTAGGCAAAGGGGTACGGTGTCTGAATCCTACGGGCAGAGAATTCAGCAATGACACAATTGAGTTTTTGCTTGAAGAACGTGAAACTAAAGCAAAGTTTCGCAGGGGCGGCGGGAGGACAAAAGGTCCTCAAAAAAGGAAACTGGAAGACGATCAATTTTTCGAAGACAGTTTACGACGTATATTACAGGATATATATGGAATAAAAAGCGGCCACGAAAAGATATAACGCTGATCACCATGCGCCACATAAGTCAAAGAAATTATGTGAGGACAAGAGAGATTTCTAAATAAAAGGATGTAAAAACACCTAAAAGGCTTTGCACTTTTGGACAAAGTTGATTAAACTATTGAAGGAGACTGCAAATCAATCTTAGTCTGCCTTATTTAATGCATTTAATTTTAATTGGAGGGTTTGTAGTGAGCACAACAGTGGAAACCAAAGAATTTCAAACGGAAATTCGTCAGTTATTGGACATTGTCATTCACTCTCTTTATACTGAGAGAGAAATCTTTTTGCGGGAACTCATCTCGAACTCCGCAGATGCTATGGAGAAACTTCGGTATACCCAGCTGACGGGGCAAGACGTTTATCAAAAAGACTTGCCGTTAGAAATTAATATTGATACTTCTGAAGAGGCACATACACTCACAATTACGGATAACGGTGTAGGTTTGACTCGCGAAGAACTTGCTGAGAACCTTGGAACCATTGCTCATTCGGGTTCCAAAGAATTTATTAAACATTTAAGTGAGAAAGGGAATCAAAAAGATTTAAATCTCATTGGTCAGTTTGGAGTTGGGTTTTATTCTGCCTTTATGGTTGCAGAGCGAGTAACAATTTATACTCGGACCTTTTTACCGGAAGGAGAAAGTCTGATTTGGGAATCAGACGGGACAGGCAGCTATACTATAAAACCTGGGGATGACTATCAGCGTGGTACGAAAATGGTCCTTCATTTAAAAGAGGATGCCTATGATTTTGCTAAAGTTGAAACAATACAGCGAATTATTAAGCAGTATTCAAGTTTTGTTCCTTATCCAGTGACCGTTAACGGGCAGAAAGTCAACACCGTTGATGCCCTATGGACTAAAAACAAGAGTGAAATTAGCGATGATCAGTATAATGAGTTTTATAAGTTTATCGCTAATGCTCATGATGAGCCTCTTTATCGCTTACATTTTTCCTCGGATGCACCTTTAAATATCAATACGCTGCTTTTTGTTCCCCAAGAGAACTTTGAACAATTTGGATTTGGACGAATGGAACCGGGTGTTAATTTATATTGTAAAAAGGTCCTGATTCAAGAGAAATCCACTGCAATTTTACCAGAATGGCTGCGCTTTTTAAGAGGTGTTATCGATAGCGAAGAGCTTCCTTTAAATATTTCCCGGGAAACGATGCAAGATAGCGCCTTGGTTGGTAAACTTAATAAAGTAGTCACGACCCGATTTATAAAATTCCTCGAAGGCCAGATTACTTCGGAACCGGAAAAGTATAAAACATTTTGGGAGAAATTCAACTTATTTATTAAAGAAGGTGCAGCCAATGACTTTACACATCGCAACGACCTTCTTAAGCTCTTACAATTTGAATCGTCGAATACCCAAGTGGGTGAACTTATTACCCTAAGCCAATATGTCTCAAGGATGAAAGAGGGTCAAACGGCAATCTATTATGTTAATGGACCTTCCCGCGAGACGATTGAAACTGGTCCGTATTTAGAAATATTCCGGGACAAAGGCTTAGAAGTTATCTACACTTATGCGGCCATTGACGATTATATCTTTGGAACAATTGGGGAATTCGAAGGTAAACGGCTTGTATCCGCTGATGAAGCCAATCTGGATCTGATCGACAAAGAACCGAAAGATCGAAGCGAAGAAGCTTTACCTGAAGAACAAGTCGCAGCTCTGACTGCTTGGCTAAAAGAGGTATTGGGAGCAAAGGTTACAGATGTAAGGGAATCGAAACGTTTAATTGACAGTCCGGCCGTTGTGCTAAGCCCTTATGGAACGAACAGTATGCAAAGAATGATGCAGCTTATGAATAAGGACTTCGACAGCGTTGGTCCTAGTGTTCTGGAAATTAATGCTGCTCATCCAATGATCAAACAGTTGGATACGGCACGGATTAATGAAGATTCTTTTGCGAAAGTCGCCGCTGAACAAATTTTCGAAAATGCACAGATTGCAGCAGGGCTAATCTTAGATCCTCGAGGTATGGTCAACAGGCTTAATCAAATTATTGAGCGAGCGCTCGCAAAGTAAACTTGTTCAGCTAAAGCTGAACATCAAGACTTCGGTGGGGGACCCTACCCCCACTCTAACCCCACCGAAGCAGAGTGCGGGGGACACCACTCCTACTTATAGAAGTGGGAGTCTTACGATTGGATAAATGCATTTACACTGAAGTGAAGGATGAACTCTCTTCCCACCGAAGCGAGGTATGAGAACCACTTGTAAGAATAGGAGAAAGAACGAGCAATAATATTCGTTCTTTCTCTACGGGTAATATAAAAATTATATGCAAAACAACCTTATAACTATCGAATTTTATCGGAATTTCCAGTTAATCCTTGGGTTATGCTATGCTTAAACTTATATTGCTATGGGATTATCTAATAGTACAATTAGGAATAAGAATTTTACAAGCAGGACAAAAATCCTTAAACTGAAAGTGATAATAAGAACAAACACAATCCGAATAGTTGAAAATCTCCTAATTTTAATTGGCAAAATCACTTTTTACCCCTGGTAATTGCCTGGAGATCAAATATTAGTTAAGGGGAAAGTCGGTGTTGGATGGAGAACATGACGCCATTCGGCATCGACTCAGTTGTCTTAAAGAAATTATTGACAAGGAGTGGTCATCGTGGACTCAAAGTTAAAAGACCTTCTCGAGAAAAAGAGATCAGAACTTGTCTCAAAATGGATTGATGCAATAATCAGCACCTATCCCAAAGATCCATCAGGCATGTTGAAAAACAAAAAAGACAGATTCGAAAATCCTATAGGGCATACGATCACGAATGTAACGCAGAATCTGTTTCAAGCTCTCTTAGACGAAAAAAGTTTTACTGATTGCAAGCAGCTTTTGGATGATATTATACGAGTAAGAGCTGTACAAGATTTTGCCCCTTCAAAAGCAGTAAGCTTTATTTTTATGCTTAAAAATGTGGTTAGAGAAGAACTCGGTAAGGAAATCAGGCAGAACCAGATCTACGAAGAAATTTTTAAATTTGAATCTCAACTTGATGATCTGGCTCTTTTTGCCTTTGATATATATTCGGGTTGTCGGGAACAACTCAACCAGCTTAAAACGGACGAACTTAAACGAATGACATTCACACTACTCAAAAAGGCTAATTTGATGTCCGAGATCCCAGCTCAAGAGTTTGAGCACAAAGAATTAAAATTTAATTTGTAAAGGAAGGAGGTCGTAGAGTGAAAGCCTTTTATTCTTTCCTCGCAGTAATCGTTCTTATCCTTGTTGCCGTTATTGGAGGCAGTATCGCAAATTTACATTTCTTTTTTGGTATCATAATACCGTATGTGGCCTTTGTGTTGTTTGTGGGTGGGTTTATTTATCGTATTATTAAGTGGGGTCGTTCGCCGGTTCCCTACCGCATTCCAACAACTTGTGGCCAACAAAAATCCTTACCTTGGATCAAACAAGCGAAGATTGAAAATCCGACATCAGCCCTTGGCGTTATAGTGAGGATGGCTTCAGAAGTACTCTTGTTTCGCTCGCTGTTTCGAAACACTAAGACCGAATTAAGGGAAGGGGAAAATGGGCCGCAATTAGCGTATGGCTCTGCAAAGTGGCTTTGGTTAGGAAGCTTGGTGTTTCACTGGTCGTTTCTGATTATTATTATAAGGCACTTAAGATTCTTCTTAGAACCAATCCCGGTTGCCTTGCAGTTGGTTGACAGCGTTGACAGCATGCTTCAAATTGGATTGCCGCAAATTTATATTACAGACTTATTATTCCTTGCAGCAATTACATTCCTCTTCCTAAGAAGAGTTTGTGTTCCAAGAATCAAATACATTTCTCTTCCTGCCGATTATTTCCCTCTTTTATTGATTTTCGGTATAGCGGTTTCTGGAATTCTCATGCGTTATTTCGATAAAGTGGATTTAATTTCGGTTAAGGAATTAGCTTTGGGGATAGCTACCTTACATCCTGTGTTACCTTCGGATATCGGCGCTATTTTCTATGTGCATTTATTCTTAATATGCTGCCTCTTTGTGTATTTCCCAACAAGCAAGCTGATGCACATGGGTGGAATTTTCATGAGTCCGACTCGTAATATGATCAGTAATAATCGCATGGTTCGGCATATTAATCCTTGGAATCATGCTGTAGAAGTTCATAGCTATGCTGAGTATGAAGATGAATTTAGAGAGAAAATGAAAAAAGCTGGTATACCGGTGGAAAAGGAGTGATCACGGATGGCGAAATATAAGCTTCCTAAACCTGGAGAACTATCATCAAGCATCAACTATAATCCTCCGGCAAAGGATTGGATGGATATTCCGGTTGAGTTTAAACCAGCTACCTATCCTGCGGCTGCAAAAGAGAAAGATTTGTTAACTGTAGGCTTTCCCAATGCTCATCAGTGGACGCCGGAAGACGAAGATTGGAACCTGCCGGATGGCTGGGAAGATACTGTTATCAAGGGTATTGAAGAGAGACTAAGTAAATATCGTTCTTTTAAGTTGTTTATGGATGTCTGTGTAAGATGCGGTGCTTGTGCCGATAAATGCCATTTCTATATCGGTACAGGCGATCCTAAGAATATGCCGGTTGTCAGAGCAGAATTATTAAGATCTGTTTACAAAAGGTATTTTACGAAAGCCGGGAAAGTTTTAGGACGATTGGCTGGGGCACGCGATCTCGATGCTGATGTTTTAAAAGAATGGTGGTACTATTTCTTTCAATGTACTGAATGCCGACGTTGTTCTGTCTTTTGCCCTTATGGGATTGACACAGCTGAGTTAACAATCATGGGCAGAGAACTGCTCAATTTGTTAGGCTTGAATATCAACTGGATTGCCGGACCGGTAGCGGCTTGCTACAGCAAGGGAAATCACTTGGGTATCGAGCCACACGCCTTAAAAAGTAATATTGAACTCATGATTGATGATATTGAGGATATAACAGGAATCAGAGTCAATCCAACCTTTAATCGGAAGGGCGCTGAGATTTTGTTTGTTACTCCCTCAGGTGACTACATGGGCGAGCCGGGGATTTATACCTGTATGGGCTATCTAATGCTTTTCCATGAGCTCGGTTTGGATTATACCTGGAGTACCTATGCTTCAGAGGGGGGGAACTTCGGATTTTTCACCTCTAATGACATGGCTAAGAGATTGAACTCTAAGATTTATGCCGAAGCTAAACGTCTAGGAGTAAAATGGATTTTAGGCGGAGAATGCGGTCATATGTGGCGTGTTTTGAACCAATATATGGATACTTGGAATGGTCCTGCCGATTTCCTTGAAGTGCCAGTTTCCCCAATCACCGGTACGAGATTTGAAAACGCTAAATCTACCAAGATGGTTCATATTACAGAGTTTACCGCAGATTTAATCAAACACAATAAACTCAAATTAGATCCAAGCAGAAATGATCATTTGAGAGTGACTTTCCATGACTCTTGTAATCCAGCTCGTGGTATGGGATTATTTGATGAACCGAGATACGTAATCAAATCAGTCTGCAATAATTTCTTTGAGATGCCAGAAAATACAATCCGTGAAAAAACCTTTTGCTGCGGCAGCGGTTCGGGATTAAATGCAACCGAAAATATGGAAGAACGAATGAGGGGCGGGTTCCCTCGAGCCAATGCAGTAAAATATGTCCATGATAAACATGGTGTCAATATGCTGGCAAATATATGTGCAGTTGACAGGGCAGCTTTTCCTGCATTGATGGATTACTGGGTTCCAGGTGTAGGTGTTACAGGTACGCATGAATTAGTAGCCAATGCTTTAGTTATGAAGGGCGAAAAAGAACGGACAACTAATTTACGTGGTGAGGATCTACCTGGAAAGGAGGGCAATGAATAATGTATAAAGGCGGAAGAATTATTGCTTCGCTGATAGTTTTTGTTGCTGTTCTCGCATTTCCTTTCTTCTATAATTTGGGTAAAGCAAACGCTGGCCCAGTCATTAATGTTCCATCAGGCACTCAGTGTGTAGAACCAGTAGCATATATGAGAGCTAATCATATGCAGCTGCTTAATCAATGGAGAGATGAATATGTACGCCAAGGCAAGACGGTGTATGTAAATAGTCAAGGTAAATCCTTTAATATTAATATTGACACCTGTCTGCAGTGCCACTATTCTAATTCAGCGACGAGTAGTTCACCAGCTGCAACTCACCCTGCGGTGAGCACAACTGGTGCTAGTAACCCTGCGGCTACTACTGAAGCGAGTAACTCCGTAGTAAATCCGTCCGATCAATTCTGTGTTACATGCCATAAATATGCATCAGTAGAGCCGACCTGCTGGAGTTGCCACAATCTACCAGAGGGGGCGAATCAATGAGCATCAATAGACGTCAATTCTTAAAAAGAGCTGGGGTTGTAACAGCACTCGGACTCGGAAGTTCGTTTGCAACCATAGGAATCGGTGATCGTTTGGCTTCGGCGGCTTCTGAGTATGAGGAAGCACCTAACGCTGATAAAATCAAACATTGGGCCATGGTCGTCGATATGAGTAAGTTTAAAACTGAGGAAGATATTAATAGAGTTATCCAATCATGTGACAAGATTCATAATATACCACAGATGGACAGTTCTAAGGATGAAATCAAATGGATTTGGTATGATGATTACGAACACACGTTCGCAGATTCTGAGAACGAGTATCTCGATGAAACTATGAAAAAAATGCCATTTATTGTAATGTGTAATCATTGCGAAAATCCAGCGTGCGTTCGTGCATGTCCGACAGGTGCAACTTTCAAACGAGAAGATGGTATAGTAACGATGGATTTTCATCGCTGCATCGGATGTCGTTTCTGTATGGGTGCATGTCCTTTCGGAGCCAGAAGTTTCAACTTTAGAGATCCCAGACCTTTCATTAAAGATTTCAACCCGAATTTTCCAACCAGGACCCAAGGTGTTGTAGAAAAATGTTTGGGTTGTTATGAGAGATTGGAAAAAGGGGAACAACCTGCTTGTGCTGAGGCTTCGAATGGCGGATTAATTTTCGGCGATTTAAGTGATCAAAATTCAGAGGTTTATAAAATTGTCAGTACAAAATTTACGATTCGCCGTAAGACACAATTTGGAACCCAACCTAATGTCTATTACTTGGTAGGAGGTGGGGACCATGCTTGAAAAAGCTTTGTCAGGCAGTAAAAAATATTGGACTTGGATTATTTTTCTGCTAGCTGTTATCGTCGTTGGTTTCTTTTCCTATATGAGACAGTATAATTATGGTCTCGGGCTCACAGGTATGAGCCGCGATGTTTCCTGGGGCCTGTATATTGCACAGTTTACCTTTCTTGTTGGTGTCGCAGCAGCTGCTGTTATGCTGGTAACACCCTATTATCTGCACGATTTCAAACGTTTTGGCAAAATGGTAATCTTAGCTGAATTTTTAGCTATTGGTGCCGTGATCATGTGTATCCTATTCATCTTTGTTGACGTTGGTCAGCCAATGCGTATCCTCAACGTACTATTGTATCCGCAGCTTCACTCAGTAATGTTTTATGATATGTGTGTTTTGTGTGGATATCTGGCAATTAACTTGATCGTAGGCTGGACTACTTTAGGTGCAGAACGCAAAGGAGTTCACTATCCGAACTGGGTTAAACCAATTATATATTTGTCAATCCCTTGGGCCTTCAGCATTCACACGGTGACAGCGTTCTTGTATGCTGGTTTGCCAGGCAGAAGTTTCTGGATGAGTGCAATTATGGCAGCCCGGTTCTTGGCATCTGCTTTTGCAGCTGGTCCTTCGCTTTTAATTATCTTGGCGTTAATTGTGCGTAAAGTTAGCAAGTTTGATCCTGATCCGGATCGCAATGCAATACCCTCTCTTGTTAAAATTATTCGCTACGCAATGATCGCCAATGTGTTCTTTTATCTTTGTGAAGTATTTACTGCGTTTTATAGTAATGTTCCTGAGGAAATGGCTTCATTTAAGTATATATTTGTTGGAATTGACGGACATGCTACTCTCGTGCCTTGGATGTGGACAGCAGCATTTCTGGCGTTTCTCGGTATTGCTTTGCTAGTCTTCCCGACCAGGAAAAATCCAGTTTTACTGCCAATTGCCCTTTTATCCATCTATTTCGCAAACTGGATTGATAAAGGTGTTGTCTTGATACTTGCCGGATTCGTCCCTAATTCATTCGATAGAGTTGTGGATTATATTCCTACAGCTAACGAAATATCAATCGTCCTTGCCGTTTATGCGATAGGAGCATTAATCGTAACAGTTCTTTATAAAGTTGCTATCTCTGTTCGAGAAGAACAGCAGGCATAAGTTTTAGTTTTTTGTTTATGTTATTTTTGTTGATAATGATTGAGTTAACCATTAAAATAAACTCATCAATATCAATTTTATAAACTCATTAAAGGAGGATATTTAAAATGTCACAAATTACTGTGGGGGATTTAGTCGTAGAATTGGATGAAGACGGTTTCTTAGAGGATCATAAACAATGGACCGTTGACGTAGCAAATTACCTTGCCAAAACTGAAGAAATCGAAGAATTAGGTGAAGAGCACTGGAAAATGATCAATTACCTCAGAGAATACTTTGATCAATTCGGTGTTGCTCCAATGGTTCGTAAAATGTGCAAAGACACCGGTTTTGACCAAAAGAAAATCTATGAATTATTCCCAGCTGGCCCTGGAAAGGGAGCTTGCAAAATCGCTGGCTTACCGAAACCGACCGGTTGCGTGTAAAAACTGCTTAATCCAGTTCATCAGTCCTTGGGTTATAATGAATTTAGAAGTTTGGAGTCGATCGCTAAAGATCGGCTCCTTTCCATTTATAGCCCAAAGTATAGGCAGGGATTTGAAAAGTTGACGTAGAACACATACAATGGTAAAAGGAATTCTGCTTATTACGCATTTGAGTTAGATAATTTCCATTAAGGTATATCCTAATTTATAAATAGTTCAAACACGTAAGAAATTGAATAAATAGACGTAAAAGTATTAATCAACTCAGTAAGGGGTGTTATATATGCAAAATAAACGGTTAGAAGATCAAGTTAAGTTTATTGTAGAGATAGATCGTTTAAAAAGAATTTTTAGGCAGAATGTTGTGATAGGAACTACTGAACAGGAAAATGATGCAGAGCATTCCTGGCATATGGCAGTTATGGCCATACTATTGTCTGAATATGCTTCTGAGGAAATTAATATCTTAAGAGTTCTAAAAATGATTCTTATCCACGATCTCGTTGAGATACATGCTGGTGATACATTTTGCTATGATGAAAAAGGAAATATTGATAAGTTTGAGCGTGAACAGAAGTCTGCTAATCAATTGTTTTATCTTCTGCCTTCTGATCAGGCTGAAGAAATCATGGATTTATGGCATGAATTTGAGGCTATGCATACACCCGAGTCACAATTTGCTGCCAGTTTAGATAGACTTCAACCCTTGCTCTTGAACTATAATACTAATGGACATACCTGGAAAAAACCTGGTGTTACAAGTGAAAAAGTGCTGAAACGAAATTCCGTTCTCGAGAATCCGGTTCCGCAACTATGGGAGTTAGCAAAAGAAATCATCGAAGACTCAATCAATAAAGGCTATTTAAAGAAATAATAGGATGATTTCCATCTTCGTGACATAATGGAGGTAAACATGGACATGATAAACGATCGGGTAATGGATCAAATATTAATATCCCGTCAGAACGTTGTTGCCAAAGGAAAGGAAATCCTTACTTCAAAGCTTACCATTGGAACATGGGGAAATATTAGTTGCCGCGTACCGGGAACCGATTGGTTTGCCATTACGCCTACGGGAATGAGCTATGACACATTGATTCCCGATGATATTGTAGTTCTTGACTATAATGGAGTATGCGTTAATGGAGCACGCTTACCATCTATAGAATTACCACTACATTTGGCGGTCTATCACGGTCGGAAGGATGTACAAGCTATCATCCATACCCATAGCACTTATGCCACTGCCATGGCCGCCGCGCGTAAAGAAATCCCGGGTGCTGTTGAAGATTTGGTTCAGATTGTGGGAGGAAATGTTCGGGTTAACGAATACGCCCTGCCGGGTTCCCAGCAATTGGGCCTTAATACCTTAAAGGCACTTGAAGATCGAAATGCTGTATTGCTGGCCAATCATGGTATGTTGGGTGTGGGAAGTTCTTTAGAAGAGGCACTTAAAGTCTGTCAGATTGTTGAGAAAGCTGCTGAAATAACGATAGTTGCTCAGCTCATGGGCGGAGTCGTAGAATTGTCGCCAACAGACGTTGAGGGAATGCGGAATTTCTATCTTCACGGCTATGGCCAGAGATAATTTACGATTATAGATCAGCTATGGAGAAAAGTTCAGGAATTAGTGTATAATTAAACTCTAGAAAGAGAAAGAAGGTATCAGTTTATGAAATCAACGATTCGTGATATATCCCTAGCACCTTTAGGACAGAGCAAAATTGATTGGGTCGCACCAAGAATGCAAGTCCTTAATATTGTTCGTCAAGAGTTTGAAAAAACTCAGCCTTTTGCTGGTAAGAATGTTGTTATTTGTCTGCATTTAGAAGCCAAAACCGCCTATCTTGCTCATGTGGTTCGAGCAGGCGGCGCTAATGTAACAGTAGTTGCCAGCAACCCGCTTTCTACGCAGGATGATGTTGTTGCGGCCCTCGTTCAACAAGGAATCCAAGCTCATGCCTGGTATAATGCCACCGATGAGGAATATAAACATCATCTCCAATTGGCTCTTGATACAGAGCCTGACTTTATCATAGATGATGGAGGAGATCTTGTCTCAACCATACATACTACGCGTCCTGAATTATTAAAAAAAGTTAAAGGCGGAGCGGAAGAAACAACGACAGGTGTTTTAAGGCTGCATTCAATGGCCAAGGACGGAGTGCTCAAGTTTCCAATGATCGCTGTTAATGACGCTCAATGTAAGTATTTATTTGATAATCGCTATGGGACTGGTCAATCGGTATGGGATGGTATTATGCGGACAACAAATCTAGTTGTTGCCGGAAAGACTGCTGTTATCGCAGGATATGGCTGGTGTGGCAAGGGTGTTGCCATGAGGGCTAAAGGTCTGGGCGCAAAGGTTATTATTTGCGAAATTAATCCTATCAAAGCTAATGAAGCATTAATGGATGGTTTTGAGGTTATGCCTATGGTCGAGGCAGCTAAATTTGGAGACTTTTTTATTACGGTTACCGGAAATACCAATATCATTAACAAGGAACATTTTGGGCATATGAAGTCTGGAGCTATTCTTTGCAATGCCGGTCATTTTGATGTGGAGGTTAATGTTGCCCAGCTTAAAGAGATCGCGCTCTCAGAAAGAACTGCTCGCAATAATATTACAGAATATACGCTGCCGACGGGCCAAAAGCTATACGTGTTGGCAGAAGGGCGTCTTGTAAATTTGGCTGCCGGTGATGGGCATCCTGCAGAAGTTATGGATATGACCTTTGCTCTCCAAGCTTTGTCTTTGGAATATGTGGCGGTAAATCATCATAAATTGTCACCTGGGGTTTACCAAGTGAACAGTGAAATAGATGAAACGGTGGCTCAGTTAAAGCTTCAGTCTTTAGGTTTATCCATCGATACTTTGACTCAAGAACAACGGACTTATCTCGCTTCTTGGAGTCCTGAAGCTGATTAACCTGAAATAATTGCGCACGTATAAACGAAAACACCGTTTACGAAAACGGTGTTTTTTTAAAATTATTTAGTAGGAGGCTAAGGTGTGGGGAGAAAACTCATTATTGCGGAAAAACCTTCTCAAGCTCGTGAATATGCCAATGCCTTAGGCGTTAGAAGCAGAGCTGACGGTTATCTGGAAAATGAGGCGTATATAATCACTTGGTGTTATGGCCATTTATTAGAATTAGAACGACCTGAGACCTATATGGATTTAGATCGTGTTGGTAAACGGTGGAGTTTAAACCGTTTACCGGTACTTCCTAAGACGGCGGAATTTCGCAGAGTTGTTAAATCAGGAGCTGAAAAGCAGTACCAGATTGTCTTGCATTTGCTTAGGTCTTCGGAGATAGAAGAGGTGATTTGTGGTACAGATGCTGATCGAGAAGGGCAGTTGCTTTTCCAGGAAATTTGGGAGGCTTCCAAATGCCAAAAACCTTTAAAACGACTTTGGATCTCATCCTTAACTGCATCCTCAATTCTGGAAGGAATGAATAATCTTCAACCGGCCCAATCCGTTGCAGGCTTGGCCGCAGCTGGTCATGGAAGAGCTTATGCTGATTGGGATTTTGGTATGAATTTAACTGAAGGATTCACGTCTCTCTTTGGAAGTTATGACACGTTAAGAAAAAAGCCAAATGTTATTTCTATTGGACGAGTGCAAACCCCGACGCTGGCTCTCATCGTTGAACGAGAATGGGAGATACTTTCCTTTAACCCTCAGCCGTTCTTTGAAATACGGGCCGAGTTTGCAACAAGCAAGGGAAACTATATCGCTAAATGGTACGATATAACCAATGAAACCAAACGAATAGCAAAGCGCGGCGAGGCTGAGGAAATTATCCAAAGAATTCAGGGAAAACCTGCTTTTATCCAGAAGCTCACGAAAAAGGACCTTCAAGAACCACCGCCTTTGCTCTTTGATTTAACCTCACTAACCGTTGCTGCATCGAAAAAATATGGATTTAGTGCCGAGAAGGTGTTAAAGATCGCCCAATCCCTTTATGAAAAAAAGGGGATTACCTATCCTCGTACTGATTGTCCATACCTTTCTAAAGACCTAATTCCTAAGCTGGCAAATCATTTGGAGGCAGTTAACCAGGAACCTTACCGAAAATTAGTGGCAGAAGCGATTCGTTACGGAGTACCTCAAGGGAAACGGGTGATCAATACAATTAGCGCGCATCATGCTATAATTCCGACAACCGAAAAGACTGCTAGAGACAGACTTACACGAGACGAACAAAATCTTTACGATTTGATTGTACGACGTTTTATCGCTGTATGGTATCCTCCGGCGAAGTATAGCCAGACTGATGTGGACACAGTAATCGAAGGTGAACATTTTGCTGTCAAAGGAAAGATCTTGAAAAATCCTGGCTGGAAAGTTGTTTACGATTACGACAAGGACGAAATCGAGGATGGAACGACGACCGTCTTACCTCCTTTGGATCAAGGTCAAGAGGTCGAAACAAAAGCTCTTTCAATTGAGGAGAAAACCACGAAGCCTCCTAAACGCTATTCCCAGGGAGACTTGCTAAAAGCTATGGAAGGAGCGGGAAAACAAGTTGACGATGAGATACTTCGGCAACAATTAAAAGGGAAAGGGTTGGGAACCGTTGCCACCCGGCCGGCAATTATCGAGAGCTTAATTGATCGTGGATACATTTATCAAGAACAGAAGGCGTTGAAGCCTACTGTCAAGGGAACCGAACTTATTCAACTTATCAAGAAACGGCTCGCTAAAGCTCAGCTTCTGATAAGCGCCGAAATGACAGGACAAATGGAATTCAACCTTTCTAAAGTTGAAAAAGGGAAATTAACCTTGGAAGCTTATATTTCTGATGTCGAAATGGCTATCCGTCAGATTATTGAGGAGCTGCGTACATTTGAACAAACTAATGGGAAGATGCCCATAGCAGTGGGTTCTAAACCATTGGCGCCGAAATCTATAACGGGAGGTGTCCATAGAACCCTTGCTAAGAAGGATAAATCAGGATCTAAAATCGCGGATGAAGGATTGACCTTGCTCGGAAAATGTCCAAGGTGCGGGCACGAGGTGATCGAGGGTCAGAAAGGGTTCGGCTGCTCAAATTGGAAAAATGGGTGTCATTTTGTAATTTGGAAGAAACAGCTCTGTGGCAAAACTATAACTCCTAATCAAGTCAAAAGTCTGCTTAAAAAGGGCAGGACTCCTCTCATCAAAGGTTTTAAATCAAATACCGGTAAAAAATTTTCAGCCTATTTGGTTTGGGACAAACCAGAAGAGGGTAAATTGAAATTTGAGTTTGAACAGTAAGCAACTATAATTGTCGTAAAAATACGGTCTTATGCTTGACCAGTGAATGAAAATATTAGCGGATAGGACGGAGAATAAAATGCCAACATCCTTTGCCCAACTCGGAGTAGAAGAAAAGTTAGTTCTTGCCTTGAATCAACAAGGAATCAATGAGCCAACAGCTATTCAAGAACAAGCAATCCCCTTAGTTTTAGAGCGTCATGATGTTGTAGGACAATCTGAAACAGGAACTGGTAAAACCTTGGCCTATTTGCTGCCGATTTTTCAGAAAATAGATCGTTTAAAAAGAGAGAATCAAGCCTTAATTCTCACTCCAACTCATGAATTAGCATTGCAAATTAATGCTGAGATAGGGATACTTGCTAAAAATTCCGGCCTGCCGGTTACTGCGGCTGCAATAATTGGGAATGTGAATATCACTAGGCAAATTGAAAAGTTAAAAGAAAAACCACATATTCTTGTAGGCTCAAGCGGCCGAATTTTAGAGCTCATAAAGAAAAGAAAGATATCAGCTCAAAGTCTTAAAACAATTGTTCTTGATGAAGCAGATCGTTTATTAGATGAAGATAATGTCCATGACGTTGCGGCTGTTGTCAAAACTGCTTTGAGGGATACCCAACTTCTTTTATTTTCAGCAACGCTTCCTGAAACAACAACTCAGCGCGCTATGGAATTTTTGAAAAATCCTCAAGTTCTGCGAGTGACTAAGACAATAAAGATTAACCCGACAATTTCTCATGACTATATTGTTGCAGAACAAAGGGATAAATTTGAAGTTTTAAGAAAGCTCATCCGTAGTATATCCCCAAAAAGAGCTCTAATCTTTGTCAATAAAAGTGAGGAAATTGAAAAAACCGTTGAGAAACTTAACTATCATGGAATAGAAGCGGAAGGAATTTATGGGGGAGCAAGCAAAATAAACCGTCACAAAGCAATGGATGAGTTTAGATCGGGGAAACTACGTATATTGGTAGCTTCCGATTTAGCATCCCGGGGTTTAGACATAAAAGGGATAAGCCATATTTTTAATCTTGATTTGCCGGAAGATCATCAAATTTACCTTCATAGGGTAGGACGGGCCGGCAGGGCAGGGGAAGGCGGAAAAGCCATATCACTTGTTACAAAATCTGAAATTTCTTACTTAAAAAAGTTAGAAAATGTATATGGAATTAACATTAATCCGAAAGAGATGGCCTTTGGGAAAATTGTTGATCCACAGAAAAGACAATTTTATGGGAGAGCAAAAACTCGAACCAAAAATCCAAGCTAAATATGACTATTTTTGTTTGGGTCTGAGATCTACTTCGATTATATAAAGGTCTTTGTACATATAAATGACAATTGATATAATTTTCTGTGATCATAGAGAGTTCTCAAGAGTTATGAATTATATGGGACGATGGTAAGACTTTTATTTAGGAGGTAAGCAATGCATACATCTCCAGGTGAATTAGCCCAGGCATTAAAACAAGAAGGCTATATGATTGATCTAGAAACAGCAACAACTTTATTTTTAGGCCTTTATTTAAAAAAGCCTTGCCTTATTGAAGGACCGGCCGGTGTTGGAAAAACGCATCTAGCTATAGCCTTGGCTAAGGCAGAGCGCCGAAAATTAATACGGCTGCAATGTTATGAAGGATTGGATATCACAAAAGCACTTTATGATTGGAATTATGCGAAGCAGCTTTTGCGTCTTCAGCTTGCTAAAACAGATGATTGGGAAAAAATTAAGCTTAATTTGTTTTCAGAGGAATTTTTACTGGCCCGTCCACTCCTGGAATCAATTCGTTCTGAGGAGCCTGTCCTGTTATTAATTGATGAACTGGATAAAAGCGATGAAGAATTCGAAAGTTTTCTTTTAGAGCTGCTTGCGGAGCAACAAGTTACAATTCCGGAATTAGGAACCATAACTTCAAAAGCCAATCCTATTGTAATTTTAACAAGTAATAATAGTCGGGATTTCAGCGATGCCTTAAGAAGGCGATGTATCCATATCTACCTGACATATCCAACCCTTGAACGAGAAATGTCCATCTTGAGCTCACAGGTTCCCGATCTTACTGAACAACTCGTTCAAGAGGTCTGTGAATTTGTTGCTAAAGTTCGTAAGCTTCCTTTGCAAAAATTACCGAGCGTTTCGGAATCCATCGATTTTGCCTGTGCTTTAAAAGCACTTCAAAAAGACAAGGTAAATTATAGTAACTTGATGGGGTTACTTAATGTCTTGTTGAAATACCCTAAGGACATCGTCAAGTTGGAGGAACGTCTAAAAAAATGGGATTCTGAGCTTAAGGTTAGGATGGACTAAACGATGAACGGGTGGGATTTTCTTAGATTAATTAATGGCCTGAGACAAGCTTCGATTATGATTTCATCTGAAGATGTTCGTGATGTTCAAATCTGTCTCGATCGATTTCCGATGATAGCGGAAAAACAGATAATGAAGGCACTTTTAATTCGCAGACCTCAAGACCTAATCATGTTTGAAAGTGTTTGGAGAATCATTTTTGCTGCAAATTTGCTGGGTACAGCTGATGATGCTGAAGATTCAACGAGGGTTATTAACATTGAGGATAAGAACAGCCCCAGTATAGGCGGACAAGGTGTCGGACGAGGATTTGGCGGTATTAGTCTATCGAATTCAGAAGGGCATGATGTTTCTAAAGATCTTACTCTAAAAATTAATCCGGCGAAACTTGAAGTATTAATGAATAAGATAGGGGCATTCGATGATCTTGTTAAAGCTGTTTTAGCAGATATGAACTATTATACCTGGATTAATTCCTATGAATTAGATTACCAACGAGGATCACTTACCGAAGAGGAATGGTACGCTCATTTAAACTTACGCTCATCGATAATTGATGAAATCAGACATCAGGTATTGGCACTTCAAGTGCATAAAGAAAACAGCTGGCAGCCTTTGGCCCGGCAACATTTTTTGGTTAAACCACTGAGCAATCTTACAGATCTAGAAAAGAGTTTAGTAAAATCGAGTATTCGAAAATGGACCCGAAAATTAGCCGTCCGGCCTGGACAACGCTGGAAACCAACTACTAGAAGAGGGCTGATCGACATTGCCCGAATTGTACGCCAAAGCGTTCAGTGTAACGGACTAATTTTTAAGTTGAGTTTTCACCAGCGGATCCCTCGTGCACCCGAGTTAATCGTTCTCTGTGACGTTTCAAATTCAATGGCACCATTTGTAGAATTTCTTATCTTTTTAATTTCTTGTTTTAAACGGTGTTACCGAAAAATTAGGGTTTGTTTTTTTATTGAAACTGTTTGGGATGTTTCGGATTTCATTTGGGATGAAGATTTTGAGGATATCAGACAAAAGATAACGAGTTGGGGGCATAAGATTAGTCTTGGGTACTCAGATTACGGAGCAGCTTTTAAAGAACTGGCCGAGAATTATTTAGTTAACGTGTCTGCCAGGGGAACGATTGTGATATTAGGTGATGGTAAGAATAATTATCGTTCACCACAAAAAGAGTATATTGCCCAAATTTCTGAACGAGTTAAACAGATCTTCTGGCTGAATCCTTTAAATGCTGAGGAGTGGAATGATCCTGATAATATCATGAAACATTATCAGCCTTTCTATAGGAAAGCTTATCGTTGCCGTTCTGCAGAAGACTTGCTAAAAATAGTTAGAGATGTTTTTTAAGGAGGGTCTTGCCTATTTCCATTCTAGTAATAACTATAGCCTTAATTACCATAGCCCAATTGATTATTCTCGGGTCCGTCGTATTTCTAGAAAACAGAGACCCTACAAAGACCATTATTTGGCTATTAATTCTTGGTGCTTTGCCTATTTTAGGTGCTCTAATATATCTCATGTTAGGCAGATTGGTACGTAAACATCAACTTTCACATCATACTCAGCTTTTGCAGGGACCTACGGAAGAACTTTTAATGGAACGACAGGCAATTCAAGCTGAAGACGATGATGATCAGACCACAAGTATTCCAATCAATCGCAAACTCGCAAATATTTTAATGAATGATGCCTCTGCCCCCATAACCTTTAATAATCGTTCACAAGTGCTTACCAATGGTATCGACACATTTAAAGCGATCTTTGACGCCATCGAAAGCGCCAAGAATCATATTCATTTGGAATTCTTTATATTTCACAATGACAGCATTGGACGGGATATTCTAAATTTATTGATGCGCAAAGTATCTGAAGGTGTCAAAGTCCGAGTTCTGGTCGATGGTTTGGTTAATCGTTCTTTGCGAAAACATTTTGGCGAATTACGAGCAGCAGGAGTTGAGGCGGAAGTATTTTATCCGGTCCGCTTTCCATTTCTATCGCGGCGTCTTAACTTGCGCAATCACCGTAAAATTGTTGTCATTGATGGCCGAATCGGTTTTCTGGGAGGACTAAACGTCGGAGATGAATATTTATCTCTCAATCAAAGAATCGGTTTCTGGCGAGACACTTTTCTGAAACTTGAGGGGGATTCTGTTAATTTTCTGCAAGCGGTGTTCTTAAATGACTGGAATGGAACCACTCGACAAAAACTATTTGATGTGGACTACTATCCTAAGGCGAACCAACTAGATGTTCAAATGACACAAATTGCTGCTACCGGCCCTGATTCTGATTGGGGTTCGATGCTGGAAATCTTCTTTGTAGCTTTGACCAGTGCTGAAAAAGCGATTTATATTGAAACACCTTATTTTATACCCGATGAAGGTTCAATAATGGCGTTAAAAACCGCAGCCTTAAGCGGCATAGATGTACGAGTTATTCTACAAGGTGTGGCTGATCATAAAATTACCTATTGGGCCTCTCTTTCCTACGTTGAAGAGTTATTGGAAGCTGGAGTCCGAATATATCAATATAAAAAGGGAGTTCTACACGCCAAAATCTTAATCCTGGATGGAGAAATCGGGGTTGTTGGCTCGACTAATTTTGATATTCGAAGTTTTAGTTTAAATTTTGAAATTAGTGCTTTTATATACGATGAACCTTTGGCTCATCGTTTAGAACGAGACTTTTATCAAGATCTTCAAGACAGTAAGGAATTAATTCTCACTGAATATAAAAATCGTCCTTTCTCCAATCGTCTGAAAGAATCAAGTGCTCGCTTGTTCTCCCCGCTTCTATAAGCGGGAGTGTCGAAGTCGAATAAATAATGAAGAAATTCTTATAAGGAGGAAATTCCCGGTTTCTAGAGAATATTGTAGTAGGACGCTAGGTAATGCCTAATCAAAAGGAAGAGTGATGATACTCTTTAACGATATGCATTTTTGATTAGCTTTAACCAACTGCAGACGATCGATTTAACCTTAGAAATAGAAAGGAGTATGAAGATCTTGTTAACAATAAAACAAAATTCCAGGATTGGCTTCGTTGGCACAGGGGTTATGGGCAAAAGCATGGCGGGACATTTATTATCGGCTGGCTATGAAGTGAATATTTACACCAGAACTAAAAGTAAAGCAGAATCACTCCTATCTGCCGGAGCCGTTTGGCAAGAAACGGTCGAAAAGCTGGCACAAAATAGTGATATTATCATTACTATGGTAGGTTATCCTAAGGATGTCGAAGAAATCTATTTAGGAGAACATGGAATTGTTAATTATGCTCAAAGCGGAAGTTATCTAATTGATATGACTACTTCGTCGCCATCATTAGCTAAAAAAATATATGAGGAAGCGCTTGCAAAGGAAATGTTCGCCTTAGATGCACCGGTTTCCGGAGGAGATGTGGGCGCTAAGGAAGCGCGTTTGGCGATTATGGTAGGTGGTGATGAGGAAGTCTTTAACGTATTAGTCCCGGTTTTGAGTTATTTAGGTAAAAACATTGTTTATCAAGGGAAGGCTGGAGCGGGTCAACATACTAAAATGTGCAATCAAATTGCTATTGCGACTAATATGATTGGCGTGTGTGAAGCAATGGCCTATGCTTCTAAATCGGGCTTAGATCCTGACACGGTTCTTAAGAGCATTGCTACTGGTGCAGCAGGAAGTTGGTCATTAAGCAACTTGGCGCCTCGTATGCTTGCGAATGATTTTGCTCCTGGTTTTTATGTCAAGCATTTTATTAAAGATATGACAATTGCCTTGAATGCTGCTGATGAAATGGGACTATTGACTCCAGGCTTGAAGCTTGCAAAATCCTTATATGACAAATTAGCCGCTGCCGGTGAAGAAAACAGCGGTACACAAAGTCTATATAAGTTATACACTTCTTTGACATCTGTAGTTAACCAGTAATTATATGTTGCTAAAGCGCACAAATTAGTCATTAAGCACTATAGATAAGGACCATGGAGGAATAGTAATAAGTTTCTTTCATGGTCTTTTATAACGGGGTTTATTAATTCCATAATTCATTATTCATATGGCCAAATAAGACGTGTTCATTTGCTCGCTGAGGCATTTAAATATTAAGTTTAAAAAGCAATTATCCTATCATAAAATATATAGGATTCGATTCAGCTCGACAAATAATTTTGGGCATCAATTTATATGAGAAATTTGCTATTTGAATTCCCAATAGAATTATCGATTTAATTAATTCACTATATAATATATTAATTATAGTAATATTGACTTCTAGTAACCTCAGTGCTAATCTTAAATACGTAAGCTAACTAACTACGACATTAAAAGTTGTATATTATTTTTTGTACATGTATTATTTTGCTTAGAAGAGAGGCCTTTCGGGTCTACTTATTTTTTTTAGTTCTTTATGTGAAAGTATTCATATTCCCTGCTTATGATATAAACGTCAAGGGATTAATGTTAACGTGTAAATAGTCTTAATAATCCAAATTTATATTATTTTATACAATATAAATTGAATTCGTTATAGGAGAAAGCAAATACCTCCATAATCATCTTGGAGGAGTGCTATATGGTTGGTCCGGGAAACCGGACTGACTAGCTCGGCGTTCGTCGAGATTTTACTGGCATATAAGGGAGGTAAAAGGATGGCTTATAAGAGTATTCTGGTGGTTGGAGGGGGAATCAGCGGACTTACCGCCGCTGTAGAAGCTTCCGAAGCAGGAAGTGAGGTCTATCTGGTCGAAGAGAAATCTTATCTCGGTGGCCGAGTAGCCCAGATGAACCAGTATTTTCCTAAGTTATGCCCTCCGAACTGCGGATTAGAGATTAACTTCCGCAGAATAAAACAGAATCCGAGGATCAAGTTTTTCA
This sequence comes from Desulfosporosinus acididurans, assembly GCF_001029285.1. Lineage (GTDB taxonomy): Bacteria > Bacillota > Desulfitobacteriia > Desulfitobacteriales > Desulfitobacteriaceae > Desulfosporosinus > Desulfosporosinus acididurans. The sequence goes on from NZ_LDZY01000009.1 coordinate 44,288, forward strand.
CATTGTCAGAGATCGAATCCATTGAAGGAGAAGAAGGAGATTTCACCGTTACGGTAACCGCGAAACCGCGTTATGTAAATCAGAACTGCACGGCATGCGGGAAATGCACGGAGGTATGTCCGGCAGAGAGGTCCAACGAGTTCAACTATGGCATGGATAAAACGAAAGCAATTTATAGAGCCCATGCTTTTGCGTTTCCAATGAAGTACGTTCTTGACCGGGAAGCATGCCTGGGAGCAGAATGTGGGAAGTGTGTCAGCGTTTGTGAGTACGGTGCTATTGAACTGGATATGGAACCGAAAAGTTTCAAACTCAATGTAGGTTCCATCGTTTGGGCAACAGGCTGGGAGCCGTATGATGCCACGAAGATCTCCTATTACGGCTATGGCCGACATCAAAATGTGCTAACGAACGTTATGCTGGAGCGCATGGCTGCACATAACGGACCAACCGGCGGAAAAATTGTCCGGCCATCTGACGGCAAAGAAGTAAAGACGATCGCCTTCGTACAATGCGCGGGATCACGGGATGAAAATCATCTGGCGTATTGTTCCGGCATTTGCTGCATGGCCTCATTAAAACAAGCAACATACGTCTTAAAACAAGCTCCGGATGCTAAGGTATCGATGTTTTACATTGATGTACGGGCGATGGGGAAATATGAAGACTTTTATAACAACGTTAAAGATAAGATCAACCTCATTAAAGGCAAAGTTGGGGAGATCTCGGAAGATGCCGAGACAAAAGATCTGATCGTCCAAGTGGAGAATCAAGAGACCGGAGAAATCATGAGAGAACGAGTGGACATGGTGGTCTTGGCCACAGGGATGGTGCCGTCCACAGCAGGATCAAAAGTACCGGCTGGTATAGTGTATGATGAGGATGGATTTATTGCTTCTGAAACAGGGAAACCGGGGATATACGGCGCAGGAAGCGTGAAGAAACCCTTGGATGTAGCCTCATCGGCAAAAGATGCTACAGCTGCAGCACTAAAAGCTCTACAATCTACGGTGAGGAGGTAGCTCAATGGATAAAAAGACAGGGGTATATATCTGCAGCGGCTGTGGAATTGGAGACGCCTTAGACATAGCAGCTTTGTCCAAGGTTGCCACCAAAGAAAGTAAAGTACCCGTATGTAAGACCCACGCATTTTTGTGCGGAGCAGAAGGCGTGGCGCAAATTAAAAGTGACATCGAAAACGAAGGGGTAAACACGGTGGTCATCGCCGGATGTTCCTCACGCGTAAATTATGATGTCTTTGACTTTGGACCTTCAGTTATCTTGGAACGTGCCAATATACGGGAGCAAGTCATTTGGTGTCATCCGGCAGAGGATGAAGACACGCAAATGATGGCAGAAGACAACCTGCGGATGAGTCTGGCCAAAGCAGGACATATTGAAATTCCCGAAGGATACCATGGTGAAAACATGGTTAAGACCATTCTCGTCGTAGGCGGCGGACTGACAGGGATCACGGCAGCAATTGAAGGAGCAAAAGCCGGGTACAAGACGGTTCTCGTGGAGAAGAGTCCGGTGCTGGGCGGCTGGATGAACAATCTGTTCAAACAAGCCCCCTTAAAAGCTCCCTACAGCGATCCGGAAGAGGTAGACATCGCAGTTCGGATCCAAGAAGTAGAAGCCAATCCGGATGTCACAGTCTATACAAGTGCAGAAATTAAAGAGATCGCCGGGGCGCCTGGAATGTTTGATGTCAAGATCGAACAGAATGGCCAGGAAATTAATGAACGAATCGGGTCAGTTGTGCTGGCCACCGGTGCCGTACCCTATGACGCATCGAAATTAGAGCACTTGGGCTATGGCAAATATGCTAACGTCATAACCAGTCAAGCCTTCGAAGAACTGGCGAAGAACGGAAAGATCGTACGCCCGGGAGACGGCAAAGAAGTACAAAGCATCGCCTTCCTGCAATGTGCAGGGTCACGGGATGCTGAGCACCTGCCGTATTGCTCGTCTGTATGTTGTGTAGAATCCTTGAAACAAGCAACCTACCTGAAAGAGCAAAACCCAGAAGCCGCGATCTACGTTTTCCATAAAGATATCCGAACTCCCGGACAATATGAAAAGCTGTACAAACGGGTTCAGAAAGATGGAGCCGTTTTCGTACGAGGCGATGTGACGGGGATCACAGAAGACGACGATAAGAACCTGCTCATCGAAGCAGCCGACGTTCTCACCGGCGCAACCATTGGAACAGAAGGTGTAGACTTAGTTGTCTTAGCCACAGGGATGGTACCGACGACAGCGTTCGGAGAAAGCTTAGACGCGAAGAGCGAAAACGAAGAAAAAGAAGAGAAACCACAAGGTGACACGATTATACGGTCGAACCTCTTAAACCTGGCGTATCGCCAAGGACCAGAGATGCCGACATTAAAATATGGATTTTCGGATTCCCACTTTGTATGTTTCCCATATGAAACACGACGAACAGGGATTTATGCAGCAGGAAGTGTAAGAGCACCGATGGATGCGCTGTCAAGCATCGAAGATGCGACAGGAGCAGCCATGAAAGCCATCCAATGCATAGAATTGAGCGAACTCGGTTCTGCAGTGCATCCCAGAGTGGGGGATCTGTCCTTCCCGAGTTTTGCGATGCAGCGTTGTACGCAATGTAAACGTTGTACCGTGGAATGTCCGTTCGGAGCGATCAACGAAGATGATAAATTCAATCCGCTGCCGAATCCAACCCGTTGCCGACGGTGCGGAATCTGTATGGGAGCCTGCCCGGAACGGATCATATCCTTCAAAAACTACTCCGTGCCGATGATCGGCAACATGATCAAAGCCATCGAAGTTCCGGAAGAGGATGAAGAAAAACCAAGAATTGTGGTATTTGCCTGTGAAAATGATGCCATACCGTGCTTAGACATGGCGGGAATCAATCGCCTAAGTTACAACGCTTGGGTACGGGTGATACCGGTAAGATGCTTAGGTTCCATGAGCCTGGTGTGGATCGCGGATACGTTATCCAAAGGAATTGATGGCATACTTCTCCTCGGATGTAAGCATGGTGATGATTACCAATGCCACTTCATCAAAGGAAGTGAATTGGCAGAAACCCGACTCTCCAAAGTGGCAGAAACGTTAGACCGATTGTCCTTAGAGTCGGAACGCGTACGGATGGAACAAGTATCCATTATGGATTACGATCAAATACCAGGAATTTTGGACGGCTTTGCCGAGAGACTAGAAGAACTGGGTCCTAACCCCTATAAAGGGTTCTAAGTCCTTGAATAGCAAAGGAGCATTAGTATGGAAGAAATAAAAAGTGTATCTCTGGAGATGAAAGATTATATTGTTTCTTCAGGGGCGGAGACGCTCAGCTGGTGTATGCAATGCGGACTCTGCACCAACCTTTGTCCTTGGCGGTTAGTCCCCGGAGAAGTAAGCGAAGCATTTAACATTCGGAAAATGCAGCGCTTGGGACAATTGGGATTAGAAGGATTTGAAGACGAAGAAATATTGTTTGCCTGCGCAACCTGCGGGATGTGCCAATCTAATTGCCCGCGAAAAGTTGAGATCATCAACAATGTACGGTCAATGCGAAACACGACAGTAGGTGCAGGATTTTTGCCGGCGCACCTGCGGCCGATTGCCGGAAGCATTCATGCTAACGGAAATCCATGGTCAGGAGAGAAAGAAAAGCGTGCGGAATGGCAAGAAGGATTGGATATACCGGCCTTTAGTGAGGATACAGAATACTTGCTGTATGTTTGCTGCACGTCCTGCTACGATACCCGAAGCAAAAAGATTGCCAAAAGCATCGTAAGCTTGTTAAAAGAAGCAGGGGTAAGCTTTGGAGTATTGACGGCGGAAGAAAACTGTTGTGGAGAGACAATCCGCAAACTGGGCGATGAGGAATTGTTCCAAAAGTTAGCGGAGTCCAATATAAAGTTGTTTAACAGTAAAGGGGTCAAAAAGATCATAACGACATCGCCGCACTGCCTATATGCCTTTAAGAAGGATTATCCAGACTACGGCGGCGAGTATGAAGTCGTGCATTATTCAGAAGTGCTAAGTAAGCTGATGAAAGAAGGAAAATTAACCTTCAAGGGAGAAGTAGGGAAGAAAGTAACATTCCATGATCCCTGTTACTTAGGACGACATAATGAAGTGTACGATGCTCCACGTGAACTAATCCAAGCGATCCCAGGAGTAGAATTCGTGGAACTGGAGAGAAACAAGAGCAAAAGCCTCTGCTGTGCAGGCGGAGGAGGAAGAGTCTGGGCAGAAGTGCCAATGGGCCAGCGCTTTGGAGAACTGAGAATAACCGATGCGGTGGAAAAACAGGCTGATGTCTTGGTAACAGCGTGTCCCTATTGCATCCTGATGCTTGACGATGCCTGCGCAGGACTGGAAAAGAATGATGTCTTGGAAGTTATGGAAATGTCCGAACTCCTTTGTTCAGCTAGCAAGCCTTAATATCTCGTAGGTGATGCCATTTCCCCATATAGGGGAGGTGTCCAATATATACAATTATACCCAATAAGCCGTTGACAAAATAGGAAAAGTTAGGAGGAGAAAGCATGAACATCATCGTTTGCATCAAACAAACATTTGATACCGAGGCTAAAATTGTTCTTGATGGTAATGGCAAAATCGATCCCAACGGGGTCAACCTAATTATTAATCCTTACGATGAGTACGCTATTGAAGAGGGAATTCGTCTGAAGGAGAAATTTGGTGGCGATGTTACGATCGTTACTATGGGAGGTCCGCGTGCTCAAGAGGCTGTTCGTACAGCTTTGGCAATGGGGGCTGATAAAGGTGTCGTCGTGAATGATCCTATTTTAGAGGGTACGGATGAATGGGCTAATGCAGAAATTCTTGCTAAAGCAGTAGCACAACTCCCTTATGATATCATCTTATCCGGCCGTATTGCCATTGATGACGGAGCAAGTCAAATTAGCGTACGTTTAGCAGAAGCCTTAAATATTCCTTCGGTAACCAGCGTTCTTAAGCTTGAAGTTGCTGGAACTCAAGTTACTGCAACCCGTGAAATTGACGGCGGAACAGAAACCATTGAAGTTGCATTACCTGCTGTATTCACAGCCCAAAAAGGCCTCAATGAACCCCGTTATCCATCCGTAGCTGGAATCATGAAGGCTAAAAAGAAACCTTTAAAATCAATGGCTGTTGCTGACCTCGGGTTAGCTGCCGGCGACTTAGCATCTAAAATGAGTGTTCAGAAATACACCTTGCCTACTGCTCGCCAAGCAGGACAAAAGATCCCTGGAGATGCACCTCAAGCCGCCAAAGAATTAGCACGACTATTGCATGAAGAAGCTAAAGTTCTGTAGAAGGAGGAATAAACATGGCAAAAGGAATATGGGTTGTTGTTGAACAACGCGAACAACAAATTCGTAAAGTTTCATTAGAACTTCTTGGACAAGGACGGAAAATGGCCGATGAGACTGGCGAACCCTTAGTCGCTGTTGTACTTGGTCAAGGAATAGAAGGACTTGCACAAACTCTTGCTGCTAATGGAGCAGACAAAGTTATCGTTGTTGAAAATGAGAAATTGGCAGAGTATACAACAGGTGCCTATACTTCGGCATTGAACCAATTGATTCGTAAAGAGGAACCACAAGCTGTCCTTATGGGTAATACAGCTGTTGGAAAGGACCTCGCTCCTCGTTTAGCTCAACGTTTAGGTGTTGGTCTTGCTTCTGACTGCACGGGTATTGAACTCGATGCCAGCAGCTTCATGACCTTCAAACGTCCTATTTATGCTGGTAAAGCCTTTGAATATCTTGCTTCCAGCGTTCGTCCTATCCTGGCTACAATTCGTCCCAATACGTTTAACTTGCCTGCCGCTGATGATTCCCGCAAGGCAGACGTTGTTAAAGAAAGTGCGGAAATTGATGCAGCGGATTTACGCGCAATCCTTAAAGAAGTTGCTATTGCCGCTTCTAAACGTCCTGAATTAACTGAAGCTAACATCATTGTTTCTGGTGGACGCGGCATGAAAGGCCCTGAAAACTATGTTATCTTAGAAAACCTGGCTGATGTTATTGGCGCAGCAGTTGGTGCATCACGCGCCGCTGTTGATGCAGGTTGGAGAGAGCAAAAGTTCCAAGTTGGACAAACAGGTAAAACTGTTGCTCCTACCCTCTATATCGCCTGTGGGATTTCTGGAGCTATCCAGCACCTTGCAGGAATGGGTTCTTCTAAATTTATTGTTGCAATCAATAAAGATCCTGAAGCTAATATTTTCAACGTTGCAGACTATGGAATTGTTGGCGATCTCTTCGAAGTAGTTCCAGTTCTGACCGAAGAATTTAAAAAGATTGTTAGTGCTTAACAACATGTTATTGCTTTAATGATTGTTCTAGGATTTAATGTTGATATTTGATAATTGAATAAATATAATTTAGCGGAGCGCCTCCATAAAGGTGCTTCGCTAAATGAATAAGGAGAGATGAGAATGGCCACACGTCAAGTGTATTGGAACATTGAAGGAGAGCATTGGCTTTATTTATTCTTCATCATTGCACTGATTTTCTTCGGTTACGGAGTGTACAAACGTTTGTCACTTTGGAAATCGGGAAAACCTGAGAATCGCTGGAAAGACGTATGGCAAGGCATAAAAGATATTCTTGTATATGGATTCGGTCATAAACGAATCCTTAAAGATTCTTATCCGGGTATTATGCACTTTTGCATTTTTTGGGGATTTGTATTTTTAGCGTTTGCTACTGCTATGATTACACTTCAAGCAGACTTTGGCTTACATATCTTCCATGGATGGCTATATTTGTTCATTAAATTGACAGCTAATCTTTTTGGTTTGTTAGCAATCCTGGGAATCATAACAGCAGCCTTTCGCCGGTATATACAAAGACCGGATCGCCTAGATAATAAAACTGATGATGCAATTACTCTAGCTTTAATATTTGCAATTCTTTTAACGGGCTTTGTAATTGAAGGAGTCCGTATCGCTGCAACACCTGATCCTTGGGCCGGATGGGGATTTATAGGACAGTGGATATCTATTCCTCTTAAAGCATCTCTCAACGAAGCACAATTACTCTCGCTGCACAGATTCCTGTGGTGGTTTCATCTTCTTTTAGCCATGACATTTATCGGGTATTTTCCATATTCAAAATTGTTTCATGTAATACTTGGTCCTTTGAATATGTTTTTCCGTCATCGGGGACCAATAGGCATTCCTGAACTTATCGATTTTGAAGATGAAAATCTTGAAACATTTGGAAAAAGTCAACTGCGTGAGTTTAGCTGGAAAGCTCTGTTTAATACTGATGCTTGCTTGCGTTGCGGACGTTGTCAGGATAATTGTCCTGCTTATTTAAGCGGGAAACATTTGAGTCCCAAAAGGATAATTCAAGATATGCGCATTCTAATGGAAGAAACAGGTGAAGCTCTTAAGGCGTCTCAAAAATTGGCTCTGTCAAAGCAAAGTGCCGATTTGGAAAGTGCTGCAGCTGAAGAGCCTGTCGAACTTCCTGTACCAGCTCTCATTGGTGAAGTTATTCCTGAAGAAGACTTGTGGTCCTGTACAACGTGTCGTTCTTGTGAACAACAATGCCCTGTTTTCGTTGAACATGTTGACAAAACTATAGACATGCGGCGAAATTTAGTTCTTATGGAAACTCGATTCCCGGCTGAAGCACAGTTAGCCTTCAGAAATATGGAGAACAATGGTAACCCATGGGGGATTGGCTGGACGACTCGTGCTGATTTCATCAAGGGATTAGGAGTGAAGACCTTCGAAGAAGATCCTAGTGCTGAATATTTATATTGGCCCGGATGTTCAGGAGCATTTGATGCACGTAATCAAAAAGTTTCTGCAGCACTCGTGAAGTTACTCCAAGCTGCTGGTGTTCATTTCGCAATTTTAGGCAACGATGAAAAGTGTTGTGGTGACTCAGCTCGTAAACTTGGAAATGAATATTTGTTTTATTCTTTAGCTTCGGAAAACATTGAGGTTATGAAGGGCTATGGAATCAAGAAAATTATAACTCAATGCCCGCATTGCTTTAATATTCTAAAGAATGAGTATCCACAATTAGGCGGAGACTACGAAGTCATTCATCATTCGGTCTTTTTACTGGAGCTTGCTAAAGCCGGAAAACTTAAATTTAAAAATATTGCTGGGAAATCTATTACCTATCATGATTCTTGCTATTTGGGACGTTACAATCAGATCTATAACCAACCGCGAGAGTTGCTCAAAATGGTGGGTCTGGAAATCAAGGAAATGTCTCATACCGGTGAAAAGAGTTTTTGCTGCGGTGCTGGCGGCGGACGTATGTGGCTTGAGGAACACGAAGGAGAACGCATTAATGTCATGCGTACCGATGAAGCAATCGCTGTTAAAACTGATTATGTAGGTACTGCTTGCCCATTCTGTTTAACCATGATTGTTGATGGAATTGCTATGCGTGAAGTCGGAGAAGAATTAACAGCTTTAGATATTTCAGAAATTTTAGAAATGGTCATTTAAATTTAGAATTCAGAACATTTATTTTAATCTGTACAGATAAAATATTCACCAAATATAAATAATTAATGATTACGTCTTGTTCATAAAATTGAATTCAAAAATTGAATTCAAAATCGATTCAATAAATGATTAAATACTTTAATCTAAGTTTTCTCTTAAATTAACTGGAGTTAATGTGGATTCTAGGGAGGGATGTGATTGTAAATAACCTTAAAAAAAATTTCTAATAAATAATTCCAATATTCAAAATAGTACTTTGCCACTCATATTTTTATCGTTAATTATTATGTTTTTTAAAAAACATTAACCAATTTATCTTTAAACTAAATCATATTTACGTATTATTAAGGGAGGTTTAACAAATGCCAAGTTTTGTAATTGCAGAAAAGTGTGACGGATGCAAAGGGCAGGATAAAACAGCTTGTATGTATGCATGCCCAAATGACCTGATGTTTTTAGACAAGGAAAGAATGAAAGCTGTAAATCTAGATCCTAGTCAATGCTGGGAGTGCTTGTGCTGTGTTAAAGCTTGCCCGCAGCAAGCTATGGACCTTCGTGGTTATGCAGATTTCGTTCCCCTCGGCGCTTCTTGTGTACCTCTCCGTGGTTCGGACAGCATCATGTGGACTGTTAAATTCCGCAATGGCATGACTAAACGCTTTAAATTCCCCATCCGTACAACTGAAGAAGGCTCCGCTGTTCCTGATGGTGGTTTCGTTGAAGAAAACACTGATATCAACAGTTTAAATCTGTTCAGTGAACCGTCATCCTTGAAATTACCAGCTGTTTGGACCTATAAAAAATAACTATTGAATTTGAATACTGGCGATAAGAATAAATAGGGAGGTTAAAATCAATGCCAATGAACTTTGAAACGGTAGAAGTAACAACCGACCTTCTCATCATCGGAGGCGGAATGGGAGCCTGCGGTGCAGCTGTAGAAGCAGCTTACTGGGGCAAAAAACACGGACTTAAAGTAACCTTAGTTGATAAAGCATCAATGCCGCGTTCCGGTGCTGTCGGAATGGGATTGTCCGCAATCAACCTTTATGTTGGACTTGCTGAAGGCAGAAATACAGTCCAAGACTATGTTCGCTATGTTAAAGGCGATATGATGGGAATTGCCCGTGATGACTTGGTCGCTAACATCGCTCGTCACGTAGACAGCTCCGTGCATATGTTTGAAAAATGGGGCCTTCCTTTATGGAAAGATGAAGAAGGCAACTATGTGCACGAAGGTAAATGGCAACTGATGATCAGCGGTGAATCTTATAAAGTAATCGTAGCTGAAGCTGCTAAGAATGCTTTAGGCGAAGAAAACATTTATGAGAGAGTCTTCATCACCGAGCCGCTGTTAAAAGACGGCAAATGCGTAGGAGCCGTAGGTTTCAGTGTACGTGAGAATAAATTCTATGTCTTCAAAGCAAAAGCTACCTTGTGTGCAATGGGTGGAACCGTTGGTGTCTTCAAACCGAAATCCACAGGTGAAGGTGCCGGACGTTCATGGTATCCTCCATTCTCCACTGGATCATCTGCTTACTTCACCATGAAGGCTGGAGCAGAGATGAGCAGCCAAGAAGTACGTTTCGTACCGATTCGTTTCAAAGACGCTTATGGACCAGTAGGAGCATGGTTCTTACTCTTTAAATCCCGTGCAACCAATGCTATGGGCGAAAACTATATGGAAACCCGTGCCGATGAATTGAAGAAGTTCGGTGTCTACGGTTCCATTAAACCGATTCCTGCAAACCTGCGTAACCATCTCGGCTTATTAGACGTCCAAGAAGGTAAAGGACCTCTCTTCATGCGCACAGAAGAAGCTATTGCCAATCTGGCTAAAGCGTATGAAGGAGACGAAAAAGCCTTCAAGAAGAAAATGAAATCCTTAGAAAATGAAGCTTGGGAAGACTTCCTCGATATGACGATTGCCCAAGCCTTATTATGGGCTGCAACCAACGTACAACCGGAAGAAAGATCTTCTGAAATCGCGGCAGCAGAGCCTTACTTCATCAGTTCACACTCCGGTTCATCAGGAGCATGGATCTCTGGTCCGGAAGACCTTTCCGCTGGAAGCGATTACTTCTGGGGTTATGCTAACATGACCACCGTACCTGGACTCTTTGCTGCAGGTGACGCTTCAGGAAACTGCCCGCACAAATTTTCTTCAGGAACACACGCTGAAGGACGTATTGCAGGGAAATCTGCCTGCAAATATATCTTAGAGAACAATACGCTTCTCGAAGTAGAACCTTCAGTAGTCGAAGAAATGAAAGCTATCACCTACAAGCCACTGGAAATCTATGAGCAATACAGCGGCTTCAGCACCGATCCACAAGTCAACCCGAACTATATTCTTCCGAAACAATTTATGTTCCGTTTACAAAAATTGATGGACGAGTATGTCGGAGGAGCCAACGTATACTTCTGCATGAACAGTGCATCCTTAGAAAGAGCAGCGGAACTCTTCGAGTTCCTGAAAGAAGACTCGGAAAAACTGGCTGCTAAAGATATTTATGAATTGCTGAGAGTCTGGGAAAACAAACACAGAATGTGGCAAGCTGAATCCCACCTTAGAGCAGTAACCTTCCGTGATGAAACTCGTTGGCCTGGATATTATATCAGAACAGACAAACCAGTAATTGACGAAGAGAACTGGCATTGTTTCGTTAATATGAAATGGGATCCACAAACCAAAGAATGGTCAGTCTTCAAACGTCCTGTCATCGATATGTTCGACGTTAAATTCTAAGGAAAATTTAAAATTATTTTTTGAAGATTAGCCTGAGATTAAACATTGAACTCGCTTACGCTAAAGCTGAACATCGAGACTTCGGTGGGGGACTCCACCCCCACCGAAGCATAGTACGGGGGACCCACTCCCACTTATAGAAGTGGGAGTCTTACAATTGGATAAACAGAAGAAGTAAACTGAAGACGTAAACTAGAACGACGCAAACTTAAGTCTAAAGACGTAAACTAGAACGACGCAAACTCAAGTCTAAAGACGAAACTAGAGTGACGGGAACTTGAATCTAAAGATTTAAACTTAGAAAATGAGTTGTTTTACAGGGTAGTCAATAAGGATTCTTCGTATTACAATAGGATTAACTAGCAGATCGGGGGTGAGTACAATTTTCTGGGAAGTCAGAAAACATGTACTCATCCCCAGATTAAATATCGTAAGTATGCTTAGTAACAAATTAAGGTATATTTACGATGTTTAGCTCAGGATTCATTCCTCTGCTATCATCACACTAATAGTCATTTCAAAGATCTTGAAACGAACGAAGGAGGACTTTAAAAATGGATCAAAAATATGAAGAAATCATCGAAAAATGTCTTAATCTTGGGAAGCTAATAGCAGATACCCCTGTATATCAAGAATTCAAAAAAGCGGAGTACAATCTAATGCATAATCCGGAGGCACGTAAACTTGTAGAAGATTTACAAACATTGAAAAAAGAGCATTATCTCAAAAAGATGGCTGGAACTGAGATTTCGAAAGAAGACGAAGAAAAAATGAAGGAATTGGAAAACGTCTGCTTATCAAATAATCAAGTTTATGCTTCCAACAATGCCAATAATAATTTTCAAAAGCTAATGGAGACAATATCTGGTAAAATTAGAGAAGGAATTCAAAGTATTTAAAAATAATTTTGACAATTGTTTTTGCTTTTGACTTTGTTAATACATTATTATTATGGCTAGATAGTCTTTTGTTTTGGAATATCTTTACTCCTTTCACTAAATCTTTACTTGTCCTTTTGAGCAAGCAGTAAGATTTAGTGAGGGGATGTCTACCATAAAAGTATTTGTTGCGTTAATTAGTGCAAAATAGTTCAATATCCTAATCAATGGTTAGTGTTTTGGCTGCTTTTAAGGTGCTATTATGGACCAAAGTAGGGTTTGGATTACGCTATTTACAAATGATTCAAAAGGATCAATAGTTTGGCTATATAAGATATTAATCGTATTCATATTGACGTATTATGACTTCAGTGCTAATCTAATTTGTGAGAAAATTAATTAAGTCGAGTTATTTTAATATACTTAGTCGAAATTTTTTTTAATATAGTTTGTGTAATTTGTTACGATTTAAATAATAAAGTCTTGCTTTTAAGGAAGAAAAGAGGTAAAAGGATGGCTTATAAGAGTATTCTGGTGGTTGGAGGGGGAATCAGCGGACTTACCGCCGCTGTAGAAGCTTCCGAAGCAGGAAGTGAGGTCTATCTGGTCGAAGAGAAATCTTATCTCGGTGGCCGAGTAGCCCAGATGAACCAGTATTTTCCTAAGTTATGCCCTCCGAACTGCGGATTAGAGATTAACTTCCGCAGAATAAAACAGAATCCGAGGATCAAGTTTTTCACATTGTCAGAGATCGAATCCATTGAAGGAGAAGAAGGAGATTTCACCGTTACGGTAACCGCGAAACCGCGTTATGTAAATCAGAACTGCACGGCATGCGGGAAATGCACGGAGGTATGTCCGGCAGAGAGGTCCAACGAGTTCAACTATGGCATGGATAAAACGAAAGCAATTTATAGAGCCCATGCTTTTGCGTTTCCAATGAAGTACGTTCTTGACCGGGAAGCATGCCTGGGAGCAGAATGTGGGAAGTGTGTCAGCGTTTGTGAGTACGGTGCTATTGAACTGGATATGGAACCGAAAAGTTTCAAACTCAATGTAGGTTCCATCGTTTGGGCAACAGGCTGGGAGCCGTATGATGCCACGAAGATCTCCTATTACGGCTATGGCCGACATCAAAATGTGCTAACGAACGTTATGCTGGAGCGCATGGCTGCACATAACGGACCAACCGGCGGAAAAATTGTCCGGCCATCTGACGGCAAAGAAGTAAAGACGATCGCCTTCGTACAATGCGCGGGATCACGGGATGAAAATCATCTGGCGTATTGTTCCGGCATTTGCTGCATGGCCTCATTAAAACAAGCAACATACGTCTTAAAACAAGCTCCGGATGCTAAGGTATCGATGTTTTACATTGATGTACGGGCGATGGGGAAATATGAAGACTTTTATAACAACGTTAAAGATAAGATCAACCTCATTAAAGGCAAAGTTGGGGAGATCTCGGAAGATGCCGAGACAAAAGATCTGATCGTCCAAGTGGAGAATCAAGAGACCGGAGAAATCATGAGAGAACGAGTGGACATGGTGGTCTTGGCCACAGGGATGGTGCCGTCCACAGCAGGATCAAAAGTACCGGCTGGTATAGTGTATGATGAGGATGGATTTATTGCTTCTGAAACAGGGAAACCGGGGATATACGGCGCAGGAAGCGTGAAGAAACCCTTGGATGTAGCCTCATCGGCAAAAGATGCTACAGCTGCAGCACTAAAAGCTCTACAATCTACGGTGAGGAGGTAGCTCAATGGATAAAAAGACAGGGGTATATATCTGCAGCGGCTGTGGAATTGGAGACGCCTTAGACATAGCAGCTTTGTCCAAGGTTGCCACCAAAGAAAGTAAAGTACCCGTATGTAAGACCCACGCATTTTTGTGCGGAGCAGAAGGCGTGGCGCAAATTAAAAGTGACATCGAAAACGAAGGGGTAAACACGGTGGTCATCGCCGGATGTTCCTCACGCGTAAATTATGATGTCTTTGACTTTGGACCTTCAGTTATCTTGGAACGTGCCAATATACGGGAGCAAGTCATTTGGTGTCATCCGGCAGAGGATGAAGACACGCAAATGATGGCAGAAGACAACCTGCGGATGAGTCTGGCCAAAGCAGGACATATTGAAATTCCCGAAGGATACCATGGTGAAAACATGGTTAAGACCATTCTCGTCGTAGGCGGCGGACTGACAGGGATCACGGCAGCAATTGAAGGAGCAAAAGCCGGGTACAAGACGGTTCTCGTGGAGAAGAGTCCGGTGCTGGGCGGCTGGATGAACAATCTGTTCAAACAAGCCCCCTTAAAAGCTCCCTACAGCGATCCGGAAGAGGTAGACATCGCAGTTCGGATCCAAGAAGTAGAAGCCAATCCGGATGTCACAGTCTATACAAGTGCAGAAATTAAAGAGATCGCCGGGGCGCCTGGAATGTTTGATGTCAAGATCGAACAGAATGGCCAGGAAATTAATGAACGAATCGGGTCAGTTGTGCTGGCCACCGGTGCCGTACCCTATGACGCATCGAAATTAGAGCACTTGGGCTATGGCAAATATGCTAACGTCATAACCAGTCAAGCCTTCGAAGAACTGGCGAAGAACGGAAAGATCGTACGCCCGGGAGACGGCAAAGAAGTACAAAGCATCGCCTTCCTGCAATGTGCAGGGTCACGGGATGCTGAGCACCTGCCGTATTGCTCGTCTGTATGTTGTGTAGAATCCTTGAAACAAGCAACCTACCTGAAAGAGCAAAACCCAGAAGCCGCGATCTACGTTTTCCATAAAGATATCCGAACTCCCGGACAATATGAAAAGCTGTACAAACGGGTTCAGAAAGATGGAGCCGTTTTCGTACGAGGCGATGTGACGGGGATCACAGAAGACGACGATAAGAACCTGCTCATCGAAGCAGCCGACGTTCTCACCGGCGCAACCATTGGAACAGAAGGTGTAGACTTAGTTGTCTTAGCCACAGGGATGGTACCGACGACAGCGTTCGGAGAAAGCTTAGACGCGAAGAGCGAAAACGAAGAAAAAGAAGAGAAACCACAAGGTGACACGATTATACGGTCGAACCTCTTAAACCTGGCGTATCGCCAAGGACCAGAGATGCCGACATTAAAATATGGATTTTCGGATTCCCACTTTGTATGTTTCCCATATGAAACACGACGAACAGGGATTTATGCAGCAGGAAGTGTAAGAGCACCGATGGATGCGCTGTCAAGCATCGAAGATGCGACAGGAGCAGCCATGAAAGCCATCCAATGCATAGAATTGAGCGAACTCGGTTCTGCAGTGCATCCCAGAGTGGGGGATCTGTCCTTCCCGAGTTTTGCGATGCAGCGTTGTACGCAATGTAAACGTTGTACCGTGGAATGTCCGTTCGGAGCGATCAACGAAGATGATAAATTCAATCCGCTGCCGAATCCAACCCGTTGCCGACGGTGCGGAATCTGTATGGGAGCCTGCCCGGAACGGATCATATCCTTCAAAAACTACTCCGTGCCGATGATCGGCAACATGATCAAAGCCATCGAAGTTCCGGAAGAGGATGAAGAAAAACCAAGAATTGTGGTATTTGCCTGTGAAAATGATGCCATACCGTGCTTAGACATGGCGGGAATCAATCGCCTAAGTTACAACGCTTGGGTACGGGTGATACCGGTAAGATGCTTAGGTTCCATGAGCCTGGTGTGGATCGCGGATACGTTATCCAAAGGAATTGATGGCATACTTCTCCTCGGATGTAAGCATGGTGATGATTACCAATGCCACTTCATCAAAGGAAGTGAATTGGCAGAAACCCGACTCTCCAAAGTGGCAGAAACGTTAGACCGATTGTCCTTAGAGTCGGAACGCGTACGGATGGAACAAGTATCCATTATGGATTACGATCAAATACCAGGAATTTTGGACGGCTTTGCCGAGAGACTAGAAGAACTGGGTCCTAACCCCTATAAAGGGTTCTAAGTCCTTGAATAGCAAAGGAGCATTAGTATGGAAGAAATAAAAAGTGTATCTCTGGAGATGAAAGATTATATTGTTTCTTCAGGGGCGGAGACGCTCAGCTGGTGTATGCAATGCGGACTCTGCACCAACCTTTGTCCTTGGCGGTTAGTCCCCGGAGAAGTAAGCGAAGCATTTAACATTCGGAAAATGCAGCGCTTGGGACAATTGGGATTAGAAGGATTTGAAGACGAAGAAATATTGTTTGCCTGCGCAACCTGCGGGATGTGCCAATCTAATTGCCCGCGAAAAGTTGAGATCATCAACAATGTACGGTCAATGCGAAACACGACAGTAGGTGCAGGATTTTTGCCGGCGCACCTGCGGCCGATTGCCGGAAGCATTCATGCTAACGGAAATCCATGGTCAGGAGAGAAAGAAAAGCGTGCGGAATGGCAAGAAGGATTGGATATACCGGCCTTTAGTGAGGATACAGAATACTTGCTGTATGTTTGCTGCACGTCCTGCTACGATACCCGAAGCAAAAAGATTGCCAAAAGCATCGTAAGCTTGTTAAAAGAAGCAGGGGTAAGCTTTGGAGTATTGACGGCGGAAGAAAACTGTTGTGGAGAGACAATCCGCAAACTGGGCGATGAGGAATTGTTCCAAAAGTTAGCGGAGTCCAATATAAAGTTGTTTAACAGTAAAGGGGTCAAAAAGATCATAACGACATCGCCGCACTGCCTATATGCCTTTAAGAAGGATTATCCAGACTACGGCGGCGAGTATGAAGTCGTGCATTATTCAGAAGTGCTAAGTAAGCTGATGAAAGAAGGAAAATTAACCTTCAAGGGAGAAGTAGGGAAGAAAGTAACATTCCATGATCCCTGTTACTTAGGACGACATAATGAAGTGTACGATGCTCCACGTGAACTAATCCAAGCGATCCCAGGAGTAGAATTCGTGGAACTGGAGAGAAACAAGAGCAAAAGCCTCTGCTGTGCAGGCGGAGGAGGAAGAGTCTGGGCAGAAGTGCCAATGGGCCAGCGCTTTGGAGAACTGAGAATAACCGATGCGGTGGAAAAACAGGCTGATGTCTTGGTAACAGCGTGTCCCTATTGCATCCTGATGCTTGACGATGCCTGCGCAGGACTGGAAAAGAATGATGTCTTGGAAGTTATGGAAATGTCCGAACTCCTTTGTTCAGCTAGCAAGCCTTAATATCTCGTAGGTGATTAAGAGTTGATGAAAGTCTACCGGATAATGGGTTCAGCTTAGTGATATTGTCTAGACGATAATATTCGAGGGGGGGGATGCCGGTAATCCTTCGAAGCTGTCATCGACAGCAAAATTTGTGGACTCTGGCGAATACAAAACACACGAATTCGTAGGCTCTAATGAAGAAAATAGATAGAGGAGGACTAATGATGTCAAAGTTAGTACAACCCCATGGCGGGAAATTAACACCAGTATTACTTCCAGAAACACAACGTGCTGAGGCCCTTGCCAAAGCTAAAACATTACCTGTAATTCGTATGACATCCAGAGAAACATCTGACGTTTTGATGATTGGCATGGGTGCTTTCAGCCCGTTAACTGGATTTATGGATAAAGCTAATTATGAAAGTGTTGTTGAAACCAAACACTTAACCAATGGCTTAGCATGGCCTCTTCCTATTACTCTTTCAGTTACCAAAGAACAAGCTGGTTCACTGAAAATTGGTCAAGAAGTTGCTTTAGTCGATGATGAAACTGATACTTATGTTGGTATCTTAACCGTCGGCGATATGTATGAGTATAACAAAACAAAAGAATGCAAAGCAGTTTTCTTCACTGATGATCCTGAGCATAATGGTGTTCAAAAAGTTATGGCTCAAGGAGATGTCAATGTTGGTGGTTCGATCATTACCTTCAGTCAATTAGGCTATGCCTCCAAATATGGTGACTATTATGCTACTCCTGAACAAACCAGAAAAATCTTCGACGAAAAAGGCTGGGCAACTGTTGCAGCTTTCCAAACCCGTAACCCATTGCATCGTTCGCATGAATTCCTCTGCAAAATGGGTAATGAAGTTTGTGATGGACTCTTCATTCATCCAATCGTAGGAAAACTGAAAGCTGGAGATATTCCTGCTGAAGTTCGTTTAGAGTGCTACGAAGTTCTCTTAAAGAACTATTTTAATCCTAAAAATGTTGTAATGAAAGTTTATCCGATGGAAATGCGTTATGCAGGACCTAGCGAAGCAATTCTCCACGCTATCTTCCGTCAAAACTTCGGCTGCAGCCATATCTTAATTGGCCGTGACCATGCTGGTGTTGGCGACTACTATACCGCATATCAAGCTCAAGAAATTTTTGACCAATTCAAACCTGGTGAAATTCTCTGTCAACCACTCAAAGTAACAGCTGCTATGTACTGCAATAAGTGTGAAGGCATGACTACAGAAAAAACTTGCCCACACGGAAAAGAAGATCATCTCAAAATTAGCGGTACTAAACTGAGAGCTATGTTAGGCGCAGGAGAAGTACCACCCAGTAACTTCAGTCGTCCAGAAGTTCTGCAAATCTTACTCAAATATTACGGCTCATTAAATAAGTAAAACTTTGGTTTGTAAATTAAACAAGAGAGTAATTCTTACGTTTAATTTCAAAAATATAAGAATGATGGAGGTTTAACAAATGCCAAGTTTTGTAATTGCAGAAAAGTGTGACGGATGCAAAGGGCAAGATAAAACAGCTTGCATGTATGCATGCCCAAATGACCTGATGTTTTTAGACAAAGAAAGAATGAAAGCTGTAAACCTAGACCCTAGCCAATGCTGGGAGTGCTTATGCTGCGTTAAAGCTTGCCCGCAGCAAGCTATGGACCTTCGTGGTTATGCAGATTTCGTTCCCCTCGGCGCTTCTTGTGTACCTCTCCGTGGTTCGGACAGCATCATGTGGACAGTTAAATTCCGTAATGGCATGACCAAACGCTTTAAATTCCCCATCCGTACAACTGAAGAAGGCTCCGCTGTTCCTGATGGCGGTTTCGTTGAAGATAACACCGATATCAACAGCATCGAACTCTTCACCGAACCTTCATCCATGAAAATGCCGGTTTGGACTTATAAGAAATAAGCTCTTGCAATAAGGAATAAATAGGGAGGTTAAAATCAATGCCAATGAACTTTGAAACAGTAGAAGTAACAACCGACCTTCTCATCATCGGAGGCGGAATGGGAGCCTGCGGCGCAGCTGTAGAAGCAGCTTACTGGGGCAAAAAACACGGACTTAAAGTAACCTTAGTTGATAAAGCATCAATGCCGCGTTCCGGTGCTGTCGGAATGGGATTGTCCGCAATCAACCTTTATGTTGGACTTGCTGAAGGCAGAAATACAGTCCAAGACTATGTTCGCTATGTTAAAGGCGATATGATGGGAATTGCCCGTGATGACTTGGTCGCTAACATCGCTCGTCACGTAGACAGCTCCGTGCATATGTTTGAAAAATGGGGCCTTCCTTTATGGAAAGATGAAGAAGGCAACTATGTGCACGAAGGCAAATGGCAACTGATGATCAGCGGTGAATCTTATAAAGTAATCGTAGCTGAAGCTGCTAAGACTGCTTTAGGCGAAGAAAACATTTATGAGAGAGTCTTCATCACCGAGCCGCTGTTAAAAGACGGCAAATGCGTAGGAGCCGTAGGTTTCAGTGTACGTGAGAATAAATTCTATGTCTTCAAAGCAAAAGCTACCTTGTGTGCAATGGGTGGAACCGTTGGTGTCTTCAAACCGAAATCCACAGGTGAAGGTGCCGGACGTTCATGGTATCCTCCATTCTCCACTGGATCATCTGCTTACTTCACCATGAAGGCTGGAGCAGAGATGAGCAGCCAAGAAGTACGTTTCGTACCGATTCGTTTCAAAGACGCTTATGGACCAGTAGGAGCATGGTTCTTACTCTTTAAATCCCGTGCAACCAATGCTATGGGCGAAAACTATATGGAAACCCGTGCCGATGAATTGAAGAAGTTCGGTGTCTACGGTTCCATTAAACCGATTCCTGCAAACCTGCGTAACCATCTCGGCTTATTAGACGTCCAAGAAGGTAAAGGACCTCTCTTCATGCGCACAGAAGAAGCTATTGCCAATCTGGCTAAAGCGTATGAAGGAGACGAAAAAGCCTTCAAGAAGAAAATGAAATCCTTAGAAAATGAAGCTTGGGAAGACTTCCTCGATATGACGATTGCCCAAGCCTTATTATGGGCTGCAAGCAACGTACAACCGGAAGAAAGATCTTCTGAAATCGCGGCAGCAGAGCCTTACTTCATCAGTTCACACTCCGGTTCATCAGGAGCATGGATCTCTGGTCCGGAAGACCTTTCCGCTGGAACCGATTACTTCTGGGGTTATGCTAACATGACCACCGTACCTGGACTCTTTGCTGCAGGTGACGCTTCAGGAAACTGCCCGCACAAATTCTCTTCAGGAACACACGCTGAAGGACGTATTGCAGGGAAATCTGCTTGCAAATATATCTTAGAGAACAATACGCTTCTCGAAGTAGAATCTTCAGTAATTGAAGAAATGAAAGCTATCACCTACAAGCCACTGGAAATCTATGAGCAACACAGCGGCTTCAGCACCGATCCACAAGTCAACCCGAACTATATTCTTCCGAAACAATTTATGTTCCGTTTACAAAAATTGATGGACGAGTATGTCGGCGGAGCCAACGTATACTTCTGCATGAACAATGCATCCTTAGAAAGAGCAGCAGAACTCTTTGAGTTCCTGAAAGAAGACTCGGAAAAACTGGCTGCTAAAGATATTTATGAATTGCTGAGAGTCTGGGAAAACAAACACAGAATGTGGCAAGCTGAATCCCACCTTAGAGCAGTAACCTTCCGTGATGAAACTCGTTGGCCTGGATACTATATCAGAACAGACAAACCAGTAATTGACGAAGAGAACTGGCATTGTTTCGTTAATATGAAATGGGATCCACAAACCAAAGAATGGTCTATCTTCAAACGTCCTGTCATCGATATGTTCGACGTTAAATTCTAAAGAATGTAATATCTTTCAGCTTTAAGTTGCTACTATAACTAATAGGGTAACTTCCAGAGAGACGAGTATGACTTTTCGAGTCTATCGAAAGGTTTATACTCGTCTTCTTTTTTACGAATATATAGTTTCGTTTTTACGATTAAAATTCTATCAAGAAATCTAATACGTTTGTCTAGTATCCCGTGAAATGCGCAGGGCTTAGCCTGCTGCTTTTGATAGAGGCTGGCAGTACTAGTCGGAGCCTCTATCAAAAGCAGCTAACTTCTCTCTTGCTAGTGAAATATCAAGCGTAATTTTAATTAGAGATTGGAGAATCATAAAGAAAGGTATCTGACAATAATAAATGTTTATTATAAAATTTAAATTAAATTGCACAATTTTTGTTATCAATCGTTTGTAGATTGTTATTAAAGTACAGAAACGAGGGCAATAATAAATAAAACAGAGTGTTATCCTCTAGAAATATAATATAAATTAAAAGCAAAACAAAATAACATTGCAAAACTATAAAGTAATAAACTAAATTGTGATAAAGTATCAAGAATAATAGACAGAAAATTCTATTAAAAATATCTTGCCATAATATATCCTGATTACGACCATATTGACTCGGAATACTCACAGTGTTAATCTTATCTCATAAATTCAATATCGTCAGCAGCGAGCTTATTATAACAGAGATTCTGAGCAATAAATGTATGATACCTGACAAACGTTAAAAAACAGCTAAAAATTTTAGCTAAGGCGGTATGTTCGTAATCAGTTTTAAAAATGTTATTAATCCTTCCCAACAGACATGAATAACCTATTCTTTTTCACTAATCCTTTGCTAGCAGGATTAACTTTTAATAGATCACCAAGTGAAAATAATCTCTATTACAAGCTATTACGATAATATGAAAATATTTATTGATCTTTTGGTGCAATACCCCCTAAATATCTACGAATTTCAACTTCGAATGTAACACTCAAAGTATAGATAAAGGATGCAAGAGGTAGGAAGGGGGAAAGTAAAATCTGTTAACTTAATAATCTTAATGTTGCGTAACTTGCTTTTGCATAGGAGGAGTCAAAGTGGAAGTAGAAAAGGAAAATGAAAAACGAAAAATCACATTTAAATTTTTATATGAAATATTTATGGTATTTTTTAAAATTTCCCCTATTACTTTTGGCGGCGGATTTGCTATGATTCCTATCATGGAAGAAGAAATTGTCCATAAAAAACAATGGATAGATCGTGAAAACCTCGTTGATATCTTCGCAGTTTCGCAGTCCTTACCAGGGGCGATCGCTGTTAATTCCGCTACATTTGTTGGTTATCAGATCGGTGGCATTCCTGGTGCATTAGCTGCATTAGTTGGAATTGTTATCCCTACATTTGTGATTATTATAATTTTAGGTGCTTTACTTAGTTCATTTCAGCAAAATAGTTACGTTCAGGCTGCTCTGCAAGGAATTAGACCAATTGTAGTTGCTTTAATCGCCTCTGCTGCTTTTAAGATGGGACACGTTTCAGTAGTAGATAAAATTAGTGCTGCAATCTGCGCAGTATGTATTATGTCGCTTTTACTAATCAAGAGTCTTAACTTAATCCTGGTGATTTTCTTAGGAGCTTTTGTAGGCATTGTGATTGTTAAAGTTAAGGATCAACAAGATAAAAGACTATCTCATAAGAAAGCTAGTGGTGAGACATTATGAGTTTGTATTTGGAAATGATCGTTACTTTTTTCAAACTTGGGTTAGTCAGTTTTGGCGGCGGTTATGCAATGATCCCTCTTATCCAGACAGAAATGCAAAGTCATCATTGGTTAGATATCAGTCAGTTTACGAACTTAATTGCTGTATCAGCAATGGCTCCCGGTCCAATTGCCAGCAACACAGCAACAGTAGTGGGGTATAAATTGGCCGGTCTAACAGGGGCTGCAGTTGCTTGTATTGGAGTAACTTTACCATCATTACTATTAATCCTTGTTGTCGGCAAACTATTTTTTACATTTCAGAATCATCCTTATGTAAAAGCCGCTTTCTATGGACTAAGGCCGACTATCGTAGGAGTAATTGCTTATGCTGCTATAAAATTCGCCATAAGTAATGGTATTGTCGGCGGTAGCCAGTTTATTGACATTAAGAGCAGCATATTATTAGTCGCAGCTTTTATTCTATTAATTAAGACGAAAATACATCCGGCATATCTTATCTTAGCATCAGGAATAATCGGCGTTTTCATATTTTGAGACATTCACAATCAACTTAAAATATCACTATTAGTTTGCCTCAGAGAAATAATCTTTGAGGTTTTCTCTTTTAGAGATAAATCTACAGCATCGAAGCAAAGTATGAGAACATTTCCTACTAATTGAAGTGGTGTCTTATAATTGCAGATGAAATTATTTTAGATTTGTCTCTACTTGTTTAAGTGGATATTAATATGCTATAATTTTTTATATCGTAGAAATTATAAATAAGGAATAAATAAGCATAAGCGTATATTTGAGAAAATCATGTCAGTCTAATATATCAGAATCACAAGGATCCATCATGGAGAAAGAGGTGTTTGTATGAACGATTCTAAGTTTAACGTTTTACTTTATTCCGATGGCTCACATCAAGCTTTTTCAGCGGCTGTATATACCGCAACGCTTTTAAAAAAAATCCCTAATATGCAGTTAACTATCCTTCAAGTACAAGAAAGCGATGATGAATCACAAGAAATGAGTTACAGCTGGTTAGAGCTGCGACCCAAATATAAGCGTTATCATTGGGGCTGTCTATCTGAAAATGAGTATAAATGGATTGATTCATGGCCAGAGAATCCAAGTCCTGATTGGATGTGTGGTGTACTTAATGAATCTGAGTCTAGCTTAAAAAGCCAAAAACAATACGCAAGCATTTTAAAAAAGACTAATGAGATTTACCAGAAACGGACTGCAAATGTTAAACAACAAATTCTTTACAAAAAAACAAGTCTCAATGAATCAGCAAGTATTTCTGAAACGGTAAAAATGATCATTGATTATGCTAGTAGTAATCCTTTTGAGTTAATAATTATGGGTACTCGAGGTCTTTCAACAATTAATGGTTTAATTCATGGCAGTTTAGCTCATACGGTTCTTGATAAATCTAAGCTTCCTGTTTTGTTAATAAAAAAACTGCCACAGGAGTTTATTGATAATTATCTAGCCTCAGTGGATTTTTAATAATTTATAAATGATTGTACTGAAATTAATGAACTCGTTCAGCTAAAGCTGGACATCGGGGCTTTAGATACAATAATGTCCAGTGCACATTATTGCCGAGCTGCCTTTCCCAATAGGAATACTTAGCGGCGAAGGAGGACTCTACCCCACCTGAAGTTTATGAGGGAACCACCCCCACTTATAGAAGTGGGGTCTTAAAACTGGATAAATATTTGTCATTAATTAAAATATTTTATTCTTGTATAACAACTAAATGTTTAATAGAGATTCATATTTGATTTAAAAGGCTTTGGGATAAGTAATTTCTTTCCAAAGCCTTTTTTATATGTGTTTTGCCTTCTAATAGTTTTAGATATTTCAACAGATACCCGAGTTCTACGTAGAAGAAAAACCTTAGATATTAATTATATTGATTATGAACATATTGTTTTAATATAGACACCGTGTAAATACAATGCTAATCTGTACTTGTTAGTAAAGTCACAAGGAAATAGGAGGTGAAGGTGAAGGCCATTTACTAGTGGATCGGAATATATACTTGCCAAAATAAATACCTTTATCAGTGGTATCTTTAGATGATGACATGAAAGTATGATAAAAAAAACAGCCTTGTAAAGGCTGCTAAGAAATTTGACATGTTAATTATACCATAAACTCGAAAAAATACTGACTAATTATTTTCGAAATAGCTGAAAGAATATGCGAAAATTTTAATCGGATTTATTTTATATGGTTCAAGTTATTTAGGGAAGGGGCTATTTATATGGCAAAATCGAATTTTAATGTTTTGCTCTATTCAGATGGATCGAGACAATCGATCTCTGCTGCTGTATATGCCGCATCACTCATAAATAATATTCCTAATATGAAATTGACAATTCTTCAAATACATGAAAGTCATGAACGTTTTATGGGGAGTGAATTTAGTTGGATTGAATTAAGACGAAAGTATAAGAGGATTTACTGGGAATCCGAATCGGAACTTAGTTGGTCCCAAACTTATCTTAAAATTCCTGACGATGATTGGTTTAAACGAATGCTTAATTCAGAGGAAGATTGTGGAGATCAATATGCTCGTATAGTATCGAAAACAAACCGAATTTTTGTAGAAAGTTCGCACAGCATTAAACATCAGATATTATATTCCAATATTAATAAGTCAGATATCTCCGATACAGCAGATTTGATTTTAAACTATTCAAGTAGAAACTCATTTAATCTAATTATTATAGGGTTGCAAGGTTTCTCAATGTTTAATGGGTTGATTTTCGGGGGCTTGGCTCATAAAGTACAAAATAAGTCATCAATTCCGGTACTCTTAATTAAAAAGCTGCCTCAAGAATTTATTAGTAATTTCTTATCGGATACTAGAGAAGAAAACTGCCCGATTGCACATATGATCAGTGGCCGTACAAGTAATATATTTTTTTAATGTATTCAGCAGAACAAGATAACTTGCCCTAAATGAGGATTTCTCTTTGGGGCTTTTATATGCATGACTGAATCTGAAAGAAGGGATAAATTTGTCATCGTTAAATGAAACTAATACAACAATTTCAAATCCACCTGAAGAAATTGAACGGGAGACCGGAGATAAATCATATCCGATTTGGCTGTTAGTAAACCCTAAACATCCAGCTGTACGCCATAATATTTGGGCACCAGTGCTTGCGGAGATACAAGAAAAGGTTTATAGAGACTTGCGTACGAGAATTGATACAACGAAACTATACACGAGAAAAGTTGTTAGTGACAGCAGAATAATTCCCAATACTTTAAATTGGTGGGGTACGGAATTAGCCAAAGAAATTGAGCTTTTCAGAGGGATCGTTGTGGATTATCAACCAAAGATATTAATAACATTTGGCTCATTTCCTTTTGAATTTGTGCGAAGAGTCTATGAAATATATCCGGAGAAAGGTCCAAAATTTTGGGGTACCTCAAATTTAGGGGATGAATTTGGCAAAGCTATTGAAAACTTTGATATCACGAAAACTAATCGAGTTCCTTTGCTGCGCAGAGTTGTAAAAAGTGGGAGATTTATTGAAGATCATAACTATTATGGAGAAAACTATTTTCAGTATGTAGGAAAAAAAGTAGCTGAAAAGATTATTGATAATAAAGATAGTCTTGATATATGGATCAAATAAGGAATCAAGTGCTCAACTGCCCTGAAGGCTCAAACTTCAGGGCTTATTTTTAACTGCCAATTTTTCAATGGCGAGGTTGACTTCTAGGAAAAAAATATTTTAGGTAATTAAGAAATATTATAATAATTGGTCAATAAAATTCTGCAAACTTTTAAAATTAATACTCTATTTGGTAAACTGCGAAGTGTAAAAACAATCACGGGGTTTTATGATTTTGTATTGACTTTGATTTTCAAGCTTTTTCTCTTGTTTTTACCTCTTTAGCGCCCGAACACGTCAAAGGTGTTATATTAATAACTTAAAAATATAGCCAAAGTTAATGCAGCGAAAAAGAAAGATTAACTAAAATGGAATAAACAGGAACCAGGACGCGCTATAACCATAGGATATTCTGATTACGATAATATTGCCTAGTTATAGACAATATCTTAACACAATGATAATCTTTAATTGTGAGGATAAGTACATACTTTAGGTGAGGAGGGAGACGATACTATCATAATCTTAGATATAGAAGCAATAGAGTTAAGAAGGCATATCTAAGGGCTGCTAAGAAATTTGATAAATTTTCAATAAAATATTAGTTATAGATTAAGACAGTTGTTTGATAAGCTAATTCCTGACCCAAGCTAAAGAACTGATAATATTTAGATGTTTAAATCTTGAGAGGAGGGATTTTTATATGTCTAACTTAACGCTTAACAGATATATTCCTGCAGTAGAAAAAATCAAACAGGAGACAGGAGATAGAAGTTACCCTATATGGCTGCTTGTTAATCCCAAACATCCTGCTGTTCGTCACAATATATGGACTCCCGTTCTTGCTGAGATACAGGATAAGGTATTCCGAGTTTTGCACTCACGGATAGATACCTCAAATATTTATATTCGGAACGCAGTTAGAATAAGTGAGCTCGTTCCAAATACACTAAACTGGTGGGGCGTTGAAGTAGCAGAAGAAATTGAGGTTTTTAAGGAAATTGCCGTTGAAAATAAGCCTAAAATTATTATTTCCTTTGGCGCATTTCCTTTTGAATTCTTGAGAAGAGTTTATCAGATTAAACCTGAAAAGGGACCAAAGTTTTGGAGTACTGCTAATCTTGGTCAAGAATTTGGAAAGTCAATCAATAATTTTGATATTACGAAGACAAACAGAATTCCGTTGCTCCGTCGAGTCATTGAAACCGCAAAATTTACGGTTGATCAAAGTTATTCGGGCCCTCATGACGGCGAGACATACTTTCATTATGTTGGAACAAAAATAGCGGATAGAATTATTGAGCATAAGGATGATCTCGATATTTGGATTTAGCAATTTATTAGTATTCATTTAGCTTAAAATAAACCCAGCACTATGGCCTTGGCCCAATCTTTAGTGCAATTTTGAACTAAGTGAATAATACCTGTTAAGATTAAGTGAACTCGTTCAGCTAAAGCTGAACACCGGGGCTGATAAACATTAAATTATGACTATTTTACTGAATTGAGTAAAGCTTCAATAAAATTATTCTCTTGTGAAAATAAATCGAAATTGACAAAAGTTCCAGGCGAAATCGATAGAGGTCTGTAGTGAGTATGTTCCTACGGGCCTTTGCTTTTTTTAGGTGACTTTATAGAGGGCTTGAGTCATAAATAAAATCGATTATGAACATATTGTTATCCTATAGACACGAGGCAAAGACAAATGTTACTCTATTTGTGAGAAGACTCACATGTTAAAAGTAAGGGGGGTGAGATTGATAAAAAACTATAAGTTGAAGACTTAATGCCTAGAAAATTTAACGTATATAGGAGGCCCAGAATATGATCGGACAATTTTTCGCCCACACCAGTTCAATATTTGCATCAACTAGTCTTGCTGTGGCGAATGCAGCTAGTACCCCAGGTATGCCCTGGTGGGTATGGCCGCTTGCCTTGATGGTAACAACCTTCTTTATTGGTATTGTTTCGGCCCTGGCAGGAATTGGGGGAAGTACACTTTTTGTACCAATCATTAGCAGCTTCTTTCCTTTTAACTTTGATTTCATTCGTGGCACGGGTTTATTTGTTGCTCTTGCATGTTCATTGTCTGCCGGACCTAAGCTTCTCAAAGCAAATATGGCAAGTTTGCGATTAGTTATTCCCCTAGCATTGCTTGCTTCCTCTTCAAGTATCGCTGGAGCATATTTAGGACTTGCTCTACCACAGAATATATTGAAAATATTATTAGGTGTTTTAATAACAGGTATAGCCTTAGTATTTGTGGTTTCGAAAAATAGTGAAATTCCTAAGATTGGCCGTCCGGATTCTTTAGCTCGTTATCTGAATATCGGGGGCGCATATTATGAGTCTTCCAGCGGCCAAGATATCAACTGGACGGTTTGGAGACTGCCTCAAGGTTTGTTGCTCTTCTGCGTTATCGGGGTTATCGCTGGAATGTTTGGAATTGGCGCAGGTTGGGCTAACGTTCCTGTATTGAATCTCCTGCTAGGGGCTCCTCTCAAAATAGCAGTTGGTACGAGTATGTCACTACTGGCAATCACTGATACCTCAGCGGCCTGGATTTATTTAAATCAGGGTGCAGTACTGGCAATAATTACTATTCCTTCAGTTCTTGGCATTATGCTTGGATCACGTGTAGGTGTTCGGCTTCTCAATATTACAAAACCTAAATCAATCCGCTATATTGTAATCCTTATGTTATTATTTGCAGGGTTAAAATCTTTATTAGATGGATTAGGATGGGGGTAAAAATTATGAATAGTCAAGCTTCTGTTTCCAATGGCCATGCTCCAAGTGTAGTCAATACTTCGGATGCTGCTCTAAGTTCAATGGTTAGTCCTGAACAGAATCGATATGCAAATATTTTATTAGTATGTTCCTGGGCCGGCATAGGTATTATGGCTGTTACGTTTATTCTGTATATGGCTGGTTTATTTAATCCAATGGTTGCGCCTTCGCAAATGCCTCAGTATTGGGGGCTTTCAGTTCATGAATATGCAAAACTTACTAATGCTCCTTCGGGTTGGAGTTGGTTAACAATGGTCAGCCATGCTGATTATATGAATTTAGTTGGATTAGCATTTTTAGGATTAGTTTCTGTTATTGGGTATATTACCTTGTTTTTCAATTATTCTATGAAAAAAGATATACCCTATGCAATTATGGTTGGGCTGGAAATTATTATTATACTCTCGGCAGCTTCAGGCGTTTTTCATGTAGCCGGATAAGAAAATTTCATTTTCGTGAGATCGCTTTTCTGAAACCCAATAAGATAACTGTTAGTTAATGAGATTCTGACCTGAGTAGATCTAAAGCAATTTCAGAGATGATAATTGATTATGCTCATATTATCTGGGCTTAACTAAATGTGAAATCAAAAGGGGATTTGAAAAAGATCTGAAAAAATCTAAAAAAACTTTAAAACACTAGAGACTGAGAACTTGTAATTATGATAAAATAGTTCTAAATTTTATTAGGAGAGATTGAATTATGAATGATTCTCAGTTTAAAGTGCTTCTTTACTCCGATGGCTCGCATCAGGCTTTTTCAGCAGCGGTCTATACTGCTACACTACTGCAAAACATGCCAGATATGCAATTAACGGTATTAAGAGTTATTGAGGAAACCGAATCTCCTTCATTTAAATCGTATGATTGGAGAGATACTTGGCCTGCTACTCCAACTTCTGAATGGATGAAGCATGTCCTTTCCGAATCGGATAACGAGACTGAGCAAGAATATTATAAGATTCTTCGTAAAACAAATCAAATCTTCTTCAACCAGGGATATAATGTTGCCCATAAAGAAATATACACTAAGAGTACAAGCGGTGCTCCTAATGATACTTCTCATATTGAAGATATAATCCTTGAATATGCAAATACCAATTCTTTTGATCTGATTATTATTGGAACTCGCGGTTTATCAAGTTTTAAGGGGTTAATCTTCGGCAGTTTAGCCCATAATTTACTTAATAAGTCAACGATACCAGTTATGCTGATTAAAAAACTTCCGCAAGAATTTATTGATAGTTACTTGGAAAATTGATAGGAATTATTGTAAGACATTTATCCAATCGTAAGACTCCCACTTATATAAGTGAGAGTGGTTCCCACACCTAGCTTCGGTGGGGGAGAGCCCCCCCCGCTGAAACCCTGCTAAGGATTTGCGTTATAGATGTTATAGAATTGTCCCCCAAAATGGTAGACAAAAATAGGTTAAAACGATGTCGAGGTGACCGAATAAGCGGTCACCTCTTTTTATGCTGCGTTTATCCAGTTTTTAAGGCCCCCGCTTCTAAGTGGGGTGGGCCCCTCGTTAACTTCAGGTGGGGTAGAGTCCCCTCTGAAGCCCCGATGCTCAGCTTTAGCTGAACGAGTTTCACTTAACGGTACTGTACGGGATTCATGCCGGCAAGCTTTTTAAAAATTTTTTTAGGATCATTCTTTCAGCATCGATAATAATTATTGATTAGCTACTGCTTTCAACTGGATACCTAAATCATCGATTGGCGTTTTAAAGAATGGAAATGTCGAATTGTAGAAAAGAAAAGATATTTTTGGTTATTTTTAAAGATTATATTGGGAGTAATGAATCTGAGCAAAGAGAAAAATTCACAAAGTAATCAAAAGGTAAAGAGCAGTATAGAGGAGCTAAATCACGAATTACATTATTTATCATTTTAGCCATTACGTTAATCGATGGTGAGCATATTGATTTCCCATAGACAGAACAAAAACATAATGTTAACCTTTTAGTAAAGTTAGTGAAATATTTAATTTGGAGGTGAGAGTAATGTTAACAGGTATATTAGCGATCATGGTTATGGTAGCATCCTTCGGAGTTATCTTAGCGGATCAATTGGGGCAAAGAAGCGGAGGAAGAGAGCATGTGTAAATGGACAGTTTTAGAAACAGAAACAAAAACAAAAACAGAAACAAAAACAAAAACAAAAACTTCAACGATTGGGTTAGAGTTAAAAAAATAAAAAAAGCAGCCTCGAAGGCCGCTAAAAAATGTGACTAAATAAATTATACCAGAATTCCTTATGGTTATCTACCCTGACCAAGTAACTGCTGCAAAATCTCATGCTTAAAAGAAAAGAAGACTTAGTTGCAGCCTAAGTTGTAGGTTGCAACTAAGTCTCAATCAAAGTCATCTGGGTTAAGGAATTCTAGGCCGCCGTTTTAGGGCGATTTGAACGTCTATAGGTATAGGTTAACACCAATAGGCTTGGCTTTTTGTTGCTAAATTTTGAGACTAAAGTTATGCCTTAAACGTTCGGAATAACAACCCTAATGTATCAACGACTCAGATAGCTTAGAGGGTTGTCATTCAGAGGAAAGGTGGGATTAATTTGAACCTAACAGGATTTCGCTATATTCCTGTGATTTCTACAATTAAGAACTACAAAAAGGAGTATTTCGTCAAAGACTTAATTGCTGCTTTGACTGTTGCTGTTGTAGCGATTCCTCAGTCAATGGCTTATGCTCTAATCGCGGGAGTAAATCCACTTTACGGTCTATACACGGCTATCGTGTCTTCCATTTTTGGTTCAGCTTTTGGAAGTTCGAAACATTTAGTTACAGGTCCCACAAATGCCATATGCTTACTCGTTGCAGGAAGTATGCGAAACTATATGGGACTTGATAATGCTTATCAAATGCTCTTTCTTATGACGTTCCTAGTGGGGACTTTACAAATGTTATACGGAATAATTAAACTAGGAAAAGTCATTAATTTTGTTTCACATAGCGTTATTGTGGGTTTTACCGCGGGTGCGGGTGTTTTAATCGCCCTTGGACAATTGAATACCATACTGAGCATTTCGATTAAAAATTCAGCCCAATTACCAACTATGGAGAAACTTTACTATGTATTAACTCACATTAATCAGACAAATCTTTATGCATTAGGACTAGGATTATTGACGATCGTAATCATTGTGACATGTAAAAAAATCAATAAAAACTTGCCTGGTGCGCTTATAGGGATTATTATCCCGATCTTAATAATTGTCATGTTTGGATTGGATCAAAAGGGTGTTAAACTTACAGGAGTTATACCTTCGTCATTGCCTCCTTTTAGAATGGTTCAATTCAACTTTGATGCAGCAAGTAAAGTATTTAGTGGGGCTATTGCAATTTCTGTGATTGGTTTAGTCGAAGCGATATCAATTTCTAAATCTATTTCAAGTACCTCTCGACAAAAAATTGATGCCAATCAAGAATTTATAGGACAGGGACTTTCGAATATAATATCTTCGTTTTTCCAGTGTTTTCCTGCATCGGGTTCCTTCACTCGTTCTGCCATTAACTACCATAATGGAGCTGTGAGCAGATTGTCAGGAATTCTGTCCGGTGTGGTGATAGCCATTGTTCTCTTGTTCTTTGCACCCTATGCCCGCTATATCCCGAATCCTTGCCTAGCAGGAGTTATCCTGGTAACAGCATATAGTTTAATTGATCAGGAAGAAATTAAGAGTATTATCAAATTAGGGAAATTAAATTCGGATTCTTTAGCTATGGCGGTAACTTGTTTAGCAACAATCCTACTGCCAGATTTAGATTATGCGATTTATACGGGCATAGTGTTATCTATAATACTTTATCTTAAGGACACGAATAAATCACCAATTAAATTGTTCATTCCTTCACAGGGAAGGGATTTGAAAATTAACAGACAGGAATTAATGGTCGTAGATGAGAAAACTGATTTGCTTATAATCCAATTAGAAGGGCATTTGTATTTTGGCTCTGCCTACGATTTAGAACAGAAACTTGATAGTTTGGTTGATAAAGCTAATCTTTATATTTTGGAAATGAAAAATGTTATCTCCCTTGACGTAACAGTACTAAATGCCTTGAAGGTTTTCATTAAAGCTGTCAATAGGTTTGGCGGAAAAGTCATGATCTGCGGAGTAAGACCGGAGATTAATTTACTACTTTTAAAGGCGAATCTAGATACTGAATTAGGAGTGGATAACAAGTTTACCTTGTCAGAAGACGAACTATTAAAATTAATAGCTCTTGATATCGAGAAAACTAGGGTTCCATTTCCTTGTGAAAATACGAACACGGAAACTAATAATTTCGCCTATCATCTCTTACAGTCTGTTTCGAATTTTAATGGGGGGAACAACTCCGATAAAAAGCCAGCTTATTTTGAAAATACTAGCACTAATTAAAGGTGATTGTAAACCCAAAACGACGAGTGATCGACGATCGATAAATTGATTGAGAGGCGGGATCAAAATGACAAATCTTATACGCCATAACTATATATCGCAGACTGAAAAGGCTAAGAGAGATACAGGAGATAAAAATTATCCGATTTGGTTATTGGTAAATCCCAAATATCCTGCAGTTCGCCATCAAATATGGACACCGGTTCTTGCCGAAATACAGGATAAAGTATATCGGGAAATCCAAACGAGAATTGATACAACAAACCTATATATTAGGAACGCAGTAACTGATAGCGGTATCGTTCCTAATACCTTAAACTGGTGGGGCATTGAAGTCGGCGAAGAAATAGAGATGTTCAGGGAAATTGTCTTAGACTATAAACCGAAAATTATTATAACATTTGGTGCCTTTCCCTATGAATTTCTGCGACGGGTCTTTAAAATCAAGCCGGAGAAGGGACCAGTCTATTGGGGAAATGCTATTTTAGGCGAAGAATTTGGCAAAGGAATTAAAAATTTTGATATAAACAAAACTAACCGAATACCTTTGCTCCATCGAGTTAATGCGGGTGTAAAGTTTGTTGAGAATCAAAATTACTTCGGCGAGAGCTATTTTCAATATGTTGGGGTGAAAATCGCTGAGAAAATTATTGAATATAAAGAGAATCTTGATATCTGGATAAAATAAATGTGTAATTGATGATCGCCACGGGGGCTGCGTAAAAACGTAATCAGAAATCCGAAGTGAGTGGTAAATAACTCAGGGCGTTCTCGGTTCACTAGTATAGTGAAGCGAGAACGCCTTTTATCCAGTTTTTAAGACCCCCACTTCTTAAGTTGGGGTGGGTCCTTCGTTAACTTCAGGTGGGGTAGAGTCCTCCTTCGCCGCTAAGTATTCCTATTGGGAAAGGCGGCTCGGCAATAATGTCCACTGGACATTATTGTATCTGAAGCCCCGAAGTTCAGCTTTAGCGTAAGCGAGTTCACTTAATGATCAGGAAAGCGAAAGTAGGGATTCAATGAGAGCTCCCACAAGTTTTGAATGCGCTGACGTGTTGGTGAAGCTGCCCGGAAAAAGAATAACAGATGAATGAGTTAGAAGGCGAAATTTCCTTTTTGAAAGACTGGGATTTCTCTTCCATCCCATGTTTCTCCGATTATCTCTAAATCATTAGTACCAAGCATGAAGTCAACGTGTATTAAAGAATCATTAACACCTAATCTCTGTAATTCTTCTGCATCCATTGCTTCACTATTCTTAATACATACAGGATAGGCTTTACCAATAGCTAAATGACAGGATGCGTTTTCATCAAAAAGTGTATTGTAAAACAGGATATTTGAATTTGAAATGGGAGAATCAAAAGGAACTAAAGCAACTTCGCCTAAATAATGAGAACCCTCGTCTGTAGCAATGAGAATTTTCAGCGTGTCATACCCTTTCTTTGCAGAAAAGTCGACGATTCTCCCACCCTTAAACGTAAAGGAAAACTCTTCGATTAAATTTCCATTGTAATTTAGGGGCTTTGAACTGACGACGGTACCATTTACTCCATTTCGATCAGGCAATGTAAACACTTCTTCAGTAGGCATGTTGGCAATAAATTCAACCCCTTCAGGTGTAAAGTCTGAACCACCAAGCCATTGGTGGTTTTTAGGGAGCGAAATGGTTAAATCCGTGCCCAAAGAATTCCTGTAATGGAGTGATTTGAACGCATAGTTATTGAGGAAATCCAGACTCTTCATGAGGTTGGTTTTATGGTTATTCCAGGCCATAATCGGATTTTCAGTGTCAACTCGTACTGTCATAAAAATAGTTTCCCATAGCTTGGTTAGTGCCTCTTCAGGTTGCAGCTCTGGAAATACCTTTTTAGCCCAAGCTGCGGTAGGAATAGAAACGATACTCCAAACATTTCGATTACTCATAAGACGTTCGCGGTATTCTTTTAATGCCATGCTGTTTGCTTTTTGGGCTTTCATCATACGCTCAGGACTGACGTCTTGCATAAGTTCAGGGTCAGAAGCAGAAATAGTTAAGAAAGCAGCTCCCTGATGAACATAAGAGAGATAGAAATTTTTCTGCCATTCAGGGAATTCATCGAATATTTCTTCAGGGGCGTTCAAAAAACGAATTTTTGAAAAGAGTTCGTCTCTCCATTGGATTATGACATCTCTTGCCCCTTCTTGGTAAGCTGTCTGGGCAACCAATCGGGTAAATGATGCACATTCAATAGGAGACATAACAACGAGGGTCTGATTTGGCTGGAGATTTAAACCGGTTTTTACAATAAGTAAAGCGTATTTTTCTAAACTATTAGTCATGATAACATTCCTTCCTAACAAAATTAGCCTCATAATTTATTTCTTCATCAGCATCTAATATATGCGAAAAGCGAGGTGTACATAAGCGAAAGATTTTGAGATGATGTATTTATAAGCTTAGAAAGACGTGTTAAATTATAACATATATTTTCTGAAGAATTTCTCTTAATATCATATAAATATCTTCAAGGTGGAGTGAACTAAGAAGTGGGGGTCTTAAAAACTGGAATAAACTATTAGTAGAACAAATAGTCTGTAAAATTAAAATTGAGAAAAATATTCTTTAATCTAAAAGAGGATATGATATAATTATTCGGTAATTATATCAAAGGAGAGTGACATCCAATGTTAAAACATGGAGATTCTTTAAAAAAGGAAACAGTTTTTGAACGTTTTGGTGGAAAAGGAGAACTCCAAATAACTCATTTTCTTAATGTTGATGAATTTAATGGCAAGGGAAGATTATTTGCTAAAAATGTACTCCTCCCTGGGGCGTCTCTTGGTCTTCATGAACATGTTGGCGATTTTGAAACATATGTCATTCTCAGCGGGGAAGGCCTTTTAAATGATAATGGAGAGCAAAAAGCTGTCAAACCAGGAGATGTGATTATTACTTGCAGTGGCGAAAAACATGCTATTGAAAATACGGGGAACCAGAATCTGGAGTTTTTAGCTCTTGTCATTTTTGACTAGTTTTCTGGTAGATACTTACTCACTTTAAAAGACGATACCTTGCTGAAACATAAGAATAGCTGGAGATAATCCGGCCAAAAGGTCAAAAGGAATGAAATGCTCCTCTTGTAGTAGAAGACAGTTTAAAAAGAAACTGTTTATTTTATTACATTTAGGAGCGTTTTAATATTTTATAGGTCAAAAGTGTTCTAAGCATAAGATCAAGTTCCTTTGCAATGCAGCGGAATAAGCTATATAGTTTTACCATAATGTTTGCATGGCCTTGGTTTTATATGGTAAACTTCATTTAATTTAATAAGAATTTTGACGTTTAAAATAGAAAGGCGGGGAAAGCTAATGGCTGTTAGATTGAGTAAAGGGCAAAAGGTCGATTTAACTAAGAGTCATCCGAATTTGCAAGAAATTATTGTTGGCCTGGGGTGGGCTCCAAATGTTTCAACGAATAGTTATGATTATGATTTAGATGCTTCAGCTTTTCTGTTAAGTTCCAATGGACTTGTCAAAGA
Organism: Desulfosporosinus acididurans; assembly: GCF_001029285.1. Lineage (GTDB taxonomy): Bacteria > Bacillota > Desulfitobacteriia > Desulfitobacteriales > Desulfitobacteriaceae > Desulfosporosinus > Desulfosporosinus acididurans. The sequence continues at coordinate 81,445 of NZ_LDZY01000009.1, forward strand.
TGAAAAGGATTTGGTTTTTTATAATAACCCATCAGGTGGCCAAGGTTCTGTTAAACATAGCGGTGACAATAAGAAAGGATCCGGAAGCGGAGATGATGAGCAGATCCGAATTAACCTTCAAGCTGTGCCATCATATATTGAAAGAATTGCCTTTACGATTACCATCAATGATGCTCAACTAAAGAGACAAAGTTTTGGCGATATAAAAAGCTCTTACGTTCGAATTATTAATGCAAACACCAATGAATTATTGCTAAATTATGACTTGGGTCAAGATTTTTCAGTCGAAACAGCTATTGTAGCTGCAGAACTATATCGCCATGGTGGTGAGTGGAAATTTCATGCTATAGCAAGCGGGTTCCAAGGTGGTTTGGCCGCCCTCTGTCGAAATTTTGGCTTAGACGTTGAAGAAGATCAAACGTCAACAAGCAGAAACCCTAATATCAATAATGAAAGAAATTTCTCTGCAGGTAATTATGAAAATAGACAAGAAACAAGCATCGATCATGCAACTTATGGAAGTTCTTATGCAAGCCCATCATCTGGACGGACAAACTATCCTTCCTCTGAACTATCCCGAAATTCAGGGTATCCACAGGATCATGGTGGTCTGACTTGTCCGCGTTGTCATTCGACTCAAATAACGGCAGGAAAGAAAGGATTTGGAATCGGCAAAGCTTTCGTGGGGGGCATTTTACTTGGACCTGTCGGCCTGCTGGCTGGTTTTATCGGCAGCAGAAATATGGAATTTGCTTGCTTGAGCTGTCGAGAACGTTGGAATGCGGCGAGTAATACCAATACCGCTCAGTGGCTTCAACAACAGACGGAAAATGCCAAAAATGTCGTTAATAAGTATATGGGCAAAGACCTAACTGATGCTCTGGTAGCTGGGAGTGCCTTGGTCGCTATGGCAGACGGAGTAATTGATCCCTCAGAACGGGAGAAACTCATAGATTATTTCAGGACGAGTCAAGAAATGCGTGGTATAAATATTCGCGACGTTGACAGTCGGTTTACCGAATTTGTTCAAAAAATAAAAAATGACCCCATGTTAGGTAAAGCAGAAGCATTGAGAGCTGTTGGCAAAGTCGCTCATAAACCGGAAGCAGCTCGTTTAGTTGTCCGTCTGTGTTGTGCTATTGGTTTTGCAGATGGAGAATTTTCGCCGGTCGAAAAGAATGTTGTGAGTGAAATATGTCGGGAAGTTCACTTGGATCCCAGGGAATTCATTTATTAATACAATATGGTTTAAGGTTTATTCTTATAGCAGCTAAGGAAGGGTGTTCTATGCGGCTCTGGCATCAAGATCTCTTACCTTTTTTGCCTCGCGCCCAACTCCTTGGACAACACCGCGAGTGCTGCGCTTTGCGAGGCAAAGGGTGGGGGAAAAGACATTCGACAGTCGATTATGTTTTTGCTTACGACGTCGAAAAGCTTGTTAGCTTTCATCGTCTTGTTCTTAATGAAATGAAACGCCGCGGCTACAAACCAGATCAACAGTGGTATACCCCTGAATACAGGGGGAAAAATATAGGGCCGTGGGTCGGCCTTTCACTTGAAAAATCAGACATTCCAGTAGCTGCTCATATTTACCCTGAACATGATAAGGCGTATTTAGAAGAATGCTTATTAAATCTCAGACAGAAAGGGATAGAGCTTAAAGTGCCTATTAACGAGGATTCTTGTCCTCCATAACGTTATATTATACAATAATATTATGGTAATGGTATAAACCAACTAACCTATACAATTTCCAAAATGGTTAAAATAGGTTGTATAGTTCTGGAGGAGGAACACTTTGAAAGCCATTATTCTGGGTATTTTAGCATCATTCTTTTTTGCTTTCACCTTTGTGCTTAATCGGGCAATGAATCTTGCCGGAGGCAGTTGGGTATGGAGTGCAGTTCTGCGCTATGAGTTTATGGTAGGGCCGTTGCTTTTAATTGTCCTTCTCCGGGGAAATTTAAAAAACCTTCTGTTGGATTTGCTAAGAAGGCCTTGGTTATGGCTTGGTTGGAGTACAGTTGGCTTTGGTTTATTTTATGCTCCTTTATGTTTTGCCGCTGACTACGGCCCGGCCTGGTTAGTGGCCAGTATGTGGCAAATTACGATTGTCGCGGGTTCTTTACTGGCCCCATTTTTTTTTGAAGTTGTTTCTTCAGACAATGGATTACAAAAAGTACGTTCGAGAATACCTGTGAAAGGCCTGTGGATTTCCCTAATCGTCCTGATAGGGGTTGCTGTTATCCAATGTCAGGAAATACAACATCTCGCTCTACGGGAGATTCTACTCGGAGTACTTCCGGTTATTGCTGCGGCTTTCGCGTATCCTCTAGGAAATCGTAAAATGATGGAAGTTTGCGGAGAACGTTTGGATACCTATCAAAGAGTTCTGGGAATGACATTAGCAAGCCTTCCGTTCTGGCTGATTCTTTCTATCTATGGCTATATGAGTGTTGGACTCCCCAGTCATCAACAAGTTATTCAATCCTTGATTGTAGCTCTATCGTCCGGTGTAATTGCCACTGTCCTCTTTTTCACAGCAACTGATCTTAGCAGAGGCGATCTTCATAAACTAGCTGCAGTTGAAGCAACACAGTCCGGTGAAATTATTTTTTCGCTCTTGGGAGAGATTTTTGTTTTAAAGGGAAATTACCCCAGCATCATTTCAATCATAGGTATCGGACTTGTAATTCTTGGCATGACGCTTCATAGTTTCAATTCTGGAATAAGAAGGAAAGACGAATCTGTCTCACTATGAATGTTTACTTGGTGTAAGTATCAGTTTATTGGAATAATGCCATAATTTAAGCAGATGCATTTGATGGAGAACTATGGTAAGGGGAGTTAAGGAATGACTATACAAATCTTTGGTGTTAAGAAATGTTTTGATACTAAAAAGGCAGAACGCTATTTTAAAGAGAGAAGAATTTCTTATCAATTTATTGATTTAGCACAATTTGGTTTAAGTAAAGGCGAACTGCAAAGTGTTAAGTCTGCAGTTGGTTTAAATAATTTAATCAATTCTGAGGCCAAAGATTATAAGCTATTAATGATGGAGCGAATGATTACACCCCAGGGCAAGGAAGAGATGTTATTGAAGCATTCGAGCCTTTATCAAACACCGATTGTACGTAATGGGAAATTGGCAACAGTAGGATATAAACCGGAGGTATGGGACTCTTGGGTCTAGTACAAATCATGGCTTTTCTAAAGAGGTGAAATAGGATGGAGACAAGCCCAAATGATCAAATGATGTTGTTGGAAATCGAAAAACTTTTTAAGGATCTTCTGTCTCCTTTGCAGGAAAGAGAAGGGGGTCCACCTGCTTACTTCTATCGAATTGTCGGCTGCGATAATCAGAAGGAATTATTAAGTCGAGTCGCTAGTTTTGCGGAAAAGCTACAATCTACGGACAATTTTAAGATTTGGGACACGGTAATTCCCTTGCCCAGTGATCAAAAAATTATTGAAAGAATTAAGGGAATTCTAGAACCGATTTCCCTCAAAGATTATAATAACGGGGCTCTTCTCAATGTTCTTGAAGGCAAAGGCTATTTCTCTCTAACGATAGATGATTTGAGTCCTCAAACCATTCGCGAGGCTTTTGCGATTGTAATTAATTTATATATGGTTAATGATCAACCTAAAAATATTAGTATCGCCATGAACTTTGTGACAAAAGTTCTGCTCTGGTACACTGATTTTGGGCAGCTTTGCCCAAAAAATCGGATTAAGCCGAAAGTTCTCTATTGGGGAAGCCCTAAGACCCATGAAGTATACTTTCTGATTTTAGTGTTCCTGCTCGGCGGTGATGTCATTGTAATTAATACAACCTTTAACGACCGCTTTGATAACGTCGATAAGCAAAATCATTTCTGCCTGCCCATAAAATTATCCCAAGAAATACCCCTTCCTTCCTTTCCCCAAAGACGGCCGCTGGTGGAAAATAGCCCCAAAAACATCTCTGCTATTCAATCCCCAACAAAGGCAGCGCAAAGGCCCTCCAATTTAATCTCTAAAATAAAAACTGATCCTGCAATCGTAGTGAAATTGCAGCATTCAGATAATCCTTTGCAAGATATTCTCCTTCCGTTACCAAAACGCAGTGGTTATATTTCTGGACAGTTCCCGATTTTACCGACATTATTTACACGTTATATCGGTGTGCCTGTTTCTTCAGATGATTGGAAAGCAGAATACTATAACGACCTCTATAATTTAGACCGAACCTTACAGCGTTCGGGTCATTATCTGAAGTTTATTGAGGGTGTTTCTGCTCCTACCCCCGTGGAAAGTTCCTTAATTCCGGAGCAATTTGCCCATGGTTCCTTTGAGACTCGTGAGGATATCTTAGAAAAGATTCTGCAAGCTAATTTATTGCCTCAGCTAAAAAACTCAATCTTCAGTAATACGCTTAAACAATCGTTTATCGATTCAGCAAATCTATTTTGTGATAGTCAATCGCATTTCACGTCTTCAATTTTCTTGAATTTTTGTTTGAAGCTCGTAGTATGGATTAATCGCTATCTGCCCAAACTGCTGGAAGGAAGCGACCCCTTGGCGAAAGATGGGGAGGGAGGAATTCTTCAGGAACAATGCTTTAAAATTCTCTTTTATGGCCCTATTAAACTTCATGAGGTTTATTTATTGGATTTTTTTCATAGGATCGGAAGTGATGTGCTTTTTATTCATTCCGACTTGGACGGTGACTCAACGTTTAAAAATTTCGACAATAATGGTACAATGACTCAAGTGATCAGAAACTTAAATAGTTTACCATTAGTGCTATTTCCTCAAAAAGAACAATTAATCCGTAAAAGTACCGTGGCGTATAATGCCTCAAGAGAAATTGAAGAAGTTATTTACAGTGAGGATGTCGGTTTATATAAACCTTGGCAATTCGAACAATACTTGACTCAACCAATTACTCTGAAAACAACGTATGATGAGCTGAAGATACTTTGGCAGGAAGCAGCTAAAATTAGACCTGAATTCAAAGTTCAAAATCATAAAGTTTATATTCCCAATCTCTTCGCCAAGATAAATGGAGTTCATGAGGATTTAAGAGAGTATTGGCAAGATCTAAAAACTTTTGCCCAGGCTTCCAATACTCACTTGATCAAAGCTGTACCTTTCTGCAAAGTGACTTATTCCAGACAAGAACTTTATCAAGCCGATTATTTATTTAATCCTCAAGGTTATCTTGATGAGGATAAAGTTATGAAAAGTCAACATTATAAATTTGCGTATCTGAGAACACCTTTGCAAGAGTTTTTGCTTTCTAAAATCAACGAACTTCTATATTCGAATGTGTTTCTTTTCCAAATTGATGAACGGATGAAATTGAAGATTTTAATGACAGTTTTGACCATGGATGATTCTTTGATCAAGCTCATAGAAACTTTTGATTTTCCTCAAGAAATTCCCAAACTTATTGTTTATGATTCTAATAAGGAAAGTTTTTCGGAATTTGACGCGATATTAATTGCTTTTCTGAATCTAGTCGGACTGGATATTCTTGTTTTTACTCCTACTAAGTATAATACCCTTGAACAACTAATCAGGCCAAACCTTTTTGATGTATTTCAGCTGCCTTTGTTGAAATATGACCTTGATCTCCCAGAACTATACAATATTCCGTCCCCTTCGACTCATAAGCAAGGGTTTTTCTCGAGATTTTTCAATAGTAATAAGCTATAGTACTGATGTCAAGGCTGGGAATATCAAGGGATAGGTGATTATAAGCTTTTATCCAATCGTAAGACTCCCACTTCTATAAGTGGGAGTGGGTCCCCCGTACTCTGCTTCGGTGGGGTTAGAGTCCCCCACCGAAGTCTCGATGTTCAGCTTTAGCTGAACGAGTTCACTGAAGCTAATTAGAGGTCGAAAAAATGACCACGAGATGCTCTTAATTTAGCAGGAAATGAGGTATAAAAGAACATGGAAATCCAAGGTTTTACAACGACATTGACTGAGGACAAAAGCTTAGTTCCGGCGCCTGTTCCAGAGTTTAATGTTGAACAAACTAAAAACGAAATTATGGCTAAGGTTAAAGAAAGCCCGGAAGTACGCAGTATTGTTCGCCAAATCAATATTGAAGATGTTAGTTCAATTATGAGCTTTGGGAAAAATACGTCAGAAGAGGTTTCAAGATTTGCCGATGCTATTTTGCATTCCATGCAGACAACGAAAGTTGAAGATTCAGGTGAACTCTTATTGCAGCTTAATAAAATCATGGACAAATTTGATATTAAGGACTTCGAAGAAAAATCGCCGGGATTTTTAGCAAAGATGTTTTCTAAAGCTAAAAACTCTGTAGAAGCTTTGTTCCATAAATATAACTCTATGGGTGATGAAGTTGATAAAGTCTTTGTTACTCTAAAACAATACGAAGCGGAAATCAATACTGCAAACAAGCATTTAGAAGACATGTTTATGAGAAATACGGAATATTATGAGCAACTGGGTCAATATATCTATGCCGGTCAAGTCGTCCTGGACGAGCTGAAAAACAATATTATTCCTGCTGCCCAAACTGCGGCTAATCAGACGGGTAATCAGCTTGATCAAATTAAGGTTAATAACCTCTTGCAAATACAAGAGATTATGGAACAGAGAATCTATGATTTACAACTGGCCGAAAATGTTGCTGTTCAAAGTATGCCGACCATCAAATCTATTGAATATGGTAATTATAATTTAATCCGTAAGATTAACTCAGCTTTTGTTATTACCATGCCAATCTTCAAACAATGTTTAGTTCAGGCAATTATGTTAAAACGGCAATCAGTCCAAGCTAAGGCAATGAGCGCTTTGGATGAAAAGACGAATGAACTTCTGCTCCGCAACGCAGAAAACACAGCCTTGCAATCTAAAATGGTTGCTAAGTTAGCTTCGGGAAGTTCAGTGAGTATTGAGACTCTGGAAAAATCCTGGCAAACAATCGTTAAAGGAATAGAAGAGACCAAGGCTATCCAAGATGAAATGAGGCAAAAACGTATTGATGGCACAAAACGTTTAGAGGTTTTGAAACAAGACTTTATAAATCGTGGAATTATTCGCTGATCATAAACGGCAATTCAAAATAGCAGACAACCATAATGCAACGTACCGATGATGAAAGAAATTAACGGGCCGATCCAATAAATCGTGCCCGTTAATTTTATAAAAAAGTAAGGATCAATTTATATATAATGTTTTGAAAATTTAATTAAATTCTTGAAAATTACTTAACTGAAAACTATAATGGTATTACAATCATTTGTATACCATTAATTGTAGTACCAACAAAATGGAGGTCTGAAGGCAAAAATGATCACCGATAATTCATGCGGTCCCTCAAAATATATTTGTTATAAGCTGAGCCGTGTTATGAGAAAACTATATCGTTATTACGAGAGTAATCTTTCCACCTATGGTATTACTCCGTCTCAGTTTTACGTTCTGACCGTAGTTTGGGAGAATGACGGACTCAAGTTTAAAGAACTTGCTAAACGTTTAGAAATGGATGGATCGACCCTGACGTCCATCCTGGATCGCATGGAGAGACAAGACTTAGTAGAGAGGAGGGACGATCCTGAAGATAGACGGTCTCTATTAGTTTGTCTAAAAGAAAAGGCACGTGCAAATATCTTGGAAATTACTAATCTTGCAGAAAAAATGGATCAAGAGATCAAAGAGCGTTTTTCCAGAGAAGAATACGCTATTTTTGAAAAGGTTTTGGAGAGTCTTTTCCAAGATTGAGGAAAAACTCTGGTTGCTTTAGATAGGAACCCCGATGTTCAGCTTTAGCTGAACAAGTTAACTTAATGTTGTCATTAATGGATACTTCCGTTGATACATAGTTGTGTCAGGTTTATGAACTGATACCGCTTAAGCTGTGGACAAAGATACAGACAATGCAAGAATGAAAAAGGAGGATTATAGGATGTCTCTATTGTTTTCTTCCGCCCAGATAGGAACCCTTCAACTGCGTAATCGTCTGATCATGACTCCGCTGCATTTGGGGTACTGCCCGGAGGGCGAAGTTACGGATCGACTGATCGAGTTCTATCGAACCCGCGCCCGCGGAGGCGTAGGTTTGATTATAGTCGGCGGTTGTGGCATTGACAAAATCGGCAACGCCTTTGGCATGACGCAGCTTGACGAGGATCGTTATATACCGGGACTAATTCGCTTAGTTGAGGCAGTACACTCCGAAGGAGCAAAAATTGTACCTCAGCTCTACCAAGCTGGTCGTTACGCTCACTCAGCCCATACTGGTCAATCTTCCGTAGCTCCTTCAGCGATCCCTTCTCGGCTTACAGGCCAAACGCCTCAGGAATTGACGCAAGAGAAAATATTGGAAGTTATTGCGTCATATGAAAGCGCAGCTAAACGTGCTCAGGCAGCCGGTTTTGATGGGGTTGAAATATTGGCTAGTGCCGGTTACTTAATCTCTCAGTTTCTTTCTCCTTTAACCAATCAACGTAAAGATCGTTACGGGGGAGATCTTCAGGCTCGAATGACGTTTGGTTTAGAAGTCGTTGAAACCGTTCGCAGAGCTGTTGGAGCGGATTATCCAATCATCGTTCGGGTTGCGGGCAATGATTTTATGCCTGGAAGTCATACAAATCTCGAATCGAGAGCTTTTTGTCAGGCTCTTGAAAATGCAGGGGTCAACGCACTCAATGTGACAGGGGGATGGCATGAAACACCCGTACCTCAACTTACTATGAATGTTCCGCCCGGAGCCTTTACTTACTTAGCTGCAGGGATTAAACAAGTGGTCTCGATTCCCGTCATTGCTTGCAATCGGATCAACACCCCAGAGCTTGCCGAGAAGATTCTCCAAGAAGGTAAAGCGGACTTCATTGGCATGGCCCGGCAGCTCATGGCCGATCCGTATTTTCCCAATAAAGTCATTCAAGGAAATTCGGAAGCCATTCGTCCTTGCATCGCTTGCAATCAAGGATGTCTTGATAATATTTTTCGTTTAAAACCGGTTGCTTGCTTAGTCAATGCTGAAGCCGGACATGAAGCTGAGTTAGGATCAATTCAGCCAACACCGAACCCCCAAAAAATTCTAGTGATTGGGGCCGGGGCTGCCGGACTAGAATATGCTCGAGTTTCAAGTCTTCTTGGGCATAAGGTTACTGTATGGGAAAAAACTAAAAAACCTGGAGGACAATTGACACTAGCTGCTGCTCCTCCGGGGCGAAAAGATTTCCTTTATCTCAGCACCTATTTGCTAGCGGCCTGTCAGCAACAAGGAGTACACCTTGAATTTGGTGTTGCGGCTACGCCGGAAATGATTCTGGAAGCGGTAAAAAAAGACACGTTTGATCAAGTTGTCATCGCTGCCGGGTCTATTCCCATCAGCCCGCCGCTTCCCAATCAGGGACATCAGAACATTCTTCAAGCATGGGATGTATTGGCTGGCCGTAAAACACCTGGTCAGAACATAATAATTGTTGGCGGCGGTGCAGTTGGGGTGGAAACGGCTTTATATTTGGCAGAACCATCTGCTCTGGATGACGAGAGCCTTCGCTTCCTTATCTTACAGCAAGCTGAATCTGACAAAGAACTATATCGCTTATTAACCCAAGGTAATAAGCAAATTACATTGTTAGAAATGGCCAAGGGAATTGGCAGAGACATCGGCCCAAGTACGCGCTGGTCAATGCTCGCCGATTTGAAACGCTATGGCGTTAAATGTATGGACGAAACGAAAGTTTTAGAAATTACAACAGATGGCGTGCTGGTTGAGCGCGAAGGGGAACAACGTCAAATCTCTTGCGATACTGTGATCTTTGCTGTGGGCTCTATCTCTCAAAATGAACTATACCACGCATTGCTGGGAAAGGTTGAAAAATTGACTTTGATTGGAGATGCGCTAAAACCCCACAAAGTATTAGATGCTATTCATCAGGGCTATCAGGAAGCTCGAGGTCTGAGGCTCTAGAGAATAATTTTGCGTTTATCGCTAATCTCCACATCCAGAAGTGGGGGGCTTACATGGTGATAATGCAGTTCTTTAGAGATTGAGTTGTTCAGATACTTATACTGTCTCTGAGTAAAACTGTAGTTATCAATACAGTGATGCTCAGAGTTTTTTTTATTAAAGTAACTGGACAAGGAGGAGAAATAGGTGTTATTGTACATAATGTCAAAAGTAGAGTAAAATCACTACGGAGGTGAACTGTTTGTCAGCAACGCAGTATAATGCAGAATCCATACAAGTTTTAGAGGGCCTGGAGGCTGTACGCCGCCGTCCGGGCATGTATATAGGTTCCACGGGAAGCAAAGGACTACACCATCTTGCTTATGAGATTATTGACAATGCTATTGATGAAGCGGGAGCAGGTTTTTGCGATCGAATTACGGTTACCCTTAATCGGGATGGATCAATTACGATTGAAGACAATGGGCGGGGAATTCCCGTTGATATTCATCCAGGGAAAAAAATCTCCGCAGTTCGCTTAGCTTTTGAAACCTTGCACGCTGGTGGTAAATTTGGCGGAGATACTTATAAAACATCCGGCGGGTTACACGGAGTTGGGGCAAGTGTTGTTAATGCCTTATCGGAGTTTTTAATGGTACAAATTAAACGGGATGGCAAGCAATATCAAGTTGAATATGTTAAAGGCGGGGAATTAAAGTCTGATTTAAAAATTGTTGATAAAAAGGTAAAAGGTACTGGAACAACGGTAACCTTTAAACCCGATCCTTTGATTTTTAAGGAGACAACTGTTTTTAAATACACTACCTTGCGCAGCCGCTTGATGGAGTTATCCTTTTTGAATATGGGATTGACGATCATACTTGCGGATAACAGGGGAGAGGTAAAGACTGAGACCTTTCTACAACAACAAGGGATCGTCGGTTTTGTTGAACATTTAATGAAAGAGGCCGGAGTATCACCTATCCATAAAAAAACGATCTATTTTTCCGGAGAGAAGGACGAGGTCATTGTTGAATGCGCTTTGCAGTATAATGATGGCGAGGATGAATCCTTGCACTCCTATGTTAATAACATCCCTACAGATGAGGGAGGAACCCACGAATCGGGTTTTCGTACTGCTTTAACTAAAGCATTTAACAATTACGGGCGCAAAAATAACCTCTTCAAAAAAGATGAGAGTCTTATCGGGGATGATCTGCGTGATGGTCTAACCTGTATCTTATCTCTTAAAATCAAAGATCCTCAGTTTGAAGGACAAACCAAAACGAAACTTTCCAATCTAGAGATTGAAGGGATAGTTCAATCTTTAACGAACGAGGGCATAAGTCAGTTTCTCGAACAAAACCCAACCATAGCTAAACAAGTGATTAACCGCACCTTAACAACATGTTTAGCTCGCTTGGCTGCTAAAAAAGCGAAAGAACTAAAAAAGAAGGCCCGAGATGCGGAGGTTAAAGCTCTAAGCGGCAAACTTGCTGCCTGCAGCGGCAAGGATAAAACTCGCAATGAACTATTCTTAGTAGAAGGAGACAGCGCCGGCGGCTCAGCTAAAATGGGGAGGGACCGGCGTTTTCAAGCTATACTTCCTTTGCGAGGCAAAGTTATTAACACCTATCGGGCGAAATTAGATAAGATCCTGGAAAACGAAGAGATACGAAGTATTATTACGGCAGTAGGTTCGGGAATTGGCAAAGAATTTGATTTGGAGAAAGGTAATTATGCTCGTGTTTGTATCATGACAGATGCTGATATTGACGGAGCTCATATTCGTTGTCTTTTATTAACGTTTTTTTACCGTTATATGAAGCCTCTCATCTTAAACGGTCGAGTATTTATTGCCCAATCTCCTCTTTTTAAAGTGGAAAAAGAACGTGGAAAGATCACCCGCTATGCCTATGATGAAGAAGAATTGAAGAAAGAGCTTAAAGAATTGGGGAAAACGGCCAAGATCTCACGTTACAAAGGGCTTGGTGAAATGAACCCCGAACAACTTTGGGAAACAACCCTGAATCCTGCCAATCGGCGCATGATTCAAGTAACTATAGATGATTCATTAGAGGCGGAACGTAAACTGAGGATTCTTATGAGTGAACAGGTTGAGCCGCGGCGTGATTTTTTAATGGAAAATATTATTTTTACTGATGATGATATGTAACGTGAAAGGGGGAGTATCCCAATGAGTGTAACTGAAGAAACGATTAGTCAACGGCCATTGGAAGAAGTCCTGCCTGAATCGTTTTTAGGCTATTCCAAACATGTAATTTTACAGAGAGCCGTTCCGGATGTTCGGGATGGACTGAAACCTGTACACCGCCGAATCCTTTACTCTATGGACGAAATCGGCATGTCTCCAGATAAACCCTATAGTAAGTCTGCCCGTCTTGTTGGTGATTGTATGGGGAAATATCACCCTCACGGCGATTCTTCCATCTATGATTCTGCTGTTCGTATGGCCCAGCCCTGGGCAATTCGTTATCCTTTGGTTGACGGTCAAGGGAATTTTGGTTCAATCGATGGCGATAATGCAGCCGCCATGCGTTATACGGAAATGAGAATGACCCCTTTAGCTCAACTAATGACCCAAGATCTTGATAAAAACACCGTACTTTTTAAACCAAATTATGATCAGCGACTTAAAGAGCCCGTTGTTCTTCCCAGCCCTTTTCCCAATCTGTTAATTAATGGGGGGTCAGGGATTGCCGTAGGCATGATGTCGAATATTCCTCCCCATAATTTAAGAGAAGTTGTTGCAGGGTTGATCCTGCAAATTGACCGGCCGGACATCACCGTCGAAGAGCTTATGGAAAAAGTGAAAGGCCCCGACTTCCCTACAGGTGGGTTGATCATAGGAGCTGGAGGAATTACCAGCGCTTATAAGACTGGCCGCGGAAAAGTGACCATGCGTGGTAAAACAGTATTAGAGCAAGGTAAGAATGGCAAAAGTTTAATTGTCATCACTGAAATTCCCTTTCAAGTCAATAAAGCAACGTTAGCCTCTAAAATCGAGGCCCATGCGGATTCTGGAAAAATCAACGGGATTAGTGAGGTTCGAGATGAATCGGACCGTGAAGGGATTCGCTTGGTTGTGGAATGCCGTAAAGAAGCAGACCCCCTCGAAATTTTACGCAATCTTTATAAGTACACCCAAATGGAGGAGACGTTTGGTATCATCAATCTTGTTATTACTGCGGATGGAACACCCAAAGTTTTAGGGTTGCGCGAGATTAATGAGGCCTTTATCGAACATCGCAAAATTGTTGTTACGAAGCGAACAGAGTTTGATCTTGAAAAAGCCAAAAAGCAGATTCACCTTCTTGAAGGTTTGATGATTGCGATAAAACATCTTGATGAGGTTATTGAGATTATCCGTACTAGTAAAACACCGGCACTCGCCAAAGCAGCACTTATGACAAGATTCGAGCTCTCGGAAATACAAGCACAAGCAATTCTCGACCTGAAGCTCCAGAACCTCACGAATTATGAACTGGAAGGAATAAAAACTGATTATGAAAATACTCTGCACCTGATATCAGAATTAGAAGGAATCCTGGCCGATGTGTCTAAGGTTTACCAGATTGTTAAGCGGGAACTTAAAGAAATCGCCGATAAGTATGGTGATGAACGCCGTACACATATTTTGCCTGAGGAAATGCGAAACGAGTTTGACCTCAGTTCCTTTGAAGAAGCAGAACATCCCATTGAAGTAATGCTGACCCAACAGGGATATATTAAACGAATTCCTTTACCGGTCAAGAATCTTAAATCGACACCGTTACTATCGTTTAAAGATGGGGACAGTGTCGCCATAAAAGTCCAGGCCACAGATCAAGAAACACTTTATTTCTTCACCCAACTTGGTAATTTTTATAGTATCAAAGCCAAGACGGTAGCGGAAGCTGGGTTTAAAGAGAAAGGCAGCCCGCTGAATAATCTGCTTCAGCTGCAAGCTCAGGAAACCATCGTTTCGATTGCAGCCCTAAAAGATGGGGCAGAACAGAGCGGTCAGAGTTACTTTGTTTTTATAACGCAAGAAGGACAAGTGATGAGGAGTCCAGTTAAGGACTTTGTTCACGCTCGCGGCTCCGAGGGCATGGGACTCAAAGAAGGAGATCGTTTAATCAAAGTATTTATGGGTTCTGATGAAGGAGAGTTATTCCTTGCCACTTATAATGGACAAGGGATTCGCTATCCCTTGACGGATATCAACCCAATGGGTCGTAAAGCGCGTGGTATTAAAGGTATTACCTTGAACGAAGGGGATCGAGTTGTCGATGCATTATTACTAGTATCCTCGCCAGATGATTCTTTAGGCGACCTGGTAACCCTCACCGAGCGGGGATTTGTCAAACGGACATCCTTTAATGAATTTAAACCACAGGGAAGAACCGGCAAGGGGATCGGAATTACTAAAATCAACCCGGTTAAGACGGGTTTTCTTGTCGGCATCACTCAAGCTAAAGCGGATGATGTTTTAGAAATTCTTCAAGTCAACGGTGAGATTACAAAACTGGATCTAAAAAATTTGAAAACAGAGCCTCGGACCAAATACGGAATACAATGGATACCTGTTTTACAGGATAATCTAAGCGTTAGGATGTTTTGAGAAGAGAATATTGCATAATGCCTATGAAGGTGCAACATACTAAAGAGTAAACAAGAGGTGAAACGGGAGGATTTATGATGGAAATTTTCGATGTTACAGTTAATGGCGCGGGATTTGATCCTGAATATAACTTTAACAATTATGCTTTAACTCTCGTCTTCCAGAACAACGGCTCAGAAAAAACTGTTAGAGCAAACTTGCGCTATTATCCTGCAAATCACGAATGGGATCTCAATCCGATTTTTTATGAATATTCTGCTGCTGAAAAAAGAGAGTTAATAGCCCAAATTATTAATAATGAGAATTTCAAAACAGTCTTTGAAGATCGTCCGAATACTTTACACTAGAAATGCCAAATATTTTGTCCCGGAAAGGAGGGCGTGTTAATACACGAACTCCTTCGGGAAAAATAGAGGAATTTTTGGATATTTCTCGAATATTTCAAATGTGCCTAAATATATTGTAAAGGATTGATATATTCTGTCACAACATGAGGAACCATTGATCTACAATCCGTTAAATTTGCCGCCATCTCAAACTCGTGGTTTTTTCGAAAAACGACAGAGATTTGGACTCGTGCAGTTCCTGAAAAACAACATTTTACTTTTTTCCATGGTTTTGACAATCTTATTAAAGTTTGTTCTATTTCTAGGCTTAGTTAATAATGACGATTCCTCAAAATTCAGCTTCATGAAGGCATTCTTTAGTTTTAGTTCACCTCCGCCGATCCTTGTCTATATTTCCATGATTCTGATTCCGCTAAGCTTTAGCTTTTTATTCCGAGGGCGGGCACGCTTTTGGTTCCTGCAGTTTTGCAATAGCCTAATAACCCTATTATTAATCGCTGATTTAATGTACTATCGTGGATTTAATAGTTTTATTTCTCCCTATATCTTTAGTCAGACTACGAATCTTGATAATTTATCAAACAGCATAATTTCTATGCTTCGTCCTATTGATATCTTTATGATCATAGATCTTATAATATATCTTACCCTTGGCCTTGGTAAAAAAACACTTTATCTCCATAGGAATCGAAGCGGAATTGCCTTTTTACTGACATTGCTGCTGCCCATTTCGTATATCTATTATCAGCATTATCAACTTGATCTACATGGAAACAACAAGACAATGTTGTTTAGAGTATCTTGGTCTCCGAACCAAACCATGTCCAATTTGTCGCCTTTAGGTTATCATGCATTTGATTTATATAATTTTTACAAAAATAAAAATATCCAGCCGATTACCCCACAGCAAACCGCTGAAATCAAGAATTGGTTTAAAGAAAAGCAAGAAAATCTGCCTCCAAATCAATATTTCGGTAGGTTTGCCAATCAGAACCTTATCGTGATTCAAGTAGAGTCGCTTGAGAATTTTGTCATTAAGCAAAAAATTAATGGACAGGAAATTACACCTAACCTAAATAAATTACTAGCAAACAGCCTATATTTCTCTAATTTTTATGAACAAGTGAATAATGGGACGAGTTCCGATGCCGACCTTATGACCAACACTTCCGTTTACCCTATACGAACGGGGGCTACGTTTTTCCGCTTTCCCAATAATACCTATAATTCTTTGCCAAAAATGTTGGCCAATAAAGGGTATGCAACGGTAGCTATTCATCCCGACAAGGGGTCCTATTGGAATTGGATGCCCGCTCTGAAGTCTATAGGTTTTGAAAAAACTATTGATTCTTCTCATTTTAAGGAAACTGAGAAAATTGGCTTAGGGATCAGCGATGGAAGCTACTTAAAGCAAATTGCACCAATTATCGAAAATGAAAAACAGCCTTTCTACAATTTTATAGTCACCTTGACGAGTCACAATCCGTTTGATCTGCCCGCTCAATATCGAACTCTCAAGTTAAGTGATAACTTAAACAAATCGAAGCTGGGGGGATATTTCCAAAGCGTCCATTATACCGACGAACAGATCGGAAAGTTCCTGAATACTTTGGACCAACAAGGAGTTTTGGACAATTCCGTAGTGGTTATTTACGGTGATCATACCGGTGTTCATAAATATTATGATGATGAAGTTAAGCAAGTACAGCCCCAAGAAAGCTGGTGGCTTGATGACAGCAAACGAATTCCCCTGATTATTTTTCATAAAGGAATGAATGGGCAAGAGCTAAAAATTACCGGAGGCCAGATTGATACTCTGCCGACAATAGCTTCTTTAATGGGTATTAGTGAAAAAACGTATCAAAACACTGCCTTTGGACGAAACCTCTTAAATACGCATAAGAATTTTGCTGTTTTAGCTAATAAAGAATACGTAGGACAAGCCTCCTCCGAGACTGAGAAAAATCAAGAAATAACAGGAATAGATTTAGCAGATCTTGTTATTGAGAAGAATTACTTTAAAGCACAAGGTTATAAATAATTTGAGGAATAGTTAAAGACTAATATGCCTAAGTCAGTTAGGAATTCCAGGCTGGCTTAGGCATAAGTTATTTATCCAATTGTCAGAAGCTCACTTCTACAAGTGGGAGTGGTTCTATTCCTTGCTGTCAACAATTCTTCGACAATATCTCTGTTGACGAATTTATTTATAATTAGTATAATAACAATAAAGTAAATAATACATATATAAGCAAAAGTACTTCACTCTGATTCAGTTAATCCAGTTTATCCACAAACTAAACCAAACTTCAATCAACGGACTTATCTTACAAAGCTTCAATTATCAATGAAGGATAGGAAATGGGGTGGTAGATTGTGTAAAAAAAACCCTATGTCTAAATAGACGTAGTTTGAGTTAAAAATGAAAGCGGAGGTGCAGTGATGACTCAACTAATAATATCTAGATTACAGTTTGCAGTTACAACATCTTATCATTTCTTATTCGTACCCCTGACCTTAGGGCTTGGAGTTTTAGTTGCTCTGATGGAGACCTGGTACGTAAGAACAGGCAATGAAACCTATAAAAAAATGACTAAGTTTTGGGGCAAATTATTCCTGATCAATTTTGCCATGGGTGTTGTCACGGGCTTGGTTCAGGAGTTTCAATTCGGTATGAACTGGTCTGAGTATTCCCGCTTTGTCGGAGATATTTTCGGGGCACCTTTAGCCGTTGAAGCCTTGTTAGCTTTTTTCTTGGAATCAACCTTTTTGGGTGTATGGGTTTTTGGCTGGGATAGATTGCCCAAAAAGGTACATTTGCTTAGTATCTGGTTAGTAGCTATATCTTCGAATTTATCAGCACTTTGGATCTTAATTGCCAACTCTTTTATGCAGGAGCCCGTAGGCTATGCTTTGCGTCATGGCCGGGCAGAAATGACAAGTTTCCTAGCTTTAGTGACCAACCCACATGTATTCTATCAATTTCCTCATACCGTTTTAAGCGGTTTTGTTACTGCTGCCTTTTTCGTAATGGGAATTAGTGCTTATCATCTAATCAAAAAGAACCATCTGGACGTATTTCGCCGTTCTTTTCATATGGCCGTAGTTTTTGGAATAATTAGTACTTTCGGAGTTGCCGGTATTGGGCATTTACAAGGCATGTATCTTGTTAAGGTTCAGCCTATGAAGATGGCTGCCGCGGAAGCACATTGGGAGACTGAAAATCCCGCCGGCTTGTTGG
This sequence comes from Desulfosporosinus acididurans, assembly GCF_001029285.1. Taxonomy (GTDB): domain Bacteria; phylum Bacillota; class Desulfitobacteriia; order Desulfitobacteriales; family Desulfitobacteriaceae; genus Desulfosporosinus; species Desulfosporosinus acididurans. The sequence goes on from NZ_LDZY01000009.1 coordinate 99,582, forward strand.
TTTTTGCCTCTATTGATGAACAAGGGCATAAAAATACGTCTCAACTTGAAATTCCCGGCATGTTGAGTTTCCTTTCTTATGATAGGTTTACCGGGGAGGTTAAAGGAATTAATGAACTTCAGGCTGCCGATGTGCAGCAATATGGACCGGGAAACTATATTCCGCCCGTAACATCTCTGTTCTGGAGCTTTAGAATTATGCTTGCGGCCGGGATGTGGCTGGTTGTAATGTCTCTTTTAGGATTGTATTTCTATAAATCAAAACGCTTAGAGCAAAAGACTTGGTTCTTAAAGCTTTTACTTTTTACAATTCCCATTCCGTATATTGCCAATACCTCGGGTTGGTATATGGCAGAAGTCGGTCGTCAGCCCTGGATTGTTTATGGTCTGCAAAAAGTGGACGCGGCTGTTTCGACTTCCGTACCTGCGGCGTCAATGCTCATAGCCCTAATCGGTTTTGCACTGATCTATTCGATTTTAGCTATTGCCGATGTTTATCTCCTCGTTAAATTTATCAAACAAGGTCCTGAAGAGGCAAGCCCGGAGGCACTGAATCATGAAATGAAGGGGGCGTCGTTATGGACTTAAATAGTTTATGGTTTATCTTAATCGCTGTTTTGTTTGTCGGCTTCTTTTTCCTCGAAGGATTTGATTTTGGCGTAGGCATACTCTTGCCTATCCTAGGAAAGAATGATGTGGATCGCCGTCAAATTATTAATACCATCGGTCCCCATTGGGATGGCAATGAAGTCTGGATGATTACGGCAGGGGGAGCTATATTTGCAGCGTTTCCCAATTGGTATGCTACCTTATTCAGCGGTTTTTTTCTCGCTTTGTTTTTAGTCTTAGTGGCCTTGATCATAAGGGGAGTGGCTTTTGAGTTTCGCAGCAGTCATTCAAGCGCCGGCTGGCGTACTTCTTGGGATTGGGCAATCTTCACGGGGAGTATCTTATCGGCAATTCTCTGGGGAGTTGCTGTAGCAAATCTCATTAAGGGAGTACCCATTGATGCGAAGATGCAATACGTCGGAACGTTCTTTGATCTGCTTTCTCCCTATACAATTATCGGCGGTTTAACGACACTTTTTGTTTTTGTCTTTCATGGTGCTTTGTTTCTTAGTCTTAAAACTACAGGGAAAATGGCTGAAAAAGCTGCGAAAACAGCCCGAAGTGTTGGCTTATTAGCTATTGTCATCGTCCTAATCATGGCGGGCTGCACGTACTTCCAAACAGGACTATTTTCCAGCCTGGGCGCCGGAATCACCTTATTATCCTCAGGTATTACTCTAGTACTTGCCAATGTCTTATTGCGTTCGCAAAAGGTGAAAGCTGCTTTTGTCCTGAATGGCTTGACAATCCTCTTATTTACTGTGGCAATGTTCTGGGGACTTTTCCCTCACGTTATGATTTCAAGTTTAAATCCGAATTGGAGTTTGACAATCTATAATGCCTCATCCAGTCCTTATACTTTGAAAATCATGACCATCGTAGCGTTTACCATGGTTCCTATCGTCTTACTTTATCAAGGCTGGACTTATTGGGTTTTCCGTAAACGGGTTACTGAAAAAGACCTGCATTATTAAAAATAAGCCTGAGGGCCTGTTCTCCAAGGATTCCATTTTTTACTTCGACTGTGAATGCCTTGGAAAACTAAGCCCTCATTTTTTCGTCTAGTCATGCTAAGGTTTAGGAGATGAATGGCATGTTTGATAAGCGATTAATAAATGAAGGGAGGCAAGTGAAGGGGTACCTTATACTTACCGTTGGTCTGAGTGTCGGAATTTCACTCCTGGCCGTTGCCCAAGCTTGGTATTTTTCTCAGATTGTCGCTAAAGTATTTCTTGCTAAGGCGCCCTTTAAAGCTGTTGACCATGCTCTGGGTTTAATTTTGGCCATTGTCGTCGTTAAGGCTCTCTTTCAATGGTCAAGCGAAGTATGTGCCCATGAAGCAGCCTTGCGTGTTAAAAGCGATTTGCGGCAGCGATTGCTGCAAAAGATATTTGCTTTAGGTCCTTTTTATGTTCGGGGAGAAAAGAGCGGCGAAGTCATCTCAACTATTGTTGGCGGAACAGATGCTCTTGAAGATTATTTTGCCAAATATTTGCCTCAGCTTCTGATAGCGGTCGGTATCCCGCTGATCATCTTAGCCTTTGTTTTTCCCTTGGATTGGAAATCTGGGAGCATTCTTCTTTTAACAGGACCTCTGATTCCCATCTTTATGGTGATGATTGGCAAATTAGCTGAGAAAAAGTCGTTACAGCAGTGGCAGCGTTTGAGTTGGATGAGCGGACATTTTCTGGATATCTTGCGCGGAATCACTACTTTAAAACTATTTGGACGGGCTAAAGATCAGATTAGAGTTATTGCCAGGGTCAGTGAATCCTTTCGAGAGTCGACACTGAGTGTGCTGCGAATTGCCTTTTTATCGGCTCTGGTTCTTGAATTTTTGGCGACAATGAGTACTGCACTTGTTGCAGTCGCTATTGGCTTAAGACTTGTTTACGGTACACTTTCTTTCTCTTCCGGGTTGTTTCTTTTATTGCTGGCCCCTGAATTTTATACTCCTTTAAGAACACTTGGCTTAAATTTTCATGCTGGACTATCCGGAGTAAATGCTGCTGACAGAATTTTTGAGATTTTAAACGTTCCTCAGCCAAATCTTAGCATCGAGCCTAATTCCGATACCCGCCATTCAAGGATTTTGGCAGACGATTATCAAATTAAGTTTGACCATGTTACCTTAACCTACGAGCAGGAGGATACTCCGGCATTACAAGATATCACTGTATCTTTGAATTGCCGGGAAACTATTGCCCTTGTCGGCCCCAGCGGGGCAGGGAAGACCTCTTTGGTTCAACTTGTAATGGGCTTTATTCAGCCTTCAGAAGGTCAAATTTCTATCAACGGAGAGCTGCTTCAGACCATCTCACCCAATATATGGCGAGAACAGATTGGCTATGTTTCTCAAAATCCCTATCTCTTTGCCGGCAGCATTTTAGAAAATATTACTCTCGGAAAACCCGAAGCGACTATGAACGAGATCATCAAGGCGGCGGAGAGCGCCAATGCTCACAATTTTATAATGACATTTCCCCGCGGGTACCACACAATCCTGGGTGAGGGTGGGTATCGTTTAAGTGGAGGTCAAGCTCAAAGAATTGCCATGGCGAGGATTTTTTTAAAAAATCCTCCGCTGCTTATCTTCGATGAACCGACGTCTTCTTTAGACCTCGTGAGTGAAAAGGCTGTTCAGGAAGCTCTCTGGAATTTAGCTCAAGGGAAGACCAGCATTATCATCGCTCATCGGCTTAATACCATTCGGCAGGCAAATCGAATTCTTGTCTTGGATCAAGGCCGCATCGTTGAAGAGGGAAACCATGATGGTTTAATGATAAAACGAGGGCTGTATTATCAGCTTGTTCAGAAAGCAAGAGGGCTCTCATTATGAAAAGACTAATCTGGTTAATTCGTTTGCTGATTCCTTATTGGCCAAGAATACTGTTAGCCCTGGTCTTAAGCGTGTTTACTGTTACCAGTCATATTGGTTTAATGGCTGCGTCCGCTTATCTTTTGGCTCGAGCTGCTCTGCATCCTCCCATTCTGGATTTGATGGTAACCATCGTAGGAGTGCGCTTTTTCGGGCTATCGCGCGCTGTCTTCCGTTATCTGGAGCGTTATTTGTCCCATGATGTGACGTTTCGTGTTTTAAGCCGAATTCGGGTAACGTTTTATGAACAAATAGAGCCCCTTGCTCCGGCTCGTTTAAGCAACTACCGCAGTGCTGATCTTTTAAGCCGAATTGTTGGGGACGTGGAGACACAGCAGAATTTTTATCTTCGAGTTTTTGCTCCGCCTCTGGTAGCTTTCCTGGTTTTGCTGGGATATGGAGTTTTTTTAGCGAGGTTCGATATTCGTTTTTCCTATATTCTTGCTGCCGGTTTCTTAATGGCAGGTCTATTACTGCCTTGGTTAATTAAGATACTGGGGAGGGGTATCTCAACTCGGATTATCTCCCTTAAAGCAGAATTAAATACCCAAGTTGCTGACGGCCTGTTGGGAATGACCGAACTGTTATCTTATAATCAGGTCAGTAAACACTTGCACAAAATTGAACGGACAAGTAACAAGATAATCGAGCATGAGCGTAAACTCGTGAAGCTTTCAGCACTTTCCTCATCACTGATGGGATTGATTGCCAATCTTGGCATGCTGTCTGTCCTTGTCTGGGGAATTCTGCTTGTGGAAGCAGGGAGGTTAAAGGGAGTTGATTTAGGAATGTTGGCTCTTGGAACGTTAAGCAGCTTCGAAGCAATTTTCCCCCTAGCCATGCTCCCTAACTATTGTGAAGAAAACCTTGCGGCGGCTGATCGTTTGTTAGAGCTAATAGAGAACAAACACGAGCTAAATGACAAGGGCGATCTTCTTCCCCCAGGAAATAATTTGGATTTACGTTTCCAAGATGTGAGTTTTCGTTATAACCAAGATGAACCTTGGGTTCTGAAAGATCTGTCTTTGGCCATTTCAGAGGGAAGCAAAACGGCAATCGTTGGACCGAGCGGAGTGGGCAAAACCAGTATCATTAACCTTGTCTTAAGATTTTGGGAACCTGAGAAGGGCAAAATATTCTTGGCTGAACATTCGTTGCCGGAATATGATTTAGAACGACTGAGGGACTTATTCGCAGTCGTTTCTCAACAGACCTATCTTTTTAATGCAACGATTAAGGAAAATCTTCTTCTGGCCAAACCATCGGCCACAGATCAGGAACTGATTGAGGTTGCTCAACAGGCCCAGCTCCACGAGTTCATCCTGTCCTTACCCCAAGGCTATGATAGTTATGTCGGTGAAGGAGGTTTAAAACTTTCCGGCGGGCAGAGGCAGCGTTTAGCTATTGCCCGTGTCTTACTAAAGAATGCACCGCTCATAATTCTAGACGAAGCATTTGCAAGCCTTGATTCGCTTACTGAAAGCGAGGTGCAAAGGGAAGTCTTTCATCTTCTGGAGGAGCGAACAATAATATTGATAACTCACAACATCTTAGGTCTAGAGAGCATGGACGAGATTATGCTGCTCGGCAACGGAAGAGTAATTGAACAGGGGACGCATACAGAGCTCCTTCAATTCGAGGGGGAATATAATGAGTTATGGAATCGAGCAAGATTTGTTAGTTAGCCCATAATAAATGCTAATGCCCTGAAGGATGGGCTTTACTCCCACCGAAGCAAGGTATGGGAACTACTCCCACTTGAAGTGGGAGTTTCATGAGTTAGTTAATTTGCTGAAAAATTATCTCCTGGAGATTAAAAGAGCTGCCAATTCTTAACAAAAGAAACTGACAGCAGGGAACCCGATTAGTCCTCAATATTACTTTCATTCTGTTCTAAGAGTAGGTTTGTTTCATTTACTGGCAACGATTGAACAGTTTTAAGTTTTCGTACAATAGTGCGTGATTTTTTCGTTGCCGAATCAATAGTATTACTTGCTTCTTGAAGCTTTTTCTGGGTTTTCTCAAGGATCTCCACAAATTTTCCAAATTCCGTTTTGACTGCACCCAAGAGGTTCCAAACCTCACTCGATCGTTTTTCAATGGCTAAGGTTCTGAAGCCCATCTGTAGACTGTTAAGAAGTGCAGCGAGGGTCGTTGGACCGGTGATGATCACCTTATATTCGCGCTGCAGGAATTCACATAAACCTGGGCGCCGCAAAACTTCGGCATATAAGCCTTCAATAGGCAGAAACATGATGCCGAAATCCGTTGTGTGGGGCGGATCGATATATTTATCATGAATACTTTTACCTTCTGACTTAAGGCGATTCTCCAGAGATTTAGCCAACTCTTCAACCCGCGGGACATTTACCTGTTCTTGTGCTTCCAGCAATCGTTCATAGTCCTCCAAGGGAAATTTGGCATCAATGGGTAACCAAAGGATACTATCCTGATCATCCCGTGACGGTAATTTAAGGGCAAATTCAACGCGGTCATTACTTCCGAGCTTTGTCGGGACATTGGTTGCATATTGTTCGGGAGTAAGGATTTGTTCAAGTAAATTCCCCAGTTGAATCTCACCCATAATGCCTCTCGTTTTTACATTGGTTAAGACTTTCTTTAAATCTCCAACACCGGAGGCTAACGTCTGCATTTCCCCAAGCCCTTTATAGACGGCTTCAAGCCGCTCACTGACTAATTTAAAGGATTCTCCCAGTCGCTGTTCAAGGGTAGCGCTGAGTTTCTCATCGACGGTGGCGCGCATCTGGTCTAATTTATGAGCGTTATCCTGTTGAATCTGTGTAAGCCGTTCTTCGACAGTATGACGCAGGCGTTCCAATTTTAAATCAGTGGTTTTTGTTAGCGAGCCTAACTGATCTGAAAAAATATCCAACTGATTACGCTGGAGGGAAGCAATCTCCGCCATACGCGTCAAAACTGAATCGTTGAAGGAATGAAGCGTTTGGCTTAGTTCTTCCCGCACCTGACGTGCGTTGAGCATTGATTCTTCGCGATTTTTAGAGATTTCACCATGAACTAAGCGCTCGCTGCGTTCAAGGCCCTTCTCCAATACCTCGAATTTCCCCTGGAAATGGTTCATTGAATTTTGAGAAGAGCGAAAGAGTAAGAGAATAAGTAAGAGTAACGAAATACTTGCCAGAACTATTAAAGTCATAAGTAAAGGATCTCCCATTAAAATGCCTCCTAAGTTTAAATCTATAATTACAATAACACACTTAAAAGACATTTCGCTGTTTATCTCGTATATTTGTGATTTCAACACCTTCGCATTCCAGGTTTCGTCCATTCACTTATGCGGGAGTTCCGCAAAACCTCTGAGAAATACCTCAAGTCTACCGCCGGTCATGGACGATCAAGTGTCTCTGTAGCTTTCAAACAAATCGAAAATCATGGTTTGACCGAGCTCAAAGAGTTGACTTTCGATTTCGAGCGTGTTAAGTTTTAAAAAAGCATATAGAGCGGGGGAGCTGGAAAGGCCGGCTGAGATTTAGACCCTGGAAAGTCTAGGACCCTATAAACCTGATCTGGATAATGCCAGCGTAGGTAAGCAGTTACTCTTACGGTTTAAATAATTAAGAGCTTAACTCCTATTCTGGAGATAGGCTCTTTTTATATGAAAGAGTGAACTCGTTCAGCTAAAGCTGAACATCGGGGCTTCGGTGGGGGACTCTACCCCCACCGAAGCGGAGAACGGGGGCCACTCCCACTTGTAGAAGTGGGAGTCTCACGATTAGATGAAAAATCATGGGGGGAGAACAATGAAAAAAGCGCTTACAATTGCCGGCTCAGACAGTAGTGGTGGAGCAGGAATTCAAGCCGATCTCAAAACCTTTTCCGCACATGGCATTTTTGGCATGAGCGTTATTACCGCCGTCACGGCTCAAAACACACAAGGAGTTTTTGCCGTTCAAGATATTTCCAGAGAGATGATAGCAGCTCAAATTAAGGCGATTTTTGAAGATATTGAGGTCGATGGTCTCAAAATCGGCATGGTTTCTCAAATTTCCTCTATTGAGGTCATTGCCGAATCTCTAAAAAACTATTCTCCGCAGAACGTTGTGCTGGATCCAGTCATGGTATCAAAAAGCGGTTACCATTTGTTAAATCCAGAAGCCGAGGAGACGCTTATTCGTAAGCTTTTACCCTTAGCGACCGTCGTAACACCTAATATTCCGGAAGCAGAAGTGATGACGAAAATGTCAATTCGTAATCTTCCCCAGATGGAAGCGGCTGCTAAAATAATTCGCCAAATGGGAGCTAAGAATGTTCTTCTTAAAGGCGGACACCTGGAGGATGATTCAATAGATATTCTCTATAATGGTCAAGGCTTTGAGTATTATGCTTCAAAACGAATTGTGACAAAGAATACCCATGGAACTGGCTGTACTCTTTCTTCAGCTATAACTTCTAACCTTGCCCTGGGCTATTCTCTTGACGAAGCTGTTTCTCGTGCTAAAGAATACATTTCCGCAGCGATTGAACACTCTTTAGAGATTGGCAAAGGTGTTGGACCGACTCATCACTTTTATGAGTTGTATAAGAAAGCGGGAATGATGAACTGAAGGTTAAGCATTAGTTCAAGATTTAGACGACAAATCAGAAAAGTGATTTGTTTTATGTTTTTTGGAATCTTAAGCTCTGGGTAAGAGACTCCGGATTAAACTTGTACAGTTTTAGAGGGTGCGTTATACTAGAATTCAATATTTAAAATTTCTATAATACAGAACTAAGACGTAGAGGAGGAGTTTGAATGCTGCAAGGAAAAATAGCTTTAATTACTGGCGGTGGTACGGGAATCGGGAGAGCAATCGCCCTGATTCTTGCTAAAGCTGGTGTCCAGATTGCCGTTAATTATTCCCGTTCGGAAGATGACGCCTTAACGACAAAGGCCGAGGTCGAAAGTTTGGGAGTTCGTTGTCTAACTTACCGGGCCGATATCGCAAAGGATGAAGACGTCAGATTAATGATCAGGAAGGTTGTTAACGACTTTGGGAAATTAGACATTCTTGTGAATAATGCCGGTATGACTCACTTTGTAGATCATGCTGATTTAGAAGGTTTAAAAGAAGAATATTGGGACGACATTATGGGAGTAAATGTTAAAGGAACGTTCTTCTGCTCCCGTGCTGCCGCCCCGGAACTTAAGAAAACTCGGGGATGTATCGTCAACATGGCATCCATTGCCGGCCTGACGGGATTAGGCAGCTCTATTGCTTATTCAGCCTCCAAGGCTGCCGTTGTCAGCATTAATAAATCTTTAGCTCGCGTTCTAGCGCCTGAGGTTAGGGTCAATGCTGTAGCTCCGGGAATTGTGCAGACGCGTTGGGTAGCAGGTAAGGATGAACATATCGCCCATCTTGCAGCCGGTACTCCCCTCGGACGGGTGGCTACCCCGGATGATATCGCCGAAGTTGTTTACGCACTTATTGCCCATGCCGGCTTTGTAACTGGGCAAACGATTGTTGTGGACGGCGGAAATTTCATCTAAATCATACAACTCTGGTATAATAAGGCACTTGACAAGAATTAAAATATGATTATAATTAAATTATAGTCAATGAATAAAAAAGATTCAGTTTAGTTCTTGTTAGGGCATGCTAGGTAAAGTTTCGATTCTTCGGAGGTTTTCAGCATTGCGGTTTTAATGGGTGCTGAATTCGTTGAATTGATAACTACCTAGTAAGAAGGTAGTTTTTTCTTTTAAGAAAGCTTTCCCGCAAAGTTCCTCCCCGTAACTCTGTTGTCGTTAGTCCCATAAAATTTCTTTGGTAATCAGTAAGTCATTGATTCTGCTGGGAAATTAGGTCGAGATTTCAGAGGATTGTTTCCGAAACACATTTTATCAGAAGTAGTGGAGGATTTGTCGAGATTAGTTTGCTAACCTAACTTGATTTGGTTCATATTTCTTTTAGTGAGTATGTTGAAAATTAATCCAGAGCCGTTTATCCATTAATTCTGGGGGGACTTTGCGGGATATATCAGTTAAAAGAAAGGCCACTAATTTGGTGGCCTTTTCTACGTTTGCACCACGCAGTGGCGTAAATGCAGAGGGTTAAAACCCCTCCAGGGCCTTTACCTAAAACTTACCACGAAGCAAACCAATACAAATCCCTGTGAATATTGTATAATAAGGCGGAAGGACATATGTCCTTAAGTCTTTTTCATGTATATCCTCTTTGTCCCTCCGGGACAGCATAATCGGAGGGAACCTTTTTCTTCTTTCCTAGTACGGTTAGGAACGTACTGCCTATAGTTTCTTAGAGGATAAATGAAGAAAATTTTTGGATTAGATTTTAGAAATAAGCCCGCCTTTTGGTGGGCTTATTTCATTAAAGTGGACAGATTATCATCGAATAGGATAAAATAGGATTGATCAAAATTGTTTAATTTAGGAAGGTGACGTTTATGAGTATACATATTGGCGCTAAAGAAGGCGAGATTGCAAGGACCGTTCTTTTACCCGGCGATCCTTTGAGAGCAAAGTTCATAGCAGAGACCTTTCTTCAGGATGTTGTTTGTTATAATGAAGTAAGAGGCATGTTCGGATTTACAGGTACTTATCAAGGAAAACGAGTTTCTGTTCAAGGAACAGGAATGGGAATGCCTTCAATCTCAATTTATGTCAATGAACTAATTACAGAGTTTAAAGTTCAGAATTTAATTCGCATCGGTACTTGTGGTGCTATGCAGGAGGATATTCATCTTAAGGATGTCATTCTGGCAATGAGTACCTCAACTGATTCCAACATGAACAAACTTAGATTCAACAATATGGATTATGCTCCAACCGCTAATTTTTCCTTACTCATGAAAGCCTATAATAATGCTCAGAAATTGGGGGTCCCTGTTCGTGTCGGCAATATATTAAGCACGGATACCTTTTATGGGGATGAACCTGATGATTGGAAGCACTGGGCTAAGTTTGGAGTTTTGGCAGTGGAAATGGAAGCGGCTGCCCTCTATACTTTAGCTGCCAAATTTAACGTCAGGGCACTTGGGATAATGACTGTCAGCGATAGCTTTATAACGCATGAAATTACAACCTCCGAAGAGCGACAAAAAACATTCCGCAATATGATTGAAATAGCCTTAGAAACAGCATTAGAATTAGAAGATTAATCATTTGATTTTACTGGGTAGAACCTCAATGTTAAGCCTCAGCGTCTCAAAATAGGGGGGTGGCAAATTACATGTCACTGGATAATCCTTTGGAAGTTTACAAATTGCTCCCTAGATCGAATTGCAGACAATGCGGCCTGGCGACCTGTCTTGCTTTTGCTGCAGCAGTAATCAAGGGAGAAAAACGTCTTACTGGATGTCCTCATTTAGAGAGGACGTTTATAGAGGAATTAGAAGGAAAAATCGTCCGCCAATCGACCCCGGAAGAGCAATTGAAGCAAGTTCTCGTACCTTTGAAAAAAGAAATCGGTAAGATAAACTTTCCTGCATCAGTAGAACGGTTAGGGGCTGCTCTATCCGGAGATAAGCTGATCATTAAATGTTTGGGAAAGGATTTTGGCGTTGATTCTGAGGGGACTGTTATCTCGGATTGCCATATTAATGTCTGGGTAATAGTGCCTTTGCTCAACTATGTTATTTATAGTGCCGGGAAAGCCCCTAGCGGAAAATGGGTTCCTTTCAGAGAACTTAGTAAAGAGACTGTTTGGATTGCATTCTTCGAGCAACGGTTTGAAAAGCCGTTAAAACAACTAACCGATGACCACCCAGACTTGATTGAAGATATGATTCATATTTTCAGCGGCAAACCTGTTCAGACAAGTTTTGAAGCAGATATTTCTCTTGCCTTGTATCCCTTGCCTAAAGTTCCTTTACTCCTTTGTTACACTAAACCAACAGAGGACATTGAATCAAAATTAAATGTATTTTTCGATGAGACTGCAGAAGCTAATCTCCAGCTTGATTCAATTTATAGGTTGTGTGTTGGTCTTTTGGTGATGTTTCAAAAGATTGCCTTACGACATTAAAATCTTAATGAGAGCTAAGATTTAAAGCTCCGGCAATGAGATAAACGATTACGATATGGGAGGGAAGACCTATGATTTTATCGACAACCCCGTCTATTGAAGGACATCGTATTACCTCGTATTTAGGTATTGTAACCGGAGAAGCTATTATGGGTGCCAACATTATGCGTGATATATTTGCCAGTATTACGGATATTATTGGCGGACGCTCAGGTGCTTATGAGGAGAAACTGCAGGATGCGCGAAGTGTTGCTTTAAAAGAGTTAGAAGATCGGGCAGCACGAATAGGGGCTAATGCGGTCGTCGGAATCGATTTGGATTACGAAGTGATTGGTCAAAATGGCAGTATGCTGATGGTTAGTGCTTCTGGTACTGCCGTACATGTTGAATAGTTCACTACATTGTCTCTAAAAGGAGGATATATGGCAAAATTTTATAAAGCTCTTTGGTATTTGGCGATTTTGGTCTTTGTCATTACAATGGCTGCTTTCACCATGGGAATTCTATTAATGGGTGTTCTTCTGGTCGGAACAATAGGGGTTTTACGTTTTTATTGGAAAAGAAAACATTACCGAAGTTTTAACAAGAATAACACTCACACTCATTTTGCCTCTGGCGAAATCATTGATATTACACCGAAGTCTTCATCGGATAATGTTCTATTAAAGTTAAAGCGATAGTCATAGTCATAGCAAACAGCCCCCTCACAATGAGGAGGCTGTTTTTTAATCATCTCAGTAACCATTAACGTGCCCTTCTAAAAGGCATTCGCGGAGCTGATTGAAATCTGCTCCCAAGGTCCTCATAGGAGTTAATCCCTTTTTTAGCTAAGAAGCGTTGCATACCGTAGGGCATCGCTCGATTAGACTGATTTAAGAACTCAGTATTACCTCCTGCATCTGTGCCTCCGAGTTCTCCGCCTTGATTTAACGCTCGATTTCTTCCAAGAAACATTTTGGCACCTCCTTTAATAACCAGTATATGCCAATTCCGGCGTATTTGTTTTCGATCAAAACCGACAATATTCTCTATGAAAATATTGAACAATGTCATATAATTGTTGTATTATTATTTAATATAACATTTACATTATATTGAGAAAAGACCGCCGACCATACAAACGAGAGGGGACATTAAAGAACAGATGCAGCAAAAAGCACGAAATTGGTCAAGCGAGTTTTCTCGGTGAAAGTTCTTCTCCTTACAGCAGGTGCTGTAGCATTAATAGCTATATTAAGTGGTGCTGTTGCAATGTTGATATTTTAAAAGTAACTTAAAGCCCAAGTTCCCAATATAACTTGGGCTTTAGGTTGTGTTGTATACGAAGCCAATATAGCGTGTCAGAACGCAAAATCTCGCATGACTCGGACATACAATTTGCGTTTACAGTAACAAATTCATTTACAATTGGAGGAACACGAACGTGCCTAATGACCAGGAACAGGAACCTAATCGAGACATTAAGACTCATTCAAACACAAAAGCTCTCAAAATTGGTTTAGGGGCAATAGTCGGTGCAGCGCTTATCGCTGCCGAAGCAAAGGCCAAAACAGAGGAGAATCTTCCTGATTTGAACTTTCCTATTCCTTTAACACAGGATTTCCCTTCTGATAAAATTGTTCTTCGAATGCAGCGTGAACTTCAGCAGGCCTTGTTAAAACCAGAGCAACAACGAAAGTGGGCTATGGTTATAGATTTACGTAAGTGTATCGGCTGTCACTCATGTACTGTTGCCTGTCAAGCGGAGAATGTTCTTCCTCCGGGGGTTATTTATCGTCCCGTAACCGAGCAGGAAGGCGGTGTATATCCTCAGGTCAGGCTGCATTTTCTCCCTCAGCCATGTATGCATTGCACAATACCACCTTGTACTAAAGTTTGCCCTGTAGCTGCGACTTATAAACGAGACGATGGCGTGGTAGTGGTTGATTACACCAAATGTATTGGTTGTCAGAGATGTATTTCTGTTTGCCCGTATGGAGCGCGTAGTTTTGATAAAGGGAGTTATTATACTAACTCCACTCCTCAGCATGAGCCCTATGAGTCAGAACCTTCGTTTGAGTATGGCGGAGATTGGTTTCGCCAACCTGGCTCAATAAAACCACCGATCAACAAAGTACGCAAGTGTCATTTTTGTCTTGAACGGATTGAAGCTGGAATGTTACCCGCTTGTGTAAATACATGCCTAGGCCGTGCAACGTATTTTGGTGATTTAAACAATGATACAAGTTTAATCAATGGATTAATTAAATCGAATTCCGTGATGAAGTTAAAAGAGGAATTAAAAACAGGTCCCAATGTCTACTACTTGGTCTGAATTTAATAGACGATATGCTAACTTTTTTACTGCAAGCGATAATAAACAATTTTTCCAGTATTCAGGCCCAACACTTAGTGGGGGTGGGTCCTTCGGTAACTTCAGGTGGGGTAGAGTCCTCCTTCGCCGCTAAGTCTTCCTATTGGGAAAGGCGGCTCGGCAATAATGTCCACTGGACATTATTGTATCTGAAGCCCCCCGATGTTCAGCTTTAGCTGAACGAGTTCACTCCCGAAAGTCCATATATTATAATTAATGGAAGGAAATAATCATCATGAATACCAATCAAAAATCAGGCTTGACACGGCGCGACTTTATTAAGTCAACAGCCTTATTAGGCGGATGCAGTGTATTAGCGTCGCAAATGGGTATATTGGGGACGCCGTCCAGTGCTGAGGCAGCAACGACTGAAGAAGGAAATCTCTATCCCTTGGCACAACCAGAGAACATTATCTATACCACCTGTTTACAATGTACTACTGCCTGCCTGGTAAAAGTAAAGCTTCTTAATGGCGTTGCTATGAAGATTGACGGCAATCCCTATAGCTCAACAAACTTACTGCCTAATCTGTCCTATACGCTTTCTCCTTTAGTTTCCTCACAAGTGGATGGAAAGAGTTGTTGCAAAGGACAAGCCGGAGTCCAAACTGCCTATGATCCATATCGACTGCGCAAAGTACTCAAACGGGTAGGACCGCGGGGCTCAGGGAAATGGAAATCGGTTCCCTTCGATCAAGCTGTACAAGAAATTGTTCATGGTGGACAGTTATTTGAAGAAATTGGTGAGGAACGGAATATTCAGGGGATAAAGGATATTGCCATTTTGAGAGACGCCAAGCTTATGTCCAGTATGGCAAAGGATGTTGAGTCCATCCGCAGCAAAAAAATGACTGTTCAGGAATTTAAGTCGAAATATCAAGACAACCTTAAGTATCTCATTGATCCTGAGCATCCGGATTTAGGTCCCAAAAACAACCAATTTCTTTTCCAAGTTGGACGTATTCATAATGGCAGGATTGAGTTTACACGACGATTTGTGAAAAATGCACTTGGCAGTATTAACTGGATTGAGAAAACTTCCATCTGCGGCCAAACCAGCAATAAGGCCTGGGTTGCCTCAACGAATCTTTTCAAAGAAGGTAAATGGACGGGAGGAACAAAAACTGTTCGTCCGGATTGGGCAAATACGGAGTTCGTTCTTGTCGTCGGAACTCGGGTATTTGAAGCGAACTATGGACCCGTTCAGGAAGCGGAGCCCATAACGGATGGAATAATCAATGGACGGCTAAAGTTAGCAGTCGTCGATCCTCAACTTAGTAAGGTGGCGAGTAAAGCCTGGAAATGGCTGCCTTCTAAGCCAGGAACCGATGGAGCCTTGGGCTTGGGACTTATCCGGTGGATTTTAGAGAATAATCGCTTTGATAAAAAATATCTGCAGAATGCCAATCTGGCAGCGGCAAATGCTGACATGGAGAGTACCTGGAGCGATTCTTCATATTTGGTCAAAATCGTCAACGGACGACCGGAGAAATTTTTACGAGCCAATGAGGTTAAATTGGGCACGGAAAATCAATTTGTTGTTTTTTTCCAAGGGAATTTTATTGCAGTGGATCCCAATAGCACTCAAAAAGAAATTGAAGGTGAACTATTCGTTACAACTCAACTTGAGGGAATAATGCTAAAATCTTCTCTTCAGCTCCTTAAAGAGGAAGCTTTCTCACGAACTTTACAGGAGTATGCGGACATCACCGGCTTAGCTATCCAAGACATCATCGATGTTGCCAAGGAATTTACATCTCATGGCAAAAAAGCAGCTGTCGAGTTCTATCGTGGTGCAGTGAAACATACAAATGGTTGGTATAATGCTCAGGCTCTAATCGCTTTAAATTTCTTAATTGGTAACCCTAATTGGGAAGGTGGATTAGCAAAGCCAGCAGGTGGGTGGGATTATCTGGGCAGCTCTGGTCACAATAAACCGTATAACGTGAATAAACTTCATCCAGGAAAACTAAGCGCCTTTGGGGTTCCGATAACTCGTGAAGGATGGCAATATGAAGAGTCCACTTTATTTAAAGGGTACCCGGCTTTACGTCCTTGGTACCCGTTTAGTGGTAATGTTGCCCAGGAGACGTGGCCTTCGATTTCAGATGCTTATCCGTATTCCATGAAAATAGTGCTTCTCCATTCCCATAATCCCATGTACTCTCTTCCGGGAGGAAGCCATCAGCTTAAAACATTACTAGATACCAGCAAGGTACCGCTTTTGATTGCGTCCGATATCATTATTGGAGAGACTAGTATGTATGCGGATTATATATTCCCGGACATTTCTTATCTAGAGCAATGGGGCACAGGGCAAATGCCACAGCATTATCGGGTTAAAACATCATCCGTTCGTCAGCCAGTGATCGCTCCTCTGACGGAGACAGTAGTTGTAAACGGTGAAAAACTGCCGATTTGTCTGGAAACTCTAATGTTAGCTATTGCAGCAGAAATGGGACTTTCAGGATTTGGTCAAGATGGGTTCGATAAGGGAATAGACCTTAAAAGGCCTGAAGATTGGTATTTAAAATTAGTAGCTAATATTGCCTACGGAGATAAAGCGGGTGAGGTTGTTCCCGATGCCGATCAAAAGGAACTCCTCCTCTTCCAGAAAAGCCGTCGCAATCTCACGGATTCACTGTTTAACGAGGAAAAGTGGAAGAGCGCTCTGAAGCCTGAGGAATGGCGAAAAGTTGTTTGTGTTTTAAACCGAGGCGGGCGTTTTGAAAGTTATGATCATGCCTATAGTTCCAACCAAGAAAAATATCCTTTCACCGGTATTATGCGCTTTTATCTCGAAGAAATTGGAACATCCAGGCATGCCATGAGTGGTCAGTATTTTTGGGGGCATGCTGTTTACGATGAAATTACAGACTCGATGGGGCAGCCCGTACCCGTTGATGGTGATTATAAATTAATCACGTATAAAGAAGTTTTCGGCACTCAATCTCGAACGATTGCTGACTACTGGCTGGAAACGGATATTGCCAATCAGAACTTCGTTCTTCTCAACAGCCAAGATGCTAAGCAATTAGGGTTAAAAAATGGAGATAAGGTGCGCCTCTCATCAAAGAGCAATCCTCAGGGAATTCAGGATTTAGGAAATGATCGTTCGAGGTATGTCGAAGGAATAGTTAAAATCCGAGAAGGGATTCGCCCAGGAGTTGTGGCGGTTTCTACTCATTATGGCCACTGGGCTTATGGAGCAAATGACATGGAAATTGACGGAGTTGTCATTCACGGTGATTCTCGGAGAGTTAAAGGTACCCATGTTAACCCGATTTTTCGTTTAGACGACCATTTGCGCGGAACAACACTCAGTGAACCGATTGGCGGTAGTGCTTCATTTTATGACACTTGGGTTAAAGTGCTAAAGGTTTGATACAATCTTCATCAACTTACTAGGCCCTCCTTGAGCCAGTTATTGATTTAGGAAACAGTAATCGCCAGATTGTTCCATGTTTATGGATGGTCTGGTGATTTATTTAAAATGGAAGGAAGGGACTCAAAAACTAAATGTTTCTGAGGTCATGTTAATACTTAATCGATTGAAGCGGAGGGGGGCGGAAGAGTGAGATGGATGACGTTTTCAGACAATTAAAAAATAAGGCCTTGAGATACAATCATACGTAACTCAAGGCCTATTTATTATCTATTGTATTGTACTACTTTCTTGCCAAAAATGTTTATTACGCTTTAATGGCGGGATCAACCTCGATCTTAATTTTGCGTGAAAGTATAAAGTTGAGGAATGCGATAACGGCTGCACCCATAAATACTGCTTGATATCCAAAAGCCAACCATAAAAGCCCGCCAAAAACGGGAATCGTCATTGAAGCGACGTGCTGCAGGCTCACGCCTGTCGATAGCGTTGGGGTCACATCATCAAGATCAACGGCAATCTTCCGTAAATAAGTTGACCGCGCCATTTCGACCGCAGCCATGGAATTGTCGATGACATAGCAACCGGCGATAATAACTGCAGCGATGCCGGCGGGAAAAATGTCGGCAGAGAACGCATACCCAAGACAGATGGCGAACAATAAAGCGGCCTCCATAGTCAGAACGAATCGCTCGCCCCGGGCGTCTATCAATCTACCGATCATTTTACGAGTCCCGATACTTACCAAGGCGACAATCATTCCTAGAATGGCAAACATCTGGGGCTGCACACCGAACACTTTAATCAGCACCCATGGCGCAAACGTCAGAAAAATCTGCGCCCGCGCACCGCTAACGCCGGCCAGTACATAGTAGAGCGTATAGCGTCTGCGAAAAATAAATCTGACTTTCCTGGCTTTCGGTTCACCTTTATTCATCAGCCCCACCGCTAAAGCTGCGAACATATAGGAAACAGCACCTACGATAAAAGCAAGCTGATAGGTCATGTGCAGGAAGTGAAAGCTCAGGAAGACAAAAACATAGGCAGCAATACTGCCGAACAGGCCGAAAGCGCTAACTGTTCCAAGCCTGGCGCCGAAAGAATTCTGCTTGGACAGGGACATGCCGATGGATGGCGTGACAGGCATGACCATATGTGTCCCGAGGCTGTACATCATCATCCAGATAATCATAACCGCGAAGGTCGGCGACAACAGGCCGAGCCCAAGCATCCCCAATCCTGCCGCTATCATACCGAGCATTGCAATTCGTACATCACCGCAAAAACTTAAAACCGCCAAAATTAGCATGATAAAGAAACCCGGCGCTTCCCGCGGTACTTCAAGGAAACCTCTGACATTCTCGGACAGCCTGAATATGTCGTTTAAATAGTTGTTGAATATCGATGTATTAATGCCTGTACCGATCCCGGCGAACAACCCTGCCAGTAAAAATAGGTTAAAGTTCCGATCACCGTCAATATGTTCTCTTTCCATTAAGCCGAACCCTTTCAAAACCGTCTGATGTAATTTCTCGCTTTTGAAATAAACCGCAAGTGCATTATAGCACGAGAGAATGTTGCTTTCAATGAGCTGCCGATGCCGCGTAAGGAGAATATATTATGAACTCATACGTACTCAGCTTTCAGGAAATAGATATAACAAAACTTGCCCTGGTTGGGGGCAAAGGTCCCCACTGCGGCAGAACAAGGAGGAAATAACAGAATGACCAAAAAAGCGTATAATTATCTATTGACCATCAGCGGCGTGATTTGCGTTTATGTCATGATCAAAGCATTCTTGTCGGCTTCGGTCTGGCGCTTTTCACGGCCCACATTACCGCGAAGCTGAAGGCCACAAAGGTCAACGGGTGGACCACCATGTTCAGATTGAGCGTACCTAGTGGTTTATATAGTTGGGTCGGCTAATTTTGTGATATATTTAGAATACAGAGGTGGAAGTTGCCATTTTCAGCTGTAATCCCCTATCCACATGTTATCGGTTTATTCGCAAATGGAGGAAAGATGTATCAGTATAGATAAATGGAGGCATAGTGTTCGGACTTAATAAATAGTAATTTAAGGGGTGAGTATTTTAATTATGATAATTGACGATAATCCAAAGGAAATAGAAGCAATGAAGGCATTTCATCGTGGTGACAGAAAAGAAGGATTGCGTTTGCAGGAAGAGTTTGCTTCGGAATTTCGTGACGAATTTAAAGATAAGGACCATTGTTCATGTGAAAAGGCATGTCGTTATCATGGAAACTGTAAAGAATGTGTGGCAATTCACAGAGCACATCAGGAACATGTACCAAATTGTATGCGACCATTGATAAATAAAAAGTTAAAAATATTATCTGAACTTACTGAACATACAATTGCCAATGAAATTGAGCCACATCAAGAAGTTTTGAGACCGGATTGTTAAAAATGTAAAACTTCATATTGAGTGAGTAAATTATATAAATGAGAAATTTATTTTTCAGTTTAAGTCAGGTAAATCGACACAATAATTAAAGTATTAAAGGTAAAATAATAGAAAAGAACTTAAATGAATTTAGCTAAGATGACTTAAAGTCGCATAACAAAAGGGTATAGAGAATGAGATGTGGACCTTAATTATGTTAAGAGGGGGATTTTAGATGACTGTATTGACTAAAGCAAAAGAGTTGTGTGAAGCTATTGTTCAATCAGATGAATTTCAAGAATTAATTAAAACAGAGACAATACTAATAAATGATATCGATGCACAAGATTTGATTGAACGCTTTAATAAGTTACAAACTGAATTAGAAAATCTGTTCCGTCAAGGAAAAAAAGCTACTGCTCAGCAGTTTAGCGAACTTAGAGTTTTGGAAGAAGAGCTAAATAAAGACCTTTCTGCTGGCCCCTATTTTAAGGCACAGCAGAAATTTTCCGAATTGTTGTCGCAAATGAATAAGATGATAAATGATACAATTCAACTAAAAAACAATATCGGAACAGCTCGCTGCACCTGCGGTAAACATACTTTGTGATATGCTATCTCTACAAAATTATTTTGACGTTGTTGGGCTCTCAATATCGGTTTCAATTTTACTAACGATTAAGAAGATTCGAAAAATAGATACTCTGGCTCGCTGGGGTGGTGAGGAATTTATACTATTATTGCCGGAAACCACAATAAATAAGGCTGTAGTTTTGGGGGAAAAACTGCGTGAACGTCTAAGTAGAATGGATATTTCGAATGTGGGCAATGTTACTGCAAGCTTCGGAGTTGCTGAGTACAATTCCGGAGATACAGTTGATACAATAGTACAAAAGGCAGATGACATGATGTACCAGGCGAAATCTGCAGGCAGGAATTGTGTGCGATATATCGAGAATGAAAACAAATACTTTGTATTAGAGATATTTACTCTAAACAGCCTAGGCTTAATAAAATAATATTATCTATACGTACGTTGCTTGCTTACAAAGCTCATCGATTTCTGAATAATCACTCTAAAACTGATTAATAGAATTGCTGCAATTAACATGATTGTCACAGGAATATAATGAACTTTCTTTCAACCTACGATGTGCGAAGATTAGATTTGGTTTTGATCCTATTATAAATTTCGGGAATTTAAAAAACTTACTTATTAAGTCAGACTTCCAAATGTAATCCAGGGCGTGTTGCTCTGGGTTTTACATTAATAAATGGAACAACAATTTGTCGAGTACAGTGGTATAATTGACACAAAACTCAAGGAATTTCAGATAACCTCATTTTTTGCGGAGGGGACCTAATGCGATTGCAACGTAAAATCAGCATCTATATTCTCGTTATCTTATCCGTATCAATTGGAAGTATCATGATTTTATCAGTCTATCAAATGAGAAGTCTAGTAAAAAATCAGGTTAGCAGAAATCTCTTAAATATTTCTAATTCTGTTGCCAATTTTTCTGAAGTTCAGGACTTTCTACAAGGGAAGAGCACCTTAACGGAAAATGCTTTTAATGAGCAGATAGAAACGATCCGAGCGAAAACCGGTGTCGCCTTCATTGTCGTTATGAATATGAAAGGAATCCGCTATTCCCATCCAGTTGAAACAAGAATTGGAGAAAAATTTCAGGGCGGAGATGAAAAAAGAGTCCTGACATCAGGGCAGGAATATGTTTCTGAGGCTCATGGAACGCTGGGAACATCGTTGCGTGCGTTTGCCCCAATTTATAAAAACGACCATCAAATCGGAGCCGTATCTGTGGGTATACTATTGACGGAACTCGATACTGACGTGTACAAAGCGCTGCTGCGTTTTTTGCCGTTCATCGTATTTGGCCTTTTTCTCGGAGGGATTGGCGCTACTGTCCTGTCGTTCAGTATTAAGAATACAATTTTTGGGATGGAACCGGAAGAGATTGCTTTAGCCCTCAAGGAGAGGGAGGTTGTTTTGGGAAATGTCAAAGAGGGAATTGTCGCTGTCGATGACAAGGGAAAAATCACTTTGTATAACAAACAAGCTGCTATCATCTTGGATCTAAATGAAAGTGACAAAGGAAAGAACGTCTTTGAATTCATCTTCAGGGACGTACAGCAGGGCCCTCTATCCCTCGGGCAGTTGCTGGAGGATGTGGAAATCAGAATCAAACCAGGACTTACGATCGTATGCAAATATAGTCCCCTCATTGATGAAAAAAACCGAGTCATGGGTGCTGTGATCAATTTTCGTGATCTGACCACAGTTAAAAAGATGGCTGAAGAGCTTACAGGCATTAAGAAAATGGCTTGGTCACTGAGGGCACAAAATCATGAGTTTATGAACAAACTGCACACGATCTCTGCCTTGATCCAGATGGAAGAATACGATGAAGCCGTTGACTATATTTCCAGCACGGCCAAGGCGAGAAACAATGTTAGCGGTATTCTGACAAGAAAGATAAAAAATGTTTCCGTCTCAGCGCTGCTCTTCGCCAAATACAATAAGGCGGAAGAGTCTAGAATAAAGCTGAAGATCGACCCCAATTGCAGCCTATCTGAACTTCCTCAAGCGCTAACTGCAGATGATTTGTGTTCTGTACTTGGAAATCTGATTGAGAATGCTTTCGATGCTGTTGAGAGTGACGGTAGCGGAGAAGTCTATGTAAAACTTGATGAGGAAGATGATATTCTCAATATTACGGTTGCGGACAACGGCTCTGGCATCCCCGAATCCGTTCAGCCATACATATACAACTTGGGTATGTCCAGCAAATCTGGGCAGCGTGGTTACGGTATGTATATCGTGAAAAAAATTATTGATGATGCGAGGGGCACTATTCGCTTTAAGGTTGACCGTGGGACATCATGGCACATCTCAGTGCCCCTCAAGGGGAGGGACATAAATGTTTGATGTTTTGATCGTAGAAGATGATCCTATGGTAAGCCATGTGAACACAAAATTTCTCAAGAAAGTTCCTGGCTTTAACTTGGTGGGTGCGGCAGCAAATTTGGCGGAAGCCCGTGAGTATGTTCAAAAGAAAAAGATCAACTTGATCCTGCTCGATTTATTCCTCCCGAAAGAAAACGGTATTGACTTTCTGAAGTGGTTGCGCAGCCAAGAAATCCACATCGATGTCATTCTGATCACAGCCGACAAACGCAGCGAGAGTGTGCAGGAAGCCTTTCGTTATGGGGCCGTCGATTATTTGATCAAGCCTTTCACCTTTGAGCGTTTCAAAGATGCAATGCAGCAATACAAAGAGTGGGCCGAAAGCTTGCAAAACAGTATTTTTATAGAACAGGAAGCCTTGGACCGTTATGTTCTAACTGGGAGAGCGGAAGATGAAACGGACAAGCCCTTGGAAAAAGGTTTGAGCAAATATACTTACCAGCGAATTTGGGACCATATTGCCCACAACGGCGAAGAGTATTTCACTGCAGATGAGTTAGCGGAATATTTAGGAATGGCGCGGGCCTCCGTCCGCAAATATCTTGACGTCATGGAACGCGAAGAAAAATTAGAGCTTTTGATCGAGTATGGAAAAGTCGGCCGGCCTCAGCATAAATTCAAACTCAAGGAGTTCTGAGACAATGTCCTTTATGGAGATAAAGTTTGTAAGAGCAAAAAGAACTTAAAATTCTTAATCTGCAAAAATAAGTCTTAATTTGCAGAATATTGTCAATGGTCCCCATTTTCGGCTAATATGAAGTTGCGTTTATTATCTAAAAAGGAGGTTAACTTTAGTTTACGCAACTCAGGTTTGCCGTTGGTTCAATTCTAACTTGAGAATGAATTGGGAGGGGATCTATAATGAAACCGACAAAAGTGCGTTGGGAAGTCATAACCCTGTTATTCTTCGCGACGACGATTAATTATCTCGACCGAACCAACTTATCAGTTGCACTTCCGGTCATTGCCAAACAGTTATCCTGGACACCTGCGGCCATGGGCGCCATTTCATCAGCTTTTCTCATAACTTATGCGCTCCTGCAAATGCCGATCGGTGTTTTCATTGACAAAATTGGAACCAGGATGACATATATCTGGTCTGTCATCATTTGGTCTCTCGCCTCCATGGCGACCGCTTTGGGTACTTCCTTCGGATCGATCTACATCTTCCGCTTAATCTTGGGTGTCGGCGAAGCCCCTGCTTTTCCGGCAGCGACAAAGACGGCTGCAGACTGGATACCTCGGCGGCAGAGAGGGATCGCCACCGGATTTTTTACAGCCGGAGTTAACATGGGCTCCGCTATAGCACTCCCTCTTGTTGCATGGATTGTGAGCTCTTTTGGCTGGCAAATGTCCTTCATCATCACCGGTGCACTTGGTTTTATCTGGCTCTTTTTCTGGCTTGTTCTCTACCGTGACCGAAAAGACAACAAGCGAGTCAATGAGGCTGAAAATGCTTTAATTGACGCCGACATCACAACGGTGCAGGAACAGCCCCGCGTACCCTGGATACAATTGTTTAAGAAAGTGTCGACCTGGGGTCTGATGCTCGGCTACGCTTGTCAGCTCTATATCATGTTTGTTTTTGTCACTTGGCTTCCGACCTACCTCGTGCAGGCTCGCCATATGACCCTTCTGCATTCCGGTATTTACGGGATGATACCGTTCATTGCCGGTACGATCAGCGCCTTCCTTGGCGGAAGAACCTCAGACGTCTGGGTGCGCAAGACACCGAACGGTCGAAAGATCGCCATGAGCCTGGGTCTCATTCTTGCCATGGCCATTATCCCAGCGGTATTCGCAGGTTCTGCCTCGATGGCTCTAACTCTTTTGACAATTTCTGAATTTGGAGTCATGTTCTCAAACGGAGCCGCATGGGCCGCCGCTTCGGAAATTGCTCCCGCAGGTCAGGCCGCTTCCGTTGCTTCAATCCAAAACTTTGGCGGAAATGTTGGCGGTTTCCTAGCCCCAACAGTCACCGGTATACTCGTTCAGGCTACCCACTCCTTCAACAGCGCTTTGATCCTGGCAGGCATCCTGGCTTTTGTCGGTGCGATTATCTACTACACCATGCTTCCGGGGTCAAAAGTACAAGAGGAGAGCCAAGCTTCTGCAGCTTGATTCAGCACTCCTTTCTGTAGGTTGAAATTAAAATCATAATCGCGGGAAGAAAAACTATCGATGAATCCCAAGAACGGTCTTTGGTTAATGTATATACAAATAGGGGAAATACAGTAGCCATCGTCACTAATGGGACCGCTGTTCTCGAACTTGGCAATATCGGGCCTTATGCCGCCATGCCGGTAATGGCAGGTAAGGTAATTCTATTCGAAGATTTTGCCGGTATTGCTGCTTTCTCCATCTGTCTAGACACTACGGATGTTGACAAAGCGGTCGAAACCGTAAAGCTTTTGGAACCTATCTTTGGCGGAATTAATCTTGAGGATATTGCAGGACCTGCTTGTTTCGAAATTGAGGAACCTCTTAAAAAAAAGATGCACATTCTTATTAACAACTTTAAGAGCCTTAATAAGTCCTGCCATTACAACAATCGCTGTTCCATGTTGATTCTAACCCTTATACCCATCGGAAACGGTGGGATTTTTTTGTGACATAAAAATGTTGGGTTTTAAGGCAAGTTCAATTTCCCCTTCCTTATTGTATAAGAAAGAGTTCCTAAAATAACATCTATTAGAAATCATAAGCTTTTCTTAGCATCCAACTCAGAAAAATTGCAGTTAAATAAAATACTTTTGACGATTTTATGAAATTAGATATTAGAGTTGGAGAAATTATTAAGGCGGAAGTCTTTGAAAAGGCAAAAAAAACTGCTTACAAATTATTTATAGACTTCGGTGCAGAAATTGGTACAAAAAAATCAAGCGCTCAAATCACCGAATGCTATAGGATAGATGAACTTATTGGGAAACAAGTTTTAGGAGTGGTAAACTTCCCTCCAAGACAAATTGCAGATTTTATATCAGAAGTCTTAGTTTTAGGAGTTTATGCGAACCAAGGAGTTGTACTCATTCAGCCGGAAAAAGTAGTTCGTAAAGGTGATAAATTAGGATAATGAACAATGTTAAAAAAATGCACCTCAGAATTGCGAATACAAATAAACTCAAGTTACTTTATCATCTTGTTTTTTGCCACATCCTCGCCCGACACCAAATCCTCCCCCACGCACACTTCTACCTCGCTACCCTCATCCCCAAATCCCCATAAACACCAACCACCCGTCAACCTAGCGACCTCCTTCAATCCTGCAGGATGTCCTTACCTGTCGGATAACCGAACCGGGAAGGCGAGCCGTATCAAAATAAAATTCGCCTAAAAAAATAAGAAAACGCACCGAGGCGCGTTTTCTTATTTGCAGATTTAAACAGTCTCCCAAACTGTTTAAACTTATTTTTTATATGCTTCTGCAAAAACTTTCGCAAAATCTTTGAGTTTGACTTTACCAAGATGGTAATCCGTGGCGCGGAGGCTAGCATAGAATTCGTCAGCGTTTTCTCCGGCGCAGTTCATTTGGACGAAGCGGTTGGCAGTGTCTTCGTGGAAGCCGATTTTTTTCATGTTTGCAGCGAGAGCTTCGACAGGGATTTGTTGGTATTTGGCTTCGATTTCATTTTCAGCAAGAGCCTTGAGCCAATCGTTTCCTGTGCCCCAGTCGCTTACGACGAATTTCGCGCTTTTGCCCGCTTGGGTGTGGGAAATCAGGGCGTAAGCGACGTCCGCGATATCAACAGGGCTGACCCAGCCACGCGTGATGTCAGCTGAAACTGTGCTGAGGATGGTTTGCTGGGTTTTGAGGCTTTGCATGTCGGCAAAAAGGTTGCTATAAAAGCCGACAGGGCGGATGTGAGCAATGTTAACGCCTTCAAGCGAGTTGAGCGCGTCTTCCATAAAATGATACATGTAAAGGATGCCGGCTTTGGGGTTGTCAGCACCGATCGAGCTGAGATTGACGACGTTTTTCACGTCTGAGTTTTGCACAGCGGTCTTGTAATTTTCAGAGAGCTCGATGGCGGCCTGCCACATGTCAGTGCCTGACATCGGGTTGATGCCTGTAATCATGAGATAAACGACGTCGCTTCCTTTGAATGTTTCGGTGAGGAAGTTGACGTTGCGGTTTGAACCGACAGCGGCTTTGGCTCCGAGGGCATGGATAGCGTCGACTCGGTCTTGCGAGCTTGTGATGACAGTGACGTCGTGGCCGTCAGCGATGAGGCGTGGAAGGTAGTTACGATTGATATTGCCGAGAGAGCCGAGAACTGTGATTTTCATTGTGTTTACACCTTCATTTTGATAAAATAATGTCACAAACTGACATTGGGATTTGTATACACTTGACGAATTCTGTTGTCAAGAAAAAATGTCAGACACTGACAAAGAGGTTTTGTAAAATTTACGAAAATAGGAATGAGAAAAAATGAAAAGTAAAGAGAAATTGCAGGTGGCGGCCGCGAAATTATTTATGGAAAAAGGCTATGAAAACACGACGGTGCAGGAGATTGCGAGTCTTGCGGGTGTGACTGAGAGAACCTTTTTTCGGCAGTTCAAGGATAAGTCGGACGTACTTTTTGATACGAGTAATACGATGGGGCAGCGGGTTGCGGCTTTTATTACTGACAATTTTGACGTCGAGCAAAAGCCGCTGAAGCTTGCGGTTGACAGCTTTGCGTCGATTTCTGATTATTTTGATGACTCGCGGGAGCGGGTGTTGGCTCGGAATCAAATTATTCAAAGCAACCCTGATTTACAGGAACGAGAGCTGTTAAAAAGGCAGGTGCTAATTGAGTCTGTCACAAACGCTTTGTCTGTCAAATTTGATAGCGAGCTGTCAGAGCTTGCCGCGCGATTTGCGGTTGAAATTTTTCATATGGCTTTCAAAAAATGGATTGAAAGTACAGAGAAAGGCTTTGCAGAGCAGGTGCTCGCGGTCTATCAACTGTATGAAAAACTCACTTTATTGATTTTTGAGTGAAAAATTAATTTTGGAAGCATTACCAGCAAAACTTTTACCGAGCATGGGGAAGACTAAAAATCCCCCTTGCGAGAGCGGTTGGCGAAGCCAAGAGCCGGCACGGACGCTAATTTCGTCAATTGGTGGACAACTCAGCATTGCAGTATTCCGTCAAGTATAGCAGGGATAGTTATTTGGGCGGAGAGCGTTGGACAAAAGAGCCCTAACCCCCAATGCTGAGGATGTCCTCACCTATCCAAAGGTTCTCACCGAATTGGGAAGGTGGGGGATGCTTAATAAGGTTACAAAAGAAGGACAGTTTCAAAGGTTGGTTGGATTGGCACGATCAAACAGGAGACAAGAGGTAAACTATGAAAAATATTGAAATAGATAGTACAATTTATAAGACGAAACCGAACAAAGCAAATCGATCAAAAGAAGAAATGGATGTTTACGATTTATTGGAAAGACTTGATATTCCATATTTTAGGCTCGACCATGATGAGACTCCATCCATTGAGATGTGTGATCAGGTTGAAAGAAGTTTAGGACAAAAGATTTATCAAGACAGATTGAGTCATCTAGATTATCTTTTGCCGAGGCTGAAGACATGGAAAAGCATTTGAATATTAAACCGGGATCAGTTAGTGTATTAGGCCTTGTGAATGACATAAGCCAATCTGTACAACTACTAATTGATAAGGATGTTCTTCAGAGTGAATATGTCGGATGTCATCCTTGCGTTAATACTTCCAGTCCCAACAGCCAATGCTGCTGGATGTCCTTTACCGACCGGATAGTTGTGGATGCGGTGGATGGGGAGTCTGATTTGGCGGTATTGAACGTTTGTATATCGAGGGAGCGGAGTTGTTATGTTAAGTTTCTACACTAAGGCTGATAAACCCTAATACTGGAGGAACATCATGGCAGTCTGCGAAAGCTTCAAAGAATATGTAGTGGACCAACTTGGAAAGTTGGGTTTTGTGACGGTTAAAAAGATGTTTGGCGGAGCGGGCATTTACTATGACGGTTTGATTTTCGGTTTACTTGCCGATGACATTCTTTATTTTAAAGTGGATGACTCTAATAAGTCAGATTATATAATGGCAGGCATGCAACCATTCAAACCATTTGATGACAAGCCCATGTTAATGCCATATTATGAGGTTCCTGTTGATGTTTTGGAAAACAGAGAACAGTTAGCGGAATGGGCTATGAAATCTTTATTTGCATCTAAGAATAATCCCACAAAGCCTAAAAAGCGAAAACTTAAAAAAGGTCGCCAATAGCATATTTAATATCTCCGAATTGGGTCAGGCTAAGATGAGAAGGTGCCATGTTAACTCAAATTATTTTAATATTTTTCTTAGAAAATTAACATAAAATTAACATTAACTTAACATGGATTTAAGAGAGCTGTCCGGAAGAGATATATAATTAGGTAAACAAGCAAATGTAATCCTACATAAACGGGAAAGAAAGAGGAGAGGTTTTCTTTTGACAACAAAATCTGAATCCGGACAAAGGAACCAAATTATAGCTGCTTTAGACGAAGCCCCGCTAAGCCTTTTCCATCTGCGTGCCGTGATAACATCTGGTCTTGGTTTTTTTACAGATGCTTATGATCTATTCATCATTGGCGCAGCAATGGTTTTAATTCAATCTCAATGGCATCTAAACAGAAGCACCTTAGGACTCCTTGGTAGTACATCTCTGATGGCCGCTTTTCTAGGTTCTTTTGTTTTTGGCCGCCTTGCTGATCTGTGGGGGCGTAAGAAAATGTATGGTCTTGAGGCGTCGTTCATGGCACTTGGTGCTATAATATCGGCTTTTTCACCCAATATAACCTGGCTATTAATTTCCCGGTTTATTATGGGCGTGGGAATTGGTGGAGATTATCCTGTCAGTGCAGTTATAATGACTGAATATGCCAATCGCAAGGATCGTGGAAAGTTAGTAGGAATGGTATTCTCTATGCAGGCCGTCGGTTTAATTCTGGGGCCGATTGTCGCTTTAACCCTGTTGGCGAGCGGGATCAGTCATAACCTGGCTTGGCGCTTGATGTTGGGACTCGGCGCACTACCGGCGTTGTTTAGTATTTACTTGCGTTTGAAAATGCCGGAATCCCCCCGCTATGTCAGCCAGGTTTTGGGTAAGGAGCATGAGGCAGCCGGCAATTTGCAGGCATATACTGGTGGTCAAGTCAAAGTAGAGAAAGCGGACGGCCTTTCACAGCATAAACGCCTGTCAGTATGGAGCTTTTTAACTAATTGGACATTGTTAAAAACATTGATTGGCACGGCTGGAACGTGGTTCATTTTTGATTACGCCTATTATGGCAATACTATTTCTACACCTCTTATTATAAAGATGATATCTCCTCAGACTAACCTTGTTACTACCGAAGCCTGGTCAGTTATTATTTTTGCAATTGCTGCCGTCCCAGGTTATATCTTGGCTTTCTTAACAATTGACAGGATTGGGCATAAACGCCTCCAACTCATTGGTTTTGCCGTGATGGGCCTTGCGTTTTTCGCAATGGGAATTATCCCGCATATAACTATGCTGCTTGGTCCGTTCCTCCTGCTTTACGGAATCAGTTACTTCTTTGCAGAATTTGGCCCTAATATGACTACATTTGTACTGCCGGCAGAACTTTATCCGGTAAGTTTGCGGACAACGGGCCATGGGTTATCTGCGGGATTTGCCAAAATCGGTGCTTTTGTGGGAGTTTTTGTCTTTCCGGTTTTGTCAAAACATTTAGGGTTAAGGGGGACTTTACTGGTCAGCGCGATTTTTGCAGCGGTAGGCTTTTTATTGACTTTCCTGCTTCCTGAGCCTGCACAGAAATCTATGGAAAATCTTAATACAGAAGTTGTTCCTGTAAAATCCGGCACTAATACTTCCTGCGAATTATTTTCCGAACATTTACCCCAGAAGGTTTGACGAGTAGAAGCTGTAATCCAGGGCGTGTTAACATACCCTGGATTTTACTGTTATATGCAAAAACGGGAGACGGTGAGCAACATTTTGTCCATGCACCATAATCGTCGATAATTATGCTAAAAGCTGCCTCTTCAGCAAGGGCGGCTTAATAATTAATCGATTCGGATTTGGGCTTTACAGGCATCTTTCGCATCAAAGGTTTTATGGGGTGCTTTTCAGTACAAAAACAATAAAATATTAATATCGTTTCATAATTTTTCTTAAATATGATAAGATGACAGATATTGTCGGATACATTGATCCTAATCAGCAACCGGAATATAATAGCAATTGTGTTAAGATAATGTCTAAATTAACCATTTGGAGTGAGACGATGAATGAGTGCTGTAGAAATACTGAAGTCTATTGAGATTTTACGAGGAAAATTAAATACTTTGGGGTCAAATAAACCACTCGTCGACCCTGAAGTTGTTCAACTTAGCCAGAGGCTCGATTTATTATTAAATGTGTACTATAGCATGAGAGATGTTGCTTAAGTTGAGAATAGTTTTATAAAAGTTATCATACATAGTTCATATGAGCATTGTTTTAGGTGGGAGACTTATGGACGCACCTGAGCGAATAATCTTACTTTGTGATGCCGATAAATGCGAAATTAACCCTGAATTAATGGAGCAAAAAATAAGTTTACCGTAGGACAGTTAGAAAATGAGTATTATCAATGGTTGGATGAATTAATATAAAAAGTGTGAACGGCGGCTTTAGTTAAAAACTAAGATCGCTTTTTTGTTACTTTTAAGGTTTTTTAATTCTTGGAAATTTAATCGGGTGTATAAATATGCAAATCAGCAGTTTATCTTCTACCACAGTTAAACAATACATAATTAGTCAATTCCTTAGCAATGATCGGGAGAAATCAAATGGAAGCAAAATTGCTCGGTAATTTAGGTAGATCAAAACCCCCGGCGGCACATTGATGTCGTTGGGGGTATTTTCGACGACATGACAAAATTCTTCATGAATTAACTTATTGAAGGAACACATGGCTCAAAATGAACGTTACCAGTAAGCGTAATGGTTGTATCCAGAAGCGTATTGCCACTTGCAACACTAGTTGCAGTAACTGTGATCAAGCCAGAACTAGGAGTATCACACTGCATGCTTATCATTTCTTCAAGGCTAATTTCAAAATTTGGACCACTAGCTGGAAACTCGATATTGATGTGATTACCTTGTGGTGTATGTGCTGAGCGTATCAAAGGTGATTTGCTAAGTGCGAGTAAGATAGACGAATCAAAACCCCCGGCGGCTATGATCGTCGGGGGTTCGTTAACGTCTGATATTAAATTAACCTAGGAATTTAAACTGCTTTATGTAAATTAATAATAGAAACAAACTCATCGTAGGAATGAACGGTAGTAATTAGTTTTAGAGTATCGCCAGCAATACGCTTTGCCTGCATATTGGCAATAAGAGTTTTCGATGCGATATTGAATCGGCCTTTGAAAGGTGTTTTAACTAAAAGTTCGATACCCTTTTTTTCTTCATCGAGCATATCTTGTGGCGAAGCTTGTAATTCTTGAGTATCAAGAACAAGATAGTACTCCGATGTGTTGAATGTTTTCAATTTCTTTAAT
Source organism: Desulfosporosinus acididurans (assembly GCF_001029285.1). Classification (GTDB taxonomy): domain Bacteria; phylum Bacillota; class Desulfitobacteriia; order Desulfitobacteriales; family Desulfitobacteriaceae; genus Desulfosporosinus; species Desulfosporosinus acididurans. The sequence goes on from NZ_LDZY01000009.1 coordinate 131,754, forward strand.
AACTCTTCCATATAGTTATGACTCTCTTGCTGTTTGATTAATCCACCCATAGTAATAAGAAATACTTTTTCGTTCGGTTTGAGTTGAAGATTATACATTAGAAACGCTCCTTTATGTTTGATTTATTGTATTAATCATAAAGGATTAAGCTGAAATGTCTCTTAAGGTTGACTGAAAGATTGCTGAACTATACCTGAAAGTTAGTTAAAAAACAAACGAAACATTTCACTTTTTTGCGTACATTACTAAGACAAAGAAGTTGTGAAGAATATAACCACCAACCAGGCAGTTCTGCAAATTAGCAGTTAATATAAAGGTATTTCTGTTCTTTCCCCCTCGTATGCCCCTCCCAGTGAGGGGATATTTTTTTGAGCAAAATATTCCATTTGGTTGATAATAGATGAGCTTTTAATACGAAACGAAGAGTTCTTCAATTTTTGTCTTCGTTTTCAGGGAACTTTCAGTTTACATTTAGCTCCAATTCAGTAATGAGGGTTATAGTAATTATGTAGCAATGAGTCGCACTCTTACAATGATAAAATTTGAGAGGTATTCATTAATGAAAGAAAAGTTGAAACGTTTTGATCCGCTTCTCTTGGGAATTACATTACTTGCTGCGTTTCTAAATATCTATGGAATCTGGAAAGACCAATATGCTAATGCCTATTATACGGCTGCAGTGACAAGTATGCTGCAAAGTTTCCACAACTTTTTCTTCGCTTCGTTTGATCCAGGAGGATTCGTTACGGTCGATAAACCACCGGTTGCCTTTTGGATTCAAACTCTCTTTGCCTCAGTGCTGGGGGTTCACGGGTGGAGCGTCATTTTACCCCAAGCGCTGGCGGGGGTAGGTTCAGTTCTTCTAATTTATTTCCTGGTTAAACCGTGCTTTGGCAAATCGGCGGCTCGAATTTCTGCTTTAATTATGGCCTGTACTCCGATAGCAGCAGCCGTTAGCCGCTCCAATAATGTGGATAGTATGTTAGTTTTTACACTCTTGTTGGCAGCTTGGTTTTTGTTTAGAGCTGTAAGAAAAGGGAAAGTTCTTTTATTCTTGGTGGCTTTTGGACTTATTGGCGTAGCCTTCAATATTAAAATGATGCAGGCCTATATGGTTCTCCCGGCATTTTATGGCTTTTACTGGCTGGCCTTTAAAGTAAATTGGAAGAAAAAAATAGGTGTTTTAGCAGCTTCAACGGCGGTAATGCTCGTTTTGTCCTTCTCCTGGGCTTTAATAGTAGACAGCATTCCTTCAGCGAATCGGCCCTATATCGGCAGCAGTCAGACAAATTCAGTCCTCGAATTGGCCTTCGGTTATAACGGAATTGCTCGTTTGACAGGCCAAGGAGGCCCGGGTGGCGGCAAACAGGGGGGCTTTGGTGATGGAAGATTGCCTGGGCAAGGACAACAGTCCTCAGCAGGTCAGAAACAAGGATGGAATAACCAGTTCCCGAATGGTTATACACCGCCACAAGGAAGTGGATCTATGCAAAATGGCAATCAATCGATGTCAAGTGATGGCCGTAACTTTCCAGGTGGTATGAGTAATAGAGGTCAAGGTAGTAACCCGGGTGGAGGCGGCATGTTTAATACAGGTACGCCAGGACCATTTCGTTTATTCCAGTCGGAATTATCCGGGCAGATCAGTTGGTTGCTTCCCTTAGCTTTATTGTCGGCCTTTGGGTTATTAATTGGGTTGCGCAGGAAACAACCGTTAACGGATAAGCAAAAGGAAAGTCTATTCTGGTTAGCTTGGTTACTGCCGATGATGGGATTTTTCAGTGTCGCAGAGTTTTTTCATCAGTATTATCTTGTGATGTTAGCTCCGGCTATTGCTGCCCTGGCTGGAACGGGATGGGTTGAATTATTTGGGTTCAACCAACGCCGTGAAGGTTGGAAGCGATGGCTGCTCCCAATTGGTCTTCTGGGAACAACAGCGTTTCAACTGTATATCCTTTTTCCCTATATGAGTGAAATCGGATGGGCGTTGCCGATTGGCTTAGCAATTATCGGAAGTCTTTTGACTCTGTATTCTATCCTGCCATTTACGCAGAACATCCGAACAAAACTGACAAGGGCTGTCGCAGGTGCAGGAATTTTGGTATTGTTGGCTGCGCCTTTGTATTGGGCTTCGACACCACTTCTCTATGGAGATAATGCTATGATGCCGTCAGCCGGTCCTCAACAGTCAATGGGTAATAATCACTCAATGACTTGGCAGGGCAGTCTAGCGCAGCAAGGTCAATTACCTGGTTCAAGTTCAAATCAAAGGCAAGGTCAAACTCAAGCGCCCAATCAACCCCAAGGTCAAGGCCGTGGAGGTATGCAAGATAACGTCAATGCTCAGCTTCTATCCTATCTTAAAGCTCATAATACCGGTGAAAAATTTTTGTTCGCGACTACCGATGCCGGAACAGCTGAAGCCTATATCATTAACACCGGTAAGGCAGTAATGGCTATGGGCGGGTTCTCAGGCTCTGATCCTATTCTTACTGTGGACAAATTAAAGCAAATGGTTGCCGACAAAGAGGTTAAATACTTCCTGCTTTCAGGCGGCGGACCCGGTGGAGGCAGCTCAGAAATACAAACTTGGATTCAACAAAACGGCACTGAAATACCCCAGTCTGAATGGCAATCCAATTCAAACAGCAGTGCCGCTGGAGGTATGGGTATGAACAGAGCCGGGACATTATATGAAATCAATCCCTAAGAAGAGGAGGTTAAGTTATGAGTAGAGACATTCGCTATTCTGTTGTCATTCCTGTTTACAATGAAGAAGTTGTCCTTGCACAAACCTATCAACGTTTGAAAAAGGTGATGAGTTCAACCGGTGAGTCCTATGAATTGATTTTTGTCAATGACGGAAGTTCCGATCACTCGGCTGCCTTGATTAAAGAATATTGTGATTGCGATCTGTCTGTAAAACTGATTTCTTTTTCTCGCAATTTTGGTCACCAAATTGCCATCACAGCTGGTATGGATTATGCAAAAGGGGCAGCGATTGTAGTCATCGATGCAGATCTTCAGGATCCACCGGAGTTCATTTTGGAAATGATCGCGAAATGGAAGGAGGGCTATGAGGTCGTCTATGCCAAGCGCAGACATCGCAGCGGTGAAACGTTCTTTAAGAAACAAACAGCCCATCTTTTCTACCGCTTGCTGCGTGCCTCCACAGAGATAGACATTCCTGTTGATACTGGTGATTTCCGCTTAATCGATCGCAAAGTGTGTGACGTCTTAAAACAAATGCCTGAGAAGAATCGTTATGTCCGCGGCTTAGTGAGTTGGGTTGGCTTTAGGCAAACTGCGGTTGAATACGATAGAGACCCCCGTCTAGCCGGAGAAAGCAAGTATCCCCTCAAAAAGATGATCAAACTCTGTCTCGATGGTCTTACTTCGTTTTCCCTTAAACCTATCAAATTGGCAAGCTATTCAGGGGGGGCGTTTATCATTATAGGGTTGGCCTACTTGGTATTCTTAGCCCTTGCTAAGCTCTCGGGAGGCTTGGTCAGCGGTTGGAACTTGGTATTATCCAATGTATGGTTATTGACAGGATTAATACTAACCATGATGGGGATTATGGGTGAATATGTGGGTCGTATTTATGATGAAGCACGAAACCGACCTCTTTATATCGTAGGTGAATCCTATCGAAGTGAAGAGAAAGAACGGAGCGTGATAAAAATTGGCTAGGATTGCTAAACGTCACTTGGAATTCTTAAGATTTTGTGTGGTTGGAGGGCTTAATACGGGCATCGATTTTACCCTATTTGCAGTTTTGTTTGCTTGGGGAGTACCCTTACTTTCCGCCCACACCCTTTCCTATTGCTGTGGTGTCTTGAATAGTTTTTGGCTTAATCGGAAATGGACATTTAAGGATCAAGCCAGCCCATCGTCCTTCGCTCATAAATCCGTTCGCCAAATGGTTCAGTTTATATGTTTGAATTTTATATCCTTAGCTATAACGTATGTGTTGCTGTTGTGGATCCATGACAGTTGGGGATATCCAATGCTTTTAAGCAGATTAGTTGCTATAGTAGCAAGTTTAGCTATCAATTTTATCGGCAGCCGCTTATGGGTCTTCAGGCAGCCGAGATTAGGGAGTGAACTGATATGAAAATTAAAAAAGCCGTGATTCCGGCAGCAGGTCTAGGAACGAGGTTCTTACCTGCGACAAAAGCCCAACCTAAGGAAATGTTACCGATCGTTGATAAACCAGCCATCCAATATATTGTGGAAGAAGCTGTACAATCTGGAATAGAAAGCATCCTAATTGTAACCGGACATAATAAAAAGTCCATTGAAGATCATTTTGACAAGTCTCTTGAACTTGAACAAACCCTGAAAGAGAAGGGGAAAACAGAGTTGCTAAATGAGTTACAAGCAATCAATAATATCTGCAGTATTCACTATATTCGTCAGAAAGAGCCTTTAGGCTTAGGTCATGCCATCCTATGCGCCGAGCAATTTATTGGGGATGAGCCATTTGCCGTCTTATTGGGCGATGATATCATGGTTTCCGATCCGCCCGGCTTACAGCAATTGATCAATGTCTTTGAAAAGACTCAGGAAACAGTCGTTGGTGTTCAGCCTGTTTCTAGCGATGAGGTACAAAAATACGGAATTATTGCTCCTCAAGCCCGCAGGGAAAGAACGTATCAAGTTAAGGATTTAATTGAAAAACCGACATCTCTCCAAGCTCCATCCAATATGGCAATTATGGGTCGCTATATTTTAAAGCCATCCATTTTCTCTATACTTCATACTTTAAAAAAAGGTGCGGGTAATGAATATCAGCTGACAGATGCCCTGCGACAGGTTTGTCTACGAGAAGGCCTTTTAGCCTGGGATCTGACTGGAGAACGTTATGATATCGGAGATAAATTTGGCTATCTAAAAGCTATTATCGAAATGGGATTGCAGCGAGAAGAATTAGAACCGCAGCTCATGGAATATTTGCTGGCTCTGATAAACAAGAGGCAAAGCAAAGTTGTGATGACAAAGAAAAGAGTATTATGCTCAAGCTTCTAGGTTAAGGGTGATAAGTCAGCTGCAATTTGTCCAAGGAGGTGAAATAGAACTGTGAAGTTTAGAAATTATGGCTTTAGGATAGCAGCAGTCTTACCAATCATATTATCGCTGCTGCTCAGTGTATACGTTATTATCAACCATAATATTGGTAATGCAGCATCCCAAGGAACTTTCGTTCAGAATCAACATGGACCGTCTTTTGGGCAAAGACAAAATCACCCTCGATCAATGTCCAATGTTAAGTCGCCCGGCAATCTTCCCCTTCAGCCAATGCATGCTATGCCCGGTGGACGTGAAGCCACTGCGGGCAGTAACTATAATACTCAAATCATTGTCTATGCCATAACTTTCTTCTTAGTGGTTTTAGCGGCCTATTTTGCTCTGATTCGTAAGAAGGCGGGGAGAAAGTTCAGCATATCTCATGGTAACCAGAGGATGCTTCTCATAACATTGTTTTTTGTAGGATTTCTGCTAAGAATTGTATTGGGTATCTTGATTGCAGGGCATCCATTCGATCTCAATTTATTTAGGTCCTGGGCCACCAGTGCTGCAAATAACTTATCTCAATTTTATTCAGGCAGAAATTCCAGTGATTATCCACCTTTGTATATTTACGTATTGTATATCGTAGGCAAATTAGGCAGTCTTAAAGCACTGAATCCCTATTTTACGTTATTTTTAAAACTTCCTTCAATCCTTGCGGATATGGGGACTGCTCTTCTTCTCTTTAAACTATCTATAAAATACCTTTCACCGGAACTGAGTATTTTAGTAGCTGCGTTGTATATCTTTAATCCGGCTGTCTTTGTCAATTCAACCATTTGGGGACAAGTCGATTCGTTTTTCACGCTTATTGTTATAGCAGGAATTGTGTTATTAACAGAACAAAAACTGGTCTATTCCTCGATTCTATTTACAGCAGCAGTACTCATGAAACCGCAAGGAATTATTTTTTTGCCTATTCTCTTTTTTGAGCTTGTAAGGAGGAAGCGTTTAAAAGATATTGTTCGGGTTCTAATAACATCGGCAATAACAGCAATTTTGTTAGTTCTCCCATTTTCAACGAACGATAATATCCTTTGGATTTTTAAGCTCTTTACAAATACCATAGGAGAATATCCTTACGCCACAGTTAACGCTTTCAATTTCTTTTATTTGCTGGGAGCTAACTACACTAAAGATTCCTTGACCTTGTTCCTGGTCAGCTATCATGTTTTGGGAATCATTTTCATCGTTCTTACGACACTAACGGCTTGGCTAGTGTTTGTCCGAGGAAAGAAACGGCGTTTTGGACCAGCAGCGGCCCTTATCTTAATCTCTGGTGTGTTTATTTTTTCGACCAGGATGCACGAACGGTATCTGTTTCCGGCAGTGGCTTTAACCATCTTAGCGTTCATTTATTTAAAGGATCGAAGGTTACTTCTTCTAGCAACAGGGTTTAGTATTACTTCCTTTGTCAATACTTATGATATCCTTTACCAAACCATTGCAGGTATCCATCAATCGACTTCAAGTGTTATCCCGGTAATAACTTCTTCATTGAATGTGATCCTGTTTATTTACTTGATAAAGATTAGTTTTGGTTTATCCGAAATAAATCCTCATAAACTAAATGACACCCTTGATACGAAGAAAAATTGACCTCCCAAGATATTTGAGAGGTCAATAAAACCATTTAGTCTGTAATTTATAATCGTTACACCTGAATATCCAATTTGCCAGATGTTGAAACCGTTTTAATTTGTGTTTGTCCTGTTGAGTTATTAGATTGAGTGGTGGATTCACTCTGCTGTAATTGAGCCTGCAATTGCTCTATTTGAGCTTGAATTTTTGTTGAGTTTTTTCTTGTTTAAAATCATGGCTTAGTTATGAGCAAATCAGTCATTCTCGTCAAAAAAAACTTCCCGAGCTTTAAGCCAGGGAAGACTTTTTGAACGATTTACCAATTGTTGCGTCGCTGTGATTGGAAACAGTCACGGCAATAGACTGGTTTGTCACCGGATGGTTGAAAAGGAACCATGGTCTCTTTTCCACATTCAGCGCAAACTGCTGGGAACATTTCTCGTTGCTGGCGACCATATCCGCCGCCATTGCCACGAGTTTGTTGCTTTCGGGCTGCACGGCAGGATGGGCAACGACCAGGTTCATTGGTAAATCCTTTTTCAGCATAGAATTCTTGTTCACTGGCTGAAAAAACGAATTCTTGACCACAATCTCTGCAAACAAGGGTTTTGTCGTTAAACATAAAAAAACCTCCTAAAAATTTTCTGCCCGCAGGTGTGGGATGTAATCTTCCCATAGCTTTAGGCAATTAAGAAGGTTTTGGATGTCCACATTTTCTAACGAGCATCTCATAGTATAGCAGAATAGAGGCTAACCCACAATAAATTATTCAGAAATATTTAAAACATCTCCGATACCAAATTCACTCACGCCCCTCGCCACCCTCAACCCCAAATACCTATAAGCCCCAGCTGCTGGTCATTTACCGAACTTCTTCAATCCCGCAGGATGGGATGGGCTTACCTATCAAAAGCGCTCATCGAACAGGGAAGGTGGAGGATGGGATGGATGGAGAGTTGCGTGTTGAAGGGCTGGTTAGATATAATGAGCAAAGTATATCTTACAAAGTTTTAAATCGGAGTGAAAGCATGTTTACGTATGAGATTGGTATGGACTGTGTTGATTGGCAACAGCTCTTTCAAATTTATGAAGAAGTTGGATTAGTTGCTGGCTATGGGAAAACAAAGGATCATGATAAGATCCGTAAGGCATTTGAACAAAGCTATAAGGTAGTAACAGCTTGGAGAAATGAAAAACTAATTGGAGCGGCCAGGATGTTGTCGGATGGAGTTTGTTATGGAATGATCTTTGATGTAGGTGTCTTGCCGGAATATCAGAAATTAGGAATCGGTAAAGGTCTGATTGCTGGATTGCTAAAAGGAAACGAGCACCTATGCATTCATTTGACATCGACTTTTGGGAACGAGGAGTTCTATCGAAAGTTAGGGTTTAAGCATCATAAAACTGCATTTGCTAAGTATCCATATGACTCAGATTATTTGGCTTGACATGATCTTCGGTTGCACAGGTAATACCCAGCTCCTCGAACTCCACAAAATCTAGTTATCCCTAACTGCCATTGCTGCGGAATGCCATTACCTATCCCAAAGGCGCTCACCAAACTGAAGCGATGAGGGATGCGTCACATCATGATGAGGTGAATGAGTTAGGTGCTGGGAATTCGCCTCAACAGGTTCCGCACAAGGTGAAATTCCTTCGGTGACAAGGCTTCCGTCTTGATTTAGGAATTCTGATTGGTTTTATCGTTGTCATGACATTGAGTGCCATATTTAGTTCAATACTTTATCAGTCTACTCCCGCCGCTGAACCATATATGTTTATTTTAGGTACCATCTGCTGTTGGGCGAGGTCCGAGCACGTTGAGTGCGTGGTAAGTTTAAGAAAACATACACTCTAAACCCGCTTGTGGTGCGGGTTTTAGGTTTAAGAATATTCGAAATCGAATTAAAAACAGGCGCAATGTTTTTTGGGCGTTCGAGGAAACATATCGCCTGTTTTTTTACAAATTGTAGTAGTATAGGAAATAGATTATTGTCCTCGTGTGTCGGGAAAGTGCAATGTTAATGTGGGGAGGCGAAGCCTTACTTAATGAAGGTATCTAGACTTGTCGACGATAAAGTTCACTTTAGGTGTCCTTAAATAATAATCTAAATTCGCTGTATCCTTCGCGGTCTAAATCTTCTTTGGGTATAAAGCGTAGCGATGAAGAATTTATGCAATATCTAAGCACGTTTGGGCTTGGCCCATCGGGAAAAACATGCCCTAGGTGAGAATCAGCTTCCTTACTTCGAACCTCTGTCCTAGTCATTCCGTGGCTTAAATCAGCTTTCTCTTTTAAAGACGTTGAGACGATGGGCTTAGTAAAACTAGGCCATCCGCAGCCACTATTAAACTTATCATTTGAACAAAATAGAGGTTCGCCCGAGACTACATCAACATAAATACCTTCACGTTCATTATTCCAATATTCGTTTTGGAAAGGTGGTTCGGTGCCATTCTCTTGTGTAACATGATATTGTAAATCAGTTAGTCTGGATTTTATCTGCGATCTATCGATTGGCCAATTCTTATTTATAAACTCATCGCGGCCAGACCCTTGACGATATAGAGAATAGCGGAAGTGGTTTTTCTCATGGAAATCTTGATGATATTCTTCTGCAGGAAAAAATATTGTTGCCGGGAGAATTTTGGTAACAATAGGTCTTTGAAAATGACCGCTTTCTATTAGAGCTTGTTTAGAGGCTTCGGCTTTAAGATGCTGTTTCTCGCCATGATAAAAAATAGCCGTTTGGTATGACTGTCCTCGATCATTGAACTGACCACCTGGATCGGTTGGATCAATTTGTCGCCAAAAAATTTCCAAAAGTTTATCATAGGATATTTGATTTGGGTCAAACGAAATTTGGACAGCTTCGAAATGTCCGGTCGTTCCGGAACATACTTCTTTATAGGTTGGATTTTCAGTATGACCACCGATGTAGCCCGAAACCACATTAATAACGCCTTTAAGTTGTTTGAACGGGGATACCATGCACCAAAAGCATCCACCGGCAAAGGTAGCAAAACTTATTCTATTCGTTACGTCCAATAGGTTCACCCCTTTATCCAGAGAAATTACAACGACGTTAAAAGATTTCCCGTTATCGCAAAAAATACACCTCAATACGAAAGCATCTCGGTCCTAAACTGGTTTAGTGTTGAAGATGCTGTGATGATACGAGTGTTTCGTCTATCTCGGTGAGGGAGTTAATTTGTTTTGCGTTTGCTATAAAGTTGTGAGATGATTGAAGAGTAAAGGCAGGGGTTGTGTGATGGGTAAAGTTATTTACTTTCAACCGTCGCATTGATCTCTACTAACTTCAGGCCACCAGCGACCCCAGCTAAATTTCGGGAATTTGATAAACTTACTGATTAGGTCAGACCTCCACTGCTAAAAGAAGACTAAAAATGCCCCACCTGCACCTCCGCTACCCTCAACCCTCAAATTCCCGCCATAACATATATTTAAATAAAATTGGAGATCATTCATCATGAGAACTGAATCAGCTATTCATATCCGATTAAAAGAACAACTCAATCAGCTCATGGAACAAGAGAAGCCGATTATCCTATATTTTAGTTCCCGAGACTGTAATGTTTGCCATGCGGTTTTCCCGAAACTGATGAATCTAATAGATCCTGAATCGATCGACATTGCAATAATTAATATCAATGAGCATGTGGAAATTGCAGGGCAATTATTGGTTTTTACAGTGCCAACAATACTTATATTCTGTGAAGGCAAAGAAATTCTTAGAGAAAGCCGTTTTATTGATTTTCAGAAGGTTGAAAGGATTCTAAATTTCTTAAGTGAAATGTAAGATTCGTCTGGAACTACAATATTACTTGCTAGGGCTTCAAAACCAGAACAAATATCTTTTATTGGAAATCAAGCAGGAGGAAGAGTTTTACTATTCCTTGGGACAAATGACTTTTGGCGCGATTATAATGATATGTTAGAAAAAGGAATTAAATTCGTCAGAGAACCCAAAGAACAATCGTACGGTATTGTGGCAGTATTCAAAGACTTATATGGGGATTTATGGGATTTGGTTCAATTCGAGGAAAGCCATTCGATGTTTAAACGAGTCAAATAGACCGATTAGCCCAACATATAATGGGAATTCAGATTTCTTGATTTTAGGAGGAAAAAATTTGGCTCAGTTGTATTTCCGCTATGCTACTATGGGGAGCGGTAAAACAGCGGACTTATTGAAGATTGCATATAACTATTCGGAACAGGGAAAAAGTGTCTTAATCTTCACTCCTGCGATTGATACTCGCTTTGGTGAAGGAAGAGTTACTTCAAGGATGGGGATTTCCAAACCAGCCATATCTATTGATGGGAAAACGAACATTTTCGATCAAGTCAAAAGTGAGATGCCAGATTGTGTTCTATGTGATGAAGGGAACTTTTTAACCCGAAAAAATGTATTGGAATTCTGTCGTGTTGTTGATGAATTAAATATCCCGGTGATTATTTATGGCTTAAAAAATGATTTTCAAAATAATTTATTTGAAGGAAGTGAAGCTCTTCTCATCTTTGCTGATAAGATTGAAGAAGTAAAAACCGTATGTTGGTATTGCAATCGCAAAGCAACCATGGTCTTAAGATTTAAAGATGGGGCACCAATTTTTGAGGGTCAGCAAATAGAAATAGGCGGAAATGAAAGCTATCTACCTGTCTGCAGGAGATGCTGGAACAAAGCTAAGACCAATTCTAAGTAATTCGAGTCTCCGCGCTACCCTTCACCCCCAGCTACCCTCAAGAAGAAAAAGTCGCCTCAATAAAGTCTAGCTAGGGGTTGAGTAGGGGAGTGCTGCCGGTGGGGGTTACCTCAGGCGAAATAGATTAAGGATATGTAGGTGGTCATAGTAATGGATGGAAATAATCGTGCAAATATTAGGCAAGGCACGCACGTTTTAATAGTTCAAAAACAAGATCAAAGAACTGAAAAATTAACTGAAGGTATCGTTAAAGATATTCTAACTAATTCGTCCACCCATCCTCATGGAATAAAAGTTCGCCTTGAGAGTGGAATAGTGGGTCGAGTAAAGCGAATTCTCCTTTAAACCTCAGTCACCTGGCGATGATGTGTCCGTTGTTCCGGATAGAATTACAAAATCGAGGTTTTACTGTTAAAGACTGTGAAGAGAAATATCGCGGGGAGCGGGCAACTAATATTTGTAATAGAGGACGTACTGGAAAAGGCGTACAGTACCATTTGATGACAAGCCCATGGTAATGCCATATTATGAGGTTCCTGTTGATATTTTGGAAAACAGAGAACAATTAGCTGAATGGGCTATGAAAGTACAGTGGTATAATTAGGAATAAGTTGGAGGAGGGCGGTTAGAACTGGCCTGTCCGCCAATTCTGTCAATTGGCGGACAACTCAAAGCGGTAATATTCCGTCCAGTGTTGCGCGGAGGACATCGGTGAATGAGTCGAAACAAGAGAGCCTTGAAATGTAGCATTGTTTTGAATGGGCAATTCTAAACATAGAAAAGAAAGGATCAGGAGGCATGTTAGCATGAGTCAGCCTAATAAGTTGGTAGTGGTTTGGACTAACGGAGATAGGGAAGTTGCAATACGTATGGCATTTATGTATACACTAAATTCTAAACTTAAGGAATGGTGGGATGAAGTCTCCCTGATAGTTTGGGGTCCATCTGCAAAACTTCTCACAGAAGATACATCGTTGCAGGAATACATTGGGAAAATTAAAGATGCGGGTGTGGACGTATTAGCCTGTAAGGCATGCGCAGATAGTTATGGGGTTTCTGAAATGTTAGAAAAGATCGGGATAGACGTAAAATATACGGGTCAAGTGCTTACGGATTTTCTAAAAGACGAAAATGCAAGAGTTATAACTGTCTAAGCTAGATTTTACTATTGTTTTCATCAATTATTGTCGTCTCACGTCACTCCCAGCACCCCCGCTAACCTCAAGAAGAAATAGCCGCTCTAATAATGGGTAGCCAGTTGTCTGGCGATTGGGACGGGAGTCTATCAATTGAAGGAAAGTTTGAAGGAGGGAAAAAGATGAGTACTTATAATTTCAAGGTAAGCATTTCTCCGATCGAAGCATTAGATTTAGTCAAGCAAAATGAAAATGCCAATCTTGTACACGAGGAAACTCATGATTTGGGCAATGGAAGTTACATTGGGACCTTAATATTCGAGAAATATTATATGCGGGTGAAGAATAGGGTGGCACTCGTGGTAATAATCGATAATATTTATGGACAAACAGATGTAAGATCGATATCTACTGGTAGTTCAGAAGGCATGATTTTAAATTTTGATTGGGGTGCGGCTAATTCCTTTGCCAATAGTGTACAAGACATTCTTAGTGATTATATTATTTCACCAGAATAATTAAGTACCAATGGGGCCATTTCCGCTACCCTCAACCACAAAAACCTATAAACATGATTTAGGGAATAATTTTACATAATATTAAGAGTGTTCTTCGTAAGGTTCTGGAATCGTTTACGTGAAATAAAATTGTTATCTCAAAAAAGAAGAGGGGCTTGCCCCCTCACCTTTAGTATATCTAATACCATCCGTAGGAATATGGGTTATAAGCATAGGGATAGGCAATCCAAAACCAAGCATGTGATTACTTTTATCCGTGCTAAGCCCCCTGAAACGTTAGTATCTAGGATTGTAAATATTATTAACTTCAACACTTGACAAGGAGCTGAATTCAAGTATAATAATCTCATAATCAGCTATTAATCAAAGATTCAGTGCTAAAAACTGTTGGTAGCGTGCTAGGGAAGTTTCGATTCATCGAAGGTTTCAGCAGTGCAATCAGTTAGGACGATGCTGAAATTGGAGTAATCGAATCCACCTAGAAGGGTGGTTATTTTGTTTAGAAAGAAAATTTTCCCGCAAAGTTCTTCTTGGTTAGGTCTGTATGAGGTCAAGTCAGTTAGTCAAATTCGTATGAGCCAGGTTAGTTTTTAAAACACAAAGAAATAGTGGAGGATTTGTCTAGATTAGTTTTAACTTAAACTTAGTTATTGAATATTTACGTTTAGTTTAGGTCAAAGTATTTACTCCCTTACTTTTTTAGTTTTTCAAGATTCTTACTTGGTAATTTTGTTTACTTCTGTGTAAGGTGCTCAAACTATTTTAATTTTACTCTGGTTATGGATTAGATTAGTAAAGCTTTGTTGAAGATTAATCTCGAGCCGTGTATCCATTAATTCTAGAGGAACTTTGCGGGATTCAATTTTATATTTCAAGGCCACTCATCATGAGTCCATCATGAGTGGCCTTGTTTTTTGTTGTATAGGAAAGTATATATTTTGGACCAGTGAATAAGTATGAGTGTGCATCAGCACACTTTTTTTCAACAGTTACGATATATTTTTTTCTGTGCGACATAAAATAATAAAATACTTAAATGTTGAGACTTAAGTGAAGGCTATAGTGAATGATCGCTCAACTGACCAAACTGGACAAATCCTAGCAAATCTTAGCGACAAATACCCTAATAGTGCAGTCTGAGGTTTATAAAGAACAAATGGATCATCTGCAATCTCGCTTAAATCAATCTGCGTAACGTTTGCCAGCCTGTGATCTTTATCAACTATTACAAATAACTCCAGCGTCATTATATGTAACGAACTAAAGTCTTTGAAAGGTTGCTGTAGAGTGCAGAAGGACACGTCAACTTTAGCGGATTCAAGCTGTTTCAAACTCACGCTGGGCAAATAAAGGTTATCTGGTTTGTGCAGAATTAGATTTGGATTTATACAATCATAATATTAGGGCTGGAACCTGAATTCTGCCCTTAGACATAATGAGATTTGGTCTTTAGCTTTTTGTATTCAATATAGGTTAAGGCAATAATTATAATGTCGAGAAATGTTAATAACAATAGCACAGTTGAATGATAGATAGTATACCGATAAATCTGATAAACAACGAAAATTCCTAATGATATTATTGTAAGAGGATAAGCCCAAACTTTTCTTTTCCATAATACTATTACAAGGATTAATTTTAGCGCACCATGAGAAATCAAGTAAATAACTCCGAAATATTGTGTATTGACGGTAAACTTTGAACTCATTTTTATTATGGTATTAGCGATTATATCGGTAGGGTCTTGGGATAACTCATGTTCTGTCAGCATAACAGTCATTTTATTTAATCTGGCCGGGTTTAAAAAAAGTAATAATATTCCCCCTATCATCTCCAAAAAACCATCGATAGCTTTAAGTGATAGCCCAATTTTGAAACTTTTATGGAATATGTTACTGATATCTATATTCCGAAACTTTCCCATATTCAACCCCTACAGTCATTTCGTTTCACTCTATTATTTGCTTGTTTGTATTATTAATTCACATGTAAGGACTGAAACCTAACTTCAGTCCTTTTTTATGTTCAAAAGGAGGTGAGGCAAAACGGGAAATACTGTCGGAAATATTATCGCTCGTATCGGGACGGATGCATCCCCAATGACGGAGGAGCTAAAAAAGGTTCATAATATGATCCTCACCTTCAAAGACGAATCCCTGGACGCGCTCAAATTGTAATACATTACTTGACAAATCATCACAAACTTTATGCAAAGCTAGTGATCAACAGTAGGTAAAAGTCCCAAACTGGTGATTGACTTTGAAATGTACAACTCCGGAGAAGATTCTGCTTCAAAGGATGATGGTGAGCTGAACGTTGCGAAAAGGGCTAGACTCGGCAAGCAGTCCAAAGATAACCTGAAAAATACCAAAAGGAATCATGTAGGCACTGATTAATAAGCCGGCCTTTGCTATATCAATGTTCAAATTTTGAGAAATTGCGGGTAATAAGGGAGAAACGACCCAATTATCTGCCATAACGATAAATCCGGCCAAACCGAGCAACGCGATAAGATTCTTCTTCACGTTCTTCGGCATCCCGTTATATTCGAATGCTGCTGGAGTCATTCCGCTGGTCAGTGAGTTAACCAGAGCAGGTGTCGCTATGGGCACCGCACTTGCTTTCATGATGGCGGTCACCGCCTTGAGCATTCCAGAAATGATCTTACTGCGTAAGGTTTTAAAGCCAAAACTGCTGGATTTTTCTATTATAAATGGAACAGCAATTTGTCCTGGTACAGTGGTATAATTAGGAATAAGTTGGAGGAGGGCGGTTAGAACTGGCCTGTCCGCCAATTCCGTTAATTGGCGGACAACTTAAAGCTGCAATATTACGTTCAGTAAAGCGGGAATTGTTATGTAGCCGGAGAGTGCTGGATAAATAGAACCCGAACAGCCAATCCTGCGGTATGTCCTTACCTATCCAAAGGCGCTTACCGAGCCGGAAAGCTGGAGGGGGGGCAGAGTTTGACTTGAATATAAACTAACGTTTGCCAGCAAATAAAAAACTTCCCGAGCTTTAAGCCAGGGAAGACTTTTTGAACGATTTACCAATTATTACGTCGTTGTGATTGGAAGCAGTCACGGCAATAAACTGGTTTGTCACCGGATGGTTGGAAAGGAACCATGGTCTCTTTTCCACATTCAGCGCAAACTGCTGGGAACATTTCTCGTTGCTGGCGACCGTATCCGCCATTATTACCACGAGTTTGTTGCTTTCGGGCTGCACGACAGGATGGGCAACGACCCGGTTCATTGGTGAATCCTTTTTCAGCATAGAATTCTTGTTCATTGGCGGAAAAAACGAATTCTTGACCACAATCTCTGCAAACAAGGGTTTTGTCTTCGAACATAAAAAAACCTCCTAAATTTTCTGCCCGCTGGTGTGGGATTTAATCTTCCCATAGCTTTAGGCATTTAAGAAGGTCTTGGTATATCCACATATCATAACGAGCGACTTTTAGTATATCAGAATTGAGGCTGATTCACAACCAATTATTCGGAAATATTTAAAACATCTCCGATTTCTAATTCACTCGCTACCACCTCCAAACCCAATAAATCCCAGAAGCCAGTCAACCTATCGGACTCCTTAAATCCAGCAGGATGGATGTCTTTATCTATTAGATACGGGAAGAGGGAGGTGCTGTAATGGACAACTTATAGCTTGAAAATCTATAAAAAGTGGTGAACGTAATTGAAAGATACAAAGCATGGAATTTTTGGTGGATTAGTGATCTTTGTCGCAATCTTGATTGGTATGATATCAATTCTAATGAACAAGAGAGTTTTATATTACATCCAGGAGAAACAAAAACATTTTTGTCATTAACAGCATTTCCAACCAATATTGAAAATAATGGCTAAGGCCAGGGAACACTCAATGGACCTAATCTAATATTGCTGTTTAATAAAAATGAACTTTGACCCGGCAAGGAAACCGCACTTTTTCGATATTTTGGAGGGAGAAATGAAATGCTTAAAACTAAATTTACGTTATTAATTATCGTAGTTTGGATTATAATGTTTTGTTTTCCAAATGATTCGGAAGCAGCTACAGAAAAATTATCAGGTGCAGATAGGTACGCCACTTCGGCTATCATTGCGGAAAATGGTTGGAAGCAATCGGACTACGCCATTCTAGCCTACGGTAAAAGTTTTCCGGATGCTCTAATTGCGGCACCTTTAGCCAAAAAGTATAATGCACCAATACTCTTGACTGAGAGTAATTTCGTCCCTAAAGATACTTTAAATATGATACAACAATTGAAGATTACTCATATTATTATCATTGGAGGCACGGGTATAATTTCATCCTCTGTGGAAAATCATTTGACCTCATTAGGTATAAACACGACAAGATTATACGGCCAAGACAAATATGAAACCAGTATAATAGTTGCCAACCATCTAGATAATGTCAATCAAATCGCAATAGTAACAGATGAAGACTTTGCGGATGCCTTGTCGATATCTCCTATAGCCGCTAAAATGAATATGCCCATTATATTAATCCCACACAACGTACTACCAGATGTTGTAAGAGGCTATGTGAAAACTCATGGAATATCTAAAACTTATATTATTGGCGTAGGTTCTTCGTTAGATAAAAGTTTAGTAAATGAACTGCCTAATGTTGAACAAATAAATGGGCAGGATAAATACCAGAGGAATCTGGCTGTTCTTGATAAGTTTAAAAGTGAAATGGATCTAGATACAATTTATTTAACTTCAGGTGAATATTTTGACGATGGCCTATCGGGTTGTGCTTTAGCGAGTGCAAATTGTAATCCGTTGCTTTTGGTTAGCGAAAATTCGGTATTACAGAAAAACTATTTGGATGAGCACGAAATTACAAAGTATAACGTTGTTGTGCTTGGAGGGCTTGTTAAAGAAGAGGCGACTCTTGCTTCATCAAGTACTACTAACTATAAAGAAAAGACTATACGAGATGTAACCAACGTAGCCCCCCAAGATATAACAAAAATTGTTTTCTATGATGGAAGAGGTGGATTAAATAAACCTCTAACAATTGAAGATAAACAAGATATTAGCAAGTTTATGGATTATTTAGATGGATATGTGCTAGAGAAAGCGAAGAATCCGGAGCCTTCCACAGGGTGGATACATGAGGCAGCATTTTATATGAATGATAAAGAAGTAATGGATATTACTTTTGTGGATCCAATAATCATAAATAAAAATTACTATACTATTTTAAAAAGCACCTTGGATAATAAAAAAATTGATACATTTTTAAAGTCAATTGACCCAACTTATGTAATTTAGTGTGAAAGTTTGTTTATTGTTCAAAGTATTGGCAGCACTTTAGCCTCTACTTATAAAAAACCATTGATATTACTGGCATCAAGTTTTAGTCAGCCCGCCCATCCCCAGATTCGGGAAGGGTTGTCACTTTGCTTGATATTTTGGAAAACAGAGAACAGTTAGTGGAATGTGCGATGAAAGCTTTATTTGCATCAAGAAATAATCCCACAAAGCCTAAGTAGCATAAAAGGGGAAAGAGCATAGCCGCTCTGATAGAGGGGAGGGGTAATTGGCAGGCAACCTTCGGGATGCCTTGATATATGTCAATTATTTTAAGGAGCGGCACGTTCATTGCATGTGGGTTTTTGAGGGTTTGTATTTGTGGGGAAATTTATTAGTTTTAAACCTTATTTAGACTTTATTAAAAAGGACGAGTTGTCTTCTTTGTAGGCAGCTTGCCCTTATTTATTTCATTCAGGATAGTAAATGACCATGCTCAAAAGGCAAATATCATTGCCGGTATTTTTATAGACATGAGGGCGATCAGCCTTAAACCGGACGGATGAACCACAATCAATGGTCAGTTGGAGTAAACTAAATCAATTTTTACTTGGCCTCTGCCTAAGCTGGCGGGGGTCTTTTTTTTGTGTGATGGAACGCCGTGTGAAGGGAAACTGTCATGCACGGTGTGTGGCAGGAAAAATGGCCGGAAATAATACATATAATTTAGGATACATGTGCATGATTCCTCATATCTTAATATCATATGATATAATTAATCTAAATTAACTGCTTGGGGAATCGTTTTAGAAATTTATTTAAATGAGTTGGATCAAATCCATTAAGGAGCAAAAAGTCTATTTAAAGAAATTTAAACAAGGATAAGTTAACATTAGAAAAGCGCATTTAATGCAAGGGAGAAAAGTTCTGTATGGATTTGGTTGCTGAACTGACTAAACGCAGAGTGATGGAAGGTGAACTGCAGGAAAAGGAAACGACGTTAAGTACCGTTTTAGACGCCGTACGTGATGCCATCGCTATCCTTGATGATCATGGAAATGTTACTTTCTGGAATACTGCTGCGGAAAAGCTCTTCGGTTACCCCCAGGAAGAAATTTTAGGGAAGGATCTACACTTGTTGGTGGTGCCGGAAGAACATCTTTATGAGACTTATAGTAAGGCTTATAATCATTTTAAAACAACCGGAAAAGGCAATGCTATAGGGAAAATAATGGAGTTTAAAGCTAAACATAAAGATGGCCGAACGTTTGTTGTAGAGCTTTCGCTTTCGGCCATGAGGATCAAGAATACCTGGCATTCGGTGGGAATTGTTCGTGATATCACCGAACGCAAGCAGGAACAGGAAGAACTTAAAAACAGTCGACAAAAATATCTGGAATTAACCGAGAATGCCCCAATTGGAATTATAAGCTGTGACTATAAGGGCAATATTATTTATGTAAATCAAATAGTTTTAGAAATACTGGGTTCAACAAGTATTGAGGAGACAAAAAAGATCAACCTCTTAACTTTTCCTTTGCTGGTTAGGCACGGCCTTTCAAGACAACTTGAAGAATGTTTAAAAAGTAACAAGTCCGCTATGCATGAAATCAACTATGAATCTAAATGGGGAAAGAAAGTATGGTTAAGAATCCATATTAAACCACGGAAAAATAGAAATACCGTAATAGGTGCTCAAGTAATTATCGATGATATAAGTGAAAGAAAACAGCTGGAAGAGAAACTCTTCCTTTTATCTATTACTGATTCCCTGACGAGTGTATACAACCGTCGTTTTTTTATTCAAAAACTCGAAGAAGAAATAGAACGTGTCAAGCGAACGGGCCGTAAGTTTTCCGTGATAATGATGGATATAGACCACTTTAAGTGCGTCAATGACCGTTTTGGCCATAACTGTGGCGATTTCGTTCTAAGAAAAATTATGTCAGAAACGATTAAGAAGATTCGAAAAATAGATACTCTGGCTCGCTGGGGTGGTGAGGAATTTATAATACTGTTGCCGGAAACCACAATAAATAAGGCTGTAGTTTTGGGGGAAAAACTGCGTGAACGTCTAAGTAGAATGGATATTCCGAATGTGGGCAATGTTACTGCAAGCTTCGGAGTTGCTGAGTACAATCCCGGAGATACAGTTGATACAATAGTACAAAAGGCAGATGACATGATGTACCAGGCGAAATCTGCAGGCAGGAATTGTGTGCGATATATTCGAGAATGAAAACAACTACTTTGTATTAGAGATATTTACCTCGAAAACAGCCTAGGCTATACGTTGCTTGCTAACAAGGTTTATCAATTTCTGAATAATCACTCTAGAACTGATTTATAGGATTGCTGCAATTAACATGATTGTCACTGGAATTATTATTTTTGGTTTGCAACAATTCTTATTTAAATGCCATATCCACCACTAGAACGTTTTGGGCGTTTGCAGGTTAGATTGGCGATAGATAGTGATAGTTTTGCGTTCTAAGTTAACATAACTTTCCTAATACTTTTATGCCGAACATTGCTATAATAATCTTATTTTCAAACCTGCGATGGCTTTGCGAATCCAGGGCGGCAACTGTCACTCAGCAGGCCACTATAACTGTGACTATTAATGCGGAGACAAGTCGGATACGACTATTTAATATACAAATCTTTTCGGATCATATATGGTTTTCAGCTACATGATTAGGCAAAGAACAAAGGAATATCGGATCCAATGTAAAAAGCCTAGGCATTTACCTAGGCAAAAACCATTAAGCTGCTGCAGAGGCTGCGACCAATCTCAATAATGCAACCAAAAAGCCTAAGAATCCTAAGAATCCTAATAGCCCATAAATCCAAAAAATAGGCATTCCCGTTCACCTCCTCATTTAGAGTTCCCATAAGAATTAGAAGCTTCTTGATGTATTCTATTCAGCATGTCCCTTTCGTGTTCATAGGTTAATGTTAGCCCGCCCATCTCCAGATTCGGGAAGAAGATCCGATTGTGACAATAACCGAGAATGAGTTAATTTATATAGTCATGGTAAAGAAAATGTCCAATTAATAGAATAAAATTGGACATTTTTTGTTCACAACAGCTAAAGCCCCCAACTCTCATTTAGCTCTCAACTAAAACGGTGGGGGCTTTTACTACGACTTTTAATTATTATAAGAAGGTTTTAATTCTTATATTTATCGACTATATTTGACAATGAAGGAAGGGATTATGAAAATAATGTTGAAATATAAGAGGTGTTATAAACGAATCGCTAATTCATAACTACATCGCAGCAGTTTTAGAAACAGAGAGGAAGCCGGTAGTATGTTGAAACGACCAAAACTTAACCGAAGTATCTTAGTCTTAATTATTGTATCGGTTTTAGTCGCCCTGGGAGTTGGCACAATAAACATTTATAAAACCGAAGCCAACAGTAAACAAAGTATGGACCTTTATACAAAAACTCTGAATGAAAGTTATGATCAAAATATTCGCTTTGTCACCCAACAAGCTATTAGTACCTTGAATGGAATTTATACTCAAGAGCAGCAAGGAAAACTCACGGAAGCGCAGGCCAAACAGTTAGCGGCAACCGTTATGACAAAGGTGCGTTACGGAGATACTAATCAAGGCTATTTTTGGGGAGATACAATCGACGGTCTTTGTGTCTTTCATGGAACAGATCAATCATTAGTAGGGACCAATCGAAATAATGCCCAAGATTCCAAAGGCGATTATTATATTCAGGAGATCCGAAAAGCCGCTGTCGCCGGCGGAGGCTATATCAATTTTTGGTTTCCCAAAGCTGATCCTAACGACAAAACTCAGTATCCTAAACGTGGCTATGCCTTGGAGTTTAAGCCCTGGCAATGGATTATTGGCACAGGAAATTATGTGGATGATATCCAAAGGACAATAGTCCAGCGTCAAGCAGCAGTTGATCAAGAAAATCGAGTATCAATTGCTTATACGATTGCAGGAATGTTGTTAGTAATACTTGTTTCTGTAGGCTTTTCCTTACTTGTAAACCGGAGGCTAACAAAACAGCTTGAGCCTATGGCAGAAACTGCGATTGAAGTTGCTAAGGGAAACCTTAATGTTCCGGAAATTAAAGCGGAAGGCGACGATGCCATTGGGCATTTGGGTAAGTCTTTGAACACTATGGCAAAACAATTACGAGACCTTGTTCAACGAGTTAGTTTATCATCAGAACAAGTTGCTTCGACATCAAACGAACTGAGTAGTGGAGCAGAACAATCCGCTCAGGCGTCTAACCAAATCACCATGGCAATAACTGAGGTTTTCCATGGAACAGAGAAGCAGCTTGCAACCGTTGAAAATTCCAGAAATATTGTTACCACTATTATGGATGGCATCAAAAAAATCCTATCCTCTTCTCAAGGCGTGGTGAGCACATCGGAAAAAGCCGCAGAAGCTGCTCTCCAGGGAAGTAAGGCGATTGAGCAAACGATCGAACAAATGAATATTATTGAAAAAATAGTAGGTGTCTCTGCAGAAGTGATCCAAGAACTGGGCGACGAATCGAAAGAGATCAGCCAGATTGTTGATATGATATCGAATATTGCCTCACAAACCAATTTACTGGCACTAAATGCCGCAATTGAAGCGGCACAGGCAGGGGAACAAGGCAGAGGTTTTGCAGTAGTTGCCGATGAAGTGAAAAAATTGGCTGAACAATCCGGTCAAGCCGTCCAGCAAATTGCGGAATTAATTTCATCAGTTCAAAGTAACACTCAAAAAGCGGTAACAACTATGGGGCAAGGGACCAAAGAAGTGTCCATTGGTATGGACGTCGTAAGAAGTGCGGGTCAAACCTTCAATGAAATCAGTGAACTAGTGAATTCAACGTTACTCGAAATACGGGGAATTTCTGAAGAAATAAAGCATACAGCGTCTGGAAGCAATCAAATTGTCGATGCAATTCAAGAGCTGGATGAGGCAAGCCTAATTATCGTGAATCAAACACAGACTGTTTCTGCATCAACTCAAGAGCAGGCCGCTTCCATAGAAGAAATTGCAACGGGGAGCAAAGTGCTTTCTGATATGGCCCAAGAACTAAAAGCTGCTACAGAGATGTTTCAATTGGCTTAATATTAGCTGATTTCATTTTTGTAGTGTTACTTTCGCTTAGAAACAGTAATTTTAGTTTCAGTAAATTGCCGCAATTCGTAGAAACGAGCTTGGTTCCTTATTATTAACATTTTATTTCCGCCTTTTTGAAATTCATAATCGACTTTTACCACTTCTACATGATAAATATTTTGATACCCGCCAGCGAAGACAAACGAAAGTGCAAGGGTCAATCCAATCTCAGAAGATGAAACGCCAAATCTTGTTGCAAACCAGTAAGAGATCATTGGTCCTATAAAACCAGCGCCAAGGCCATTAAACAGATTGACCAATGCTAATTTTGCTATGCTTTTATTTTCTTGCCGTCGAATTGTTCGTTCCTTAGATAATCGATTGCCATAATTTATCTGGAAGATTGACTATTTTCTATTTCAATAGACAAGCGCCTCTTTGGGACAAAATCCAAAAAGGCGCTTATTTGTTAGTTTACTGAAAAGTTGCGTTTTTACCCTAAGGAATTGATCCAAGCGTCAACCGTAAGCACATCCGCCTGGCGGGGGAACACTTTCTCAGTAAGAATACGGTGAACTTCTGGGTCAGCATCTAGGCATGCATCTGAAAGCACCTTAAGCGCATAGTCTTTATCTGCCGCTTCTCGCAATGTTGATAGAACTACACCACTTGTTGCAATTCCACTTAGGATTAACGTTTCAATTTGACGAGATCGGAGAACGATTTCGAGGTTGCTGCCTGCGAATGCGCTAACTCTATACTTCGTAACGATAGGTTCGTCTGTTTTCGGCTTGACGGATTCGTGAATTTGAGTTGCAATGTCTGAAACAGTCATTCCACTGGATTTGGAAATTGCTGAGAACGCTTTGTTTTGAGGATTAATTTCGGGATAACCTTCGCTAAATGCAACTCGAACAAAAATGACAGGAATAGAGTGTCGGCGAGCGGCTTCGACGGCTCTTTGGATCGAAAGCACTCCTTTCTCGTGTTCTGCAAAACGCGATACGATACCATTTTGCATATCCATGACTAACAGGGCAGTCTTGTTATGATTGGTTTGCAATGTGTTTTACAACTCCTTTTCTAGTGTTAAAATAACAGGGGAATTCCCCACATATTATAACTGGAGAGTTCTCCACATGTCAACAATGTACATTAAAATAAATTATAGGATGTGCTGATAAAGTGAGTAATTCAGATACAACCCAAATACGTTCGGAACACCGTGTCAAGGGGGCCTTGAGGCAGTGAATGGTGGTTTAGAAAACTGTTAGGAGCTAAGAATCGCCAGACTGTTCCGTATTTTGTGGGCAGTCTGGCTTCTTTGTTTTTCCAGGGCAGAATGATAACTTTAACGTCAATATCTGGCTGTACTAATGTCCCAAGGTGATTTTCGTTTTACTAAAATATCTTTATCGAACTTGATTATTAAAAAATGTATTGAGATGAACTTCCTTCAAACCTGCGCGAAGTTTTGATTACTATTGAAATTTCAGAAGCTGCCAAGTGTTGGCAGCTTCTTTTATAATCCTAGTTATATGACGCAAAGTCTGGTTCTCAACGTCAACAATTACCATCCTCTGGCTAGCGGATAAAATATAGAGTTGCCACTATCAAGCCTATAACTACTACGATCCAGCGCAAAACATTTGGCTGCACATGACCGGCCAATTTCCCTCCGAGCGCGCCGCCAAGTAGTGATCCAACAGCCATCACCAGTGCTACCGGCCACACTACCATTCCAGAAAACAGGAAAAAGAGCCCCGCGGTTAAATTAGTAATCAAAGCAATGGTCTGCTTCAATGCATTAAGTTGGGTCAACGAGTCATCAACGGTAATGCCTAATACAGCAAGTACAATAATACTTAAACCGGCGCCGAAGTAGCCGCCGTAAATAGCTGCTATTCCCACCGGGACAACTCCCCATATATCTGATCCCGGTTGAGCTCCGGTGGTCTTGGTTCTTCTTGTCAAGTAGGACCGGACTATAGGCTGAAAGACTAGCAACGCTGTGGCGAGTAGAATCAAATAGGGCACCAACTCACGGAAAAGGACTTCCGGGGTGACTTGCAGGAGAATGCCGCCCAGTAAACCGCCAACTATTGCCGCCGGGATGTACAGCCATAGACGTTTCTTTTGGTTCAACAGATCCTTACCCTGCGAAAGACTTCCTCCCAGATAACCGGGACATAAAGCCACGGTGTTGGTGATATTGGCCGCTACGGCCGGTATCCCCAGGGCCGTGAGCACCGGAAATGTAATCAGGGTGCCACCACCGGCAATAGAATTTACTGCGCCGGCTGACAGAGAGGCCAGAGCAATTATGATGTAGTTTGATAAGTTAAGCATTTCTTTCATTGATCCTTTCCAGAGCCTAGTACAGGTTAACGAATATTATATCATGAGTCAAGCAGTATTGGACAACAGAGCAAAAGCAAGATTTAAAAGCCGTTCAAATTTCGTCATGTTATAAATTGATATAAGAATTATGTAGTGATTTTAAAGTAATTAATGAAATAGAGTTAGCATTATTGTTGAAATGGTAATATATGCAATAATATACACAGAGTGTTTTCTATCAAGGCGAACGGGCAAGTCCAGCATTACACTTCCTATATAAATTATATTTAGCTTATAGCCTTGGATAGATTGGTCAATGAAGTATCCACCAGGGCTGGACATAGGGTTAAAATAATAATTGAGTGGATTAGATTGGGAAATGTTTGTTCACTAGGAATTTAAATTTGCGGTAAGGGATGGGAAACTGCTGGTAAGCTTGATGGGGAGTTGTTCCGTAGATTGGTAGAGGATGTAAAGCTGCTATCAGTAGTTCAAGTGGTGTTCATGTCATTGGAGGGGTTAGAGGTTAGGGAGATTTCCTGTAATATTTGTAAATTTTATCCATATTTATAGGACAGGACTTCGAGGTCAAGCATAAACTGAGAGTAGAAAGTGGTTTAAGGTGGCTAAAGTACCTTTATTTATCAGAATGTCCAGAAAAGAATGTAGGTAGATAAAGAAAGAAAAAATGTCATCAAGCCAAATTCATTATTAAGAAAGGAAGAGATTTTATGCCTTCTGACCCTAATCCTGCTTTTATCACAACTGCAAGTTTAGTACAATGTGCTCCACTGGCGGTTACTCAAACAGCTCCCGGCACAGTATATGTTACAGTATCGATTCCGGCAGAATCAGTAATCACCCTGCCAACGCCAGCGCTTGAAATCAAGAGAGTCTCAAAAATGTTGAAAATAACCCAATGTCGGTTTTTTAATCCCATCCCGCCAATAGCTGCTGGTAAACCGGCTGATACTGCTAAGTTGTTCCTAGGAGGCTTTGTCCGTAAAGATATTCAGTATACGGAAGTGACAGCAGGCACTCCAACGCCTACGACAGTGGCCGGTACTATCAGAGATTTTGTCATAGATATTCCGGTTTCCTGTGTGGCAAACCTAGGCACTGGGTTTACCTTACCACCTCAAAATTTTGATCAAGAACAAATATATGAGTATTTTAAAAGCTCATCATTACCGTCAGGGTTTTCACCTAAAGACAAACTGCTATCGGGTGACCTTTCGGAATTTAACGTTGTAAGCAACAAGTTCCTAAATGTTCTTCCGACATGTGAATTGGTTTATAGTCAAATCAACGAAATGGATGATGCCCTCAATCGTGTGCCACTAGCAGGAGGTCCTTTTGAAGAAGGTACTTTCACAACATTGCAAGAAAAAATGGTTGTCGTCGCGCAAGTGAAGGTAACATTTCCCACGGTAATTGATCCGTGAAACTCATAAGACTATCGCCCAATAATACGATTGGAATTTTTTACACCTTAGAACTACCAAAAAATAGGTGAATCATAATTGGCCCCGGAGAATAATTCTCTTCGGGGCACAAAACACACCTGTTCAATTAAACTTTCAATTAAACTTTCAATTAAACTATAGTACGCGATTTGTTTGTGCCAGTTGTAACGGGGGATAAAGTACGAGTTTTAGGGAGGAAATAAGATATTATGTGTGAGTGTTACTCTTCAATCGTGAAGATCCCAAAACCTTATTCTATTCCTGCTCAGGCCCTTAATTCTAATGATCTGACAAGTTCGTCTCTTATTGAACCGGTTGACCAACCTCAGTCTAATCCATCCTTTCCAATAACTGCAACTCTACCGGTATATAGACCAATGGCAGTAACACAAACCGGAAATACTGTGTTTGTTACGGTATCAATTCCAGCTGAGTCGTCCATTACTTTACCTGAACAAGCCTTGCAAATTAAAAAAGTTTCAAAAGATCTTAAAATAACTCAGTGTCGGTTCTTTAATGCAATTCCTGCGATTGTCGCTGGTAAGCCGGCTGATACACCAAAGCTGTTCCTAGGTGGATTTGTGAGAAAAGATATTCAATATGCGAATGTGACAAAGCTATCAGCTTCGACCGTTGAAGGCCAAATTAAAGATTTTGTTGTTGATATCCCAATTTTGGGTGTGATTGACCTCGGGAATCACCTGAATGTGCCGTCTGTGTTATTTGATGATCAACAAGTATATCAGTATTTGAAGACTCTTCCGCTTCCTTGTGGGTTTGCCGGAAAAGATAGGCTTATGGCGGGTGATATGTCAGAATTTAATGTTATGAGCAACAAATTTATGAATAAATTGCCCGCTTGTGAACTAATCTATAGCCAAATCAATGAAATGGATGACGCAGTCGATAGGATTCCATTACATGGAGGGCCTTTCGAAGAAGGCATTTTCACAACCCTACAGGAAAAAATGGTCATTGTGATACAAGTAAGCTTAACCTTCGAACCTGTGGTCGATCCCTGTCATCATTAAGACGCCACGTTTTAATAAAGTCACCTATAAAAAATTGTAAGCAAAAGATAGACTAAGTTTTTATTGAATTATTGTAAGATGGCCCCGGGGAGAATGACAATTCCGGGGCCTTCGCGTGATAAGCAAAAATCCTAACAATTTTATTTCGGTAAATCTCCAGAATGCAAAACGCCGCCAGTATTGTACACTTTCCACTCTGAGTTGATTTTGATTAAGTTAAAGAAGTAGTAGTTCTTGTTAGTAGTCGGATACCACAGCATAATATGTTCCGGTCCGTCTTGTCTTTTCTCTGCGAATTTATCATTTAAAAGTATAGTATCGTATTCGGGAATTAAAGTTTTTGAATTGGACATGAAATCAACATATTGTTCAAATGATTTCCAAAAGGTCCGGTAAGCAGGTGACATGCAATCCCATGCGACGCTGTATTTTCCAGTCCTCTGCGCTTCATAAAACTTAAAGGCTACGAATTCTGGCTCTTGAACTTTTTGTGTAGACTTAGGCTGTATTTGATTGTTCGGAACAAAGTAGGGCGATGAGCATCCAACTTGCCCTAGTAGTATTAGTATTACTAATAGAACAGTTAAACCTTTTTTCACGCTATTCCCCCTTTGAGAGGATGATGTTAAATTATATGAACATTATTTAAGTATAGTCTAGTAAATATAGCAATAATAACCCATAAACAAAAATAGGGATAGGATATATAAACAAATTCTCTTTGGAGGCTTGAAGAACTTTATCCTTGGAAATACTTCAAACGACCGCCATGTTGAAGAAAATTCTGAGGCGCGCTTGAAAGTGAGCATGAGGGGCGCATCCCAAACAGTCATTACGGGATAGTCTGCCATGCCATGCACTCCCTCTAACTGTAGAAGAAATAGTCGCCCTAATAAAGCTTAGCTGCTGTCGTATTCGTCGTAGAATAGGGGTAGTGGTGCGCCACGAGCGTTTTGGACGTATGCTGGTGAGGACTTTTGTAGTATTATAATTTGAGAGGCTAATTAAAGGGGTTTTAAAGATGTCTAGGAGAAAATGGACAAATGAAGAAATTGAAGAGTATCGAAAAGAACATGGTGCCATTTACTATAACAAAGAGGATTCCAATATTTTTGTTCCCAAAGCTCTCGGAATCGGTTGGACATTAAACTGGGCAAACCCAATTTCGTTGGTTTTAATTTTGGTGCCTTTTGGTCTCGTTTTTTTTAAGTATTTTCACTGAAAATTTGCAAGGTAACGTGTTAACTTTGGAAGCGCTGTATATCGAACGGTACGTACGGGTGCTTTGGGAGGTCGGCTGATCAATTAATGGTCAGCCGCCTACCCGATCTGTTGATAGTGGTCTTAACAAATTGTCCTTTCGTATAGTTGATGAAGAACGATAATAAGACGATTAATTTACTCCAAGTTGGATTCGCTCAAGCTAGCTAATCTTATCGAATCCTGATCTTTTCCCCAACATGGATAAGATCTGGGCGACGGCGTAGATGGGGATTTAAGCGTAAAAGAACATTAACGGAAGTTCCGTTATGCTTTGCTATCAAGTGAAGACTTTCTCCGTGTTGAACAACATGCAACATTACCTATTACCTCCTTGCTAACCAAATATAGTATATTGTATTATGCGGAAAAGTTTCACTGTGCCAGTACATATAATATTCAAATACGTATTACTGTGCCAAATTAAACTTAAGGGTGTCGAGTCTAAACTTATCCAGTATTACTGAATATGCTGATTAATTAGCTTATCTCAGTCCACGAATAAAAAAATAGTTCCAGCTTGTCCAATTTGTCTCTAAAAAAGAGGGGTAGTAGCCCCTCACCTTTAGCATATCTAATACCATCCGTAGGAATATGGGGTATAAGCATAGGGATAGGCTGATGGATAATAGAGGGGTCTTGTCATTGTAGCCCCTATTCCCAAACCCAGAGCAAAAGGAAGAAATCCAAAACCAAGCATGTGATCAACTCCTTCAATAAGAACGAACTGGCTATCACCAATTAAGATGACAGCCCTCAAATAGTGTTTATTAGAAAATAACGCCTAAAGCGATAAGAATTAAAATAGCGATGGCAATAATTCCGGCACCGATGCAGCTTCCTCCGCCACCTACTGGAGCACAACATGCTCCGCCCATGCCATATCCACCATAGCCCATTCCATAGCCCATTCCGTACATCGATTTTCCTCCTTCCTTAATTAAAATACGATACCCATTGCAATAAGCAGAAGAATAATTACGACAACTATACCGATTCCAGCTCCATAACCAAAGCCTGTTCCACCAGCACCACCAACGCCACCGAATGCCATTTGCATTTCCTCCTTTTTTTAAGAGATAGTATATAATATGTTAGAGATGGATTATATGGAACAATATGGAAATATGAAAGTATAAAATAAATAGTTAATAAGAGGGGAGACCCTATGGATGCAAGAAGTAAGTTTACCGTAGGACAGTTGGAAATTGAGTATTATCAGTGGTTGGATCAGTTAGTATAAATTAAGTAAAGCGACCTTCAAATGTTGAGGTCGCTTTTAGGGCTTTTTACTGTAAGCAAAAATAAGTCCACTGATTTTTAGAAAAATTGGAGCAGCTATTATTCCGGGCGAAAGGACATGTTTGGTTAATGATATATCGTAGCAGTTTGAGAGAGCGGGGTCCTTACCTACTGAACCGGGAAGCTAGGGGGATGCGTTGCACGGGGAGTGGACAACTTAACCTACGACTTCGATGTTATCTTTCTGTATACTGGGATTGTATACATCTTCTTATCCGGTAACTAAATTCTTTCCAGCTTCATAAGCTAGTTTTAGCAAAGACTGGCCATTTTCGTAAATAGCCTGCCCCTGGGGTCCAAAAGTTTTCTCAAATTTTTCGGCCCCTATGTTAACTTGGGCATAGGAAACCATTCCGTCAGCACTAATTTCTCGGATCGTTCCATTATTCTTGTGCAGTGCTATATTACGTTTTAAAAATTCAAGTACGGCATCTGTCATACCTGGCAACCCGGCTGCACATACCCCAATAACTACACCATTTCTATCTTTTGGGGTTAAAGCACTGGTTATATTGACTGTTCCACCCGTATAGGTAAATTTAACTACCTGACCGATCAGTCGGTCGAACAGGGATTTAAACGGTCCTGGCACATGACCTGAATATACCGGTGCCCCGAGAACAATACCGTCAGCCCGGTCCAGCTTTTTTATCACCATATTTACATCATCCGGTGCTAACCGGCAGACCTGATCGGCCCTGCATTTCATACACCCGGTACAGGGTGCAAATTTCAGATCACTGATGTAGATTTTTTCAACTTCCGCCCCGGCATCTGCGGCACCTTTAAGTACTTCATCTATCAACAGATCCGTGTTGCTTCCCTTTCGGGGGCTGCCTAATATACTAAAAATGTACATTTTTCATTCCTCCTTGTTATGCAGGCAATCCCGTATATTGTTTATTAAATGTTAATGTTCCTGCAGGCCTGAAACCTTCATAGCCGACAGATCGGTTATGACTGCCTTGTCGTAGATACTAAAGTCGTGAATGTACGCCATGTGAATGACGCCGTCTGCGGTGGCTGCCCCATGATATAGACTGTCAAGATCATCAAGGGAACCGCGATGTACTGCTGCTCCGGCAGTGGTTAACGCTGCGGCGGCATCGTCCGAACGTGCAAGGCCAACGACCTGATGCCCAGCCCTGATGAGCTCGTCGACAACCGCCGAACCAATAAAACCTGTTGCACCAGTTACAAAAATACGCATAATTAATTTTCTCCTCAATTATTAGATTATTAAATATTAGATTATTAAAAAGAACGTAGATTCCGTTTATGTTAGTATTATACGGAATCGCAATTCCGTTTGTCAATAACCAATTATTCAAGTAAACTTAGAAAAGAAAGGGGGGATCTTAATGCAAAAGAAGGAGAACTCTATGAACCAGTCGGCCAATAACCAACAGACAAATGCGGATAATTTTGCCAATAATTCAAAATCATTGCGGGCCGATGCCAAACAAAACAGAGAGCAGATACTGGAAGCGGCTCATAAGAGTTTTGCCCAAAAAGGGCTTTCAATTCCAATTAGTGAAATTGCGAGCCAAGCGGGGGTAGGTATCGGTACATTATATCGTCATTTTCCGACCAAAGAAGCATTGTTTGAGGCGGTAAATATCAGTTATAAGCAGCAGCTTACAAAAAAGGCTAAGTCTCTAGCGACTCATGCCGATCCTGGTAAGGCTTTTTTTGATTTTTTTTCATCTATTATAAAAGATGGTTTTACCAATAGAGCTTTGAAAGAGGCATTTAAAAGCGGTGCCTTTAATACGCGGGCAGCAAATTTTGGTGTGATTCAGGATTTTCACTCAGCATATGCAACGCTTCTTATTAGGGCTCAGCAAGCGAAAGCGGTGCGGGAAGATATCGATGTGCAGGATTTAGGCACTCTTTTGATTGGTCTTCTGCGGGCAATAGAACAGCAAGGAGATGCAACTGATATTAACCGATTTCATAGATTGCTATCCATTGCCATCGAGGGCCTTCGTTATAAGGATTAATGAATCAAAGTGAGTAATGATAAGACGCTGAAACAGCGTCTTTTAACAATCGGAAATAATCAGCAGCTTAATCGAGGTGGGAGTTTATGGGATACAATGTTGAGGATATCATTGAGAAAACCATAAAAATTGCGGTGAGAAGAAGAGCAATATATGAAAATATCAGACAGGATAAGAGTGACATTGTATCTGTAAAAATATTTTCAAGTGTTTTAGCAAAACAAATGGATAAAACTGTTGAATATTATGAATCATTGTTAAATGAAATAAAGGAAGTAGAATTTGAGGAAATTGATTTTTCAACTTACGATAAAATGTCATCATTAATAAGTAACTTCAATACTAGAATAAATCTAATCGATATTTCTAGTGGTAGGGAGTTCTTAGAGTTTTCATTTAGCTTAGAAAAGGCTGTATATTCATTGTTAGTTGATATACAAGGTAGATTAGTGAAAAATACAGATGACATTCATACAAAAACATATGAAATATTGTCTGATATTATTGAGACTAAGGCCAGGCAAATTGAAATGATTGAAAGAATGTTGTGACAGGAGGGGAAGTACTTAATAGTGTGGTAGGCTATTATACAGGCCTCAAGAATTGGGTTCCCGTTTTAATGAACGGGGTATTCTAGGAGAACAAGGCGATATTTGCTTCTGTACCTGGCCGGAACTAGTTACGATATTAATGGGTGAATGGGAAGGTAACATTATTTAAAATCAATCTAATTCATGCTACAGCTTAGGAGATGATTGCATGTTTAAGATTATGGTAGTGGAAGATGATCCTAAAATAAGGGACATAGTCATAGAAAATATAAAAAAGTGGAACTTTCAAGGGTTAAGCGTGAATAATTTTAATAATGTATTAAATGCATTTTTAGAGTATGAACCTGACCTTGTGCTTATGGATATAAACCTCCCCGCCTATGACGGATTTTATTGGTGCGCCAGGATAAGAGAAGTTTCCAAGGTACCTATAATTTTCATATCCTCAAGAAACACTAATATGGACATAATAATGGCCATAAATATGGGCGGGGACGATTTTATCCAAAAACCTTTTTCCCTCGATGTCCTGGTAGCAAAGATAACGGCTATTTTAAGAAGGACCTATTCTTATGCAAATGTAGAGTCAAATGTGCTGGAATATAAAGGTGCTGTGCTGAACTTGAAGGATTGCAACCTTATGTATCATGATAAAAAAACTGACCTCACCAAAAATGAATTCAAAATATTGTATGTACTCATCAAAAACAACAGTCAGGTCGTCAGCAGAGACAAGATAATGGAAGCTCTCTGGGAAGATGAAAGTTTCGTAGACGACAACACATTGACCGTAAATATAAACAGGCTGAGGAAAAAATTGTCTGATCTGGGTTTGACGGATTTTATTCAGACCAAGAAGGGGCAAGGGTACATAATACAATGAGGATAAAGGAATATTTAGCAGACAGAATTAAGCTTTTTATTTTTTACATAGTCCTCATGGGTGTTATATCTGCTGTAATGTACTTGAATGGAACGATAAAAATAAGCCTTGGAAATATAATATATATCAATTCCCTAGGCCTGACTCTCTTCCTTTTGTATCTTTTGTACGAATACCTTCCTTTGAAAAAATATTACGGTAGTATAAGCTGTCTATCAAAGTATAAAGCAACTGAGATTATCAATAATTTGCCTAAAGCTAAAAGCCATGAGCAGGCTTTATGGACTAAACTGCTGATAAGGATAGATAAAGAACATGGGCAGAGGTTTCAAAAACTCAAAGAGGAAAAAAGGGAGAGCTCAGAGTTTGTAACGACATGGGTCCATGAAGTGAAAACTCCTATTGCCGTAAGCAGGCTTTTAATTGAAAACAGCCGAGATAAGTTTGACAGTGAAACCTTGCGGAGTATAGAAGAAGAAGTTGACAAAATAGACAACTTCGTAGAGAAGGCCCTATACTACTCCAAAATAGATGATTTCTCAAAGGATTACTTTGTTACAGAAAACAACATTGAACAAATAGTAAAGGGAGTCGTTAAAAAGAATGCAAAAACTTTTATTAATAAGAGGATAACTATAAAGTTAATGAACCTGGATGTTAGCATCTCCACTGATAAAAAGTGGCTGATGTTTATAATCGACCAGGTTTTAGCCAATGCTTTAAAATATACGGATGAAGGCGGAAAAATAATCGTAAGCACTGAAACGAACAGCAAGGAAGATGTTTTGATTATAGAAGATAATGGAATAGGTATAAAAGAAGAAGATATGAAGCGGGTTTTTGACAGGGGCTTTACGGGATATAACGGGAGAAATGAATATAAATCTACAGGAATGGGGCTGTATCTGGCTAAAAAACTGGCTGTCAAACTGGGCCATGACATAACTGTAGAATCGGTTTACGGTAGATACACCAGGGTGAAGATCCGCTTTCCTAAGCTTATGGATTATTTCAATGTTACATAAATGTAAGTTTATAATCTTTTTTTGTAAGTTGAAAAAATGGATAGCTACTCAAGGATTAGATAAGATAAGGTTAAAGCTTAATTAAAAGTTTTAACCTTATTTTTATGCGATGTCACTTGATGCAGACATCTAATAAGAAAATATCAGGAGGCGATACTATGGACATCGTGTTGGATGTAAAAGCTCTGAGTAAAGTATATGGTTCAAAAGGAAATATATATACTGCCCTTGATCATATCGATTTGCAAATTGAAGCAGGAGAATTTGTCGGTATCATGGGGCCTTCCGGAGCAGGAAAAACAACCCTTTTGAATGTAATATCAACCATAGACAAACCCACTTCCGGAACCATTACTGTTGGCGGTGAAAATATAGAGGCCATGAACGAAAATAAATTAGCCTCTTTTCGCAGGAATAAACTTGGATTTATATTTCAGGAGTTTAACTTGCTGGATACTCTAACCTTGAAGGAAAATATTATACTTCCTTTAACACTTGCCAAAATGAGGCCGGCATTAGTTGATAAAAAAGCAGCAGAGATATGTGAAATCCTTGGTATATCTGAAATCCTGAGCAAATATCCATATGAAGTATCGGGAGGGCAAAAGCAGAGGGCAGCTGCGGCCAGGGCTATAATTACCGAACCTGCATTAATACTGGCCGACGAACCCACAGGGGCCCTGGATTCAAAATCTTCGCAGGAGCTCCTTCAATGCCTTTCGGAAATAAATAAAAGCAAGAATGCCACGATCATGCTGGTGACTCATGATGCCTTTGCGGCCAGTTATTGCCATAGACTACTTTTTATCAAAGATGGTAAATTCTTTGCTGAGCTGGTTAGAGGGAATAACTCCCGAAGAGAATTCTTTCCCAAAATATTGGACGTATTGGCAGCAATCGGCGGGAAGAATAACGATATGATTTAAGTGTTTTTAAAACATGGCCTGTGTCCTACTTCATTTCTAAAGAAGTTCTATAGAAGGAGTCTGAAATGAAAAAGATCACTATTATAAGCTTATTATTAATTGTGTGTTTAAGTTTAGCTGGCTGTGGTCTATATAATGATAAGTCTGTCAATGGGAACAGTACAATTAAAGGTGAAGTAACTCAAAAAGGGAACTTCGCAGATTTGAAGGTCATGCCTCAATTTAAAGTCAAAGATATCAATGACCATGAAGTTACCAACGATATATTTAAAGATAAAAAACTCACTATGATAAACATTTGGGGAACCTTTTGCAGTCCATGTATCGATGAAATGCCGGCACTCCAGGAACTATACAGTAAATATAAGGCGCAAGGTTTTAACCTGGTAGGTGTTGTTTCCGACGGCGAGATGGATGAGGTACAGGCCTTGCAAATCTTAAAAAAATTGAAAATAGACTATGTGAATTTAATACCGAATAAGAAGCTCTCTAGTGATTTTGTGGGCAAAACGATGATTGTTCCGGTTTCCGTATTTGTAAACAGCCAGGGTGAAATTCTGGAAACTGTGGCAGGTTCGAAAAGCAAAGAGGACTATCAAAAAATAATTGAAACAGAGCTTCAACAAGTCAGGTAGGTGCAGCCAGTGCAGTACAGGATTAGAGCAGCATTAATCGTCGGAGGAATATTGTTCATTTGTGTCGGAATATATCGGGGAGAAGTTCAAATTGTATTAATAAAAGCAATAAATATCTGCCTGGAGTGCATCGGAATTGGCTAAGTTCAAAAGAAAATTGGTTCAGTTTATGCTGCTTATAAGTACCAATGGGTACTTTAAGGGATTTTTAGATGGAAGCACCTACAGGGGAAAATTGAAAAGTATCTGTGTGCCAGGGCTTAACTGTTATTCCTGCCCTGGAGCATTCGGGGCCTGTCCCATCGGTTCATTGCAGGCTGTCGCCTCCGATCTAAGCTATAGGTTTTCCTTCTATTTAGCAGGTTTTTTAACCCTCATGGGCATAACTATGGGAAGGTTTATCTGCGGATGGCTCTGTCCCTTCGGATATATACAGGAGCTGCTGCATAAAATTCCTTCACCAAAATTCAAGGTTGGTAAACGGTTTCAAAATCTAAAATACCTAAAGTATATAATACTTTTGGTCTTCGTAATTTTACTTCCTATGTTTTGGGTCAATGCTCTGGGAATGGGAAGTCCAACCTTCTGCAAATATATATGCCCTGCTGGGACTCTTGAAGGGGGAATCCCTCTTACGTTACTGGACACCACATTAAGATCAGCCGCAGGTTTTTTATTTGCCTGGAAGGTATGCCTTCTTATAGTTACTATATTTGCATCGATAATCATCTTTAGGCCATTTTGCAGATTTGTATGCCCCCTTGGAGCCATATATTCTCTTTTTAACCCCATAAGCGTTTATCGATTTAAAATAGACAAGAATAAATGTACAAGCTGCGGCATTTGTATCGAGAAATGTAAAATGGGTGTAGAGGTTTATAAAAAGCCAAACAGTCCGGAGTGTATAAGATGCGGCGAATGCAAGTCTTCCTGCCCGCAGGGCGCTATTAAGGTATTAATAAACATGAAAGATGAAAAATAGTTAAGTTTCAAAATACAAATCTTTGGAGGATAAAAATGTTAATTTCATTAGCTCGGAGAAATGTAAAAAACAACTTTGAAAACTACTTTATTTACTTTTCATCGATTGTATTTAACGTATTAATATATTTTGCCTTTGAAAGTATAAGCTTTAATAAACAAATTTCAGCATTGCTGCAAAGTAACGCGACAATT
Organism: Desulfosporosinus acididurans; assembly: GCF_001029285.1. Classification (GTDB taxonomy): domain Bacteria; phylum Bacillota; class Desulfitobacteriia; order Desulfitobacteriales; family Desulfitobacteriaceae; genus Desulfosporosinus; species Desulfosporosinus acididurans. The sequence goes on from NZ_LDZY01000009.1 coordinate 169,750, forward strand.
CTTTCAATATTTAGGGGCGCGTCTCTGATCATTGCCATATTTTCTGCTGTGCAGATGCTATATTCTAGTTCTTATTTTATTAGGAAGAGGAAAAAGGAAGTAGGCCTATATTCCTTATTAGGGTTAAAAAAGAGACAGGTAGGGGCCCTCTTGTTCTTCGAGAATATAATTACAGGAAGCCTTGCGCTGATTGTAGGTATATTGCTGGGAGGCTTGTTTTCCAAACTGTTCATGATGGCCCTGGTGAAATTTATGGGAGTGAATATGGACATATCCTTTTCCATAAGCGTTAATGCTGTTCTAAATACTGCCATTGTTTTTGGAATACTATTTCTGCTGGTTTCTATAAATGCCTATGCCATCATTTATAGATTCAGGCTTATTGAGCTGTTTAAAGCCGAAAATAAAGGAGAGAAACAGCAAAAGTCTTCGTCCTTTCTGGCAGTTCTTTCATTAGTCTTATTCATAATAGAGGTCTGCGCTGTAATGAATGTTACTGACTCCTCTACATTTACAAGGAATATGCCTATTGTTCTCATAAGCTCTATAGCCGGTACCTTTCTGTTCTTCAGATGGTTTTTGGCAATGATCATAAAGTTCCTGAAAAATAAGAAGAGGCTATACTACAAGGGAAGCAACCTAATAAGCATATCCCACATACTGTTCAGAATAAGGTCTAACAGCCGGAATCTGTCCGTAATTGCTTTGCTTAATGCCGTGGTTATTACGTCGATCGGTTTTGGGTACGCTTTCCATTATAACGTCGAGAAACTTGATAAATTGCAAATGCCCTTCTCATTTTACTATGAAAGTAATAATTTATCCTTGGACAAATCAATTGAAGCGTTGCTGAAAAAGCATCCGGAAAATAAGCTTATCGCCTCAGAGGAAGCAGAACTTGTGAAAGTAAAGGCTGATCTGTCGGGGATTTCCAGTAGGGACCAAAGTATTTATTTGATATCACAAAGTAAAGTCGAAGAGCTTGATAAATTCAGAGGGCTAAGAGATGACTTCAAACTTTCTCTCTCAGAAGGAGTCATATTAAAAGATGGCACTGAGCCGGACAGCGCCTATAAAGACAAGATTATTAAAATTTCCAATCATGAGCTGAACAGTTCTATTAAAATAGCAGACAGGAAGAATTATGCCCCCATGGACGTTTCCGATGACCACACACTAGTTTTGATGGTACCGGACGAAGTTTACAAAGAATATTATAATAAAGCAGATGTAGTTAGAATTAAAGGCTATGTGATAGAGAATCAAAGAAACAGTAAAGCTTTGATGAAAGATATCGTAAGAAATATTCCCAACGATGTAGATTTTACCTATGAAGCACAAAATCTAGGTGTTCTAGCCATTTCATCTGTAATATCGTTTATAGGTATTTTCATTGGGCTGGTGTTTTTGGGTGCTACAGTAAGCATAATTTATTTCAAGCAGCTTACGGAAGCTAATGATGATAAGGAAAGATATGGTGTGCTGAAAAAGATAGGTGTAGGATCTAGCGAAATAAAAAAATCAATACACAAACAGGTGTTTATAGCGTTTGCCTTGCCCTTGCTTATTGGAATGTTTCACAGCCTGACAGCCTTTGCCTTTTTCAGCAGCATTGCGCCTGCAATGAATGTGGTTCTGCCTGCTCTTGTGACGATGATTGTTTATAGTTTAATTTACACTGTATATTATTTCCTGACTGTAAACTCATATCTGAAAATAATTGGATGAATTGCCTTAGGGATGCGTCAACTGGTGTCGGAAAAGTTAGTTCCGAAAGTTTGGGTGTAGAAAATACCATTTGAAGGGGTGGATGACTTGAGTTCCTTGTTTGTCATGCTATTGCTGTTGCTGTGGCTTATTCCGATACTTGGATTGTTTTGGCTTTGGAAGGATGCGTCATCTAAAAGAGGGAGCCATATTGGGTGCCTTTGGGTACTTATTGTATTTGCTCTAGGTCCTATAGGCTTTATAGCGTACCTCATTGTAAGGAATTCAGATTGACGGAAATTCATAAAATTATTGGGCCATCAACAGTTATGTAGATTGTTTCGCAGCCAATATATTATGAAATTAAGGTAAAATGTCGCATGAGTTTGGCACTTGTCTCAATTCGGTTCAATCCCTATGATTTAAACCAAATCCTAGTGCGTCTTTAATCCAAAATATTGTTGACGAGGACACAAAAAATTAATATAATGTTGCTGAAACGCTTATGGGTGGGGGAACAAACCATGAACAAAGAAGAACAAATTATGAAGGATTTCAGAGACTTATTTAACAAGATAATGTGGCTTGATAGCTTTAAGATGAAAATCAGCCTTAAGAATTATAATCCTTCTGAAATACATTGTATTGAATATATTGGACAAAATGCAGATTCCAACGTGACAAAACTTGCGGAGTACTTTTATATGACAAGAAGTGCCATAAGCAAATTAACTAAGAAGCTCATAGAAAAAGGACTGATCGAAAGCTACCAGAAGCCAGATAACAAGAAGGAAATCTACTTTAGACTTACTGAACAGGGAAAAGCAATTAACAAAGTCCATGAAAAATTGCACGAAGAATCTCAAGAACGTGATAAGGCTGTATTTGAGAAGGTATCCGAGGAACAATTTGACATTATGCTTAGTTTCGCGGAAAAATATAATAGGCATTTGGATGCAGAAATAGAGAAACTGGGTGTAGATATTACATCTGGATTTATGGTGGGCATTTGGATGCAGAAATAGAGAAACTGGGTGTAGATATTACATCTGGATTTATGGTGGGTATTTGGATGCAGAAATAGAGAAACTGGATACAGATATTTCGTTTGGAACTATGATAGACTTTAATTTTACCTAACTCATTTTGAAGAGCCCTATGAAATGGGAAATTATATAAATGCTTAGGAGCAAAAAACATGAATATCATTGGAATTATCGCAAGTCAGCGTAAAGAAGGCAATACCGCCTTTATCGTAAACAAAATACTCGAAGGTGCGAAGGAACAGAGTGCCGAAACGAGTATCTTTGGTTTCGCCGATCTTGATATCAAACCGTGCCGAGGTTGTTGGGGCTGCCACAAGAGTGATCGGGGGTGTGTTATCAAAGATGACATGCAGAAAATTTATGACGCGCTTGAGCATGCAGATGCCATTGTTTTAGGTTTGCCGATTTACATGGGACAGATGAGCGCCCAAGGAAAGATATTCACCGACAGGCTGTTTGCACGATTTTCTCCGAGGTTCTCCCCGTTCTTCAAAGAAAATGCCGTGAAACAAAAGCTGATCCTTTCGTTTAATCAGGGCAATCCTGATGCCGACCTGTTTAAAACGTATATTGATTATACAAAGCAAATGTTTGAAATGCTGGAATTCGATGTGAAAGAGGTACCTGTCGTAACCGGCTTGCGAAATGGGCCGGCACACGAAAGAGAAGATCTGCGTACGAGCCTAAAGGATTTCGGTTCAGCATTGGTAGTATATCCATAGTCACAATAATAACTATAATTTTCGTATAGTATGAATGGTATGTGCTGATAAGAAGACAGAAGTGGAAAACAGTTTCAAACTGCAATTCACTTCTGTTTAATTTCCTATTCCCTAGACCCTGATTGAAATGTTCAGAGTCCTTGTTCATGAGATAGTCGGTATCCAAGGGTTACACTAAGAGCATAGAAAAGTAGTTAAATAATGCGTAAATAAAATATAGGGGGAATATTGTTCTACACCACGACATGGGAAGGGCCTGATTATACTTGAGGAACATCATGGCAGTTAGCGAAGGTTACAAAGAATATGTAGTAGACCAATATTTTATAATTTTGATTGACGCCAGGAAGCGTCTTTTTTTGTTATTTGTGAAGGAAATGCATTGAAAAGCGCTGAATTATAGATAAATCTTTAGTATAAAAGAAAAATTTATGTTTGTTGGGTTATGAGGTTATTAGCGGAGAGACTGAGTTCAAAGGATAAAGTTGAATAAAATAAATGAACTCGACAACAGTACGTCGAGTTCAAAACGATAGGAAGGAAAGGCTTCTGCGTGTCAATTGCCTTGATGGGGCCAGAATGCTCACGCTCTGAAGCAAGATGGTTGTATCCTTCAGCGTTTATTTTAATTCGATTGCCTTTTGCGGGCAAAGTTCCTGACAGCAAAAACATGTAATGCACAGTTCCGGGCTAACTATCGGGTATTCGTCCATGGTTAATGCACCGTTTGGGCAGTGCTCTATACAGGTTCCGCAGAGACTACATAATTCTTTATCTACCAATGGCCTTACCGCAGTAATAGAATCCATAGTATTAACGGAAGTCTGACCTCGCTGGTCTGTCTGTGGAAGTTTAAATCCTGGGATAACTTCAAGGTTTCCGTCAATATGTATTCTCGAAAGTTCGCTGATACCGTATCCTTTGGCTGCAGCCAGCTCAATGGTTCGAGGTAAATCAGGGAAGCCCATCATATGTGCAACCACTGTATCAACAGCCACTGGGTCAACTCCGGCTATTATCTTGCCGAGGTTAACTAAGTCTTTTGAGGCTGGACCATTACCCTCCATAGCCAAGACACCATCAACTATTACCAAATCAGGAATCTTAAGGGCAAAGACTTCAACCAGTGCTTCGGCAAAGTTAAGGGGATTGCCGGCTCTTTTATGGGTTTCTGCCTTTAGGGCCCCAGCTAAAAGCCCAAAATTATTTTTGATGGCGCAAGACAGTCCAGTGAGTCCATGGGTTTTAAACTTGGGTATGCTTATATATACATCGGCATCAAGAATCGCCCGGGAAATTAGAGCATGCTCTATATAAGGTGAATTCATTTCCATTGATACAGTTTCCGCGCCAAGATTTCGATAATATATACCGGCTGCCTCCATTAGACCAGTATCTTCAAAAGCCTTTTCGTTCATACCGTAGGAAAAAACCCCTGGGTTATCACCAACGATGAGCGATGCAGGGCGTTGCTTGACAACTTCATTTATAACTGCCTTTAACACAGCTGGATGGGTGGTTATGCCTTCTTCAGGTGTTGCGCTGCGAAGTACATTTGGTTTTATAACGACTCTTTTCCCTTTTAAGTCTAATGGAAACTGGCGAAATATCCTTTCGACAGCTTCGTGACAGTTTTCGTAGCTTGAATCCATTATCGATACTGAGCTCAATCCAGTACCCCCTTCGTTATTGCCTAAATTTACCCTCTATTATAAATGAATTTTATCTATAGTTCCAGGAAGCTAAAAAATATGTGATATGTTGGATGAAGCTACAAGTTCGGTGGATACACGTATGGAACGAATAGTCCAGGCAGCTATGGATCAGCTTACAGTGGGAAGAACATCTTTTGTCATTGCTCATCGGCTTTCAACGATCAAAAATGCAGATCTTATTCTGGTGATGAAGGACGGCGACATTATCGAAAGTGGAAACCATGAGGAACTGCTTGCAAGGAAAGGTCTTTATTTGTAAAAACCACGTTGACATTGAATATAGATTACAACATTAGAAAATTGAATAAAGAAAATAATGTTTTTCTATAGACCTGGAGTATTTAGAGAGTTAAGATTCATCTAAGTAATCTAAGTAGAGGAAACATTATAATTAAATTTGTGAATGTACGTACAATATCAAGTTTAGGTTTGCGTACTGAAACAAAAATAAGTGGGATCGAGCGAAATAATCTGTTGAAATAGCTAAACTGAAGGTGGAGGTAAACTATGAGCTGCCAATGTCGAGAGTGTAGAGGAAAATCCTGTGTATGTATGCTCTGTTCTCAAATGAAAAATTGTGGATATGCAATGTTGGATGATTGCCGGTGGGAGATTATTCAAGAAGATGCGAATAGAGTCGGAACAATAAAGTTTCAAATATTTTTACGCAACACTCATATGGATATTTCCGGACGAAATGCCACTATCATGAGTTAAACAATACTTATGAAATTTCAAAACATCATTAGTAACTTTACCAGGCAATAATAAAACGCTGTCTGATTGGTCTTCAGACAGCGTTAATATTAACGTGTAAATTGCTTAAGGATATAAACCAAGCCTACAACCCATTCCCATACCGCTCCCCATTCGATTTCCTGCACCGCGTCCCATACCTTGTCCGCCCATGAGTCCGGCACAATTGCCAGTTCCATTACATAAGGCTTGATTGCTTTTTATTCCGGCATAGATTTGATCCGCCTGTTGTTGGGTTAATTGGCCATCCGTAACCCTTTGATTAAGTATGGCCTTTTTTTGTTCTAACACTTGAGCTTGAAATTCTTCTAACTTTCCGGCTTCTTTAGCAATAGTCCCATAAGTTTTACCTGAAGCTCTTTCTTGGTTGACATCAGTGATTGATTTTCCAGTGACACTTGCCGCTATGTCCGCAGGTGTCTGATATACAGCGGCATAAGCTGTCCCGGCAACCCCTAACATTCCCAACATAGTTAGGGTAACTGCAAGTTTTTTGTAGATTCTCATCAATCCACATCCTTTCAATAATTTATTGCAACTCAAGCTTACAAGGAAATTGTGGCAAAAATATGGCAAAACTTTGAACCTGTTTTGACATTAAGTGTGCCACAAATTTGTCACAATCATGAAACAAATTAATGGTAAAATTGATTGGAGTAGGGGGGATATTATGAAGAAGTTTCTTTTAATTGCCGATGATAATGAGGGTATCCTCGATATCTTAAAAACCTATGTGAGTAAAGAAGGCTATAATCCGATCGTTGCCCGTGATGGGGAAGAAACGCTCCTGAAATTTGCAGAGTATCAACCTGTGCTGATTCTCCTAGATGTTCTGATGCCTAAGAAAGATGGTTTTACAGTCTGCCGAGAAATCCGTCAAAATTCGTCAGTCCCAATTATTATGATTACAGCAAAAGGGGAAGATGGGGATCGAATCATGGGTTTAGATATCGGCGCAGATGACTATATTGTCAAGCCATTCAATCCCAGTGAAGTTATGGCCCGAGTCCGAGCAGTTCTTAGAAGGCTTGATATTTCAGAGGAACAAAGCGGCGACGTGATTCACTACCCTGGGCTTGTTATTAGTCTTTCAGATTATGAAGTACAAATTGAGGGACGGCCAGTTTCCTTAACGAAAAAAGAACTTGAGCTTTTATGGGTTTTAGCCTCGAACCCGGGAAAAGTTTTTTCGAGAGACAACCTTCTCAACAGTGTTTGGGGCTATGAATATTTTGGTGATGCACGGACCGTAGATACTCATATTAAAAGACTGAGATCAAAAATGAACATTCCTGACAAACTTCCTTGGGATATTAAGACGATATGGGGTGTTGGTTATAAGTTTGAGTCTCAGAGTCGTTAATAAAATCATTAACTTAATAAAAAACAAACTGGCCTTTAAATTGGCCTTGAGTTTTATTGTAATAATCACTATTTGTATGATTACCATTGGTGCCTTATTTATGCAGCTTTTTAAGCAATATGCCTTTGAGAGCCGAGAAAAAACAATGGTTACAAGTGCGAGAAGCATCGCAGCCATGGCGTCTGAAGTGATGGGCAATTCTGTAGGCAAGACAGCAGGCTCGAGTAATCCCCTGAGAGGTTTTGGCGGTTATCTTCGTTCTCTCGACACCATCACTGAGTCTAAGGTTTGGATTACGGATAACAAAGGCAATCCCGCCGTAATTTCCGGCCGCATGCAAGGGCAAGGAATGGGACAAGGCCGAGGATTTGGCTATGGTGCAAGACAGGGAGGGCCTATGGGAAGCGGAGCCGGACAAGGCATTTCGACGAATGCAGGTCCTTTGCCTCCAGAGGCTGAAAGAGTAATTCAGGATGTTCTTCAGGGCCAGGAATCTACCAGCGAAAGTTTTAGCAGCCTGTATCACGAAGCTACGATTACTGTTGGTGTTCCAATTTTTGATCATCAGCATAAAGTCATAGGAGCAGTCCTTTTACATACTCCTGTGACAGGAATCACCAGTGTTTTGAACAAGGCTGTTGGTATTCTAGCTGTCAGTCTATTAGTGGCGCTACTCTTAGCTGCGGCTTTGGGAGTCATGTACTCCATTCTTTTTACACGTCCTCTAAAAGCAATGAACCGCACGGCTCTTGAAATTACTAAGGGGAATTATCAGGCAAGGACAGGCATCACGCGAGACGATGAACTAGGTCAACTGGGGAATTCTCTCGATCTTTTAGCGAGAGAACTTGGTTCAACGATTAACCAACTCTTTCAGGAAAAGGGAAAACTCAAAGATATTATATCCAGCATTTCTGAGGGTATTATCGCATTTAATATTAATCTCGAGCCTGTAAGTGTTAATTTTGCTCTTGCAGACATCATGAATAGGAACGATCCTTATTCCTTAGACGATATTGACAGAGATTTGCAGGAGTTAGAGATTAAATCTAAACTGGTTCAAGTGATGAAAACTAAGGAAACTTTACAAATTCTCCGCACTCGGTCGGATAAGGTATTGCGATTTACGATTTCGCCTATCATTGATAAACATGATACCATTACCGGGTGCGTTGCTTCAGTTCAGGATATCAGCGAAAATGAGCGCCTCGAACAATTGCGTCGAGATTTCGTTGCTAATGTATCCCATGAATTTCGTACTCCTTTGACAGTCATCCGAGGGTACCTTGAAGCGATGGTTGATGGAACTCTGGATTCGCGAGTGGATTTTCAGCAGACTTACCAAAAAATGCTCCAGGAAACTCATGGTTTAGAACGACTAGTTAAGGATCTTCTTGAACTTTCTCAGCTTCAATCAGGTAAAATATCTATAAGCCAGGAAGTAATTCATTTTCCAAGCCTGCTTGAAGATACCATTAAAAATTTGCAAACGCTTGCCGATAAAAAATCCATTAAATTAAGCTATTCCATTAGAGAAGAAGTTCCTCCTTTTATGGGGGATTACAATCGATTACGTCAGCTCATCATTATTTTCCTCGACAATGCCATCACTCATTCCCCCAATAATAGAGGAGTTTATATTGAGACCAATGTGGAGGATAAAAACGCTTTGATACTTCGGATAAAGGATGAAGGATATGGCATAGCTGCAGAGCAACTGCCGCATATTTGGGAACGCTTTTACAAAGGAGATCAGTCACGAAACAGTAAAGGGACAGGACTTGGTTTAGCAATTGCCAAGGCCCTAATTGAATTGCTGGAAGGTAAGATTGAAATCCATAGTGAGTTGAACCAAGGTACTAGGGTAACAATAAAGATTCCCCTTCAATTTCTCTCTTCCTCGATGGTCGAATAGCTCTTTGGGAATATTTCCTTAACAAAGCGCAGAGTCTAGTTTAAAGGCCAAAAATCAAGATAGGAAAGTTAAGGTGGATTCATGGGAAAAGTGATTATCGTTGAAGGAAAGACAGATAAGCAGCGGTTACAACAAATTCTGGACGAACCTGTAGAAATAGCATGTACCTATGGCACCATAGGCGAAGATAAATTGGAAGAATTATTCTCTGTGTATAGTGAGGATGAGGTCTTTGTTCTGTTGGACGCAGATTATTCGGGGGACAAAGTCAGGCGTTTATTTAAACAGGACTTTCCCAATGTACGTCACTTATATACTCATAGGATGTACCGTGAAGTGGCAACAACCCCCTATCATGTACTAGCCCAAATCCTTGAGGGCGCCCATTTTATTGTGAAATCTCCTGAGGATCTGGAGGATAATTAGAATTTATCACTGCAGCGTAAGATAAAACGACTGTAACGATTTGCCCTCGTTACGGTCGTTTTTACTAACACCCATTCATCGCAAGGGAGTATCATAGATTGCGAAAAAATCGATTGTTTCTAAAATCCATAAATTCCTTGGAAGTTTGTTATTAATTGGATAAGAATTAAATATCTATAAGATAGAAATTTGTATTGAATCTGCCAGGAAGTATTTCCATCGTACCTAGAAAACTTTTTAATTTGAATAGTAGGAATATTGAGATATATCTAGAATTATTAGGTAAGCTTTAATTAAATTAAATTGTGTTAAGGAGGTTACCTATGAACGATGACGTGGTTTTAGAGGCTCGTTCGCGGGCTGGAAACAAATTCAAAGAAGGTTTTAATTGTTCGGAATCAATTCTTCATGCCTTTAACGAACTGCTTAACAATCCCCTAAGTTCTGAGAGTTTGAAAATGGCGACTGGGTTTGGAGGAGGGCTAGGGCATGCCGGCTGCATGTGCGGTGCCTTGACAAGTTCGGTGATGGTTTTGGGGCTTTACCAAGGACGCATCACTCACCAACAAGATCGGGAACCGCTTTATAATCTGGCCCACGAATTTCATGACCGTTTTTCCGACCAATTTGGAGGAACATGTTGTCGAGTTTTAAATCCCCACGATTTTGATTCCCCGGAACATTTAAAGCATTGTTTAAAACTAACGGGAGGAACTGCCAAACTTCTGATGGAGTTCATTTTGGAAAAAAAGCTGACATTAGCGGAGAAATAGCTGCTTTACATGAGGCAAAAACCTAAACGTAATCTTAGCACAATCCTATCTGTAGAAATCATGAGATCTACTCAAAGGGTTGTGCTAAAATTTTGTGGTTTTCCTAACGAGTTAATGTATGGGAACCACTCCCACTTAGAGCCATATGATTGAATAAATGATATGGTAAAATATACTTGAAGAGTTTTTCTCCTAATTGAAGATGATATTAAAAACACTTAAGGTTTTAGGGAGGATGCTCTAACATGGAAAAGGGACAGCTGATTGATTCCAGTATGGAAAGTGGAGAAATAATTAATAACGGCGAAAAATATGATAACACTCAGATTAGTTCTATCCAGCATAATGTGGCAGATATACCTATTACGGTTGCTGAAATTAACCATCTATGGTCAGCCTATATAGCAGAAAGTATGGCGGAGACCTTCCAAAAATATATGGTTGCCAAATGTGAGGATCAAGATTATTACAAGATTATGCTTTCATCTCTGAACCTTTCAAGTCAAAATCTTCAGTCTCTCAGGAATATATTCAATTTGCTGCAATACCCTACTCCGGAAGGCTTTGGAGATAAGGATGTCAATCTCGATGCCCCGCGATTGTATGATGAAACCTCCGGTGTCCGATATATAAGAATGATGCAAAAGTTCATCATACAAAATTATGCTTTAGCGTTTAGTGAGTCTTCCCGTTCGGATATTAGACAGCTATTCGCCGGATTTATCGAGAGTTCGAAAGATTTAATTCAAAGAACCGATGACGTTCTCTTAGCTAAGGGCGTTTTTCCGAAGACCCCCTACATTGTACTACCGCACGAAGTAGAGTATGTTCATGATAAGGATTATTACGGGTCATTTTTTGGAGCAACTAGACCGCTCAACGCTCTTGAAATTAGTAATATCTTAGCTATATTGGATTTTAAAGTGGTCGTAAAAATTGTGAAGGTAGGTTTTGCCCAGGTTGTCAAATCGGATGAAATCAGAAGGTTTTTTAATAACGGAGCCAAACTTGCTGTCAAACATATTAATGTACTCCGGGAGATATTAGAGGAAGAGGGATTACCCGGGCCGGAAATAATTGACTATCGCGTTACAGACTCACAAGAATCCCCATTCAGTGACCGTCTAATGTTGTTTCATACAACAACGATTGTCGCCTATATTCTTTCAGCTTATGGGACTGGGCTTTCGAGAATTACGAGAAAAGATGTCATTGCAACCTATATGAAGCTTATGACTGAGATACTAGCTATTGCTAAAAGCGGTTCGGATTTATTGATTAAAAATGGCTGGATGGAAAAGGTCCCAGAAACTGCAAATCGTCGAAAATTAACTCATTAATTTTGAGGGCAGAACTTATACATAATTACCCCAATAATAAAAAGAATGGGAATAAGGATAAAAAGAGCATGGCTGCTCTTTTTTTATCCAATCGTAAGACTCCTACTTCTTGTAAGTGGGAGTGGGTTAGAGGAATGCGTCACACTTTTCACAAAGTTGCCAATTCAAAGAGCGGCTTTTATTTCTGTTCGAATCATGGTATTATGCAAGCAAAGCCATAACAAGTTATCGATGATGTGAGAATACTTGGCAACAAGGTCATAGACAAAGCGCTATGGCCTTAAACATATTTTTAGCAATTAAGCCTTAAAAACATATTTTTAGTTCAAGGCAAATGAAGGTTGGAGGTAAGTATGGAATCACAAACTGTCAAGAGGATCTATGTTGAAAAAAAACCTGGTTATGATATCGAGGCTCAAGGATTATTAAGCGATCTGCGCGAAAACTTAGGCATCAATTCTTTGTCAGGTGTCCGGATTATCAATCGTTACGACATTTCCGGAATTACAGATGAAGAATACCAACAATCCCGCTCAATCATTTTTGCTGAGCCGCCTCTTGATTCAATTTACGATGAACGCTTGGATATCTCGGCTCAAGACAGAGTTTTTGCCATGGAATACCTCCCCGGTCAATATGATCAGCGGGCGGATTCAGCTGCTCAATGTCTTCAAATTCTTACGCAGAAAGAACGGCCGGCGATTGCTTCTGCAAAAGTTATTATTTTAACAGGTTCGTTAACTGAAGAAGATTTTCAAGCCATTAAACATTATTGCATCAATCCGGTGGAATCCCGGGAAGCTTCTTTAGATAAGCCCAATTCTCTGGAATTTGAATCCGTCCTTCCGCCTAATGTAGAAGTGATTTCTGATTTTACGCAAAAATCACCAGAGGGTCTTAGGGAGTTTTTTCATCAAGCGGGTTTAGCTATGAGTTTTCAGGATCTGATGTTTTGTCAGTCCTATTTTCGTGACACCGAGAAGCGGAATCCAACGCTTACGGAAATTCGAGTCATTGACACATATTGGTCTGATCATTGCCGCCATACTACCTTTAATACCAAAATAGAAGAAGTTATTATCCCTTCCGGGGATTTTTCTGACCCTCTGCTTAATTCCTATCAGGACTATCTTGCATCTCGGGATTTCGTTTATGCTGAAAAGACAGACCATCGCGATATCTGCCTTATGGACCTGGCGGTTATAGGAATGAAAGAATTGAAAAAGAAGGGGCTGCTTCCTGATCTCGATGAATCGGAGGAGATCAATGCCTGCAGTATAGTTGTTAACTTAGACCATGATGGCCAATCTGAAGAGTGGCTAGTCATGTTTAAAAATGAAACTCATAATCATCCTACAGAAATAGAACCGTTCGGGGGCGCGGCAACTTGCTTGGGAGGAGCTATTCGCGATCCCCTGTCAGGGAGGACCTATGTCTACCAGGCCATGCGCGTCACAGGAAGCGGCGATCCCAGAGGCAAACTGGAAGATACCTTAGAGGGGAAATTGCCTCAGCGAAAAATTACGCAGGGTGCGGCCGCCGGTTATAGCTCTTACGGCAACCAAATAGGATTGGCAACAGGACAAGTTGCCGAAGTCTATGATGAAGGTTTTATGGCTAAACGGATGGAAGTTGGGGCAGTTATAGCTGCAGCTCCCCGCAAAAATGTTGTCCGGGAGGTTCCAGAACCAGGAGACGTTGTCGTTCTGGTCGGCGGAAGAACCGGCCGTGACGGATGCGGCGGGGCAACGGGTTCGTCTAAAGAGCACACTTCGGAGTCTTTGTTAACCTGCGGGGCTGAGGTTCAAAAAGGAAATCCTCCCACGGAACGTAAGATTCAGCGCTTGTTCCGTAAGCCGGAGGTTAGTACGATGATAAAACGCTGCAACGATTTCGGAGCAGGCGGCGTTTCTGTCGCTATCGGAGAATTAACCGAGGGTTTAGAGATTAATCTTGACGCTGTTCCGAAAAAATATGAAGGACTGGATGGCACAGAACTGGCGATTTCTGAATCTCAAGAACGGATGGCTGTCGTCATCAGTGCGGAAAATTTAGAACCTTTTATTGCCTTTGCCCGCGAGGAGAACTTAGAAGCGACCTTAGTTGCTCATGTAAGTTCTAACCCAAGACTTAAAATGTCTTGGAGAAGTGAGACCATCGTTGATTTGAGCAGAGAGTTTTTAAATACCAATGGTATTAAACAAACGACTAAAGTACGGGTGAATCTGCCGGAGTCATCCAACAATTACTTTAAAACGCTGCCCGCTGCACTTAGTTCCTTCAACACTGAGACGAAGGATGCCAATCTGCTTGTCAAGGCATGGCTTGCGAATTTGCAGGATCTGAATGTATGCAGTCAGAAAGGCCTTGTGGAGAGGTTTGACAGCAGCATTGGCATGTCGACGGTGTTAATGCCTTTAGGCGGAAAATACCAGGCGACACCTGCTGAGGGAATGGTTGCCAAACTTCCGATGCAGAGCGGTGATTCGAAGGCTGCCACAGTAATGACCTATGGCTATAATCCACAGCTGGCCAAATGGAGTCCTTTCCATGGAGCTCTCTATGCTGTTGTCCATGCTGTTACTAAAATCGTCGCCTTAGGAGGAGACTACCGTAATGTTCGTTTAACCCTTCAAGAGTATTTTGAAAAACTTGGTTCTGATCCGGAAAAATGGGGAAAACCCTTCAGTGCTTTGTTAGGAGGGTTTTATGCTCAGAAAAAACTCCAAATACCGGCTATCGGCGGGAAAGACAGTATGTCAGGGACCTTTATGGATTTAAATGTACCGCCCACCTTAGTAGCCTTTGCCGTTAATGTTCTTGATGTGGACAAGGTCGTATCTCAAGAGTTCAAAAAGGCTGGCAGCAAGGTTGTCTTAATTCCTTCCCTGCGCGATAACCAAGAAATTCCCAACTTTGACCAGCTTGCTAAAAACTACCGTAAAGTCTCTGAACTAATCCAAGCGGGATACGTTTTAGCTTCACACACCGTTGGCATGGGAGGGCTTGCTGCTGCTGTCAGTAAAATGTCCTTCGGGAATCGCCTAGGGCTAACGATTACGGAACCAATGGACTTTCAGCGGCTCTTTAGCGCTGATTATGGATCACTCATTCTCGAGATTCAAGACTCCATTGAATTGGACCAGATCTTTGGGGATGTCGTCTATGAATTCCTCGGGACAACTCAGGATGATCCAATGATTACAGTTAATGGAGTTTCTCTTGCGGTAGAAGAAGCCCAAAAGGCCTGGGAACAACCTTTAGAGAGAATTTTTTCTACTCGGACTGAAACCATGCCTGAACCAAGATCAATACGTTTTAAGTCACGCCATACACAAAAACCATCCTTGAAAATTGCCAGACCGAAGGTCTTGATTCCTGTTTTTCCCGGTACCAACTGTGAATATGACTCCGCAAGAGCCTTCGAGAAAGCGGGAGCAGACGCAGAAACCCTAATTATCCGCAATTTAACGCCTTCCGATGTCGAACAGTCCATTATGGAATTGACGAAAAAGATTGGTCAAGCCCAGATCGTCATGCTGGCAGGTGGTTTCAGCGCCGGAGATGAACCTGACGGCTCCGGTAAATTTATCGCCACAATGTTCCGAAACCCTCGGATTAAAGAGGCGGTTTCGGAGCTTTTAAACAAACGTGACGGGCTTATGCTGGGAATTTGTAATGGCTTCCAAGCGTTGATCAAGCTCGGCTTAGTACCTTACGGAGAGATATTAGATTTAACCTCAGAAGCGCCGACTCTGACGTACAATAAGATTGGCCGGCATGTTTCCTGTATGGTTCAGACCAAAATTGTTTCTGTTTTATCGCCGTGGTTTAGCGGAGTTTCTCTTGGTGATATTCATACAATTCCAGTATCCCATGGAGAAGGGCGTTTCGTTGCCAGTGCAAAGGTCATTGAGATGTTGGAGGCCAAGGGACAAATTGCGACCCAGTATGTGGATTTCAAGGGTGACCCGAGCAACCACATTGAGTATAATCCCAATGGTTCATACGAGGCTATCGAAGGAATTACCAGTCCCGATGGAAGAATCTTAGGTAAGATGGCTCATTCTGAAAGAACGGGCTATGGAGTGGCACTTAATATTCCGGGAGATAAATATCAGCCGATTTTTGCCGGCGGTGTAAATTATTTTAGAGGATAAATCTCAAGAATTCCTCAGGCAAAGCCACCGAAATGGGTAAGGTTAAGCTAGGTCGATATACAGTTATATTTTAATAAAGCATTTCTTTTGCAGGGTTTCAGAATTGTATGTCGAAGACATATGCTTAGTTGATTTTTATGGGCATAATTTATCCGGTTTTTAAAACTCCCATGTTCAGCTTTAGCTGAACGAGTTCATGGTAATGATTTGAAAAATTCACACTGATCTTCAACACAAGAATTAGGAGATGAATGACTTGGAAAGTAAATTTGAAGCAGCTGTCGTAACAGAACAAGGTAAAACTATTGCGGTGATTTCAGTACAACGCCCCATCTTCCGTGACTCAGATAATGCGATTATGATTATTAAAGCTATGCTTCCGGTATTTCCTGGCATGCCGGTTGTCCTTATGACACTCGACCCCCAAGGAAATCCGGCTTATTTTGGCAGATCAGATCTTATACTTTTACTGGAATCCATCAACATTAAAGAAGCTGATTGGAAAGAGATAACTGCAGAAATAGATCTCAGCAAGACTTGCCCAACCAAAGAAGTGGAGGATGTATAAGATGATTTGATCTCCCTATCCCCAAAAACGTAGAGGAGGAAATTAGCTATGGAAAAATTTTTATTTGTGCTGAGTCGTGGACTAGAGGATCCTGTTCGCGCTACAAGGGCTTTTCAACTGGCGAAAGTCGCCAAGGAAAAAGGGCATGAAGTTAATATTTTCTTAGTTGATGATGCCGTTTCTTATGCAATTTTGGGACTGGCAGATGGTGTAACGGCACCGACAGGAGATAATGCGAAACAATATCTGGACTATCTCATCAGTCAAAATGTTTCCTTTTATGTATGCACTCCCTGTGCTCGAACCAGACTCTTTGGGGAGGATCAATTTATCAAAGGCGCACAATTATCAACCGCCGGTAAATTAATCGATCTGGCGGCAGAATCAAAAGTGTTCTCATTTTAATTGCCTGACCACTTTAAAAGGACATAATAAGTAAGGAACAGGAATATTAAGCTGTACCCTATAGTTGGACACAGATAAGACGCTGTGTCGGCCAATCTATAGGGTATATTTTTATCCAATCGTAAGACTTCCACTTCTTAAGTGGGAGTAGGTCTCCCGAGTTCGCTTGCGATTTTCTTTCATTCATACCTCTTTAATAGTTACTTATCATTGATTAGTACTAGGCTAGTTTGGGTTACACTGAAGATATAAATTATCTATGATAAAGGAGAGATTTTCATGAACCGGTCATCTTCCTATATCTGCGTAACCCTGTTAGGTCTGTTGATTCTTCTAAGCGGATGTCATCAGTCATCATATCCAACGCCTGCGATTCCTTCAGCCGACAAGAACAGTACTGTTCTAGAAACCTCTAGCGTTCCAGTTTATCAGCGAATGGAAAAGGTTACCTCTCCTGAAGCGGCAATGCAGCTTCTTCTGGAAGGAAACCAGCGCTTTAAAGCAGGAAAGGTGTTAAATAAAGATATTAGTATAACCAGACGCACTGACTTATTGCGGAATGGGCAGCACCCCTTTGCAGTGATTGTCAGCTGCTCCGATTCAAGAGTCCCTCCAGAAATGTTATTTGATCAAGCTCTTGGTGATTTATTCGTCATTCGGGTGGCAGGAAATGTCATAACACCGGTTGAACTGGGGAGCGTTGAATATGCCGTTGAACATCTAAAGGTTCCTTTAGTCGTCGTGCTTGGCCATGAAAGCTGCGGGGCGGTCACGGCTGCCGTAGAAGGAGGAGAAACGAAGGGAAGCATTTCTGCTGTGATTGCCAAAATTACTCCTTCAGTTATTCGAGCAGAGTCAGACGGCTTATCAGGAAACCCATTGATCGAACAATGCGTGAACTTGAATATTCAGAGCTCTGTTCAAGACCTTAAAAAGAGTTCAATCTTAAAAGAAGCTCTCGAGAAAAAACAGCTTCAAATTATTGGATCAAAATATGACTTGGACGAAGGGGGAGTATCAATTCTGAATTAGGGCAATGTCTTTCAAGAAAGTTCTATAAAACTGAATTAAAGAATAATTCATACCATAGGCAGTAATGATCAAACTTCGATTGTTACTGCCTATATTTATGAAACTATCCACTAATTATGGCTGAATCAGGTGATCGTGCTTTTGCCAACTTGAAAACTGGATAAATATACAATGCGATTATTGTAAATTGGTGTCGGAAAATTTTCTGTTAGAAAAGCCGATGTTCCAACTTTCTATATTTTATAATAAGAAATATGAAGCAAGCTTTATTATCTGAGCAAGGAACTGATTCGAACTGGAAAACAATTGCTAGTTATGAAAAAATTATCTGAAAAGGAGGCAATCAATTATTAGTTTTAAGAGAACTGAAGAAAGGTAGGAATAAGGATGATTCAAAATTATAAAAAAGCTATGGCAGGGGTTGTGACAATGGCTTTTTTATTCCAAATGTATTCATTTCCCGTTTTGGCAGCTGAAAAGACTTCCGCTTCTTCGACAACAGCCGTTTCCGTTGGAGTGACATCGCCTAAAATCACGCTAGAAAAAGCTCTTCAGATTGTAAAAGCAAATTTTAACATACCAAGTGATTTATCAAACTTTACATCTAATTATAGTACCAATGACGAGCGGCAATCTTGGTCACTTCATTGGAATAACCCGGATAAAGGAGGAGATTTTTCAGCCGAGGTAAATGCTGTTAATGGGGATATTTTGAGTATTAATTATTGGAAAAATGATGACCCGGCGTCAAGTTCAGGCCTTCCGAAGGTTTCCAAAGCTGAGGCCCAAAAAATCTGCGATTCGCTTTTGACCCGGCTCTTGCCAGAGCGGGCCAAAGAGATCAAACAAATAACTAATGACCAAGAGGTTGTACCTCTTAATAATTACGGACCGGTTACCTATACGTTTCATTATCGGCGACTGGTTAACAATGTTCCTTTTGCGGGCAATGGTGTAGATATTCAAGTTTCCGGCAGTGACGGACACATCATTTCCTATATGCTAAATTGGAGTGATGTTAACTTCCCGGAGAATAAAAATGCAATTAGTGAAGCTCAAGCGAAGCAAGCTTTTGCTTCATTACCGTTTTTTAAACTTCAATATTGGATGCCCACACCTTACCGGGTCCTGACAACGGGGCAAAAGCAAGATGCAAAACTCGTTTATCAATTATCCAGCCCGAGCGCTGGAGCGATTGATGCCCTGACAGGTGAACCTCTTAAGCTAAATCCCGGTGACTGGATTGCTCAGAACTCAGTGGATGGCGGCATGGGAGATAAAGCGGGAAGTACCAGTTCTGCTGTTCATAGTTCACAGAGCTTGACTCCTCAGGAACAGCAAGAGGTAGATAAGACCGCGAAACTCATAAAACAGGATGAAGCTATTGCAGATGTAAAACGCTTGCTTAGTATACCGGACAATTTAACTCTGCGAAGTGCGAACTTAAGTACCGACTGGCGCAACGGAAACAATAGTGTTTGGAGTTTTGATTGGTTCACCCCCAACCCGGAAACCTCCGAGGGTAAAGCTCAATATCTGAGCGCCAGAATCGATGCTGCAACAGGAGAATTATTGAGTTTTAATCGTGGCTATCAACCCGCAGAAAAAAGAGAACCCAAACTAGACCATACAGCCATGCAAAAGATAGCTGAGGATTTTCTTAAAAAAGTTCAGCCAAGCCGTTTTAGTCAAGTAACTTTTGATGCGGACGACAATAGTGATCAGGCTGAAAAAGCCGTTTTACTTTATAATGCGAACAATTTCACCTACCATCGCATTGTCAACGGAATTGATTTTTTCAATAATGTAATGACTGTTACTGTAGAACCTACTGACGGGACCATTGTTAATTACGATTTGAACTGGTCTGAACCTGCTTTCCCTGATCCGACAGGAACATTAAGTAAAGATCAAGCAGTTCAGGATTTTTTAAATCTGCGTCCCATGACGTTGACCTATGTGCGAATTTATTCCAATGGGATTCCTGGAGATGTCCGCTTAGTATACCTTCCTAAGGCAGAGGATCAGAGTTCTCAGACTTCGAATGTTCTTGATGCCAAGAGCGGAGAATTGCTTGATTTTCAAGGCCGACCGCTTGATAAAGGACCAAAGCATTACATCTTTAACGACATATCAGGAGTTGAAGGTGAGCAAGAAATCGCAGCCCTCGGAGATGCAGGCTTATTCACTGATTATGGAAATAGTTTTAAACCTAATGATAAGATGACTCTCGGTTCACTCTTAAGGGCTATGTATTTAAGCCGTTATGGTGTGATGGGCAATACCTCCTTGTCTGACATGGATATTCTGACCCAAGCCAAAGAACAAGGCTGGTTAAAAGAAAACCTGCAGTCAGGAGATTATGTCAGCCGCGAACTATTATGCAAACTTTTTCTGCGATATCTCCAGCTTAATAAATTTGCCGAGTTTAAAAATATCTACCAGGTAAATTACCAGGATGCAGCGGACATATCGCCTGATGCTTTGGGCTATGTCGCCTTAGCGACAAGCACGGGAATTGTCAACGTTAAAGGGCAGAATTTTGCTCCCAGCGAAGGTGTAAGTCGTGCTGAAGCCGCCGCTGATTTATTCAGAGCTCTGACCTGGCGCAACTAAATTAGGCTCCATGCAAGTATAAGTCACTAGGCAGCCGTCTGCTCCAGAAGCTTGACGGCTGCCTAGTTTTCTTTGCGGGATCTATTTTTGAAGTGTTAAATAGCCGAATAGATTTAGCTCTTTTGATTAGCCCAACGAGTTTAGAAGGAATTGAACTAGAATTGTTGAATAATAGATAAATATGTTTGTGAAACTAGGGCAAGCAATAATTCGACAACGATCCAATCAACAAATCTAGTAAAGAGAGGGAAATGTTAAATGCCCAATCGTCAACGATTGATAGCTGAATTTCTAGAATTAGTAAAAATCGAATCTCCAACACGTCAGGAAAGAAAAATAGCTGACATCCTTAAAGAGCGTCTAAGTGATTTAGGCTTGTCAGTGAGTGAAGATCAGGCCGGGGAGGCAATTGGCGGCAACTGCGGAAATATCTTTGGCTATTTGAAAGGTAATCTTCCGGAAGCTCCAACTCTATTATTATCTGCTCATATGGATACAGTGAAACCCTGTCAAAACATTGAACCCTTTCAGAAGGAAGGAATAATAGGCTCTGCCGGAGCAACAATTTTAGGGGCAGATGATAAATCCGGCCTTGTACCAATTTTGGAGGCTCTAAGAGTCATTAAGGAAGAAAACCTTCCTCACGGTGATATCCAAGTAATCTTTAACATTGCCGAAGAAGGCGGCCTGAATGGTTCCAAGAACCTTGATGTCTCAAAACTGAAAGCCGATTTAGGCTTTGTCTTAGATTCCGGGGGGACACCCGGAAAAATCATTCTTGAAGCTCCTGGCCAAGACAGAATTAATGTATCCATTAAAGGCAGAGCGTCCCATGCTGGAATTGTTCCTGAAGAGGGGATTAATGCTATTGTAGCCGCGGCGAAGGCCATCGCCAAAATTCCCTGTGGACGTCTTGACGGGGAGACAACTTCAAATGTTGGCACAATTCAAGGCGGTATAGCGACAAACATTGTGGCCGAAAATGTGGAGGTTGTCTGTGAATCAAGGAGTCGTGACTTAAATAAACTTGAGCGTCTGACTGCAGAAATCTGCGCAATCTTCCAAAACTCTGCGCAGGAGATGGAGGCTGAGTCAGAAATCAAGGTTCAGCGCTTATATACACCGTTTAAACTGGCTAAAGAATCACATATTGCTGTTTTAGCGGCCAAAGCAGCGGAAGCCGCCGGCCTCACTCCTGAATTTATTGCCACCGGAGGAGGCAGTGATGCAAACAATTATAATAAGTACGGTGTTCCCTGTCTCGTATTATCTACGGGTATGGAAAAGCTTCATACAACGGATGAATACATCAGGGAAGAAGACCTGGTGAGAACTACGTGTTTTGTTCTGGAGATTATCAAAGCCACGAGTTTAAATACTAAAAATTTAACTGTAAAAGGCTAAAGATCTAAATCGTAATTGTTAAATAGTTTACAGAATTATAAATTAGAGCCAAACTTGAGGAGTGTAGAGAACGTATGAAAAAAAGCAGTCTTTGGTTTAAAGTTATTCCCTTTCTTCTAGGGTTAGCCTTGATTGTCTCCGGATGTGGAACTGCTGCATCGTCGACAACAAAACAACCATCAGCAAAGGCGAGTACTCCCGTAAAAATCGGTGTGCTGCCGATTGAAGATAATCTTCCTTTCTATGTGGCTGAAAAAGACGGACTTTTTGCCAAAGAAGGGGTTCAAGTTCAATTAGTTAGTTTCTCAAGCGCTGTTGAACGCGATACAGCCTTGCAGGCTGGTCAAATTGATGGCGAAGTTGCAGATCTGGTTGCAGTTGCTTTGCTTAAAAAAATCGGAACAGACGTAAAAATAGCGACAATTGGCCTTGGCGCCACCCCGCAAGAAGGGCGTTTTGCCATTTTGTCGTCACCCAAATCTAATATTCGTGACCTCCAAGGCCTAAAAGGAGCTACCTTGGGAATCTCCGAAAACTCTATTATTGATTATGTCAGTGATCAGATGCTCAAGGACAAAAGTGTACAACTAAGTGATGTCAAGAAGATGTCCATTCCTAAAATGCCTGTACGTCTGGATATGCTTCTTTCCGATCAAATTAATGCCGCTTGCCTGCCTGATCCCCTGGCTTCTTTGGCTCAGGCTAAGGGAGCACACTTAATTGCCGACGATACCTATCGCAATATATCGCAAACAGTGCTTTTGTTCCGCACGAAAAGCATTCAGGATAATCCCGAGGGTATAAAGGCTGCCGTTCGTGTTTACGGTTTAGCCGGACAAGCTTTAAGCAGTCATCCAGAGCAATACCGACGTTTGTTTTTAGAAAAAGCTCAGGTTCCTGCCGCTATTCAACAGAGCTACAAAACACCAACTTTTTCTAAGCTGCAGCTGCCTACTCCAGAAGAAATAGATAGTGTCATGAAATGGATGGAAGACAAGAAGCTGATCCCCCAAGCGTATAGTTATAACGATTTAGTTGACAAAAACCTCGTGCCTAAAGAATAAGGAGAAACACAGCCCGTGATAGAAGTGACGAATTGTAATCTTGCCTATGTTCAAGGAACAACATCGGTAAAGATTTATAATGATTTTAACTTAACCATTGAGACTGGTGAAAGTCTTGTCCTTATCGGTCCTTCTGGCTGCGGAAAAAGTACTCTGCTCTATCTTCTCGTGGGATTACTACGACCGACGGGGGGAGAGATTACAATTGGCGGAGAACCCTTAAAAAAGGCACGCCAGCAGACCGCCATTATCCTTCAAGAGTATGGCCTTTTTCCCTGGCTTAATGTTGAGCAAAACGTTCGACTTGGTTTGAAGGTACGACATCAGCCTAAAAGAGTCTACCAGAGCCTGGTCGATGAAATAATTCACAAAATGGGGCTGGCAGATGTCTGTCATCATTTTCCCAGTCAATTAAGCGGCGGACAAAAACAGAGAGTGGCTTTAGCAAGGGCCTTAACTCTTAAACCCGATCTGCTCTTGATGGATGAACCATTATCTGCCCTTGACGCCCTTACTCGTGAGCGCCTGCAGGAACTTTTACTGGAGATCTGGCAGGAAGAGAGGCTGACAACGGTTCTGGTCACTCATAGTATTGAGGAGGCTGTTTATCTAGGGAGCCGTATCTTAGTGCTTAAAAATGGCCGTCCAACAGAAATAGTAGGAGAAATTCATAATCCTCAAGTTGGACAAAAAGGTTATCGGCAGACCTCCGATTTTTTTCAAAAGGCAACCTACATCCGTTCTCTTTTAGAAGGAGGAACGGCAGAATGAAGCAAGGCCAGGATAACGTTCGAAAACAATTTTTGGGTTATTTGGGAGCCGGGTTATTTCTGCTGGCACTTTGGCAGTATGGTGCCTGGGCTCTTAAGACACCACTTTTACCAACACCAGGCGCAGCCATTAGAGCAACGCTGCGCCTATTGCACGGAGATCTTGGGGCACACCTTTGGATTAGTACTTATCGAGTTCTGGCTTCGACCTTAATTTCCCTGTGTTTGGGACTGCCCCTCGGTTTGGTGATGGGATTTGAGAAGAAGATTGACCGCTTTTTAGCTCCTTTAATTTACCTTCTTTACCCAATCCCTAAAATTGTCTTTCTTCCTCTAATTCTTTTACTTCTAGGCTTGGGAGATCAATCCAAGATTTTTCTCATTACTCTGATCGTCTTTTTTCAGATTCTTGTAACGACACGGGATGCCGTCCGCAAAATACCATCCGAAACAATTTCCTCCCTGCGTTCGCTAGGAGGAAACCGGGGGCAAATCTATCGTTATGTGCTCTTGCCTGCAAGTTTACCGGATGTTCTGACCTCACTGCGTCTCAGTATGGGAACAGCGATTGCCGTATTGTTTTTTGCCGAATCCTTTGCTACGACAAAGGGGTTGGGATATTTTATTATGGATGCCTGGAGCCGGGCGGCACCGGATGAAATGTTTGCCGGGATCATTATGATGGCTATCCTTGGGGTTGGCTTATTTATCATTGTCGATTTGCTGGAGACTTTATTATGCCGTTGGCAGCATGTCAATAATCATAACTAACTTGGAATTTAAGACGATGGGCCGAGCGTATCCACACAAATCTGCTATGTTATGCATCATTAGTTTAGTAAACAAGATAAAAGTGAACCTCTCATTCTTTGAATGAGAGGCCTCTTATTATTTGAGATCTATTTCTAGTTCTTAAAATGAGAACAGACAATCCTTAATATGATATAATTTTAGAGATCTGGCATTAGTTAATATTAAGCTTTCCCCTAAAACAATCATCCTCTTTGCGGTCGGTCAGTTATTAGTTTAAGGGTTTGGCCTTAAACCATAAATTGAACTCGTTCAGCTAAAGCTGAACATTGGGGCTTCGCTGACGAAAGCACCTAGCCCATAACAAATTCTATCACGCTGAAGGATGGACTCTCGAACTACTCCCACTTAAGAAATGGGAGTCTTGCGATTGGATAAACCATAATAAATGACGCTTGTTTGATTATGAGAGGAGATTATATGCTTCTTTTTAAAGATCTCATGTGGTTTTTTAAGCTGGAGAAAAAAAGCTACATATCCGGGATAGTTGTCCTAGTTCTCGTCGCCTTTCTTAATTTATTTCCTCCCTATGTAGTTCGAGTTATTATTGATGAAATCAGCCGCGGAGTCCTAACGTCAGTATCGCTGCTTCATTGGACGTTGTTGCTTGTAGGGACTGGCCTGGTAGTTTATGTTTTGCGTTTTTCTTGGCGTTTAATGATTTTCGGGGCGGCCAGTCGTTTAAGCAGGCTGTTGAGAAAGCAACTTTTTGATCACTTTACCCTTATGTCCCCGCAGTTTTATCAAAAGCAGCGAACCGGTGATTTAATGGCCCATGCGACCAATGACATTCAAGCCGTTGAAATGACCGCCGGCATGGGAGTATTGACTTTGGTCGATTCTTTAACGACCGGCGGATTAGTGATTTTATCCATGGCTCTATTTATCAGTTGGAAACTCACTCTGATTACACTGTTGCCCATGCCGTTAATGGCTTGGTCTACGAGTCGTTATGGGACGATGCTCCATAAGAGGTTTCATCGAGCCCAAGCTGCCTTTTCTGATCTTAACGATAAAGTGCTGGAAAACATTAACGGCATGAGAGTTGTCAAAGCTTTCGGAGAAGAAGAGGCAGAATTAGAAGCTTTTCGCAGCTTATCTGAGGATGTGGTAGAGAAGAACATTGCTGTTGCTAAAGTGGATGCTCTCTTTGATCCGACAATTCAGCTTATTATCGGGATTTCTTTTTTTCTGGCTCTTATTTTTGGTTCAATTGACGTAATTAATGGAAGTTTAACCTTTGGACAGCTCACTCAGTTTACTATTTATCTAGGCCAATTTATCTGGCCAATGCTCGCTTTCGGCTGGTTGTTTAACATCCTTGAACGGGGCAGAGCGTCCTATGACCGGGTCGATACCTTATTAAAGATTAACCAGAAGATTAATGAAAAGGATGGAGCTCTTGACCGATTCGACAATGGTGATGTCACTTTTGCCAAAGCTTCATTTACCTATCCCGGAGGAAAGACACCCATTTTGCAAAACATTAGTGTTCGGGTCCGACAGGGCCAAACTCTGGGAATTGTCGGTAAAACCGGGAGCGGGAAAACAACGTTCCTCCGTCTTCTTCTGCGCGAATTTGACCTTAATGATGGAGATCTTCAACTAGGAGGGACTTCAGTTTACGATGTAACTCTCCAATCGTTACGCAGTAAGATAGGTTATGTACCTCAAGACCATTTTCTTTTCTCCACTACTATTATTGAAAATATTGCCATGGGAAAACCGGAAGCCTCCTTTGCCGAAATCCAGAATGCGGCGGGAATTGCCGACATTCACGACGATATTTTGGGTTTCCCAGAAGGATATAATACGTTAGTTGGGGACAGAGGGGTTACTCTTTCTGGCGGGCAAAAGCAGAGGATTTCCATTGCCAGAGCACTTTTGTTGGAACCGGAAATTCTTATTTTAGACGATTCTTTATCAGCTGTTGATGCGAAAACAGAAAAGTCAATTTTAGAGAGTCTGCGCCAAATGCGGGCTCAAAAAACCACGTTTATATCGTCACATCGTCTTAGCGCTGTCGAAGAAGCAGATCTAATCATCGTGCTTAAAGACGGACAAATCAGCGAACAAGGTTCTCATTCAGAACTGATGGCACTCAATGGTTGGTATGCTGGCACTTATCGAAGACAACAGCTGGAATCCTTGCTTGAAGAGGGGGCGGAACATTAAGATGGTGATTCGACGCTTGCTTAACTATCTTGTCCCCCATAAAAAAGCTTTAACGGTTGCTTCTTTCCTTCTAATCCTTGCTACCTTTTCGGACGTCATCGGTCCTGTTTTGGTTAAGATTTTTCTCGATCAGCACTTAGTGCCGCGTTCCTTTAATCGGGGGTCACTAATCATCTTAGCCTCAAGTTATCTTGGTTTGAACATACTGTCGGCAGTATTGCAGTATCGTCAATTAGTCAGTTTTAATGAAATTGCTCTCAAAATTGTCCAGCAGCTGCGAATTGATGTTTTCAGCCATGTGCAGCATCTGGAATTTAGGGTTTTTGACAAAACTCCGGCCGGTGCCTTAATTTCTCGCATAACTAACGATACGGAAGCCATTAAAGAGCTGTTTGTGGGAGTTTTGGCTGCTTTCGTTCAGAATGTGGTGTTTATGCTTGGGGTTTTTGTGGCTATGTTTTACTTAGATGTGCGTCTAGCCTCTTTTTGCCTGATCCTGCTTCCTATTATTATCATCCTCATGATTTCATACCGCAAAGTTAGTACCAAGGTTTACCGAAGATTACGCAAAGAACTTAGTTATCTCAATGCCAAACTGAATGAATCCATACAGGGAATGTCTATTATCCAGGCTATGCGCCAGGAGAAGCGCTTTCGTCAGGAATTTCAGACCATCAACGATAATTACTATCGGGAAGCAATGGCTAACATTCGTTTAGAAAGTTTGTTTGTTCGTCCGGCTGTTGACCTGATCTATACTTTGGCCCTAATTATTGTCTTAAACTATTTTGGGCTCCAATCCTTGACGGGGCCAATTGAAATCGGGGTACTGTACGCTTTTATCAACTATCTGGACCGTTTCTTTGAACCTGTCAATATGATGATGCAGCGTCTGTCTCAATTTCAACAATCTTTAGTTGCTGCTGAACGGGTTTTTGAATTATTGGATGATCACCGAATCACCTCGAAGGTCACTGCGCCGGATTCACCTGCCATAAGTCAGGGAAAGATAGAATTTAAAAATGTCAGTTTCTCTTATGATAGTGACGCCAGGGGAGCAATGGCCTTAAAATCAATCAGTTTTACTGCCTATCCAGGGCAAACTGTCGCTTTAGTCGGGCATACAGGCAGCGGCAAGAGTACCATTGCCAATCTGCTCATGCGGTTCTATCCGGTTACTCACGGCGAAATTCTCATCGACGGAATTCCTTTATCTAGGCTCTCTGATCAGGAACTGCGGTCAAAAGTAGGACTTGTAGCTCAAGATCCCTTTCTGTTCGTTGGTACTATTTCCAGTAATGTTGCTCTTTCTAGATCGGAAGTTAAAGAAACTGAAGTTCGAGACGCTGTTTCTTTCGTTCAAGCCGAAAGCTTTATAGGCAGGCTGCCTCAGGGACTTCAGGAGCCGATGGGTGAACGGGGGGCAACGTTATCCAGCGGACAGCGTCAACTTATCTGTTTTGCCCGGACTATTGCCGGTAATCCCAAGATTCTCGTTTTAGATGAAGCCACAGCCAATGTAGATACAGAAACAGAAGAAGCCATCCAAAACGCTTTAAGAAAGATGCGTCAGGGACGAACAACCATCGCTATTGCTCATCGGCTTTCAACGATTCAGGATGCCGATCTTATCTTAGTCCTCCACCATGGTAAAATTGTGGAGAGGGGGACTCATGCTGAACTCTTGGCTCAAGAAGGGTTATATTACAAGATGTTTATTCTGCAGCATGGGAGCAAAGATAAAGAAGAATAGTCAGTGAACTCGTTCAGCTAAAGCTGAACATCGGGGCTTCGATGGCGAAAGTCTCCAGTGGAGAAGGTATGAGGATCATCCTCACTTGAAGAAGTGGCTATGTTATTAATTCGAGCGGAGTTCATAATTTAGATATTTTTGTCACTTGGTATTATGAACCAGGCCACAAGATAGGCCAAAAAACCTGTTCCGCCCACTAAAAGAAGAAGTAAAGCACCTATCCTAACAAGACTGGGATCCAAATCTAAGTATTCAGCTATTCCGCCGCATACGCCGCCAAGCTGCCGATCTTGACTTGATCTATACAAACGTCTCGACATAAGATTTCCTCCTTTACCTTTAGGGAGTTTCTTGGGCATAAATGAACTCGTTCAGCTAAAGCTGAAGTTAACGAAGGGGCTTAAAAACTGGATAAATATAATCTCTCACTTTAATATGCATGAGGACGTAGAGATGTGACAAAGACGGTAAAAGTTAAAAATACGGGATATCTGATTTTGTTACGAGATCCCCTTCAGTAAAGTGAATAAAATAAAAAAGTCTAAGGCTTGTCTTCATAAAACCAGCCTTAGACTTTCCTATTTATGATAAAATCATGGGGTAAAAAATCTTCTAGGGTTATTCGGGAAGGAAGGTAGCGCAATCTGTCATTGTAGTAGTTGTTGCATTGGGAGATTGAACTTCGATTTTCTCTGCATGGCAATGATCTCCTGTACCATAATAATGACAGGTGTTAACAACACATTTGATTCCGGTATTAGGTTGAGGCATTTTCTTAACATTCATGTGGGCTATTCCTCCTTAAATTTAATTCTCTAATAGATTCTCCAGAATTAGAGTTTTAATGAATCCATTTACTTCTAAGGCAGTAATAGAATAATATTGATGGTATAATTTAGCACATAGAGATTTGATAGATAATAATTAAAAATTGTGACAGTTAACACGAAGTGAGGGCCTTAAAAACTGGATAAAGGGAGGAGATCAGTTTGAGAAGAGTATTGGGAATTGTGGCTTCCCAGCGAAAATTAGCCAACGGGGAAATTCTGATTAAAGAAGCCGCAGCTTCCGTGGGAGAGGAAGTGCAGCTGGATCTTGTAAAGTTGACAGAGTTAAAGCTGCTGCCGTGTAAAGCTTGTTATGCCTGCTTAGGCCAGGATAAGCGCTGTTCCTTGGATGATGATTTATATTCCTTATTTGACCGGATCAAAGAAGCCGATGGAGTTATTTTTTCGTCGCCCTGCTATGCTTTGGGTCCCGCAGGAATTACAAAACTTTTCGGAGACCGAATTATCGCTCTTGCTCAACAAATTGATCAGATTTGGGGCAAGCCCTGTGTCATTATCGGGACAGCCGGAATTAAAGGTTGGGAAGGGTATACTCTTTCGGCCCTTATCACTTATGCACGTTTTTTGGGGTTGAACGTTAAAGACGCCCATATGTTTATCGGTGCTCTTCCTGGTGAAGCCTTAGTTGATCCGGAAGGCAAAGAGCGAATTAAAGCTCTTGGACAATCCTTGTTCGGTAATCCCCATCAGCCGGAAACCGGACGATGTCCTACCTGTTGGTCTGATCTCTGGAAATTCCCAGAACCCAATCACGCTCTATGTCCTTTTTGCGGCCAAGAAGCGAACATCTTGCCCTCGGATCAGGGAAATTCCTGGCATTGGGAGTTCGGTCCTTCCGGCAGCCGCTTGACAAAAGATTATTTAAAGGAACATTTTCAGGTCTGGCTGAAAGACCAAGTGCAAGAATTTGTCAAGAGGCGTAAAGAATTAGCTCTGATTAGAAATCAATACAGGAGCTAATGCTCAGCAGGAGGCGGCTTCTGGTAGGTCGAAGATTCAAAAAACTCTTGTAATCTGAATCTCTATGGATTAAAATACGATTAATTAAAGACATTATAGGTGCCCTTAATAAGGGAGAATAGGGAACTGGGTGAGAATCCCAGACGGACCCACCACTGTAAACGAGGAGACTTATGCTTAAGCCACTGGGAAGCCGGGAAGGCGTATGAGTCGTTGATTCTAAGTCAGGAGACCTGCCTATAATGTAGAACATGAATCAAGGCAAAGTTCATGGTCACAATTCTGTCTTTCAAGGCGGATTTATGACTATGAACTTTTTGTTTTGTTTGGGGAAAGGAGTTGAATAAGAGTTGGGGTATCAGGGGCGGGATATTGAAGCTGTTTTAATTAATCCGGAACAATATCTCATTGTATCTTGTGATTCCTGTGGAGCAATTGGACAGAAAGATTTCGATGTCGTTAAAGTATCTTGGCGAGTTACAGGAAGAATGACCACGAGGGTTGCCTTATCAGAAGTCTTAGCTGTGGGCGCAGAGCCTCAAATTATGACCGTTGCCATTTCTAACGAACCCGATCCAGCAGGTGATGAACTATTAAAGGGGGTGAAAGAAGAATTAGCTTTTGCCGGTCTTTCTCTCTCCATGGCTGTAAGCACTGAGAAAAATATGCCAACCCAGCAGACTGGCCTTGGTATCAGTGTTATTGGTACTGTTGCTAAAGATCGGCTGCGTATTGGAACTTCACAAGCCGGAGATCAGGTATATTGTTTGGGTTTGCCGAAAGTTGGCTCAGAACTTAGCGATCCTGAGGACCCGGAAATAGTACAGATCATGGAGATAAGAAAACTCTTGGCAACTCCCGGAATCCATGACATTATTCCTGTAGGCTCAAAAGGGATTTTAGCAGAAGCCAAGCAGCTTGCCTCAAACGCTAAACGGCAATTGTTTATTCATCAATCCTGCGGTTTAGACTTAAGTAAATCCGCCGGTCCGTCGACATGTCTTGTTTTCTCGGCATCTTCAGCTATAACAGGAGATTTTATCACTTCAAACCTAAATCAATTAATGCTGGTCAAAATTGGTGAGCTGATATATTAAACATAAAGCAAAAAACATGAAAGATTGTATTCATTCATGAACTTATTTGGTTAGATAGTAGGATGAAGTTGTTTTTCGTAAAAAAGTATAAAAGTATTAAAGTATTAAAGTATGATGGAATATTAGGGAGGAAAAATTCGATGAGTCAAATTAACGTAGAAGCTAAGAACGTCAAGCTGTCCGCCTTTAATGTCAAACGGCTTTCGATTATGGCTATTTTTCTGGCCTTGAGTTATGTGGGGGCACTGATTAAGATTCCCAGTCCAGTGGGAACCATTGGTATGGATTCGGCGCCAGGATTTTTCTGTGCTCTTGCCTTTGGAGGAATTGAGGGAGCAGTAGTCATTGCTTTTGGCCATTTATTAACATCGGCTGTTGTTGGCTTCCCTTTGACAATCCCCGTTCATATTTATATTGCTGTGCAAATGGCTTTATGGGCCGTGGTTTATCGTTGGGTGAATAAAACTTTCGGCCTTATTCCGGCAGCCATTGCAGGCATAATCCTCAATGGAGTTGTATCCTCCTTTGCGATGCTGCCGATTATGGGAATGGGAGGGGCTCTTGGGTTACTGCCCTTTCTCATCATCGGCTCAGCCCTTAATGTAATTATTTCGGCGCTAGCCTATAAAGCAATCAAAGGAACACGGCTCATTTAGGCTCGTAAGGAGGAAACTGAGGAAACAATGGTAATCGAAACAACAACAAGAGATCGTATTAACGACGGAAATGACAAAGCCATTGAACTTAATAATGTTTCCTATCAATATCCAAATTCTCTCCAACCAAGTTTAGAAGGTATTAACCTCAGCCTAAACAAAGGACAGTTCGTTGTCTTGATGGGAGCTGCCGGAGCCGGGAAAACAACCTTGAGTCTATGCCTCAACGGACTGATACCTCAGCTATTCGAGGGGAAATTAACCGGCGAGGTTAAAGTGGCAGGCAGAAACGTGAGAAAAACACCTGTCCAGCTTATGTCCACAATTTTGGGCCTTGTCCTTCAAGATCCTGAAACTCAAATCCTTGGCCGTACTGTGGAAGAAGATACGGCCTTTGGTCCCCGTAATATTTCTGTTCCCTCAGAAGAAATCCAACACCGAGTTGATCGTTCCTTAGAAAAAGTTCGGCTCAAAGGATACAACCAGCGTTTGACTGAGGAATTATCCGGGGGTGAGAAACAACGTTTAGCTATTGCGGGAGTCCTGGCCATGGAACCCGAAATCTTAGTACTCGATGAACCAACATCAGAACTTGACCCTGCAGGACGCTTAGAGATTTACGCAACCCTTGATGAATTGCGCCGAAAAAGAGCTTTGACCATCCTATTGGCGGAACATTCCAGTGAAGAAGTGATCAACAGGGCGGATGAGATAATCGTTTTAAATCAGGGACAACAGGTTTGGCGTGGTGAACCTACTCAGCTTTTTCGCAACATTCCTTTATTGCAGCAGTATGGTATAAAACCTTTGCCTGTTAGTCTTGTGGGATGGAACTTATATGAAAAAGGATGGATAGCCTTTGACGAAATCCCCTTAGATCTCCCGTCAGCGGCACGTCTTTTGAAAAAACTGTTATCGAGTCCTAAGCGGTTTGCTAATAGTGTAAAGGATTTTTCCCTTCAATCGAAACAGCACGCTTGGAAAGACCATCAGTTTGCGGAGGCCAGAGCCGTCGAAATCAAGGACTTGTTTTATCAATATCAAGCGGGAAAACCTATTCTCCAAGGAATCAATTTAACAATAGACAGCGGCGATTTTGTCGCCCTGATTGGCCAAAACGGGGCCGGTAAAACGACCTTAGCAAAACATTTGAACGGTTTGTTGAAACCGACAAGCGGAGAAGTCCGTGTCCACGGCATGAGTACCCAAAAGTATGATACCGCTCATTTGGCAAGAACCATTGGCTATGTTTTTCAAAATCCGGACCATCAAATTTTTTCCACAACCGTTGAGAAAGAAATTGAATACGGTTTGAAAAATAACGGTTTAACGACGGCACAAATCAAAGAACAGATTAATCAGGTCCTCAAGGAAACCGGCTTAGAGCGTTATCGTCATGTTCATCCCTTTACCTTGGGAAAAGGGGAAAGGCAGATGATTGCCGTAGCCTCAATCTTAGTGTTGAAACCTCGAATCCTAATTGTTGACGAACCGACAACCGGTGCAGATTATTCTGGTGTTCAGGCCATGATGAGGTTGATAAACCAACTTCATCATGGGGGTACGACGATAATTATGGTAAGTCATGACATGGATCTTGTAGCTCAGTATGCTCAACGTGTTATCGTCCTGAAAGAAGGCAGTGTTCTCCTTGATGGACATCCTCGCGCAGTCTTTGCTCAAGAAAAGTTATTAGCGGATGCCGCCATTATTCCTCCGCAGCTCTGCCGCCTTTCCGCCTGCTTGAGTGACGTCGGCTTCTCAGAGACATTACTCTATCCCGAAGAATTTACGGCACTGTTCGAAAGAGGGGAAATGACAAAATGTTAGCAGCCTCTTCAGCGGAAAATAGCTTAATGCATCGTTTAGATGTTCGCAGCAAGATGCTGGGTTTTTTAGTGATTATCATACTTACTTTCCTTTTCCAAAATCCACTTTATCAGCTGGCAATTATCTCAGGTACAGTTTTTTTAGCCCTGGCGATAAATATCCCGCTGCGAAAGATAACCGGCCTTATCATCCCTCTGCTGCCAATTGTTATTTCCATCATTCTGCTTACAGGCTTTTCCTACTCGCCTCAGCACTTTGTCCATCTTTCCAACCGGAAAATTCTCTTTTATCTTTTCCCCGGGAAACATATAGGGGCTACTGTCGGGGGATTTTTAATGGGGACAACCTTTCTGCTTCGGATATGGAGTTTATTGATTGCTTCTTCAATCTTAACCTTCACAACGTCCCTCGAGGATTTTACTCAATTTTTTCAATGGCTGAAGGTTCCTGCTGAAGTATCCATGATATTGACGACAGCGATGCGTTTTATTCCGACCTTAGATAAAAAAAGGTCCCTTATTCTAGAAGCTCAAATGGCAAGGGGAATGAATCTGCATGGGAAAGGAATTAGAGGTTCAATTCGTTCCTATGTTCCGATTATGATCCCCTTGTTTATTAACTCCATAATAATGGCTAATTCCTTATCAATGGCTATGCTGAACAGAGGGTACGGTTTATCTCAGGCTTGGACAGTTCAGCCTAAAAAAGCCATTGCAGCTAGAGACTTATGGGCAGTTACGGTTATTATTCTCTTGTCTTTTTTAGCTTTATTTGTACGCTTTAAATTACGCTTTGGACTCTTATAATAAATTTAAGATTTGATTGGCTGATGGTCTCTATAGGCGGTGAGATGAATGCCGCCCGTCAAATCATTGCCGAACACTAGTTCTAAATATCTACTTGTTGTGGTAAAATAAGCGCAGTGGGATAAAAAGTTTCTGAAATTTTAATAATTTATACTAGGAGATAACTATGGCGCGAAATAAAGATCGACATACCTGGCGCGAGGGATATACAACAGGCAGCTGTGCTGCCGGTGCTGCCAAAGCAGCTTGTCTTCTCCTGCGTGGAGATTGTTTGCCGGAACGAATCGAGATACCTTTGCCCAATCAAGCACATTTAGGGATGCTGATCCATTCCGGAAGCCTTGACAATTCAAGGGCAACAGCAAGTATTATCAAAGATGCCGGAGATGATGCCGATGTAACGGACGGCTTAGAGATTCGTGTCTTCGTACGCATGCTTTCGGCTCAAGGAGAGGTTCATATTCGGGGTGGACAAGGTGTGGGCACAGTTACTAAAAAAGGTTTGGATCAACCTGCAGGTGAAAAGGCTATTAACTCGGTCCCCAGACGAATGATACGCGAAGCAGTACGGGAAGTTTTTTCTCAGGAAGAACTTGAAATCACTATTGAAGTTCCGGGTGGTGAAGAGACTGCTAAACGCACTTTAAACCCCCGTTTGGGAATTATGGGCGGGATTTCAATTCTGGGAACGAGTGGAATCGTTCGTCCCATGTCCGAAGAAGCCTTCAAAACCTCAATTTTACCGGAGTTAGACCAAGCAGTGGCCTACGGGCATAAAGCAATTGTTTTAACTCCAGGACATTATGGATTTCGTGTGGCGACAGAAGGCTTTGATGTTCCCACAGAAGCCGTTATTCAAATGAGCAATTTTGTCGGTTATCTTTTGGAAGAAGCTGTTTACCGGGGTATTGAAGATGTCGTTTTATTGGGCCACATCGGCAAATTGATTAAAGTTTCGGGAGGTATCTTCCACACACATAATCGTGTGGCTGATGCGCGAACGGAAATTTTACTGGCTCATGCTGCACTTTACGGAATTAAGGCTGAAACCTTAAGAGCGTTGGCAGAGTTTCCCACAACGGAGGGAGCTGCTCTAGAACTTTTAAACCTTGGTCACCAAGCATTGCTGCATCATTTAGCTCATTTGGCCGGCGAACGGGCACAAGCTTTTACGTTTGGCCGTCTTCGAGTGGGAGCCATCATGACCTTACTAAATGGTCAGCCCGTTGGCTGGGATATGAATGCCCGAGAGATCGTTGAAAAACAGCATTGGAAGTGGAATGTTGGTAAGCCTTAAGGGCTTGAGAGTAAAGACGTTTATTCACTTTGTTAAGAGAAGCCCTAAAATCGTGTGCTCGATTTTAGGGCTTCTTGATTATTATGGAATCTACGTAAGGATTTGTGTATATTAGGGCAGTGTATCAATATCATCTTGAATTGAAGTTTCAACAGTTGGCGACTCAGAAGAGTACGTAACATCTTCAGCTTCAGATTCGGATTCTGAGTCCACCTGAACATCTACCGCAGAAGAGCGAGCAATGTCAATGGAATTTAATTTTTTGGGTTTCAAATCCTGCCAGAGGACTTGAAGATCTTCTTTAATTTTCTTCCCCTTATCGAGCAGGTTAGAGCCTGTTTCTTTTAAAGCCTCTGTTTGCTGAACTGTGCAGTCTTGAACTTGCTCGGCAAGATTTCCTGCCTTTGTTTGAATATCCTTACGTAATGCTTCCCCGCTCTTTGGTGAGACCATTAAACCGACAAAGGCGCCGGCCACTCCGCCAACAAGCGCCGCTATGGCGACTGAGCCGATACTCGCAGTTTTTTTACCTTCGGGCATATTATCATAAACTCCTTTCTTTGCACTTTATGCAAAATATCTTATTCTTTAAGAGTCAGTGAAGTGTCAAATAAATTATGGTATAATATAGAGCAAATGGATAATAAGGGTATACCCTTAACAAGAGAATTTTTTTCAACTGCTTAAATTGGCTTAAAACTAATTGCTAACATTGCCTAATTAAGAAATAAACTATAAAATAGATTTTAATCAATGAAAATGGAAAAAATCAGTATAAATTATTTTGAAAAGAGGAATTTTGCTAATACTTATAGAATACTCAGATAATCAGATGACATGATATAATAAAACATCTATTTTTTAATGAAACATCATTTAGGGTTTATAATTTTATAACAAATACTTAAGGTTCCTCAGTCAACGAGGATCTAAAAGGGGAAGCCGGTGAAAATCCGGCGCGGTCCCGCCACTGTGAACAAGGAGTTCTCTTCCATTCCTTTAACCGTTTTGAATAAAGGAAGAGGATGATGATTTGAAGTCAGAAAACCTTCCTTAAGTAATTCACGGTCCTACGAGCGATAGGAGATGTGTGTGTTTATTAAGGATAAACCATACGAGCCGCTCAGGCTCTTTTTTAATTGTTCCAAAGTTCCAAGGCAGGTTTCGGCCGAACGTTAGTCAACCATGGAAGAAGGGTAATCAATGTTAAAGGTAATTGGAATCGGGCCCGGAAGAACAGAATGGCTGCCGCCGGCCGTTAGAGATTTGGCTATGAACTGTGACGTTTTAATTGGAGGATCTAGAGCTCTCAAGCTTTTTCCTGATTTCTTGGGTGATCAACACTGTTTAACAGGAGACCTTAAGGCCAGCCTTGAGGTCATTAGAACGGCCTTATTGGCTAAGAAAGATATCGGCGTTCTTGTCTCGGGTGATCCAGGTTTTTTCAGCCTTTTGCCCCGACTAAAAAAAGAATTTCCAGGGGAGCAAATCGATGTCTACCCCGGTATCAGTTCTCTTCAATTTGCCTTTGCCCGGGCAGGACTCCCTTGGCAAGAGGCTGATTTTGTAAGTGTCCACGGACGAGATCTATCAGTACTTCCTACTCAAATAAGGCATCTGACGGGAGTATTAACCGGAGGGACGAACACTCCGCAAAGAGTCGCCCAATTTTATCTTGATCTTGGACAAAATCCGAATATTTCAGTGGGGAATGCATTAGCTTACCCCGAAGAGCTATGGCAAACTATGGATGCCAATCATTTGGCTCAAGAAGCTGTTCCCTTGAAGAATGCAATTCTTATTTTGCATCCGGAGCTGACTTCGGTGATCGACGATCAGGCAAAGAATTCAGCGAATAACGTACGCGGAGGACGAATAGGGATACCGGATCAGGAATTTTTGCGGGGAAACGTTCCTATGACCAAGTCAGAGATTCGAGTTCAAGTACTCGCTAAAGCTCAAATTAGCAGATCTGACAGTATTGTTGATATTGGGGCGGGTACTGGGAGTATTAGTATTGAAGCTGCCGGCTTAGTTCCGGAGGGAGTTGTCTATGCCATTGAACATAATCCCGAAGCTCAAGCCTTGATTCTTGCTAATCAGGAGAAGTTTGGCGTTTCTAATCTTCATTTGATTCCCGGAAGCGCACCCGATGTTTTTCCGGAACTTCCGCCGGTTAATGTCTGTATCATTGGAGGAAGTAAAGGGCGGCTGGAGGATATTTTGTTAAACGTGCCGCTCCTTGAAGACGGAAGGATTGTCATTACAGCCGTTACTCTTGAAACGATTTCTCAGGGCGTAAAATTACTCTCTGAACTGGATTATCAGGATATAGAAATTGTTTCTCTTCAAGCTGTCCGCTGGCAGCCTGTTCATAATCTGCATATGGCCCAAGCCTTAAATCCTGTCTTTATATTATCTGCACGAAAAGGGGTAAGATCATGACAACAACATGGGGTAAATTTTATGGAGTCGGAGTCGGGCCAGGTGATCCTCGCCTCTTAACTCTGCAAGCTGTTGAAGTTCTGCAAACAGTAGATTTGGTGGCTATTCCCAAATCGAAAATGGAGAGGGAAAGTGTTGCTTGGGACATTGCTAAAGTCCACTGTCCTGCTAATGCGCGTTTGCTGGAATTGGAAATGCCCATGACGGCTGATCAGGAAGTTTTAGCCAAGGCCTGGCGAGACGGAGCAGAAATGCTCTTACAGGAGCTGAAGCAGGGCAAATCTATCGCCTTTATTACGTTAGGCGATCCCTCCTTATATAGTACTTACAGTTATCTGCTGAACCTTCTCCAAGAGCAATTACCGTCCGAATTAATTACGACTGTTCCTGGTATTACAGCCATGGCAGCTGCGGCCGCGAAAATCAATTTGCCGCTTGCTACGGGAGATGAGCCCTTAGTGGTCCTGCCGAGTACGGAAGACGTTGGCCAATATCTTGATTTTCCTAATTTGGTATTGATGAAAGTTTCGCGCAGGCTTCCGGAAATTCTCAACCTTCTCCAAGAGCGTGATCGAAAAGCTGTTTTACTCACACGTTTAGGTCAGTCCGGGGAGCAAATCTGCTGGGAACCGAAACCGGAAGATTTCCAATCCACTAAGATCGATTACCTTAGTCTGCTCCTGGTGAAAAAGAATTTATTAGGGAGGGAAAACGGTGAGCGAAAATAAACTAAAGGGAGAAGTTATCTTTGTGGGTGCGGGTCCGGGAGATCCGGAACTGATCACCATCAAAGGGTCCCGGGCTTTGGAGAGAGCAGATCGGGTCATTTACGCCGGCTCTTTAGTCAACCCGGATTTGCTTAATCTCTGCCGGCCGGGAACGCCTTGCCACGACAGTGCCTCCTTGACTCTGGAAGAGGTGGCCGCTTTAATGCTCGAAGGCACAAAAAAAGGAGAAACTATTGTACGTCTCCATACGGGAGACCCGAGTATGTACGGTGCAATCAAAGAACAATTCGATCGCTTAGACCAAGAAGGAATTTCTTATTCTGTGGTTCCGGGAGTCAGCTCAGTTTTTGCTGCTGCGGCGGCGGTCAAACGGGAGTTCACCCTGCCTGATATCAGCCAAACGTTGATTCTTACTCGTTTGGCCGGACGGACACCCGTGCCGGACAGGGAAGCTTTAACCCATTTAGCGCAGCACCAATCCAGCATGGCGATTTTTCTAAGCGTGCAAGATATGGGGTCTGTTGTCGAAGCCTTACTTGAGGGAGGGTACCCTGTCTCCACTCCTATCGCTGTAGTTGCTAAAGCCAGCTGGCCGGACGAAGAAATAGTCGTTGGAACGTTGGAAACGATTGCCGATAAAGTAAATGCTGCCGGAATTCGCAAGCAAGCTCAAATTCTTGTGGGAGATTTTCTGGATCCGGCAGGAGGATATGCCCGTTCCAAGCTTTATGACCCAACGTTTACTCATGAATTCAGACAGGGAAAAGAGACGTGAAAATAGCGTTACTGGCTCTAACAGATCGAGGCTTGGCAACGGCCTTGCACATTGGGGAGAATCTTCCTGCTTCAGCAATACCGACCTACTGTCTTCATGAAAAGGCGCTCTCAGCCGGCGCTGAAATAATCCCCGAGACTATCTCTTTACAACCCTTTCAGCGTTTAGGTGATCTCCTGCCAATCTTATGGCGGGATTGTTCAGTACTTATCTTCATCATGGCCTCAGGCATTGTGGTCCGGCAGATCGCTCCACTCATCGACCGGAAGGACCGGGACCCCGCCGTACTGGTTTTAGACGAGGCAGGAAATTTCGTGATTCCCTTGCTTTCCGGTCATTTAGGGGGAGCGAACGCCTGGGCTAGAGACATCGCCCAGCATCTCCAAGCCCAGGCGGTTATTACCACTGCCACAGACGGCCGGGGAATTACGGCACCTGATGAATATGCTCGAAGGTTTGGCTGGAAGGTTGAACCAATTGACCATTTGCCCGTCGTTAACCGGTTGCTTTTGGAGCGAGGTTATCTTAACGTACTTAAATCAGATAACATTTCGATTGATCAACGTTGGTTGGATGATCCTCACTATTGTTTTAGAGATTGTCTAAGAAGATTCGCTAAATCTACGATTGGGTCGGATAATCCTATAGATGCCAAGGATGTTAAGGACATTAAGGATATAAAGGATATTAAAAACGCTGAGGATACTGAGGATACTGAGGATACTGAGGATACTAAGGATACTAAGATTACTGGGGTCGCTGAGAGCTTCAATATATCTCAAGAAACAGCTCTGCATGAATTTCAAAATAACCCAAACGTAATTATTGATGCTTTTCCCCGCGGCGATACTAAAAAAGATTGTATTTATTTAATTCCTCCGGTCTTAAGTGTGGGGGTCGGATGTCGCCGGGGAATTTCCAGTAACGTGGTTTTAGATGCAATCACCTCAGTTCTGGATCAAATTGGGGCCTCATTAAAGGCCATATCCGGTCTTTATAGCATCGATTTAAAAGCTGAAGAAGCAGGTTTGCAGGAAGCGGCTAAATTCCTCGGGGTTCCCTTCCAAACCTTTTCGGCCGATGAACTTCAAGCAGTAAATAGCCAAGAAAATTTAACGCGCTCAAACTTTGTAAAAGAAAAGATAGGAGTGGACGGAGTATGCGAAGCAGCGAGTATCCTGGGAGCACACAAGGGGCACCTGATTCTGCCCAAGACCAAGGGGCAGGGAGTCACGGTGGCCATCAGCATAGCAAGCTCTATGTCGTGGGGCTTGGCCCCGGAGACCCCGAGCATATGACAGCACGGGTCCAATCTGTACTAAACGAGGTTGAATACATTGTAGGCTACAAAACTTACATTGAGTTAATTCGCCCTTTTTTAACTCATCAGGAAGTCGTTGCCACAGGCATGCGGCA
Organism: Desulfosporosinus acididurans; assembly: GCF_001029285.1. Taxonomy (GTDB): domain Bacteria; phylum Bacillota; class Desulfitobacteriia; order Desulfitobacteriales; family Desulfitobacteriaceae; genus Desulfosporosinus; species Desulfosporosinus acididurans. Next base: position 211,128 of record NZ_LDZY01000009.1, read on the forward strand.
GGAAATTGATCGCTGCCGGGAAGCGATTCGCTTGGCGGGAGAAGGACATCGCGTTGCCGTTGTAAGCAGCGGTGATGCCGGCGTCTACGGGATGGCCGGAATTATTATTGAATGTATGGAACAGGCGGGGCTTTTGGACCTGCCTCTGGAGATCATCCCGGGTGTTACGGCGGCTTCGGCGGCAGCATCCATGCTTGGTGCACCGTTAATGCATGATTTTGCTGTTATCAGTTTGAGTGATTTGCTTACCCCTTGGGAAGTCATTGAAAAACGAGTTCGTTTAGCCGCTGAAGCGGATTTCATTTTTGCAATTTATAATCCGAAAAGTCAAGGTCGTACCCAGCACATTGAAACAGTCCGGGAAATCCTTCTGCAATATCGCCGGCCGGATACTCCCGTCGGCCTTGTTCGTGAAGCCTTACGGGGTGACGAATCCAGTGTTCTGATTACGAACCTTAATGAATTTACAAATTACCCCATCGATATGCTGACGACGGTCATCGTTGGAAATTCCCAAACCCGGATTGTGGGACCTTACATGGTTACTCCTCGAGGTTATAAGCTGTGAGGCTTTTTGTCTTGGCAGGAACGGAGGATGGACGAAACCTGGCTGAAACCTTAAAGACTCGGGGACATGAGGTTTTAGTGTCGACACTAACTGCTTACGGTGCAGATTTAGCTGCAGAATCTGGGCTGGACGCCCGTTCAGGAGCTATAAATGCCAAGCAGCTTACAGACCTTCTGCGCAGCGGATCTTATTCTGCTCTCGTCGATGCCACTCATCCTTATGCCATACAAGTCAAGGAAACAGCCCAATTCGTTTGTTCTGAACTAAAAATACCCTATCTGCGCTGGGAGCGTTTACCACTGGAACTTGAGGATCATCCTCTGATTCATTGGGCCGAGGATGTCCCAGATGCGGCTCAAAAGGCCGCTGACCTGGGGGAACGCATCTTGCTTACCACCGGGAGCAATTCCTTGCCGGAGTGGAGGGCGCAGTCCTGTTTTAACAATAAAAGCCTTTTTATTCGTGTCTTGCCGACATCTCAAGTTTTAACACGCTGTGAAAACTTAGGCTTCAAACCCAATCAGATCATTGCTGCTCAAGGGCCGTTTTCTCAAGCCTGGGACGAAGCCATGTACCAACAGTTGAAGATCGATGCTGTAGTTGCTAAGGAAAGCGGCAAAGTTGGAGGAACCTTGGAAAAAGTACATGCCTGCCGCAGGCTGAATATTCCTTTAGTCTTATTAAAGAGGCCGCCGGCGAATTTAAATAATCCAGATATCCAAACAATAGTGGCTCATTCAATACCGCAATTTCTTAAACAAATGGAGGAACTCTTATGAAAACTGAGATCATTCTTTTAGGACATGGCAGCCGACGTGCTGAGGCGAATCAAGGTCTTTTAGTAGTTGCTGAAAAAGTAAGCTCATTGCTTGGCCAACACGTTACGCCAGCTTATATGGCTCACGATAAGCCCAGCCTTCCTGAAGCAGTGGCGGAGAAAATCAAGGAAGGCGCCTCACGAATTATTATCATGCCGCTATTTCTCTTTCGCGGGATTCATGTCACCGTCGATATTCACGAAGAACTGCGCGAACTTCGCGAACAACATCCCGATGTTGAGATCGTCTATACCAGAGAATTAGGAGCAGATGACGGGATTGCCGGCTTGGCCTCTGAACGCATCAAGGAGGCAATGGGATGACAGAGTTTATTTTGGATCCCCAACAAATTGAAGCCAAAAGCATGAGTATCATTCGCTCCGGTCTCACCCGCAACTGGCTGGAAAAAGAGTATCCCGTCGTGGAACGCTTAATTCATACGAGTGGGGATCCATCGTTGGAACAGGTTATTGCCATCCATCCCCAAGCCATTGATTGCGGGCTTCAAGCTCTGAAAAACGGATCGAGGGTTATTACGGACGTGGAAATGGTACGCGCCGGCATAGCTAAAGAGAAACTCAAATCGTTAGGCGGAAGCGTTGAGTGTTATCTAAATGCACCGGAAATTGCTCAACAGGCCAAAGAATGGGGAATTACCCGTTCTATGACCGCCTTTCGGATGCATCCCGAGCGCTTGCAGGGGGCCATAATTGCTGTCGGCAATGCTCCTACAGCCCTGTTGGAGGTTCTTCGGCTAGCCGAGGATCCCGAAACACGTCCAGCTTTAATCATTGGCATTCCAGTCGGCTTTGTCGGTGCCAAGGAATCTAAAGATTTGCTTTGGCAGCACCAAGAAATCCCTTCAATCACTGTTCTGGGAACCCGCGGGGGAAGCCCTCTGGCGGCAACCGTGGTTAATGCCTTGATATATACTGCTTTGCGGAAGGTAAATGAGATAACGTGAAATAAACACCACCTTAGAAAAGAGGGTGAGGATATTGTCTCCAGAGAAACAAACAGCGGCCAGGCTCATGGTCCAGGGAACCTCCTCCAGCGTGGGGAAAAGCGTGTTAGCGGCTGCTTTCTGCCGGATCTTTTATCAAGAAGGTTATCGGGTGAGCCCCTTTAAAGCCCAAAACATGGCACTTAATTCCTTTGTTACCGCAGCAGGGGGAGAAATGGGGCGGGCGCAGGTGGTTCAGGCCCAAGCGGCTGGAGTCGATCCTGATGTGCGCATGAATCCGATTTTATTGAAACCCAGCGGACCCAAAGGTTCTCAAGTCGTCATTATGGGAGTATCCCAAGGAAATGTGACGGCTCTGCGTTATCACGGGGAATACCAGCGTTTGACTTGGCCTCATGCCCAAAAAGCTCTGCATGAATTACTCAATGACTATGAAATTGTTGTCATCGAAGGGGCAGGAAGCCCGGCGGAAGTAAACCTTAAATCCAATGACATTGTGAACATGCGCGTAGCCATGGAGGCGAAAGCCCCTGTCCTGTTAGTAGCCGACATCGACCGCGGCGGAGCTTTGGCCTCTGTGGTGGGGACGTTGGAATTAATTGAACCGGAAGAACGAGCTTTGATTAAGGGAATTATCTTCAATAAATTCCGGGGGGAACTGGCTCTTCTTCAGCCGGCCCTGGATTTCATTGAAGAAAGAACAGGGATACCTGTTGTCGGTGTTGTTCCTTATTTTAAAATACGCATTCCCGATGAAGATTCCGTCGCCATCAGCGAGGCGGCTGAAAAGCCTGCCATGTCCAGCGCAGATCAACTGGATATTGCAGTTATTCGCTTGCCCTATATTTCTAACTTCACTGATTTCGATGCTTTGCAGGATGAGCCTGATGTTTCCGTCCGTTATATTACGGAACTCGACAATTTAGGGCACCCGGATTTAATTATTATTCCCGGCAGTAAAAATACCCTCGCAGATTTGCGCTTTTTACATGAAAGCGGTCTGGGAAATCAGATTTTTGAGTTCTGGAAAGAGGATCTGCCCATCATCGGAATCTGTGGAGGCTACCAAATGATGGGGCGTTTGGTGAAGGACCCTCTCCATACGGAATCCGATTTGGAAGAAGTGTCGGGACTGAGAATTCTCCCTATGGTTACCGAATTTTATCCTCAAAAACATACGGTCCAGAGTAAAGGGACCATCCAATCCACAAGAAGCTTTTTCCAAGGGTGTACCGGGGAGTCTGTGGCAGGTTATGAGATTCATATGGGACGTTCCATACTTGATGAAGGCCAGGAACCGCTTTTTGAGTTAACGTCGAACGGGGTATCCTATCCGGACGGATTACAGGCAGGGAACGGGTACGGAACATATTTACACGGGATCTTTGACAATGATCATTTAAGAACGTCTCTTTTGAATTGGCTTTGGCAGCGCAAAGACCGCACGCGCCCCTGCACAGCAACTCAGTCTCAGGCAGCCCTGAGGGAATCGGCTTTTAATGAATTAGCTGATCTCGTACGTCAAAGCGTTGATCTTGAACGTATCCGCAGGATGATGGGACTGCCGCAAAATGACGATCCTGAGATTACAACTCCTGCTAAGGTATCTGTAATTGATCAATCATCATCTCAAGGAAATAGCTAGGAGAAGGATAATGACAGCAATTCCTTATCTAACGCTTACGGTTTTTCTCGGGTTTGTTTGCGATCAAATAATTGGTGACCCGTCAAATTGGCCTCATCCTGTGGTGATGATCGGCAAAATTATAGCCTTTTTAGAAGGAAAGCTTAATCATGGGCCAGGAAACTCAAGACGAAGGAAAGGCGTTTTGCTCACAGTTTTAGTTGTAAGCGGGAGCTATCTTGTGACATGGGCCATTATTTACGGAGCAAAGACGATCCATCCTATCCTAGGCTTTATCATCAGCGCCTATTTTATCTTTACAACATTGGCAGGCAAATCTCTCCCAGATGCAGGACAAAGTGTTCTAAAGCCCTTAGAGCAAAGGAATATGGAAGAGGCTCGAGTCAAACTTTCCTGGTTTGTCAGCCGTGATACATCCAATCTCAGCGAAAAGGACATTGTCCGGGGTACGCTGGAAACCCTGGCTGAAAACTTCGTCGATGGAATTCTCTCGCCGCTTTTTTACGCGGCACTGGGAGGGGCTCCTCTGGCAATGGCTTTTAAAGCGGTCAGCACTTTGGATTCTATGGTTGGTTACCGCAATGAACAGTATGAAGATTTTGGCTGGTTTTCAGCCCGCACGGATGATTGGGCCAATTATATCCCGGCACGTTTATCTGTATTCTTCCTGCTCTTAGCAGGATGGTTCCAAAGACTTCCCGTCAGACGGGCCTATAAAATTTGGCGGCGAGATGCCTCAGGCCATCCGAGCCCTAATGGCGGAAATCCGGAAAGCATTGTGGCCGGATTATTGGGAGTTCAGCTTGGCGGCATCAATATCTATCACGGCCGCCCTCACCACCGCGCAGAAATGGGAGACGTCTTGCATGATTCGAACTTCAAAGACATTATCCTTTGTCAAAAGCTGATCAGATTAGCGACTTGGCTGTCCTTGCTTCCGGCACTGGGTTTAACTTATTGGTTACGTTAACGGAAATATTAGAATTAATCATAAAGGGGGGCGGTGACGTGAAGATTCCTCGCCTTGTTCTGGCAGGCACACACAGCGGCGTGGGCAAAACTACTCTGGCAACAGGATTAATGGCAGCGTTACATAAACGCCAGCGTCCGATTCAAGGGTATAAGGTCGGACCCGATTATATTGATCCTAGTTATCATGCAGCTGCGACCGGGAGAGCATCACGCAATCTTGACCGTTGGCTGCTGGGAGACCGTCTTCCTTCGGTTTTTCTGCAAAGTTCACAGGACCGCTGGGCAGTGATCGAAGGTGTCATGGGAATGTTCGACGGCATGAGCGGAACTGCCGGTTTTGGCAGTACCGCCGATGTGGCGAAGCTCCTCAAAGCTCCGATAATACTGATTGTTGATGCTTCTTCCATGTCCCGAAGCGCAGCAGCTTTGGTGCATGGATTCAAAACCTATGATCCTGAGGTGAGTCTTCAAGGTGTCATTCTCAATCGCGTTAAGTCACCGGCCCAGGAAAAAATAATCCGAGAAGCCCTTTTAGAACTTGAAATTCCTGTACTTGGAGTCCTGCCGAAAGAAACATCACTTCACCTGCCGGAGAGACATTTGGGCTTAATTCCTGTTGGAGAAGGGGGCTTACTGGAAGGATTCATTGAGTCCCTCGCTGAATTTATGCAAAAGTACCTTGATCTTGAGCAGATCGAAAAAATCATGCTTCAGGCACCTGATTTCCTGGAAATCACACAATCTGACAATAATATTTACAATGATGATTTATCCTCTGGTTTAAATCCTGGTATTGAGGACTTAAACCATATCGACATTTTTAAGAATAATAATCTGAAACAGGGTGAGTCTGGATGTGCAAATCGTAGGGGTGACTTATTAGACCTTAAGGCTTCCGACCATAAATTTCGTTTGGGGCTAGCTTGGGATGAGGCTTTCTTATTTTATTACCAAGATGCATTGGATCTTGCCGAAGGTTTGAACTGTTCGCTCATACCTTTTAGCCCTTTGCACGATCTGGCTCTGCCGGATGACCTGGATGGAATCTTTCTCGGAGGTGGCTTCCCTGAGCTGCACCTCCAAGAGTTGAGTGATAATATTTCCTTTCTTGACTCCCTGCGCGGCTTTGCAGCAAAGGGAAAATCCATTTATGCGGAATGCGGCGGCTATATGTACTTAGGGAAATCAATCACAAGTTTTGAAGGAAAAGAACTTCCCATGGCTGGTCTCATTCCTATGAAAGCAGAAATGACGAAACGCTTGCAAGGTATAGGTTATCGCAGAGGCGTTTTCAGAGAAGATAATTTCCTTGGGCCCAGGGGAACCGTGGTTCGGGGCCACGAATTCCATTACTCACGAGTTATCTATGAATCAGAAGTTCCGGCGGTTTACGAACTGTTTAAAGGAGAACAACCGGATCGCCTGGAGGGATATATGCGGAACAATCTTGTGGCTTCTTACCTTCATCTCAACTTTGCCGGACAGCCTGAATTAATGCAGCATTGGTTTACCTCTCAATGGAGGGGATGATTAAAATGATTACTGTCTACACAGGTCAGGGCAAAGGGAAAACCACCTCAGCGATCGGGGACGCCTTATTAGCCTATTCCGAAGGTAAAAAGGTGCTTATGGTACAATTTCTTAAGGGGAGTACGTATAGCGGCGAGCTTATGGCACTTAATCGGTTGGGAATTCCCCTTGTTCAGTTCGGTGTAGGATGTCGTTGGTCGGGAATGATTCGTACCGGACTGAAACATTGTACAGGATGTGGTGAATGCTTTCGCCAAAATCGCGACCCGGAGATCGCCAATGATCTTGTCAATATGGCCTGCGAATATGTCATCAAAGAAGCTAAGAGCAACAGCTATGACCTCATTATTTTAGATGAAGTCAGTCATGCTCTTAATAAAGGTTTTTTGAGCTTCAAGCGACTGCAGGAACTTCTTTCAGCTAACACTCTTATACGCTGGATTCTAACAGGCAGGGGAATGCCCGAAGCAATAGAACCTTGGGTAGATTCCTGGTGGGACTTAAACTCGGTAAAGCATCCTTTTGCTCAAGGGGTACACAGTCGTAGGGGGATTGAATATTAATGAATTTCTCGGTCGGTTTAGCCCGGTGTCCGGGAACATGCGGGGAATGGGTACAAGGGGCTCACGGCGGAGTTCCATTTCTTGTCGATTGTCCCATCGATCGCTTTGCGGAGATTAAAGTGACCCTTAACCCGCACGGCGGCCAATGGGATCTCCCTCAGCATAAAACGAAAGTTCTTCAGGTCCTGGAATTGCTCAAGGAAGATTTGGGCTTGCAAACGTTAGGGGGACAAGTCGAATTTCTTCAACAGCTTCCGGAAGGGAAAGGAATGGCCAGTTCAACGGCCGATATTTCAGCTGCTGCCGCCGCTCTTTTATTGGCCTTAGATCAAAATCCTGCTCCAGAGCAAGTGATGAAATTAGCTTTGCGCATAGAGCCAAGTGACAGTGTGATGTTTCCCGGAATTACTGCACTTGAACATGTTCAAAGACATAACTATCGCTTTCTGGGATCTTCCATACCCGCCTTGTTTTTAGCTCTGGATTGGGGCGGTTCAATCGATACTAAAGCCTTTAATGCCCGCCCGGGACTTGGAGGACATTACCGTCGTTTTGAAGGTGCGATTCAAAGAGCCTACAAATTAGCTTTGGAAGGAATTGAGCAGGGGGATATTGAAAAATTAGCTATATCCGGGACAATAAGTGCTCAATGCAATCTTGAGATAAATCCCAAACCTCAATTTAAACCGTTTCTTGATTGGGTTCTGCAAAACGGTGGCTTAGGCGTAGTAACAGCTCACAGCGGAACGTTGCTGGCCGGAGTTTTCCCAGCCACAGAATCTGTTGAACGGGCACTACGCAGCCATCTGCAGCGTGAGGTTCAGCAGCGATTCAATCCTGTTTATCTCGATGTCTTTAACAGCCATCCTGGAGGAATTATAACCAAGAATTTAAAGTATAGAGAAAATGCGGGGTGACATCATCGTGCACGGCGGAAATCTTAGAAAAGCACAGGAAAACTATGGCTTACATGACTTTATAGATTTGTCGGCAAATATTAATCCCTTTGGACCTCCACAAGGCGTTTGGGAGTCTTTGAACGAAAGTCTCAAGGAAATTGTAAGTTATCCTGATCCTGAATGTTTGGCCTTGAGAACAGCCCTTGCAAGTCATTTAGAACTTCCTCTTGAAGAAATAATGGTCGGTAACGGTGCCGGTGAATTAATCTTTACTATTGTAAATGCCCTAAAGCCACGCAAAGTAGCTATACCGCTGCCCACCTTTAGCGAATACGAACGAGCAGCTCGATCGGTGGGAGCTGAGGTGTGTTATATCACTTTGGGAGCAGAGGGCTGGAACGGCTGCCATTTAACAAAAGAACAATGGGCCGAAACGTTAAAGGACTGTGATCTTTTATTTCTATGTTCTCCTCATAACCCTACCGGAAGTGTCTTACAACGGGATTCCTTTGCACAAATCCTTAAGCTTTGCGCAGAGATGGATTGTAAAATTCTTTTCGATGAGTCCTTTTTCGATTTTTTACCTCCCGGGCAGTACACATCTGCTCGCTCTTATTTAAGAACTTATAAACATCTTATTGTCTTATATTCCTTAACAAAGTTCTACAGCATCCCCGGATTGCGTTTAGGGGCTGCTTTTGCAGATCGATCATTGTTAACCCAATTTGAAGGATTTCGCGATCCCTGGTCGGTTAATGTCCTTGCTCAAAAGGCCGGGATTTCGGCACTTAAGGATCAGAAGTATTCAGACGAAGTACGAAATAAGATCGAAGCAAGCCGATCCTATTTTTATCACGAATTTGAAGCGGCTTGCTTCAATTATCTGCGGATTTATCCCTCGGCAGTGAATTTTGCTTTGCTTAAGGTTCTGGACTCTTCCATTTCTGAATTAATTCCCTATCTTGGGAAGAGAGGAATTCTTGTACGTGATTGCCGCAATTTTTCCGGTTTGCAGGGGGATTTTATGAGAGTTGCCATTAAGGATATCCCGGCTATGCAGAACTTGATTGAAGCTCTTAAAGGTTTTTACCTATAGTTAAAGGATTTCTTTGATAGGAGTACCTCATCATCAATTTCTGAAGTTCGCCGAATAACATCAATTTGAGCCAATGAGAAGTGAGAAAATCCTTCTTTTCATTGGCTTCTTTTATTTTTTGCCGCCAAGATATTTTGATCCAAACTTCGATTTGATGATCTCAGAGCTTGATCGTGCTACGAGATTATCACAGAATTTCTCTCGCTTGCCCAAGCAAAAAGAATTGATTTTAACATAGGTCGTATAAAATAAGGATAAGGGGTTTTTATTAAGCCGGCATAAGCTATTAATCCGAAGATTATTAATTTGTTTCCATTTGATTATTTTTTAACTGCTAAAACAGTATATATAGCATCATTAATCTTAGTCTTCTCTAGAATGTCAAATCCAATTGATGACAATGCTTTTTCGAGTTCCGTTGAACCAATACGAATGGGCATTGGAGGACCTTCTATTAGTAAGTCGTCCTTTTCATACTCCAGACATAACAAGTGCCCTCCTGCTTTTAATACCTCAAATATATTTGTGAGTGCTTTTGTTAGTGAACTTACTTCGTGGAGGATTAGGGATGCCATAACAAAATCAATGCTGTTATTTTGAATGCTTAAGTTTTCAATATAATCTTGAATCAGTTCAATATTAGTCAGTCCTTTTTCCTTAGCCTTTTCTTCTATGACGCTGAGCATACGCCTATCGGGATCCATAGCGTACACTTTACTAGATGTATTTTCTGCCATAGGAATTGTAAAAAAACCTGAGCCAGCACCGACGTCGAGTAGAGTATAATCTTTTTGAATTGGCATTTGGCTAATAAGTGCTTCAGGTGGTATGAGCTGCTCCCTTTGCCTACTATCTAAAAAGGCAATTTTGCTCAAAAATTTTTGATCCAGTTCGTTGTGATGATGCATGTGATTCATAATAAAACCTCCAATAAAATATAATGTAGACTGTAAATATCTATAATTATGCTAAAAAAGTGAGCAGTTAAAACTGCCTACTCTTCTTAACTCATTTTTAAGACAACGTCGAAAATACGTTGTTTTTTAAGATGGTTCTGCATTTTCTCTTCGGCGTCTCTCATAACCTTTTCTATGTGACAAGTTCGATTCTCGTCCATTTCACAAGTGAAAAGTGCCCCGCTGCCTTCAATGGCTTGAATGACATCGAAAAAACTTATTTCGGTCTTGGGCTTCCTGAGACTATAGCCTCCATTTACTCCTGGTGTAGACTGAATAAGGTCAGCCTTGACTAATTGAGTGAGTATCTTGGACAGGTAGGTAGGTGATATATTCATGTGACTAGCTAAAGGTTGAAGGCTTAAATTGTCTTTGCCTTCTTGCCTAATGAAATAGGCTATTATATGCAAAGCATAATTTGTTGCTTTTGTATACTTCATAGCAGCTCCTCTATAAAGATATTGTAGACTGTATTTGTCTGCGATTATACATAATGGGTTTTGTTTTGTCAATAAGAATTTTTAAGCGATTATGGGTTAGTTTAACGATAACCATCAAAAAATGCTGGGCTTCAGGAGCATGTTAAAAAGTGTTTGGGTATGACATGACTGCAACAGATTTTTACTACGGAACGTTTTGGCGTTTGCTGGTTAAAACAATAAATATATTATAATTGAACAAAAATAATAAAAAATCCATTAACATCCAGTTGGCATTATATTTTAATATGTTATACTGTGCGAGTACCATTTCAAACGGGGACGTTATAGACTCGCTCGGGGAAGCGGTGACAAAAGTTGCGCGTCGAGATTCCACCTGGTCTCGTTAAACGGTGGACCAAAATAGTTAACGAAAATAATTTCGCTCTAGCAGCTTAATTGCCGCCAGCATCCTGCCTTCAAGACCTACGGTGAAGGGTCAGGGTGTCAAATTAGTAGGACGCTCTAACAATAATGCTCGAAGTTGTTAGCTAAGATTATCGAGCTAGCCTGAGATGAATCTTAGCCTTTAGGAGTCATGAATGGCGAAACTTAAATTTAAGGACACACGCGTAGACGCTTTTGTGGTTGCTCTTCGATACAGGGGTGCAAGTCCCCTCGTCTCCTCCATAATTTACCAATTATGATAAACAATTTACTCGCGGCAATACCCACTAATTTTCGAAACGAAAAGATATGCTTCTTTTTGAAGTATGATAATTTATGCTTCCTTAAAAATTACATATATCTCTGAAGAAATCCTCACAGGAAACTTGCCTGTGAGGATTTTTAATCCATTATCTTTACGGTTTGACTATAACTTAAAGTTGGTAAGAAGTCGAGATCAGCTGTAGCTGCCCCTTTTCCGTTGCAAATTTACGTAATGACTGGAATGGTATTAGCGACTATACTAAAATAAGGTAATTACATCTTTCTTAATGTGGTAAGACGATTTTCCCGTACCATAAATCACATTGACGTAAGTTAATCTATTCGGTGGTTGCTGGGGTAAATGGTAACATCTGTACTGATTGAATCCATATGGTGAGTGGGATGCTGTTTTTCGCCTAAGGAAGGAAACGTTTTCTCGCTTTACAGGGAATCTCATTATGTATTGAAGCTTTGGAACGGTTTGTAGAGTGTGAACCCTTGTATCTGGTACACGAGAGTGTGTTTCCGTTTAACTTTAGAGAGTGATCTGGTTGATTAAATCAGCTAAATCAGCTGATATTTTATTCTGTATGTGGAACTGTATATGAAGAATGAATACCGATATTTCCTTGAATTAAGGAAGATTATTAATGGTGTATGATCTATATGCCAAATTACCATCATGAAGTATAGGAAAATCGGCAGAGGGGTGAAGAGATGAAAGTTTATGTTTCAGTGAAACAGGCAGGAAAACGTAAAGATTACATCACGAAAAAAGAGCTGGTTTTGGCCGGCGCCCCGCCTTGCTTAAGAGAGCTTTTGTCTGAGATTGTCCAGTTTAATGTGACTGAATATAATAACAAAGCAGATGGGTCGTGGATCCTGAAATATCTTTCTGCGGAAGAGACAGAGAATCAGGCGAAAACGGGGAAGGTTAGCTTCGACGTACTAAAGAATCCTCAGAAAGTTGACGAGGTGGAAGCAATCGAAACAGCTATTCAGGCTTTTGAAGATGGCATTTATCGGGTATTTATAGGCGATAATGAAGTGTCATCCCTTGAGGAAAAGCTTTCCTTAAAAGAGGGAGATCTGTTGACATTTATCCGGTTTACTATGCTTGCCGGCAGAATGGGGTGAGGTGATTTAAGAATGTTTTACTTTAGCAACAATAAAATAAAGCAAAATTATCTTTCTAGAATTGCCGATAAACTTGACTTATTTTCCGGTCGTAATGCGGGAATCCTGGCAGTTGTCTTGAAGAGTTTCCAAGTCGGGGGAGCGGGATATTCCGAATCCGTAAGAAAACGGAATGAACTTTGTATCCAATTATGGCCAGCGGGCAGTAAGCACATGGCCAGTGTATTCTCAGGTTCTGAGTTCGAGGTATTAGTTGCGCTCTTAGGAAAGGAATGGGCGGAGAAATTTAAAAAGATCTGGGACAGAAGCCATGATTACATATATCCGACTGGATACGATCGACGTTCTTTTAGAACTAAGTTAATCGAAACGTTATATCTCTCAAATTCGATTTTTAAGCTGGATGCCATGATTGATCTAGTCGCTAACGACTTTAGCTATGAGAGTTATTTTAAGCAGAAAGATAATCCCTTTGTCAATAATCCGGTCCTTCCGGACCTTTTAGCTCTGGAAATTGATGAAGGAAACGAGTTGGTGCAAAAGTGGCTTCAGGACATTGTCTATGGAGATAACAACACAGGGCTGATTACGCATGCCATGATTAAAGGCCTTCTCATGAGTAATAGTAGTGAAGCTCATAAATGGGTCGGGGATTTGCTCCTTGCGGCAAAATTGCAGGAGGGGTTGCGCCAGGCAATCGTGGAATGTATGGACGAGGGTTCGCGGGAAGGCTTTGTGTATTTGCTAAAACTTATCCTGGATCATAATCTTGCCCGCTTCTCGTCCGTTGCCCGAGCCCTTGATGTCTGGACGGGCTTGGGTATTTCGGCCCAGAAACCAGCAGTGCTCAATAAATGCCTTGAAACCGCCTACCGTTGCCTGACAGAAGATGCTTTTGCCGATGAATGCATAAACGGCAATGATTCTTTGCTTATTTATATGGGGCTATGGTCGAAGGCTTTTGGAGAGGTAGCGTCTACAGAGAGCATTTTAAAGCATCTCCTGGCTCAAGCAGAGAAATATAAAAGAATGGTGGCTCTCTTTTTCCTGAGACAGATTAAATTCCCTCTCTTTCAGCATCGGCTTGCCGCTCCATTGTTGGAGGACTCGGATAAAGAGGTCAAATGTTGGGTTCTCGGCAATCTTTTCCCCGATGCCAACCGGACCTTCCTAAGACCGGAATTAAGGAACGGACTTGCCAAATACAAGACAGAGAAGGTCATTGGTAGCCCGAAGGAATTGTTTCTTAAACTCAAAAACATGCTGGATCATCTCCAGAGCAAAGAATTGATCTTTCATGAGAGTATTTTTCCGTGGTGTCGGATCAGTACATCGTCGGACGATATTATTGTTAAGATGCTTATTAGCATAACCCTCGATGACGAAGTGACGGCGGAAAAATGCTATTTCCATCCTACTACGTCAGACTCCTCAAGCGTTGTTGGAGAGCATCCGACACCTTGGTGAGGAGAAAAACGAGGATAAACACCTTGCCGCTTTGGATATGATTGGGATGGTTGAAAATGACTCCAAATATGAGAAAATCCGGACGGAATGCCGGCAGATAGCCGCCACGCTGGCCGGAACATCGCAAAAGACCAAGGTCTTGGCGGAAAAGATCATCTGCAATGATAAAGAGAATTATACACTGGCTAATGGTTTGGGGCTCTTTGATCCAATCCGAGAAATCCCTCTGCCGGAAATAAGATCTCCCAAAGATTTTTCCGCCCGGGAAATTCTATCTTTAAACACGAATGAAATTGCGCAGGTTCTGCATGTTTTTAGCGATCTGGTTGATCGACATAAGGATTATGAATATGAGGTTGAGGAATGGAATGGCTCTTTTACTAAAGTGGTGCTTGGTGGACAGCATACCATCAGAACCTTAAAAAACTATAGAAACAGAAAGCTGACCCTTGATGATTATCCCTTGCCGGAGGTGTGGCGGGGGGCTGTCAAAGAAATTAATCTGACAGTTCAAAAGTTAATTGAAATACTTTTCTACTTTGATGTAAAACAATTTACGTTTGGATCGGGTAAGCAAGAGTGGTATAAAGACCTTATGACACGATTGTTCTCCATCAATCATACGGAATTAGAGGCTGTTTTTAAGAAAACTCCTTACATTTCTCATATACGAAGCGCTTTTTCAGCTTTAATTAACGAGTTTCCACGTGAGGATATATTCGCACTCTGCCGTGACATAGCAGCCTATATTTATCAGGAGACACCGGTTCATCTTTTTGCAGAAGACTATGAAAAGCTTAATAAGCAAGTTCATCACTTTGGAAGGCACACTTCCTGTCTAGTCGACGCTAAAGAGTTCTCTTTCTGGCACCGAAATTTACAAGCGAGCATTTATGATGAGCAAAGCTTCAAGGAAGGTTTTCTTATCAGGTATGCCTTGTACAAAGCCTCCAAGTATAAATCACACGCTTCTCTACAACTAGCTGATTTTGAAAGGGCCTTCAATTTAGGGTTAGTAGATGAAAATGAATTGTTCGCCGAGCTATGTGGCAGACCTTTAAGCTCGGAAAATTTAAAACTTCTCAGCAATCCTAAACGACACGGACACAATGACCTGGTTGATTGTCAAACGATTAATGAAACCGGTCGCAAGGTAATTGACAGGATAGTTGAGATTGAAGTCAGGCGAGGAGATATGACCACAGAGGTTAGCCATCTGGCCGCTAAAATTGATAAATTCTCTGGAACTAAATTTTTTGTGGACATACTGGTTGGAGCAGAGAAGGATACCTATGTGCGCGGGTACGTTTTCGCCAGTGAAAACAGTACTAAAAAGCAAATATTCAGCCACCTATTAAAATGCTGCTATTTGGCGGACGGCGAGGATGAGAACACCCTGCGTGAGTTGCTTAAGGGTGTTAGGGTTACTGAAAAGCAGTTGATTGATGCGGCAATGTATTCGCCGCAATGGGTGGATCTTGTGGAAAAATACCTTGCCTGGCCGGGGCTCAAATCCGCCTGTTGGTATTTTCACGCCCATGTCAATGAAACCTTTTCAGCGGATAAGGAAACCATCGTCGCCCGCTATTCCCCGGTATCCCCTCAGGATTTTAAAGATGGGGCCTTTGATATCTCTTGGTTTAAAGAGGCTTATTCTACTTTGGGGGAAAAGCGTTTTAATATAGTTTATGATAGCGCGAAATATATCGCCGGGGGCGGCTTACATAAACGCGCCCAACTTTTTGCCGATGCAGTGCTGGGTAAGCTTGATCTCCAACAAGCCGAAAACATGATCCATGAAAAACGCAACAAGGATTATGTCCTCTGTTACGGGCTGATCCCCCTCGGGAATGAACCAATGGAAGTGCTGCACAGATATGAATTTCTGCAGGCTTTTCTGAAAGAGAGTAAGCAGTTTGGAGCGCAGCGGCGCGAAAGTGAAGGCAAAGCAGTTGCGATTGCTTTGGAGAATTTGGCGAGGAACGCTGGTTTCGGTGATGTTGCTCGATTTACCTGGTCGATGGAAACGGAAAAAATGAAATCCATCGCACCATATTTGCAGACCGTATCGGTTGGGGAATTTGATTTAAAAATCGGAATTGACGAACTAGGCAGAGCCTCAGTAGTAGCTGTCAAAGGCAGCAAAGTGTTAAAGGATGTTCCTTCCAAATTAAAGGGTAATGAATATATCAAGGAGATAAAAGCCGTTCAGAAATCCCTTAAGGATCAACACGCCCGGGCGAGGGTATCATTGGAAAAGGCGATGGAAAGTGGAGATGCGTTTACCATTAACGAACTGCAAAACCTTGCGCAAAATCCTGTGATCTATCCTCTATTGAAAAATCTCGTTTTCAAGAGCGGCGATCATCTAGGCTATTTCAGAGAGCAGGCACTTGTTGATGCCAAAAACAAATACTATAAACTTAAACCTAAAGATAACTGTCTGATCGCTCACCCTGTTCACCTATATGCAGGCGGGGAATGGTCGGCCTATCAGAGGGGAATTTTTGACCGCGAGATTGCCCAGCCGTTTAAGCAGGTATTTAGGGAATTGTACAGACCAAATATGGATGAGATTGAAGCCAGAACCATCTCCCATAGATATGACGGACATCAGATTCAGCCGAAAAAGGCGGCCGCGCTTCTAAAGACCAGGGGTTGGTCGGTGAGTTATGATGAAGGATTGCAAAAAGTGTTATACAAGGAAAACATCATAGCCCAAATTTATGCCATGGCCGACTGGTTCTCTCCGGCTGAAGTTGAGTCCCCAACAATTGAAGGAGTGGTATTCCGGGACCGAAAAACCGGAAAAGGTTTAACGATTACGGATATTCCAGAAGTTATTTTTTCCGAGATTATGCGCGATATCGATTTGGTTGTCAGCGTTGCTCATGTTGGTGGGGTTGATCCAGAAGCGAGTTTATCCACCATCGAAATGCGTACGGTGATTGTAGTGGAAATGTTGAGATTGCTTAAACTGACCAATGTGGAACTGAAAGGCGCTCATGCATTTATTAAGGGTATGCTTGGACAATATACCGTCCACCTTGGTAGCGCTGTTGCGCACAAGATGGCAAGTGGAGCTATGCACATCCTCCCGGTTTACTCTCAGCATAAAGGAAGAATCTTTCTCCCCTTTATCGATGATGATCCAAAAACTGCCGAGATAATCTCCAAAATTATTTTCCTGGCTGAGGATAATAAAATAAAGGATCCCAATATTCTGCATCAGATTGTAGACTGAGAAGAGTGATTTTATAGTTGCAATCTTTATTTGTCGGGTAACTTGAGGTTTTAGCGTTACTCCCGTGGCCTATAAGCCAATGGAAGAGATAATAAGCAACATTGTCGATACAGTTGAAATTGTTGATGTTATTAAGCCGTTATACAATTTTAAGGCAGAAGAGTAATTTTGAATCTAACTTGAGATAGGTTAACGGCACCGAACTTCATTAAGTTCATATACTAGCATCCTGTGTTTTTACACTAATTAACTAATTATAAATAACCCTCCCTTTCATGAATGGTAATTGCTTATCATTTGTTTTATGCCAAAGCTACAAGTTATTTTCAACGGGAGCATCCAGCATTTAAAAAAAGATGCTAGCCCCCTAAGAAAGATGATGAAAATTTGACATACAGGGTTTTTAAAAGTGTCATTTCGCCTCCACTAATAAATACCAATAATAGAAAATAATAAATGTGACTTAAACCATAAAATTTCCGTTTGGAAAAGATATGCTTCTAATTTCGTATGGAAAAGTTATGGTTCCCAATTATGGTCTGCTTTTTAGGAAAATATCTAATTTTATCATACTTATGCTTTTCCATTTATAAGGTGATGTTCCTTTTGGAGTTGGAAAATAATATTATCCTTTTAATTAAGTACAATGAAACTCAGGCAATTTGCTTGAGTTTTTTGGTGTGGATTATTAATATGACCAACATGTAGGTTAGAGGTTTGTTTAAATAAAGTAGGAATAACTACAAATCACTTCATCCTATTAGTGCAGAATCAGGTTTGCCATGAATTATTGTTACATAATATTTGACCGTTGGATATGGTGTAATTGAAGTTGACGAGGCTTAATTTGGATAATCTTTACTGCGACTATTATAATGTCTCTAAATCCCATAAGTGAAGGGTTAAGGATGATTTCAATTATTTTTATAGGGCAAAATTGGTTCAGGATGGATATTGACTACAGGACGTTCTTGCCGTTCTAGTATTATTATTTTCTGGAACTCGTATTTGTAGCAGGAATATTTAGGAAATTTGTAGAATTTTAAACGAGAGCCGTTCAAGACGTGTCAACCCCTTAACCGTATGCAGCACCACCTTCAATGCGAGGATTGTTGAGGAATGGCAAAGTATCCTTTATCGGACCCAATTTCAAAATAAAGGTAAATATCTCATTATTGGAAAATGAATTGTAGTCTAAATACCGCGTATGTAATTGATGGGTGGAAGATTAATATCCTAAACACTAAGGGGTAATGTCAGTGAGTACAGAAAGTAAATTTTTGGTTCTTGTATGAATAGAAAAGAGTTAAGAAATTTACTAAAGATAAAAGGAGTACCTGAATATTACTATAATCTTGATGAAGTTGGAGAGACTGATCAAAAAGTATGTCTTGGAATTGATAATCAAGGATGGATTGTTTATTACAGCGAGCGTGGGAATAAGTTTGATTTATTGACGTTTTCTACTGAGGATGAGGCTTGTAAAGATATTTTAAAAAGACTTACATAAACTAGCTTTCCTATGTGGACAAAGAGACTTGACGTAACGTTCTTTATAGGACTCAAGGAGCATTCCTGTAGTAGGAAAAAATGAGCTTTGTCAAAAAGAAGACCTCACGTTACAATTTGAAAGGACTGTTGGCCAACAGAATCCAATCAAAATAACGGAGGTCATCCCAAATGAATTTTACACAAAACGAGAAACTAAAGCAACTTTCTGAAAGAAGTATTGTTATCGGAGTGGACATCGCCAGCGAGCTTCATTACGCCAGGGCTTTCGACTGGCGAGGAGTAGAGCTGGGCAAAGTATTCAAGTTTGAAAACAGTGCTGAAGGATTCAGGGATTTCTATGCATGGATTGAACGTTTAAAAGGTCAAGCACAAAAGGACTGCATAGTGGTAGGCGCAGAGCCAACCGGCCATTACTGGTTCGGCCTGGCATCATATCTAAAAGAGCAAAGCATTAAGCTAGTCCTCGTAAACCCATTCCATGTAAAGCGTAGTAAGGAGCTTGATGACAACCACCCCAGCAAAACGGATGCTAAGGACCCCAAAACAATTGCTAAGCTGGTCATCGAGGGGAGATACAATGAGCCCTATATCCCGGAGGGGATCTATGCAGAACTGCGAATAGCGATGGCTTGCAGAATGCGCATCCAAAAGGAAATGAGCAGTATAAAAAATCGCATTCAGAGGTGGCTGAAAATCTACTTTCCCGAGCATGAAACGGTGTTTGGAAAGTTTGATGCGACAAGTAGCATGCTGGTTCTGCAAGTTGCCCCGCAACCTAGGGATATCAAAAGACTTGGAGTAGAAGGAATAAACCGAATTTGGAGAGACAACAAGTTGAGAGCAGTCGGAATGAAAAGGGCTAAGAGCCTGTATGAAGCTGCTCAGAAGAGCATTGGTTGCACCGAAGGAGAGTCTTGTTCCCGAATGGAAATTCAGCTATTACTCCAAGACTATCACACTAAAACAGCACAA
>NZ_LDZY01000010.1 GCF_001029285.1 Desulfosporosinus acididurans
AATAAGCTTTTGGCAGTAGGATAGTTCATCTTCCAATACATCAGTTGTGTTTTTGGCGGGGAACTTGTCCTTCATTGATTCATCTATTTTGTAAACGGCTTTTCTTAGCTTTTTGGACCGATCCATCAAGATTTCCTTGGGGGTCTTCTGATTATAGCGAGATTTCGTATGAGTGGCATCAACGATAATAGCTTTGCTTTTGATGATTTCCTTTTCGATCGCAATTTTTACGGTTTTATTGATCAACATATCCAAAAGGTTGAGATCTTTCAAACGCAGTTTGCGAAATTTGGTCAATGAACTCGGCTCAATAACTGCCTCTTCTGGTGCCATATGAAGAAAATACTTAAAAGACATGTCATATTTTGAACGCTCAACTACATCAACATCCGACAAGTCATAGATAGTCTTCAACAATAAATATTTGAACATCCGAATAGGGTCGATGGCATTTCGACCGTTATCAAGACAATATTTATCCTTTAAGTTCGTCATACAAAAAAGAGAAGTCAACCAGTTCGTTCATTTTTCTCAATAGATTATCCTTTGGTACGACTATATTATATATATCCATAAATGGACTGAGGATCATTGATTGTTGTTTTTGAATCATAGAACTCACCTACATGAAATTGATACTATAATTATAAAACAAAAAAGGTATAACTTCCTCTATATTATGAGGTGTTATACCTTTTTACTATAAGGACTTTTTCAGTGGCCTCGTAATTTCTGCGCTGTTTTTTATCTGGGAAGAACTTTTTCAATACAAAGAAGTTCGGGAGGATCATTAACCTGATTGGTCAAGCGTATATGAGCAACATTAAAGGTTTTTTGATTTAATGTTGCGGCAAAAGCTGCGAGAGCTTCTTTCTCCTCTTTTCCCCGTTCATGTCCCGGGTAGATAACTAATAAAATAAGGCCATCAGGCTCCAGAAGATCTAAACATTTCTGAACAGCTTGAAGTGTAGTGTCCTTTTTGGTTGTTATTTCATGATCTCCTTTAGGAAGATAGCCAAGATTAAACATAAATAAGCGAATTGGCTCCTTGATGTAAGAATCAATGGTCTCATGCCCATCACGAATTAAGACAGCTCTGTCCTGAAGCTTTAATTGCCCCAGCTTCTCTCTGGTATTTATAATTGCCTCTTCTTGAATATCGAAAGCATAAACCTTTCCTTCTTCTCCAACTAAGCCGCATAAGAAAGCAGTATCATTGCCGTTACCCATTGTGCAATCAGCCGCTTTGTCTCCCTGCCTTAATTTTAACTGACAAATTTGCTTTGCTAATTCAACAACGTTTTTAAACATGTTCCTTCTGTCATTCAAGAATAATCACTTCTTCATTAAAAATTCACACTACTGAAGTGAACCTATTATGTATAATTATACTCGAGGAAACTATGATAACAAGTTTCCAGCTCAATCCCCAAATGCTATTTAGACTCTCGATTTTCCTCGGCAGCAATCTGCCATTGAGCGCGAGCCATATTCAAGATCTTTGCTTCTTCATTACGCTTTGGATGTTCAATAATTTTGGAAAAGTAGGAAACGGCTTTAGTATATTGGCCAAGTCGGCGACTCAGCTCCCCGATCATAAATAAGATTCTCAGTTCAGACATTGAACTCCCGTTAAAATCGGAATAAAGATAAGATTCTTCATATTCCTGAAGGGCTAACTGCAAAAATCGCTGTTCATCGTTTTGCTTATTTTCTGTTCTGTATATCCAAGCCAACCGCAAACACAAACCAGCTAATACGGAATGTTTTTCTTTCTTCAGGGTAGCAGAATATATTGCCAATTTCAAGGTTTCAATACCTTTAGCTGTATCCCTGAGCTGTCCAAGATCGTGCTTTCTCCATTCATAGGATATTTTGGCTTTAATGATTTCTTTGGTTCCTGTAGGAAAGTTCTTGGAGAAATCATCCGAAAAGGCAAACCCACATTCCGGACAAACCCTAACATAGTAAAGATGCGGATTAGGTGTACCCTCTTTGTAATGGGGACAAAAGTCACTATCAATTTTATAAGGAACAGCAGACCTGGAACGTACTTTTAAAGTACTAAAACTATGTCCGCAGCAAAGACAGTTTACTTCTTTTTCATAAAAATCTTCCAATTACTTGCACTCCTTTTTTGAGGGACTCAGAAAACACTTTATAAATATATATCTAATTTCGACTCCATTAGCTCTAATTCCTGCATATTTTACAAATCCAATCGCTCTATACCAATAAATGGGTTAATTTCATACTAATGGTTTAACATTTTTTTAATACAAACTATATGGCTGGTGAGCAAATCTAAGCTATAATAGTGTATGAACGTTCTTCGATTTTCCAAAGCCCCTCTCAACGAGGGGACTTTTTATAAATAAGAAACGATATTGTTCAACGGTTGACTAAAGAAGGGCAGGTAGAAGGCAGCTTTGAAAATAGAAAAAAAACGTGTAACCTATTTTTCACGTAGCCGTTGGGTTCCATTATTTTTGGGAATTTTAATGCTTTTAGTCTTGGGCAGACTTATAGACCTGCAAATAGTTCAGGCTTCCGATCTCAAACAAAAAGGCATCGAGCGACGAACAAACGATGAAAAAGTCCAACCCCAAAGAGGTGCTATTTTTGATGCTCAAGGAAACGTTTTAGCTCAAAGTATTCCCGTCAAAGAAGTTTATGCAGATCCCAAAACGTTGAATGACTTAATTTCCAAGAAGCAATTTAAAAGCACTAAAGAAGACGTTGCTAAAAAACTCGGAAGTCTCTTAGGAATCGAGCCCCAGGACATATTATCCGACCTTAATAAAACTAAACTTTCTTGGATTAGTCTGGCACATCACGTTGATGTTAAAATTGCAGATCAGATTATGGCCTTAAAAATTCCTGGAGTCGGCCTGACTGATGAAGAGAAACGCGTAAATCCTATGGGTAGTTTTGCAGCCTCAGCACTGGGCATAGTAACTCAAGATGGCCATGGTGTGGAAGGGATAGAAAGCTATTACGACAAAGAGTTGTATGGTAAGCCGGGATTTATCTCCCAAGAAGAAGATACCCGAGCGCGTTCCATTTTAGGTGCTCCTTCTCAAGGAGAAGCTCCAATTCCCGGCGATAACCTTACTTTAACCCTTGATTCAACCATCCAATATTTAATTGAACAGCAGCTTGACAATTTGGAGCAAACAACTAAAGCTAAGAGTGTTACAATTTTAGCGATGGATCCGAAGACAGGGCGCATTTTGGGGATGGGATCTCGCCCGACCTTTGATCCCTCCAACTATCAAAAAGTAACCCCTGATGTCCGCCGTAACCTTGCCATAAGCATGACCTACGAACCAGGATCAACGTTTAAGACAGTTACAGGCTCAGCCGCTTTGGAAGAAGGAGTAATAACCCCGAATTCAGTATTCTATGACCCGGGATATCTTCAAGTTGGACCTAAAGTAATCACGAACTGGGATTCTAATATAGCGTCCCGAGGAAACACCACCTTTACTCAGGGGATGCAATCCTCCTCCAACGTTGTTCTTGCACAAGTCGGCTTGAAACTGGGGATGGGCACCTTCTATACTTATCTCAGAGCCTTTGGATTTGGCGCTAAAACCGGCATTGATATTTCAGGTGAAGAAAGCGGCATTCTTGTTCCTCAGAACAAAGCCCGAGAGCTTGACCTGGCAACCATGTCCTTCGGCCAAGCAAATTCAGTAACACCTATTCAATTATTAACAGCAATTTCGGCTATTGCTAATGGAGGAACTCTTTACAAGCCCTATATTGTTGACAAAATAACAACACCCGATGGGCAGTTAGTCAAACAGCAAAAACCAACACCGGTTCGACAGGTTATTTCTAAAGAAACTGCGACTCAAATGACACAAGTCTTAGAGCAGGTTGTTAACGACGGAACCGGGTATCTGGCCAAAATCCCGGGAATTAATGTAGCCGGTAAAACAGGAACTGCCCAAAAGATTGATCCGGCCACAGGAGATTATTCAAGCACAGATTATATCGCTTCATTTGCATCTTATGCCCCAGCCGAAAATCCTAAAATTGCCTTGCTAGTTATAGTAGATACCCCCAAAATGGCAGATGGAGAACATGACGGTGGTCCAATCTGCGCCCTTCCTGCCAAAGCCATCCTCGAGGGAACTCTGCAATACTACGGTATTCCAGTAGCCAGCAATACCCAAAGCGATGTTTCAATTTCTCCCACTGAAGCCTCTGTTCGTCCCTCTCCAAAACCTGTAACACCTGAACGTACACCAAGTGCCGAGGAAACCGTTGTCCCTGATTTAACCGGACTAACCATGCGTCAAGCCGGAAGTGTCCTGAAAAAATCAGAACTTCACTTTAATTTTTCCGGAAGCGGTCTGGCAAATCAGCAATCACCTGCTCCGGGAAAAGTAGTCACTAAAGGAACAATGGTTAATATCACCTTTTCACCTTTATCGTCTCCATAACGGTCGCTGGAATAAAAAGCCGTATCTTTCAGTAATGAATTTTACGGCTTTTTTGTTTTGCAGCTGAATAATGAATTATGATTGATGTCACTGCTGTTATTCGAGTGAGAGGAAATAGTTCCCAAAGGCATGAGAACCGCTCCCACTTGAAGTGGGAGTCACACGATTGGATAAAAAAGTACCGATTGCCCAAATCGGTACTTACTTCTTAACTATGTAAACTTTCGGACAATATTTTTAACTATTTTTCAATTCCGAAATACCTTAATATCAAAGGAAAAAGATCTACAATCCGGGGATGTTTTAAATCAAATGGCATTCCTGTCACAATCATAGGTACTGTCGAATCCTCTTTTTCCAACGAGCCATGGCTGCCTCCTCCAGGATGAGTTGGTGCCCCTTCTGCATAATACTCAAACCCCGAGAGGGCAGAAACAACCACGCGATCACCCTGACGTGCTTCCAAAGCAGAGATAAGCCTCGAAAAAGCATCGGGATATTTACCAAACTCAATCATTTTCCTGTCGGTCACTTTGGCATCTACCACGGATAAATCTCCATCATAAGACCAACTTTGCCCGTAAACATCCAGAATAGGCCCCCCGCGGGAAAAGGAAAGCTGACTCTTAGTACCGCCCTGTAGAACAGTGTATTTATTTTCAGCGATTTTCCAGGAAATTTGGGCATTCCTCACATCTCTCGACAAGATATCGACAACTTGAGGTAAAATTACCTCTCGTCGTTGTAAGACATAAATGAAAGTCATTCGCTCATTGGGACAGATAACAATTTCGTGATGTTCTTCAGCCTCTTCCATTGGCCGTAATCGTCTAAAGGTCTTTAAAGCCTGATCTAAATTGATCAGGTATTCTGAGCCTAGCCCTACCGTAGACTGCGCATGATCTCCTGTAACAATAATGGCTGTTTTCTCAAGAGCCATTTCCCAGGAACCGAACTCATTGAGAATGGAAGCAATCTGCTGATCTGCCAATTCTAAAGAGGGAGCTGTTCGCAAAGGGCCGTAATGGTGAGAATTCTTATCATTATCTGGAAAGTAAACAACTGTAAAATCCGGCAGTACCCCCTCCTGAACAAGCTGACGGGCTATTGCACCGGAAAAAACATCATTAAAACCAAAACGATGAAAAGGCCCCCTCGGATAAGCAGATAACCGCTCGGAAAAAGGCAAATGGACAAGCTGACCTAACGTTAGATGAGAAGGTCCAAAAACCTCTGGCTCTCGAAGTTGAAATCCCGTTGCCAAAGCAATTGAAAAGGGAAGTTTTGCCTTAAATGGCTGAGATGCACGGTGCATAAAAAGATTGATATTCCCCGAACTAACCCCGAAAGCTTCTAATACTTCGTAAAGTGTCGGCGTTTCCACAGCAAGATGCTCATTATTTAGCTTTAATAACAAATTACGAATAACCTTTTCTGTGCCGATCTTTAAAACATTTTGCCAGGTTGCACCATAATCGACTATTTTTCGTATCGTTTCATTATACCAAATAAACCCGGGAACGCCATGTCGATCAGGTCCTGCTCCAGTAATCATAGAACTCGTGGCCACAGGTGTCATAGTTGGGAACGTCGAAACTACCTCTTCTATATAAGTCCCATGTTCCGCTAAAAATGCCAGCGCCGGAGCATTTCCTTCTGCCAGAATTCTTCCTAAGACGGTCGGATGCAAAGAGTCTATCACAAATAAGATGGCCTTTTTCATGATCGACCCCCTTTAAAATGTCCTGTAGAATTCATTATAGCAAAGTTTTCTCCCACTTGTCACGGAACACTCATTATAACAACAGATATAACAACCGTTATAACTGTTGTTTAAGAATTTCTTAAGTTGTTTTTAAGAATGAAATGATAGTGTAATTACAATAAGACTAGTGAGGAGAGTTGGACATGAGCATCATTTCAAACCAGGGCACAAGCGCAGCCTTCTTTACCATGGTACTATTCGTCACGGCCTGGTATCATGTTAAAAAAACAAAACAACAACTCCAGCGACAGAAAAATAATTAACCTCGAGCAAAGGTTTTAGATAACTTGTTCAAAGTGACCGCCACTTCAGCTCCAAACAGCACAATAATGCAGGAAATATAGACCCAGAACGTAAACAGCATAATGAAAGTCAAACTCCCATAGATCATCTCATAGCGTCCTAAATGCTCAGTGTACCAAACAAAAGCCACTCGTGAAAGATATATTCCTATGGTTGAAATCAAAGCACCTGCCAAAAGGTAAGGGCTGCGAATAGTTTGGGACGGTAAAAATCTGTAACAAAAAAGACATGTCAAATACAACAGCAAAGGAAAGGCTAAATGAGATATCCCATGGAAAAGAGCCAACCATAAAGGGATACTCTGATTGGGAGTAAGGAAACTTTTTACGAGAGCCAGAGATACAATCGTTGCCAAGGAGGAAATAATCGTTAGGCTGACGAGAATCATCAGCATGCCAAAGCCAACGAGATACTGTCTAATAAAAGATCGTCTCTTGCGCACTTCCCAGATTGTATCTAAAATCCGCTGAAAGGATACAAAACCGCCCACAGTAGTCCATAGCAGCCCAATAATTCCAATAACCCCCACTTTGTTCGAACCCAATAAAACCAATCTGGACACGTTTTGCGAGAAATAAAGTTTAGCATCCGGCAAAGCTGGAACATATGACTGATAAACGGCCGATATGAAGTTCTGTACAGTCTCCTGAGGAATAAAAATTGAAGCACCGTAGATCAAAAGAAGCAGCAGCGGAATCATGGATGAAAAGCCAAAAAAAGCTATAACTGCTGCCAGAGAAGCAATATTATGTTCCATAATTGACGTCATTAAAGTTCGGACAAAAGTTATGACCTTTTGGACCATAATCATCTGTTAATCTCACCAGCCTCTTGGAACAACTCTGATCTAGCATTCCCAAGAAACTGTTCCTTAAGCCAAATGCTTCCTAGAAAAGTTTACCTTAGAGTTTTCGACTTCCCGGTTTTATGGCAGGGATTCCCTGAGCACAAAGGGGACACTCCTCAGCAGCATAAGACTCAATTTTGAGCTGAAGCATAGAACTCTGGGGCACGCCAAAATCCACTGTCCCACCGCTGCGATCAACCAAAACCCCAACTCCCACGGGAACAGCTCCCATCTCTTGAACCACCGCAATGACTTCACGTACAGATCCGCCTGTTGTGACAACATCTTCCACTACCAGAACCCGTTCCCCAGGTGAAAGCATAAACCCTCTGCGCAGCCGCATGATCCCATTTTCCCGTTCCGTGAACAAGGCACGTACTCCGAGAGCCTTGGCAACTTCATGAGCTACTAGGATCCCCCCCATAGCAGGTCCTATTACAGTTTGAATTTTGAAGTCCCGAAAGAAATCGGCTAAGCCTTCTGCTAAAACTGCCGCCCGGTCGGGATACTGCAAAACTTGCGCGCATTGCATATACTGCCTGCTGTGTTTTCCGGACGTTAGGAGGAAATGCCCCTCTAACAAGGCATTGCTTTTTCTGAATAAGTCAAGATATTCTTCAGTTTTAAGTGTCTTACTTTCCTTCTTCATCTGATTTTCCGTCATTGCTTTTGCTCCTTTTTTTCTTTTCTTTGCTTTTCTCTATGTCTTATCTTAACAGGGTTTTATCTTAACCATAATCTCTCTAAAGCTTGTCTGGGATCCTGGGCACGAGTAATCGGCCTGCCAACCACAAGATAAGAGCTGCCCGCAGCTAAGGCTTCGTGTGGAGTTAAAACGCGCATTTGATCATTCGCTTCACTCCAAGCCGGTCGAATTCCCGGTGTCACAATCAAAAATTCCGGCGCAGTATTCCTGCGAATCTCCTTGGCTTCCTGAGCAGAGGCGACAACACCATCCAGGCCCGCCTTTTCGGCAAGTCTGGCCAACATACCAACATGATCTTCCAGTTTACGCTCTACTCCTAACTCTTCACGAAATTGGTGTTCCGACATACTGGTTAGAACTGTCACTCCTATAACTTTGGGCACAACTTCCAACGTATCTCCTTCGTCATGAACCGCAGCAGCAGCTCGGGCCATCATCTCATAGCCTCCGCTGCAATGGACATTGATCATATCTACTCCTGCTTGCACAAATCCTCGTATAGCCCGTTCAACAGTCGTTGGAATATCATGCAATTTTAGATCCAAAAAAATTGGGAATCCCAGTGCCCTTAATTCGCGAATCATTGCCGGGCCGGTATAAGCATAAAGTTCCATGCCGACTTTCAGCCAACAGCCGCTGCCTTGGAGAGCATTTGCTAAGACAAGAGCTTCTTCCCGCCCTTTGACATCCAAGGCGACCATAATTCTCTTATTTAAGTTTCTATCCACTCATAGCCCTCCTTTTTTCTATCGCTGATGTTCTATTAGGATTCTTGAAAAATCTAACCTCGATGGGCTAAACCTACTAATTCCTGTACCGAAGAATACCCTCTTTGTTCACAGTAATTGCGGATTCCTTCAACCACGTCCAAAGGAGCCTGGGGGTTATAGAAATTCCCTGTACCGATGCTGACAGCCGTTGCACCGGCTAAGAGAAATTCCACCGCATCCTGCCAGGAAGTAATCCCTCCCATCCCGATGATGGGTAAATCTACTGCCTCAGCCACTTGCCAAACCATCCGCACAGCCACAGGCCGAATCGCCGGCCCGGAAAGCCCTCCAAAGGTATTCGCCAAAACTGGACGCTGAGAATTGAGGTCAATACTCATGCCTAAGAGTGTATTAATCAGAGAAAGCACATCGGCTCCCCCTCGCTGGACTGCTCGCGCCATCTCCACAATATCCGTTACATTAGGAGAAAGCTTGGCAATAATGGGCAAATCCGTTTCAGCCTTAACGGCAGCCATGACTTCCTGTGCACTCTTGGGATCTGTCCCAAAATGCATCCCGCCATGTTTCACATTGGGACAAGATATATTAACTTCCAGAGCCGTTATGCCCGACCCCTTTTTTAAAGCCCGAGCCATACAGGCATAATCATCCAGAGAAAACCCCGATATATTAGCGATTACCGCCGTAGGAATCTTGCTTAGTTTGGGCAGATAAGATTTCAGGAATTCCTCCAGTCCCGGATTTTCCAGTCCAACAGCATTTAAAAGACCCGCCGGAGTTTCTGCGAGACGCGGAACAGGATTGCCCAAGCGAGGAAGCGGCGTGATCCCCTTTAAGGTTATCCCTCCCAACGCTTCAAGAGGACAGTAAGCCAGATACTCCTCACCAAATCCATAGGTTCCCGAAGACGTGATTATAGGATTTCGGAGGGTAATTCCGCCAAGCTGAGTTGTCAGATCAACAGGTTTCATTCCAGACAACCTCCTCGCCCCTAAAGATCGGCCCGTCTAAACAAACTTTTTTATGAATTAAGCGGCCGGCCTTATCTTTTAAAGTACATACACATCCCAGACATGCTCCCACAGCACAGCCCATTCGTTCTTCCAAGGAAACTTCTATGGGAACATCAAACCTTTGGCAGAGTTCAGTAACGCTTTGCATCATTCCTTTGGGACCGCAAGCAGCCACACTTACTCTGACTTCATTGGCTTCGGGTTTTGAGTCTGCCGGTTTAATTTGAGTTAACGCGCTATGAAGAGGTTCCGTTACTAAGCCCTTTTCGCCAAGGCTCCCGTCCAAGGTGCTGAGGCTTGTTTTTATTTCCAATTCCTTCCACGATGCCAATCCGGCACTTTCCATAAAGGACTTGCACTCTCCTCCCCAAAATAGCCGCACTTTCAAACCTTGACTAAGAGCACGCTGAGCTAAAGCAAACAATGGAAAAATGCCAATCCCTCCGGCAACCAACCAAAGTTCTCCCTCTTCAGGCAGTGAAAAACCATTTCCTAAAGGGCCCATGATACTAAGACTATCTCCGCAGCGAGCCTGAGCTAAAATTTCCGTTCCCCTGCCTTTAATTCTGTAAAGGAGCGTGATCTCATCACGCTCCGGAGAAATTTCGGCAATACTAATGGGGCGCCGCAATAAGGGATCAAAGGAAGCCCGCGCGGAATCCTGAACCTGAACCGTTACGAATTGTCCCGCCTGGGCAGTTTGAGCAGCAGGTCCTTGAAGAACCAGCCGTCTAAGCTTTTGATCAGTGTTGCCCAATTGTTCATGACTAACGACCAATCCCTGAGAAAGCATAGCATTCTCTCCTTTCTAAGGATACATTAAACTGTTCAGCTAAAGCTGAAGATCGGTGCTTCGGTGACGAAAGGGCCACCGAAGCAAGGTACGCAAACCACTCACACTTCGAAGTGGTAATCTTGATTGATAATAAGGTTCGCAAAATTGCGTGTCTGAGAATGATTATTTGTTTTCCACATCGTTACTTAGAGCGGCAGGAGACTGGGAGAAATGCTTTCCAAGACATGAAGCAGGGCCGCCGCCGTATCCAAACTCGTAAAACAAGGAATCCCATACTCTACTGCCGCTCTCCGGATGGCAAAGCCATCGCTTTCCTGAACCCGGCCATGAGTCGTCGAATTTACGACATATTGAATTTTTTGTTTCCGGATCCCCTCAATAATTTCATCGGAACCGTCATGAATCTTGGCAATCGGATCAACTCTTATTCCCTTATTCTTTAAATAGCGAGCCGTTCCTTCTGTAGCTAAGATACGAAAGCCAAGTTCCACAAAACGGCGGACGAGATCGACCCCTTCAGCTTTATCTCTATCCGCCAGGGTGACAAGTACCGTCCCGTAAGGGGTAAAGGAAAGCCCCGCACTTAAGAGCGCTTTATACAGTGCCTTTTCATAAGTCCTGTCCATCCCCATCACTTCTCCGGTGGATTTCATTTCCGGTCCTAAAGAAGGTTCAACCTTTTGCAGCTTGGAAAAGGAAAATACCGGCGCCTTGACTGCAACTCGATTCTCCAGCGGCCAAAGACCATGGGGTATTCCAATGTCCTCCCAACCCCTGCCTAAGATCACTTGGGTTCCCCAATCCACGATGGGTACGCCTGTAACTTTGCTCAAAAAGGGCACCGTTCTGCTGGACCTCGGGTTAACTTCCAGAACAAAGAGTTCCTTCTGATAAATAACATATTGAATATTTAAAAGGCCCTTAATGTTTAACGAACGTGCTAAGGACTCTGTCAGAGTAATAATTTTATGGCGCATAGCCTCTTCTAAGGATTGGGGAGGATAGACAGCAATCGAATCTCCCGAATGGACTCCTGCCCGTTCTAAATGCTCCATAATACCGGGAATAAAGACGTTCTCACCATCGGAAACTGCGTCAACCTCCACTTCCTTGCCGAGGAGATATTGATCCATCCAGATTTCTTGATCGGAAGAAGCACTGAAAGCACGCTTGACAACAAACTCTAACTCTTTCTCTTCATAGACGATTTCCATGGCCCGTCCGCCAAGAACGTATGAGGGACGAACAACTAAGGGGAAGCCTATCCGTTCTGCCACTTGACGAACCTCTTCCATAGTTGTTGCTCCTCCGCCTCGCGGCCGCTTAGCCCCTAATTCCTGTAAAACGCGATCAAAGGTTCCTCTCTCTTCTGCCCGGTCAATGTTTTCTACACTGGTGCCTAAAATACGATAGCCCCGTCTCTCTAAGCTGCCGGCTAAACTAATGGCCGTCTGCCCGCCAAACTGAACGATAACACCCTCAGGTCGTTCTTTATCGAGAATCGCCGAAACATCCTCCAGCGTCAAAGGTTCAAAATAGAGTCGGTCAGCAGTATCAAAGTCTGTAGAAACAGTTTCGGGATTATTATTGATAATAATACTCTCATACCCTCTCCGCCTCAAGGCCAAGACGGCATGCACGGAACAGTAATCGAACTCGATCCCTTGGCCAATCCGAATCGGGCCCGACCCTAGGACGACCACCTTAGGCTTCCTATGGACTTCTCCTTCATCTTCAACATCATAGCTGGAGTAAAAATAAGGAGTCGTCGCTTCAAACTCTCCGGCACAAGTGTCAACCATTTTAAATACGGGTAAAATTCCGTTCTTACGTCTAAAATAATAGATTTCATCTTCTGTGCAATGCCAGAACTCTGCAAGTTCAGAATCAGAAAAGCCCAATCGTTTACCTTTTCTTAATTTCTCTGTATCCCAAGGGAACCTTTTTAAAACTTCGGCAAAGTCTGTCAAACGTTTAATGATCATGAGAAAGTAGGTGTTCCAGCCTGTAAGATTGGTAAGTTCCTCGAGGGGCCATCCTCGTCTTATTCCTTCGGCCAGAACAAACAATTGGCGATCATCCGGGTGCTGACAGGCAGTTTTAAGCTCCTCATTCCTTAAATTCTCCAGTTCTTGCCAAAGAACACCGGATACTTTAATATCCAGCGAGCGAATAGCCTTCAGCAAGGCCGTTTCTAAATTCCTGCCAATGCCCATAACTTCTCCGGTAGCTTTCATCTGCGTGCCTAATTTGCGGTCCGCATCTGTAAATTTATCAAAAGGCCAACGCGGAATTTTAACAACAACATAATCTAAGGCCGGTTCAAAACAGGCAGAAGTTTTACCCGTTACGGCATTTCTTAGTTCCGTCAAAGCGTACCCCAGAGCGATTTTCGCTGCAACCTTAGCGATAGGGTAGCCTGTCGCTTTGGATGCAAGAGCACTGGAACGGCTGAGTCGAGGATTAACCTCAATAACTACATATTCCATCGTCGACGGATGAAGAGCAAACTGAACATTGCAGCCTCCCTCAATTCCCAAACCATTGACAATCCTGCGGGAAGCACTGCGCAGCATCTGAACTTCGCGATCGGTTAATGTTTGACAGGGCGCAACAACGATGCTGTCTCCCGTATGTATCCCCACAGGATCCATATTCTCCATATGGCAGATAGTAATACAGTTGCCAATACCGTCCCGCAAAACCTCAAACTCGATTTCCTTCCAACCGGCGACACTGCGTTCGACGAGTATCTGACTAATCAGACTTGCTTGCAGACCACTTCGGGCAATCTGTTCCAGTTCCTCATCACTTTCAACGATTCCGCCTCCCGTCCCCCCCAGAGTGAAAGCAGGACGCACAATCAAGGGATAACCCGTTTCCCCGGCAAACTTCAGAGCGTCCTCGATATTATCTACGATTTTGCTCTCAGGGATAGGTTCGCCTAAGCGCTGCATTAACTCCCGAAAACTTTCACGGTCTTCGGCTTGGTCAATGCTCTGCAAGGAAGTCCCCATCAGCGTGACACCACAACGTTCCAACACTCCGCGTTTTGCCAGTTGATAAGCTAAGTTAAGACCCGTCTGTCCGCCCATGGTCGGGATTAAACCGTCAGGTCTCTCTCGTTCGATAATCCGCTCTACGGATTCTACAGTCAAAGGTTCAATGTAAATCCGATCTGCCGTCTCGCGATCTGTCATAATGGTCGCCGGATTAGAATTGACCAGAATAACTTCAATTCCCTCTTCGCGTATTGCCCGACATGCCTGAGTTCCGGCGTAATCAAACTCAGCCGCCTGCCCAATTACAATGGGACCTGAACCAATAACCAAAACTTTTCTCCACTCTTGCTTGGGCATTACCTTCTCCCCTTCCTCAGGCTATTTTCGTCCACCATTTTCGTAAAATGATTAAAAATCTCACTATTTTCCTCAGGGCCGGGAGCCCCTTCCGGATGAAACTGGACGGATATTACCGGATATGTTGTATGCTCCATTCCTTCTACCGTTCCATCATTAAGATTACGCATGGCCACTTCAAAACCGGATCCTTTTAAAGAATCTTCCCTCACTGCATAACCATGATTTTGTGAAGTCATCGTTGCTTTACCTGTTCGCAGATCAAGGACCGGATGATTCCCTCCACGATGTCCATAAGGCAGTTTATAGGTCTCCCCGCCGGCCGCCAGAGCGAGAAGCTGATGCCCTAAACAGATACCTAAAACAGGCAGCTTATCATACAATTGACGGACCACATCAACGACTTCAGGCAGCTCGCTGGGATCTCCGGGGCCATTGCTTAAGACCAACCCCCTTGGGCGCTGCCTTAAGACTTCCTCAGCTGTTGATCCTGCCGGGAATACCATGATTCGATAGCCTCTCTGCTGCAGAGAGCGAAGAATATTTCGTTTGGCTCCAAAGTCAAGCAGGGCTATTAAAGGACCTGACCCCGGGATTTCATAAACTTCCTTAACTGTTGAACGATATACCCAATGTTCATTCGAACTGTCTTTCTGCTTCTGCCAAAAATCAAGCCCTTCTTCTCTTGTCTCAGTTAAAACTCCCGGCAAGGTGCCAAATTCCCTTAGATAGCGCGTCAGTGCTCTCGTATCAACACCTTTTAGTCCTCGAACATCATGCTGCTGACAATAGTCTTCCAAAGACCCCTCAGCATGCAGACTTCCCTCACCTTGAGAAAGCTCACGCACGATAAGCCCTTGCAGACGAGTTTTGTCAGCTTCATTTTCTTCATGATGCCAGCCATAATTTCCGATTTGTGGCTGAGTGAGTACCAGAATCTGCCCGGCATAGGATAAATCCGTAATCATCTCCTGATATCCACTCATGGACGTATTAAAGACTACTTCCCTTGCTGCCAATGAGGAAGAACATTTCTCCCACGCTCCAAACGTTTCCCCCTCAAAGGTTGTCCCATCCATAAAAACGAGATAAGCCACCTCGACACTCCCTCTCAACTCTCATAACATTTTAGGCCTTAAATTAAATAATACTAAGCAATGTTTCTCCATTAATTACAGAAGCATACGGTTTCTTTGGACTAACCGGCCCTCCACCCAGACCATCACTGGAAAACCTTGCAGGGTTTTTCCCAAAAATGGTGTATTTCTGGCTTTGGATACTAAATTGCTCGGCTCGATAACTTCCTTATAGCCCGGATCAAAAAGGACCATATCCGCAGGAGTTCCCGGCTTAAGCGTTCCTCCCTTTAACCCGAAGCGCTCAGCCGGAGAATAACTCCAGGCCTCAATTACCCGCTCCCAGGAAAGTTTTCCAGTGAGCACCAGATACTGATAGACAGCACTCAGAGCCGTTTCCAAGCTGGCAATACCAAAGGGAGCTTCGGCAAAAGGACGCGCTTTTTCTGCCTGGGTATGCGGGGCATGGTCTGTCGCAATCATATCGATAGTTCCATCCTGAAGCCCTTCAATAAGTGCTGCCCGGTCTTCTTGGGAAGCCAGCGGCGGATTTACCTTAAGGGCAGTATCTGTAAGATGAATATCTTCGTCACAGAATATAAGATGGTGAGGATTAACTTCCGCAGTGACATTCACGCCCCTTGCTTTCGCCCTTCGAATCAACTCCACGCTTTCCGCTGTAGAAATATGCGCTAAATGGAGTTTTCCGCCTGTTTCTTCTGTTAAAATCAAGTCTCGGGCAACAATGACACTTTCAGCGCTGGCCGGGATTCCTTTGAGTCCCATGCGCCCCGAGGCTCTTCCTCTGCGCATAAGTCCGTCTCCGGCTAAATAGTTGTCTTCACAATGGCTGATGATCGGCAGTCCTGTTAATTTAACATATTCTAAGGCCAGTCTCATAACTTCCGCATTCTGAATATTTTTTCCGTCATCCGAAAAGGCGACAACTCCGCCTTCTTTCATATCCGCCATCTCAACAAGTTCTTCGCCTTGCATCCCTTTAGTTACAGTTCCAATGGGCAGAACATGAGCATATCCGGCTCGTTCACCTTGAAGACGTACAAACTCCGCCAGGGCCCGCTTGTCAATAACCGGTTGTGTGTTAGCCATAGCTAAAATCGTCGTGAACCCTCCACGCACGGCAGCGCGAGAACCGCTTAAGATATCCTCTTTATCTTCCTGCCCCGGTTCACGCAAATGAGTATGAACATCGATTAAGCCTGGGAAAAGGAGCTTGCCCTGCCCGTCAATTGTCTCTATAGCTTCGCCCTGTACTTTAAATTGAACCTCTTCATCAGTCAGGGACGAGGAAATTGCCAGGATTTTTCCTTCTTTAACAAGAACACTCTGCGCACTCGCTAGTTTTTGACTAGGATCAACAACCCATACATCTTTAAGCCACAACATTAGCGGACCCTCCAATCAAGAGATAGATTAAGGCCATACGAATTGCCACACCGTTTGTCACCTGACGCTCAATTAAGGCTTGAGCACTGTCTGCCACCTCATCGGAAATTTCCACACCGCGGTTCATCGGACCGGGATGCATAACCACGCTTTGTTTACCGGTCTTCTTTAAGCGTTCACTCGTTAAACCATAAAGATGGCTGTATTCCCGCAGGCTGGGAAACAGTCCGCTTTTTTGCCGTTCCAATTGTAAACGCAGAGCCATCACCACATCGGCGCCCGGCAAAACGCTGTCCAAATCATGAGTCAGTTTAACCCCCAAGCCCCCCATCTCCGCCGGTGCCAAAGTCGGAGGACCCACCAAGGTAACATTGACTCCAAGTTTTCTCAGGCCCCAGACATTGCTCCGGGCCACACGAGAATGTAAAACGTCCCCAACAATAACCACATTTTTCCCTTCCAGGTCTCCCAGCTTTTCCTCCATCGTAAAAATATCCAGTAAAGCTTGGGTCGGATGTTCATGTTGACCATCTCCCGCGTTAATAACCCCTGCATCAAGAATATCCGCCAAAAAGCTTGCCGACCCCGAACTTGAATGTCTAAGAATGACTAAATCAGCGCGCATGGCCTGAATAGTTTTGGCAGTATCGTACAAGCTTTCTCCTTTGCTCACACTGCTTTGAGCTACAGCAATGCTTGTTGTATCCGCGCCTAAGACTTTAGCCGCCATTTCGAAGGACGTTCTTGTCCTTGTACTAGCTTCATAAAAAAGATTGACAACGGATTTTCCCTTAAGTGTCGGCAGTTTTTTAATGGGCCGCATCAAAATCCCCTTCATCACTTTTGCTGTCTGCAAAATCTGGCGAATTTCTTCCACATCCATCTCTTCTAACCCAAGAACGTCTTTACGCTGCAATTTCATCGTAACCCTCCTAATAATGCTGTCACTTTTTGGTATCCCCTTCGCTGCAACTTTTATCCAAAAACCAGATTGAGACTGAAAAAATCAAAAGTCCTCTCCCAAGAAGGGAGAGGACTAAAACAGGCATAGCCAAAAATCCTACTCGCCCCTTGCCCATCTCTCTGGATGGTATTTAAAGGGTTAGGTCATATTTTATTGGTATTCACTTGTTAACTTGCAATTAAACCCGTTCCAGGAGAAGTACCTCTTCTGCTTCATCAACTTCCTGCAAACAAACTGCGACGATTTCCCGGCGAGACGTAGGCAGGTTTTTGCCGACATAATCTGCGCGAATAGGAAGTTCCCGATGTCCGCGATCAACTAAGACAGCAAGCTGAATCCGCTCCGGCCGGCCTAAATCCATAGTGGCATCTAAAGCAGCACGGGCAGTACGTCCGGTATACAAAACATCGTCAATCAGTATTACCGTTTTCCCTTCAATGCTAACCGGGACATCCGTTTCATGGACAACCGGCTGAACATCAATCGTACTCAAATCATCCCGATACAGTGTTATATCCAAAATCCCCAGGGGTAACTGTACTCCTTCAAATTCCAGGATATACTTTTGGATACGCTCTGCTAAAGGTACGCCCCGACGCCGAATCCCTACTAAAATTAGTTTATCCGTTCCTTTATTTTTCTCCACAATTTCATGGGCAATCCTGATAACCGCCCGCCGAATTCCATCAGCATCTAATATCTTGCTTTTAACCGTTCCCTCCAAAGTATCCAT
Source organism: Desulfosporosinus acididurans (assembly GCF_001029285.1). Lineage (GTDB taxonomy): Bacteria > Bacillota > Desulfitobacteriia > Desulfitobacteriales > Desulfitobacteriaceae > Desulfosporosinus > Desulfosporosinus acididurans. Next base: position 18,155 of record NZ_LDZY01000010.1, read on the forward strand.
CCCCTTCCTTCTGGAGTAACTTTAGAACACAGATCAGAGTGACAAAACAAATAGAACTGTCTCCCAAGCAGACAGTCCTTAACTTACTTCCGTCTGCCTTCCCAAGCCTCACAGGACTTCATTTAAAGGCCATTCAACTGTCATTAAGTTTACTTTAGGTTGGCAGAAATGTCAATCCTTCCTGCAAACACTTAAGAAGATTAGAGAACACTTCAGGCACCGGAACGTCAAACCTCATCCATTCCCCGCTCCGGGGATGTTTAAAGCCTAAATGGGCCGCGTGGAGAAGCTGTCCCTTTAGCCCGAACCTGTTTTTCGCAGGTCCGTAAACAGGATCCCCTAAAACGGGATGCTTCAGATAATTCATATGTACACGGATCTGATGCGTCCTGCCGGTTTCCAGATGTACTTCTATGTAGGTCGTATCCGGATAACGTTCCAGAACTTTGTAATGAGTGACAGCAGTTTTAGAATGATTCATAACAACAGCCATGCGCTTGCGATCCGACGGATCACGTCCGATAGGCGCATCAACAGTACCTGAAGGTTCATGGATCACGCCATGCACCAAGGCTAAATAGATTCGTTCCATACTGTGCACTTTAAGTTGACCAGCTAAGTTTTGGTGAGCATCATCATTTTTAGCCACTACTAAAATCCCTGAAGTATCCTTATCAATTCGGTGTACAATCCCAGGCCTTAAAACTCCGTTAATTCCCGAGAGATTACGACAGTGGAATAATAAAGCGTTAACAAGAGTGCCTGTCCAAGCACCGGGCGCCGGATGAACTACCATACCCTGCGGCTTGTTGACGACTAAGACATCCTGGTCCTCATAAAGGATATCTAAAGGAATATCCTCTGGCTCTGCCGTGGCCGGACGAGGCTTTGGCATTGACACTTGAACTCTGTCACCCTTGCGGACTTTATAATTTCCCTTTTTAATCTGCCCATTAACTTTAACGTATTCCTTGGCAATCAGATCTTGGACAAAGGACCTGCTCTTTCCTAAGACATGAGTCACCCCAACATCAAGTCGAATTCCTTCCGAAACTTCAAATTCTAAGCTTTCAATTTCCGTAGAACTATCTTCCAGTCCCAACTCAATCTCGTTAATTTCTTCGTTAAAGTCTTCATCAAGCTGTTCTGAGCCAACTACTTTTTTTGTTTCCACACCTAATTCTAACCATCCCATATTAAAATTCTATCATCTGCGTTCATTCTTGAATATTCGCTTTTAATGACTATATTTACCTATATTCTTTATTCGGTTTTTAAGACTCCCACTTTTATGAGTAGAGATGGGTCCTTCGTTAACTTCAGGTGGGGTAGAGTCCTCCTTCGCCGCTAAGTATTCCTATTGGGAAAGGCGGCCCCAACTTCTGCAAGCAGGAGCGGTTCTCATAGTAAAATTATTCCTGAGTATTGCTGGGCTTGAGATCCTGATCAGGAGTTTTGGGAACTTTCTCGTCCAGATATAACTTAAGCATCAGGAGTCCAACGCCAACAACGATCATACTATCAGCAAAATTGAAAACATAGGGCCAAACTTGCACGTCGATATAATCGACAACGCGGCCAATCACAAGGCGGTCATATAAGTTACCAAGAGCCCCTCCGCCAATCAAGCCAATAGCCAACCGCAGAAGCACTTCTTTTTGGGGAATTCGAAATTGACCATAAATTACCCCGCCCACAACCACAAGAGCTGTCACAACAAAAATCCAGGTACGTCCAGCCATCAAGCCGAAGGCGGCCCCTGGATTAAGGACATAGGTAATATGAAATACCTTGGGAATGACTATCAGTGATTCGCCCGGCACAAAATTCTTCTGAATCAACACTTTTAAGAGACGATCAACGATCCATACGCCAATCATTGCAAACCAGACCAACAATCCTTTAACCCCCCCTGTTCTTTCTCATCTTAACACAGGGGTTTAAGGAGAGCAAATTTTCCTTTTCGCAGGCAATTCATCTAAGTGCGCCCGTGTTTCTCACTATAATGGATTGTATTGCCTCGCCCTTCCGGTTCTCGGCCGGTCTCGATGGTTTCTATAAACTCGCTGGCTCCAATGACCTCATCAGAATCCTCATACAAATCATTGGGATCTGATATATCTCTATTCGTCCCTAAATCCTGAAGTGAATCAGACGTTCCATAACGGGCTACTGCCTGCCAAGCATCTTCACCATCAAATTCGACTCGATCCGTCCCGTCATTAAACGTTCGGGAAAAGGGACGATTGAGAATTTCATCTTCGACAGGTTCACGATGCAATGAATGCTGCTCCTCTTTTTCTTCCTCACGACTGCATTGAGTACATACCGTCGCATAGGGCACAAGTTCAAGCCGTTCATAGGGAATCTCTTGACCGCAGCGTTCACAGACTCCATAGGTGCCTTTCTCAAAACGCTCTAAAGCTGCATCAATAGCTTCAATCCTATGTACAGAACGATCATGATAGGCAACATCCTGGGAACGCTGATATACCTCAGTCGCCACATCGGCCGGATGGTTGTCCGCAACCGACAGTTCACCAAGAGACTCCCTCATATCTCCATTAATAAGTTCTGCTGCCATCTCCGTTAAGCTTTCCTTTTCCGCGCGCAGCGTATCGATTAGTTTTAGATAACGAGACCCATTATTCATCTCACTGCCCCTTTCCAATGCTCCAAGCAAGCTCCGTAAATTTTTAATCTCGTTTCAATAATCCTAGTGTTCCCACGCGCTGACTATTTACCCAAAAAACTTTAACAGAAAAAAACTCCGCATCACATAATTGTGACGCGAAGTTCGTCATCTATCACAGAAACTTAAGAACCTCAAAAATCTAATCCAAAAGAACCTCTAATTGCATGCCATTGGCGAGACTGAAAGCATTTCCTTCATCTGTATCAATGTGCATATCCAAGGCATAATTTGGGCTGACACGGATAAGAACTTGGTCGAAAATTCCGCCTCGTACACCTGGAACCACAACCCGGACATGGTCTCCATCCTTTAAGGAATATTTTTGAGCTTCTTCAGGTGTCATATGAATATGGCGAGCTGCAATAATAACCCCTTCATCAAGATGAACTTTTCCCTTAGGGCCTTCAACATCGATTCCTGGCGTCTCTGCAAGCTTTCCAGAGTCCCGGACCGGAGGTTTAACTCCTAATTTAAAGGTATCCGTGGCTGCTAATTCCACTTGAGACGCCTTTCTGGCCGGTCCTAAAACACGAATTCCCGGCATGGAACCTTTAGGACCAATAAGCGTCACCGTTTCTTCACAGGCAAACTGACCCGGCTGACTTAAATCTTTTGTTTTCGTCAACGTATGACCTGCACCAAAGAGTTCTTCGATATGCGCCTGGGACAAATGAATGTGTTTGTTGGAAATACCTACCGGAACCATAAAACTAGCCATTAGATTTATCACCCTCCATAGTTACTGCGAATGAAATCATAACATCTGCCCGAAAGAAATTTCCGGGTGCGAAATTTCATTAAATAATAGTATACTCCATTTCATCATAAAACGACACAAATCCAAGTATAAATATCATAATTAAATTTATGTTAAGCGATCTCATCTGAGCCTAGCGTTTCTTATTCCAAGTATCAGAACGATATTTGGAACGTAGTATTTCCTGCATTAAATATCGTTCAGTGTCTGTTAATTGACTTTGAATCAAGTCAATCTCCATAACTCTACAAAATCCGCGGCAGATCTCTCGCTCCAATTCCTCTCGCCCAATAGGCTGAGGCCAGATTTCATCCAAAGCACAAGCTTTTTTTTTAAATCGTTGCAGTAAACGTTCCCTCAGCTCTGCATTGGGAAATTTCAGAAGCCGAAACAGAAGATCGGCATCAAAATGGAGTAGGATCGATCCATGCTGCAAAAGCATCCCCTCTTTCCGCATCTGAGCGCTCCCCACCAATTTTCGGCCGTTGACAACAAGTTCATACCATGAAGGAGCATCGAAACAAGCCGCAGTAGTTGTTTCCTTCGCAACTCCGCCAACAGACATCTCTGCCGGAATTCCCAGGGCTTGAAATCCGGATAATAAGGCTTTGCTGATCTTCAAATAGGATTCCGTTACAGTCCCTGAAACATTCGGGTCCTTTTCCGGGGCAATGACACTATAAGTCAGCTCATATTGGTGCAAAACCGCCCGCCCTCCTGTCGGTCTGCGCACAATGTCAATTCCTTCCGCCTGACAGGCCCTTTCATCAACCTCTCGCTCATAGCTTTGAGCATAACCAAGGGATAAGGCTGCCGGGTTCCAGCCATAAAAGCGAAGAACGGGCTGAGGATCAGTAGCCTGAACCATCATCAGTAATAACGCCTCATCAATAGCCATATTTTCAGCTCCCGAGGCTGCAGCATAAGGCAGGTAACGCCACAAATCCATAGGATCACTCGCTTTCCTTTGATTTCTCCAAACCGCTCCGAACTTGAGCCCAAGCCCTTACCGCTTCATCTTGAGTCAGAGGCCTCGGATAATTATAGAGTTCTTGACCGGGCGTTTCGTTATAATACGGACGATTGCAGCCTGTACAACCCGAAGTTTGAAAGGGTATTCCCCCCCTTTTTTCTTTCAGCACATCGATAGAAATGCCATAGCTGATCAACTGTCCCTGTTCAAATATAAAATCGTCCTTCCGCCCTAAGTGATTTCGGATGAGATCATGAGCAACCTGAATCCGACGATAATGAGACAACTGAGGTTGAGCGACTCCTTCCATTCGCGTCCCCCGTACAGGGGTAAAAGCAAAGAGCGCTGTGGTAACACCATGATCGCAGAGAGATTGCAGACAATGAATCATTTCCTCGTCATTTTCCCCTAAACCGACAATCAAATGAGTTGCTATATGACCAGGAAACATTTGAGCAGACCTGAAAAGCAGATCCCTTCGTTCTTGCCATGAACCATCTTTACTGCGGGCATAAATCTCAGGAGTTGCAGCATCTAAAGCAATGCTTACATGATCAACACCGAGATTCAAAAGTTCCTCAACCTCCTCGAGGCTTCGGGGACCTGCCGACACGCAGATTGGCACTCCAGTTTCCGCTTGAACTGCTTTAACCCAATCCTTAGTCTCTTCTAGAGCTGCTTTATCCTGAACCACTTGAAAGCAAATTCGCTGCAGCCCATGATTGGCCTGAGAGACCCGTAATCCTTGGAGGAATACCTCATTGGCATAATCCGGCCAGCTAACCCTCGAGAGAAGATCTGCTCGAGCGCCACTCTCGCGGGCTTGTGCACAGAAAGCACAATTAAAGCGGCAGTGTTCTCCGACCATCAGGTAGGCAGTTGTAGGTAAAACATCAACCCTAACCTTTTTTAAACCCAAGACTTTAGCCGTACCCAGAGAACATCGTATCATAAAGCACAACACTCCTCACCGTGTATAACCTTAAGGCCCAATTCTTCTGCTCTTCGCCGAGCTCCCGGGGTCGGCATAACTAAACGATTCAAACCCAAATCAACGGCGGCTTCATCCAGAACCTGCCGGTATTTTCCCTTAGGACGCATGCATCCCAAAACTAAAGGTATCTTAGAGAAACGGATCCTTGCCCTAGCCAAAAAGTCAATAACCTCCTCCACAGGCAGAGGCCGCCTATCGGCATAGCGTGTTCCCGGTGTCGGAATAAACACATTAAAAATCAACCCCCGAATATCTAGTTCGGAAAGCACTTCCAAAGCCGCCTCTTCCCCCTGCCACTCTCCCCCTTTCAGGCCTAATGTTACATGGGGCATCACCGGCACTACGTCCTGCAAAGCAAGAAAAACCCGGCGGTAATCCTCCGGGCCAAAATCCAAGCCATACACTTCACGTATCGTTTCCCGATCTGCTACGAAGTCAAAAGAGATGACATCAGCCAAATCTTTAAGCAAAGGAACTTCCTCATCGCTTAATAATCCCACGTGAAAATTCAAACGAACATTTCTTTTAAGCCTGCGCAGAAATTCCAAATGTTCCGGGAAAGGGACCTTCCCCTCCCGTGTACACCCTCCACTGATAAGTGCACTGCGAAATGGATAACTCTGATTAAGAGCCCCGCGAATTTGAATCTCTTCGACACTAGACATCCCCGTCAGGTAATGTCCGCCGCAATGAGCGCAATTAAGAGCACAGGAATGACCTGTAAGAGTGATGCTCTCTGTCTGAGTGGGAAAGTCAAAGAAGATCTCATCGTTAAAATTCGCCCGCCGCACCATCCATGCCCGTTGAATAAGGCTCAAGCCATCTTCATGCTCCATCTCTCTTCATCCTCACTTAAATTAAAACTCATCTCTGATAGTACCGTATTATAACTTGGATATCTACCCCGAAAAGACTACAGACCATAGACCTCAAAGCAAGGCACCTTCGCCCCCAAGAGTGAACTCATTGCATGGAGAGGCGGTAAAGCCCACAAAGGCTGCGCGGGGCAGCGGAGCCAGTGGTTCACATCAGGTACTACCCTGTGGTTTGGCACGAAAGTGTCCAGTGGACATTTTCGCTCGAAGCGGCAATCCCCAAAGAGTACTTATCCGCTGAAGATAGCTGACCCTAGCGACCTAATTTCATTCTTCCAAAGGCGTCCCATTTAGGCTGCATGAGTACCTATCCTGGAAAAACTAGGGACTCTAAAGCAAGGCAGCTTCGCCCACAAGAGTGAACTCATTGCATGGAGAGGCGGTAAAGCCCACAAAGGCTGCATGGGGCAGCGGAGCCAGTGGTTCACATCAGGTATTACCCTGTGGTTTGGCACGAAAGTGTCCAGTGAACATTTTCGCTCGAAGCGGCAATCCCCAAAGATTACTTATCCGCTGAAGATAGCTCCCATGCGGCCGAGTGGGCGAGCCTCGGAATGCTGAGTGAACGGTGTGGGTGAAGATGCCTGACCCAAACGACCTATTTTCATTCTTCAATGGCTTTACATCCAGACCGTTAGTGGAAAAAAACCGCCCCAAAGAGCGGCATATTAAAATCACCCTAGTTCTCAGACAAATGAATTACTTCTTCCGATACCGCAAATCAGGCTTCCGCACCGCAGCCACCTCATCTAAACGAGTCACTAAAGTAGTATGCGGAGCATTCTTGACCAAATCCGCATCTTCACGGGCTTCCTCAGCAATCTTAATGAGGACCCGGGCAAATTCATCGAGAGTTTCGGCGCTTTCCGTTTCGGTAGGCTCAATCATCATTGCCTCTTCAACAATCAATGGAAAATAAATCGTGGGCGGATGATAGCCATAATCCAATAAGCGTTTGGCAATATCTAAGGTGTGAACTCCTGTCGCTTTCAAGGTCTTCGGCGTAATTACAAATTCATGCTTACAAGTACGATCGAAGGGGAGATAATAATGGTCTTTGAGCACTTGCATTAAATAATTGGCATTAAGCACTGCATTTTCAGACGCTGTCTTGAGCCCTTCTCCCCCCAAGGCCCGAATATAAGCGTAAGCCTTAACGAGCACCGAGAAATTAGCGTAAAATGAACGAACCCGGCCAATTGAAAGCGGCAGATCGTCCTCTAAGCCAAAGGTACCGTCATTCTTTCGAACCACAATAGGCTTGGGCAGGAAGGGCAGCAAAAATTCCTTTACTCCGACGGGACCGGCACCAGGTCCTCCGCCCCCGTGAGGCGTCGAAAAGGTCTTATGCAGATTAAGATGAACAACGTCAAACCCCATATCTCCGGGACGAGCAATACCCATGATGGCATTGGTATTGGCACCGTCATAGTACAATAAGCCGCCGACATCGTGAACAATCTTGGTGATTTCCAGAATATTTTCGTCAAACAGGCCAACGGTATTGGGGTTTGTCAACATTAGAGCAGCGACTTCATCGCTGGCAACTTTTCTTAGAGCCTCCAGATCTACGCCGCCACGCTCAGTGGAAGGCACCTGAATGATATCATAGCCGACCATTGCAGCCGTCGCCGGATTGGTTCCATGAGCTGAATCCGGAACGATGACCTTCGTACGTTTCCGATCCTGCCTATGTTCATGATAGGCTTTAACAATTAACATCCCCGTCATCTCTCCATGAGCGCCGGCTGCAGGCTGGAGAGTAAATCCATCCATTCCCGCCAGCTCACACAGATCTTCCTGAAGCTCGGCCATAAGCTGCAGAGCCCCTTGAGTTAAGACCTCCGGCTGATAAGGATGGAGGGCCGAAAACCCAGAGAGACGAGCCAAAGTTTCATTCACTTTAGGGTTATACTTCATTGTACAAGATCCCAGGGGATAAAATCCAGTATCTACTCCATGATTAAAGGTTGAAAGCCGAGTAAAATGCCGTACAACATCAACCTCGGACAATTCAGGAAGCTGAGGTTCCTGACGGGTAAGCATATGCTCGGGGATCATTGTCTCAACGGGGATTTCCGGAACATCACATTTTGGTAAACTGACTGCATTTCTGCCAGCAGCGCTGAGTTCAAAAATTAGCGGTTCTAATGCTTTCATTGGATTTCCCCCAATCTGGCCACAAGCCGATCAATGTCAGCTTTACATTTAGTCTCGGTCACACAGAAGAGAAGATGATGATCAAGTTCTGGGTAGAATCGCGCTAAATCCAATCCGCCAATGATTTGATCTTTGAGAAGAGCCTCATTGATTTTCGAGGGTTCCAACGCTGTCTTTACCACAAATTCGTGGAAGAAAGGCCGTTGAAAGGCTAAACTCATGCCTGGAAGCTTGACGATCTCCTGAGCGGCATAATGGGCATTTTGGAAATTCAAATTGGCCAATTCTGAAACTCCTTTTTTCCCCAAAGCGCTCAAATGCATGGTAAAGGCTAAGGCACAAAGGGCTTCATTGGAACAAATATTAGAAGTAGCCTTTTCTCTTCGAATATGCTGTTCGCGAGCCTGCAAGGTCAGAACATAACCTTTTCGCCCGTTTTTATCTGTCGTTGCTCCTACAATCCTTCCCGGCATTCTCCGCACATACTTGTCTCGACACGCCAAAAAGCCTAAATAAGGACCGCCAAAATTAAGAGGATTTCCAAAGGCCTGACCTTCTCCGACAACAATATCTGCCCCGCATTCTCCCGGAGTCTTCAGCAGGCCTAAAGACACGGGATTAACAGCCATCACGGCAAGCGCCCCTTTTCCGTGAGCAGCGACGGTAATTTGTTCTGCCTCTTCTATATTGCCGAAAAAGTTTGGTGTCTGCACCAGCACGCCTGCTATACCTTCCTGAAGCTTAGCTTCTAAGGCTTCAAAGTCTGTTACTCCATCCTTGGACGGAATTTCGATCAATTCAACCCCTCGCGGCGGCAAATATGTTTTAAGAACATCACGATATTCCGGATGGACTGTCTCCATAACTAAAATTTTGTTTCTCTTTGTGGCATCACAGGTCATGAGTGCAGCCTCAGCTAAAGCCGAAGCGCCATCATACATGGAGGCATTTGCCACATCCATTCCCGTTAACTCACAGACCAACGTCTGATATTCATAGATAGCTTGAAGCGTCCCTTGCGAAATTTCCGGCTGATAGGGCGTATAAGCAGTATAGAATTCAGAACGAAGCAATAACTGATCCACAAAACTCGGGATATAATGTTCATAAGCACCAGCTCCCAAGTAAGAACTGTACTCTTCAACGTTCTTATTTTTAGCAGCCAATCCTTTGACATGTTTAACTAATTCTTGTTCCGACATTCCTCCGCGAATATTGAGAGGCCGTTTTAAGCGAACTTCTTTGGGTACATCTGCAAAAAGGTCTTCTACGGACTCAACCCCAATACGGGCTAAGAGCCGCTCTTTTTGGCTGTCCGTATTTGGCACGAAGTTCATACTAGTGTTCCTCCTCAGCCACAAACTCCTCATACTCAGCAGCAGTCATTAAAGTATCCAAAGGGGACAAATTCTCTGCCTCAACTTTTATCAGCCAGCCATCTCCATAGGGATCACTATTTAACAATTCCGGTGAGTCGATCACTAAAGTATTTACTTCAACAACCTTACCGCTTACAGAAGCCGTGATATCTGAAACTGCCTTAACTGATTCAACAGTTCCATAGGATTCTCCCGCGGTTACCCTATCTCCTACTTCAGGCAGTTCAACGAAAACAACATCTCCCAGACTTTCCTGGGCATGATCAGTAATCCCAAACGTTACGATATTCCCTTCTGTCTTCGCATATTCGTGTTCTTTGTTATACTTTAATTCTACTGGATTCATGGTATCATCCTCCTCAATATTTTTGTTATCCGGTTTTCAAGACCCCCACTTCTATAAGTGGGGCTGGTTCCTTCGTAAACTTCAGGTGGGGTAGAGTCCTCCTTCGCCGCTAAGTATTCCTATTGGGAAAAGCGGCTCGGCAATAATGTCCACTGGACATTATTGTATCTGAGCCCCGATGTTCAGCTTTAGCGTAAGCAAGTTCACTTTATCCGCTAGCTCCGTTTATAAAACAAACTGGGAATAATCTTTGCTTGAACAGCCTTTCCGCGAATCACCACGTCTACCGTTTCACCTAATACCGCTAAATCTGTGCGAATAAGACCTAAAGCAATATTTTTATCAAGAGTCGGGGAGTAGGATCCTGAAGTAACAAATCCGATCTCTTCCCCATTCTTTTGCAAGGGATAATGAGAACGGGCAATCCCCCGTCCGATCATTTCCAGACCAACAAGCTTTCGCGGCACGCCTTGCTCCTTTTGCTTCAGGAGCACATCCCGGCCAATAAAATCCGACTTATCTAATTTGACAAAGATACCCAGTCCAGCTTCTAAAGGAGTAATGTTCTCCCCTAATTCATTGCCGTATAAGGGTAAGCGGGCTTCAAACCTTAAAGTATCGCGAGCACCTAAGCCAATGGGTTGTATCCCTTTTGCCGAACCGACTTCCAGAATCCTGCGCCACAATTGTCTGGCAGACTGAGAGGAGGCATATATCTCAAAACCATCTTCTCCCGTATATCCCGTGCGAGAAATCAGGCATCTGATATCGTCGACTTCTCCATAGCAAAAGGTATAATATTTCAAGGCCGACAAATCAACATTTGTCAATCCTTGGAGGATTTTTTCCGCTTGCGGCCCTTGCAAAGCCAACTGAGCATATTGGTCCGAGATATTCTCCACGGTGACCTGAAAATTGTCGACTTGCTCAAGAATCCAAGAAAAATCTTTTGCTGTATTGGATGCATTGACAACAAGCAAAAAATGCTCGGGAGTATGTTGATAGACCAATAAATCATCTACGATTCCGCCATCCGGATAGCACATGGGAGAATAAAGGATTTTTCCATCTTCCAGCTTACTGGCATCATTTGTAATTATCCTTTGTACAAAAGACAGCGCATCTTTTCCTTGAACATCGATTTCGCCCATATGGGAAACATCAAAAAGCCCTGCATTTTTGCGTACTGCCTGATGTTCCTCGATCACTCCGGAATACTGAACCGGCATTTCCCAGCCGCCAAAATCAATAAGTTTTGCTTTGGCCGCTTTATGTTCTTCGTAAAGTGGAGTTCGCTTCAGTTCTGCCATTTTGGCACCTCCTCAATTCTGTATAGTTTTAACTGAAAACTGAAACTTAACCTCTTCCATCGTAAAAAATTAACTAGCCGCCGTAGATACAAAAAAGGACAAAAAAAGATGCCTTTCGCATCTTCTCTGTCCTTTAACCTGAGAGATTCGCCGTCTTCCGGCTTCCCCTTTGGTGTTCCCTGTGAAGAGAAACTCTCCAGAGTACCGTCTACTAGCCGTACCTTTGCCTGAGAGTTTCCCCCCTTGAAAAGCGACTTCAAGGGATTTTCTCCTTCGGCGTCTGGGACTTCTCCCAAATCTCTCCTGCTAGTATCATTCGGTAGCTGTTATCGTTATACAATATACTATGCTTTTTTTTTCATTTCGTCTATACCCTTTTTAAAAGTTTGACTGATTTTTTTCAATATTTAATTACTCAATTCGACAATTACCAATATTCGTAAAGATTCCCAAACCTTCAGACTTCTATAATTCCGGCCCCATAAATAACTAAAATCCCGTCCCTCCATAAAGGGACGAGATCAATTACATACCACCCTTGTCACTAACATTTTCAATAATAATAATTCTCGTTTACTTAGCCAAAATAATTAGTTATGAGTCCTTCAAGATTACTTTACGTATAATCGTCACTAATTTTGCTTGTCCCTCAGAATCGATAGGATCAACCATCCAAAGACACAAAAAAGAGACTTTACGTTGTTTCCATTCCTGAACCAGCGGTTCCATCGCTTCCTTAGAAAGGTATAAATGAGTGGAGTCTTGACTGGGAGTCAGACTTACCACAACACAACGCTGCTCAAGATCATCCATAATTTGAAAGGCACGATCAAGCAAATCGTCGCTTCCGGTCATCAGTACATCCCCAGGACGAAAATGATTACTGGCTTCAGCAATTCCCACACAAAGAATTTTCAAATCTTTGGTTTCTAAATCTAAATTATGGAAGTCAGGTAAAAGTTGGATCTCTTGGCCTCCTACTTTACCAACAAAAATCTTCCTTTCATCCTCATGCAACCCAAATCCTTGAATGAGAAAGTCAGAAGATATCTCACTAATCAATCTATTCATCGGTGACAATCCTTCTCTTTCCAAGTTCTCTTTTAGAACATTTTACCACGAATGCAGACAGCTTAGCAACAACTCCAGCAGCCTTTAACCCTTTAGGCTATACCTTCATTTCGCTCTTGCATCGTTTCTAAATCAAGATGGGAGAGCAAAAAGGACTTGAGTTGACTTCGAATCAAATCGCGTTTCCTAGATAATTCCTGTATTTCTCCCTGTATTTCTTCCCACTTTTCTTGAGCTTCAGACACTTTGGCTAACTTATTCTGTTCAGCTTCCTTCAGCAAAAGTTCAGCCTCATGACGTGCAGCTTGTTTTACTTCTTCCGCAGTTTGCTGGGCTAAGACCAGGGTTTGCTGCAATGTATTCTCAATTTGACGGAAATGACTAATTTCGGACTCTAAAGCTTTTACTTTTTCGCGTAATTCGAAGTTTTCAGTGTAGGCGGATTCAAATTCCTGACTCACAGTATCCAGGAATTTTTCCACTTCTCCGCATTGATACCCTCGAATCCCTTTATTGAATTGCTTATTGCGTATATCAAGAGGAGTCATTTGCATCATTGTTCCCTCCTACTGGCGTTGTGACTTATAAAGAATAAGCTGCCAAGCCGTACGTTCCTTGCGAGTCTGAGTACACTCCAATAGCTTAATACGTCCGCGTCCCCGGCAAGAAATAGTTTCTCCAGGCTGCAGTTTAAGTTCCGCTTTGTTAACTACCAGGCCTTCGCACCGTACCTTGCCCTGGTTAATCCATTCCTGTGCTAAAGTTCTTGATACACCAAAGGAATGGGCAAGAAGAGCATCTAAGCGTGATGAACTTACTGTAATCCGTTTTTCTTCTCCCTTGTCGGACAGAATATTCGGCTTTTGGCTGCATAATGCCGCTTTAATTTTTTCCCGTCCGGCTAGTTTCCAATAATCGATGATAAAGGGAGCAATATCGGCCGAAGTCACTAAATAATACGCGCCTTGACCGGCACAGATGTCTCCTAAAACCTCCCGCTCTATACCCAAACCCAACAGAGATCCGAGAATCTGGCTGTGTTCGAGCCGAGCTTGAGGATTCGCAGGCCAAGCCTCAAGAATTGCCAGATTGGCATCCTCAGAATCTAACGCCTCTCCCCAGGGGCCAATAACAATACGAACGCGTTCCGCGTCCGGAAACCCGCCTGCCAGTAAATAAGCTAACCCTTCTTTCCTAAGAATCCCTTCAAACCAATCCCGCAGGGCAAAACTTAAAAAAGGAGTAACTTGTTTAGTGTTATGACGAAGTACTGTATCTAGTTGATCTAAAAGATGAGCAGCCGTCAAACGTAGGTCCTTTTCGTTCCAAAACCCAAGCACACTGCGATCTATAGAAGGTTTCATCTAATAGAAAAGCCTCACAATCAATGATTGAATCAGATTTAAGACGATAATAGCAATCAAAGGAGAAAAATCCAGTCCCATACCCCCTGAACTAATCTGAAAACGCTGAAACGGTTTCAGTAAAGGATCGGTCACATCATATATGATTGTGATTAGAGGGTTTGGTTTTAATCTCGGGATATATGAGAGGAACGTTCGAATAATTATGGCAAAAATCAGGATTGTAATCACTTTATCGATAATCTGCGCAATTAGAGAAATCAATTAATAATCCCTCCTATTTTGACCAAAACAGACCTTTAACTTTCAGCTCATCTCGCATTTCCCCGGAAATATCAACGTTATTGGGAACAAATAGAAAAATCCCGTTGCCAACTTTCTGCATATTGCCGTTTAGGGCATAGGTTGTCCCGCTGATAAAGTCAACAATCCGTTTTGCTAATACCTTCTCAGCATTCTCCAGATTGACAATAACCGGCCGTCGAGATTTCAGCTGATCAGCGATATTTTGGGCATCTTCAAAAGTATTCGGCTCTAAAACGACGACTCGCATTTGTTTTTGCGTATGAATACTAACAACGGGAGCATTTTTTCTGCTGGTGCGTATTTCTTCTTGGTCAATTTTCTCTTTTTCCTGTTCTTCAAAAGCATCCTCTTCCGGTTCATCATCCGCAAATCCCATAATGCCAATCATCTTATCAATCAATTTTGCCATAGCTGGCCCTCCCTTTCATATATCTCTTTACATAGAGCTAATACTTCTTACCTACTGACTAGCCGCGTTCACCGAAAATTTGACGTCCCACTCGAACAAGAGTGGCTCCTTCCTCAATGGCTAATTCATAGTCTCGGCTCATCCCCATTGAAAGGTCCCGCAAATCAACACCTGGCCAGCTGCGAGATTGCAAAGAATCACGGAGATTTCTCAGTTGGCGGAAGAATTCCCGAGTATCTTGCAAGCTGGCCTCCAGAGCTCCAATTGTCATCAAGCCTCGAACGTTAACAAAAGGATACTCCTTAATTAAGTTTAAAAAATCCGGAACCTCCTCAGGAGCTAAGCCAGCTTTGGCAGGATCTCGAGCAATATTGACTTGGACCAATGCTGCCCAGATCAAACCTTGTCGTCTTCCGTGTTCATTTAAGGCTTCTAAAAGTGAAAGGCGATCCAAAGAATGAATAAGAGCAACCTTGTCATTCAAATATTTAACCTTATTAGTCTGCAGTCTGCCCACAATATGCCATTCACAATCATCCGGCATATGTGAAACCTTCTCCTGCCATTCTTGGATTCGGTTTTCTGCGAAAGCTCGCTGCCCAACCTGGTAAGCCTCCTGAATTTTTTGAATAGGCTGGGTCTTGGAAACCGTCAACAATTTTACTGCGGCACAATTTCTGTTGCTCCGCTCAATAGCTCGAAGAATTCGCTGACGAACTTCTATTAAACGTTGTTGAATACCCAAATCTTCCATTTCCTGAATATCCCCTTCGCAAAGAATTCTACGCTTTTCCTCCGTTTCCTGCTACGAAAGTCTGAAGCTAGATATTTTTTACCTTGCAATTAGCCCCTCAAGCCCATTTCGCGGATTCGTTACAACAGGTATCCCCACCGGCAAATTATCTACGCAAGCTTGTTGATCATTTTTATCAAGGACTTTAACTTTCTTAAAATGAATTACCCCTTCAGCCGAAATAAAGACACCCTGTTCCTCTCCCTGTGTCCAAAGAGCGCTTATAGGTACAAGAACGCCACTGGTCTGGGGGGCATAGTTCCAAGTTATCTCTTGATGTCTTTCAGTTGCTGACCCATCCACATAATGAGGAAACTGAACGATTATACCCATAGGTTTTTCAGATTTACGCATAATTTGAGCATCCATCGTTTGATTTCCTGCTGTTAAACGAATTGTTTTTCCAACAGTGAGATTATCAATACTTGGCAATTGGAGGAAAGCCATGGTCGGCAAAAGATTATTCACGATTTTACCCACAATCTCTCCCGCCTGAACTGTCTGACCAGGGACTTTAACCTTAGAAGTTTGTGCAGCCAATTTTTCCAAATCCATCGACATTATGTTCTCACTGGTAATGATTGTTTCTAAGCCATCGCTTTGATGAAAGAATAACCCACCCATATCCGCAGTTATCACAGTGCTGCCCGGCGAACTCTGATTACTTCCGGAAGAAGCTCCATTTTGCAGTACGGCCGCCAAAGTTTCCCCGCGCCTAAAGCGCTGACCATCTTTGCCGACAAACTGTATCGTTCCTGAACTGGGAGCTTTGACGGGCAGCTCCTGATTCGCAAAAACAGCAGAAACTTTTCGGACATGAGTAATGGTTCCAGACTGAGCTGCACTAAAAGTTATTGTCCCAGCGGAAAAATTCTCTCGATAGTAGCAAAAACCTCCTCCAAACAGGATTAAGAATAGAATCACCCAAAGCCCATATGGATTTCTTTTTTTTCTCTTCTTTTTCTCCATGGACCCCTCCCAGAACCAGTCTCTTTTTTGATGTTCGATACATAAGATCATCTGGAAACATTACTTGGCTCGAGGTAAATCACAGGTAAAAACAGTCCCGACACCAAGTTGGGAAGTAACATCAATAGTTCCCCCTACTCCTTCGACCATATGTTTTACAATACTTAGGCCCAAGCCTGTTCCCCCTTGTTCTCGGGAGCGGGCTTTGTCCACACGATAAAAACGCTCAAAAATCCTGGGCAGCATTTCTTCAGGGATACCACAGCCGGTATCGCCAAACTCCAAGCGAAGATACTCCGGAAAAACTTGCGCATTCAGCCATACTCTTCCCTCAGTTGTATATTTCACAGCATTCTCTAAAAGATTTAAGAGCAGCTGACTTAACAAATCTTCGCCTATAGAAAGAGGCGGCAAATCATCCGGCAGATTAACTTCAACCTCGATATTTTTGACTTGAGCAAAACTAAGAATAACCGGCTGAATCTTTTTATAGGCTTGCTGGAGATAACTTATTTTGCCGGGAGCGAGTCCTCCTCGGTTCTCCCGCCCTTCAAAATGAGCCAGCGTTAAAAGATCTTCAATTAAGCGCTGCAGGCGCAAGGTCTCGGCCTGAATAATCTTTAAGAAACGTTCACGTAATGAAGGGACATCCGCCGCACCATCCAGGAGTGTTTCTACAAACCCTTTAATGGACGTTAAGGGAGTTCTTAACTCATGAGATACATTAGCAACGAATTCTGTGCGCATTTGCTCCAGACGACGAAGTTCAGTAACATCATGCATAACAATCACGGCTCCTCGCGGCTGACCATGTTCATTTAAGATCGGATTAACTTGACTTTGGATAGTCTTTTGACCAAAGCGGGTTTCCCTCGTCGCACTCGGTTCGCCAGAAAGGACATTGTGAATTAGATGTTCCAGTTCTGAATCATAGGTCAGCTCCAGCAAATATTTTAACTTGCGTTCCGTATCCTGACGTTCAAAAATTCTATTCGCTGCTGCGTTAACTAAAACAACCCTGCCTACATGATCAACTGAGACAACTCCTTCTTGCATTCCTGCTAATATTGCCTCCATCTTGTGAGCTTCTTGAGTTCCGTTTTGGACAATCATCTCAACATGCCTCGAAAGGCTGTTCAGTTCAGCCGTAAATTCTCCGATTTCATCGGTAGAATCCGCAAAATCAATTCGTTCAAAGTTACCTCTCGCAATGCGTTGAGTGGCTAGATGAAGTTTTTCCAATCGCTTAGCTAAATAACTGGCATAAACATAAACGGCTCCCGCCGGAAAGCAGATTGCCAGGATTACTACTTCAAAGTCTATCTCCTGTCCGATCATTTTTAATTTTACGCTCTCACCAACCCAAAACAAAAGCAAGGACAATCCTGTCATAACAATGTACAGTCCTGTTAAGCGCCATTTTATGCTCATATTATTACCCTTTAAAACGATAGCCGATTCCGCGCAGAGTTTCTATGTACTCTGGATTCGAGGGATCACGCTCAATTTTTAGCCGCAAATGCCGCACATGGACATCTACAGTACGGGTATCCCCATGATACTCATAGCCCCAAATGCGTTCCAAAAGTTCGTCTCTTGAATACACTTTGCCAGGGTGGGCAGCAAAAACGCGTAAAAGCTCAAATTCTTTTGGCGTTAGCTCAACTTCTTCACCTCGGATGAGAACACGGAAACCATTAATGTCAATACGCAGCTCTCCTCGTACGATCATAGCTTCCGAATCTTCCGGGATATTCAAGCGGCGTAAACGAGCTTTAATTCTTGCCAGCAATTCCCGAGGACTAAAAGGCTTTGTCATATAATCATCTGCCCCAAGCTCCAAACCCAGAACCTTATCGATCTCTTCACCTTTGGCCGTTAACATAATAATCGGTATCTGCTGAAACTTTGTATTTAAACGAAGTCTGCGGCATACCTCTAAACCGTCCATTCCCGGAAGCATGACATCAAGAACAAGCAAATCCGGCTGTTCCTTTTCGATAGCTCCTAAGGCCTCCGGACCATCTTTCGCCACCCGAACCTGATATCCTTCCTTTTCCAGGTTAAATCTAAGCAGTTCTTGAATGGGTTCCTCATCATCCACAACCAATATTGTTGCCACCTAAATCCCCCCAATTCTAATCCAACCTGCCATCCGTCCCGTTCGAGCACCATCACGACGATGAGAAAAAAACCATTCCGGGTTATCTTTTGTGCAAAGGGCCGCCACTGAAATATTATCCCGATGAACACCTTTTTCCAACAATGTAGTTATATTCGCTTCCCACAAATCAAGCTGGTACTGTCCTTCTGAGATCGGACGCAGAAAGGGAGTTTCTGCGTAGTTGGCACGAAATTGACTGGCAACACGTTCATCAACAACGTAGCAGCAGGGACCGATACTGGGTCCGATGGCAGCCCAAGCCTTTTCCGTGCTGCCTCCGGCTTCTTCAAAACACTCTAATGCTCTACGGCCAATTTTCTGTAAGGTTCCCTTCCAGCCCGCATGAGCGATGCCGACCGCCTTAAGATCAGGATAATAGAAATAAAGAGGAACACAATCTGCATAGAATGTCATGAGACCAACGGAACTCTTTGTAATAAGTCCATCGACACCTGGTATAACAGTTTCTTGATCGCGGAGACCTCGGCCGCCATCTTTCTCATCAACCCATACAACCTTAGCTCCATGAATTTGCTCTCCCACGACAGCTCCCTGCCAGGAGACATCCCACAGGCCAAGCCAACGTGAACGATTTTCCAAAACAGCCCCGGCCTCATCACCAACATGGAGTCCCAAATTTAAACTGTCGTAGGGAGAATGGCTGACACCTCCCTTACGTGTCGAGAAGCCTATATCAATTCCTTCTTCAAGCCACTTTGAAATTGTTAGAACGGTGCTTTCTCCTTTTTTTTGCCAGTTCCAGTTCATCCTCTGACTCCTTTAATTTCTTTTTTAATATATCATTTAATAACCATAAGAACAAACCTGCTATTAGTCCTATTTCGACTATTACTAAAAAACATTGGCGAATATCCGGATAATATTTCTATAAAACTTGCCCTGTGCTGAACTAATACAAATAAAGACATAAGCACATGTTCTTAGATTTAAGAACCGTGACTTATGCCTATTACCACAGCTTAAGTACTTTTATCGGCGATCATCATTCTCCGGATGGTATTCAGGCAGATCTTGGGCATCAACTAAAATAACATCCACGCCAATTTTCTTAACCCGTTCCCAAGGAATTATAAAATCCTCAGGTTTTCCGCCGCCAAAAAGCCCCCAACTGCCTCTGGCAGGCCCTGGTACCACCATTCCTTTAACAATACCCTTTTCTAGATCCAAATCGAGATCCTTAATTGGGCCTAACCTTCGACCATCCTTGATATTGACAATATCCAATAAGCGTAAATCTGAGATTCGCATAGATTAATCCCCCCTGATCGAGGCTCAACTGTCATATATCATTATATGAAGGATGGTCTTTAAATAGCCTTGACTTTAAATATTTTTTATACGTACTTGCGCATATGCTGCATAGCCGCCTTTTCTAAGCGGGATACTTGGGCCTGGGATATTCCTATCTCATCAGCTACTTCCATCTGTGTCTTGCCATTAAAAAACCTCAACGATAAAATCAGCTTTTCCCGTTCGCTTAAACGCCTAAGGGCCTCGCGGACTGCAAGCCCCTCTACCCATCCATTGTCTGTCTGTTTATCATCACCGATTTGGTCCATAACAAAAATAGGATCCCCCCCATCATGATAAATCGGCTCAAACAAAGAGATAGGTTCTTGAATAGCATCTAAAGCAAAAATAACATCTTCACGCGGCAGAGACAGCTTACTGGCGATCTCAGCAACCGTTGGTTCACGCGAACACTCACAAACTAATTGATCTCTTACTTGCAAGGCCTTATAAGCAATGTCTCTAAGTGATCGGCTTACCCTAATGGGGTTATTGTCCCTTAAGTACCGGCGAATTTCTCCAATGATCATGGGCACAGCGTAAGTTGAAAACTTTACGTTTTGGCTAAGATCAAAGTTGTCAATCGCTTTCATCAATCCAATACATCCGACCTGAAATAAATCGTCAACATATTCGCCTCGATTTGTAAATCTTTGAATCACGCTAAGTACAAGGCGAAGATTCCCATGAATTAATTTTTCTCGTGCACTGCGATCTCCGGCTTGATAAATCACAAACAGCTCTTTCATTTTCGCACTGGATAGAACAGGTAATTTCGAGGTGTTCACGCCACAGATTTCAACTTTATTTAATGCCAACTTAAGAGCACCTCCCCAGACAATTCTGTTGGAAAGTATGCCCGTTGACCGTTTTACTTATTCTAACCGACAAAATTCTTTTCGTAATCTACGAATTATTCTTTTTTCGAGTCTTGAAATGTAGGACTGTGAAATACCAAGTCGATCCGCCACCTCCTTTTGAGTTTTTTCTACCCCATTATCTAAACCAAACCTTAATTCCATAATAATTTTTTCTCGGTTTGTCAGTCTTTCCATAGCTAAATGCAATAACTGCCGGTCAACTTGTTCTTCAATAGGTTTAGAGATGACATCATTTTCTGTTCCCAGTACATCAGAAAGCAATAACTCATTCCCATCCCAATCAATGTTTAAAGGTTCATCAAAAGATACTTCAGAACGAGTCTTGTTATTACGTCTAAGATACATCAAAATCTCATTTTCGATACAACGGGAAGCATAAGTTGCTAATTTTATCTTCTTTTGAGGATCAAACGTGTTAACCGCTTTGATTAAGCCAATGGTTCCGATAGAAACCAGATCTTCAATGCCTATCCCGGTATTTTCAAACTTTCTGGCAATGTACACTACGAGCCTAAGGTTGCGTTCAATTAAGATATCTCTGATCGAAGGATCACCCATTTCGAGACGTTCTAAGAGCATTCCTTCTTCGTCCGAATTTAGAGGAGGGGGCAGGGCTTCACTGCTTCCGACATAATAGATACCTCGTACCGAAAAGAATTTCCGGCGAAACACGACCCAAAAACGGTTAATTTTATCGAGAACATTACTCCACCACATCAATTATTCATCTCCACCTTTCTGCAATAGTTCCGGGTGCAGTAACGCTTGATATTCACCCTCCGAACTTAATATTTGTTTAACAAGAGCCACAGTTGCCTGGATTTGGTGAGGTCCATCCTTGTCAAAACAAGTGACCCGAGCAGGCCTGATCCCCAGAAGCCAACTCCGGCGATCAATGGTTTGAAAGGGAATAAAAACAAGACGCTTCATTAAATTCGGATTTTCTTTCCATAAGAACGGCCATGGATCCTTACTTTCCTCCCAGGGTATTTCCAGAAAGGACTGTATTTCATCGGGTATCGAGGCCGCTGCAGCCTCTTCTTGCACGAGTAAGACTGGATTGCCATTCAACGGGTCCTTCAGCTGATTGCCTGTATCCAACAAGGCTTTAAAATTGATGAGTTTTTGACCATCACCTTCGAAATCAATTTCCAGCTCAAAAAGGTTTTTTTCTAAGCGGCAGCGTCCTGTCTGCCATCGCTGCCAGCGGTCTTGTAGTATCCACCATAAAAATCCCGACAAGGGCAAAATCCAAAAAGTTCCTTTGACAAGGGTAAGTGTGTTGTGATCTAGGCCCTTATCAAACTGTATCCACCCCCATAAAGCATAAACAAACCCCCCGAGTCCGGCGGAAAAAAGCCAAAACCCCAGGAAGACTTTAAGAAAAACTTTCAAACTCCGGATAGGATAGGCTGCTAAAACCATGAGAAAAGGGATGAGCCACTTGCTCAGAGTCGTCCAGGGCGGACAGGAATAGCACACTAAAATTACCGGAATTTCCCCAAGCAATACCCCAGCCAGTATTCGTTTCGACCGAATTGGCAAATGAATCATTCGGCCCACTAGAACAAGAAGCAGTGCATCTACACTTCCATTTATGAGCATATCTAAATCAAGATAAGTCATCGCTCCATTCATTGACGCATCCTTTCCAGATCTCTACTAAAAATTATAGCTTAGCGACAGAGGAAAAAGCTGTCGCTTTCAGTGGTCCTGTTTGGGATTTTTTAGGAGAATGAATACGAGTCGTGTAGTTTTAGATCAAACTTGGCTGTTGCCAAGCCTCCATGGATCGACGAGTTAGAAAGGTCGGGTAAGTACAAGCGAAAATATAATATAGCCGGAAGTTACAGTTCCGCCCCAGAAACAGAGTTTTGGTGGTACTATGCAGCATGGTGATCCGACACACGAAAAAACCTGTCGGGAATGCTTGGTTCATTCCCGACAGGCATAAATGACGATCTTGTAGAGGATTAAGTTAACACCCTTGCTGTAGTTCTTGTAAAACGGCAACCACCTCTTGTGAGGCTTGAGCCATCTCACGAAGCAGTTGTCCCCCTCTCGTTTTGTCGCCTTGTTCTATCGCTGCGGCCGCTTCACGAGCCAGTTCATGAACTAGTTTATGCGGCGCTTCCAGCTTGGTCAAAACATTGGAGGAACGGAAGTGTAGGGAGTGGCTGCTTTCAACCCATTGACCTAAACGACAGTCATGATGGTCACCGATTTGTTTGGCAGTCAGATGCTCATACCCCAAAAGTAAGTTGTAAATTCGCCATGTCCATAAGAGATGGTCTGTTTTACACAATTCCAAAGCTTGATAATCGGACATATTAGGAACTCTTGTAACTTCTTCTGAACGAATCGTTTCTAGATCCCGACTAAGATCATAAATTCCTTGACCGGTTACTTCGGCGATGTTTTTAATTTCTTCAGCGGCCAGAGTTAACGTAGAAATGCTTCCGGCCGCTTCTTGAACAGCTGCACTCTGCTCTTCACTGCTGGCAGCAATGTTTTGGATATCTTCTGTGATAGACGTGAAATTTTCGATGATTCCCTCTAAGGATGATGCTGCTTCCTGCATTATCGTTTTACCATTGTACATCGTTTGCGACAGTGTCACAATTTTCTGATTTGTTTCGAAAGAACTCTGACTAAGAACAGCAATTTTCTGATGGATATCAGTCACTGATGTCGTTGTATGTTCGGCAAGTTTACGCACCTCATCCGCAACCACAGCAAATCCGCGGCCCTGCTCACCGGCACGGGCCGCTTCGATAGCTGCATTTAGAGCCAATAAATTTGTTTGATCAGCCACACCGGCAATAACCGTCACAATTTTCTCAATGTCCTTCATGGAATTCAATACTTCTTGAACCTGTCGGCTGACTATGGAAAATTCATCAAATGAACGTTCAACAAAGAGAATGGCTTCTTGTATTTTTTCACCTCCGGAAACAGCTGCCGTCGTCGCTTGCTCAACAAACCCTGAGGAATTGGTAGCAGACTGGGCTACCTGATCCGAAGAAGCGCCCAATTCCTCAGACTGGGCAGCAAGGCTTGTTAAATGATCCGCTTGTTCCTCCACCTTATGCAGCATTTGACGGATTGAGGTCATACTAATCAGTCGCTTGACAGAGTTATCGATATCCTTCAATGAAGCCGAAGATGCCTCCTGTCTCTCGGCAATGACGCGGTTAAGAATTTCCACCACAGGATAAAGGGGACTTGAAGTCTCAATATCGACTTCCAAGGACCTGGTAAAATCGGATTGGCTTAAAGCCTTATACATCTTTTCACAATCGGAATTAGGCGTAAGAATTTCGGAACTCTTACCTTTGAATAATCCCATACAGACATCATCATCCTTCTAATCTTAAATTCCCTAATTATTTTGCAACATTCTACATTATTCTTCGATTTCCTTCATAGAAAACTAAGTTTTTAAAAATAATTACTATCTGAAACTTATAATAGCAATTAATCAGAATACTCCCTTCGCAAACGCCTGCTAAATCAATTCGCTAATTGAGGATAAGATTTGTCAAATATTAAAGCACTCCCCAAAGGGAGTGCTTTAATACAGCTAAGAGCAATAATCATTAAGATGTTTTATATTCACTTACGGCGCCGCAGAAACTCGGGAATATCAATATCTACTTCTTTAGTTACCGGTTTAATGATGGTAGTTTCCTGAGACTTACTTTGCGCTCCCGAAAGGCCTGCGTATTGCTGATCAAAACCAGTAGCAATAACAGTAACCCTTAATTCCTCTTTAAGATTCTCATCGATTACAGCACCAAAGATAATGTTAGCCTCGGGATCTGCCGCTTCAGAAATAATTCCTGCCGCCTCATTGACTTCAAAGAGCGTTAAATTGATTCCACCCGTGATGTTTAGCAGCACTCCCTTGGCACCTTCGATTGACGTTTCCAGCAAAGGACTGGAGATAGCTTTCCGGGCAGCATCAACGGCTCGATTCTCGCCTGTGGCTTGTCCGATTCCCATTAAGGCAGAACCGGTATTAGACATAATAGTCTTCACATCTGCAAAGTCTAAATTGATCAACCCCGGTACTGCTATTAAATCCGAAATCCCCTGTACCCCTTGGCGCAGAACATCATCGGCAATCCGAAATGCTTCATGGATCGTCGTGTGCTTGTCCACAACCTGAAGCAAACGGTCGTTAGGTATTGTAATTAAAGTATCTACTTTACTTTTAAGTTCTGCAATCCCCTTTTCAGCTTGCATAGCCCTTTTACGTCCTTCAAAAGTAAAGGGCCTGGTCACAACACCTACTGTGAGGGCTCCCATCTCCTTTGCCACTTCAGCAACAATTGGTGCTCCTCCTGTACCTGTGCCGCCGCCCATACCAGCCGTTACAAAAACCATATCCGCACCCTTAAGAGCCTTAGCCAATTCTTCGCGGCTTTCTTCCGCCGCTTTAGCCCCGATATCAGGGTTTGCGCCTGCTCCAAGGCCTTTAGTTAACTTTATCCCAATTTGCACTTTTTGACTCGCATGTGAAAGCTGCAGAGCCTGTGAATCTGTATTAACAGTTATAAAATTTACCCCTTGTAAACCAGCGGTAATCATACGATTCACCGCGTTATTTCCTCCGCCACCCACACCAATTACCCTTATTTCGGCTATTTGGTTTAAATCAGTTTCAAATTCTAGCATCTAGGTTTAACCCCCTCGCTTATTCTGACCGAACACAAAGAAAAATGAGCCTTGTTATAACAATTCTCTCTAAAAGCACCTTAGGCAATAGATTATAATTTCTAACAAACTGCCGGCGCGAAAACTTAAAATCCACTTGCTTAACATTTTAATACATATGACCTTACAAATTCTATATGTACAGGCCTTATCCCTTTTTTTTAAAATAAAAACTTTCAGCAAAATGCATAGTTTATGCCCTGTATTGCTACTTTTTTAACAGGTGGCGCCGAATACTTCCAAGGTTATTGAACAAGCGCACGCCAAAGGCTACAATTGCCGCTAAATAAAGATCAACTCCAATTCGATCTCCCACATAGGCTAAAGCCGCTGCTAAAAGCATGTTGCTAAAAAAGCCGCTTAGAAATACAGTACTGTCGAAATGGTCCTCCTGAGCTGAACGAATACCTCCTAAAACGGAATCCAAAGCAGCTAAAATTCCTACAGAAAAGTATTTGGCGTATTCTATCGGGACAGAAAAAGGACTGACATACCCAATTGCTAACCCTAGCACTAAGCCTAATAGCGGTAACCACATTTATAAGATCCTCCCCCGACTCAGCGGCCAATAACCGGTTTGGCTGCTGTAAAATCAATATAGCGTACCCCTTGCTGGAATGATTTATACTCTTTATCATTAATTAATTGCCAAAGAGCATTTAATTTATCCTTCCATTCATTTGCTTGTCCAAGCCGAACCTCTACACCGCTTGTTAAGAACAATGTCATTTGCTGGACCGAGTTAACATTAAGTTCTCCTATCTGCCCCAATAGTTCCTTAGGAGCTTGTCCTAACAAACTAAGAGCCGCAGTTAGAGAAGGATTGCTTAAATTCTGACCTGGCCCGATTGTGTCCGAGACTTTAACTCCCGTTATGACCGGATGATCTGTTTTAGGCCAACTCTCTAACCGCCGTAAAAAAGTTCCCTGGGCATCTACCTCCAATACTCCTTTTGGAACAGCGACCAATGCTGCAGGCGTCCGTTCAGTAATCTGAATCACTAAAGTGTGGGGCAGCACCCTCTTAAAAGTTACATCTTGGACGAGAGGATGCAGAAAAATCTTATTCTTGAGATCTTCTTGATCGAAGAGTAACAGATTCTGTCCTTGAACTCCGTTGGCTAATTTTAAAATCTCATTTTCCGGAATAATACTTAGGCCTTGAACCTTAATAGTTCGTACGACAAACGCACTGGAGCGAAAGAATAAAGCCAAACCCAGTGCGAGTAATATTGTCAATGCCGTCAGATAGAGGAAGGTTGTATTTGTTTTCTTGGAAGTCATAGCGATTCCTCCTTGTTCCAAGTATAACGAATACAAACCTATTCTGTCATGCCCTTTGAAAAATTTTTTCGAAATAAATTCTTTACATTCTTCAGTATGGAAGAAATCCCTAACCTTTAGGTGCGACCCTCAGCATTTTTGCACCTATATGACGGTATTTTTCTTCTAAATTCTCATAACCCCGATCGATATAATCGACTCTTTCCAAGACCGTCGCTTCTTCAGCAGCTAAAGCGGCTAAAAAAAGAGCGGCCCCGGCCCTAAGATCTGTGGCCTCTACGAAAGCTCCTTCTAAATTTTTGACTCCGCGAATAATGACAGTTCTGCCTTCAACCTTAATTTGAGCTCCCATTCGACACAACTCATCCACATGCTGAAAACGGTTTTCAAAGATCGTTTCAGTGATAACGCTGGTCCCCTCTGCGCAGGCCAGCATAGCCATAAACTGTGGCTGCATATCGGTCGGAAATCCGGGGTAAGGCATTGTTTTAAGATCTATACTATGAATTTTGCCTTTCCGCTCGACCCTAACTGCATCATCAAGAAGAGTAATCTTGGCCCCTGCCTGACGTAATTTAGCAATAACAGGCTCTAGATGTTCCGGGACAACATTCTCAATCGTTAAATCTCCCTCAGTCATAACGGCTGCTATCATATGCGTTCCCGCCTCAATTCGATCCGGGATCACTGTATGCTCAGCCGGTCTTAGGATGTCTGCCCCGTCAATTCTCAGGACATCCATTCCCGCCCCACGCACTTTAGCACCCATTTTATTAAGGAAGTTTTGCAAATCAACTATTTCCGGTTCACGAGCAGCATTACGGATCACCGTAGTTCCCTTGGCTAAAACTGCTGCCATCATGATGTTTTCGGTAGCCCCTACACTCGGTACATCAAGATAAACTTCTGCCCCCTCTAAGCGATCTGCCCAAGCTTCTATATAGCCATGTCTTTCTTTGATCTTCACTCCAAGCTGCTGCAGACCTTTAATATGTTGATCCATCGGACGAGATCCTATGGCACACCCGCCGGGCCGTGAAATTTTCACCCGTCCATAGCGTGCCAATAACGGCCCTAATATTAAATTAGAGGCACGCATTTTCCGCATCAACTCTTCATCAACATCACAAAATTCCAAGGCTGCAGCATCTATGTTTAACCCTTCATTTTGACGTTGTACTTTGCAGCCCAAGTGTTCCAGAACCTCAATCATATGTCTGATATCCGCCAAAGCTGGGATTTCTAACAACGTGGAAGTTCCTTCGGCAAGCAGAGTTGCCGCAAGTAAAGGAAGGGAAGAGTTTTTGGCCCCACTAACACGAATTGTTCCCTCTAACCTTTGTTTTCCCGTAATGACATAGCGATCCATAGCCATAGTTTTTCTCCTCCTTGGTGTCACTACTTTCCTGGCAAACCTTTTATCCAGTTTTTAAGACCCGCAATTCTCACTTCCCCAAATATTTTATTTCCGTCTGCAAAGCAATCCCATATTTATGTTGAATATCCTCCTGAATCTCCGCGATCAGAACAAGGACATCGGAGGCTTTAGCTCCACCCGTATTAACAATGAAATTAGCATGTTTCGTTGAAACCAGAGCACCTCCAACGCTCTTTCCTTTCCAACCGGCAGTTTCAATCAAACGCCCTGCGGAATCGCCGGGTGGATTGCGAAAAATACTCCCGGCATTAGGAACTTCAAGGGGCTGATTAATAGCCCTCTGTCTTAAATTTTCCTGCATACTGCGTAAAATTGCCTCCTTGTTTCCCGGCGAAAATTTAAGGGTAGCTTCCATAATCCAAGCCTCTCCGCTCAAGGAGCAATAACGATAACCAAACTCTATTTCCTCTCTCTTAAGCCTTCGCCAAGATCCCTCTGTTGTGAGAATCGATACACTTTCGATTTGAGAAGCAATTTCTCCGCCGTGTGCACCGGCATTCATGATCACTGCCCCCCCAACAGAGCCAGGAATTCCACGTGCAAATTCTAAGCCGCTCCATCCACGATCTCCGGTTTCCTGAGCTAAACGTGCCAAGGGGTATCCTGCTTGAACTCTAACTGAATAATCATCCCAGTCGATAGACCGCAGTGACGTGGTTACCAGCGTAATCCCCGGAAGACCTTGATCAGATATTAAAAGATTAGAACCCCGGCCAATCAGCCAAAGGGGAACTTTGGCCGCCATTGCTCGTTCTATAACCTCTTTAAGATCGTCTGTCGTTTGCGGCCAATAGGCGAACTCAGCAGGTCCGCCGATTTTCCATGTCGTTAACTCCTTCAGTGAGTAATTCTTCTCCACACGTCCGGGCATTCCATCCAAAACCATTACCGTTCCACCTCAAATTATCCGTCATTATGTTATCTGTCCAAGCGGACTTAAGGGCAAATGTTATGTCGAGCCAGGAAACTCCCAGGTTCAGGCACATTGCTATTGACGCCGCTGCGGAGGGTTCCTCCGCAGGATTGGGCCGCCTGGGCAAATGCCCTACATAAGTCTCGCCCTCTCCTCTATAAAAGTCAATCCCCATTTCGTTTCGTTTCCATAGGACTTCTGAACTAGAGTTGGCCAAGCATCTTCCCATGGTCTCTTTTCCTGCCAGCATCGATAACCAGGAATCCGGCAGAACCCAGATAAAGCCGGGCCTTTCCTCACATTTCCATGTTCTATCCTTAGTTTGCCAGAGGATGGAGGGTTCGAAACCTGCTTCCTTTAAGATATGCCCCGCCAAGGGGTAACCTTCAGTCAAAACTTCCTGCTCAGAAAACGGTATAACAATTTCGTTTTCAAAAAAATTATGTAAATATACATTAATAGATTGAACCGACAGACTGTACTTCAAAATCTGCTGAGGCCGCCAATCAACGTCGTCAAGACCAGGCCAAACAACAACTTCGGTAAAAGGGCCGATTTCATTGGCGCTACAGGCAAATGGTTTTTCCAGCCAATCCTGAGACGAGACAGAGCTAATTTCCGGTCCTGCAGGATCAAGCTCGACAAAATCGAGATTGAATTCCTTAAAGAGAGCTCGAGCCCCATCAATTCCCGGAGCTCCGGAAGGAGCAACTAAGAGCAATCTTCTTCTCGGCCACACACGCCTCACTCCTCTTCTTTATTACTGCCATATCCTATGCATTGAGGCCAGAAGGTGTGAGCAAAGGAGAAGTTGGTTATTCACGTTCAAGACTTAAAACTAGTGCCACGCTGTCTCCAAACAAAGATTCACAATTTTATTTAAGGCTTGTGGTTTAGCCATTGCACGGGATGCGATGCCCATTTCTTTCAGCCGAGCTGGAGAAGAAATTAATTCCTCAACATCCTGCCATAACTTTTCCCCAGTTAATACACGGTCTAAGATCATTCGAGCAGCGCCGGAATCCACCATGGCCTGGGCATTATATTCCTGGTGATTCTCAGCAGCAAAGGGATAGGGCACCAAAATGCCGGGAACACCGGCAACTTGTATCTCTGCTAAAGATGCAGCTCCGGCACGGCCTATAAAGAGATCAGAACAGGCCAAGGCTTCAGGCATATCTTTTAAGTACTCAAGGATACGCCATTGGGGACTTTTCCAGGGAATCCCTTGAGCTTCCAAACCCTCAATGGTTTCCTGATACGTAACATTCCCGGTAGCCCAAATCACCTGTATCTCCGGACGCTGAAGCAGATGTTCCAGGACCACGGTCATAGCCTGGTTCAGAGTTCTGGCACCACGGCTTCCGCCTGTAACGAGGACAGTTAACTGATCCGGCTGCAATCCTAAATGCTTAGCACCGATGCTGCGGGTTACCCGGCCAATGTCTGGACGCACTGGCAAACCGACTAATTCTAATTTATTTTGGGTTCCAAAACGGGCCATACTTTCGGGAAACGTAACCATCACCCGCTTTACAACCTTGGCCAGGAGGCGATTGGTAATACCCGGTAAAGCGTTTTGCTCGTGGAGCATTGTTGGAATATGAAACAGGGCTGCCGTAAGTACAACAGGCCCGGATACATATCCACCCGTTCCAACGACTAAGTCCGGATGGAATTTACGCAATAAATCCTTGGTCTGCCAGAGAGCTTTTATACTTTCTCCCATAACTTTGATCGTATCCAAGCTCAGCTTCCGCGGGAGACCTTTACCGGAAATCCCGGCGAACTCTATGCCGGCCTCCGGTACCAAACGAGCTTCCATTCCGTTTCGAGTTCCCACATAAAGGATCTTAGTTTCGGAATCCCTTGCCAATAATCCCTTAGCAATAGCCAAAGCAGGATAAATATGCCCGCCTGTTCCTCCGCCTGTCAGCATTACACGCACCGATCTATACCCCTTCCTTACCTAATTTCCCGGGAAATTCGAAGCAAGACTCCGACACCCAGCATTGTAAAAACCAAGGAGGTTCCTCCATAACTGATAAAGGGCAGCGTTATCCCTGTTACAGGCAATACACCGCTTACAACCCCCATATTGATCATAGCTTGAATGGATATCATAGCCGTTAGGCCAACTGCCAACAGACCGGAAAAAACATCCTCAGATCTCATGGCCACACGAAATCCTCTCCAAGCGAACAGGAAAAACAACATGACAACTAACGTAGCTCCAACAAAACCAAGTTCTTCTCCAATCATGGCAAAAATAAAATCAGTATGATTCTCAGGCAAATAGAGGAATTTTTGCCGGCTTTGCCCTAATCCCAAACCAAATAGCCCTCCCGGCCCTAAGGCTAACAGGGCTTGGATCGTTTGATATCCGTTACCGAGAGGATCTGCCCAGGGATCAAGGAAGGCAAAAATCCTCCGCATTCTGTAGGGCGCAGCAGCAATTGCCGCTACGACCAAACCTAATCCGCTTCCGCCTAATCCTAAAATATGTGAAGTTTTGGCACCAGCAGCAATCAACATAAAAAAGGTTGTCGCTGCAATTACTAAGGTTGTTCCCAGGTCGGGCTGGAGCATAATCAGCCCTGCAATTAACCCCATCAGACCGAGAACGGGCAAAACCCCTTTGCGAAAGGATTGAATCTTATGAGGGTTTAAGGCCAGAAGATGCGCCATCACTAAAACCATGGAAAGCTTGATTACTTCGGAAGGCTGTATAGATAAAGGACCAAGGCCGATCCAACGATCGGCACCATTTACTCGCCGACCAAGTCCAGGCACTTTAACCGCCACCAACAGGACAATAGCAATGTAAAGGGCTGGTTTCGCAAATCGGCGCAGCATTTGTAAATCAACCCTATAACTCACCAACATAGCTAACAATCCCAAGGACACCCAAATCGATTCAGCCTTGAGAAAATGATAAGGATCATCGAACTGAATGTATCCTCGCACTGCACTCGAGCTATAGACCATAATAAAGCCTATCCCCAGCAAGGCTAAAATCGCGCCCAACAAAACCAAATCCGGTCGGTGATACCTTCGCACATAGAGTTCCCCCTTTATTGTTCAATGGGTTCCCTATAATGCCTACGCACTAACTCCTTAAACAATTCCCCTCTTTCCTCATAACTTTTAAACATATCCCAACTTGTACAAGCAGGAGACAGGAGAACAACGTCACCAGGTCTTGCCTCGGCAATTGCTTTCTCAACACCGTCAGCAAAACTCGAAGCCCGAATAATTCTCTCAACGCCTTCATCTCTTGCCGCCTGTTCCATCTCGTCCGCCGCCATTCCCAACAAAACCAGACTCTTAACCCTTACTTTAACGATTTTCATAAAATCATGAAAGTCGAGCCCTTTATTTTTACCTCCGGCAATTAGGACTAAGGGTTCTTCAAAAGCCAGCAAAGCCTTAGCCGCCGCATCCGTGTTAGTTCCTTTGGAATCGTTCACGAAAAGAATATCGTCAAAGGTGCCGACAATTTCTTCTCTGTGTTCTACCCCCGGAAATTCTGCAAGGCCTTCGGCAATCTCGGTCCAAGAAAGCCCCAAGGCCTTAGCTGCTGCTGCGGCAGCCATGACATTTTCCAAATTATGTGCACCGCGCAATTGAAGCTTCCGGCGTGAAATGATAGGAATGATTCTACCGTTTTGCGCATAAACAATGTTGTCTTGATGTAAGCTGATACCATTTTCCAGAAATGATGTGGGGCTGAAATAAAGAACTTGGCCCGTCAATGCAGCTCCTAACTCACGAACATAGGGATCATCCCAATTTAAAATGGCTAAATCAGTTTCCATTTGATTCTCGAAAATTCGAGCTTTTGCTGCCAAATAGTTTTCTATCGAACCATGTCGATCCAGATGATCAGGAGTAAGGTTTAATAAGGTTGCAATATGAACTCTAAGTTTATGTATAAACTCTAATTGAAAACTCGATAACTCTGCAACAACAATCCCTGTCTCATCCATTCCTTCAACTTGTCCACTCAGAGCAACTCCGATATTGCCCGCTACTATAGATGGCCTGCCTGTCCGTTTGGCTAATTCTCCAATCAAGGACGTCGTTGTCGTTTTGCCATTAGTTCCTGTAACCCCAACACAAAGAGCAGGACAATCAAACATCGCCAGTTCAACCTCGCTCCAAACGTCTGCCTTCTGGCTCAGAGCGTCTTGAACCAAGGAAAGTTTTGGCGATACTCCTGGCGACAATACCAAAAGATCCGGATTAATATCTCGATACTCCGGTACAAAACCCGTCAACAAATGTTTATCATCAAGATTCAAACGTTCAACACCTTCAAGTTGTTCTAAGGACTTGCCATCAGTCAAAAAAACTTCTGCTCCTAATTTCTGGAGCTTACGCACAGCAGCCTGACCGCTAAGGCCTGCCCCGATCACCAAAACACGTTTATTCATCCAGTTATCCTCCATCGTGTTACGGGGACGGTCCTTTTAACACATTTTTTGGAACATTTTGGGGTAAAGCGTGTTAAAAGGACCGTCCCCCCAACACGCTGCGACAAATGTCGCCCTTCAACATTTAGCTTAGGGTTGGCATGTAGGCAACAATTCCCAGAATTGCACATGCTAAAGCCACCGCCCAGAAAACAAGAACCACCTTCCACTCGCTCCAGCCTCCAAGTTCAAAGTGATGGTGGAGAGGGCTCATGCGAAAAACCCTTTTTCCAGTAGTCTTAAAGGAAGCAACCTGAATAATGACAGAAAGCGCTTCCACGGCATATAACCCCCCAACAATAATAAAAACAAATTCGCTTTTAGTAAGAACCGCCAGGCAGGCTAAAGCCCCGCCCAAAGCAAGAGATCCTGTATCGCCCATAAACACGCGGGCAGGATGAGCATTAAAGCGCAAAAATCCTAAACATCCGCCGGCTAAAGCAGCGGCGAAAACGGCCATATCCGTCTCATGAGCTAAAACTGCCACTCCCTGAATAGCTGCCATCAGGGCGATAACGATATAGCCCATCCCGGCAATCATTGTACTTCCGGCGGCTAAACCGTCCAATCCATCGGTAAGATTTACAGCGTTAGTCATTAGCACAATGACAAGAGAAATTAAAACATAGTAAAACCAACCCAATTCAAGATGCACTGAGGTAAAAGGAATGGAGACATCAGTCCCTCTGCCTAACCAACGAACTGATATCCACATTAGCACAAAGGCCAAAGCAAACTGGCCAATAAGTTTTTGATAAGCGCGAAGTCCCAAAGAACGATGCATAACGACCTTTATAAAATCATCAATAAATCCGATGAGTCCAAAACCCAGCGTCGTTCCGACAAGAGTCACCATTTCCAGGGAGGTAGGTTGTTCTGCACAAAATAACGAACCGGCAATAATCCCGACAAGAAATATTATTCCTCCCATAGTCGGTGTTCCGGTCTTTTGCAAATGTCGTTTGGGACCATCATCCCGTACCGTTTGACCGAACTTTAGTATCCTTAAAATAGGGATCACAAAAGGACCCAAAACTAATGTGATTATTAGGGCTAACCCTCCAGCCATGACCAAACGCTCAGACATGCGCTATTCCATCCTTTTCTCTGATCTTTCGAGTTGTGCGGTGATCTCTTCCATTCTCATTCCCCGCGAACCCTTTATAAGCACCCAGGTTCCTGGGCCGCAATCTGTCAGAAGATCGCGGGCTTTTCTTACAGCCTCTTCACGAGTATCGAACATATAAATCTGATTTGCAGGGTATCCGGCCATTCGCGCTCCATAAGCTATATCCTGAGCCAATTTCCCCACCGTAAGCAAAGCACTGATTCCAAGTTCGGCAACAGTTTGACCAACCTCACGGTGCCCCGATACTGCGGAGGAACCCAACTCGTACATTTCCCCCAAAATGGCAATGGTTTTATTTTCCATTGCCCTTTCTCTAAGAATTTTTAAAGAAGCTTGCATGGAGACAGGATTTGCATTATAGACATCACTAATCAGCGTCGTTTCAGAAATTCCTGGCCGCAGCTCTAAGCGCATTTTGGAAAGTTCCAGTTCACGCAGACCTTTGCATCCTTCCGCTAAGGAAATATCAAAGGCTGTCCCCACAGCAAGGGCTGCCAAAGCATCTAAAACATTATGCCTGCCCGGCAAGGGCAGAAATGCTTCTTCTTTCTGCTCGCGGAAATTCACAAGAAATTTCGTCCCCAGAGCTCCCTCAGGACCAAGCTGCGAACCTTGAATATCGGGAGAGATTAATTCCTCACTAAGGCCATAGAACAATTTCACATGCGAGTCAAAACTTGCCTTACGGACAGATTGTTCATCTTCAGCATTCAAAATGGCAACACCTTCAAGGGGAAGGGCATCAATAAGTTCCCACTTCGCTTGGGCAATTCGTTCCTGAGTCAAAAGCAATTCCAAGTGAGTTGTGCCGATATTCGTAATCACTCCGATGTCAGGCTTCCCAATATCACACAAAGCCTTAATTTCACCCAGTCCCCGCATGCCCATTTCCAAAATTAAGATCTCTGTCTCCGGGGGGGCATTTAGAATCGTCAAAGGAAGCCCTAACTCATTGTTATGATTCTCCTTACTGCGATAGACTTGAAAACGCTGAGCCAAAACTGCTGCAATCATATCTTTAGTTGTAGTTTTCCCATTACTCCCCGTGACTGCAACGACCTTTGCTCCAAGTTCGATGCGCCAAAAACGGGCCAGCTCTTGAAGAGCTTCCTGCCCGGAATTAACCAAAAGGAGCGCTTTCCCCTCAGGGGCCCGTGGGATCTGTCCTCGTTTCTTAAAGTATCCTTCTTCCGCAATAACCAAAGCTGCCCCTTTTTCCCAAGCAGCGTTAACATACTCGTGTCCGTCCACTCGTTCGCCGGGAAGGGCAAAGAACATCTCCCCGCCCTGTGCCTGACGACTATCAAGAATACACCCTCTCACTTCAACCTTTGGGTCTCCGTATAAAGTCCCTTTGGTGATCTGAGCTGTTTTTTCAGCCGTCCATTTAAACATATCCCAGCCTCCTTAAGGATTCTCGGGCAACTTCACGGTCGTCAAAGGGATGAACCTCTGTTCCAAAAATTTGGTAAGTTTCATGCCCCTTGCCGGCAATTAAAACTGTATCTCCCGGTTTAGCCATGTGGCAAGCTTTCTCAATGGCTTCTCTGCGATCAGGCAAGGCCAGGTAATCTGTAGTTGAGATACCTTGAAGTATCTCTTGAATAATCAGCTGCGGATCTTCAGTTCGCGGGTTATCCGACGTCACAATCAGGAAATCACTCTCTTGTGAGGCAACCCTTCCCATTAGAGGCCGTTTTCCCCGGTCTCGGTCTCCCCCACATCCGAAAACGGTAATCAGCTTTCCTTGAGTGAAATCTCGTGCTGTACGAACAACATTTTCCAAGCCGTCAGGTGTATGGGCATAATCAACAATGACTTGAAAGGGCTGCCCACAGCGAACACTCTCAAAGCGCCCCGGAACACCGGGAATTTCGGCCAGAGCCTCAGCCACGTCCTTAGGATCATAGCCTCGCTCCACTCCCCAGACAAAAGCTGCCAGGGCGTTATAGACACTAAAAAAACCCGGTGTAGCGTAGGTGATATCCTGAATCTTCCCCTCAAAGCGAACCTTAAAAAGCACGCCATCAGCGGTAACCTGCACATACTCAGCCCGATAATCTGCTTCCTGATTATGGATCCCATAACTCACCACCGGAGCGCTTGATACCTTAACTAATTTCAAAAATGCCGGATCATCTCCATTAAGAATACTGAATTTCGGTTGTTTTTCGCCCTTCAGATTGGCGAACAATTTAGATTTAGCATTTAGGTATTCTTCCATAGTTTTATGATAGTCCAAGTGATCTTGTGTTAGATTAGTAAAAATACCCACATCAAATTCGCAGCCGGCTACCCGTCCTAAATCCAAGGCATGCGAAGAAACTTCCATGACGGCCACACTTACCCCTTCAGAGACCATTTCTCCTAAAAGTTTCTGAACCTCGATGGCTTCCGGTGTAGTTCTATCCCCCGGAATTTCCCGCCCATCAATCCGAGCACCCAAGGTGCCTATAATACCGGCTTTTTGCTTCTGATGTGAGGCGATTTTTTCGATGAGATACGTTATCGTTGTCTTCCCGTTGGTTCCCGTCACGCCGATCAATTCTAATCGTTCACTTGGAAAGCCATAAATGACAGCTGCAATTGGTCCCATCGCTTGACGAACACTAGCGACTTTTACCTGCGGAACTTCAAGAGGCAAAAAGCGTTCAACAAGCAAAGCTGCCGCTCCCGATTTAACAGCAGCTGCCGCAAAATCATGTCCATCCACTTTAAAACCTGGAACACAAGCATAAAGCTCTCCTTCTTTTACGCGGCGAGAATCCATGGCTATCCCTTTAATTAAAACTTCAGTATCCCCCGATGAATCCTGAACTTTAACGTCATTCATTATTTCAGACAGTGATTTTGCCATCGCAGGCATACCTCATCATCCCTTCATACGCTTTATTAATTAGTATAGACAATTCATTCCAACAACAGACCTAACTTCTTCATTATTGTCCCAAAGGACTCGCCGAAATAGGGACACGCCCTGCCAAACTATTAATCGCTTCAATGTCTTCGTCGTCATCTTCCCACCAATGAGCAAGTGTCGGCGCAGCTGCATCCTTACCAAGATAGAGAAGTACATTCGATCCTTCCTCGACTTGGGTATCTCCATGAGGAATCTGATCAAGAACCGTCTCACCCTGGCCATCTGTTTGAACTTTGAAACCAGCCTCACTTAACGTTTTTTCCGCCTCAGCAACGGGCATTCCCAAGACAGAAGGAACCGTTGCAGCTTTCTTCAGCGGCGGAAACTCCAAACCGGGCATCGGTTTCCCTGGTACCAAAGGAGCTTGGGGATCCGGCTTCACTCCTAAATATTTCAAAGAATCAAGCATAACACTTTGAACGACTGGCGCAGCAACAGCCCCTCCAAAAAAGGGCACTCCGTCAATTACTGCCAGGATAGCCAAGCGTGGCTTATCTGCCGGAGCAAAAGCCACAAAGGACGCAATGTATTCACCTTGTATATAGGATCCATTGACGACTTTTTGAGCCGTTCCTGTCTTTCCCGCCACTCTGTATCCAGGAAGAAACGATCGACGACCCGTCCCATTCGTAACAACAGACTCCAGAATTTCCCGTTCCAATTTAGAGGTATCTTCACTGATAACGCGGCGGACCTCCTCCTTCTCGAAAGGAGTAACGACTCGTCCACTTGGTCCGACAATCTCTTTCACCAGCTGGGGTTTCAATAGCGTTCCGCCGTTGGCCACAGCAGAAACTCCCGTCAAGAGCTGAATAGGCGTGACATTGTTCGTCTGCCCGATGGACATAGTTGCCAAATCTAGAGCTGTCGCTTTTTTCTTATTTGCTAAAATGCCCCGAGCCTCTCCGGACATCTCAATTCCTGTCTTTTGTCCAAATCCGAATTCGCGCAAGTATTTATAAAACGTGTCCATGCCCAAACGCTGTCCCATTTCAATGAAACCGGGATTGCAGGAATTCTCAGCGACCTGCACAAAC
Organism: Desulfosporosinus acididurans; assembly: GCF_001029285.1. Taxonomy (GTDB): domain Bacteria; phylum Bacillota; class Desulfitobacteriia; order Desulfitobacteriales; family Desulfitobacteriaceae; genus Desulfosporosinus; species Desulfosporosinus acididurans. The sequence continues at coordinate 56,827 of NZ_LDZY01000010.1, forward strand.
GTTTGATCCCCATGCCCTCCTGCTTTCCAGCAGCGCACGTTTTTACCCAAAACGGTATAAGCACCCTTGTCAAAAAAATGTTCCGTTGGTTTAATTTTCTTTTCCTGTAAGGCTGCAGCCAAGGTAATAATCTTAAAGGTTGATCCCGGTTCATAACCATTTTGAACGGCAATATTTCTCCTCGCGCTGGGATCGGCATCCTGATAATGATTAGGGTCAAACCCAGGAGTGGAAGCTAAAGCAAGCATTTCTCCGGTATTAGGATCCATGACTAAAATCGAGGCACTTTTCGGTGATTGTCCGTTCATATTAGTACCTTGCCCAGCCATTAATTTCTTCAGTTCTCGTTCGGCAAAGGCCTGGATGTTTGCATCAATGGTTAAACGCACTGTATTCCCCTGCTTGGGCGCCAAATACTGATGCTCGGCTTGAGGCAGGGGGATGCCATTGGCTCCGAATTCCTGGAGTATACTCCCCGGAACTCCTTTCAGCTCCGAATCCCTGGTTAACTCTATTCCTTCAAGCCCCTGATTGTCAATCCCAGCAAATCCGATAATATGACAAGCTAAGGTTCCTTGGGGATAATACCGTTGACTGTCCTCGGTAGTCCCTATTCCGGGGAGCGCTAGCGCTCTGATTTGAGCCGCAACTTCAGGTTTAACCTGCTTTTGGATATATTCTAAAGCTGAACGTTTAGTTATTCGCGCCTCTATATCTGCCTCAGATTTTCCCAAGAGTTTAGACAAGGTTAGGGCTGTCTCCTTCGCTTTGCCTGCCTGTCTTACCTCAGCAGGAATTGCATAAACTGTCTCAGTGCTGATGCTCATAGCTAAAACATTTCCATTTCGGTCCTCAATATTTCCTCGTTTAGGAGCTACCGGAACCCCCCGATAATGTGAATCATCTGCTTTCTTACGCAAATCAGCCCCTTGGCTTAGCTGTACAAAACCCAAACGAATGATTAGGACAACTAAAAAGGCACAGACACAGAAAAAAAGAAAGGCGATTCGTTTACGCATGACAACTAAAGGACTCACGTGTCCTCACCCCTACCTTTCCAGGGATTCCTGCGTACCCAAAGCGCCCTTCTTCTTAACGTTGTGTAGAAGCAAAGAAACTTGTAAATAGCTTTGAAAATTGATGCAGTGGTGTAGGTTTAGCCTCGGCAGTTTGTGTGTTGGTAACTTTGGGCGGCGTAGTCCCCGTTTGATTTTTGACCGCAGAAATAGTACCAGCCATATACACTGTTCCCGCTGGCTTTTCCATGCCCATAGACAGCGCAACGCTCTCGATCCGACTCACTGACCTCAATTTATCAGCCTCTAACTGGAGAAGATCTTTCTGCTCCTTGAGCGTAGAAATATCCGTTTGTAAAGCTCTGATTTGTGCGCCTTTAACAACCGTCAGTTGAATCGTTTCCGCTCCGACAGCTCCAGTCAATCCAACTACGAAGGCCAGCATCAAAATACTTCTCCCATGATGAGACGACCTTTTTCTCTTTTTTATGATTCGTTGGCTTTGTCCGTCAGGTCTTAAGTCTATCGGCTCTTGATACATCATCTTTTCCTGCGCCACTACCAAGGGTATTCCTCCTCCTTTTGCTTTAGACCCTTATATTTTTTCAGCAATCCGCAATTTTGCACTTCTGGCCCGCGGATTTGTTTCAATCTCTTCTTCAGTAGGAAAAATGGGTTTGCGCGTTAATATTCTGGCCACTGCCTTAGCCCCGCACCGGCAAAGCGGTAATTCCGGAGGACATGTGCAGCGCCCCAGCCAAGATTTCATTCGTTCTTTAACCATTCGGTCCTCAAGGGAGTGAAACGTAATTACGCCCAAGCGGCCTCCTTGGTCCAAGCACCTTAAAGCCTGATCCAAAACACGATCGAGAACTCCCAGCTCATCATTTACAGTGATGCGAATGGCCTGAAACGTTCGTTTTGCTGGATGGGGACCCTCTCGTCGAGCAGCCGCAGGAACAGCGGCTTTAATGACGTTTACTAAATCTCCCGTCGTCTCCAGCGGCCTCTCTTGGCGTTTTTGGACAATAAATTGGGCAATTCGCTTAGCCCATTTTTCCTCACCATAATCCCAGATAATCTTAGCCAAATATTCTTCGCGCCAAGTGTTCACGATCTCTCTCGCTGTGATGGGACTTTCTGAATCCATACGCATATCGAGAGGTGCGTCCTGCATATAACTGAACCCTCTCTCAGCTTCATCCAGCTGAGGAGAGGAGACTCCCAGATCAAAAATTATGCCTTTGACAGGTCGGAGATCCAATTCCAACAGGGTCTTCTCTAAATTTTCGAAATTCTCTTTCACTAACAAAACGCGTTTATCTCCGCTAAAAAGATTTTGAGCGTGATAAATCGCCTGCTCATCCTGGTCAAAACAAATTAATTTCCCCTTGGAGTCAAGTTTCTCTAGAACTCTCCGACTATGCCCAGCTCCGCCAAGGGTGCAGTCAACATAAATTCCTGAGGGATCAGTAACCACTCTGTCGACGGTCTCTTTCAACAAAACCGTTACATGCTGAAAATCCAAATTAACCCGTTCCTTTCTATATACCAAGCTCTACCAAGGATTCAGCAGCACTAGCGTAATCAGCTTCTGCCTGCCGACTATAGTCTGTCCAGAGTGTCTGGCTCCAAATTTCCACCCTGCTGGACACCCCGACAAGAATTAAATCCTTTTCCAATTGCGCATATTCGCGTAAATTAGCCGGCAATAGAATTCTGCCCTGCTTGTCCAATTCACATTCCGTTGCTCCCGAAAAAAAGAAACGAACAAAGGCGCGAACATTAGGTTGAGTAAACGGTAAAGCGCGAAGTTTCTCTTCCAACACATTCCACTCGGCGATGGGATAGACAAACAAACAATGATCCAAGCCTTTAGTTACAATAAAGCGTTCTCCTAAGGCTTCGCGGAACTTTGCCGGTATAATCAGCCGGCCTTTCCCGTCAATTGTATGAATGTACTCCCCCATAAACATGTTGTTCGCCCCACTTTACCCCACTTCATCCCACTATTCTCCATTCAACAAGATTTTCCTGCTCTAAAATGAAAGTTTTCCAAAGAAAATTAAAAAATAGGAATAAAGTCCTTAGCTTCGGGGACACTTGGCCAATCCACACTGCAGGAGTATGCGTAATAAGATGCGGTTGGCGATAAGCTCGTCCGCTTATCGTCATGACCAGCGGCTTATATCAGGATTACATGGGATTTGGCACGAAAATATATCGCAAAAAAATGGCTGCAGCTAAAATAGCAGCAACCATTGTGTTAGTAAATAATTCTTTTGAATCTAAACCATATGCAATGGTTTTCCCATGATCCCATGAGCAGCCTCCATGATAGTCTCGGGAAGTGTAGGGTGGGCGTGAATTGTTCGGGCAATGTCTTCGGACTGAAGTCCTTTTTCCACTGCGATCCCTAACTCTGCAATTAAGCTGCTGGCCTGTGGTCCCATAATGCTTGCTCCTAAAACAATCCCTTTCTCATCCGCTAAAATCTTAACCATCCCAACGCTTTCGCCTAAGGCTAGGGCCTTGCCATTAGCCGAAAAGGGGAATTTACTGACCCGATAGTCAATACCGGAAGTCTTAAGCTCCTGTTCAGAGTATCCGACGGAAGCAATTTCCGGATGAGTAAAGATGGCACTGGGGATAGCCTTGTAACTCATCGAAACGGAACGCCCTGCTATGTGTTCTGCGGCAATAATTCCTTCAGCCGAAGCAACATGGGCTAACATAATTCCCCCGATCGCATCTCCGATCGCATAAACATGAGAAAGATTTGTCTGCATTTGCGCATTGACTTTCAAGGCGCCTCTTTCTAATTCCAAACCAAGGTTAGCCGTGTCAATGCCTTGCAAATTAGGCTTGCGTCCCGTCGCCAAGAGGACGCGGTCGGCCGGAATCGCCTTAATTCCTTTAGCATCTTCGACCCGCACAATGAGGTTGTCACCCTCTTGACAGATCTCTTTGACAGCCGTCTTGGTAAAGATCTCCATTCCGCTGCGTTTAAGCAACGGATTCAAGCGCTTAGGAATTTCCTCATCAATTGTCGGCAAGAGAGTTGGGAGCATCTCCACAACCGTTACTTTTACACCGAAGGCCTGAAAAACTGAAGCAAATTCTAAACCAATGACTCCCCCGCCTATAACAACCAGACGCTTCGGCAACTCCGTTTCATTTAAAAGTTCATCACTTGTTCCCACACCGGGAAGAGCTGCACCTGGTATTGGAATACGAACCGGTACTGACCCCGTAGCCAGTATAATATTGTCTGCATCGATTGTTTCAAAGCCTGCGTCCGTCGTTACTTCGAGCTTTCCCGGTTCTTTAAACTCGCCCCAGCCTTTGATAACCCGAACATTGGCCGACTTGAGTAATTTCTCTATCCCTCCGACAAGGGTATTAACCACCTGATCCTTACGAGCCATTACTTTAGCATAATCTACTCCTTTTTCTCCTATGGACAGCCCAAATTCTTCAGCATGCTGGATTTCACGCCAGAGATCTGCACTTTTAACAAGAGCTTTGGTCGGAATACATCCTTTGTTTAAACAGGTTCCTCCCAAGCGCTCCCCTTCAATCAGCACAACAGATAAGCCTAGTTGAGCAGCCCTTAAAGCACAGACATATCCACCCGGCCCGCCGCCAAGAATCCCAACCTGATAAGACACAGCTTCCACTCCTTCCACCATCTTTCTATAATATTTCGACTTTCTCCAACATTTTCCCTGCTAGCACTTTGGCGGGGAGGATTTTAAATTGAAAGCATAAAAACATAACACCTATACTATTCGCTGTATGTATCTTATGTATACGATTAGGACTATTGCAAAAGCCCCTAAAGACGAAAGTGAACTGTTAACGAAGGAGCCACCCCCACTTATAGAAGTGGGGGGCTTAAAAACTGGATAAAAGTGCTCCTCCCTGTAATTGACAGTTTACTATTTTGGCTGTCACACAGGGGGAGCATATAGAAATCAAAACGCACTTTATAGGGCTAATTTACTTGTTTATAGTTTATCGAAAACTATTGCTGCGTCTCTTTGGGATTTATAACGATATTTTCTTTCAGGTGTCAAAAGAACTCTAGTAAGCAGAAGCTCCAGGGATAAATAAGATTTGACCGGGATAAATCAGGTCTGGGTTACGCAAATCATTGGCCAGTATAATAGCCTGCATCGTTGTTCCATAACGTTTAGCAATTTTGTATACAGTGTCACCTTTTTTAACGACATAAACTTCATGAGCTGGAGTTGGTTCCGGCATAGTGCTGTGCACCATTGGTTCCGGAGGACACGGCATCGGGGGGCAAGGCATCGGACAACAAGGATCTGCATACATTCCTTGATGCATTCCCGCTTCCGGCATCCCCATCATTCCGGGCATAGCTTGAGCACCCATCATTCCAGGCATTGCCTGAGCGCCCATCATTCCAGGCATTGCCTGAGCGCCCATCATTCCAGGCATTGCTTGAGCACCCTGCATTCCAGGCATTGCTTGAGCACCCTGCATTCCTGCCATTCCTTGAGCATCCGGAGCCATACCTGACATTCCTGACATTCCACCCATACCAAGTGTAGGATTATAAGCAACGGAACGTAATTCCATATTAATTTCCTCCTTCAGTGTTCAGATCATTTAACATTAAGCGGCTGTTTTTCCTTTTGGTTAATAACAATATATGGTTTGCCAGTTATATTGTGTATGTACCATGAATTTCTTGCTATTTATTTGCATAACTATTTTCCTCATTGATGAATGTCCCATTTTAAGGATTGCATGTACCATTTCCATAACATCTAGCGAGAAAAGCCAACAGTAATTTATAATATTCACCCAGAATTCATCGCTTTCCAATTGACGCTTTAAAGTTAGTCCAAGTTTTTAGCTATTTCTTTAAAGAAATCCCGTTTTAGCTAGTCTTAACACAAATGAAGCCAACGACTGCACCCTCTACCAGGGGAAAAACTCATTGCTTGGAGAAGCGGTAAAGCCTATAAAATTGCGTGAGGGGAGATAGCAAAAAAGAGCCGACGAAAGTCAGCTCCCCCATGTCCCTGTAGCGCTAAAAAGCACTTTAACCTTTTCCCGTAATTGCCTCATTAAGCTGGGCAACTAATTTATTAGGATCCCGCCCATGAGTCAAGGCGGCTCCTTCCAGGCTTTCCGTAGCCGATGAAGGGCAGCCGAGGCAATGCATACCCAACTCTAAAAAAATCTGAACCGTTTGAGGATATAATTTCAATACTTGACCAACTGTCATCTCTTTTGTCAGCATTTCCTGCTCTCCTTCCTACACTGTTTATCCAATTCTAAGACTTCCACTTCCATCATGGGAGTAGTCCCTCTTCACTGCTATCCTGATCCTTTAATAACTTCCGATATCCACTAACAATTTATAAATATGTTCCGCTAACTCTTTACTTAACGTTCCTGTTCCGCAGCTGGGGGTAAGCATACTCTGCTGCCGCAGCAGAGACTCATCCACACCCCGTTTAACAAGTTCCCGAATATTGTCTTCCAGGCGTCTTCTAATAGTGTCACCACTTTCCTCCCAGGCATTATTATTTGTAGGCACAATCCCCCAGGACAGAATTCCCCCACGCTGCAAAAATTCATTGAGAGGCTCCCCTAAGACCATCATACTAGGCATATAGCTATAAGCATCAAAATTAAGGACTTTGATTGCGGAGTCAAAAATTAGTGTCCAATCCATTCCCGCACAAACATGAACCCCTGGAATTCCCCGCTGCCTGACAATTCCTCCGGCAATGATATTTAACTCCTCAATAAGCTGGGTTCTGTCGAGAGTCACGTGTGTAGAGGCACCAAAAGCATAGAGACCAGGATCATCAATAGTCATCAGTACCGGTAAGCCAAAGGATTGGAGTCGTTTCGTCTGCCACTCCGCATGCATCGCCAAGTTCTTGACCAGCATATCCCTTAAAGTTTCGTTATAATAACTGGCTTTTCTCTGATTATCCGTTATCTGCATTCCCAAAGTCAATGAACCGCTAAGCTGTCCCTTTAAGAGGACCGCATTGCGAGTTCCGTTTAATTCCAAGTCGCGGCAGAACAATTCAAAACCTTCCCCGCCTGCGTCACTAAAACCGAATTTTTGCAAAGCCTCTTCATCACCGTCCAAGGCCTTCAAATATAGTTCAAAGAAAGCAGTCATCCGCTCAGTCCAGTCTTTCGCTTCAATCTGGAACTTTGGGGCATTAACATCCTCGATAACCCCTGTTTCCAACAATGCATTAAGATATTGGGCCACAAAGGAACTTTCAGCCCCCAGTCCGGGAAGCTGGGGCCAATGAGGCGCTCGCGGGATACTCGACCAGATTAACTCCAAAGCCTCTTCGCCCCTAGTATGAGGGACACTGCCAACCCCCGAAATCAAGAAATTCGGTTTAAACTGAATGTTATACATTGGCCTAACCCCTTTCCTGCTGATACTTTAAAGAGAAAACTTAAAGGACAAGGATCTAAAATCCCAATTTTTCAGCAGATGCCACAAATAAATTCCATCTGCGTAGTGAAAAGCTCCCCAGACCAGGATAAAACCAACAAAAATTCCCGGTACCAGCAAAAATGGCAAGTAACGCCCACCAATGCGATGGATATCATGGACACGAAGAGGAAACAGCAAACAACTAAACAGCAAGTAGCCGAGCAAAGGAACGTATACTGGAATTCCCCAGGACAATGCGGCCCAGCCAAGGGCAACTAAAACTGCAAAGTAATAACGTCGTTCAAGCCAATAAAGAACTCCTAAGACATGAGGAGCATTAGGCAAATGGGGAGCGGCGACACCAACCTGTAATAGCCTCATAAGAATGCCTAACATGCTTACCAATCCCCAAATCAGCCAAGGAGATTGCTCCTGCAATGACTCGATGCCCGGCCATAAATGGACAAACCAAGGACTGAAATTCGTCGGAATACGATATAAAACCGAGGTGATCAGCCCGCCAATTAAGCCTTCCCGTGCCAGAACAAGCAATCCGTTCCAGAGCCACGCATTGCGCAAACGCCTTCTCGGTTTAGCCGCTCCTAATTCTTTATAACGCCATGTAACAGAACGGATATTCATCCAAGTTATGAAAATCATCAAGAACGTCCAGAATCCCGAAACTATCGGTTCTTTTGCCCAGACAGGACTGGGCAGAGATAATGATTCTGCCTTGACCTCTCCCCAAGATCCTTGAATCGTATTACCTTGCACCACCAAAGATTGAGCATCGGGCAGCCCGGTTACCGAACTCGGCATGGCTCTAATGACAAAAGCCAAATCAGGCTGAACCTTAGCTGCTGCTTGCTGCAAATAGGTCTGAGCCGTTGAATCGGAATCTAACCCCTTACCCACTGTCCAGGCCCAGAGGGAGGGGTGAATCATTTTTTCCGCAGAAATCCTAACCGCATCTTCAGGCTTAGCAAGCCGACTGGAAGGAACCCCGGCAACGGGTAATTCTGCCCATATACCCATCCCCGCCTGATCGGCCGTTTTCAGCCAGAGCTCATCAGGGTACTGACCAATGAAGTAGATAAGATTGATTCCTTTGCGCTGTTCACCCTTAAGCCAAGACGCCAATTGCCCAGTATGACGAATCTTGTATTCCTCATCAGGGGTTAAGGCTTCGCCTTTAATGGCAAGCGCTTGATCATTCAAAAGCCATTTCCCGGACGAAAAAGCAATCGTCCTTAGTCCAAGAGGAATTGCTAAATCATCAATATCTCCGCGGTTGTTCGTTACTGTCAGATGCAGCTGATAGAGAAAAGGAGATTGGGGGGTCCAGCGCCGGGCATTCGGAACTGTAAACAGGAGATTAACCGCTTGATGATCAGCATTATTCTTGGGCTGAACCGTGATAGTCTGTTCGGCAACACCGGCTGATCCGTCAGAAATAACCCCATAAACCGTCCAAGGACCTTCAGGGGTAAAGTCATGGTGCCAAAGCTCTGTAGTAACTGCAACCTGGGCAGTCGCATTATTCCAGGTAACCTTAAGCTGCGGCTCTGTCAACGTCGTTTCAACAACAGCCTCTAAATTAACGTCCCCGGTAATTCGTCCCAATTCCGGCCAGGATGACCCTAAAAACATGGTTCGCTGCTGAATACTTGAGGAAAGTGCAACGATTAAAATATTATCTTCTCCATAACGAAATGCCTTGGGAGGTATCTCTACAACGTCTGCCCCGCCGCTTCCCTCAAAGTCTCCGATTTTATCAGGGCTTGTTGTCCCATTTAAGTAAACTGACACATGCCCCTGCACCCCGTTTAAGGTAAGGAGCATGGTTCTGGAGCTCCATTCTGCCGGCACACGAAACCGCTTCGCCCCTATGGAAAACATTTCACTTGAAGGTAATGTCATAGGACGCCCGGCAGTTAAAATAGATTGGTTAGTTTTCCCTTGAGAACGTTCAGATTCCGTTGTCCAGGCCTGCCGTAACGAAGAAAAGCGATCCCACGTCCCATCCAAAGCTTGCGTATAACGGCTTGAACTTATTACATTTTGGCTCACTTGGAGAGCCAGTCCTGCAGGGTTGTGCCAGTTCCACCATAATGTTCCGATTAATAAAACAAATGCTGCTAAAAAAACAATGATGCGTCGATTGAACATAATAGCTCCCTCAATATCCAGAAGATTTATACGCATTATATTCGTGCAAAACCTTAAAAACCCTTGCCTTTAAAAAAATAAACCCACTTGGCAGAGGGTGACTTTGTCACTGCTGCACAAGAGGGTTCATTGGTCATTCATAACAATCCTGATCAGTTTAGCACCTCATCCTGGCGGCATTCCGGACAGATACCATAGAATTCCAGACGATGGCCAAGAATTACAAAACCGGATTTTTCCTGCGCTTCCTGAGAAAGATCAATGAGGGGGCGATGAAAATCTACGACCTTACCACATTTTGAACAGACTATGTGATAATGATTATGAGGATTGCCGTCAAAACGGCTTGACATATCCCCGTAAGACAATTCTAAAAGATGTCCATGAACTTTAAGCATGTTCAATGTATTATAAATGGTCCCTAAACTCACGCCTGGAAACTTCGCTTTGACATGATGATAAATCTCATCGGCAGTGGGATGAGTCGTAGTACCAAGGAGAAATTCCAAAATTGCCTGTCTCTGAGGCGTAAAGCGGACACCTTTATCCTTTAATTGCTTAAGAATTTCTATCGCATCCAAAGAGAAAACCCCCTTTCCTTATAATTAAAATAATTTTTAATTAAATTTTAAACTAATGTAAGTTATTTGTCAATGAAAAAGGAGAGTCATAACTCTCCTTTTTGTGATCCTTCAATCATGCCGTCAATTAAGCTGGATTTGGTGCTTCAACAGGACAAACACTAGCACAGGAACCGCAATCAATGCAGAGATCTGCATTAATAACATATCGATCTTCGCCTTCACTAATGGCAGAAACTGGGCATTCCCCTTCACAAGCACCACAACTGATACAATCGGTACTAATAACATATGCCATGATTAAACATCCCCTTTTTCTCCAACTTCAAAGTCAATATACCAAAGCTTAAGAAAAAAGGCAAGCATAAAAACGATGTTTCAGGGCATGATGTATAATTTCGTACCAGATTATAGATCGCGTTCCGGCCTATACGGCACCTGGTATAATCGGCGCATACAATATGAGCAATAAGGCAAGACACGATTACTCACATGATTTCTTCGAAAGAGTACGTGTTCTAAATCTTCATGTTCAAAACCGCAGGCTCTACATTTTTCCAACATTTTTCTTCCCTCACTTTGTGTAATTGAGAACAAATAGCTCATTTATAGTATGCTCTGTTTGCTCTCAGAATAAACACTGCCAGCTTAGAATTGTTGCTTCAAAATTTGAGTCAAATGGCCCAAAGTGTAGCATTCATACATTTGACAGCTGGGAAGAAATGCTTGAACAAAAGGAGTCTCTTGCCAACGACGTTTAGGAAGAGTATTCAGCCATAGAACTTCATGAACATGGCGCCGAATCTGTTCTAATAAAACCGCTGCCTTTTCTCCTTCTAAGGTTTGACCGTCACTGACTACGATTAAGAGTGTTTGTTTGGCAAGAGCTGCTGGAAAGGCTTGCTGCAGAGTCACCAAAGCATTGGCAAAATTTGTTCCTCCGCCCCATTCTTTTCCCGAAATTTTCAGGGCTTCCTTAACCATTTCCTCAAACGTTTGCTCTTTTTTTAATTGTCCCGACAAAGGAATGAGAGCTTCGCCAAAAGCGAAGGTTTTAATCCCTTTGACAGCTGCAGAAAGTCCATAAACAAATTGCCAAATAAACTCGGTATATTTGAGCATCGAGCCCGAAATATCACAAAGCAAAACAATTTTAAGTCGTGCCCTGCGCCGGGAGCGGTAACTCCGTTCCATGAGCACTCCGCCATAACGCAAATTCTTACGCAGCGTTGCCCGCATTTCCACCCCACCGCGCCTGTGATCAGCACGATAACGTCGTGTAACCTGGGTGGCAAGACGCTGACTCAGACGACGGATTAGGCGTGTCACTTCCGGCCATTCTTCTGCGGATATTTTTTTTAAGTCCCGGCTTAAAACGTCTGCTTCACGTTCCCGTAAAGCCCGTTCAACTTCTGACAATACACCATCCGTTGAGCTCGGCGAAAGAATCGGATCGTCCTCATTCAACCGTTTGCGCCAATATTCCAAAGAACCGCGCAGAACCCGTTCAACCATAGGCTGATATGTATGATCAACGGGGATCCCGCTTTTTGTCCCTTGCGCTGACTTATCCAGGAAATCTTTTAATCGCTGTTTATCGTTCTCAGGCAGACTTGCATAAACAGCCCTCTGTTCTTCCGTGATCTCCAACTCATTTCCCTGAAAACGCAAATCCTGCCTTGCCTGCTCCAACTGTTCCTGCCATTGGCTGGCTTTTTCCGCCGTTTCCTTCTGCCACACTTCTTTTTGCTTCATACTGGCAAAATAGGCCCGAAAGGCTTCTTGGAACGAGGGGATATAACGGACATCTTTAACAAGGGTTGCCTGCAACACTGCTTCAACCTTGTTCTTATCTGCCATCCCCAGTATCGTTAATCCTTGTGCAGCATCATAGATTTCCGAAGGACTGATCTTTAAGCCAACAGAGCGTAATAATTGGGCAAATTCAACTAAATGGCGGTCTAATTCACTCACTCTCTCAGGTTTATTTTCCATGAGCACGCCTTTCCTCTTGTCCCAGTTTGCTCGCTTCAAAGAGAAGTTGCTCCGCCCCCATTTCCCGATAAAACAAGTCTACATCATCTTGACTTTTTAATAACAAAGTCAATGTCGCCTCTACCCAGGCAGGATCCAAGCCGCTTTTTCCCATAACCAGCAGGGCTTTGGCCCAATCCATCGTTTCTGAAACTGAAGGCACCTTATTTAACGAGAGCCTGCCCCGCAAAATATGAACTGCACGAGCCACCTCTAAAGCTAAACGTTCCGGCAAATCAGCAACCTTTTTGCGCAAAATTCGGACTTCTTTGTTCACAGATGGAGGCTCAACATTAAGAAAAATACATCGCCGCTTTAGCCCATCGGAAAGATCCCTTTCCCCATTGGAGGTCAAAACGACTATCGGAGGTTCTTGGGCCCTGATTGTCCCCATTTCAGGGATGGTCACCTGAAATTCTCCTAATAATTCAAAGAGAAAAGCCTCGAATTCGGTATCGGTCTTATCAATTTCATCCACTAACAAGACACTCTTTTTGGGATTGACAAGGGCTTGCAGCAATGGCCGCGGAAGCAGGTAATCCGAAGAAAAAAGGTCTTCTTCCTTTAACTTTTCCTGACTCATTTGAATTTTCAAAAGCTGCCTTTGATAATTCCATTCATAAAGTGCCTTCGTTTCATCTAACCCCTCATAACACTGCAAACGAATCAAGGGCGCCCCAAAAACCTGGCTGAGAACTTTAGCAATCTCCGTCTTGCCAACTCCCGCTGGTCCGGAAATCAAAAGAGGCTTGCCTAACTCCGTCGCTAAAAAGGCCGTGAGAGCAATCCGATCATCCCTCTCTGTAATATAGCCAATTTCCTCCAAAGCATCTTCAAACTGATCAAGGGTCATCCGGTTCATAGTCCTCCCCCTTTCACATTTCCTAGAATTGTTCTCAATTCAAATTTTATCTCAGCTCCCGCTCAATGTCCTGGAACAATTTTCTTCAAGCCACTGAACCTGGGACTTTGAACCACACTCTCATACACCTTCTCATACTCCGAAACTGCCCGCTCCACCGGAAATGTCTCTCTGGCCCAGCGGACTGCCTGTTCAGAAAATGTTTTGTAACGTGCTTCATCAGAGAGCAGCTCCACAACTGCTTCACTCATTCCTTCAAGGTCTCCGACCTCCTTCAGGAAGCCCGTTTTCCCATGCTGGACAACTTCCGGTAATCCACCGACTCTGCTGGCAACGACAGGAACTCCACAAGCCATTGCTTCCAGTGCTGTTAACCCGAAGCTTTCTTGTTCTGAAGGAAGCAGAAAGACATCAACCATCTGGAGAATCTCATGAACGCTTTCTTGCTTGCCTAAAAATTGGACCTTGCCTTCTAAACCCAGTCTCACTACCTCCCGTTCAACCCGGCTCATCTCAGGCCCATCTCCTATCAGTAATAAACGACAATCTAGTCTCTTCTCAACCCGAGCAAAAATATCGACTACATCAACCACGCGTTTTACCTCTCGGAAGTTGGAAATATGGGCTAAAATCTTCTCACCTTGAGGAGCAAAATACCGTCTGCATCGTCGCGTTGAACTGCTTAAAGGACAATAAACTTTATGATCAATGAAATTGGGAATCACTTGAATTCCTTGATCTGTTTTCCCAAACGTCCTTTCTGTTTCCAGAGCAAGGGCTTGAGAAACAGATGTCAGACGGTCACTCACCTTTAAGGCTAAGCGTGTCAATTGAAAAAACTCTTCATAGGCTCCGACCAAAGTGACATCCGTTCCATGCAGGGTAGTTACTAAAGGCAGCGGCTTCGCCATCATCTGCACAGCTAAATAGGCACTGATACTGTGAGGAATTGCATAATGAGCGTGGATAATATCCAGCCCCGCAAAATTGGCGACATCAACAATTTTATTAGCCAGCAACAGGGTATAAGGTGCCGTTTTAAACAAAGGATAACTCACCTCGGTTACCTCATGAAAAAATAGCTGCTCATGATAGCGATGTAAGCGAAAAGGGCGAGACGAAGAGATAAAGTGGACTTCATGACCTCGCTCACCCAATGCATAGCCGAGCTCAGCAGCGACAACACCGCTTCCTCCATAACTCGGGTAACAAACCATTCCGATTTTCATTCTCAAGCACCCACTTCAAATCCGGCATAGCCTCTGTCAAGTCAGCCAAGAGGCCTTTCAAGGATTCATATCCTCAAAGCCGATAGGCATTGCATCCTGAATGGCCTCTCCGATGATCTTCTGGATATCATTAACCATTCGTGACACTTCAAATTCAGCCTCCAAATACTCCCTCGCTGCCGGATTAATGCTCACTAGACTATATAAACGTTCAAGCTCTTGCTGTTTTTCCTCGCTGACTTCTTGTTCCAACATTTGCGCCTCACGTATCTCCCATTGTTTTAATTGAAATTCACGAACCATCTTATGATTATTAGCATCACTCATAACCTTTGCTTTTGATTTGTAAAACTGCTTGAATTCAGCGGATTCTTTAAGTGTACGGGCCAATTCGTGAGCCAAATCATGTGCCGCCATTTCTTACCCCCTCTTTCCCTCTTCATCTAATGATTGTCAATATTATATAAAAATTTGCGGTATGAAACAAATAGTAAGTTTTTTAAAATGACGAGCTATGAAAGACGAGTTTTGCCAAAAGCTCAAAAGCCTGCAAACGACTGTACGCCAAAAATTCCTGCCATTGTTCCCGGCTAATTACCCAAGGACAATGAACCGCTTTCCAGCTTGCAAACCCTAAGGGATTTCCGCCATACATTTTCTCCAAGCGACGCTGCGCAAGACTAATAATTCCCCGCGCATGACAATTAACTGTAATGGGTTCAAGGCAGAGAACAGGCTCTTCTTCATAGGTAACAAGCAAGGAAAACTTAGTAAGTTGTTGGATGCCCACGTTTTCTCGTTGAATCACCTCTTCCAGCGGAAGGGGATCCGGCCGCAGAACTCCTCCGATTTTCTCCCAAAATGCTCGTTCATCCAGGCTTTGGATAGAGGCACAAACTCCTACAGCGCCCATCTGACCGGCGAAGCGAACGACAAAACGCGCAAAATCGTAATCAACCGAATCTTTCAGCTCTAAGCCATCTAAAAGCACCAAGCGTTCTGCCCTCCGCAAGGTCAGCGCTCCGACCCCTTCCTCTCCCATATGAACCACATTATATCCTAACGACCTGCTAATCTCCGGCTTCAACCCTGTTCCCTTTTCCGTCAGAAACGCCCCCAGAGCTAAGGCCCAATCTTCCAGGCCCTCTTCATTCCAATCCAACGAAGAATCAATTTCTATTTCCATCCAAGGCATGGACAAAACACCTCTCCTTTACAAAAACACTAACACTTGGATAGTGTTACACCGTTAGGGAGAGTCTATGCCACCCCAAAAGGGCAATTAGCGCAGCCTTTCAAGCAGTGTCCAAGCACGGGCTTGAAAATCATAAAACAACAACCAAATTATCGCAAAATCTGAAGGAGGAACTTGGATTTTAGAAGCATATACTTCAAAATCGACCATGTGAAAAACCGGAGAAACTACTCGAATCAACAGTGCAAGAGGATCTTGATGGCTATACCCTTTTGCTTTCTCGCTCTTTTGCTGAAGAAGAACATTCAGACGCCGAATATATTCTTCAATATATTCGGGAGGGTGACATTGCGCATGGGATCTGCCAAAGACAGCTCTCGCCTCTTCAGAATCGTAAAAAAGGTGTGTTACTTCTACTCCCAAACGACGTCCATTCTGTTGATTTTCGATGATGATATCCGGTCTGTCGGCATGCTTAGTAATCTTATAGTCTTTTCCTTGCTGACTGTTTAAGATTGCTACCAAGGCCTGAGCAGCGCCTTCTTCCATTAACCATTTTTCGTTGAGTGGATAAGACAAGGCTCCTCCCCCCTATGCTAAGGTGTATCTAAGTTTTTCAAAGCCTCTGAACCCAATAACCTCTTGCACTCCGATCTGCCGCAGCAGCATAATCGCTTCATCAATGTCTCGCCCGACAACTTCCGCGCTATGCGCATCCGAACCTAAGGTAACACTGATTCCCCGCCGTTTGATTTCTTCCAGAAGCCGCTTCTCCGGATAAAATTCCCGGACAGGTTTATATCTGCCATTGGTATTAATCTCCAAAACCAAGCCCTTTTCGGCAACTGCCGTTAAAGCCTCATCGGCAAGGGTTAAAATATCCGTAGTAGGCCGGACTCCAAAAATTTTGATCAAATCAAAATGGCCGATTGTTGTGAATAACCCACTTTGAGCTGCCTTGGTCACTAGGTTAAAATAATCTCGATAAAGTTTATCTGCCTCTTGCTGATGATGCCTCGGCTCTTCTTCCGGAAAATCGAAAGCCCAACCCGCAATTTCATGCACAGATCCAATCACAAAATCGAAAGGGAACTGACTCAAGAGGTTTTGAATTCTCTCTTCTTCCATCAGCCGATAGTCCGCTTCCAGACCAATTCGAACCTTCAGATTTGGATACTCCACGGCCGCCTCTCGGATCAAGGGAAAATTCATTTGCTCCCAATAATAATCATGATCGGCAAATCCGATTTCCTTTAGCCCTTTGCGGGATGCCTCTTCTAAAAAGGCCCGAATATTTTGCCGATTGGCCTCACGGTCTTCGTGCCCCAGAAGATGGACATGCAAATCCAACATCTCATTTTAACCCCTCTCGCTATAATTTCTGCACTCCGGTCCTTACCAAAAGATATGGATGCAGGCTCAAATCAGACCGCCCTAGCTTAGTTGTGGCTGCGGCCAAATCCTTAAAGAAATTTCCTGTTAATTTCACATCTACGCGTCCGACGATCTCTCCCTTAATAATTCGCAGACTATGGGGAGCGCTGAGAGAATACGATCCCGCCACAGCATCTTGAGTATGTAAGCCAAGAACCGATAAAATCAAAACTCCGTCCTCAATAGTACCCAGAATCTTATCCCAGGTTTCCTCAACAGTATGCTGTAAATATAGCCCTGCAGCCCCCTGGGGCAGTCCTGTCGGTTTCGAACCCCAACGAAGGGCATCTTTTACCCGCAGAAATGGCGTTTGCAGCTTTCCTTCATGAACCAAAGACGTTTGAAGAGCCGGCACTCCCTCAGAAGTAACCATGTAGGAGCCTAATTCAAGCGGCCGAAGAGGATCAATCGTCAGAGAGAACTGAGGATGAAAAACTTCTTTGTGCGTTTGGAAATTTTCCTTAGAAAAGGCTCCCTGCCCTTCAATGACTCGCTCCCCGGAGAAATTAGGGACGATAAACTGTCCCAAAAGTTCTTCAGTCATGGCAGGAGAAAAAATCACCTGAGTCTCAGGATTAACAGCAGGCGCCTCTCCGGCCAGGGCTTCATAGCGTTTCACCGTCTGAGTCCATAGCTTTTTTTGTTCTTCCGGACGAATAAGCCTCCGTTTGGCAAAACCGCCTCCCACTAAACTGTCAAAGGTAAACCAAGACACAAATTGAGATTGTTGATACGTCACCGCCAGCCCTGTAGACGTTCGCACATTGCGATATCCCCATGCGGCTTGGATACTGCCTTGAACTTTGGCCTGATCCGGTTTTTCCTCGAGCCACTGCTTGGCAAGGTCAAATAAAACGTTATCGTCGCCCTCGATAATTTCTCGGATAGTTCTGTCTTCAACAGCCACGAGAGGCAACGCTTCGGGAGCAGGAATATAAGAAGCCTCAGGGTCAGTGTAAGCAGCTTGCTTCCACTGCTGCATTTTCTGCTCCCAAAACTCTGCCATACTCTGAGGCTGCAGTTGAACTATAGCCTCGCTGCAAGTTCCATCTGCCCAGACTAAGAAAACCTCTCCGCTTTCCTTCTGCCGATAGCTTGGAGGAGTATATACTCCTCCGGGAGAATTATCTTTTATCCCCAGAGAGACAACTTGTGATTCATTGACTAACAGGCGCCAAGCAGATAAGCGCAAAGTCTCGTCTTTCGGTGCCTGTTGATAACGATAAAAAAGCTCCTCTAATTGCGCAACGAGTTTCATCCCTGTGTTCCTCCCAAACTGACTTGTTGATCAGGGTCCATAAGCAAATAGCGATGACTTCCACCGCTTGAAGGAACCGCTTGACCGCCCTTACCGCATGTTCCAATCGCATCAAAACAGCCTTCACCCAAACCGCCCCGAATTGCTTCCAAAGCCGAAAGGATCTTGCCGCTGAAAATCGAAGGTTGGTAAATCGGCAAATCCGGATCAGCAACATCAATGATTCCATCGCATTGAAAGACAAAATCTCCTGTTTTAGGATTAACTTGCCCGCCCCGATATCCCAAGAGGAGAAGATTTTTCTGTCCTTCCAGAATCTCCTCATTGTTTACGAGGATTTCGCGAATTGACTTCACCTCATCCATTAAGGACAGAGATGGAGGCAAAGGAAACGAGCGATCAACCAACAGTCGAATATTGCTCATGCGCGGCAAAGGAACATGGGTATAACTTTCTGCCCTCCCGGCTCCGGTAACCGGCATCCCGGCTTCAGATGCTGAAAAAACATCTCCTAGTCCGGCTTCCAAGACTCCATCTTTAACAATCGTCACCGTTTCCCGCAGAAGCCCGTTGGCTGAATAGGGCTGATAGGCCCAATCTCCCACAAGAGGTCCATCAATGATATGTACGCCTGTTCTTGCGACTCGCAAACCAATCCGCAGTTTTCCTTTTTCTCCAAGTACCGATTCATTAAGATGATCGGATTCTACCGCATGACCAAAAGCTTCGTGGGCCAAACCTTTAGCCAATCCATAGTCAATGATGAGGGGATAATGACCGCTTGGCAGCTGAGGAGCGGTACATACGGCTTGAGCAAACTTAGCCCTGTTTACCGCTTTCTCTTCCAGGCTGTGATCCTCTAATTCTGCATAGAGAATTGAAGCATCCATCCCGCTGCGGTGAATAAGTGTGCTTTGTGCTTTTCCTTCGGCCCGAACAGTCCCTTGATGCATCAGTACCGCTCGGGGAACTGCAAACGATACCAGGGTGCCATCAGTTCTCCCAATACACCAGATCTCTTCGGCTTGACGGTAACTGGTCTGCCAGACCGCTTGGGAAAAGACTGTTTTCATCCTTGAGTGCAAGGTCATAATCATCCCCTCTAAATCAGCCAAAGGGACTTCTTCGAAAGTCTTTTGTGCCGGATTCACCTCTTCTGCTCTAACCTGTGACGCATCCCAAATTTGACGATTGAGCTTCGTCCCAAGTGCTTCATTTCTGCGGGCAAGCTGAGTAGCCTTGGCCACCAGTTTACGCCCGATCTCTTTCTCTAAAACATCAGAGCTGGCAAACCCTGTCGCCCCGCTCTCGGTAAAAGCCTGAACTCCAAAACCATGGTCTTCGCCCGTTGAAACACGCTCAAAACGACCGTTGCTAAGACGCATGCTCCATTCCCGGCGAGACTGAGCACGTACTATCACATACCCCTCAAAGGATGAGGCTTCAGTCAAGACTGTCTGAACGAATGTTTTAAGCTCCTTTTGTTCCACAATTGCCCTCCTGTTTCCCTAGACTAAAGTGTTGACCTATAATTTCCCTTATTGATAGGGTTATTATACCATAGAGACAGACAAAACTCGTCTCGTACCCTACGTGCAAAGCGCCTTCTCTCTGACTAAAGATCGTAAGAAAAATATCCCGGGGTCTGTATAAATAAGAACTCCTCGGGATACACTTTAATTAGTCTCACGTTTTTCTTTTTTAATCCCCACTCCTCTCTTTTACTTCACTTGCGGCGAAGATCGTCGCAAGCTTTTTTTATAAACATTTGACCATGATTTTACGTTCCTCGACGAAACCGGACTTTTCATACAAGTGCAGGGCCGGAATATTATGACTGCTGCAGGCCAGCCCCAGATAAGCGATATCATGCTGCCGACAATATTCTTCTGCCGCCTTAAGCAACTTTTCGCCGATCTTTTGGCCACGCCATTCCGGAAGTACACCAAAATCCATGATCCATCCCTGATAAACACCTGTCAGCTCTTCGCGGGAAGAAGGATGGAGCACCAAATACCCCAGCGACTGATTCCCGTCTGGCCCCGTCATTGGAGTATTGTCACTAAACTCCTCTGCCGTAGCTTCCGCTATAAAGACAATTGACCCTGTCTGCTGAATCCAGGTCCAAAAACCTTTTAGAACAGCTTCCCGATATTTGAGAGTTTCCTCCAGCGGCTGCTTGCGCCATGGTGAAGCACTATCCGGTATATTGATTTTCCCCAAAGAATAGATAAATGGCCAATCCCGAATACTCCCTTGACGAACTCGCATATCATCACCTCTTATGGTAAGGTATGCACATGTCAAGGGAGTGTCACTTTAATGAACTCGGAAGTGGGGGGGAAATTCAAAGCCGCGAAATTATACAAGAACGTTCTTGATGCAGTTCCATTTCATATACTTTAACTGGCGATGAACCATGGCAAACGGAAGGTATTCATATCTTTCCGAAAGAAGGTGATTCCTTGTTTATACTTACTTTGATCATAGGTCTGGGTCTTCTGCTCTGGGGAATGAAGGTATTGAGACAGGGTCTGCAATCCTTTGCGGGACATCATCTGCGCAAATTTCTCCTTTGGATGACGGTAACCCCCAGCCGTGGATTTTGCACCGGAGCGATCACTACTGCCTTGCTTCAATCCAGTACTGCCTTAACGGTCATGGCTGTCTCTTTCGTCGATGCGGAACTGCTTCCCTTCGAAAATGCTCTGGCCTTAATTTTAGGCAGCAATATCGGGACAACGCTAACCACACAACTGCTCGCTTTCTCTGTAGAATCGTTTATTCCTTACCTTTTGATTCTTGGTGCTCTTGGTTATCTATTTATCTCTGGTCGAATTCGCTACCTTTTTTTATCTTTTTTCGGACTGAGTCTTCTCTTTTTTGCCTTGAATATGCTTCAGGCGGGCATGGCCCCTCTCGCCGACAAACCTTTCATTCAGCAATTTCTTCAGCAATTAGGAGATAATCATCTCAAAGGCGTTCTCGCCGGTACAATCCTTTCGGCCCTACTTCATTCATCCAGCGCCACAACAGGCATCGTCATGGTCTTGACGGAAGATGGCCGAATAACCCTCCCAACTGCCCTCGCCTTCATTTTCGGGGCCAATATAGGAACTTGTTTCACTGCCGTTTTAGCAGCCTTAGCCAGTTCAAGATCTGCTCAAAGAGTAGCTCTCTTTCACGTGCTGCTCAACATTTTTGGCGTTCTGCTCTTCTTGCCTTTTGTCAGTACCATAGCCAATGGCCTTGACCTTATGGGCGGAAGTCTTTCTCGCCAAGTTGCCAACGCTCATACACTCTTCAATGTTCTTTCCTCTCTCTTAGCCTTACCGCTCTTGCCCAAAACTGCACAACTCCTGGCAAAGATTCTTCCGTAAAGTCATAGGATAACCTATAATGTGCCCAGTGAACTCGTTCAGCTAAAGCTGAACATCGGGGATTCAGTGACGAAAGTGCCCTATGGACACTTTCGTCGAAAGCGCCCAGCCCCTAACAAATGCGATATGCATTACAATGAAAAACTAACCCTCTCCATCAGATGACTTTTCTCGCGCCCTAATTCCAAATAAAGATTCGATTAAATCGCAAATCCCTGAGGCATCATCTAACCCAAAGGTAGGAATGCCGAGATCAAAGTTTAGATCACTGACAATGGCTATAAGCTCTTCCGGCCGACAAAATAGTTTTTGGTGCACACCTGAGCGAAAAACTTCAATTTTTGGTTTATTGCCCGACTTATAGCCTTCTGTAAAAATAACATCAACACCCTGGATTCTGGCAATTACCTCATCTAAGGGTTGATCTTCTGTTACGTTTTCCATGACAGCAATCTTTTGGGGTGAACTAATGGCCACAACATCCGCTCCGGCTTGGGCATGCCGCCAGGAGTCCTTACCCGGCTGATCAAGATCGAAGCCATGGACATCATGTTTCAGGGTTCCAACTCTCCAACCGCGCTGCTTTGCCTCACGAATAATTTTTTCCAGCAGCGTTGTCTTGCCGGAATTTGAGCCACTGCCGACAATTGATATAACAGGAATCCGAGTTTTCCCTTTAGTTCCGATCATATTAATTCTCCCAAGGTTCTATCCAATTTGCCCATAATAACTCTCCCGGACTCACCGGACCATGATCTGCCGGCACATCGACCAACAGTTGACTGCCAACCATGGAACGCAGAACTCCTGAACCTTGGGCAGGCGCTAAATCCGCCCAAAGTTCCCCATCCTTGAATAACGCTCGAGCCCGCAAAAAACGCCGTTGTTTTCCTCCCTTGGCAAAGCCGTTAGCCATTTTAACGAAGCTTCTTTCCCCTTCGATTACTGAATAACCCGCAAGTTTGCGCAAAGCAGGACGAACTAAAAGTTCAAAGGTCACTACAGCGGCAGCAGGATTCCCGGAAAGTGAAAAAAATAGCTGCTGCCCCTTTCGGCCCGCCGCTAAAGGGGTCCCCGGCTTCAGGCGAAGCTTCCAGAAAAGCATTTCACAGCCAAATTGGCCAAGGGCATGGCGCATAACGTCATAATCCCCTACTGATGCGCCTCCCGTTGAAATAACAATGTCGGCATCAGCCACTCTTTCTAAGGCTGCCAATGTGTCTTCAATTTTGTCAGAAACAATCGGAACCGCTATGACCTCACAGCCAATATTTTGAATCATGCCGCGAAGCGTATAGCTGTTACTGTTATAGATTTTAGCAGGAAGCAGCGGCTGTCCGATAGCCATCAGCTCTGATCCTGTAGCAAGCAGACCAACACGCGGCCTACGGTATACCTTAGCCTGATCCCAACCCATTGCAGCCAAAAGGCCAACGGCAGGCGGCGTCAAAAAGCAACCACGTTTGAGAAGCAAATCCCCATTTTTGATTTCCTCTCCTTGATAGACTATATTTTGGTTGGGCATGATGGGACGCAGAATGGTTACCTGGTCCCCATCACGTTCCGTGTCTTCTTGACGTACTACACAATTTGCTCCGGGCGGGATCGGAGCGCCCGTATAAATCTTTGCCGCTTCGCCGGCCATAATTTCCCGCTCGGAAAAAGTTCCGGCAGGAATTTCACTCACGATCGCCAGATGCAAGGGATTATCTTCCAGACCTGTTGAACGATAAGCATAACCATCCAGCGGAGAACGGTCAAAAGGAGGCATATCAATCTTCGCAGTCACATCCTGAGCCAATACTCTCTGAAACGCATTGGCAAGGGAAACGTTTTCCTCCCCAACAGACCTTATCTCCTTAAGAACCAGTTCCTTAGCTTCTTCCAACTCAATCATAATTTTCATCTACTATTCATCTCGATTTTCCTCTCAAAACTCTATTTCATCATTTATCTTAGTGTATCGGCAATTCCAATCATTGTCAAAGAGACTAAATTAGCAAATTAGAGCAAAAGAGCAAGAGGGACGGTCCTTTTAACACAGCGTGTTAAAAGGACCGTCCCTCTTGCTCTTCCGTTTTGCACATTTTGCTCTAAAAAGGATTCGCCTTGAGTTTATCGACGTGTACGCGTCCATCCTCCCGATAAATCTCCAATTGTTTGCAGTCTTCTTCTATCTGAATAACTTCTCTTCCCGCTGTTATGATAACATTTTGATGACAATACGTCACAGAAAGTCTACTGTCAGATCCTATCTGAACATAGGTGGCACTAACTCCTGAACCTCCCAATTCATTGATCTTAACATCGCCTCCGGCAAAGATTTTCCCACCCCGGCATACACCTTCAATGGTGACATCTTCTTCAATATGAATTTCTGAGTTGTAGATTCCCTTTGAACACTTAAACGATCCGCCGCATTCAACGTTTGCCCCTTGTAGATAGCCTACTTCCAAGCTGAGTTTTTCCGGGATTTCGACGGACATATTTTCAACATATTGCCTCAAAACTTCATCAACTCGTTGTAAGGCCTGCACTGATTGAACTTCAAGGGGCCCTAAGCCAACCAAAAAGCGTTTTGCAGTTTGGATCGAAATAACTAAACCCTCGGATACCATTTCATCGTCTTTATGTTCCTGGATATATTTCTCGATTCGAGCACATAGTTTGGGAAGATTGGAATACTGCCTCTCCAGGATAAGTTTCAGACATTGTCCCGGTTTTAAGTTGTTGTTCCCTGAAGCCTTTAGCAAAACGGCTGTGTTAGCTAAACAGCTGTTCAGCTGATCCTGCAGATCAGACAACGATCGAAGCAGTTGCGAGCGAGCAACATATTTTTCTCCGATAAGGGTCTTGCCGCCCATAATGTTCCCATAAATCTTAGCGCCTTTTTCGGCCCTGATCTCGGCTCGGGAAACTGAACCTTTAATTTCTATTTTCCCCCCCGCCAAAATATGAAGCCCATCGTGAACATTTCCATTGACATAAACATCCCCTGGAAAATCAATACTTCCGCTTGCTAAATCAACATCCTGATTTTGAACATAGACGTTTTCTACCATGTACGTCTTTTCATCAACTCGTACCGGCTGCCCGGAACATGAGGCAATAACTTCAAGTCCATCCTCAGAAAGATGGACATTCTTTTTTAAGTGGAATTGAAAATCCTTGACTACGGCTGTTCCAAGCTCTTTGCCAAACACATCTTTTCCGGGAGTTCCCGGCTTTCCTGGTATTTTACGGGCTAAAACGGTTCCCTCTTCAACTAACTTCACTTTGGAGGCGTAAAAATCAACCTTATTCTCGTCCGAAGCAATGCTCTTCTGGGGCTCCCCCACAAAGTCCTCTAATTGAGCGTGCTGAGGCGGAACCACTGGAGTAGCTTCAGCAACAATAACTTCACCAAAACCTTTCACGGACAATATTTCTGACCAACTTTGAGGCCGACGTCCGTGAACAATCTGTAACTGTTCCAGATCTCTATTCAGCTTCGTTTCATCCCAGGCCTCGCTGCTTATAGGCAGGGATTCCCAGTAGGCAAATTGGGCCAAATCTATAGCTTCAGATGCTGGAAGTTCCTCCGGAATAAGATAGCGTCCCGGAAGTTCATGCCTAACTTTAGCAGCGACGGCCAATCCCTGATTACGTATTTGCAATTCCCAGGTCAATTGACCCGTTTGCTGCACAGGATAAAATTCCACTTGATCTCCAAAGTTAACAAAAAAGGGCTTGCTCTGAGGACTGCCATTCCGTTGAATTTCTCCCGCTCGAGGAAAAGGGATAAAGCGTTTTACACCTTCGCCGAAGACAAACGTATATTTGTTATCCTCCCGCTTAACTTGGGTAGGGGTTAGATGTAAATCCTCGGGAGTTTGCTCAATAAGATCATTCCAAGACAAACGAACCTTCCATTTTTTTGAAAAAAATCGAGGTTTTTCTAGAACTTCAATTCCGATCTCTTCTTGTGGCAACTTAAGCTTAGTCGCCCACTCTACTCTAATTTCTTCGAGAGAATCACCATGAACGACTTCTTCCGGCATCTTAATCTCCCCGCTTATTGAAAAAATCACCTTTGAATTTACCATATCAGAAATTTATCGAAAACCACATAGGCCTTTGGTCCTAAAAGCCAATAATATTTTATAATTTAGGATAATCTTCTGAAATCAGGGAGTAGTTTGGCTAGCTTCAACATTAAAAATCTCATAATCTGACGATTGAGTCCCATTCGGATCCCGACTGTTCCCTGGGACTTTGGGCAGGGGCTTACTGGGTGTTGGAATAACAGGTTTTAATAAGTCAACGGGCTCTTCGTCGATGACTCTGTCCGTCGTCAACCCTTGCTGCAAATTTGCAACAACTTTCTTAACATCCAGAGGATCAACCTGCCAATAACTAACCCCATCAACCTCTAAAAATGACCCCGGTAAGGTCTGGGAAATAACATTTGAACTATTAAAACCTACGGCCGTCTTAGCCACTGCCAAGATATCCTTGACGGATAAATTGGTCGACACGGCCTGCATTAATTCTGGAACAAGATAAGGCAGCTTTGGTAACGTGCTCAATTGAACCATTTCTTTGGCCACAGCCTTTAAGACAATCTGCTGTCGAGCCGTTCGGGAAATATCGGAAAGTGCATCATGCCGAAAACGAGCATACTCCAAGGCTTTCTCACCGTCCAGGCGCTGCAAACCTTTATGCAGATTAATATAGCCATCCTCTTGATCGCCGGTTTCATAATACATATCCTTTTCTACATTAACTGCGACCCCGCCCAATGTGTCAATTATTTTCTTGAAGCCTTGGAAATTTGTCAGAATATAACCTGAGATTGTCTCACCGGTTAAATCTGCCACACTGTTTTGCAAGACTTCTAAATTTTTCAGCGAAGCAATAGCATTGATTTTTATATATCCATGCCCTGTGAGGAAAATTCTTGTATCTCGGGGAATAGACAATAGACTTATCCTCCGCGTTTTAGGGTCAATGCTTGCGACAATAAGAGAATCTGTATTAAATTTTGTTTCCTCCAGTCTCTGATCAGCGCCTATGAGTAAAATATTGACCTGTTCGTCAAAGTTTTTGGCTGAATCATTAGAAGAATTTCCCTTGGAAATGGTTTTCCCAGAGCCACTGAATCCCTTATACCCCCAAAAACCAAGGGCCAGCACCCCACAGATCGTGATAGCTGTCAGCCTTGCGACCCATTTATTGATCATCTATAACAACTCCATTATAAAAAGCTCTTCCTTGAATTATAACCAAATTTTAGCATCTAAAAGCCCTGTCTTAACATTTATATTAAAAATGATGATTACTTTTTAGGGAGCTCTTGAGAAATACAAATAGTCCGAAAGGATGCGTTTAACGCTTTTAAACCTTTCGGACCTTTTTCTTTTGCCAAAAATACTATAGCAAAATCTTCTGTTCGCAAAAATCCCCTGTTAAAGGAAGTTCAGCAATACGATCAACGAAACCCTCACCAAACAGCGTAACAAAGTACAAAGGATTTAGGATCCGCTCCTGTCTCCCTTTATTAGGCGTAATCCCATCCTCAAGCACCCTCAAACCCTCGAGAACCGCACCATATTTCTTACGCTGAGCTTGCCAGAGTTTTTTCCTTAAGTATTCAATTTGGAGATTAACTTTCATTTCGTTCCGAATTATCCAATCATGAACATTAGCATGAATGTCCTCAAGGGGACCCAATTCTTTATAGCCTTTTTCGATAACAGACCTCAACTGCTGTATACGATGCTCAATATCCAGAGAATCCCGATCGCGAATACAACGTTCTTTGTAACCATCTAACCCCTGATAAACATCAGCCAGCGTCAATCCTTCTTTGCTAAGCGATTTCTGCCAGGAAGGTGTCACGATAACTGCCGACAACCGGGGAAATAAGATGGGCATAATAAACCCAAAGGATAGAAACACTTCTCCCAGCTGAGCCCAATAATTCAATTCCCCAGGACCGGGAACATAGGCTAAGGTGGGGAATAAAAATTCCTGAACAATTGGTCGAGTCACAACGTTGGGAGAGAACATTCCAGGATTTTTCCTTAACAACATAGGCAAAACGTCATTATCCAAGATTTTGTCTTGGCCCCTTAAATAATAACTGTGACCCTGATTTAAAATTGCCCGGCGTTCTGGATTGGCCAGGAATAAGTTCACTTCGCCTCCCAGGGGCTGAATCTGGGCTGAAAAACCAAGTTTTGTCCAAGCCTCAGTTCGCCGGAACAGAGCCTCCCGAACACTACTATGTAGTTTAAGGATTTGTTCATACATTGGAGCCGCCAAACGTTTGAATTCCGGCAGCAAAGGATCAAACAAGATCAGGCCCCATTTTTTGAGCAGCCACTGTAAAGTTAAGGCAAACCATTGGGCGAGATTTTCTGCTTGATTAAGGAAACGCCGGCAATGCTGGAGAACTAAGTCTCTAAATTCGCCATCAGGCAGCTGCAAAAGTTGCAGCTCAATAGCTTCCCAGGAGGGAACAGGCAGAATTCCCACTGATTTTCCTTCTTCTCCGTCACCCGGGAGACTGCAGGGAAAAGGCTTCCCTTTATAATTTAGAAAGAAGGTTTTATGTATTTCTATCCAGTCATGATCCTCACTGGCAATCCAAAACACCGGTACTACAGGCCGCCCAAGCCTTTTCCGTTGTTCCTCGGCAAGGCGAATAATCGTCATCGCCTTATATAAGGTATACAAAGGTCCGGTCAAAATACCTGCTTGTTGGCCGGTAATAACGACCAGGGTTTCATTACGCCTCAGCTCGTCAATCATTTGCAGCGTTTCCTTGTTTGCCCCTAAGAAGCGGTGATAGGCTTTTAATGTATCAACAAGTTCTTCTCTTGGATAATTCCTGGAATCCAGATACCTTGCTCGCCGCTCAAAACTTTCTTGAAGCCGCGGATTGCCGCTGGGAAAAAAAAAAGCTACTTGTTCAAAACAAGTAGCCAAGGCTTGCATCGGATCTCTCATAATTCATACCCCCGCTACCTTCCAATATACGGGGTATTTTATCATGGGTGCAGGGAAATCGCAATTTTTCCGGGCTGACCGGCGCAGACTCGTCCGATCACTGCGGCTGCCGGCGTTTGAGCAATAGTCAGCTGTTTTAACAAAGGTTCCAGATGATCTTGGGAAACTGCAATAAGAAGTCCGCCTGAAGTTATGGCATCACAGAGCACAACCTGCAATTCCTCGGGTACATCTGAAGCAAACTCTATCCAACCTTCCAGGTGGCGCTGATTAGCTCTTGTCCCTCCGGGAATCGCCTGTTGCTCAATACATTGCCAAACACTCTCTAAAACCGGGACATCACCAGCATATACTTCAGCACTTGAGCCGCTTGCCGAAAGCATCTCATGTAAATGTCCCAACAACCCGAAACCTGTTATATCCGTAACCGCGTGAACACCTGCTTCAACTGCAGCTTCAGCAGCTCCCTTGTTCAAAGCTGCCATGACCTGAATAACTTCTTGTTCTGCCTTGGCTGAAACAATACCACGCTTTATTCCTGTCGTAATAATTCCTACACCGAGAGGTTTCGTAAGAACTAAGTAATCTCCATCCTCAGCTTTAGCATTGGAAAGAACGTTATCTGGATGAACAACTCCGGTAACGGAAAGTCCATATTTCGGCTCAGAATCATCAATAGAATGTCCTCCGACCAAAACCGCCCCCGACTCCCGGATTTTATCACTTCCGCCCTGAAGAATTTGGGCTAATACTTCCATTTTTAATTTACTAATAGGAAACGAGACTAAGTTCATCGCCGTCAAGGGTTTGGCCCCCATGGCGTAAATGTCACTTAAAGCATTGGCCGCAGCGATTTGACCAAAAGCATAGGGATCATCTACCACGGGAGTAAAGAAATCGACGCTCTGTACAAGAGCCTGTTCATCGTTAATTCGATATACTCCAGCATCATCAGAAGTATCCAGACCTACAATCAAATTAGCATCTTCTTGATTTGGAGGTAAGCAGCACAAAACTTGTGCCAGGTCCCCAGGACCTATCTTGCATCCTCAGCCTGCTTTTGTTGAGAACTGGGTCAAGCGGATTTTATCTTGACTATTGAGACCAAGTTCCATTCTAGTCACCACCAAAATTTAATATACGTTATGGCTATACATCACGTTGTAATTATCATTATAGCTAGATTACTCTCAACGTCAACCTAACGCAGAGTGAACTCCTATTTCCAATCATTGATGCGTTGAGCTATATCCTCAATGTCTCCGTCGAGCAAAGTTCGTACATCGAAAAGTATCCAATCCTTCTGAATGCGGGTTAAAATCGCTGCTGGGCCCAAACGGAGGAACTTTTCCAGTTCGTTAACACTTCCTTGCTTGGGACGGACAGAGCAAACCCATGTCGGCAGATTCACTGTGGGCCATGCCCCGCCTCCTACTTGCGATACATCCTCTCTAATTTCAACGGAAATAGTCTTACTCGGTTCCAAAACAGTTTTCAGTTCCTCTGCCTTGGCTTTCAACTCCTGGGAAGAATACGAGAGCATTCTCCAGACAGGAATTTCCCCGCCCTCTCCATTTAAGTACATACGGAGTGTTCCTTCTAAGGCGGCTAATGTCAACTTATCAATTCTGAGAGCTCTCGTCAATTGATTCGTTTTCAGGCGATCAATAAAACAACGTTTGCCGACGATAATCCCGGCCTGCGGACCACCTAACAATTTATCACCGCTGAACGTGACCAGATCCAGTCCAGCCTTTACCGTTTGCTGAACCGTTGGTTCAGGAGGAAAACCCAAACTTATCCCATCAAAAAAGCTCCCACTCCCTAAATCCTCCATGACAGGAATACCCCGTTTTTCTCCAAGCTCCACTAACTCTGCTCCAGCAACGGCATGAGTAAAGCCTTCCAGGCGATAATTACTGGTGTGAACCTTCAAGAGAAGTGCTGTTTCCGTGGAAATCGCATCTTCATAATCTCTGTACCAGGTCTTATTCGTGCTTCCAACCTCAACAAGTTTCGCCCCTCCGGCTTTTAAAACTTCAGGTATTCGAAAGGACCCTCCGACTTCAACTAATTCGCCGCGGGAAACAACGACTTCTTTGCCCAAGGCAAACGTATTCATCATCAGCAGTACAGCCGCAGCATTATTATTGACTACCATAGCCGCTTCTGCACCGGAAAGTTCACACAGGAGCTGCTCAACAAGAGTATAGCGTGAGCCCCGTTCTCCGGTCTCAATATTCAATTCCAGATTACTATAGTGTTCAGCTTGAGCAGCCACGAAGCGGGCGATTTCCGGTGCAAGAAGTGCCCGGCCGCAATTTGTATGTAAGACAACGCCAGTGGCATTAATCACGCGGCGCAAATTTGTTTCAGGATTGGCTAAGGCTTGATACAGTTCGTCTATCAGCCACGGCCATAACTCCGCTTCAACATCCTCACCCCAATCCGATGTATTACTGTAGACATTTTCGCGCGCTTTTTGTAAAAGCTGTCGAACGCAATGTTTTATCCGGGGCAAGCTTCTCTTATTCGTCAAGAAGGGACCGAATTCCGCCTCTGCTTCCAGACGAGCCAGCACTTCATGAACTGCTGGAAGTGCTCTTAAACGCCGTTGTTTATCTTCCTCCATCGGTTACCACTCCTTACAGGCCGTTTTTTAAGCGGCCAATTATACATTCTTAAGGCTTGCACACTTTTTAGGATTTCGACATCCAAATTAGCATATGATATAGTCACAAGCTTAATTGAGGAGGAATTTCATTGTCCAGCACAAAATTGACTCAGCCATTACACCAGCCAGCTCAACAAGCTGTTATTATTTCATTTTCTGAACTTGCTCACAGAAAAAACCGATTCCAGCCCTGCATCTTTTGCGGAGAAACCATGGAGGTTCACAAGTTTAAAGGTAAAAACGTTTGCACCCGCTGTTTGCACCAGATACCGGCAATATTTTCCTTCGGCTGAGGCAAATCACCTTTGACTTACGTATGTCTTATCCTCGAACTCTTGGAAGCTGAGGGTAAGCTTAATATTAAAGATTATAATTAAGAGCCTTCCGTCACTTACGTGTCGTGAAGGCTCAATTTTCAGATATCATTCATTATCTTATTGACAGTCCCAAGCCCCTGGTTTACACCGAAGCCTCGATGTTTAGTTTTACCTGAACGAATTTACTCATTCTCCTTTGGCTCAAGCTTATTAAAGGAATTATTGAGTACCTGCACTGCCTTTTCGGGAATAATAACCGTCCCATGTTCACCTAAGAAAGCGCTCGCAATGGCTACAATCTCCCCGTATTCATCGAGAACAGCTTCGGCCAAGAGTCTCTTCTTCCCTGCTCCCATCCGACTTAAGATAAGGTAATATTCATCTTCAAACAGATAGAGGCTTGAACGCAATTGGTTAAATACAGGTAATCTTCCTACGGCAGAAACCACATCTTCGAAATCAGCAAAAACATAAACTAATTCCGTCACACGTCCCTTTACGGGTTTGCGTACAGCCTTTTCTTTGATCAACCCTTCCAGTTGTTCTTCTTGCTTCATAATGGTAATGACAAACTCATCATTGGTCGCCACAGTAGCCTGAATCCAAAAGGGTTGGTCTAAATTGAATTCAACTTCTTCTCTCGCTTGCGCAATAAGTTCCCAAAACAATTGTTCCGTTTTTGCTGATCGTTGAAACAAATCAGCCATCGTAATATCCCTGTCAGTTAATTCTGTCAAGGAGATAAAGATGCGGATGGTATGCTCATTAACTTTTTGTACACGCATATCCCCACTCTCCTTTCCGCATCAAGTTCATACCCTATCTTATTCTCATTATATCATATTAAGCCAGTACTTTTTCAGTTAAAACCATAGATATTGACGATCTTTATAAAACTTTAATATATTCAAAATATCAGTCATTAATCCCTAAAATTGTTTTCAGTCCTGGAAGTAGTCTTTCCTGGTTAAGGCTTGATCAACCCCCCCTTGCTATCCAATTTTAAAGGAATTTTTACTTTAATGCAAACTTTTGAGAACCTCACAGCTCACAACATCTCTCCGCACGGGTAAAAACGTTAATTTAACCTGGTCTTCAAGCTTAATCTGCTCATAAGACTTCTGATCAATATAAAAGGGCTGTTGTTTCTTGTTATCCCCAACTTCCAAAACATAAGCCCCTAATCTCGAGTCATATGCTTTGGCCATAACTGATCCTTGAATAACCCCTGGCTGCTTAAACCAGTCCGGCTGGGACAGTAATAACATTTCTGTATAAACACCTAAGAATCCTGCCCAAATCAGAACTTTCAACCCAAACACTATAAAACCCAAGGCATCATGTTCAAACCGCCAGGTATACCTGAATTTCCAACCCAAACGCCCAAGAACAAGCCCCCAGATCAAAAAAAGCCCGATCAGATCAGGCCAGGTCGCACTCCAAAGATAGCGATAATAAGCTGCCATCATTTACCCTCTTTAAAAGTTTGTTTATCCAATCGTAAGACTCCCTCTTCTACAAGTGGGAGTGATTCCCACACCGAAGCCCTGATGTTCAGCTATAGCTTAACGAGTTCACTTGATTTTAAAAATTGTTTTCTTTAAAGTCAATACAAATTAACATTTTGTTTAAGTAATTATCTTCCAATTTTAATAATTTGCTTCAAACCAAAAATAACCTCGCATAGAGGTTATTTTTGGTTATGATACAACAGAATTCATATCCAGGGTATAAGTATTACCTGAGCTGTCAATCACCTGGATCTCTATTTTTTTCCCTTTTAACGAGCTCAGTTTTGCACTGAAATTCCCATTTTTATCAGGTTTCACCGAGTTTAGCAATTTCGGAGTTGTCGGCAACGTATCGTAGATATTGACAACTGCATCAAGATTTACACTTCCGGCAATTACAGTAGTCGCAGCGTCAATTCCGCTTAAAACGCCTGATCCATCGTCTGTGAGCGGCGAGTTAAGCTGTAGTCCAAGTTTATTTATGGGATCCTCCACATTGACTGTCTCCAGCGGCGTGACCATTTGCCCGCTAGATACTGTCAACTTATAACTGTGTTTCTTGTATTCTGAACTTTTCCCATCAACCACTAAAGTGTAAGTACCGGTAGGCAAATTAACCTTAAAATTCCCGTAGGAATCAGTAGTGGTACTCCAAGTAGTCGTGGAGTTCGATATGTTCACGGCTACAGGTGCAGGCCTGATTGACTGTAAGTTCAAATTGTCGGGCACAATACTACCGCCGATTGACCCTGATTTGCCCTTGTTTATCCCTTCTTCTGTGGGAATTACCAAGGACACCTTTTTGACCGACGATGACCCGTTTGTCGGCACTGTAATCTTTGACAATTTAACAGTTTCCGTCGTCAACATATTATTGACTAAACTTATATATTTTATGAAATAATCACCGCTTTGTTCTATAGAAAAGGTGAATTTTCCTGTTGAATAGTCATTGAAAGTCGGTGCCAAAGAGTTCCCTTCGGAATCAACCAAAGATAGGGCGCCCAAGCTATAGCCGGGTATAATCTGTTTAAGATCGTCAGTAACATCGACTTCAAGTGAAAGACCGCTCAAAGAGTCCACAGTGAAGGGAACAACAACCTGCTCGCCGAGTGGAGCACCTCCCATAGACATTATCCCATTGGTTATATATAAATAATAATCGTCTCCTGATTGGTATGGACCCGACGGTGTCACGACAGCAGAAAGAGCATCATCCGATAGTTTAACTGTTGTCGCAAATTTACTTTGCTTGCTGTCTGTTACATATATCGTCTTGCTATTAACACTTGAACTCAAAAGAGGTGTGTTAAAGGAAATTTTCCAAACCTTGTTGACATCATTGACTGTAACTGTAGGCCATATTTTAAAGCCTAAGGCAGATGCAGGTGAGGTGGCCGCTAATACTGATGAAGCTGGCTGAAGCAATAAAACAATTGTCAAAAAGCAAGCGATCCACCAAGTTCTTTTATTCACGCTACCATCCTTCCTAATAATTCTACACTTTCCAATCTCTTCGATTCAACCCGGCCATTATTTTTTGGACATAGTTTTGAGTTTCTTTATAGGGCGGAATGCCCTGATACTTATCTACAGCACCGGAGCCGGCATTATAGGCAGCTAAAGCGAGGGGAATGTTCCCTTGATAATGATCCAGTAAGTTCTTCAAAAGATGGGTCCCCCCGTCCAAGTTTTGCAGCGGATCATAGGCATTCCCGACACCATAGGCTGCAGCAGTACCCGGCATGAGCTGCATTAAACCCTTAGCCCCTGCGGGTGACATAGCATGAGAATTAAATCCCGATTCTGCCTTGACAACCTGTTTTATAAGGTTTGAATCAACTCCATATTTTTGGGCCATGGAATTTATGAGGTTATCGAGTGAACTGGGGCTTTTATTGACAGACTGAAGATCAGTGGAACTCTGATAATTCTGTATTGGAGATCCTCCAGATCCGGTCAATTCTTGAGAAAGAGTATTGAATCCTTGAAGATCTGCTGTTTCGCTTCCCATAGCAGCTTGGAGCAAGGAAGCAAAAAGCTGAGACCCGGAAGTTCCGCTGTTTCCAAGGTCATACAGCCCCTCATTCCCCTGCTGAGACTGCCAGGAAGCATTCAGCTGCTGAACTTGAAAGAGTAGAAGCATTTGGGCAATATTCATTCCGATACCTCCTTTCCTGCCCCGATCCTAAGTCTAACCGGCGATTATGACCGTAATTGACTAAGCCCTTCAACCTCGCCGCTGCGAAGAATCTCCTCGGGATTAAGTTGAATGACAATCCTGCCGGGGAGATTGGCAATACCACCAATGAAAGGGGCGTTCAATAGCGGAGGCGGTGGTGCGATATTCTCTAAAATTCGAACCTCCCGGACTTGATCGACGGCAAAACCAACATTCGCGCCATGAACCTCGGTAATTAAAGCAAAAGTATTGCGTTCCTCCTGCGGAATTTCCAAGTCCGCTTTATCCTTTGTTCCTCCGAAACTAAATCGCTCGTGCAGATCAATAATGGGGATGGCCTCGTCCCGCAGGTTGATCAAGCCGCAAACATAGGCAGGCGCCTGCGGAATCGTCCGCATTTCTCCCAAGCGAGTAATTTCACGAATAATATCGATGGGCATGGCATATTCTTCTTCATTTAATTTAAAAATAACCACCTGAACTGGCATGAATTCACCTTCTTAACTAAATCTTCCCGACATCATTAACAGCCTTACTCAACATCTCATCTTGAGTCTGAATCACTTTTTGATTCGCTTCATAGGCTTTCATGACCGTCATCATTTGAACCATTTGTCCCGAAAGGTCAACGTTCGATGCTTCGATAGAACCCTGAAGCACTTGAGGGTTTGCAGACCCTTGAACCGCCTGAGAGGAGCTGTAAAGTGATTGTCCTTCACGAGTTAAGGCTGTTTCCGGAATATCAACAATCCGCAGGCGATCGACCACTTGCCCTTTATCATTAACAGTCCCATCGGCCGTAACGCTAAAATCAGGGCTAAGAGGACCAATAGAACCTTTTTGGCCCTGCACTGCATACCCATCAGGAGTCTGAAGCATTCCATTGGCATTGAGCTTAAAATGACCGTTACGGGTATATCGTTCTCCTTGCGGCGTCTTAACCACAAAATATCCCGGCGAGGTTAAGGCTAAATCTGTCTTAAGGTCTGTCTTTTGTAGAGCACCCTGGGCATTCGACACAGAACCGCGGTCGACACTGACTCCTGTTACCATGGAACCGATTGGTGTAACTTCCGAACCCACGTTTCCAGAGTCTATACGGTCTGTAAGAATGGAGTCAAAAGCCCGATTGCTGGCCAGCTCCTCTTTATACCCTGGTGTCCTTACATTTGCAATATTATCGCCAATAACTTCACTTTGGGTTTGAGTTGCCAACATTCCCAAAGCTGACGTATATAATCCTCGAATCACTCGACTCCCCGCCTTATTGATCCAAATTTAAACCCCAGTTTCTTTAATGAAGAGGGAATTTCCAAAAACTTACTTTTGCTCAATAACCATCCGCAGCAATCCTAATTGAGAAGAGATCGTATGGGCGAGAGACTCATAATAAAGGCCGTTTTCGGCGACATTGGACATTTCCTTATCAATATCCACATTGTTGCCGTCATTTCGTAATGACGTGGATTGATCTAGAACAACTCCATTATTATCCGGCCCTAAGACACCGGAAAGGTGCTGGGGAAGAGTCTCTTTCATAGGCAATATTTCACCGTCTTTCCCTAATGCCGCCCCCAAAACCGTTTGAAAGTCTACATCAGAGCGTTTGAAATTTGGAGTATCAACATTGGCCACATTATTGGACAATACCTGTTGCCGTAAACTGGATGCCTCAAGGCCTTTTTGCAAAACACTTAAGACCGGCCCATCTAACCAACCAGACATTTTTCTTACCTCCTAATGGTATTGGCGATACCCCACATCTCATCTCCGTCGGAGATTAAACGGGCATTCAATTGGTAGGCCCGCTGGGCCTGGATTAGATCTGTCATCGAGGCGGCCAAATCTACATTGGATTGTTCCAGAGACTGGCCGCGAATCGTTCCTAAGGTGACGTTCCCCATGGTGTTCCCCGGCTGGCCAACCTGGGGTGCCCCGGAATTAACTGTTGCAGTATAGAGATTATCGGCATTTTTAGATAACCCTTCAGGGTTTTGAAAGCCTACAAGAGAAATCTGCCCGAAAGTCGTCTCTTTGCCCGCCACATCGCCCGATACTTTTCCCTTAGCTGAAACCTTTAAGTTTGTCACTCCGGCAGGAATTTTGATGCTCGGTTGAAGCAGATTCCCTTGCATATCCGCAAACTGCCCCGAACCATCAACTTGAAAATTTCCCACCCGTGTATACGCTGTATTTCCATCTGCCGTCCTAACCTGAAAGAATCCCGCCCCATCAATGCCCAAATCCAAGGGACGATCTGTAGGAGAAAGCGTGCCTTGTTGGAAGTTGGTTCCGATGCCACTTGTCAGAACCCCGGCCCCAACCCCGGTAGTAATCGCTGTATTCCCGGTAAATTTGGGATTAGCCGTTTGCACTTGCGTCGACAAAGCCTCGGCGAAATCCACCTGACTCTCTTTATAGCCCAAGGTATTGACATTAGCAATATTATTTCCTATCGTATCCATCGCCAGCTGCTGCGCACGAATCCCCGCCGCACCAGTTCCTAATAGGCGCATGAAGCAGCCCTCCGTAATTCTTAGAAGTAAATGCCTTCCGATCCAATATTTTAGCTCTTTGTTTTACCCCTTAATGGGCGAAGATTAACTACGTTTGAGATCAATCAGTTCTTGCAAAAGGGTATCGGAAACGGTAATAACCCGAGAGTTAGCTTGAAATCCACGCTGAGCAGTGATCATATTGGTCATCTCTTGAGAAAGATTAACGTTGGACATCTCCAGAGCACCAGTCACTAAGGTAGTTCCTGAAGGATAATTACTGGAACCTCCGTTTCCGTACAGGGCAGGATTAGTAGTGTTAGTAGAATCCCCTGAATTGTTTGACGGTAAGTAATAGTTATTTCCTATGCTTGTCAATCCAGAAGGATTGGCAAACAAGGCAATTCCGATATTTCCTCCGTAACTCGTGTCTTCCGAACCATCAGACTTATAAGCGGTTACTTTTCCTGTAGAATCAATACCATAAGTATCACCATCCGGAATTTGAATATACTTTGGACTAGCGGAAGTAGAACCCTGAGGTACTGTACTGCTTGCGTCTAGCACATACGCCCCAGTCGTGGAATCTACTAAGAACCCATCGGCATTAAATTTAAATGCGCCTGAGCGAGTATATACAATCTGATTACCATTCTGTAAAGCAAAGAATCCATTCCCTTGAATCATCATGTCTGTATCAACCCCAGTAGACTCATTACTTCCCTGTGACATATCTTGGTCAATCGCTCCCACCGTAGTCCCCAAACCTACCTGAATCGGATTTGTACCACCGGTATCTCCAATGGCAGGAGAACCTGCTGACGCCACATTTGGCGCGCCTGCACCTCTAATAGATTGGCTCAAAGCTGTAGCAAAGTCCACCCGACTGCTCTTAAACCCCGTAGTATTAACATTGGCAATATTATTTCCAATAACATCCATATCTGTTTGATGGGCTTTTAACCCGGAAACTGCTGAATAAAGCGAACGCATCATGGCCGTATTTCCTCCTTTTTATGTTTCCCGTTCGAAATGTAAATCCTATCCTTTAAATAATGACTTCTTTTGACTAAGTACCAGAAACGAATATAGTTTCTTAATTAGTAGTTTTGCTTGTATTCGATGGATCAGTTGAATTTGTTGTATTCGATGCAGAGGAAGCATCCTGAACCTGCGTAATCATACTCATATCCAAATCCGCGAGTGTTCCGTCGGACTCACGAACTTCCAGCATAGGATTTCCGTCAGACCACTTTACCAATTCAACCGTACCGGAAATAGTTGTTTTACCATCTTTATCCAGGCCGCTCACCGATTTGCCGATCATCGCAGCTCCTTGCGAAAGTAAGGATTGTTGATAGTATTCCGAAAAGGTTTGATTCAACGTATTCATAGCTGTAGCAACATTAGTCATCTGCTGCAGAGCACTAAACTGTGCCAATTGAGCAACAGATTGTGTATTATCCATCGGACTCGTAGGATCTTGATTTTCCATCTCGGTTACAAGTAAATCGAGAAAATCATTTTCTCCGAGGGATGCATTGCTGTTAGTACTGTTTGTACTGTTTGTACTGTTTGTACTGTTTGTGGAATTAGTCGTATCAATTGCAGTACTCAAAGAACATACCTCCCCTTATGCCGTTACATTAATTTGATTGCTTCCATCTTCTTCAAAGACAGAAATTTTATGGGCTGGTATAATATCTTCGTCCTCAGCAACGTTTATTTTGGGTTGACGAGTTTGGGAGGACTCGTTACCATGAGAGTTCCGTTGGTCTTTACCGCCCATGCCCATTTGCAGCATGCCGCAGTTTATTCCTTGATTCTCCAGAGCTTGACGCAGATCCGGCAACTGATTTTGCAGCAGCTGGCCTGTTGCGGCTTGAGAAGCCTGAACTTGAAGGTGAACCTGCCCATTTTCCCAGCGCAGATCAATTTGAATCTTGCCCAAATCTGCCGGCTGAAGCTGAATGTCCAACTGTTTCAAAACCTGCGGCTTGTTCATAAGCTGCTCACTAACTGCCGCAGAAATTTGTTGATAGACCGGTATAGCGGTTGTCTTGCCGTCTGTAACGTTAGCTGCTGTAATATTATTGGTTAGCCCTATATTCAAAAGAGGATTTTGATCTTGATTTTGCATAGCTTTTACTTCTGAAGGTTCATTGGATTTCGTGCCCGTTTCATTAATCAGTTCTTTGTTTAGAATTCCTTTAACCTTCGTCAACAAGGCTGCATCTTTGGAGCTTTCGCCTCCATTACCGGCAAGCGAATTCAAAAAGGTTTGTAAGAAAGACTTTGCGCTCGAAACAAAGCTGTTCTTGTCAAACCCAGCGACCAAACCTTCAGTCTTAGACGACAAAACTGTATCTTCAGCACCCTTGTTTTCTTCGCTAAGCAAATTGCTTAGAGTCGTCAACAAAGAAGTTTTTGAGTCCTGAACCGATTTGTTCTCGTTAGACCCCGTGACCGAGCTATCGAGCTTGGCGTACAAATCTGTATTTTGATTGCCTTTTTCTCCTTCATCCTGTAAGAAACCGAGAATACCTTGTAAAAAAGTATTCAAATCCAAAGTCGAGGCGTTATCCTTACCAACCCCTATTGTCAGGCCGGCAGACGATTCTTGACTTACTTGTTGCCCATTTACATCCATAAGCCAGCCTTGGATGATTTTGGCTAAATCTTGGTTAGACTTAGCATCAACATTTTTCAGATCAATTCCTGAAATTGAGGCAGTACTTTTTCCTGAAATATCAGTAATTTTACCAGAAAGTTCTTTCAATAGATCTGCGATAACCTGTTTATAATTATCCAATTCCGAAATTGCTGGGTTACCCCCCTGAGATTTCACCATTGTCGTCCCTAACTGGGAAGAAACCTCATCTGAAGACTGAGAGAGAAGATTCACCAGAGCTAACTCCTGGTTCTTACCGTCTAAGAGCGAACCCTTAGACATTGATGAGTTAACAGTCAATGAATTCCCTGCCTCCAGGCTTGCTTCGTTTCCGGAATTAGCCTCCTTGCCTGCCGGAAATTTGTTCTGCAGCCTCATCTGAGCAAGAAAAGACAACGCCAAATTAGCATACCCCATCACACTTCCCTGTTCATTGGACGTGTTCTCTGAGATATGCTTGGAGTTTTGACTATTCTGCTTTTCCTGTGCATCGTGACTTGCTCCAGAACTCTGCCCTTTCGTATCTGCGGCTGATTTGCTTTGAATCTGACCGTTAAGCATTTGTGCGAAAGCACTTGCAGCGTTGCCAGAACTGTCTGCCGCAGTTTTTCCCTTGGTGGTTGATGCATTTCCTGTCTTGCTGCCGCCCTTAGGAACTTCCGAAAGGACATCAATACTTGCCATGCCTGCCATCACCTCCTTCATAACTCTATTAGTTTTATCGACAAAGTTCCCCTAAAACATTAGAACGTTTAGAACAAATTTTTCTTTTGACGGCTAAGTCTTCCCCGCAAGCGCATAATCGCTTGGGAATGGAGCTGGGATATTCTGGATTCTGATAATTTTAAGACAGCGGCAATTTCCTTTAGCGTAAGTTCTTCTTGATAATAAAGAGCAATGACTAACTTTTCTTTCTCCGGCAATTTTTCCACAGCCAGAGCAAGGATCTTTTTTTGTTCTTCTTTTTCAATCGCCTGGTAGGCCTCTTGAGCGTCATCATCAATAAGTAAATTAAGGGGCGAGCCGCTGCTGTCACCTTCATTATCGACTGTCGTTTCATCAAAGGACGTCAAGGTCAGCACCTGAGCTTGTGCCAAAATCCCGTTGATTTCTTCAACCTTAACGTTCAGCATTTCAGCAACTTCTTCAGAAGTAGCTGCACGCCCCAGCTGATATTCCAGCTCTGCAAAACCGTCTTGAACTCGTTTTACCTTTTGTCTGGCAGAATGAGGGACCCAATCCATCGTTCGTAATCCATCGATCATAGCTCCTCGAATCCGTATGGAAGCATAAGTTTCGAATTTAAACCCGCGAGCAGCTTCGAAACGATCAATGGCATCGAGCAGCCCGAAAACTCCATATCCTATGATATCATCTTCCTCAATATGGGGCGGGAGAGACATAGATAAACGTCCGGCAATACGTTTGACTAAAGGTAAATACCGTTCAATATACTCTTGTTTCAATTGTCCCCGTGAAACGGATTCATAAGCATTTGGTATCAAGTCTACTCACCTCCCCAACCCATTCGACGTATAATATCGGCTTGTTTCTTGCTGTCCGGTAAGCCTAAACTTAAATCTTTGTCTACCTGCCCGGGAACATCAGAACTTTGCATAAATGAGGTAAGATCATCCTCTCCGACGGAAAAATCAACTAACCCTCCGCGTCCCGCTTCGTTCTTATCCGGTCCAGGCTGCGGCAAAGCAGTTTTCTCAAAGGCTCTTAAGGTTCCTATTAAGAGCAGAAACATTATTCCAAAGGAAACGCCCGCCCGCACAATGACATTAAATATCTCCACCCCATTGATCCAACTAAGTAAAGCAACAATCAGAGCAACTACAATAGAAATGCGCATCAACCAGACCGTGAAATTCGGGTTGCTTTTCATGGTCGCTAAACCACCTTTTCCCCATGATTAATGGTTCGAATGCGTAGTTCCCCTGTCGCCACATTAAAATGAATCGTTCTGCCAAAACTTCCGCCGACATCAGAAACCAACAGCGGAATTCTGTGTTTTTTCAGTTCTTGTTCTACTGCTTCAGCATTGCGGTCTCCGATCTTGAGAACAGGCGTTTTTCCCGGAAACGAAAACATCTGTGCACCGCCAGCGATTTTAGCTTTAAGACGAGATTGACTTGCTCCCATATCTAATATTTGCCTCAACATGAGCTCCAGAGCAGTGTCTGCGTACTTCATCGGGTTCCCGCCTTGACTTCCTATTGAAGTAGGCAGCATAATATGGGCCATCCCACCCAATTTTAGAGCTGGGTCATAGACGCAAATTCCGATGCAAGACCCTAATCCGGCTGTCATTAATAGATCCGGAGATTTCGCAGTTTTAAAATCAGCCATGCCGACAGTGATAATCCCACTCATAATCCCATTGCCCCTAATAATTTTTCCAAAGAACCTTCATCAGGCAGAAAGATGAATTGTCCTTCAATTTTTGGCAATCCGGAAAGCTGCGTATCAATAAACAACACAGTATCGTCCAGCGTCCCTTCCTCGAGAAAAATTGCGTCTAAAAGTGCCCCTATCATATCTACGGACAGCGCCGGTACTGATGCTTGAAGAGGGATACCAGAAAACTCCGTTAAAGCAATCAGGAAAGAACTCACCAAGATGTTTCCAACCTCTTTCAAAGCCGACTGTGCCATCTCATCGCTGAAAAGATCCCTTTCTTCGCCGGTCCCGAAAAGAGCCTGAACGACAATTCCAGCACTTTCGACAGGGAAGAAAAAAACCGCTTTCCCGGGAGCATCCCCTTCAACTTTGACATAAATGACCGCCTGAGGTGTGTCCAATTGTCCCACGATCGCCGTAATCTGTTCAAAAGGAACTGCCCAAACTTCTGGTACAGACATATCAATCCGTCGTTGTAAGAGGGTGGATAAGGCCGTAGCAGCATGGCCGGAGCCAATATTTCCGATTTCACGCAAGGCATCCAGTTGGCACTGTGTTACTTCCATAGTTCTATATCAACCCTTTCTTGCGCATTTCTCGTTGTCGTTCAAAAACACAGCGAATGATATGGTCTCTTTCTCGTTCTGTAAGATCACTAAACTCGACAGTAACATCATAACGCTTCGTTTCTTCGATCTTCGCTGTCCGGCAAACACGGCCTGAAGTCTGAATTTCTCCGTTAGGAATACCTAAAAGAACATAAAGCAGCGCTTTATTCTCCACCGATTCATTGGTAATAAAGCGTACACCCCCGCCGCTTAAGTCAACCATCGTACCTCTGAAAAGATCACTTAGCCCTTCATCAGTCACAGTTCTATAGGAAATAGAAAAGGAGGCAGGGACTCGAACAAAATTTCGGCGCTGAACTTTTTTAATGGCATCAGGAAATTTCAAGACGAAAAGCGGTATGGGAACAGCAATCCGTTGCATAATCTCCCCCTCAAACTCATAAGCCGATAAATTATCCCAAAAAGTAATAATAACCTTCGTCCCTTCACGCAGGGGCACAACTTCGCCTTTTTCGTAAGGTGCGCCTACTGTGAGGATTTTTTCTCCTACTTCCTCAATGCGGGTTCGATATTTTCCACAATATTCTCCATCGAGCACGATAAGATCTATAGCAAGACCGTGTGAAAGCTTCTCACTATATGCCAAAATCATTCCCCCCTTTAACTTATTGACTTGGCCTTACGAATGGGAACGAAGCAATTTGCTCAAAAAGCCCTTGATTCCCTCAACTTGACGAGGCGGATGATTGTTTGCCCCAACAATCGTGCTGGCAATCCACTGTATGCAGCGATAGGCTGAA
Source organism: Desulfosporosinus acididurans (assembly GCF_001029285.1). Taxonomy (GTDB): domain Bacteria; phylum Bacillota; class Desulfitobacteriia; order Desulfitobacteriales; family Desulfitobacteriaceae; genus Desulfosporosinus; species Desulfosporosinus acididurans. Next base: position 101,054 of record NZ_LDZY01000010.1, read on the forward strand.
CTTTCAGGATAGCCGATTCCCAAAGGAACCTGCTGCATAACAGCACGGCCCATAAAAGGATCATCATAAACCCAGCCCCAGGAGTCAATCGATTCTTTTAGAAACCTGCTGGCTGCAGTTTCCAGGCGCGTAAAGGTCGCCTGTGCTTCACCTTCTGTTCGTACCCTGTTGGCAACAACATGCGTTGGTACCTTTATCGCTTCTTTATTCAAGGTTTTAAGTACACCATAAGCATCAATCAAAGCCGTGGGTTCCGGCGTTGTCAGGAGTATAATCTCGTCAGCTCCCCGCAGAAAGTTGGTTACTGTGTGCCCAATCCCTGCTCCCGTATCAATTAGCAGCACATCAGCTAACCCCTCCAGACGTCCAAGATTCGTTAGTACATTAGCAATCTTGTCCCTTTCCATGTTGGCAAGATCTTGAACTCCGGCACCACCCGGAATGATCATAATCCCCTGAGGACCAGTAAGGAGAATCTGCTCAATGGATTTTTCTCCGGCCAATAAATGTTCAATAGTATACTTAGCGGTAAGGCCAAACGAAATATCAACATTAGCAAGGCCTAAATCTCCGTCAAGAATAATGACGCGTTTTCCGTATCCAGCTAAGGCCAAGGCAATGTTAACCGTGAAATTAGTTTTCCCTGCCCCCCCTTTGCCGCTGGTCACAGCAAGAACTCTCATTTTCGTTTGTTCGTGTTTTTCATTCGAGACTAACTTACGCAAGGCGCTAGCTTGATCATTCACTGCGCTTCCCCTCTCCAAACACAAAGCGTACCAACCGATTTGAGTTAGCAGCAACAATATCATCCGGGACATTTTGACCGTTTGTTAAATAGGCTGTCGGGAGTTTTGCCTGATCCAAGAAATTCAAGATCATCCCAGGGCTCTCAGTCTCATCGAGCTTTGTAAAGATAAAATGTGTCGACAAGTCTTTAAAACGTTGATAGATCTTTAACTGATCCGCAAGCTGTGTCGTCGCACTCATAACAAGCATTGTGTAATCAGGGTTTGCCTTTTTCAAAAATGCCCTTAATTCCGACATATGCAAATCATGGTGGGGGCTTCGGCCTGCAGTGTCTATAAAAATCAAATCTTTATCCTGATGACGGCTCATGGCCGCCTGAAGTTCGGAGGGTGTCATTACGACATCTACGGGCACTCCTATAATCTCGCCAAAAGTTTTGATTTGCTCAACGGCAGCGACACGATACGTATCTGCCGTTATCAAGGCTACGTTTCGCTTATCAACAATACTAAAACCGGCCGCCAGTTTACCAATCGTTGTCGTTTTGCCAACACCTGTCGGACCAATGAGAGCAATGACCTTCGGCTTCTCTCTATCTGTCTGGATCGGACCCGTTGCTCCGCAGATTTGTATCATTTCTGCTCCAATCTGCGCATAAACTTGGTTGTCGTCCTCCCACTTATCTTCCGGCAGAATTTGTTGTACATGCCCGATTAGGCACTTAATCAAAGGTTCACTAACTCCTCGGTTTTGGAGACGATCTGCCCATTTTTGCAGAACTGAGGGCCAGACCTTTTTTTCACTTCCTAGGATCTCGATGTTCTGATTTAATTTTTTCAACAATAAATGCATAGACTTTAGATCATTTTGAAAAATTTCCTGTTGGACTGGAGGATCTAAAACGGGAGGAACTTTGCTTGCTCTTTCCTCGTCGCGCTTAAATTCATATCTCGGAGTGTTAAGGCCAAGTGCCGGTTTTTCCTCGATAGCCGCCGTAATTTCAACCTTCATCGTGCCAAAAAGACCGAGAAAGCCTCCTTCGCGAAATTCACGTGTCTGAAGAATAACGGCTTCTGATCCAAGTTCTCTTTTAACTTTCCCCATCGTTTCGGCAACGTTATCACCTACAAACCGCCTAACTCGCACGATCCATCCCCACCATTCCTATTGCTTGAACTTGTATACCTTGGACCAATTCGTTATATGAAAGCACGATGAGATGTGGAAGCTGCCGCTCAGTAACTCGTTTGATGTTAATTCTGACGAGCGGAGCACAAACCAGCACGGGTGAAAGCCCTTTAAGCATAAATTTTTCCACCTCTCGCGAAAGATTTTGGACAAAGACTTGTAATAGCTTCGGATCTAAGGCTAAGAAAGAGCCGTAATCAGATGGCTGAATACTGTCGAGAATTTGCTGCTCACTTTTCGGATCCAGCGTAAGGACAGACAACGTTTTATCCTTGCCGACTAGGGGCTGCGTAATCTGACGCGCTAATCCCTGTCTGACATGTTCTGTCAGGCGGTCAATATCTTTCGTGGTTTGAGCTTGATCGGCTAAGGTTTCTAAGATCGATACCATATCTCGGATGGAGACTCTTTCTCGCAGCAAGTTCGCTAAGACTTTCTGAACTTGTCCCAGACTGAGTATGTCTGGAATGAGCTCTTCGACCACGGCAGGAGCTTGTTCCTTGGCATGATCGATAAGCGTTTTTACATCTTGGCGATTAAGAATCTCCCAGGCATTCGTCTTAATGACTTCCGTAAGATGGGTGGCTAAAACTGTCGGAGCATCTACAACCATCCAGCCCTTAAGCTCTGCTTGTTCGCGGTACATAGCATTGATCCATTTCGCTTCAAGTCCAAAGGCCGGATCTCTGGTCGGTGTTCCCGGAATAGCATCGTCATCCATGCCGCTGCTCATGGCCATATAATGATCAGCCTGGATCTCACCGGCAGCAATTTCCGCTCCCCTAATCTTAATGAGATATTGATTAGGCTGTAAGTTCATATTGTCGCGAACCCGAATCACCGGAACGATAAACCCAAGCTCACTGGCTATTTGCCGGCGAATGAGCACGATTCTGTCCAGCAAATCCCCGCCTCTCTGAACATCAACTAAGGCTACCAGGGCATAGCCAAGTTCCAGTTCCATATGGTCAACATGCAAAAGGTTCAAGACATTTTCCGGTTTTTTGCTCTCAGCAATCTCCGATTCCCGAGCGGCAACAGTTTCCTTAACAACAGAAACCTTGGATTTTTTTCGGATTGCCAAACCGGCAAAAATTAAAAATGCTGCTACTATAAACATAGGGGTCGGCGGTAAACCTAAGAGAGCTAAAGTTATTAAAACTCCGGCCGTAATAAAAAGCGTCGTAGGATTTTGGAACAACTGTTTGCTCAAATCCTGCCCTAAACTGTTGTCTGAGGCTGCCCGAGTCACTACAAGGCCTGTCGCTGTAGAGATTAACAGCGCCGGTATCTGGGAAACCAAGCCGTCGCCGATGGTTAGAATCGTATATTTGTTCAGAGCATCAAGCAAAGGCAGGCCTTGCATGGCCACACCAATAATAAAACCTCCCAGGATATTAACAACCATAATAATAATAGCTGCGATAGCGTCCCCTTTAATAAACTTTGTGGAACCATCCATAGCTCCATAAAAGTCAGCTTCCCGCTGTATACCTTTCCGCCTTTCACGAGCCTGCAGTTCGTTAATCATCCCGGCATTAAGGTCAGCATCAATGGACATCTGCTTTCCGGGCATAGCATCCAAGGTAAAACGAGCAGCCACTTCTGAAACACGTTCAGCCCCTTTGGTGATAACTATAAATTGCACAATCACCAGGATAAAGAAGACGACAAAACCGACAACTGCGTTGCCGCGAATGACGAATTGCCCAAACTGCTGGATGACTTGTCCGGCATAACCGTCGAGAAGGACAAGGCGTGTTGTCGAGATATTTAAGGACAGCCGAAACAAGGTCATAGTCAATAAAAGGGAAGGGAGAGCCGAGAACTCTAAAGGCTCCTTGGCAAAAAAGGCAATCATTAAAGTTAAGACTGATCCCGTAATATTAAGAGTTATTAACAGATCCAATAAGGCTGCCGGCAGAGGGATAACCATCATGACCACGATGCCTACCATCCCGATTGCTGCTATAACGTCTGTATTATTTAATAACCGGCGTTTCATCGATACGGCCAAATAAGGTTCCTCCTTTAGTCATCCTCATGCTCGTTTCCTTTTCTTCAAACGATAAACAAAAGCCAGGACTTCGGCAACAGCCTTGTAAAGTTCTTCCGGAATTCCCTGACCAATCTCTACTTGAGCGTAGAGAGCCCGAGCCAGGGGCCTATTTTCCATGATTACAAGTCCATATTCTTTAGCCAATTCCCGCATCCGCAAGGCGATTTCATCTTGCCCTTTGGCAACAACGTAGGGCGCGCTTTGCACTTTCAAATCATAGCGAAGAGCAACTGCATAATGTGTTGGGTTGGTGACGACGACATCAGCCTTTTTCATATCCTGCATCATCCGGCTCAAAGCTAAAGCACGCTGTTTTCGCTTGATTTCCCTCTTGATCTCTGGATTACCCTCAGTTTGCTTAAATTCTTGTTTCAATTCTTCATGAGACATACGTAATTGTTTTTCATGATCCCAGCGCTGATAAAAATAGTCCAAAATCGCCAAGCCGAAAAAGGAAATTGAGATTTTCCAGCCCAGTTCCAGCACAGCCTGACCTAAAAAAACCGCCCCCTGCCCCAGGTCCAGTTGCTGAAGGGCAGGATAGATCTGAAGTCTGTCACGAACACTTGCATATAAGAAATAACCGATCAGAATCACTTTTGTCATTGATTTCGCTAATTCAACCCAAGCCTTGACGCCAAACATTCGTTTTGCGCCACCGATGGGACTTAAGCGGGAAATCTGCGGTTGCAAGGGTTCAAAGGTGAAAAGAATTCCAACTTGAAGATAATTGGCTGCTAAAGCAACAACTAAGGCAGCGGCTAAAATTGGCCCCACAATTTGAATCCCGATCCACAAAAGGTTAACCATAAGGCTGGCAACAGAACTCTCAGTCCATTCGAAAGAAAGGTTCAAAACATAGGGAAATAGTCCCGCCATACGCTCCAGCATAACCGGAAGCCAGAACTTGAGAACCGCCACAGCGGTTAAAAGCATAAAGGAAGAAATGATTTCCTGACTCTTAAAAATCTGACCTTTTTTACGCGCTTCACTGCGTCGTTTGGCTGTAGCCGGATGTTTTTTCTCACTCACTGCTTCCACCCCTGATATAAATTCAAGAGCCAGGTCATATCGATATTGAAGAGGTGAGAAACAGCTTCACCAAAAAATGGTACGGTAAGTATTAAAATAATAAGTCCAAAGATGACCTTTACGGGAAAAACAACGGAAAAAATATTAAATTGGGGCACGGTTCTCATCAAAAGGCCCACCCCGATATCTGAAACAACAAGGGCCCCAAACACAGGCAAAGCGATTTGAGCGGATAAAGAGAAAACATGAGCAACAAGACCGGCGAAATAGAGATAATCAATAGGCAGTTTTGACGGGTTAAGAGGAATGTAGGCATAACTCTTGACCATAGCCGCAATCAAATAATGATGAGCATTCGTCGCTAATAAAAGCATCGTAGCCAGGATCATTTGAAAGTTGCCCGTCAGAGGGCTTTGTGCTCCATAAACCGGGTCAATGGCTGAAGCCATCGAAAAACCCATCTGAAAATCTATAAGCTGCCCTGCACCCTGGAAAATGGCAGTTAGTAAATAAACAACATAGCCAATGACCAGTCCCACAAAAATTTCCTTCATAACGACTGCAATATAAGGTAATAGTTCACTGGGAATTGTCGGATGGGTGGCAAAGATCAAGGGATAGACAATCACTGTAAAACAACCCGCCAAACTGAGCCTGATAAATGTCGGGACACCTCTGGCGCCAAACACAGGAGCCAAGATTATCATTCCGGCCCAACGGGAAAGAATCAGTAAAAATAAGGAGAGGTTCCATTGGAGAATTTGCGCTAGACTCAATTTCTTCCCTCCTGTGTCAAGACGCTATTTTAAAGGTTCTATAAATTCCCAAATGAAGCCAGCTGATTCAGCAAGTTTGTGGTGAAGGCTGTAATGACGGACAACATCCAAGGACCCAGTATAAGAAGAATGGCAACTACAGCAATTACTTTAGGAATAAAGGAAAGGGTTTGTTCCTGAATTTGAGTCATAGACTGAAAGATGCTGACTAATAGGCCTACAATCAAGCTGGCACCAAGAACAGGTCCGCCCACGAGAATCACTGTTCCCAGAGCTTCTTTGGCTAAATATAGCACTGTATTCTGACTCACATCACGTTCTCCTTTTCCTTATTTGAAACTGGTCACCAGGGACTGCACTACTAAATGCCAGCCATCCACGAGAACAAATAGGAGTATTTTAAAAGGCAATGAGATCATCATCGGGGGCAGCATCATCATGCCGATAGACATGAGAGTACTTGAAACGATCATATCGATAACCATAAAGGGAATAAAGATCGCAAATCCCATCTGAAAAGCTGTCTTTAATTCGCTGATAACAAAAGCAGGAATGAGAACATATGTCGGAATATCGCGATACGTTTTAGGACGCTCCATTTTAGCCAGCCCTACGAAAAGTTCCAAATCCTTTTCCCGCGTCTGCTTAAACATGAAATCTCTTAAGGGCTCCTCAGCTTTGGTTAAAGCTTCAGTTTGGGTGATCTGATTTTTCATATAGGGCTGAATGGCATTCGTATTGATCTGATTCCAGGTCGGAGCCATCACAAAGAAGGACAGGAATAAAGCCAAACCCACTAAAACCTGGTTGGGAGGGAGCTGCTGGGTCCCCAGAGCATTTCGGACAAAGGACAACACGATTATAATGCGTGTAAATGAGGTCATCAGCATGAGAATTGACGGTGCCAGCGTCAAGACTGTCAAGGCCATCAATAATTGCAGAGATGTCCCCATTTGCTGTGAGGTAGACGTTCCAAGATCCAAGGTAACTCCAGCCGCAAAAACATTTTGGGGATCCGCCAACATCCCCATCCCCAAAGCTAAGCCTAATGGAATTCCCCACTTAAACAGTTTCTGAAATCTGCTTGAAGAATGCATTATTTTTCGTCCTCCTCAAGCAAACGGTCTAATTCTTCCGGAAAAATCCCCTTCCGGCGGAGATGTCTTCTTCGCCAAAGTTTGGCCAAATTCATAATCCAACCCTCAACTTTTTCAACAGGGCGTGAAGCTATCTCTTCCAAAATTTCTGCAGCAACCTCAGGATCATTAATCTCACTCAGCTTAAGGAGATGATGATCTGATCCCCCCAAGACCTGTAATTGACCTGCAATTTCGACTAAGTATAAGCTTTGTTGTCCACTTAAGACCTGACGGTCAAGAACCCTAGCCCAAGGAGCATTGAGGCTTCGAATCTTCGCCTGGTTGAGACGGCGAATGATCCAAAGTGATACGAGCAAGATTAAAAGGAAAACCACAAACGTTCCTATAAGCCCCCACCAAGAGGAGCCGGCTTGTGCTACAGGCGTAATGCTGCCACTCGAAGGAAACGATTGGTCTTGATTGAACATGACTATTTCAACGCCTTTGTGACAGCCTCAATAACACGATCAGCTTGAAAGGGCTTGACGACAAAATCTTTAGCCCCGGACTGAATTGCTTCGATAACCATAGACTGTTGGCCCATAGCGCTGCACATAATGATCTTCGCCTTCGGATCCCGCTTAACGATTTCTTTAACCGCCTGAAGTCCATCCATTTCCGGCATTGTAATGTCCATAATCGTTAAATCCGGTTGCAGTTCCATATACTTTTCCACGGCAATAGCCCCATTTTCTGCCTCACCGGCTACGGTGACCCCATTCTTGGTCAAAATATCCTTCAACATCATACGCATAAAAGCAGCATCATCAACGATCATTACAGAACTCACACAATTTTCCTCCTTTAAACTTCTAACAGTTTACTATAATTAGAGACATAACTTTTCATTTTATGGATTAACCATTCCAACAGTATGCAGTAACGGCATATCATAATGCTCTAGCCTAAGAGTTCAGTGAAATCCTTTCCGTTGGCTGAACAATATCGGTAATACGAATACCAAAGGTTTCATTAACGACAACCACTTCACATTTTGCGATCAGCTTACCATTGACAATCATATCTACTGCTTCTCCAGCCAAGCGGTCAAGTTCGACGACTGACCCAGGACCCATTTCCAGAATCTCCTTAATCGTTTTTTTCGTTCGTCCCAATTCCACGCTGATTTGCAGCGGCACATCGAGAATCAAATTTAGATTTTCAGGCTGCTTCGACATAACACCCTGCTGTAAAGGTGCAAACTGAACCGGTTGAACAGGGGTCTGGCTTCTAGTTTGAGGATTAGGTTGTCCACCCCCATAAGGCGGATAGCCCCCCGGCGGATATGCAGCTTCATAAGAGGGTGGTGATGGCGGTGACTGTGGTGACAACGGGGGAACTTGGGCGAATTCCTGGTTGGGCATGCTCTGCTGAGGAGGGGCTGGTTGTGAGGCCGCTGCCGCTGCAGCATCACCGTTCATGGCAGCCATTAACTTGTTAACCATCCCTTGAGCAACACTCAGAGGAATTACTTGAATTAACGTACTGTCGATAACATCTTCAACGATCATCCGGAAGGAAATCCGCACAAGAGGTTCATCAGGACTTAAGGTATCATGAATGACATCCTTATCTGCCGACAAATCATTCAGTACTAAGTCAGGAGGAGTAATGTCGACGGTCGCTTTAAACATTGTCGACATGGAGGTGGCTGCAGACCCCATCATCTGATTCATAGCCTCTGAAATTCCGCTGATTTGCAGGTCTGATAAGCCGGGGGTTGGGTTTTTTCCGTCTCCGCCCATCATTAAGTCTACTATTACTGAACCATCTTGCTGAGAGAGAATCAAGAGGTTGGAACCCTCGATCCCCTCTTTATACTTGACATTACAAATCACGGAGGGAACAGGATAATCTTTCATAATCTGTTCCGAAGTTGTAATATCAACTTTCGGTGTTGTAATATCAACCTTTTTGCCTAAGAGCAACGATAACGTTGTCGCTGCCGTACCCATGGAGATGTTGGCAATTTCGCCAAGGGTATCCTTTTCCATGTCGTTTAAAGTATCTTCAGGCGGCTTTTGATCAGAACTCGAATCGAGATCTAAAGTCCCCTGCAGCAACGCGTTAATCTCTTCTTGAGAGAGAATCTCATTCCCCATCTTCTTCCCTTCCTTCCTCTACGACTTCAGTAATCTGAACAGCGAGATGGTCTCCGTTTAGTCCTGGATTAGACTTGAATTTCATGTACTTTCCAACATAGATTGGAAGCGGCTCCGCCACAGCCTGCCGGAGAGGGATTACGTCCCCTACAGCTAGTTCAAGGAGATCCCGCACCAGAATCTCGGAGTGGCCCAAAAATGCCACAACATCCACCTTGGCCCATTCGATTTTTTTACGAATAGCAGCGATTTGTTCCGGAGAGCTGACTTTAGCCTTCGTGGAGAAGAGGAAATAGGTACTCAACTTTTCCAAGATAGATTCAAGTACCAAATAGGGTAAACACACTTCAATCATCCCTACTGTATCGCCCACAGTAACTTCAATAGTGACTAAAACAACCATTTCGTTAGGAGCAACGATTTGCACAAACTGCGGATTGGGCTCCATGGCGATGAATTGCGGTTTCAATTCATAAACTTCAGCCCAAGCCTCCTCGGTTAGATTGATCATATGGGTAAGGCGGTGTTCGACAAGAGTCTTCTCAATTTCTGTTAAATCTCTGTTTTTTTCAACTTCCTGGCCTTGTCCTCCCAGGATTCGATCCACAATGGTGAAAGCAAGTGAAGGGCTTACTTCCATCAAAACAGTTCCCTCCAACGGTTCCAAGGTAAAAATCCCCATAACTGTCGGGCTTGGTAAAGAACGTATGAATTCATCGTAAGTGATTTGTTCAATGGAAAGAACTTTACTTTCAATGGGCGAATGCAAGTTTCCGGAAAGATAGTTCGTCAGTGCGCGACAATAATTTTCATGAATGTTTTGGAGGGAATGAATCTGATCCTTTGAAAACTTATTCGGACGCTTAAAATCGTACACTCGAACCTTTTTCGTATTATCAGTTGACCGCATCTCTTCAGCGCTCAATTGTCCATCTGACAGTGCACTCAACAAAGCATCAATTTCGCTTTGGGATAAGACGTCTCCCATCGAATTCCCCCTCTCAAAAAGAATCGTTGTATTTATTTACTGCTGATAAACTATTTTCTCAAATAAAACATCGGTAATTTCATTATTAGCAACTCCATTGAGTTTCTTCAATAATTCCGCTTTTAACTTCGTTAAATTCTCAGGAGTTTGCACATCGGCAAGAGGTCTATTCAATAATACCGAGTTGACTTTATCATTTAAAATCGCAGTTTTAGCCTTTAGATCTGTCAATGCTTTAGCGTCCACAACTTCCAGCGTAATAGTTGTTCTAAGAATGGCACCGCCTTGCAAATTAATTAACAGCTCACCGAGAGATAGCAGCGGCCCGTCTTGTTTTGGTTGACTTACCTTGGCAGTACTTTGAGTTTTAAAGATCGTTTTCTGAGCTAGGATTGTCCCGCCTACACCGATTCCTGACCCCAGGAGAACGGCTATAATGATGAAAATCAGGGTTTTTCGATTCATTAACTTAATCACTCCTCAATCATTGGAAACTGTTGACAATTACGCCGAAACTCAATGATACGTTCAATCAGAACCTTGATACTCTCAGATACCACGAATTTATTTCCACCCGTCAACGTAATAACCGTATCCGGAGTTTCTTCCATCGTTTCTATCAAGTCGCAATTTAAGGCAAAGACTTTGCCGTTTAAGCGCGTGACATAAATCATAGCTTCATCCTTCCATTAGCACTGTAGAGAATGCTTTTTCTGCTGCCAGTGAAGAATCTGGCCTGTTTCATCGAGGATTTTTTGTTCCTTAAGTAATTCTTTCTGCAGAAACACCTTAAGTTGTTTCTCTTTCAGGCGCCGGAATTTCTCCGCTTCACGATGCGCCTCGATCAAAATAAGTCGCGTCTTCTCCACGATCTCTTCTTGTTCTAATTTCTCTGCTTCGCGTTTTTTTAGCCGGCTTCGCTGTTCAAAAACAAAGTTCTGCCAAATCGCTAAATCTTCCGGTGAGTGCATTCCTGCACTCCTCTGACCTTCTAAAGCATTATTAAAGATATCTCGCTGAGCTGTCAAGGCATCGACGCAAGCTTGCCAGCGCTGCATCTCTTGTGCAAACTCCCGCTTAGCCATGTCGAGCAATTGATCGGCAAGGCGTTGACTTGCCTCAAAACGAAAATGGAATCGGGCCACTTTCTTCACCCTTTCAGCCAATGTTAATCTTGGGCATAAATGGTCTCGAGGTGCTGAAGCATATCCTTAAATTCGCACGTCTCGCTGACATCTTGTCGAGTAAAGTCTTGAATCCGATCTATATGTGCAACAGCAGAATCAATTTTGGGATTGCTCCCTGAAGTGTACGCTCCAATATCAATCAGATCCTTAGCATCACGGTAAACAGCCAAATGTTCCCGCAATTTTGAGGCTAACTCCTTATGGATGGGGCTGGCCACATCATTCATAACCCGGCTAACCGATTGTAAAATATCAATGGCAGGATAATGATTTTGCATAGCCATTTCCCGTGTTAATACGATATGTCCGTCAAGAATTCCGCGCACAGAATCAGCAATAGGCTCATTATGATCGTCTCCGTCAACCAACACTGTATAAATTCCCGTAATACTCCCCTTCTCTGACATCCCCGATCGTTCTAATAATTTAGGCAGGAGTGCAAAGACTGAAGGGGGATATCCCCGAGTTGCAGGGGGTTCACCGACAGTAAGCCCCACTTCCCGCTGAGCCATAGCAAAGCGGGTTACAGAATCCATCATTAAGAGTACGTCCTTGCCTCGATCACGAAAATATTCAGCAACTGCTGTAGCAGTAAAAGCAGCCTTTAAGCGGACTAAAGCCGGTTGATCCGACGTTGCCACGATAATTACAGATCGCGCCAGACCTTCAGGTCCTAAATCTTTTTCGATAAAATCCCGCAATTCTCGGCCACGTTCTCCTACCAGAGCAATGACATTAACATCGGCTGCAGTATTCCTTGCCATCATGCCCAGCAAGGTACTTTTGCCTACGCCGGAACCTGCAAAAATTCCCATCCGCTGACCGCGGCCAATAGTGAGCAACCCATCAATGGCTCTGACGCCGACACTAAGGATATCAGTAATTCGCGGACGCAGGAGAGCATTTGGCGGCCTATTCTGCAAAGGATACGGGGTTTCAGTCTTAAGCGGCCGGCCATCAATGGGCTGCCCCAATCCATCGAGAATTCGTCCCAAAAGTTCAGGGCCCACTGAAACTGTCAGCCTTTGCCTTTGAGGAATCACACGATCACCCGGAGCAATCCCTTCCAGTTCTCCTAGAGGCATAAGAAGAACGGTTGAGTCCCGAAAGCCAACAACCTCAGCTGGAATCTCCTGTCCGCTGTAAGTGAGGATATGGCAATATTCGCCGACACTTACTCTTGGGCCGGCCGACTCAATCATCAGGCCCACAATTTTGGAAACTCTTCCTTGAGCCGAGATTGGGTCAAGCTGCTCCACCTTTTGAGTCATTAAGGTCCAGGCTCCCATACTTGAACTCCTCTCGTAAGGTGTGCTCTAATTTATCTAATTGAGCGTTTAGCCGGGCATCAAAGATCCCTTCTTGACACTCCAGGAAACAATCGCCTTGTGTTAACGATTCATCAGCAGTCCAAGGACAAGGTAATTGATATTCCTGAAGCCAGCCGGCATCCTCTTTCGCCACATGTAGCATCCATCCTTGGCGTTCCTGTGGCAAGAGGGTGAGAGCTTGAATCGTGCTTAGCATTTTCTCCGGCTCGACTGCCAAGGTCGATCTTACAATTCGTTCAGCAATTTTTATCGCCAAATGCAGCAGCTCTGCATCAACTTTGGCATATTCCTCTTGGACTGCATGCTGAGCCATCTGCAAAAACATAGTTGCACTTTTGGAGAAACGGCTCCCCTCGGCCAGTCCTTCAGACATCCCTGCTTGATACCCTTCAGCTTTAGCCGCAGGATAGACTTCAGCCCTTACTGACTCTCTAACCTCTGAGCGTAAACGTTCCACGTCATTTTGAGCTTGGGATCGAATAGTCTCAGCATCGGCCTCAGCCTGCTTCAGTATCTCTTGAGCTTCAGCGTCTGCCTTAGCCTTAATCTCCTGAGCTTCCTTTTTTGCTTGGTCCAGCGATACCACAATAACTTCCTGCGTTTCAGACGAAAGGGAAGACTCCAGAAGCTCATCTTGAGACGTATTCAGGTCAGTCAAGTCATTACTTGATTCTTTTGGCATAGGATCAGCTTGTACAACTTTCGGAGTCCATTTCACAAGATGTGGCGTAGATACCTCGACATCCCAACTTTTTACGACGCCCGTTTTAGTAAACAATTTCGTCTGCGCCTCCTCTTGAAATAACGATTGCGCCGCTCTCTTCCAGTTTGCGAATTACTTTAACAATACGCTGCTGAGCTTCTTCGACATCCCGCAGTCGAACCGGACCCATGAATTCCATATCTTCCCGCAGCATCTGTCCGGCCCTTGAGGACATATTGCCCATAACCTTTTCCACGACTTCAGGATTGCTCCCTTTCAGCGCCAATCCCAAGTCTTTTGTATCTACTTCACGCAGTACCATCTGAATACCGCGATCATCAAGGGTAATAATATCTTCAAAGACAAACATTTGTCGTTTGATTTGTTCCGCTAACTCCGGATCGTCTTGTTCCAAAGCATCCATAACCACTTTAACCGTTCCGGGGTCAGTCCGGTTGAGAACATCAACAATATTTTGGATACCGCCGGAACTTGTATAATCTGTCGGGGCCAGACTGGAAATCTTCCGTTCCAGAACTTTCTCGATTTCTTTGAGCACGTCAGGACTCGTCCGGCCCATAATCGCGATTCTCTTCGCCACATCGGCCTGTCTCTCTTGGTTAAGACTAGCCAGCAAGGTTGCCGCTTTATCGACAGGAAGATGGGTCATAATGAGGGCAATAGTTTGAGGATGCTCGCCTTGGATAAAGGAGAACAGTTGTTTCGGATCTGTCCTCCGCACCAAGTCAAAAGGACGCATTTTCAGATTACTTGCCAAGCGGCTGATAATCTCATTGGCTTTTGGCTCTCCAAGAGCCCGTTCCAATACTTCCCGCGCGTAATCCACTCCCCCGTAAGAAATATAATCATTTGCCAAACACATCTGATGAAATTCCTCAATAACATTATCCCGCTGTTCCGGAGTGATTTTACCCACATTGGACATTTCTAACGTTAATTTTTCAATTTCTAATTCATTAAGATTTTGAACTATTTTGGCAGAATTCTGTGAACCTAAAGAAATCATCAGAATTGCTGCTTTTTGGATTCCCGTTAAAGGCTGTGCTTGAGCCATTGTCATCTAACTCTCCTCTGCTAACCAGGTCTTAACAAGACGAGCGACTTCAGCCGGGTTATTCTGTGAATATTGTTCAACAGCCTCTTTCGTTTGTTGCATAAGGATCTCATCCTCAGTTTTTGCCTGTTTCTTGGCCATTTTGGCCTTCGCCTCTTGCTCCAGTAACTCTTGGGACATCATCAGTTCGGCATCAGCGAGAGTTACCGGCTGTTCACCATTCATACCTAACATTCTAACCGCACGGGCTTTCTTTGCTCGTCTGACCAGAAAAGCAATGAGTGCTGCTAAGCCAAGTAAAACACCGGCCCCAATTTCAGCGTAGGTCATCATCTGCTGCCGTTGTTGTGCGCTTGCCATGGCTTGTTTTGCTTGAGCCAACTCAGAATTATTAAAGGGAATGGCGGCAACTTGAATTTGATCTCCCCGAGTTAGGTCAATCCCAGCGGCAGATGCCACGATCGTCTTGATTTGATTAAGCTGGTTCGGGGTAACGACTGACGAATCCGCCATCACTGACACGGAAAGACGCTTAATTGCCCCTGGGCTCACCACTTGTTCTTCTTGACTGGAATCAACTTGATTATTAATTGTGTTCGTTGTCTTAGTTGAAGACGTTACCCCCTGTGTCGCCGCTTGATAGGTAGGCGCCCCATTGGTCGTCACACCTGGTGTTCCGCCGGCCGCAGAGCCGTTCGTAGTGTTTTCGGTAGAATTTTGCTGACTAACTACGGCACCGGGGCCATAAGTCTGTTTAGTACGTTTAATCTGGTCAAAATCCAATACCGCATTGATGCGAACGATGGCTGCATTTGGGCCCAATACCCTGTCCAGCATACTTTGGACAGATTTTCGTGTATCTTCCTCTACAGATTGTTCAAGCTGATACTGGGTTCCTGTGAGACGATTAGGATCATTACTTTTGCCAAGAACATCCGAGAGAACATTGCCTTGGGTATCCACAATCGTCACATTAGCCGGCTGCAGTCCTTCAACTGACCCTGCAATAAGATTAGCGATCGCACGAACTTGATCATCGCTCAGTTTATTTCCGGGAGCGATTTTAAGAGTTACCGATGCGGTCGCCGCTTTTTGAGTATCGGCAAATAATGAATCATCCGGCATGACTAATTGAACTCGAGCATCTTGTACACCATTCAATATTTTCAAGGTAGTCTCTAATTCGTTTTGTAAACCAAGGGTGTAGCGCAATTTGCGGTCGGCATCAGTTTCACCGAGGTGCATCGTGTCCAAATAATCAAAACTAAATTTGCTGTTTTGGGGAAGTCCTGCGTTAGCCAGTTGTAAACGGACGTCAGCAGCTGATTGTTGAGGAACCATAATCGTGGATCCGTTATCTGCTAATTGGTAATTAACTTTCAAGTCTTTAAGTTTCGTCGTTATCGCTCCGGCATCCGAATCACTGAGCTTTGTAAAAATAGCGACATATTGCGGACGGCTCGCCCAAGCAATTAAGGACACCAGCGCTACCATAACCATAAGAGGAGCAACAACCGTGATTACTTTCTGTGGCCGAGAAAGCTTATCCCAAAAATTCTTTACCGAGTTCTTAATCCCGGCCCAAGAATAATCCATTCTTCACACTCCTTTCCTTAAAGTGAACTCATTCAGCTAAAGCTAAAAATCTAAAATAATTTCCGTAAGACCCAACCAAAACAATAACTCCATCCGTATTAATAAATAAGAACATTTTTACTTTAAATTTACATTTGCATATTCATAATTTGATGGTAGGCGTCAAGGACTTTATTACGGACTTCAACAGTCAAAGATAAAGACAGATTAGCTTTTTCCAAGGCCACCATAGCTGTCGATACGTCTTGGACCTGACCTGTCGCGAGCTGCATACTGGCTTTGTCTGCATTGGTCTGCAGCGCATTGACCTGTCCTAAAGCATCACTTAAGAACTTCGCAAAATCCGTTCCCGCCTTTTGAGCCCCATCTCCAGAAGGAAGAGCAGCATTATTCCCAGTGCTTGCCGAAGAAATCGGATTCAGGATTCCTGGCGATGAAATAGGCGCTATTGAAATGCTCATTTTATCTTACCCCTTTCCAATTTCTAAGGCTTTCGAAGCCATTGACTTACTGACATTAAGGGCAGTAACGTTTGCTTCATAGGCCCTGGAAGCCGAAATCATGTCTACCATTTCTGTTACAATATTTACATTCGGCTCTCGTACATAGCCTACAGGGATTCCGGGTTCGGCCACTTTGGCAGCGTCGGGCGAATCCGGATTGTACTCTAAACGAAAAGGGGCTTCAGTATCCGGAACACTGCTAATGCTGGAAACCTCTACGCCATTGCCAACATTTTGCCCGCTCATTTTTTCCCCAAGCACATTAGAAAACGATGCTGCCGGGGGACGTGGGACAAACACAGCCACTTCCCTCTGATAAGGGATAGGGTTTCCGGCAGGAGTCAGCTGTCCCGTTCGAGTTGTATTAATATTGGCTATGTTACTGGAAATTAAGTCCATGCGCAAACGTTGGGCAGTTAGCCCGGAAGAGCTGATATCCATCGAACCAAATAGGCTCATTTCCTTACCCCCTTTTCATAACGCACTCCACAATTGTTCGTCCAATCTCACCAAGCGGTACGATTCGATCAGCTAAACCGGCATCAACTACAGACCTGGGCATACCGTAAACAACACAAGTCTCCTCAGATTCTGCAATAGAAAATCCTTCAAAAGCCTTAACATCTTTCATTCCCTTAGTCCCATCATTGCCCATACCGGTCATGATGACTCCCAGAGTTCCTTTGCCTACAGACTTCGCCAGAGAAAGCAGCATAACATCCACCGAGGGGTGATAAAGGGTAGGGATCGGAGCTTCATCGCCGATATTTAGTACTAGCTGCCCCGACTTACGCTGGACTTGCATTTGCTTCCCAGCCGGTGCCACATAAATTGTACCGGCTTTGAGAACTTCCCCGTGAAGGCCTTCCCTGACATTTAAGGGGCAAAGCCCGTTTAAACGTTGGGCGAGAGGCCCAGTAAACCCTGCAGGCATATGTTGAGCTACAAGTACAGGTACTGGAAAATTAGCAGGCAGTGAAGGAAGGACCGCTTGCAGGGCTGACGGCCCCCCTGTGGAGGTTCCAATCGCCACAATCTCAACTGCATGCTTAGGCAGAGAAGAACTTTTCCCCGTAATAAATGGACGTGGGGCTTGTCCTTTTGCCGGAAGAACACCCGCTTGAGGAACGGCCGAAGTTTCAACCTTTCTTCCAGGCGTTAAGTTAACAAGCCCTTTGTTCCCGGAAACCCCTGAACTAACAGGTAATCCCTTCCGTCCAAGACGAGAAAGGTTAACACCGGCGGCTGCCAATACCTTTTCAATTAAATCACGCGACAGTGCCTGGAGATCATTTCCTTGTGTCCCTGTCGGCTTCACAACGACATCCACGGCTCCTAAATCCAAAGCCTTTAAGGTCGCTTGTGCTCCTTCTGTTGTCACTGAACTTAAAATAATTATCGGCGTTGGCTGCCAGCGCATAACCTCGTCTAATGCCTGGAGGCCATCCATTACAGGCATCTCGACATCCATGGTAACTACCTGTGGACGAAGGGACTGGATTTTTAAAATTCCTTCACGCCCATCTCGTGCAGTATCTAAAACCTTAATATTAGGGCTTTGATTAAGAATCTTTTGCAAGGTCAAACGCATGAATGGCGAATCATCAACGATCAGCACCCCAACGGATGTATTTGGCCTTTCACTCATATTAATCCCCGCCCATAATTTGATCGAGTTCTAAAAGAATGAGTAAGCGCTCACCAGTTTTCCCAACTCCGCGTATGAACTGAGAGTCAACACCAACCGCTATTGGCGGCGGGGGTTCGATACTGTCACTATCCAAATGTAAAACTTCTGTTACGGCATCCACGCGAATCCCGAAAACTTTAGCTTGTACTTGAACTACAATAATTCGGCTAAGTTCCGTTTCTTCCGCACGAGTCATGCCGAAACGAGTTGACAGGCTCACGACCGGAATCACGTTCCCCCGTAAATTTATGACTCCTTCCACATAAACCGGGGCATTAGGAACCCGCGTAATCGGCGGAATTCGAATAATCTCCTGAACGCGCATAATATCAACGCCAAATTCTTCAGATCCTAAACTAAATGTTACTAATTGTTCTTCAGCCATGCTTTTCTCCCCCTTAGATTTTTCTCGTAACTAAAACGTCTTGAAGAAGAGATCCTATATCAAGAATTAACGTAACTTTGCCATCGCCTAAAATTGTCGCTCCGGCAATTCCTGGCAGGTTATTAAGAAAATCACCCAGGGACTTAATGACAACTTCCTGTTGTCCGCGCAATTCATCAACAATTAGTCCCAGCACTTTATCTCCAAAGCCCACAACAACAACAAAAACCTCATTTTGGAGAGTTTCCGCATCCGGAAGGCCAAATTTTTCTTGCAAAGAAATCAAGGGCAAAGTGTTTCCGCGCAGTTGAACCATCTGCAAACCGCCTACAGTCTTAATGTCCGAACGGTTAACGAGCAAAGTCTCCAGAACCGAGGACAGCGGAACAGCATAAATTTCATCCCGTACTTCCACAAGCAAAGCTTGAATGATCGCTAAGGTCAAAGGCAGACGAATTGTAAAGGTAGTCCCCTTACCTTTGCGAGTTGTAATATCGACCATTCCTCCGAGATTATTAAGGGCCTTTTTCACAACATCCATACCCACGCCTCGCCCGGAAATGTCAGTAACTTTATCTGCCGTACTAAAGCCGGGCAAGAAAATGAGATTGGCGATATCATTTTCAGAGAGTTCTTCCCGCTCATTAATAAGACCCTTAGTAAGAGCTATTTTCTTTATTTTGTCGAGATCTAAACCGCCTCCGTCATCGGAAATGAGAATCGCAATATGGTTGCCATCGTGATATGCATCCAAAGTAACCGTTCCATGAACCGGTTTGCCTGCCGCCCGGCGTTCTTCCGGAGATTCAATACCATGGTCCACCGAATTACGAATAAGGTGCATGAGAGGATCACCGATCACTTCAACGACGGTCTTGTCAAGTTCAGTATCTTCGCCCTTTAACACCAGATCAATCTCTTTACCCGTCTTTTTAGCCAGGTCCCGCACCAAGCGCGGAAAACGATTGAAGACAGTTCCAATGGCGACCATGCGTAAGCGCATAACACTTTCTTGCAAATCGTTCATTAACCGTCCTAAGTAAACATTCGCCTCATTTAAATTATTTACCATCGGGTCCGTGCTGTACTGAGATTTTAAATCCAAGCCAATTTGTACCAATCTGGTCCGGGTAATAACCATTTCGCCGACAAGGTTAATGAGATTATCCATTCTAACCGTATCAACACGAATTGTATGAACCTGAGTACTGCTTTCCCCATTCGTTGGCGGTTGTTCAGGAACAGCCGGCGCTGCCGCAGGTTTGCTTTTTTCTTTAGGTACGTCAGGTATACTCTGTTTAACAGTTTCATGATTCGCAGTTTCCTGGGGCACAATTTCGTTATTCGAAATATTCGGTTCTTTCACAGCACTCTCCGGCGTTAAATAGGGAAAAATGGCCACACTTGTTATGTCAGTGATCTCTAAAACTTCTTTTCGAATCTCTTCACCAGGTTCATCACTTAAAAAGAGAACAGAAAAGCCATCAGCCTGTCCCGCTTCCAACTCTTCAACACTCGGAAGAATTTTTATGACCTTCCCCATACCTTCAAGCCGTTGGATGGACATTACGGCACGAACTGCCTTCATGAGAGTATTAGGTGCAAGCTTGACATCAAGTTCAAAAACACCATGCCCCATACCATGGGCATCGTTAACTTTTTCACGTTCCTGCTCACTAAGAGAAAAGTCAAGCGGTACAAAACTGGCAGGCGCTTCCTCTTCATGGGCAAAGGTTTGCTCGGTTTTCTCTGAAGCCGCAGGGGCGGTTTCCCCATTTAATAAGGCTTTCATAGAATTCACTAAATCCTCAGATCCATATGTAATTTCTTGACGCTTCTCAACCTGTTCCAGCATAGCCTTGACCCTGTCAGTCACAGCAAGCAGAACATCAATCATTTCCAGCGAGACATCAATTTTCCCTTGTCTTAAGCGATCCAATAAATCCTCAGCGGCATGAGTTATTTCAACAATTGGAGTAAACCCCATCGTACCTGAAGCACCCTTCAAACTATGTGCCGAACGGAAAAGGTCGTTAATTAAGCCAATATTTCCGCCCTCTTTTTCCAATTGTAATAACCCTGCTCCGAGCCTTTCAATCTGCTCTTGAGAATCTAATAAATAAAAGTCTAAAAATTCCCCTAACTCAACCCCTTGGTTTTTGTCATCGTCCTGGCTCATCCATGTCACCTCAATCATTCAGGTTATTCCACAGTTAATAACTTCTCTCTATTTCCTAATCCGAGACATTGCAACTATTGCAATTCACCAGTTATCGACACATATCTTGTGGATTAGATATGTTCCTTCTATATATGTCTCTTCTATATTAAATTATTAACTCAGATACTTTTATTCGCCATCATTTATCATACTCCTCCACATATCCTTATGAATTTCCTAAATATGATAGTTCAAAATAATAATAAACCTTTTTTCGCATCGTGTTATATAGGACCTTTGGGTATAATTAAATGCTGCAGGTCGTATCCTCGGTAATTTGTTTAATTCCAATAATTTCAAATGCCAATTCATTATTTTCAAATCTTATAAATTTTCGAGTTAGTTTTTATTCTAGCATTTACTATGTTTATCGTATATAGTTTTTTCGACAAATTATACAGGAATATAATAGAAAATCGCAGGATAATTGCGAGAATTATCCTGCGATTTTCTATTATAGCTGTATTCGAATTTTGGACAAATCGAGCTACATAACCTTAACCATTTTTATCCACAAACTTTGGTTCAGCTGAGCGCATCTTTTGATACAACTGATTTTGGAGTTGTGTAGTTTTAAAACGAATAATCTGAGACTTTGTTCTTTCTCTGACCATTTCAGCTTGTTCCTTATACTGTTTATCGAAGGCTTGAATTTGCACGATGACTTTGTTAATGTTAGCGTTTGTTGTCGTTAGATTCTGATACAAGTCATGAGAAATATAGGGCTTTATTGACTCAAGCTCAAAATTTCCGAAATTAAGTACATTGATAATTTGGTTACCAATCATAGTAACTTCTTTATTTACTATCTCAATTTTATTAATCAGATCTTGACGCTGCTCGAACATTTTAATGAACAACTCAGCTTCATCATCAGGTGACTTCATTTCAAGATGTTGAGTTATTTTGAGCATTTCCTCAAAAGCTTCAAGGTTTAAAGTCATTTTCTCGTAAATGGCCTCACATAGATTACTAACTTCTTTGTTGATCATCTCAAGCCACCATCACTTTCGACCGTTCTTTTGATTTTGGCTTCCTTACTTGTAAGATAAAATACGATCCCTCTGCCAATCATTATTCAATCAGATCTGCCTTAAGCAAAGCATCCACAATAGGGTACATTTGATCGACAGGTAACCCTATGATCTCACTAATATCTAATAAATCATTACTCCCGTCAGCATAAGCAATAAAATTCATCATATTTCTGACGGTATTCCCAGATTCTCGTGTACTGATCGTTGGATAAAGGCCTCGCCTTCCTAATTGAGGTTCGCCCAAACATTTTATCCGGTATTTTCTATTTATCTCTAATAGTTTAATACAATCCTTCAAGACATCAAAACTTCCCTGTAAGCCCGCTGGAGAAATCAACGATAAATCGTCAAGCGAAGTGTGGTATTCCGGATATACTCCATACTTTGTGCGCATTATGCTCGCCATAGGCAAGTCAACTCCGGGGCTGCAGTATTGTCGTTCGTCACTTCCCCGTTCAAGATATGAATACCTTACGAACTCAGGATGTTTATGCGTCAAAACATTCAAAGCTACTCTGTCCGCCAATGTATTGCCATATCGAGAAGGTAGGAAAGAATAAGCCCTTTCATCGCCCACGCAAGATATATTAAACCCTGCAACAACATTCTTCTTCATTTCCTTAAGGTTTTTGCTTAAATAAACAAGTGATCCAATGGTTTCAGGTACAAAGACTATCCGATAAGTATATTTACGCCGCGGAAGCTCTAACAGCCACTTTGCTAAATAGGTTACAACCGCGGGCCCGGAAAGCTCGTTGTTCGCCATGGACGGGTGACAAACGTAAGTCGATAAAAATATCTCTTTCTCTGTTTCCCCAGGGATGATAAGCTCACCATAAGTTAAAGACCCCTGAGTCAAACTCGAATTAATACAAACCCGATATTGACCTTCTTTTAGCGACAGACGCAGTTGATGGGAAAGACAAAAGCCCCATCGCTCTTTGTAGTAAGAAGTAACATAAGGAATAGCTTCGGGCATGCTTTCTATAGAATAAAGATGCTGCTGCAGCTCCTGCAGGGACATTACCTGATCAATAGGGACGGAATAACCAACGACATGAAGATTATTCTTTTTGAAATCAATAACTTTGTTTCCCTCTTGGTCTTCAACGTACGCCTCAACAATATTCCACTCATTAGGCACTGTCCAATCAAAAGCCGACGAACCGCTGGGAACTTCTTTAATTTTAAGGGGAATATGCTCCTGAATAATTTTGAGTGTCTGCCTTACCCCCTCCCCGGTTATGCTGCGGCAAATAGGAAATAGTTCTTCAGCCAAACGATACATGGCTTCACCCGTCATAGTTGTATCAGGCATTTTATCAGCAATCCTCCTATATTAACGGACACATTATGCTCTCTACTGCAGTGAACTCGGTGGGGGACTCTACCCCCACCGAAGCAGAGTACGGGGGACCCACTCCCACTTATAGAAGTGGGAGTCTTACGATTTGATAAAAACTTATAGACTACAAATTGGGCTCCCCTTCTAAAAAGAAATAGGGGTCCGAATCCAGTAATTTACAACCTTCGGCAAAGAGCTCCTCTGAGCTGATGCATTGGATGATACCGTTTCCCAAAGTGACTTGGTCTAACAATCCCTTGCTCAGCAGATGTTTTTCCAAGGGGTTTGTATCTAAGTTAACATTTTTACCTAAATAGCGGACAAAAAAAGTATAGCTATCCTCGTAGACCTGATCATCATTTATGATCGTTCCTGAAAATGTCTTGATATATCGATAATTACAGCCGTGCATTTGTTCAATATGATGGATATAGGTACAAGAATGAAAGGGTGCACCCAAACATACAAATTTCCCTTTAACCCTGCGAAGCTTACCAAATATAGAATCATTATCAAAAGAATCGTGCCCAATGTTCATGAAAAAGTCTTGCTTTTCTCCCCAAACTGCCGCTGAAAATATGGGCTGCACTGTTCTTTTCACATCACTGCGTTGTCTAAAATGCTCTGTCAATACACCAACGGTCGATTTACTCTCGGCAACATTAAAGGACTCGCCATTACAAAAACTGTAACTGAAAGTTGGCATAATAATAGTACCCTGATCACCCACCACTTCAATAACAGCTTCAATAATACTGTCTAAGAGAAACTGTCGGTTGAAAACTGCCAGTTTACCAAATACAGCAATATCTGATGTCATATATACCGTATCACCCTTAGTAATACCTAAGTTTTGTAAAGCCTTCACAAAGTCCAGGGAAGAAATAGCTGCATCATTATAAGTAAATAATGGCGTAAGGAATTCTGCTTTAGGACTTTGAATTAAATCCACCTCAAGCACCCCGCTTCGCTAATACCAAATCCTGCAGTTGTTGAAATGTTTGTAATTCCTCAACTTCCTTCATGGTAAACTTAATGTTAAGCTGAGTCTCAATCTCGTTAATCAACATCATATGACCAAATGAGTCCCACCCCTCGGACTTGTTCCGAGTTAAAGACTCAGTAACTTCTTCTACACCAATCCCTAATACTTTAGCCGTTATGCTTTTTAAATCATCCATTCTATCACCCCATTATAACTTGAATAAAATCAGGATAAGGAAAATCGTGCCGCATATCAAACTCCCAGATTTGACGCTGTGCCTCTGTCCTCACATGCCGAAAACCATGTGAAACATAGAAATCCTGAGACGGTATGTTCTTGGCGGTTGGAATAAACTCTCCTTCAATTATTGATACCCCTGCTTGGCGAGCCTGTTCCCAAACATAAGCCAGCATTACATCTTCTATTTTCCGGCCTATAACTCGGCAGCTTAATAAGAAGTTGTCAATACGCCAGCGCTGGTCTCCTTTTTCAACCATGACCAAGCCAGTTATCCCATTATCGCCAAACTTATCTATGACCTGTACTCCGGCAATCAGATAGCGGTTACTGGCTGCCATTGCGCGTATTTGTCCTTCTTCGTACCTCCGTGTCGTAAGGTTGAACTGGTTTGTTTTTAACGTCATCTGAGCAATTCTGGGAATCGTGAACGTATTTGCAGGATGAATTTTAGCAGTCATACCAAGCCCGGATAAATAGTCCTCCACGCTGGCAGACGATTCAAGCATCTCTTTACGTTGACGCTGTGCAGTATACATCTGCCCTTTCTGTTGATCCTCAGCTGTAAACTGCAGTACATTCCAAATATTCAACTGTTGAACAGTAGTTAGGTACAAAGCAGGATCCTCAGGCAAATCCACCACCGTAACTTCCGGCAGTGAACCCTTGACTATTTCACGATTCAGCGGATCATCATCAATAAACACCATACTGTCCAGACCGATATTCAGTTCCTGAGCCAAAGAACGCAGGTTCTCTGCTTTATCTAACCAATTAATCCGTTCTGCAGCGAAGTGCTCTTCTCTCAGCAGCATATAAGGATGCTGAGCAAGAACCTGCTTTACTTCAGCAGCATTATTCTTGCTGTTAAGCGCTAAAATAATGCCCCGTTGATACAAGGCCAAGAAAAATTTTTGAAATTCCCAGTAGGGCCTTCCCTCGGCAGTCGGACCCAGACGAATGCCCTCTAACCCATCTTCACCTAAGACGCCGCCCCACAATGTATTATCCAGGTCTAAGACAATACACTTTACCAAAATACCCAGCAACGGTTTGAGATAGCCTAAATAAGCATCACATAACATGGGCATATACTCGAAACTTAATTTAACATCCCCCAAATAATAATACTTCGGATCACAAAGACTGTGCTGGCCGTAATAGGAACACCAGTTTTGATAATCAAACAATAGAACCTGATCATTGTCTTTCCAGACCTTCCGAAGATGCTGGTTCAGCAGCTGCACAGCTTCAACTATACCAAACTCTTGTTTGGATTCTAAAATACCCAAAGGCGAAAATGATGGCATTTCAAAGTTATGGACCATTACTTTAGCGGAGCAGTTCTGATTTAGAATACCGACAAGGTTAGTCAACTGATCAAGTTTTTCGAAAATCAGCGTTTTGCGCGCAGTGTTATTCAATTGGTAAGGCAAAAAATAGTAATCACCAAGCAACGTGCGCAAATCAATGAACAGCACAATGATATCCGGCTTAAAAGCATACAAGGAACTGTTTCTGTCCAAAATTTCCTGTGTGTACTGGTTATACGGCGCCGTATAGATATCCGGTTTGATACCATCTATTAGACATTTCACAGTCAGGATTTCCGACAGCGGTTGGATCGTGAAACTGCTTAATAAGGCAATCTTGACCTCACGCTCGCTCCCCCATTCCTCTCTCATCTCTGCAGTCAGCTTCCTATAAATACGCACATAATCTGCAGCAGTCTGCGGCAAATTTCCTCTCAGAAATGATCTCGCCGTTCCCATACATTACACCCCATTAAATATTTCGTCTAGATTCTTTTCAATTGTTCCTTTAATTTTTGCCCCTTTACTGGCATTAATAAAGATAACCTGAGGATTGGCTGCGATTGTTCTTTCAATCCAACGTTTATAACTCAATAAGCCTGAATTAGTATCCAACAGTTCTCCGTTAACACCTAAGACTTTAGCAGAACTGAAAAGAGCAGCGTCATTACTCGCTCCGTAAATTTCAGTAAAAACATTGGTATGGTGTTGGTTGTTAATGAATGCTAAATCCTGACCAACAAAAATAATCGGGCTGGCCTTACCTTTAAGAGCAATTGACAGCAGAGCTGTGGCAACGGACATACCTGTCTCAATGGTTATATTTCCTTGTTTCGGTTGATTATAGAAAATGTACTTAGGCCCCAGATAATTTGCCAGGGCTAAATGTGATGCCGTACTTAAAAAACAAAGAGGTATGTCAAGGTTTTCATAACCACTGAATTGTTTAGCTACTATATCCTGGGCATCAATAATACAAATCATATCCGGTATAATGTTATGATTCATTAACGTTCTCAGAGCGCTTCCTACACAAAAGAGCCTGAATTGGCTTCGATACCTCAGCAACTCTTCAAGCACTAAATCTAAGGATGGTCCGGCAGAAACAATAACGACCGGTTTATCTGCAAAAACGTCATGATTTAAATAATCCTCAATCGTATTGTAATCGAGCCTTTGATTGAGTTCGCTGTTTTCTTTGAGACTAGCTCCATGACGTTGAATTGAGATTTTGCCCATTTCGAAATCGAGAATCACATTTTTAAGATCCTCATAATCTCCGGGCAATATCCTCAAAGAAGGCTTATAGATTAAAAGATCTCCTGCATATTTAAGCTTCTCAGCAAATTGACTTAAAAAATCGTAATTATATCCCTCAATAAGCGTTACCCGCTGATCACTTAACACCTGTTGAACCGGTTCTCTAGTCCGTACTTTTTTTACAAAAGCTTGGTCCGGTTCAAATAAGAACACTCGGCAAGCGGGGCCGATTCTCTTGAGTAGTTCACGGACATGGTACCCCAAACCCAAACCATAAACGGCCACACTATCTTTATCTTGATAGATTCCTTGATTATGATCTATAAAGGCGACGGCTTCTTTCCCTGGATCATATTTGCTATGGAGCAGCATTTCGTTTACCGTCAACGTTGGCTGACCATTTTTGGCTTTGAAAAACCGGAGAACACGACCGTCTTTTAGTTTAATAACTTCATCCAAAAATAAAATCACTCCATCCGTTTTGGGATTTTAAAAAGCTACAGTCTAACCAGTTTTGTTCACTGATCAGGGTATTGAGCAGTTTCCATAACCTTTCTAAATTCCAGCAAAAGCGAGCCTAAATTTACAAAAAGATCCTGAAGCAATTTCGCTTTGCTGATAATAACCATCTCAGGAGCCTCACTTTTTCCGTCCCAATCAAAATAAACTGACATCACGCGAATAAATTCAGATCTGAACGTGTAAAAAAGCCATCTGTCTTTCATCATGTTCCGAACTTCATTTTCCATGTGCTGCAAATAACCTTGTTTTGCTTTTAAAGGCATCTCCGGATCTTCGATGTTCTTAGACAGTTTCATTCCTAAGCTGCACGCTGATTCAGATTCTCGTAACTTCTCTATACGTTTAGCAAAGGATCTGCGAATTCTGTTTAACATTTCTACATAAGGAACTGTCTGCTGCATAGACTGAAGCCAATCTGCAAAGGAATCTTTCGTTGCCGAATTAATTCCAACATATTGTTCCAATGCTTCATTTAACGGCAGCTGCCGGGTTCCCTTTATTTTAACTCCTCCCTCGGTTGCATTAATGACTAGGGAAGGGTATTTTTCTAAATAATCCTCATACCAATCTCTGAACAATTTCCAAGTCAGGCACGAAGAAACTTCTCCGCCATGATATCCTTCTAAGAAAACTCTATCAGAACTAGTAGATAACATCGTATTATGCTCATCATCAACACCATGCGTCTGTCCTTGATCACCAAAAGCTAAGTCCTGTCCAATTAAAATAATTGGCGCAGCCCCAATATGACGGGCAACAATAAAGGCAAAGTGCGCTACCGACAATCCAAGAGACATCACCTCACTGCCCATATCATGAGCAAGCTCATGTTGAAAGTAGCCGCCGCCGCCCAAGATCAAAAGATTCTGCTGAAAAAGGCTGATACATCGAGGATCTACCCCAGGATTAGCCACAAAGACTATAGACTTAGGAATTGGCTCTTGGCGTCGATAATGTCGTTCTGCCAAATCAGGTTGAATATCGATACTAAAGGCGGCATCAGGAATAATTCCATCATCCATTAAGCGATTGAAGACCGTATTGACACAAAATATTGTAACCCGATCCTGCCACTCTTTAAGTACATCAATATTCTTATCTAAAGACGGTCCGGCCAAAACAATCACAACAGGTTTGTGCCAAGTATCTGCGATTTGACTCGGATAGGGAGCCCGTGCCAGATAAGGAACATGTTCTACGGTATTTCTTAACCGTCGCAGCATCCAATCAATCTCATGATTCATGACCAGATAATGATTATTCAAAGCTTCCTGCACTAACCGGCGCATTCCTTGAACTTCTTGATTTTCACAATTTAATTTTGGTGCAAACGTTAAGAAATCGATCTTAAAAAGTTTTAACAACAGATCTTCTATCTTAAAAACGTCGTTCAAAATCGCCCTGATTTCCGGAAGGCTGCCAAATGCTAAAATAACTCTGCCTGTAGAGACTATCTCTTGAAAATCAATCACCTGCATCGCAGCTCTAATCATATCCCAATCAGTTTCCAGAACAAAAATCATCGACTCTGGAGATGTTTGGTTTAATAACTCGGCCAGATGATAACCCAACCCTAAGCCAAGAACAAAAATTGAGCTGTTCGCAGGAAACTTTTTGCCTGTAATTAATCTTGAAGCTTCAGTTATAGGATCGTAAGAACTATGCAGGAGAATATCCTGACCGCCAATCTGTTTGACCCCAGTAAGGTATCCTTTTTTTCCAGTCATTACGCGTACTGAAGAAGGTTCCTGGGATGTCAGCTTACATGCTTCAAATCCTTGCGTAAGCAGGAAACGAAAGTTTTTTCTGTAAAGCATCATCGTTTTAGTCCCTTCAATCCCTGCTGAGAAATTTTTCCTTAGCCTAAAGAAGTTTCCGCCTGTTATTAAGCCTTAGCTGTACCGCTTATCTCAGCAGCTTCTGCCCAAGTCTTGCGAAAAAGAGTTAGAAATCCTTCAACAGGTTGGAGCCGATCTATATTTTTTTCGACAGCAGCTAAGATCAATTCATGCTGATAGAATTCATAAAGCTTTCTTAAATTTTGAGCTATCTCCCCCTGATTCATATCCAGGGACGTGTTCAGTTCAACAAAGATATCCTGAAGCTTCCCCAGCCACTTGTCGACAGAGCCTTGATCCTGCTGTTCTAAAGCACTCCGCATTTGTTGCAGGAAACGCAGTGCTCCATCATACAACATGACGATCAGCATCTCCGGAGTGGCTGTTTCTATAGCTGAAAGATCATATGTACGATTGGCTATGTCAGTCGTTGATATATCGGACATAAAAAAACTCCTTTTATTATACTGCTTTTATACTTAACAACTTTTGAATACTTTCCTGCCACTGCTGCAGAATCGGAGTTACTTCAAATTCTAATAAATCGCTCATTGCAACAGTATCTCTTTTTTCCATAGCTTCATTAACTTGACTAATGATATCCATGATTCCTTCTATAGGGATCTTCTCGATTTGAACTTGTCGGGTCAGTTCAATAACTTGAACAAGCCATGATATCCCTTGAGCAATAAGGGCCACGAACTGAAAGCCCTCTGACTCCTGACCACTTTGGAAGAATACTGCGGCATCTAGAGAGCCTTTAATTAGCTTATTAAGATAGTCATCAGCTGTACGAAGCATTTCAATTTGTTCTTCCACTTTTGCACCTCTTCTGTTTCATTGTTAGCACCGCATCCTAAGTTCAATCAATTATAGCCTTGCGTTTCGATACCGGACATTCCAGCTATCCCTTTAATCTTAAGAAATCCCTTCTTAAAGCGGACCATTCCACGCAGCAATAATCCGATTCGCAATCCCCTGGGCAGTTAACCCATATTTATTTTGAAGAAAAGTATACTCCGCGGCTTTACCAAATTCATCAGGAATCCCGATTACAATCTGCTTCGGTACATTAGCCCTCGCGGCTTTATATTCAGCAATTGCCCCTCCTAAGCCTCCGACAACACTATGCTCCTCGACAGTGACAATTAACTTATAAGTCGCGAAGATCTCATCTAACATTACTGTATCCAACGGTTTAATGGTATGCATATTTACTACACAAGCCGAGATACCCAGTTTTTGCAAAATTTTTGCTCCGCGCAGTGATTCATTAACCATGGTCCCCGTGGCAATAATAGCCACCTCACTGCCTTCCCGCAGTTTAATGGCCTTGCCGACAGAGAATTCATAATTATCTTTATAGACCACAGGATTCCCCTCAACACCTGTAAGGCGGAGATAAGCCGGCCCTTTATGTTCAAATAACGATTCAATTACCTTTACTGTCTCAGTGCAATCAGCCGGTGAAATAACAGACATATTGGGAACCGTTCTGAGAAGTGCTATATCCTCTAAGCCGTAGTGAGTATTTCCGCTGACGCCCATACTTAAGCCGCTGGCTATTCCCACAATCACGACGTCCAAATCCATATAACCTAAATAAGTGCGGATCACCTCAAAGCAGCGCATGGAAGCAAAGGGAGCAAAGGAAACCACAAAAACTTTCATGCCTTCCTTGGCAAGCCCTGCCGCTATTCCAACCATATTCTGCTCTGCTATTCCTACATTGAGAAAGTTGTCTGGATACCTTTGGGCAAAGTCACTTAACCCCGCCGAACCTGCAACATCCGCAGCAATCACCATGGTATTGGGATGCATTTCCACTAACTCTGACATAACCAAGCCAAATGTTTTTCGTGAACTCAGCCGGGACCAGAGCAACGCATTCTTGGCATCATATCGCATTTCCCTCCGCCTCCAGTTCCGCTATAGCCTTTTCATAGTCCTCTTGGGACAAACGTCCATGATGCCAGCTGGGATTACCTTCCATAAAAGATATACCTTTTCCCTTCGTTGTGTTTGCAATCACAACATTGGGTTTTTCTTCATGTTCCAAATCAGAAAACACATCTAAAATCTCTTCCACATTGTTGCCATCAATTTCATGGACTTCCCAGCCAAAGCCTTTAAATATTGCGGATAAATTTGCCATCTTCATAACATTAGACGAATCTCCGTCCAACTGCAGCTTATTTGCGTCAATAATGGCTGTCAGATTCCCCAGCTTAAAATGAGCTGCAGCCATGATAGCTTCCCATACAGAACCTTCATTGCATTCTCCGTTGCCCAAAAGAACATAAACAATGTGGTTCTGCCCTTTACGTTTTGCGGCAAGAGCACTTCCGATTCCGAACGATAAGCCCAAACCCAAACTTCCGCTGGAAAGTTCAATTCCTTTCTCTAAATTCATGACAGAATGTGCTGGAAAAAGTCCTTCATTTTCTTCAAAGGAAAACAGCTCATTCTCAGTCAGAAATCCACATTCATAGAGGGCTGCGTAATGTGCCATCGCACAATGCCCCTTACTTAAAACAAACCGATCACGATTTTCAGCGAGAGGTTTGTGGCTGTCAACGTTCATAATGACTGCATACAGGGCTGCCAGGATCTCTACACTTGAAAAGGAACCGCCAATATGCGCCCCGTTGGCTCCGGCATTCAAGCCCATTTTTAAGAGGTTTTTCCGCATATTCAAGGCGCAGTTTCTAACTTTCTGAATTACTTCGGATTTGTTCTCTGCAAACACCCTACATTCCCCCATCAACGCGAATCACCTGCCCCGTAATGTATGAGGATAAATCAGAGGCTAAAAACAAAACTGTTTTTGCTACCTCATCAGGCCTTCCTTTTCGTTTCATGATTGATTTTCCCAACGTTTTCTCCATGAGTTCGCTATCCATGTTGCTGCTCATTTCAGTGTCAATTATCCCCGGTGCAATGGCATTCACACGAATATTATTGGGACCTAACTCAATAGCCAGCTTTTTACTTGCTCCGATCATAGCCGCCTTACTGGCGACATATTCGAGCTGAGCCGGATCTCCGTCAAGAGCGGCAATTGAAGCAATATTTATGATGCTTCCGCTTTGCTGCTTGGCCATAACCCTCGTTATATACTGGGTAAACTGCATCTGTTGAAAAAAATTTACTTCGAACACATTCTTTATTTTTGTCATTGAGGTCATCTGAAAAGAGCTGCTCTCCGCAATCATTCCGGCATTATTGACCAGGACATCAATTCTGCATTTACTTAACATAATGGTTTTAGCAGCAGCTTTGAGCTGGGTTTCATCGCAAAGATCAAAGTATATGGGTTCGATCCAAACGTTATTGTCTTTACTTAAACGTGAAATCCACGCTTCAAATTCATTATCTTGTTGTCTTGCGCATGCCCATATATTTGCTCCATTTTTTGCAAATAGCTCAATGATTGCCTTTCCAATACCGCCCTTAGAGCCAGTTATTATTGCGTTTTTTCCTTGAAGCATTTAAGGTCTATGCCTCCTAGTTCCTTAATTCAAGATTTATTTACCAGAATTCATTCTTGCTTAAAGCGAAAGTTAAGCCAATAATTATAGAAATTGTCAATTTCATGCTTACATCCAGTATATCGGCTTAAAGTTAACAAAAGTTAAATTAACAGCGAATAAAGCTCAAACCGTTTTAATACCTTAAAGATAAATAATTTTTATTTAAGGAAATCCAACCATCGGGTTGGATTCAATAACTAAAGTTTCGCACGCTCACTTTAAACAGACTATCGGACTTGAGAACATAAGCAGTAACACGATTCCCGGCCGGCTAAGGGGGGCTTCCGCCCAAAGTTGCTGAGATGATAATAAAGAACGTTGGATCACCCCTACGAAAGAGGTAGGCCAAAAGCTCTTAGACGAGCTCATTATCGAAGAATACGTATGAATTTCATAGAAGGACTTTTACAAGTAAACCAGAAACTTGTTGAGAAGAATGTAGTGCAACACCTCTGGGAACTATTTGAGAGAGTTACCTCAAGTTATAATCGACAGCATCACTAAGTCCGGCTCAGTAGACATTTTGGAGTTAGTAAAACAGTAGTTTAGAGGAGTGCAAAACTTCGCTAGTATAATTTATTCGTTGAACGGTATAATTTTGCCCTTGAACCCAAAAAATCTTAAGTCTCTCGTTATGTTTTTAAGAAACACAAAATTGGATACAAGAATTGCCTCAATTTTATCTGCATTAAAATCATCTAGTTTCACAACTGGAAGGCCACAAAAATCTCTCACTGTCGCGTACTTATCAATAAACTCTACCACAGAAATCTGAGTACCTTTCAACAGATTAAATAACAATTTTGCATTATCGTTAACACCATAAATGGATATTCTTTTATATCCTTTTTCAATTAATTTCTTTTCCAATGATTTTTGTGGTTCTGGATTACTTAAGAGTTTACTAAAGGCATCAAAATAAATCTTATAGTCATAATAGGGATGTTCTTTTTCTTCGTGAATATGGTGGGCACCCCAAAAGTAAACACGTTCATCCATAAGAATAGGATCTTTTAGTATTTCCATATATTCATTAAAATAAGGGTGTTTTGGATTTAAGATATCTTTAAACCAATATTCTTCTTTTGTTAATGCAAACCAATAAAATATAGGTTTTATGACTACGCAATCACATTCAAATTCCTCCAAGCAGCGATGCACAAATGAGGGCAACTCTCGATAATTTCTATCTTGAACTACAATCGAAATTTCAAATCGTTTAATTTTCCCTGTTTGTCTCAAGGACTTTATAAAATGTAAATTTTTAATTAGTGTATCTAAGTTATCATGGCCGCCACTTAAGTACTTATAAGCTAATCGTTCAAAACTGTTAGGGGTTACAGTTATAACAATATCGTTTTTGTACAAATGACTAATTTTTTCCCAGTGAATTTCATCGCACAAAACTCCATTGGTTTCCAACTGAAGCAAAAATTCATTCCTTTGCGGCCTTATTCTTTGAAGCATATCCATAACATAGGGACTGGCGAAACAGTCTCCATTACCGTTCGTACTTAAACTATCAGCCTGGTTTATAACTGGAACTAACTTATCTGAAATAATTTTTATATTCTTTATATAGTCGTCATTAGGTTTAAACACTTCATGTCTGCAAGAAGGGCAAGAATGATTACAAATGTAATCATATGCTGCATTAAATTCAGATGGAAGCCTTTGAGAAATTGTTTTCTCTGTAAATTCCTCTTGGCTTAGGTCGGGCAGAGTATTATTTGCTAAATAGGGACATACTTCATTATTGCACAGAGAGTAAGAACCATCTCTGATGGTATCACGAATTGTTTCTGCTTCGCTGCTGTTCCATACTTCCTCTATACTTTTATTTAAAATGTTTCCTATACATACATATGTCCAACCACATGCGCGAACATCACCATTCGGGAATACATATAACTGCTTAAACGGCCTGCTGCAATATTTCACTTTCTTTACCTCCATAATTGTTAAAATTTCACCGGCTTATCTTCCCCAAAAATTTTCCTATAATAAATCTTTTGTACAATGGCACTTACAGCAAGCTTCATTGATTGCAGGATACGGCCACTATCTAAAATCATTAATAGAACAACCTTTAAATTTTCAAAACTTTTATTGTTTAACAGCACAACTGCGGCACAAACAAGCTTGTCCTTTCTGGTATCAATCATTTGAAAGTCTTGGTGCAATTCTTTTTGCACATATTTTTCTAATTGTCTTAAATAATGATATTCCTCATATCTCCTGTTTTTTTTACGGGCCAAAGACTGCCAGTTGCCTTTTTCTTTTTTTTCAACTAAGCGATAGCATGACATTGATTCATCAATCCGATATACTTTACCTGATATAGAAAGAAGCAGTCCTATTGTTCGATCACCAATAAAATTATGTGCTCGATAGAGGATGCTGAAATCATGCTGGGAGTTTTTAAAAATATTTCGAAAAGCCATACTGCAAAAGTGTCCTGGATACTTGCCTTTTTCACAGTCTTCGAGTGTATACTCTGACTTAGAGTAATACCAGTAAGAATCTGTTTGATTCTGATTTTTTTCCAGGATCGCTTCGCCATCTTCATCAACAACTGTACACAGATGACTGCAACCTATATATTCTTCATTTTGGTTTAAAAAATCGATCTGCTTCTGTAATTTACACTCATCAGACCAATAGTCATCGCTTTCCAATTGGGCAATGTATTCCCCATTCGCACTTTGGTAGAGTTGAAATAAATTTTTAGTCGGACCGATATTGGTTTCTCTTAAAAACAATCTGAATATCTGAGGATACTTGCTTTCATATTCTTTTAATATTTCCTGTGATCCATCAGTAGAGCAATCATCGCCAACCAGAATTTCATAGTTAAAATTTACTTTTTGCATCAAAATGCTATCTATAGCCTGTCGGATATATGCAGCATGATTATAGGTCAAAACTATTATGCTTACCTGAATCAATGTCTCTTCTTGCATACTTTCCCTCTTAAATCAGATAGAAACGTATTAGTTTCTATCCTTGCTTTGTCCGTAATTAGCGCTTAGTTAATGGGGTTTTGCCATTTCTGCCAAAGTATAAAGCTTTGATTTCAAGATGCTTGACAGATTTAAAATTAAGTAACTGAGTTAGTTTCATAATTCATACCCCTTGATATAAGCGGGTTTTTTACACGTAAAAAAGGAGTACCTCCCCAAAATCTCGAAAGTGTAAGTGACCAAACAAACACCGAGAGGTTGAAGGAGAACTCCCAATGTTTAGTATTCGCCAAGAACGTCTATTTTCCTTGGAAGAAATCTTAGAAATGTCACCGAGAGAATCGTATCCGCTTCTATTAGATCCGCTGGATATCACTCCTTTATTGAGAGTGGTTTCCAAGAAGGCATTTTTGGGAGCTCCAACCACGCTTAACTATTCAGCCATGATCTATTCTTTATTCATTCGAGTGATCGAACGAATTCCTACAATTAAAGATTTACGAAAGCGATTAAAAAATAGCTTGGAATTCCGTTTCGACTGCGGCTTTACGATGGCTGATGCAGTTCCTAGCGAGTCCTCTTATTCAAAAAATCAATGGTTCTTCTGCTTTGGAAAAAATTCAAAATGAACTAGTCTCTCAGGCGTTTCAAGAAGGTTTCATCGATGGGGATGTTATAGCCATCGATGCTACTCATATTGAAGCGAGAGACCGTAAACCTGAGAGAAAGAAAGAAGAAGAGGTCCCAGTCAAGCAATCCTCTAAAAAACGCGGACGAAAACCCAAAGCAGAACGGGAGAAATGGCTCAAAGAACAACAGGAATTGGAAGAGAATCGCCCCCTTTTTGAGAAGAAAATTGAAGCTCAACTTCCTCTTGATTTCAAGACGATCGAACAGCAAATCCCGCAAGACCCTCACTGGGGAATTAAGAAAAACTCCGAGGGCAAAAACGTCTTTTGGTTCGGGTTCAAAGGTCATCTTCTCGTGGACTGTAAAAGCCAATACATTTTAAAGTCCTTACTTTCCTCGGGAAATGTCAATGATGGCAAAATGGCGATTCCTCTACTCAAGGCTCTTCATGAACTTCACCCCCAGCTGAAGCCTTCCTATTCACTTTTGGATGCTGGTTATGATTACAGCCCAATTTACCAACAAGCAAAATCCATAGGGTCAAGGGCCCTGATTGATTACAATCCACGCAACGAACAGCTACCCGAAGACAAGGACAAATACTTTTGCCCCAAGTGTCAAGAAGGTCATTCCTACCAATATGATAGCTATGATTCCCAATATGACACGTTGAAATATACTCAACCCAAGGAGTGCAAAGAGTGCCCTCTGAAAGAAAACAACCAGTGTCAAAAGGTATTCAAGGTTAAGGTTTCATCAGACCCCAGAAAATACACCGTTCCAGCCAAAGGAAGTGGGCGTTACTTTGAACTCTATAAACAGAGAACAGCCGTAGAACGTGTTAATGCTTATCTCAAAGAGTACTTTCAGTTAAACAACATTCGACATCGAGGAAACGTAGCCAAAGTAGACTTCGAGTTTTCTATCCTGACCTATACCCTCTGCAAATTAGCCGTAGACCGATTGAACAAGTTCAAACGTATAGCTGCAGCATAAATTTTCAAAAAATGTTACTAACGAAATTCTGAAGGTCTGAGCTTTAACAATTAAACATTATGAAATTGACTCACGTATATTATCATTAAATATGTTACACCCTAACTAAGGTCTCAAAGTCGCATAAAGCGCATTACAGGCGACTTTGTGAACTATAATTAAACATATTACATAGGAGGTTATTTGGGTGTTTAAACATGTCAAGGATATGGAATACACAGTTCACGTTGATCGGCCTGACCCTCGGTTTGCAGTACTGTTATTGGAACAGTTTGGGGGAGGCAATGGCGAACTTAAAGCAGCTATGCAGTATTTTTCTCAAAGCTTAGGCTGTAATGATCCGAAAATAAGGGATTTGCTGCAGGACATTGCTGCTGAAGAATTAAGCCATTTGGAGATGGTGGGAGAAGCTCTGGGGATGCTCATTGGACAAGTTGACAATATTCCCAAAGACTTTGCAGCGAATCATATGGCTTTGCTCGGGGGAGGCCCTCTGCTTGTAAATTCTGCCGGAGTTCCATGGATGTCAACCTATGTCAACTCCATGGGAGACCTGTATACAGACCTTTCATCAAATGCCGGAGCAGAATTGCGGGCAAAATTGATTTACGAGCGCCTTCTGCAGCAAACGGATGATGCGGGCGTTAAAGATATGATCCGATTCCTTTTAAGTCGCGAGGAGTCTCATAACTTCTCATTTATGAAAGCCATTGAGACACTGCAGGGATCAGGAGTGAATAAGGACTTCAGAGATTCGGATTTCTCGAAAAAATACATGAATATGTCCACTGGCCAAGGGGATAGCCGCGGGCCATGGAATCAAGGAAACGAGTTTTCTTATGAAGAAAATCCTAACGAGAAATATGGTGGACCGGCTCAATATGGAAAAGATCCTCAGCCAAACGGACAACGAGAAGTGGCACCTGGTTATATGGATCAGACCCGTAACAATCCTCAGTATGCCCAGCCACAACCGCCGAAACAACATTAATTATGCAAAAACAAAAACCAAAGGACGTTCCTGTCCTTTGGTTTTTAAGTAAAGAGATGGTGTTTGGGAAATTCTAAAAGTGAATATTTATGTTTGAACGGATTGACAAGAACCTGCAAATCAACTAATATATTTCGTGTACGAAATATACGTCGACGAAATATACGTTATCGAAATAAGTAAACAAAGGAAGTACGGATGATGGAAAATCCTAGTCAAAGTTATCAAATCGCTAAGCTGTTTCAAGAAATTATGATTCTTTTTAGACACAATAAAGGAAATGTCTTTGAAGAGAGCGGCATTACTATGCCTCAAATGATGGTTATGGGAATATTGGGTAAGGAAAAGACCCTTAAGATTACTGAATTAAGTGGGAAACTCAGCTTATCCAACAGTACCGTGTCAGGGATTATTGACCGTTTGGAAAACATGGGTCTTGTTGAAAGAAAGCGAAGTGAGGAAGATAGAAGGGTCGTGTATGTCAGTGTTTCACCAAAATTTGCCGAGATACATCAACGCTTACATCAACAAATCGTCAAAAATATCTCCGGCGCTTTAAGTACAGCAACATCGGAGGACCAAGAGAAAATTATCGAGGGGTTAGAACTTTTAAAGAAACTGCTTTATGATTACCAGCAATGTCCAATGGATAATTGATAGATTGTTAAGAGGTAGGGGGACGTTCATGATTAAATTGTATAAATCGTTAAGACATTTTTTACCCTATATTTGTGGCGTAATTTTGTTCCTTTTTGTACAAGTGCTTTCGGATTTATACTTACCAACGTTGATGGCGGACATAGTCGATCATGGGATTGTAAATAAAGACATCGGTTATATATTTCAAGTCGGTGGACACATGCTTTTAATTGCAGCCGGAGGGACTTTATGTGCTGTTGCCGCCAATTTTCTTTCTGCGAAAACTGCTGTAGGGTTTGGCAGGCTCTTGAGAAATAGAATCTTTACGAAAGTACAGAGCTTTTCACTACAGGAATTTGACAAGCTTGGTACAGCGACATTAATTACCAGAACAACGAATGATGTGACTCAAGTTCAGCAAGTCTCCGTGCTAATTTTAAGTATGATGATTTCTGCACCACTTACCTGCCTGGGAGGGATTTCCATGGCTATCCATGAGGATCCAGGTTTAACGTGGGTTCTCTTAGTTTCGGTTCCGGTGCTTTTTGCCATTATCGGAATTGTCCTGACCAGAGGCATACCTCTCTTTAAGTTGATGCAAATCAAACTTGATAAGCTCAATCTTGTTTTACGTGAAAATTTAACGGGAATACGTGTTATTAGAGCTTTCAATCGTATCGAAAAAGAAAAGAAGAGATTTGATGATGCCAATCTAGACCTTATGAACAATGCTGTAAAGGTTAATAAGATCATGGCTGTACTAATGCCTATGATGATGCTAATTATGAATTTCACAACGATTGCCATCATTTGGTTCGGAGGAATGCGTATTAATAATGGCGAGATGCAAGTGGGCTCTCTGATGGCCTTTATTCAGTATTCGACACAAATCTTATTTTCTTTCTTGATGATGACGATGCTCTTTGTAACGGTTCCGCGTGCTCAAGCCTCTGCTGCGAGGATCAACGAAGTTTTAGAAACTGAGGTTGAAGTTAAAGATCCAATCCAGACAAAGGTAGTGCCTTTAAAGAAAGGATATGTTGAGTTTCAGGGCGTTTCCTTTCGATATCCCGGAGCGGAACAGCCGGCCCTTAAGGAGATTAATTTCAGTGCTGGCCCCGGGGAGATTACGGCCATTATTGGAGGAACGGGCTCTGGGAAATCAACCTTAGTAAATTTAATGATGCGTTTTTATGATGTTGGGAGCGGACGGGTTTTAGTGGATGGAGTAGATGCCCGAGAAATGAGCCAAGAAAGTTTGAGAGCTAAGATTGGGTTTGTTCCCCAAAAATCTGTGCTTTTTTCCGGAACCATTGGTGATAATATCCGCTATGGCAAAGAGAATGCTTCCTTGGAAGATGTGGAACATGCTGCTCAAGTTGCCCAGGCTGTAGATTTCGTGGCAGGAATGGAAGAGGGGTTTGAGCATATCATTGCGCAAGGCGGGACCAATGTTTCAGGAGGGCAGAAGCAGCGCCTTTCCATTGCCCGCGCTTTAGTCAAAAGGCCCGAGATATATATCTTTGACGACAGCTTTTCGGCCTTAGACTTCAAGACCGATGCCAAATTGAGAGCAGCTTTGAAACAGGAAGTTTCAGAGGCTACGGTATTTATTATTGCTCAGCGAGTTGCAACCGTCATGGATGCGGATAGGATTATTGTCCTCGATGATGGTCAAATTGCCGGCATAGGGACCCATCAAGAATTGTTAAGGACTTGTGAGGTCTATCATGAAATTGTAGCTTCGCAGCTTTCAGAGGGAGAATTAGCATGAGCAGACAACGAGAAATGACAAGACCAACAGGTCCAATGGGCGGCAGACAGGGTGGACCTGGCGGATCTATTGGGAGACCTATTGAAAAAGCCAAGAATTTCAAAGGAACATTGCATAGACTTTTGGGTTATTTAAAGCCTCAGAGACTAAAACTCAGCTTTGTGGTTGTGTTTGCTATTTTAAGTACTGTATTTAGTATTATGGGGCCAAAGATTATGGGCCAGGCCACAACGATAATGTTTGACGGAATTATGAAAGGCGGAAAAATCAATTTTGATGCTATTTGGAGAATTGTCCTAACTCTGATCGTTCTTTATCTTCTCAGCTCTTTGTTTAGCTATACTCAACAATATATCATGGCTGGGGTGGCGCAAAAAATTGTTTATAACTTGCGTAAAGACGTCGATGAAAAACTTACGCTGCTGCCGCTCAGGTTCTTTGATGCTAGGACTCATGGCGAAATATTAAGCCGTGTGACGAATGACGTTGATAATATTGCCAACACCTTGCAGCAAAGTCTTACTCAACTAATTACCTCTATTGTGACAATCATTGGGGTCATCGTGATGATGTTGACGATCAGTCCTCTGCTGACCTTAATTGTTCTCTTGACTCTGCCTCTCTATATTTTAGTCACTTCGATGATTGCTAAACACTCACAAAGGTTTTTCGCTGCTCAACAAAAGTCCTTGGGAGAACTGAACGGCCATGTGGAGGAAATGTTTACCGGTCATGTTATCATCAAAGCCTTTGGCCATGAGCGTAAGTCTATTGAAACCTTTAAGGAAATTAATGATAGACTTTATGATGCGGGATGGAAAGCTCAATTTATCTCTGGAATCATCATGCCCCTTATGCGA
This sequence comes from Desulfosporosinus acididurans, assembly GCF_001029285.1. GTDB lineage: Bacteria > Bacillota > Desulfitobacteriia > Desulfitobacteriales > Desulfitobacteriaceae > Desulfosporosinus > Desulfosporosinus acididurans. Next base: position 142,699 of record NZ_LDZY01000010.1, read on the forward strand.
TTTGTCAGCAACCTGGGATATGTCATTGTCAGTGTAGTTGGGGGAATTTTCGTTACCCATGGCCGAATTAATATTGGAGACATTCAAGCCTTTATTCAATACTCCCGTCAGTTTACCATGCCGATTGTGCAGACTGCGAACATTGCCAATATTATTCAATCAACGGTTGCCTCGGCAGAGCGTGTTTTTGAATTATTAGATGAAGTTGAAGAAATTCCTGATTCTGAGGATGCTAAAGTAATACCCTTTCCTAACGGAAATGTGAGTTTTGAAAATGTTGATTTTAGCTATAAGGAACAAGAACCGTTGATCACTAAAATGAATATTGATGTCCGGGAAGGAAATACCATAGCAATTGTCGGACCGACCGGTGCAGGTAAGACTACTTTAGTGAATTTACTCATGCGCTTTTACGATGTGGATGAGGGCAAGATTGCTGTTGACGGTGTGGATATTCGGGATATTAAACGTGGGGAACTTCGAAATATCTTTGGTATGGTGCTGCAGGATACATGGTTATTTAATGGAACTATTTTGGAGAACATTGCCTATGGACGTGAGGGGGCAAGCGAGGAAGAAGTTATTAAGGCGGCCAAAGCAGCTCATGCTGATCATTTTATAAAAACTCTGCCTGATGGGTATATGACCGTCTTGAATGAAGAAGCCTCAAATATTTCTCAAGGGCAAAAGCAGCTGCTTACAATTGCCCGGGCGATTTTGGCAGACCCGGCTATCTTGATTTTAGACGAAGCTACGAGCAGTGTTGACTCAAGAACCGAGGTCTATATCCAAAAGGCTATGACAGAACTGATGAAGGGAAGAACGAGTTTTGTTATTGCCCATAGGTTATCAACGATTCGCGATGCTGATGTAATTCTTGTTATGAATAAGGGGAGAATTATTGAAATGGGCAATCATGGAGAGCTTTTGGAGCAAAATGGGTTTTATGCAGATTTGTATAATAGCCAGTTCAGCGGGGCGGACTTGGATCATGAGGTGGTTTGAATTTAAAGGAAATTAGTAAAAAACTACTGCTGTAAAACAGCTTCTAGAAAATAATTGGCAGAAAAACAAGCCCAAAAGGACGCTATTAACGCCTTTTGGGCCATTTTTTCAGCTTGATTTTAAAATACTTGAGCAAATTGCCATTACAGATTCATTTTGGAACTAACCCCTAACGTGCACTTCTTCTTAGTCGTTATGTTCACTATGGAAGCGATAATGGTTATGAGGATGGCTATGGCTATGGCTATGGCTATGGCTATGGTTGTGGTCGTGGTCGTGGTCGTGGTCGTGGTTGTGGTCATGGTCGTGGTCGTGGTTGTGGTCATGGTCGTGGTCATGGTTATGGCGATGGACATGTCCGTGGCTGTGTTCATGCCCATCCCCATCCCCATCCTCGGAATCGTGGTGGTGTGGGCGTCCAAGGGCATGGGCAATCTTATGATCTTTATCCGGAAGGGAATCGAACCAGCCGTTATTGGCATCCTCGACATTGTCTCTGAATTGAATGTAAGGTTTAATGTCAAGTAAAGGAGTTCCGTTAAAGGCGTCAATGCCCGAAATAATGATCTCGCTGCCCTGGATTTCCTTAATCTTGACAATACTTAAGCCAATAGGGTTAGGCCTTTTGGGAGATCGGCTGGCAAAGAGTCCAATTTCAAGCTCCGGTGCCCAAGGAGAATGGGTTAATAATTCCAGCGGAGAGTTTACTTGATCGAGATGATAAAGGACATAGACATAGTTGAAACTGTCTAAGGATTTTAGAGCCTGGGCATACTCTGGATTTAAAGTGATCCAGAAATCACCCGGCGCGTCAGGGAGAGATTGATGGGGGGCATTAAAGGAGAAATAAGGAGTATGAATGGTTCCGATGGGATGATAATTAATGTCCATAACGATCTCCTCTCATTTTAGCTATTCTTTATTCAATCGTAAGACTCCCACTTCTATAAGTGGGAGTGGGTCCCCCGTACTCTGCTTCGGTGGGGGTAGAGTCCCCCGTCGAAGTCTCGATGTTCAGCTTTAGCTGAACGAGTTCACTATTCCTAAGACCATTGGTTTTTAGGATTTTAAAAAAGGCCAAAGAGGATCCTATTGATCGACCTCCGTGGCCTTTACTTAATATCTAATATTCTCGTATCGAAGTATTCGAACCGAAGATGATTGGTTGTATATAGGTTCGGCCCCAAATGAACTTAATAAAATACAGGTTTGTCTAAGTTAGCTTAATAATGCTATTCGACATGGGTAAAGAGTTTCCTTCTTCTGGATCATACTGAAACAAAAATTTATGAATGTCTACATGTTTTGACCTTTTATCGGGAATTTTATGAGAGGTAGAAAGATTTTTGCAGAGGTGATTTGATATGCCAATGATCAATTTTGACGGCCCGGTTTTGACCATGGATCAGAAGAGAAGTTTGATACATGGTATGAGCCAAGCGGCCTCTCAAGCCTTGGGAATTCCCATGGCAGCTTTTACGGTAACTCTCGATGAACATGAATACAGCAACATGGGTGTAGGAGGAGAAGTCCTTACGGAGTCGGGTTATTGGGACAAATACAAAGAAATTAAAGATTAAATCAATGTCAGATGAAAGCGGCTGTTGGAAGCCGCTTCTTTCCTTGATAGGGTTAGTTTTATTCTGAATTCACTTATGATAAGATGATTTTTAATAACATCAAACTATGAAATAAGATGGGGACTGGGAATTTAAACGGGAAAGAAGGTGTCCAATGCCTACTAAGAGAGACGTAGAACATACATTGGAAAACCAGGATTGGGAGAAACTTATTAGCTTAGCGAAAGAAAATAGGAATATCCTTCGGCAGCTTATGGCGAGAATCTATGTTAAAGACGGGCTCATATTTTGGCGGGCAGTTGAAGCCTTAGGAGTGGTAACTCATGCACTTGAGCAGGATGAGAAAAATGTTGCAGTAGAGATTCTGCGACGGTATTTTTGGATGCTCAATGATGAGTCAGGAGGAACGGCTTGGAACTCTGCGGAAGCCATTGGCAGTATTATTGCTCATTGTCCGGTAACCTGCGGAAAGTTTAATTGGATGTTGTCAGGGTTATTGGAGGATGACAGTTTACGAGATGGTGTTTTGTGGGGTTTAGGTCAAATGGCTCAGAATGCTCCGCACTTGGTAGAACCTTTGGATGAGCGGATAAAACCTTTTTTGCAGTCTGAAGAGCCTTTGACACGGGGATTAGCTGCCTTTATTTATATGTTAATGAAACCTTTCCAAGAACTTATCCCCCTTTACCGCGAATCAGGGCCGAAATGGAAAGTTTCGGAAGATATGGATTTTAGCCTCAAAAATGATCAAAGTTTGTTAGAATTTTATCAAAACGAAGAGGTTAGAACGTATCATATTTCTGATCTTTGGCAGGCCTCGGTGATTTCATTTTGGACGAAAAAAGTTACAATTAAGGATCTTGAGACTGAATTGACTATTGCCTCTTCTGCGGAAGGAGTTTGCTGGCTGAGTCTCGGTTCGTCTGAGACCGAAGAAAAGGAACTTCAAACTTGGGTTTCGCGCTGGTTTCCGGGATCGTTTCTTATTCGGAGGCGCGAGCCAAACAGCAGGGCAATTCAGGAGTTGAAGGAGTATTTTGCGGGGACTCGCCATCAATTCTCGATTCCTATTCATTCCCAAGGAACTCCTTTCCAGCAGAAAGTGTGGGAAGAACTTCGGCGTATACCTTATGGTGAGACAAGAAGTTACGGTGAACTGGCCGTAAAACTGGGAAATCCGCAAGGGCAAAGAGCTGTCGGGATGGCCAATCATTGTAACCCAATCGGAATTATCGTTCCTTGTCACCGGGTTATCGGCAAAAATGGGTCTTTAACAGGCTATGCCGGCGGCGTGGATATTAAGCAAAAACTTTTAGAACTAGAAGGCGCTTGGAGCTTCTAAAAGTTAAGATAGGAGGATTGTTTTTGGAAAAGACCTCTTTGTTTACTGGGGTAGCACACATTGGGATAAAAGCTTTAGATATTGAGAAAGCCCTTCAATTTTATAGAGAAGTGCTTGGCTTTAGATTAATACAGCGGATTAGGCCTGGAGAGGCGGAATTGGTTTTTTTGGAATTAGGCAATACTGTTATTGAACTAGTTGAAGTAGTAGATAACCGTACGTTCGAAGATGGAGTTGTCAATCATTTAGCACTACGGGTGGAAGATATTTTCCAAGCGATTATACACTTACAAGAACATCATGTTGAGTTGCCTTCTCTGGAACCGATGCCCTTGGGCGAAGGACGGTATAATTTCTTTTTCCGTGGTCCAAGCGGAGAAAAACTTGAACTTTATCAAGAATGAAGAATGAAGAATGGAATTATAATGCCTGAAAAAAGATACGTAACATTTAATGAACATTTGCGTGAAAGATTTGGCGAAAAAGTATTTAAAGTTTCCTTAGATGCCGGTTTCACCTGTCCTAATCGGGATGGTACTCTGGGGCGAAAAGGCTGCATTTATTGCAGTGAACGGGGATCTGGTGACTTTGCCGGCCGGCAGGAGTTATCAATTCACGATCAATTCTCTGAAGTAAAGGAACGAATGAAGAAAAAATGGCCGAAGGCTAAGTACCTGGCTTACTTTCAAGCATTTACAAATACCTATGCCCCTATTGAACGGCTGCGGGAGTTATATGAAGATTCCCTTAAGCAGGAAGGGGTTGTGGGGCTATCCATCTCAACAAGACCGGATTGTCTTTCTGATGAGGTTATTAATTACTTGGAAGAATTAAATCAGAGAACTTATTTATGGGTCGAATTAGGATTGCAATCTATCCATGATCGTACCTTGGAGTTCATTGGACGAGGACATGATTATGAGCAATTCCTCCGTGGTCTTGAACGATTGCATTCAAGAGGAATTCGAGTATGTGCCCATATTATTCTTGGCCTTCCAGGTGAATCAAAAGAAGAAATGATGGAAACTGCTTCGGCGGTTGCTGATCTGCCTCTGCAAGGGCTAAAGATTCATCTGCTCCATGTTTTAAAGGGAACACCTTTAGCCGCTTTTTATCAGGTACATCCTTTTGACTTGATGACGAAAGAAGATTATGTTTCACTGGTAGTTGATATTTTGGAAATTTTGCCTCCACAGATGATAATTCATCGTTTAACCGGAGATGGGCCTCCTGATGATTTAATCGGGCCGCTTTGGAGCCGCAAAAAATGGGAGGTGCTCAATGCCATTGATGCCAAGCTCATTGAGCGGGATACCTGGCAAGGAAAGAAGGCAATCCTTGAATAACAGAGTGCAGACATGAGTGCAAAAAAAAGGCAACCCGTCAGGGTTGCCTTACAGAAGAAAGAGAAGAAAGAGAAAGAGAAGCTTTCAAGGGCAACTAAGGTTTTATCGTTGCCCTCAGAAATTTTACAGGAGGAATTTTATACTGAGAAGTTTCTCTTGATTTGATGGCTTGTTTTACAGATGGTTTATAGCTGGGAGCTAGGTCCAGGTAACGCTGCACGTCTGAATTGGTTTTAAGGATTCTCTGCAAAATTTCTTCATTGTTAAGGCGTTCATTCATGGTACATACGCTCCTCTCGCAAAAATTCTTTTAAAAGAAAAAGTCAAAATATTCATCAACACTAAGATCATCTTTAAGGGGTATCGTAATGGATGAGTTTGCCTTCCCAAGTTTGCAAAACGGCATGGTTATCATTAAGAGAAACTAAATATTGCGGCAGGATAGGGGTTTTGCCTCCGCCCTTAGGAGCGTTTATGATATAGGTTGGCACTGCGAGGCCTGAAGTATACCCTCTTAGGTGTCTCATAACTGCGAGCCCATCTTGAATTCTTGGCACAAAATGACGTGTTCCCTTGACGTTTTTGGCATGAAAAATATAGTAAGGCCGGATTCGTATTTTAAGCAGTTCCTGATTAAGCTTCGTCATAATCTCCGGCTGATGATTAATTCCTTTGAGCAAAACAGCCTGATTTCCCAAAACCGCACCGGCGGCTATGAGTTTGTCTGCTGCTTTTTTGGCTTCCGCGGTGACTTCCAGGGGATGATTAAACTGAGTATTGATGTAGATCGGCGGATACTTCGCTAAGATTGAGCATAAATCATCACTAATACGCATGGGAAGGGTTACGGGGACTCGAGTACCGAGGCGTTTGATCTCAACATGGGGAATCGAATGAAGTTCACCGAGAAGCCAGTCCAGAGTTTGATCACTCAAAAGCAGGGCATCTCCTCCTGTGATTAAAACGTCCCTTATTTCAGGGTTGGCCCGAATATATCCCAAAGCAGCCTTTAGGTCGGCGATTTTAGCGTGGGAATCGGTTTCTCCAATGTTGCGGCGGCGTTGGCAGTGGCGGCAATACATGGCACACATGTTCGTAACATTAATAATTAAACGATCTGGGTATCTCCGAGTAATGCATGGGGCGGGATTGGTAAGAGCCTCCCCCATAGGGTCCTCCTCTCCGAAATCATCACTGAGTTCTGCAAAAGTAGGCAGCCCCTGTAAGCGAATAGGGTCTTGAACATCGGTAATATCCATTAGGCTAAGATAATAAGGGGATATGGCCCAGCGGAAACTTCTTCCTATATGTTGAATTTCTGCGCATTGTTCGGCAGACAACTGAGGGAATAGGGCGCTTAAAGTGTCTGTATTTTGAATACGATGTTTAATTTGCCAGTGCCAATTCTCCCAGTCTTGATCCGTTGCCTGAAAATAATTCAAGATGTGATTACGACGCTGTTGTATCAGCGCAGCACTTAAAAAGCCTGTAGGGATCGAGTGGCATTTTTCAAGATAAGGGGTAATCTTCTGCTTAAGCTCAGATGCCCGCCGCAACGAAAATTGACGATTCGTATCCGGCGGATTATTCAGTTGTATGGCCATCAAGAATCCCTCCCTGTAGTACTGAAACTAACAACCTAATATTATCATCAAAGTTGTTAGTAGTCAAGAGCATGATGCCTCCTGAAGTTGGCTATGTTATAATAGATTATATAGTTTAAGGGGTGGAAAGAAGTTGGAACAAGCTCGTTATCAAGAGATAGCCATAGACATTGCTCATGCTATCATGATGGGAGAGTATCACGAAGGAGAAAAAATTCATGGCCGCTCAACGTTAGCGGGCCGTTATAACGTTTCTCCGGAAACAGTCCGCAGAGCAATTGCAATTTTGCAAAATGTGGGTGTTGTTATTGTTAACCAAGGGGTAGGAATTACCGTTACCTCGAAAGCAATGGCAGAGAAATTTGTAAGATCGTTTAATCAAAAAGGAGAAATCCAGATCTTTCTCGAAGATCTTAAGAAATTGATGGATCAGAGACGGGAAAATGATCTAAAAATAGAAAGTCATCTTAATAAGCTGCAAGGATATGTAGACCGCATTATGTCTCGTTGGTTAGACGTAGGCGAGATTGAAGTGGGCAAAAAATCCCCAGCCGTCGGGAAAACTTTACGTGAATTAAGGATTCGAGAACGTACGGGGACAACGATAGTTGCTGTCGTGCGAGACGGGTTAGAACAGTTTTCACCTGAGGCGAGCTTTGTCCTGCGCGCCGAAGATGTTTTACTGGCTGCAGGATCAGCAGAAGGACAAATGAGATTGCAAGAGTTAATTATGTGATATGGGGTAGAGTTATGTATCCAGGTGTAGATATTATCGAAATTGAACGAGTGGCGAAGGCTTTGGAACGTCAGCCCGGATTATCAGGAAGACTTTTTACGAGACGAGAACGAGAAAGTCTAGTAGATAAGGGGATACAAAGCTATGCGGCACGTTTTGCTGCTAAAGAGGCCATCCTAAAAACATTGGGAACAGGTTTGCGAGGTTTATCATGGCATGATGTCGAAATCATGACAACCCCAAGCGGCGAGCCTCTTGTCCTTCTTAGTTCCAAAGCAATGACTCTGGTTAAGGAAAGAGGGGGCTCACAAATTCGGGTGAGTTTGTCTCATAACCGAACCCAAGCTATAGCCTTTGCGATCTTGAGTTAGGATGAAGGGTCAAAGGAAAGACGAGGTGAAAGAAGTGCGCGTGGTCAACACTGAACAAATGCGGCAGATCGAAGAACGGGCTATTCAACAATACGGCATACCAAGTATGCTTTTGATGGAGAACGCAGCTTGGGCCGTTGTTGAGGAAATCCGTCGTTGTCTTGTTCAGAATGAAGGAGATTTGGCTGGTTTAAAAGCGGTGATTTTAGTGGGTAAGGGGAATAACGGCGGAGATGGTTTGGCCGTTGCCCGTCATTTAGTGTTGCAGGGGATGGATGTGACGGTCTTATTGTTTGCCGGAACAGAGCAGCTCAAAGGAGATGCTGCTCTTAATTTGCGTCTTTTCCAAGGAACGACGGGTAAACTTTTTGTTATCGAAGGAGAAAAGCAGCGGCTTGTGGCCCGTTTTGCCTTGGCTCAGGCCGATGTTATTGTCGATGCTCTTTATGGCATAGGCCTGCGTGGAGCTTTACCGAGTTTGATCGAAGAATATGTTAATGAGGTAAACAATGCTTCGGCCTGTGTAGTATCCGTTGACATTCCCAGTGGGGTCGAAGCTAATACGGGGAAGGTTTATCGGACTGCTATTCGCGCTCAAATAACAGTTACCTTTGGGCTGCCGAAGTGGGGCCTTTTTTTAGGAGAAGGCCCCATCTATTGCGGACGAGTTGCCGTTGATCCGATTTCTATTCCAGAAGCGTTTCTGGAGGATGAGAGTATTTCTACATATGTTTTAACCGATGATACAATAAGAGAAATTCTTCCCATTCGCCACTTTAAAGGACACAAAGGAACTCATGGTAAAGGTATACTTGTTGCAGGGTCCAAGGGAATGAGCGGTGCAGCTGTTCTAGCCGGGCGGGGTGCTTTGCGCAGCGGCATAGGATTACTGCAAATCGTTACCCCTCAAGGAATTGCGAAAGATGTGGATGCTAGTATTACAGAGGCGACTGTTTGGCCTGCACCCGGAGAGGATAGTCTTAACGAAGAATCTTGGGAAGTAATAGCAAGGCAGGCGGAAAAGGCTCAGGCCTTGGCTATCGGTCCGGGGCTTGCCCAAAATCCTGGATTTGGGCTTGTTCTGGAGGAGATTTTAAGAACTATAAGCTGTCCAGTTGTCCTGGATGCCGATGCTTTAAATTTATTGGCAGGGGAGTCTAGCCTAATTGAAGCCAGAAATGGGCGGGGACCGCTGATACTTACCCCACATCCCGGTGAAATGGCAAGGCTATGCCAATGTACTGTTGCCGATGTCGAAAGCAACCGCTTGGATTTGGCCTTGACTAAAGCTGCCGAGTGGGAGGCCGTTGTGGTACTAAAGGGTTCAGTGACTATTGTTGCTTCACCGGATGGGCGCGCTTTCTTTAACCCAAGCGGAAATCCCGGGCTTGGGACAGGAGGCACCGGTGATGTTCTCACTGGAAGTATTCTGGCCTGGCTGGCCCAAGGAGTATCACCTTTGGAGGCCGCTTGCTTAGGTGCTTATTTACATGGGAAAGCTGCGGATGATCTTGCCGAAGAGTATGGATGGTCTGGCTTTTTGGCCTCTGAAGTTGCAGACCGGTTGCCTAAAGTGCGGCGCTCTCTAGAATTGAAGCTAGGCTAAAAAGGATAGAGGAGGAGATCAATTGTGCGACAGGTTTGGGCTGAAGTAAATTTGCAGGCACTAAAAGAAAATTATTACAAACTTCAGACGTATACACAAAGTGAAATGATGCCCATAGTTAAAGCAGATGCATATGGGCACGGTGCAATTCCGGTGGTGGAGACCCTGATGAGTTGTGGGGCCAAGCGTTTTGGTGTGGCAATTTTGGAAGAGGCCTTAGAATTAAAAGCATCATTTCCTGAGCTGGATGTTATGGTCATTGGGGCACCGGAAAGTGATCAGTGGGAGGATTTCGTTAAAGAGGATATAATCCCGTCAATTTTTCATTTGTCCCAGGCACGTGCTCTTTCTGAAGCAGCTGTAAAATTTAATCGCAGGGCAAGATTACATTTAAAAATTGATACGGGAATGGGCCGAATCGGATTTCGTGATACTGATATTTCTGAAATTATGAAGGTTGCTGCCTTACCCAATTTATTTATTGAAGGGATTTTTACTCACTTCGCAACGTCCGATCAAAAGGATCTGACCTTTGCGAGACAGCAGCTTAAACGATTCCAACTCCTCTATGAGAAACTTAAAGGGGCGGGATTGAAAATTCCCATTAGGCATGCTGCTAACACTGCAGCCATTCTGCAATTTCCGGAAGCTCATTTTGAGTTTGTTCGTCCCGGTATCGGTATGTACGGTCTGGTTCCGTCTTCTCAAGTGGGAGGTAATGTCGGCTTAGAACCGGTAATGTCTTGGAAAGCCAAGGTATCTCATGTGAAAATAATCAAAACCGGGGAAACTGTAAGCTATGGCCGTACCTTTCAGGCAGCCTATCCAACAACAGTCGCAACCATTCCCTTGGGATATGCGGATGGGCTGAGAAGGGCGCTTTCGAATTGTGGGGAAATGCTGGTTCATGGCCGGCGCTCAACAATTATCGGCAGGGTTTGCATGGACCAAACAATGCTTGAAGTTACTAAGATTCAGGGCGTAAAAGTTGGTGATGTGGTTACAATTTTAGGAAAAGACGGTTACGAACAAATTACGGCTACGGAGATGGCAGAATGGCTGGGAACAATAAGTTATGAAGTCGTTTGCGGAATTTCTAAGCGAGTCCCGAGGATTTATCTCGATCCCATAGGGAATAATCAGTAAGGGATTTCACACGCTGACAAGATAAGGGGAAATTTATTTATGACTAGTAATAGTACTCATAATAGCTTATTACATTGGAGTAGTTTCAGGCTGAAATTAGTTTACGAAGGATTGGGCATTGGAGTCATTACCGGGCTAATAGTCGTATTGTACCGATTTCTGCTTGAACAGAGCGGAGTTTTGCTAATTCGACTTTATGATTTCCTCACCGCCAAACCAGTGCTCCTCCCTCTTTGGGTGGGAGTTCTGATATTAATAGGTTATATTGTTGGTTTGTTAGTCAAGCATGACCCTATGATAAGCGGCAGTGGTATTCCTCAAGTTGAAGGGGTTTTATTGAGAAAACTCTCGATGACCTGGTGGAAAGTTATCATTGGCAAATTCATAGGCGGCGTTTTAGCGATCGGAGCCGGTCTTTCTATGGGTCGAGAAGGTCCATCCGTTCAATTAGGAGCGGCTGTCGGGCAAGGCTTTAGTAAAGTACTAAAGAGAATTAAAATTGAAGAGAAATATCTTATCACCAGCGGAGCCAGTGCAGGACTTGCAGCTGCCTTCAGTGCGCCTTTAGCAGGAGTTATGTTTGCTTTAGAAGAAGTCCACAAAAACTTTTCACCCTTAATATTGCTGCCGGCTTTATCAGCGGCCTTATCTGCGGATTTTGTGACAAGCGAATTTTTTGGTCTAAAGCCGGTTCTGAATTTTGGCAACTTGCACGACTTTCCTCTGCGTTATTACTTATTTATAGTAATTTTGGGAATTGTTATTGGTGTTTTAGGCGTTGCCTTCAATGTAACTCTTCTGAAGACTCAGGATCTCTATGCAGGACAACGTTGGCTGCCCAAAAGGTTTTGGATCATTTTCCCTTTGCTGGTTTCCATAGTTTTAGGGTTCTTCCTGCCGCAGGTTTTGGGCGGCGGCAACGATTTGATTAGTGCACTTATTACGAAGGGCAACTTTACCTTGGAACTTTTGGTCATTTTAATACTAGCAAAGTTTTTCTTTACAATGATTTGTTATGGATCGGGGGCGCCGGGCGGGATCTTCCTTCCCCTTCTTGCGATAGGGGCAATTATTGGAAATATCTACGGGCTTGCCGTTGTTAACATTTTCCAAATTAATAATATGTATGTTAATAATTTTATAATTCTTGCAATGGCGGGTTATTTTACTGCTGTCGTTAGAGCCCCTATCACAGGGACGATTTTGATTACGGAAATGACGGGTTCGTTTACTCATTTGCTTTCCCTATCTGTGGTATGCATAACAGCTTATATCGTAGCAGACTTTTTAGGTTCTAAACCCATTTATGAATCCTTACTTGAAAAGTTCCTGCACAAAGAAGGGCATCACAAAATAATCGGCAATGAAAAAACCAAATCAATCTTAGAATTCGCTGTCTGTATGGGCTCCATGTTGGATGGCAAACAAATTAAAGAGATTAAATGGCCGGCTCATTGTTTGCTTGTATCCGTTAAACGCGGAGAAGAGGAGATTATACCAAAAGGTGACACAGTGATTTACCCAGGTGATTATTTAGTTGTTCTGACAAACGATGATAAAGTTTCTAAAATTAATGATGCTTTTAATCCACTGGTCGGAAGTTGTGAATTGTAATTTAATCAGTGAATGAAAGTTGAAGAAAGTGCAGAAGGCTTACCTCGAAAGTGAGCCTTTTGCCTTTTTCGGAGTAGCCTCCTAAACGAAGGTATGCTCTGGGACAAATAGGTATAAAAGGAATTATAATGGCATAATTCCACATAGAAAAACAAAGTTTCAATAAAAATACATAATACATAAAATTTTATGGGTTATTCTAATGACTTGAATATGTTAAAATATAAATTACACTCAGGAAGGAATTGTTATATAGTACTAACAACTTTCTTTGTAACTGTAATGATTCTAGTGAGCATTTTATGTTAAAATTATTAATTAATTAATTAAATTGAAGTCCATAAAGGGTGGGTATTATGCAAAACTATCATTTACCAAATAAGCAGGGCCTTTATGATCCCGCGTTAGAACATGATGCATGCGGTATGGGATTCGTTGTTAATATCAAAGGGGAAAAGTCTCATGATATCGTTGAAGAGGCTTTGACAGTTCTGGAAAATTTAAGCCACAGAGGGGCAAGCGGTGCGGATGAAAATACCGGCGACGGTGCAGGGATCTTAATCCAGATTCCTCACAATTTTTTCAAAAGAGAATGTGAGGTTCTGGGCTTTGATTTGCCTGCCAAAGGCGGCTATGGCGTAGGTATGATTTTTGCTCATAAATATCAAGACTTTCGTAAAACTCAAATGGAAACCTTTGAAAAGATTGTTTTAGAAGAAGGTCAGAGAATTTTAGGCTGGAGAGAAGTTCCCATCGACATGACGACCATCGGTGAAGGAGCAAAGGCTGTCATGCCGAGATTTATTCAGGTTTTCATAGCGAAGGATACAGCGATCACGGATCAAATGGATTTCGAACGGAAACTTTACGTTATCAGAAAGCGAGCAGAAAAGGTTATTGTTCCGATGTGTGAAGATAAGGGCGGAACGTTTTATATTTCCAGCCTCTCTTCGAAGACTATTGTTTATAAAGGTATGCTTACGGCAGAACAACTTAGGAATTTTTATCTTGATCTTTCCGATCTGGATTTTGCTTCTGCTTTGGCTATGGTCCATTCACGGTTTAGCACCAATACGTTTCCCAGCTGGGAGCGGGCCCATCCTAACCGGTATCTTGTTCATAACGGAGAAATTAATACCATACGAGGCAATGTTAACTGGATGAAGGCGAGACAGAAATGCATCGATTCGCCTCTGTTTGACGATCTTTCTAAAGTATTCCCTATTATTGATGAATCTGGCAGTGACTCGGCGATGTTTGACAATAGCCTTGAATTTCTCCATCTCACTGGAAGATCGCTCCCTCATTCGGTGATGATGATGATTCCCGAACCATGGGAGAAGAACGATTTAATGTCTGAGAAGAAAAAGGATTTTTACAGGTTTAATGACTTTCTCATGGAACCTTGGGATGGACCGGCTGCGATGGCGTTTACGGATGGTGTTGTTGTTGGCGGCGTTCTGGATAGAAACGGTCTGCGGCCTTCACGTTATTATGTAACGAATGATGATAAGGTAGTCTTGGCTTCTGAAGTGGGAGTCATAGATATTAAACCTGAAAATGTTAAATATAAAGGCCGTCTGGAACCGGGAAAGATGCTGCTTATTGATACAGAAGCGCAAAGAATTATCTCGGATGAAGAAATTAAAAGCAGCGTGGCGTTATTATATCCGTATAAAGAGTGGAATGAACGTCATATCGTTCGGCTCAGCGATTTGCCTGTCGTCAAGACTGAGGAAGAAAAGGTATCGGAGAACCTAATTCAACTCCAGAAAGCTTTTGGCTATACCTTTGAGGACCTTACCAAAACTATGGAGCCTATGGCGATACAAGGTGTTGATCCCGTGGGAGCAATGGGCATGGATTCTCCTCTGGCGGTTTTATCTGAGAAACCGCAAATGTTATATCTTTATTTCAAACAACTGTTTGCTCAGGTTACTAATCCCCCAATTGACGGTATTCGAGAAGAGATTATTACTTCCGGCAGTATTCTTCTTGGGGATACAGGAAACCTATTGGATCCGGACCAAAGGAACTCTGCCAGCTTGGCCTTGGAACACCCCATCTTAACCAATGAACAGTTAAATACCATTAAGGCTCTTAATAATGACAAGTTAAAAGCAGTAACTATTTCAATATTATATAATGTTTCCGAGGGTTCAAGAGCTATGGAAAAGGCTTTGGGCAGAGTCTTTCGGAAAGCTGATCAAGCGATCAGTGAAGGCACTAATATTATTATTCTCTCCGACCGAGGGGTAAATAAAGAATTTGCTGCTATTCCCGCTCTGTTAGCTTCCTCCGGACTTCACCATCATCTGATTCGCAAAGAAATAAGAACCAATATCGGTATTGTCCTTGAATCGGGTGAGCCCAGGGAAGTTCATCATTTCTGTACGCTTCTTGGCTATGGCGTTACAGCCATTAACCCCTATCTCGCCTACGAGACTCTTCAGGATCTTGCTGAGAGAGGTTTATTGGATGGCCTGACTTATGAAGAAGCTAAAAAGAACTACATCAAGGCTTCTGTCAAGGGTATTCTCAAAGTCCTTACCAAAATGGGAATTTCTACGATGCGAAGTTATCACGGCGCTCAGATTTTTGAGGCTGTGGGCCTGAGAAAGGATCTTATCGAAAAGTATTTCACTTCCACTCCTTCAAGAGTTGAAGGAATTGGTTTGGAAGAAATTGCTTTGGAAAATCAGATGCGCCATGAAAGTGCGTATCTTGAAAACTCTCCTTACACGGACACTCTTGAAGTTGGCGGATACTTCCAGTGTAAGGATGAGGGAGAAATTCATCTCTATAATCCGGAAACAATCTATACACTCCAGAAAGCCTGCAGGGAAGAGAACTACTCTCTTTATAAGGAGTTCTCGAAAAAGATTACTGAAGAGGGAATTTATACTTTAAGGAATCTCCTTGACTTTAAGGTAAATTCAGGAGATACAATTCCTGTTGAAGAAGTAGAATCTGTCGATTCTATTGTCAAAAGGTTTAAGACCGGGGCGATGTCCTACGGTTCTATCAGCAAAGAAGCACACGAATGTTTAGCTATTGCTATGAATAGATTGGGCGGAAAAAGTAACACCGGTGAGGGCGGAGAGGATCTCGAGCGGTTTACGCTGCTGCCTAATGGCGATTCCAAGAACAGTGCTATCAAACAGGTTGCCTCAGGACGTTTCGGTGTGACCAGCAACTATCTTGCTAATGCCAAAGAAATTCAGATAAAAATGGCTCAGGGAGCTAAACCCGGTGAAGGCGGCCAGCTTCCGGGACGCAAGGTTTATCCGGAGATAGCCAAAGTCAGACATTCTACGCCGGGTGTTGATCTTATTTCACCGCCGCCCCATCATGATATTTACTCTATTGAAGATTTGGCTGAGCTGATTCATGATTTGAAGAATGCCAACAAAGAGGCACGTATTAGTGTCAAGCTTGTTTCGGAAGTTGGTGTTGGAACTATTGCTGCCGGGGTGGCAAAAGGAAAAGCAGACGTTATTCTGATCAGCGGTTATGATGGAGGGACGGGAGCTTCGCCAAGAACCAGTATCAAAAATGCAGGTCTTCCCTGGGAACTGGGACTGGCTGAGACTCATCAAACCTTAGTACTCAATAAACTTAGGGACAGAGTAGTTGTTGAAACTGACGGCAAGCTGCTTACGGGCAGGGATGTTGTGATCGCAGCTATGCTTGGGGCCGAAGAATATGGATTTTCGACGACACCTCTTATCGCTATCGGATGTGTCATGATGAGAGTGTGCAATCTTAACACCTGTCCCGTCGGAATCGCCACTCAGGATAAAACATTAAGGAAAAACTTTAATGGTAAGCCTGAATACGTTGAGAACTTTATGCGTTTTGTTGCTCAAGAAATGCGTGAAATTATGGCGAAACTAGGCTTTAGGACTGTTGACGAAATGGTCGGACGCACAGACAGGCTAAAGACCAAAGAGATTATAAAAAATTGGAAAGCCGCTAATCTTGATTTGTCTCAAATTCTTTATCAGCCCTATGCTGGTGCTGATGTCGGCCGGTTTAATACGCAAAAACAGAATCATATGCTGGAGAAATCACTGGATATTAAAAAGCTCCTTAGAATGTGTAAACCGGCGTTGGAAAACCAGAAGCCGATTCGGGCGAAATTAAAGATCAATAATGTTGACAGGGTTGTTGGTACCATTGTTGGAAGTGAAATCTCCAAGAGATTTGGTGAAAACGGACTGCCGGAAGACACAATCAAATTAACCTTTGTTGGTTCGGCCGGTCAAAGCTTTGGAGCCTTTATTCCCAGGGGTATGTCCTTAGAGTTAGAGGGAGATGCCAACGACTATTTAGGTAAAGGACTTTCCGGCGGTAAAGTTATCGTCTATCCCCCCAAAGCGTCAAACTTCCAGCCTGAAGAGAACATCCTGATCGGCAATGTGGCCTTCTATGGAGCTACTTCGGGAGAGGCCTATATCAATGGGATCGCCGGGGAAAGGTTCTGTGTAAGAAACAGCGGGGTCAAAGCGGTTGTTGAGGGAGTAGGCGATCATGGCTGTGAATATATGACAGGCGGTAAAGTCGTTATCCTCGGTAAAACAGGAAGGAACTTTGCGGCAGGGATGTCCGGCGGGGTAGCTTATATTCTGGACTTTGACGAAATATACTGTAATAAATCGATGGTGTTACTGGAAACGATTGACTCTGAGGAAGAAATGAATGAAATCAAGAGCATGATAGGAAAACATGTTGAGTACACCGGCAGCCCCTTAGGCAAGAAAATTCTTCTGGATTGGACAGGTTATGCTCAGAGATTCACCAAAATAATACCTAAAGATTATAAACGTATGCTTCAAAACATTGATAAGGCTCACAAGGCGGGCTTAAGCGGTGAAGAAGCCTTGATGGCAGCGTTCGAAGAGCATTTTAAAAATTAAAGGACTATATGATTAAGGTGGGACTTACAATGGGAAAAGCGACCGGGTTTTTAGAGTATGAAAGAATAAATCCAAAAAAACGTTCTCCTGAAGACAGAATTAAAGACTGGGAGGAAATGCGGCTTCATCAGGATCCTGAGCTGATTAAGACTCAGGGAGCAAGGTGTATGAATTGCGGCGTTCCTTTCTGTCAGGGCGGAGTTCTGCTCAACGGAATGGCTTCAGGGTGCCCTTTGCATAATCTTATTCCTGAGTGGAATGAGCTGGTTTATAAAGGTCAATGGGAAGAGGCCTATAAAAGACTGACTCGCACCAGCCCTTTCCCGGAATTCACCTCAAGAGTCTGTCCTGCACCTTGCGAAGGCGCTTGCACAGAAGGCTATATTCTGGAACCTGTGACCGTCAATAGTATTGAGTATGAGATTATTGAGAGGGCTTTCGCAGAAGGATGGGTTCGCCCGAGAAACGCTAAAAAGACAGGAAAGAAGATTGCCATTGTCGGCTCGGGGCCGTCAGGGATGTCGGCAGCCTATTATTTAAATGCTGTTGGCCATGATGTGACCGTCTATGAAAGGAACGACAGGGTCGGGGGGCTGATGATGTATGGCATTCCCAACATGAAGCTTGATAAACGAGTCGTGGAACGACGTCTTGAGTTGATGAAAGCTTCGGGAATTCAATTTGTGTTGAATACTGAGGTAGGCAAAGATATCCCTGCTCAGGAACTCGTGAACCAATATGATGCGGTTATACTATGTGCCGGAGCTGCCAAGGCACGGGGACTCAATGTTGAGGGTAGTGATTTAAAGGGAGTTTACTATGCGGTAGATTTTCTCAAAGCGAATACCAAGAGTCTTCTTGATTCCAATCTTCAAGACGGCAGTTATATAAACGCTAAAGACAAAGATGTTATTATTATTGGCGGAGGGGACACAGGGACCGACTGTGTGGCTACGTCCCTGCGACACGGCTGCAAGAGCGTTCAGCAATTTGAGATTATGCCTGAACCTCCTGAAAAACGCAGAGAAGCATCAAATCCATGGCCGGAATGGCCCCTAAAGCTTAAAGTCGATTACGGTCAGGAAGAGGCTATAAATCTCTCTGGCAGGGACCCCAGAAATTATCTCATTTCTACTAAAAAAATTGTTGGGAATGAGAATGGAGAAGTCAAAGAGGTTCATACTGTAGAGATAACCTGGGTTAAGAATGATTCTGGAAGAATGGTGCCTCAGGAAGTGCCAGGCAGCGAAAAAGTCTGGAAAGCTGATCTCGTACTTCTGGCCATGGGCTTTTTGGGTCCGGAAGATACCATTCCCGCTGAACTTAAACTGGAGAGGGATTCCAGAAGTAATGTGAAAGCCGAATATGAGGTTTTTGAGACGAATGTAGAGAAAGTCTTTGCCGCAGGCGATATGAGAAGAGGTCAGAGCCTTATTGTCTGGGCAATCCAAGAAGGTAAGCTTGCTGCTCGAGAAGTTGATAAATATCTCATGGGCAAAAGTGTCCTATAGGCGATTTTATCTCCCCCAGACTGAAAATTAGTTTGGGGGATTTTTATCCAGTTTTTAAGGCCCCCACTTCTATAAGATTCATAAATCCTTACCTTGAATAATAGAAATAGAAGATTAGGGTTTACAAGGTGCTTATCTTACTGATGAGTCTTTGAGGGAAAAGAGGAGGTAACGGCGAATGAATTATGTTGTTGTGGGAAATTCGGCGGCAGCTATTGGAACTGTTGAAGGGATTCGCAGCGCCGATAAAAATGGTAGGATCACGTTAATTTCGGACGAGCCTTACCATACATATTCACGGCGTCTGATTTCCTATTATCTTTCCGAAAAGCTGCCTGTTTCTAAAACGTATTATCGTCCCAAGGATTATTATCAGCGGTTGGATATTGTCCCCAGGCTTGGCGAACGAGTTAGCGCGTTAAAGCTTGAAGATAAACTTGTAGTTCTGGAATCGGGAGAAACTATTCCATATGATCGCTTGATGCTGGCTACTGGCGGAAAACCCATTATGCCTAACATACCCGGCTGTGATTTGAAAGGCGTACATACATTTATAAAATGGGATGACGTCCTGGGCTTGGAAAAAACATTGGCACCGGGAAAACGAATTGCGGTTATCGGGGCAGGACTGACTGGCTTGAAGGCTGCGGAGGCTCTAATCAAGTGCGGGGTTGATGTTACTGTGGTTGAACTTGCCGGTCAGGTTTTAAATACAGTTCTAGATGAGCCCGCTGCCTATCTTGTTCAAAAAAAGTTAGAAGATCATGGAATAAAGTTCTGCCTTCGTAATGTAGTCACGGGGATTATAGGAAGGAAAGGGAAGGTGTTGGGAGTATCTATTCAAGTTGGAACAACTCTTAAATGTGGGCAAGTAATCTTAGCCCTTGGGGTAAGTCCGAATATTGATTTAGTTAAAGATACACAGATTCAAGTTAACCGTGGAATACTTGTGGATGAGCATATGGCAACGAGTGTGGCAGATGTTTATGCCGCCGGTAATGTTGCTGAAGGATATGATACTATTTATCGGCAGCGGAGGGTATTTCCTATATTAGCCAATGCGTATAAGCAGGGCTTTAATGCCGGTTTAAATATGAGCGGCAATGTTAGATCCTATTGCGGCAGTTTTGCGATGAATTCCATTGGCTTTTTTGATTTACCTATGATTACTGCCGGTATTTTGAAACCTGAGGGAGAAGGGTTTGTCGAATTGGTCGATTCTCTATCCCCCGAAAATTATCGCAAAGTCGTTTTAAGGGAGGGGAGAATTGTTGGGTATACAGCCTTAAATAAGGTGGACGGTGCCGGGAGTATTTCAGAACTCATGGAAAAAGAAATAGATGTGAGTAATTTTCAGGAACAATTGTTTAAAGAAAACTTTGACCCGGTTAATTTTCTTCAAGAAGTTAAAAGAGAAACGTTATGAACCAAGAGTGACATTTTAAGTAAATTAGGTATTGGACGGCATAAAACTTTGAGCTGACACATAAGTTCTGGCAAGGGGGGAGTGTCATGACCTCTTTGGATCTGACAACTTGGATGAGTTATGCCTTTTTTATGCTTTGCCTGATACTTGGCTGGGGTGCTGCTGGAGTCCTGGATTATGACGGAATCTTACGCCGTTCGACGTCCCGATTGAGGAGAATTCTTTTAAGATTTGGCGTGACTTTGGTGCTCGCTGAAGGATTTCGCCTGTTTCTCAGCTTTGTTTTGGGCCCATTGTTAGATATGTTAGTGAATCAGAGCATTAATGGTTTCAAAGCGTTCTAAGCCGGTAATTGATACATATACACATAAATACCAAAAGGCTGAAGCAGGCTGCCTAGTTATATTGCCGAGTAACGAGGGATTGGTAACAAACTAATTTTTGTTTGTTGCCAATCCCTTTTTCTAACGGATCTCTATGCTGCAAAGCAGCACCACTGATGAAGGAAAAAATGCACTTGAAATGTTTGCTGGGATATCATTTTGGTTGATAATACAAATATGCGTGCTAAAATGAATAGGACAACAATTAAAGGAGTAATTATGAAACGGACATGGCGTTTTTGGGTTGCCCTATGGGTGGGTAAATTCATCACAATAGGTTTGCAAATCAGCGGAAAAAAAGGGACAACATTACCAGGAAAAATTGCCCAGAAGATAGCCCCGGAGATTATGAAACATTTATCCGCCTCCTATACAGAAGGAATCGTGATTGTCACCGGTACTAATGGTAAAACAACCACGGCTAATCTATTAGCGAGTATTTTACGCGAGGCGGGGAAATCCTTTGCCTTTAATCAAGCCGGAGCAAACCTTGTTACGGGTATTACCGGCGCTTTGCTGCAGAACACTCAATGGAATGGTTCCTCAAGTACCAAGCTCGCTTTGTTAGAGGTAGATGAGGCTACTGTACCTAAGTTTTGTGGACAAGTAACTCCCAGTTTGGCAATTGTGACTAATTTCTTTCGTGATCAGCTTGATCGATATGGTGAATTAGATACTACGGTGCATTTGGTCAAGGAATCATTATCGCCAGAAACTCTACTCATTCTTAATGCCGATGATCCTCTAGTGGCTCAATTTGGATTAGGTTCTGTGCGAACCTGCTTTTATGGTGTTGAATCGACACCTGATAGTTGCCTTGAGAGTCATGAAACTAGGGAAGCTAAGTTTTGTCCCGCGTGTGGTATTGAACTTAAGTATTCTCTCTTTCATTATGGGCAGTTGGGGTTCTATCATTGCCAGGGGTGCGGATTTCATCGCCCTGAGCCACATGTTTTAGCGCAAAATGTAGTTGCCGCGGACGATCTGCTAAACTTTCAGGTGGGCGCTGCTGCCTTTTCTACCTCTTTGCAAGGTTATTATAATCTCTATAATGCTTTAGCCGCGTTAACTGCGGCGCGTCAGCTCGGAATAGAAGATGGCCTGATTGCAAAAGGATTACGGGCGTTTATTCCTCAAGCTGGGCGTATGGAGCGCTTCAGGCTCACGGGAGGAGAGGTTACCTTAACTCTTGTTAAAAATCCAACAGGGTTTAACCAAGTTATCCAAACGATTCTAAGTGCGGACAAACCGTTAAGGATTATGATAGGAATTAATGATTTAGCAGCTGATGGACGGGACATCTCTTGGCTTTGGGATGTCGACTTTGAACGCTTGGGGATGAGGGAGGAACGAATACAACATATAATTTGCAGCGGACTTCGGGCAGAAGATATGGCCCTGCGGCTTAAATATGCGGGAATTCCTGAAGATAAACTTGTAATTGAACATTCCTTGCCTGCGGCTGTCAATTTGCTGCAGCAAGGCCGTCGGGGAGATGAGGCAGCTTTCCTATTGCCAACATATACCTTGCTTTTTACTCTGCGTGAATTATTGGCCGAACAACAGCAGAAAGCTGGCTTAACAGTTATTGAGGACAGAACTCGAAAGGAGGGGGCCGGAACATGAAGCTAACGATTTGTCATCTTTATCCGGATTTGCTCGATCTCTATGGCGATCGGGGTAATATTTTAGCCTTAGCTGCACGCTGCCGTTGGCGAGGGATTGAACCTGAAATCCAAGAAGTTTCCTTAGGAGAAAGCCTGGATTTTACAGGAATGGATATTCTTTTTCTCGGAGGCGGCTCAGACCGCGAACAAGGTATACTAGTTCAAGATTTAATGCGCAGAGAAAAAGACCTGCGCCAAGCCATTGAAAATGGCTTGGTAGTTTTAGGTATTTGCGGTGGATATCAAATGCTGGGGAACTATTATCAAATGGCGGGTGGAGAGAAAATTCCTGGATTAGGTATCCTTGATCTTTGGACGATTGCCGGTACGAAACGTTTAATCGGAAACGTTGTTGCTGAATTACACCCAACTGCCTTAAAAATTGACTCAGAGTCCAATCTTGCCCGGGATAATTCTGAGCTTAAATTAAGGACATTAGTTGGTTTTGAAAACCACTCAGGCAAAACGTATCTTGGCAAAGGGGTTAGCCCATTGGGAAAAGTTTCGGTGGGTCACGGTAACAATGATCAGGATGGAACGGAAGGGGTCCGATACCGTAATGTTTTCGGGACTTATCTGCATGGTCCGCTTTTGCCGAAGAATCCACATCTTACGGATATATTGCTGGAGCTTGCCCTGATCAGGCGAGGTTTTGACAGTTGTTTGACAGAACTTGATGATTATTTGGAAACCCTTGCCCATAAAACGATGGTTAATAAGCTTTTGAAGCAAGCATAGATTTCGGCAGATCATCGATTTCGAACAAAAATGAGTATATCAAGCATGCTATACTGGTATACTATCTATAGATTCAATGATTTATTAGTAAAAATTGCTTAATACCATGCTTTACCAGAATTTACATGACGAAATAGTTCTATTTTCGCGGTGATTTAGCTTAATTACTCTTCAAGTTCGTTGACACTTTTTTGTGTTATTGTCTATAATAGAGTATAGCTTTGGCTAAAAGACTTGGGGGTGCTAATGTGGCAGAGAGTAAGCGGATTATGATCAGTTTGCCGGAGAGTTTGCTTGCAGAAGTGGACGGAATCGTCACAGTGGAGAAACGTAATCGCAGTGAATTTATCCGAGAAGCGCTCAACAGCATTCTTCATGAACGTCGAAAAAAAGGAATTCAGGAACAAATGCGCAAAGGTTATATTGAAATGGCTCAGTTGAATCTGTCGATAGCAAGAGAACTGTTCTCAACGGAACAAGAAGTGTTAGAGTACTATGAAGAATCGATGGTGGAGTGTCGGAGATGATCATAAAGCGCGGGGAAATTTATTACGCAGAACTTAACCCCGTTGTCGGCTCTGAACAGGGAGGAACTCGTCCGGTCCTCGTGATTCAAAACGACATAGGGAATCAATTCAGCCCAACCACAATAATTGCTGCGATCACATCACAAATAGCAAAGGCAAAGTTACCTACACATGTTGAAGTAAGAGCTCGACGCAGTGGTTTAGAGCGAGACTCCGTCATTCTTACCGAACAAATCCGAACCATCGATAAAAGTCGCCTGAAGGAGAAAGTGACAGTTCTCGATGAAGAAGTGATGCTTAGGGTGGATCAAGCCATTGAGATTAGTCTTGGGTTGGCTGATATATAGAAAATTGTTTTTGAACACGAGGCAGCGTAGCGGCGATGAACCGACGCTGTTTTTGTATTCTTAGAGGGGAGATTAAGAATAATGGGAAGACAACGACCTGTGATAGGGATTACTGCTGCACATTATTCTGAAGAATTAAAGACGTTTCCGCGGGCCTTTTATGTGGACAGTATTCGAAACGCTGGGGGAACTCCGATTATTCTGCCGCCGGTTCGGAATAGCGAAGAAAGCCGAGAGGTTTTAGATCTTATAGATGGTTTATTATTAACTGGTGGAGGAGACATTTCTCCTACCTATTTAAAAGAAGATCCTCAGCGCGGAATTGAAGCTTGCTTTCCTGAAAGGGATTTTAGCGAGCTGTTGTTGGCGAAGGGGGCTATGCAGCTGGATTTACCTCTTTTAGGAATTTGTCGAGGAATTCAGGTTTTAGCAGTTGCAGCTGGTGGGAAAATCTATCAGGATATTCCAAGTCAGTATCCGGAAGCGATCGAACATAAGCAAACTGCGCCCCGTCAATACACATGGCATAGTATTGAAGTAAAGCAAACGTCTTTGCTTTTTACGCTGTTGAAGGAGACGGGCATCGATGTCAATAGTCTCCATCACCAAGCTGTCCATGAGATTCCCTCAGGCTTTCAGATAAATGCCCAGGCAGTAGATGGTATCATTGAGGGAATTGAAAAAACGGCCGCAAAGTTTTGCTTGGGAGTTCAGTGGCATCCTGAAAGCATGCTCGAAACTGAGAAACATAGTCGTGCTTTATTCAGCGGATTTATTGAAGCATGTATTGAGAAATAGACATTTGTAGATAGAGATAAGGTTATGCGGTATTTTTCGAAAATGAGAGAGGGAAGCAATGCTTCCCTCTCTCATTTTCGAAAAATACCTGGCAAACAAGCGATTGGCTTGCCGTCCATAGCAGGCATTCTTCCCATTTTCGGATGCGTTTTAAAACGCAAACTCAATGTCAGCTCTTGCACAGTTTAAAGCAGATTAGTTATATTGTCAAATTAATTTTTATTCATAAGAAATTCACAAGTTTTTCACGAGAATGTCGTATTAAACGCTT
Source organism: Desulfosporosinus acididurans (assembly GCF_001029285.1). Taxonomy (GTDB): domain Bacteria; phylum Bacillota; class Desulfitobacteriia; order Desulfitobacteriales; family Desulfitobacteriaceae; genus Desulfosporosinus; species Desulfosporosinus acididurans. Next base: position 167,636 of record NZ_LDZY01000010.1, read on the forward strand.
AAACTTAAGTCATAGAAACCGCTGAATATCCCTAAGTCTTAAAAGGAAAAAGTCTACTAATTTGAGGAGGGCTGAAAATAAGTTTAAACAAAGTAAGGCTTAGTTGTTAAAGAAGGAAAATTGGGCAAGATAAAATCGAGACTAAAATGCATAGGTTTCAGTTTAAGCATGGCTAGGGCTAAAAGATAAAGGGGGAATTAATGATGTTTGGCTTAATAATTTTATTGATTATTGCTTATTTTATCTATAAAGAATCACATTCCGGAGAGTGGTTTGGGGGGCATCCTGCTCATACCCGTAATCCTCTGGATATCTTGGATGAACGCTACGCACGTGGTGAGATTAGTCGAGAGGAGTATTTTGAACGTAAAGCGGGGCTAAGCGGGCGCAAACAAACTGTTTCTCTTGAAAAGACCAATCAGGAGTAAGATGAATTTCGTAGTTCGTATTAGTAAATTAGTAAATTAGTAATTAGTTTCATTACTTGATGTATTCAAATTTAAAGGAGGAATTTATATGATGAGTGGTTGGGGACGCATGATGGGTGGCTGGGGTAATGGTTATGGTTACGGAGGTTACGGCGGCTACGGAATGGGGATGATGGGCTTTTTTATGCCTTTGATATTTGGAATCGCCATTATTTTACTCGCTGTCTATTTCTTCCGCCGCAGTAAGTCAAGAGTTCAGTCTCAGGGATTTAGCACCCATAATAGCGCCCTGGATATACTGCGTGAACGTTATGCACGAGGAGAGATTGATTCCGCTGAATTCCAAAGCAAAAAACAAGATTTGGAAAGCCGCTAGTATTTGGTTTGTCAAAAAAGAAGCATCACATTACAAATCGGCCTGCTGATGGATAATCATTGGCAGACCGATTTTGTTATTCTGTCAAGCAACGGTTCGCTTTCGCTTTCGCTTTCGCTAAGGCTCAGAGAAGCAGGGCTTTCAAGTGAGTGCGTGATTGGAAAATTTTTGATCCAGCCAATTAAGTAATTCTTGAGGGCTGTTTACGGTTAAACCATTATTGGTTTTTGCTTTTCTGACCAGAACTATATCCAAACCAAGCTCTAAAGCTGCCGAAATCTTTGTGTCTGTCCCTCCGGCGAGACCACTGTCGCGTGTTAGAACAATATCTGCGCCATAAAACTTAAAAAGGGCTTTATTAATTTCTTTGGAAAATGGGCCTTGCATAGCCACAATATCCCGGGGATGTAAACCGGCTTCCCGACATTTTTGCACTAAATGCCCTTCGGGTAAAATTCTTGCCACGAGACGCACTGATTGGGCAAAAGAACTACTGGTAATTGATTGAAGCTGATGGCTTCCTGTTGTAATAAAGACGGTAATTGTCCGGTCTTTTAGCTTGCGCAAGGTGTTAATACGTTGCTCAAGCAGGACTAGAGCTTCTTCCCAATGGTAGACAGGGAAAATTAAAGGGCTGGAGGGAACTTTAGTTTCCGGCCGCTCTAAGCGGATAAAAGGAATGTTCAGTTCCTCGCACCGACGTCGTAAAGCAGTAAATTTACTGCTCACAGAAGGGTGACTTGCATCAATAACTAATGCTGGATGAGATGGCAGGGGAGTTTCTTCAGACCAGTATTGTCTCTGAATAACATCAATTTTTCTAGCGGTTAGCTGTGTATTTAATTCACGTGCTGCTGCAGATTCCCCCAAAAGAATGATCATGTTTGTTAACCTCCGTTAGTGATCAATAGCAATAGCGCGAAGGGGAATTAATTCAGGCAATTTTCTAAATCCATAACTTTCCATATGATATAGGAAACTGCCCAAGTAATAACAAAAAGACCGACAAGTATGTAACCGATAGAACCAAAGTTGAGACTTTGGATCCAGACCCAAAAACTGCTATGATAACCCAGCTTGGTTGAGAGTATCTGAGCAAGTTCAATAATACCAATGACGAGGGCGGCAATAACCGATAAACCTGTAACCGAAAGATTATAATAAATTTTGCGCAGAGGGGTAGAAAAAGCCCAATGATATGCTGTCGTCATAAAAACCCCGTCTGCTGTATCCATCAAACTCATGCCTGCAGCAAATATAACAGGCAGAGAAAGAATTGCTGTCATGGGCATGCCTTTAGTACCGAGTGTAGCAGAAATGGCCAGTAAAGCAACTTCCGAAGCTGTATCAAAACTAAGCCCGAAGAGAAAGCCTAAAGGATAAACATGCCAGCTTTTATTTATAAATCGATAGAGTGGTTTAAAAAAACGGCTTACGAATCCTCGATTCAATAAAAGTTCGTCAAGGTTTTCTTCGTCAAATTCACCTTGACGCATTCTCTTGAAAAAGCCAAAGATATCAAACCAAATGTAAAGATTAAACAGTCCTATAAGCAAAAGAAATCCTCCGGCAACTGCGGTTCCTATTATACTGGCGAAATTTTGTATTTGGGGGATGTTTTGTTGTGCCCAATGCATAGAAACAGCAGTAATGATGGACATGATACAGACAACGGTTGAATGACCAATCGAGAAGAAAAAGCCGACCCCCATAGGGTCTTGTTCTTGTTGAATCATTTTGCGAACTGTATTGTCTATGGCCGCAATATGGTCCGCATCAAAGGCATGACGCAGGCCTAAGGTATAGGCGAGAAAAGCAAATCCCAGTAACTGAGGAAATTGTTTTAAATTTAATAGCAGCATGATTATACCTAGCAAGTGTATACCAGTCACAGAAACTCCATAAGGAAGCCAGCGGTGACGATCCCAAATATCTTTGGCAGCGTTATTCATAGTCTCTCTCTCCTAATAAGTAATTCACTGCATTGTTCAACCGCGTCAGACAAAACGAAAAGCCCGTCTCCTAAGAGAAGGGCTTAAAGATAATACAAATATATACCCCCTAACATTCCCGTAGGTAGTTTGGCTTAAGAATAAGCAGGTCTCCTGGCTCAAGATCATTATCAACTCACGTCTTCCCAGGTTTGTCCCAGTGACATTGTGTGAATTGATTCCCTTTTACAGTGGCGGGCACCGCGTCAGCCTTTAACTGACTTTCCTTTTCAATCCTTTTCCCTCAGGAAGGGATCACTTATTCCTAACTATTTAGTTAATTCTAATAATAACATGAATGAAGTGATTTTGTACAGCAAGTTCATTAAATGTAAACCTTGTGTTATAGTTATAAAATCGGGGGTGAAAGTGTTTAAATGATTAATCCGTTTTTCATTCTAATAGGAGTTGTTTTCTTTCTTGTCTATGGAGGAATTAATTATTATATCGGCCTGCGTGGCTGGCAAGCTTTATTTAGCTATGTCCCCTTTATTCCTCTAAAAGTTTATTGGCTTGTTTTTGGGCTGATTTCATTGTCCTATTTAATTGCCCGCTTTTTGCAAAAATATCTGCCGCAGGGGCTTTACGAAGGGTTAAATCTCATTGGGGCCTATTGGATGGCCTTTATGTTTTACTTTTTATTAATCATTGCTGCCATCGATCTCATGCGTTTAGTAAACTATAGTTTTCATCTTATTCCTCTGAAGGAGGGTCTAAATCCGGCTTTCGGATTGGCGATCTTCGTTCTTGTGCTGGGAATTGTAGGCTACGGGGCCTGGAATGCGCGAAACCCGCGCATAAATCATTATGATATTACCATAGCCAAACAGGCGGGCTCGCTGAAACAATTGCATGTTGTGATGGTATCGGATATCCATCTCGGTACGATCATTCATAATAGTTATCTTACTAAGATGGTTGGGATGATCAATCAATTGCAGCCTGACCTTGTACTGTTTGCGGGCGACGTATTTGACGAGAATGTTGAAGCGGTTAATAAGCAGGAAATGACGGAAGCCTTTGAAAAATTGAAAGCTCAGTACGGGGCCTTTGCCGTGTTGGGCAATCATGAGTATATTGGAGGAAATGCTGAAGAAGCCGTCAAATATTTGGAGGCAGCAGGTGTAAGAGTTTTGAAGGACAGCAGTCAGGAAATCGATGGAAGTTTCTATTTAGTTGGCAGAGATGATCGATCCGGAGCTCGTTATAATGGGGTTCAGAGAAAATCTCTGCAGACCTTGCTTCAGGGAGTTAATCATTCTCTGCCTATTATCGTTATGGATCATCAACCATTACAATTGGAGGAACCTGTTCAGCAAGGGGTTGACCTACAGCTGTCAGGTCATACTCATGCAGGACAGTTGTTTCCGATTCGCTTAATTACTCGCCGAATCTTTGAAGACGATTGGGGCTACCTTAAAAAAGGAAACTTTCAACTCATCGTTTCCTCAGGATATGGAACTTGGGGCCCGCCGATTAGGTTGGGAAATACGCCTGAAATTGTAGATATCACTATTAAGTTTAAGTAGTCCAGTTGTTAACTGAATGAAGTTTCTTGGCAGATGACCGGATTTCTCTGAAAAGGGGGCAGATGATGGCTAGGGAAGGCAGAAGCTTAGTGGAAGATGTCGCGGAAGACATCCTGGCAATGATTACTATCGACAAAAAATTTTCAGCAGGGGATAAGCTTCCCAATGAGAATGAGCTTGCAGGAAAATTACAAGTGAGTCGTACGACACTGCGAGAAGCTATTCGCATCTTAATTGCTCATAATGTTTTGGAAATCCAGCGTGGTAAAGGAACTTATGTCAAAGACAACCTGGATTTGAACAAGGCATATGGCTTAAAAGAGCTTTCTGCATTTAAACCAGATATCCAAGATCTCTACGAAATGCGGCTTATTTTTGAACCCCAATCAGCCTATTATGCCGCAAAACGTGCGACTGATAAAGAACTTGAGCGAATTTTGTATTATGGCAAGTTAGAGGAAGAACTGATCATTAAAAAAGAAGATCGAACTGAAGTTGAACAGGCCTTTCATCAAGCCATTGCTAAAGCGACCCATAATGAGTTTATGAATCAACTGATGCCTGTTCTTTACCAAGCTATCAACAAAGGAGTTCCTTTGTCGGATACCAATGAAGAAATGGTTCGCAATACGCTAAATGACCATCGCATGATTATGGAATTTTTGGCAGCTCGAGATGCTGAGGGAGCTAAAACTGCTATGAAGCTGCATATTATTCATGCTATGAGAGGTTTTGGATTTGTGGAAGATTAAACATAGTTTCGAACTTGTTTTCTGAGATTTATCCAATCGTAAGACTCCCACTTCTGCAAGTGGGAGTTGTTCTCATACCTTGTTTTAATGATAGAGAAAAAGAATTTTTGAGAAGTATTATTTCGCCAATAGACATTAGACATCATGCAAGATATAATGATGTTACACAACCTAAAAGAGAGAGGTGTTCAAAATGAATAGTGATGCAGTAACAAAGACTGTGCCTCATCGTGCCTTGTTTCATGCCCTAGGTTTAACCAATGAGGAAATGGAAAGGCCGTTAATTGGCATTGTCAGTTCGAAGAATGATATCGTTCCAGGGCATATGAATCTGGATAAGATTGTAGATGCGGTCAAGCTGGGTGTCGCTATGGCCGGAGGTACTCCTCTTGTTTTCCCGGCAATTGCTGTCTGCGACGGACTCGCCATGGGACATCAAGGAATGAAGTACTCCCTTGTCACTCGAGAATTAATCGCTGATTCTACGGAAGCGATGACTCTGGCTCATGCTTTTGATGCCTTGGTCATGGTCCCAAACTGTGATAAGAATGTTCCCGGATTGTTAATGGCTGCAGCGCGGTTGAATATACCAACCATCTTTGTCAGCGGCGGGCCAATGCTGGCAGGAATTGTTGATGGGCAGAAAACAAGTTTTTCCAGCGTTTCGGAAGCCGTCAGTGAATTTCAAGCTGGGAAAATTTCTAAGGAAAAATTACTGGAATATGAAAATAAAGCTTGTCCGACTTGTGGTTCCTGTTCTGGCATGTATACCGCTAACAGCATGAACTGTTTAACAGAAGTATTAGGGATGGGACTTCGAGGCAATGGGACGATCCCGGCGGTTTATTCTGAGAGGATTCAGCTTGCTAAATATGCCGGGATGCAGATTATGGAGCTCCTGAAAAAGAATATTCGGCCGAGAGACATTATGACCGAAGATGCTTTTAGAAACGCCTTGACTCTTGATATGGCTCTGGGCTGCAGTACGAATAGTATGCTGCATCTTCCGGCCATTGCTCATGAATGTGGCGTTAAATTAAACGTAGATATCGCTAATGAAATTAGTGATCGAACTCCGAATCTCTGCCATCTTGCACCTGCCGGTCATACCTACATCGAAGAACTTCATGAGGCAGGCGGTATTTATGCGGTAATGAATGAAGTTAACAAACTCGGTTTGCTCAAAACAGATTTGCTCACCTGTACTGGTAAGACTGTTGGCGAGAATATTGATGGCTGCATTAACAAGAATACAGAGGTCATTAGGTCTGCTGAAAATCCCTATAGCAAAACGGGAGGGATTGCTGTCTTAAAAGGTAATCTGGCTCCGGATTCTTGTGTTGTCAAACGTTCCGCAGTGGCTCCTGATATGTTGAAACATGAAGGGCCGGCTAAAGTCTTTGATTGCGAAGAGGACGCAATGCTCGCTATTACAACGGGTAAGATTGTTGCCGGTGATGTGGTTGTCATTCGTTACGAAGGACCGAAGGGCGGTCCGGGAATGCGGGAAATGTTAAATCCCACCTCTGCTATTATGGGAAGCGGACTCGGCGAAAGTGTTGCTCTGATTACTGATGGACGTTTCAGTGGTGCAACGCGAGGGGCAGCCATCGGTCACGTTTCTCCTGAAGCAGCAGTTGGAGGAAATATCGCTTTAATCGAGGACGGAGACATTATCCAAATTGACATTATGGCCAATAAAATCAACGTTAACCTCAGCGAGGATGAACTGGCAATGCGCAGAGCTAAATGGGTGCCGAGACAGCCAAAAATTACGACTGGATTCCTGGCCCGCTATGCCGGAATGGTTACGTCCGGCAACAGAGGTGCAGTTTTAGAACTTCCTAAGCAATAAGCACAAGTGAACTCGTTCAGCTAAAGCTGAACATCGGATTAGCGGCGAAGGAGGACTATTCCTCACCTAAAGTTAACGAAGAACCCACCCCCACTGAGAAGTGGGGGTCTTAAAAACTAGATAAAAAGCAACCAACAGATCGCTTTAAGCGACTTGTTGGTTGCTTTTTAATATCCTTTTACCGAGTTGATCAGAAAACTTTTTTGTTAATCAGTAAAATCAGCAAAAAACTGGGATAATACGCGTTCTTTTATGGCTCTGAGTTCCGGGTTTTCCAGAGAGCGGGGATATGGAAAAGGCAAAGAAATGACGTCTCCGATTCTGCCTGGATTTGAAGGCAGAATAATGATTTTCTGGCCGAGAGTTAACGCCTCATTGACATCATGGGTAACATGGATACAGGTCTTATGGGTCCTTTGCCACAAGTGAAGGAAGTCTGTCAATAGTTTACTACGGGTCAGGGCATCAAGGGCTGAGAAGGGTTCATCTAAGAGCAAGATGGCAGGATCTACAGCCAGGGCGCGGGCAATAGCGGCTCTTTGAGCCATGCCGCCTGATAATTGGCTGGGCCAAGCCCTGGCAAAACCTGTAAGTCCAACCATTTCCATGAGGTCTGCAACGGTTTTATAGTTTAATTCTCTAGACATACGCCCTTTTATGCCGAAGGCAATATTCTCCTCTAAGGTCAGCCAAGGAAATAGGCGGGGTTCTTGGAACACCATTCCTCGTTCTCTTCCCGTATCCTTAAGAGCCTGGCCATTAAGAATGATCTCTCCTGAAGTTTGTTTTTCCAGTCCGGCAATAATTCTGAGAAGGGTTGTTTTTCCACAGCCGCTTTTGCCAATAATGCAAATCAATTCACCGGAGGCTACTTCAAAGCTAAGGTCCCTTAAGGCCCAAATCTGCTCGGAACCTATTGTATAATTCTTGCTGATTTCTTTGAGTTCTAAAAAGGCTGCCATTTAGGTACCTCGCGTCTCTCTTGTGTATCCCGCCAGGGTAAGAGCGTTTTTTCCAGCCGTAGAAATAGAAAATCCAAAAATAAGCCGGTGAGTCCAATCATCAAGACTCCCGCAAGCATTAGATCGGGTTGAGCCAATTCTCGTCCTTCCTGAATGAGGTAACCAATTCCCTTGGAGGCTCCAAGAAGTTCAGCAGCAACGAGTGAACGCCAACAAAAGCTCAGCCCAAGTCTCATTCCTACAAAGACAGAAGGAGCTGCAGAGGGAAGATAGACTCTGACAATAATTTGCCAGGGTGAGAGACCGAAGGTTGAAGCTACTTCTTTCAGTTTCGAGTCTGTGTTGGATATACCGTGCATAGTGTTCAGAAATATGGGAAAAAAACCAGAATAGGTGATAATGGAGATTTTAGATGTTTCATCAATTCCCAGCCAAAGAATGAACATGGGTATCCAGGCGATAGCTGGAATCTGCTGCAAGAAGTTTAAGAAGGGAGATAAGTAATCTTGGGCTCTTGGTACCAGACCTAACAAGAAGCCTAAGGGAAGGGCAAGAAAAAACGCCAGACCAAAACCGCAGCCAACGCGGTAGAGGCTAGCGCTTAAATGTTTTAACAAAGTCCCATGATGGGCAAGGGCAAAAAGCTGGTCTATAATTCCCGAGGGTGGGGGAAGAAGGTAATTGTTGAGCCAGCCCATCTGACTGAATAATTGCCAAACAAGAACAAGGACAAAGGGGAGCAGTAAGGCCATCATTGTTTTTTTTAAGACGTTAGTCATAGCAAATCGGTCTCCTCTGGATGAAGGAATGAAGATTCATTACTTGGCAGGCAGGAAGTTTGGATCTACTAAATCGTTGACAAGTTTATTGAGATCAACATTCGGCTGAAGCATACCCTGGCTTTGCAAAAACGTTGCGGATTTTAACAAGTCACCTTTTACCTGATCAAGACTCATAGAAAAGGAAAATTCGGGGTATAGAGCCTTAACAGCAGGAAGGGGCATTTTATTTTCGCTGGCGGTAAGAGTTAAGGCCTCGTTAAGATGGGATTGGGTCCAATTAAGCGAGGATTGATGGACGGCTAAATAGCGTTTAACGATGTCTGGATAGGCTGCTGCAAAATCACTGCGTACGGCAATAACGGATAAGCCGGGGATTAGTCCTTCAGCAGATATTAATTTCTTTGCCTTGCCGGCGGCTACAGCCTTGGAGAGCAGGGGTTCCGGAAGTATGGTGGCATCGACCTGACCTGAGGCTAAGGCAGCGGCTCCCGCAGTGGAATCCATGTCGACAATTTCCAAATCTTGAGCTGTTAAATTTGCCTGTGCTAGGGCTCTAATTAACATCTCATGCAGCATGGTGCCTTTTTGCAGTGCAATTTTTTTCCCTTTGAGGTCTTGAATGGTTTTAATGTTTTCCTGAGGATTGACGACAAGACTAATTCCTTTGGGAAAGCGGGAATAGGCAGAAATTATTTTAAGGTCATTCCCGTGAGCTTTTGCTAAAATTACTGAGACATAGTTAAGGCTATTGGCAAAATCAAGAGACTTGGAGGCCAGGGCTTCGAGTTGATTGCTCGGGTCTGAAAGATCATGCCACTGAAACTTAATGCCGTCTTTAGAAAACTCTTGTTCAAAAAGCTGTTTATTTTTGGCGACAATAGATGGAACATTAATAGGCCGACTGACATAAGAGGCATTGATTACTTGGGGCTTTTTCGCGGGGGTATTGCTTGTCGTTTGTTTCGCAGCAGAACAGCCGCTGAGAATTGTTGTGCTTACAAGAAAGAGAAAGCTTAAGAGAATTATAACTATAGATTTAGACCGAACCGTAGTAATCACCATCCTGACTTCGTTTGTTTTTGTGTCTTGTTCTTAAAGGCACTAATTCAATAATAGCATTTATTCGTCGATAATCCAGATAAAATTTGGATAAACATCTATATTTAGGGGTATTTTACGTTTACCGTTCCATGGCTTCAGAGACACTTTGCCAAGGGTTATGTGTAATGACATGGCTAGCGGTTCAAATCAGGGATGTGGTTTGACTTTTGAAGCTTTGAGATTGACAAAACCAAAACTTATGATATTATAAAAAAATAAGTGAGTAATCACTCATTTAGATATACGAAACAATATATCGGAAACGAGTGTAACTTTTAAATTTAACTAACTTTTGATTTTAATAGAAGGGAGTAGTAAGCAGATATGAGCGAAAATCAAAGAGTTCGCACCAAAAAAACTGTAGAAGAAAGGCGACAAGATATTTTAGAAGCGGCCCTTAAGGTGTTTTCAGAAAATGGCTATAAAGGGGCTACCACTGCCGAAATTGCCCGCCAAGCAGGGGTAGCTGAAGGAACTATTTTTCGACATTTTGCCACGAAGAAGGAATTGCTGACGGCGGTTTTAGAACCGAAAATTGTGGAAAGTTTAATCGTTTTAGATCAAGAGAAGCGGGAGAGTAGTCCGGAAGAATTTTTTCGCTGTTTTCTTAAGAATCGCTTAGAGCTGATGCAAGAAAATGCCGATCTGTTTCGTTTGATGTTTGCCGAAGCCCAGTATCATTCCGAAGTTCGGGAAGCAATGTTTCATGGAATTCTTGGTCCGGGGATAGGTCTAATTAAGCCTTGGTTTGACAAAGGAATTGCCCAAGGGGTGTTTAAGCCGCTGCCCTTTATACCAACGATGCGTAGTTTTATGGGGATGGCTATGTTTTATGGGGTCTTTGGCTTTTTGTTTCCTAATTTGTCTCCTGAAAAAACTGTCGACGAGGCAGCCGACCATATTGCGGAGCTTTTTCTGCATGGGTTAGTGCGGGCAGACAGCTAATTATTTATTCATTTACTAAAATGTTTCAGTAAGAGAAGCGTTAACTAGAGTCAGGAGGAGAAGCTATGAAGAAAAAGTTGCTGGCTTTCATCGTTGGATTAGGCGTAATAGCCGCTTCAATCTGGGGGAATTCCTATCTTAACCGTCCTCAGGATCAAGATACGTTTTCAGGAACTATTGAAGGGACGGAAATACCGGTCCAGCCGGAGCTGGGAGGCAAGATTGTTGAGCTGAAGGTACAAGAGGGGCAAATGGTTAAAAAGGGAGACGTCATTGCCAAGCTTGATGACAGTCAGGCTAAGATTTCCTTAGAGACCGCTGAGAGTCAACAAACTCAGGCTCAGGCGAAACTCAATGACCTGCTGGGAGGGACCAGGGCAGAAGAACTGCGCCGATTGGAATCTGTACTGGCTCAAGCCAAGGATAATGCTGCGGCTTTGGCTCCGAGTCTTCAATTGGAAGAAAATAACCTGGCGAATGATCAAAAACTTTATCAAAACGGGGCTATAAGCAAACAGGACCTGGATACTCAACAAAACAAATACGATACTATCAAGGCTCAGTATGAAGCTGCCCAAGCCAATGTAAATGCAGCTCAAGCAAGCCTGGATCAAGCTCAGGCGGGGTATACTCAGCCGACCATTCAGGCTCAAAAAGCGGCTGTAGATATGGCAGCGCAATCCGTTGCAGCGGCGGAATTGAATCTCAGCAAATTTATGATTACGAGCCCGATCGACGGGCAGGTGCTCTATAAACAGGTTGAGCTTGGGCAAGTGGTCAATGCAGGCTCGACGTTAATTACCATACTCGATCCAAATGACCTGTGGATTAAAATCTATGTTCCTGAAGCAAAGCTTAACAAGGTAAAAGTAGGCAGCGCAGCTAGTATTTCAGTAGATTCCTACTCAAATAAAACCTTCAAAGGACAGATTCAATATATCAGTACTCAGGCTGAGTTTACGCCCAAAGATGTTCAGACCAAGGAAGAACGGACGACTACGGTCTATGCAGTCAAAATCAGCATCACCCAAGGTCAAGACCAGCTAAAAGCAGGTATGCCTGCTGATGTGACCCTGAATTAGAGGAGTGAGAGATAATGAGTCTGGCAATAGATTGTCAAGGTTTAATTAAACGATTTGGCACGTATACGGCTGTTCAGGATGTCACTTTTCAAATCCCTCAAGGAGCCATAATGGGTTTTGTGGGACCCAATGGGGCGGGTAAGACGACCACGATCCGTATGTTGTGCGGAGTTCTGGTGCCCACCGACGGGAAAGCAACGGTCTTGGGTTTTGATGTCAAGAGCCAGCCTGAGGATATTAAGCAGCGTATCGGCTATATGTCCCAGAAGTTTAGTCTCTACGATGATTTAACCGTGGCAGAAAACCTTGCTTTTTATGCCGGGGTGTACAATTTGCGGGGAAAAGAGGCTGCACTTCAGAAAAAACGAGTTGTCGAACGAATTGGTCTGGGTGAACGAACTTCCCAGTTAGTTTCCTCTCTCTCCGGTGGCTGGAAGCAGCGAGTAGCTTTGGCCTGTGCGCTGCTGCATAGTCCCCAATTATTAGTTTTGGATGAACCGACCGCCGGTGTAGATCCTGTTTCACGCCGAATTTTTTGGGATATTATCCATCAGCTGGCCGAAGAAGGTATGACAATTTTAGTCAGCACCCATTATATGGATGAAGCAGCCTCCTGTGATTATTTGGGTTTTGTATTTTATGGACGATTAATTGCCTTTGGTTCTCCTGAGGAGATGAAACAACGAGAGGGAAAAGAGACCTTGGATGACCTCTTTATTTATTATGTAGAACGTGAGGCTTCGGAGGATCCTCGTAATACAAAGGCCGGAAGTGGAGGGGCAGGCTGATGCTGCGATTTTCGTGGACCCGCTTCTTAGCGGTTTTAAAAAAAGAATTTATTCATATCCGGCGGGATCGAGCCAGTTTAATTATGGCTATCGCTATGCCCCTCGGAATGCTGCTCTTGTTTGGCTATGCTGTTAATACTGATGTAGAGCACCTTCCGACAGTGGTTTGGGACCAATCCCAAACTCAGGAAAGCAGGGATTTCGTGTCTTCTGTGCGCAATACTCAATATATGGATCCCGATTATTATGTTTCCGGATATAAGCAGATTGAAAATTATTTAGACAGCGGTAAAGCACGGGCCGCCGTGATTATTCCTCCGGATTTTGGTAAACAGTTGCAAGAGCAGCAGGCATCGGTTCAGGTTCTGGTCGATGGTTCCGATCCTACGATCGCTCGGGCAGTTACCTCGGCAGTACAAATGTTAGGCTTCGATAAATCTCTGAAATTACAAAGTCAACGTTTGGCGTCCATGGGGATTTCCGGAGGAACGACGTTACCCCTTGATATTGAAACGAGAGTCTGGTATAACCCTGATATGAAGTCGAGGAATTTTAATATCCCAGCTTTGATTGGTCTGATCCTGCAAAATGTGATTGCAATGTTAACTTCCTTCTCTATTGTCCGTGAGAAAGAACGTGGTACTATGGAGCAATTAATTGTAACGCCAATACGTTCGCTGGAACTTCTTTTGGGCAAACTCTTGCCTTTCGTCTTGATCGGATTCGTTTCCCTTTCCTTAATTTTGGTAACCGGTATTTTTTGGTTCGGAGTTATGCCTATGGGAAGTATTCCTTTATTGGTCCTATTGTCGACAATATTTTTATTCACCATTTTAGCGATTGGACTCCTTATCTCCAGTATTGCCAAGACACAGCTTCAGGCTATGCAAATGACCTTTATCTTAATCTTGCCGTCTATTCTTCTGTCAGGGTTCGTTTTTCCAAGGGAGACAATGCCTAAATTGCTGCAATTAATGGGCGGATTACTTCCTTTAACGTATTTTTTAGAGATTGTCAGAGGAATCTTTCTCAAAGGAGTGGGACTCCAGTTTCTTTGGCAAGATACTTTGGCCTTATGTTTATTCGCTGTGATTTTGCTGGCAGTGGCTTCGAAAAAGTTTAAAAAGAATTTAGACTAAGAAGCAATGGTTCCTTTTCTTGCTAATTATTAAGCAGTGCATTACTACTGCTTTATGCAGACATTAGAAGCCTGATTTGGTATTTTAACCGAGGATATGCTAGGATTATGAGGGAGTTGCCTCATCGAGCTTGAGCAGCTTAAAAGGTGGGCAAAGATGCCTAATAATTATTGGAGGACGATTTCGCATGAAAAAGGTTCAAAAACTAAGCATGTTGTTATGTTTACTCACAGTAATTTTTGTAATCCTTGGATGTGGGATACAGACAAACAACTCTGCATCACAAGGGTCGACAAAAAACAACCAAACTGCCCCTAATTCAACGTCTTCTACCGCACCTGTGCCAACAACAAATAATAAGAACAATCCTGTCGTGACCATAACAATGGCTGACGGAGGAGTGATTAAAGCTGAACTCTATCCGGACATTGCGCCCAACACGGTGAAAAACTTTATTTCTTTGGCCAAAAAAGGTTTTTATAATGGCCTGACTTTTCATAGGGTTATTCCAGGGTTTATGATTCAAGGCGGGGATCCGAGCGGTAATGGAACCGGTGGTCCGGGGTATACTATTAAAGGGGAGTTTACCAATAATGGCTTCAAAAACGACTTGAAACATACGCGGGGAGTTCTGTCGATGGCCAGAACTCAAGATCCTAATTCAGCCGGTTCACAATTCTTTATCATGGTCACTGCGGCGCCGAGTCTAGACGGTGATTACGCTGCTTTTGGGAAGGTGACAAGCGGGATGGATGAAGTTGATAAAATCGTTAATACGCCGAGGGATCAAGCGGATAAACCGCTGCAAAATCAAGTGATGAAGAGTGTAACAGTCGATACCTTCGGTGTAAACTACGGTGATCCTGAAGTTATTAAGAAGTAAAATTCCTGACAACTATACTTTTAGCCCCCGCTGTCTGTCAGCAGGGGCTTTTTAGACAAATTAGTTACAAATTTGGACAATTAATGACAAATAAACATGATACAATATTTAGAGGCCAAATCTATCTCCACATAACGGTTTTCAGCATTTTTAGGGGATTAATTAGAAAAACCATTGTTGTATAAAATGGAATGGAGTGATAATATGCCTGCAAAACGTTTGGCAGGGCTTAGTGCTTCAGTTTTTACGGAAATGGATAATTTAAAGAAGACATTAGAGCAAGAGGGCAAATCATTAATCAATTTGAGTATTGGAAGCCCGGATCGGGCTCCGGCGGAGGAACTACGCCAGATTCTCAGCCAGGCGGTTCTTGAGGAAACTCAATATGGTTATACTTTAACCCGCGGAACTGGAGAATTTCGCCAGGCTTGTGCCCGATGGTATCAAGAACGGTTTGAGGTTTCTTTAGACCCAGACTCTGAAGTATTGCCTTTAATGGGTTCTCAGGATGGTTTGGCTCATATTTTTTTAGCCTATATTAACCCCGGCGATTTAGCGTTCATACCAGATCCCGGTTATCCTATTTATTCAGCAGGGTTGTTGCTGGCAGGCGGAGAGAAGGTTCCTCTGCCGCTGGAAGAGAAGAATAACTACCTGCCGGATCTCCAAGCAATTAATCCCGAATTGGCGCGAAGAGCTAAACTTATGTTTTTAAATTACCCTAATAATCCCACGGCTGCGGTGGCTCCCCTTTCCTTCTTCGAAGATGTTGTAGAGTTCGCCAAAACCTACGACCTTCTTATTTGCCATGATGCCGCTTATTCTGAATTAGCCTTTGAGGGCTATCGACCGGTGAGCTTTTTACAAGCGCGCGGCGCTAAAGATGTAGGCATAGAATTTCATTCCGTTTCTAAAACTTATAATCTGGCGGGAGTTCGTTTGGGCTTTGCAGTGGGAAAGGCAGAAGTTATTGGTACCCTTTCGCAACTGAAATCCAATATTGATTACGGAGTATTTGGCCCAATCTTGAGAATGGGGGCGGCCGCACTCAGTTTGCCTCAAAGTTCCATAGACGAAAATCGACGGGCTTATCAGAGACGAAGAGATCTTTTGGTAGAGGGCTGCGCTCGCGCGGGTTGGAAGATGCCGCTGCCTCAGGGTTCCATGTTTATTTGGGCTCAGGTTCCGACGAAGCAGGATTCAAGATCCTTTGCCAGGGAGTTAGCCCGGGAAGCGGGGGTCATCGTGGTTCCGGGAGTGGCCTTCGGAGATTATGGCGAAGGGTATGTGCGTATAGCCATGGTTCAAGACGAAGGCGTTCTGAAAGAGGCAGTTCGGCGTATTCAAGACTATTTGCAGGGTAGGTTGATCCAATCGTAAGACTCCCACTTCTTTCCATTATATGGATTATAATGATATAATAATATAATTAAAACCATTAACATCAATGATGATTAGCAGATTTAGGGAGGAAGTAGGATTTTGAATTTTAGTCAAGTTATTGCTAAAGAACTTGGATTAAAGCAGGCACAAGTGCAGGAAGCAGTCAACTTATTGGATAGCGGAAATACAATTCCCTTTATAGCCCGTTACCGTAAAGAGGTTACCGGGGAACTTGATGAAAATGTATTGCGCGATATTGTTGAACGATTAGATTATTTACGACGCTTGGAACAACGGAAAGCTGAGGTCCTGCGGCTTATTGATGAACAAGGGAAACTCAGCGACGAACTGTCGGCTCAAATTACAGCTGCGACAGTACTTCAGGACGTTGAAGATCTATATCGGCCCTACAAGCAGAAACGTCGGACACGGGCTACTGTGGCCAAAGAGAAGGGTTTAGAACCTTTAGCTTCATGGCTGCTTCTTCAATATCCGGGAGTTCGCGTTGACCCTCAGGGAGAGGCTGCGAAGTATCTGAATGCTGAATTAGATGTCACGACGGCCGAAGATGCTTTGAATGGTGCCATGGATATTATCGCCGAGCTTATTGCAGATGATGCTGCTTTGCGCAAACAGATACGTGAAGAGACCTGGCGAATCGCTGATGTGGTTGCTGCAGCGTCGGCTAAAAAGGGTAAGGAACGTTCTGCCTACGAAATGTACTATGAATACCGTGAACCAGTTCGTAAGATTCCTCCCCATCGGATTTTAGCCCTCAATCGGGGCGAGATTGAAGAGTTTATAACCGTCAAAATTGAAGCTCCCTTGGAAACGATCCAACGGCTTATTGATATGCGTTATGTAAAAACTGGGCCTTGCGCCGACTATGTTCGCAGGGCGGCTGCAGATTCTTATAAACGCTTAATAGAACCTTCTATTGAAAGGGAGATACGCGCGGAGCTCTCCTCCCAGGCGGAAGAGCAAGCGATAAAAGTGTTTGCCGCCAACCTTCGGCAGCTACTGCTTCAGCCTCCCGTACGCGGCAGAATAGTTTTAGGTCTTGACCCGGGATTCCGGACCGGATGTAAGTGGGCTGTTGTTGATGAGACGGGAAAACTTATGAAGGTGGGAGTAATTTACCCCCATACCGGGAAAAAGCAGCGTGAAGAATCAAAAGTTGCTTTAAAAAAGGCAATCACAGAATTTGCAGTCGATATCATTGCTATAGGCAATGGCACAGCTTCAAGGGAAACTGAAGAAGTTGTAGCGGAAATGATTCAGGAAGAGGGAATAACCGCCGAATTTATTTTAGTCAGCGAGGCAGGGGCTTCTGTCTATTCAGCTTCGAAATTGGCCGGCGAGGAATTTCCTGATTTTGATCTTTCTCTGCGGAGTGCGGTCTCCATTGCCAGACGGCTTCAAGATCCTTTAGCTGAGCTGGTTAAGATTGAACCCAAAGCCGTTGGTGTGGGTCAGTATCAGCATGATGTTCAGCCCAAACGGTTGGAGGAATCCCTCCATGGAGTTGTGGAAACCTGTGTGAATGTCGTTGGTGTTGATCTCAATACTGCTTCGGCTTCCCTGCTTCAATACGTAGCCGGGCTGAAACCGGCAGTGGCGAAAAACATTGTTGCCTGGCGTGACGAGAACGGGAAATTTAAGTCACGAGCCCAATTGAAAAAAATACCTCGTCTTGGTGCCCAAACATTTATCCAATGTGCCGGGTTTATTCGTCTGCCCGATGGGGACAATCCTCTGGAAAATACGCCGGTTCACCCGGAATCGTACCAGCTGGCGGAAAATATTTTAAAAAAGGTTGGTCATACGCCGCAGGATTTAAAGGATCAGCTTAGAGAAGTTCGTCAGAAACTCGCCGAACTAACAGCTGAGGAATTGGCCGAAGAATTTGGCGCTGGGGTACCGACAGTTCGTGATATTTTAGACGCTCTGCAAAGGCCGGGACGAGATCCCCGCGAAGATTTGCCCCGACCGCTGCTGCGGCGGGATGTCACTCACTTAGAGGACCTCAAGGAAGGCATGATCTTAGAAGGAACCGTTCGCAATGTGGTGGATTTTGGCGCTTTTGTGGATATAGGAGTTAAACACGACGGACTTGTTCATATTTCTCAGTTGAGTGATAACTATATTAAACATCCGATGGAGGTTGTAGCTGTAGGAGATATTGTCAAAGTTCGTGTCCTGGGGATTGATAAGGAGAGGGAACGGGTGAGCCTTTCCATGAAGGAACTTTTGCCTAATGCGTCCCTAGCCTAACATATTGAGCTTTATCCCACCAAAGTATCTTATGCTAAGGTGGCAGCAGGTTAACTTTTGATAGAAATGAGGGCCGTTTTCAGTGCAAAAGGTTCGAATGCAGCGTTGGCAGGGAGTAGGTGCTGTCCTAACAGCGGGAACTGGATATGCCTGTATGTCTATTCTCTTGAAAGGGGCTTACAGCCTTGGACTTGGCCCAATCCAAGTTATTGCGTTACAGTCTTGGGTAGCATCTATTCTCCTCTTTAGTTATACAGTTCTCTTTAAACGGGAGATTTTCAAAATTTCAGGACGGATGTTTGGCTGGCTGCTGCTCCAAGGTGTCGTGGGAACAATGGGAACAAGCTTGTTGTATGCTTACGCGCTTATATTCCTGCCCGTTTCCGTAGCTATACTTCTTCTTTATCTATATCCGGCCTTAGTTCTTGCGGCGAGAGTCTTTTTATGGCACAAGCGAATCGGTCATAAGGAATTGGCGGCTCTCTTCTTGACCTTAGGCGGGACAACGTTGGCCAGCGGGATATTTTCGGGTGTCAGTGGAGTAGCTTGGGCCGGTATTCTCTTAGGTTTGGCTGCGGCAATAGGTTACGCGGTTTTCAATCTTGTGGGAGAAGTTGTGCTGGCTGAAGTGTCTCCCTTGGCGGCCATGTGTTTTAGCCAGTGGGTATGTGCTGTTTCTCTGCTCATTGTCTCGAAGGGAGAAATTATGAGCATCCCTTGGCAGAATGTACACATCTGGGAAACAGGACTTTTGCTGGCTACTATTGCCTCAATTATTCCTTTTTATATGACTTTGTTGGGCATTGAACGTCTTGGCTCTGATCAAGCGGCTATTTTGAGCACTTTTGAATTGCCTATGACGTTTGTCTTAGCTGCAATTTTTTTAAAAGAATTTCCCACCATGATCCAGTGGATTGGCGGGGGATTTGTTTTAGCAGGAATTTTATTATTAAATTGGAGGAGCAAAAAGAATGAGGAAACTTCTAATAAAGAACGGTCAAATTTATACGATGGCAGGGCGTGATTTCGTGGGAGATCTTTTAATCGAGGGATCGAAAATCGCGGCTCTTGGAGAAACATTGGAAGTTCCGGGGGATGCTGAGGTGATCGATGCTTCCGGATGTCTCGTTTTACCCGGTATGATTGATGCTCATTGTCATGTAGGCATTGGTGAGGAGATCTACCGTTGGGAGGGAGAAGACTTTAATGAAATGACTGATCCGGTGACACCGGATATGCGGGCCATTGATGGTATAAATCCTGAGGATGAAGGTTTTCGCGACGCCCGCTTAGGAGGGATAACGGCTGTCTTTACCGGCCCCGGCAGTGGTAATGTCATTGGCGGAACGGGAGTTGTCATGAAGACAGCAGGAAAAATTGTCGATAAAATGGTCGTACGAGATCCTGCCGGTTTAAAAATTGCTTTTGGTGAGAACCCCAAAATGGTTTATGGTGAACAAAAGAAAATGCCGATGACCCGAATGGGAACGGCAGCACTCCTACGTCAAGCTTTAGTTGATGCTCAGGTTTATAAAGGTAAGCTTGAGGATGGAAAAAAAGATCCGGATAAACTTCCTGAGAGAGATTTGGGCCTGGAAGTGCTTGTGAAGGTCATTCAGCGGGAAATTCCCTTGCGCGCTCATGCCCATCGCGCAGATGACATTATGACGGCAATTCGTATTGCCCGGGAATTTGACGTTGATTTAGTTATTGAACATTGTACGGAAGGTCACAAAATTGCTGAAGAACTGGCTGAGTTGGGATATCCCGCGGTGGTTGGCCCGCTTTTGACAAACCGCTCGAAAGTAGAATTAAAGGACAAATCTTTCCAAACCCCGAGTATCTTGGCTAAAGCAGGCGTTAAAGTAGCTATTATGACTGATCACTCGGTTACTCCCATAGAACAGCTTCCTTTGTGTGCTGCTCTGGCTTACAAAGCAGGAATGGATAAGGAAGATGCTCTTCGTTCCATCACCATCAATGCGGCGGAAATTCTCGGTGTTGCTGATCGTATCGGTTCTTTAGAGGCTGGTAAAGACGCTGATATTGTTGTTTGGCGTGAACATCCCTTTCAATTGGGTGCACGTCCTCTTTATGTCATTATCGACGGGAAGATGGTTTGTCCGGAAGTGAGGAAAGCTGGTAATGGATTATAAAGTAACGAGTGTAACGGCCGAACAAACTCGCAACTGGGGAAAATATTTAGCGGCGTACTTGCTGCCCGGCGACGTCCTCGCCTTAATTGGGGATTTGGGCGCCGGAAAAACTGCCTTTGCTCAAGGAATCGGCGAAGGTTTAGGGGTTACGAGACCGATGGCCAGTCCGACCTTTACCTTGATTCATGAATACGAAGGGCAATGCCAAGGAACTGAGATTCACTTAGTTCATATGGATTTGTATCGTTTACAGCATCCTCACGAGGTTGAAGTCATCGGTGTTGAGGAATCGTTTTCAGGGGATTCTATTTGTTTAATTGAATGGCCGGAAATTGCAGAGGATTATTTGCCGGAAAATCGCCTGGACGTTGAGATTCTTGGGAGCGGAGAACAGCCTAGGGAAATTGTCTTTCATGGCAATGAAGGTAATTGGGAACAACGGATTACAGCCATGATTCACTCTAAGGAAGAAAAGCTTGGGGGATCCTAATGAAATATTTAACCATAGATACAACAACAAAAGTTAGTGCTATTGCCTTAGCCGAAGATGGAAAGGTCGTTGCAGAAGGTTTCTTGCATACTTCAAAGACACATTCGGAACGAATTATGCCAATGCTGGACCAGCTTTTTGCTGCTGCTGCTTGGACATTGTCTGAACTGGAGTTAATAGGGGTTGTGAGAGGACCGGGTTCATTTACCGGGATAAGGATTGGCATCGCCACAGCTCAAGGGCTGGCACAGGTCTTGAATTTGCCGTTGACAGGGATACTCTCCCTTGATGCTCTCGCCTGGGCCGGTTGGGGGAGAAACGAAGATATAGTCCCTATATTGGATGCGCGCAAGAATGAATGGTATACAGCCCGCTATCGTTGGACAGCGGAAAGTACTTTTGCAGAGTGCCTAATGACTCCACAAGCCCTTTCAATCAGCGAATGTTTAGAGCAGCTAAAGGAACTTGAGCAGCGGATTTGTTTTGTTGGAGATGCTGCCGGAAAAGCTAAACAAGAAATTGAAGCTGCTCTTGGAGACAGAGCTATTGTTTTGCCGGATTATTTAAGCTTACCAAGGGGGGCTTATGCGGCCCAAGAGGTATGGAGACGCTGGCAAGAGATTGGTGCAGGCGAAAAGGTTGAGCCCTATTATATACGTTTTTCGGAGGCCGAGGTCAATTGGGCCAAAAAAGAGCGGGCACGCAAAGGAGAGAACCATGAATAAAGGATTGGTGCGTCCTATGCGTACGGAAGATCTTGAGGCCATTATGGAAATCGAACATACTTCCTTTTCAACTCCCTGGTCGTTACAAGCCTTTGTGGCAGAACTTAAGGACAACGAATATGCTCAATATCGTTGTCTGGAGCTGGATGGCCGAGTGATCGGGTATATGGGGCTGTGGTTTATTCTTGACGAAGGACATATCACGAATATTGCTATTTCTCCTGACTATCGGGGGCAGCGCTGGGGAGAATTTTTGATGCGTTCCGTGATGAACGAGATGGTTAATTTAGGCATGGATCGGATGACCCTTGAAGTACGTGTCTCTAATTATCCAGCCCAAGATTTGTACAGGCGCATAGGTTTCAGTACAGCCGGGGTCCGCAAAGGCTATTACGCAGATACGGGAGAGGATGCCTTGATTATGTGGGCGGAATTGGGGAGGAGTGATGACAGATGACGGGGAGTCAGGAGAAGCAGATTACTATTTTAGGCATTGAAACGAGCTGTGATGAAACCTCTGCCGCTGTTTTAGTTAATGGAGTTAACTTACGCAGCCATATTATTTCTTCCCAAATTATGACTCATCAGAAATATGGAGGTGTGGTACCGGAAATAGCTTCTCGCGAGCATAGTCTTCATATCCGTCCGGTGGTGGAACAATCGTTAGCTGAGGCCAACGTTGGGTTTAAAGACCTTTCAGCAATTGCGGTAACTTATGGACCGGGACTCGTGGGTTCACTGCTGGTGGGCGTTTCCGGTGCCAAAGCTATGGCGTATGCTGCCGGAATTCCGCTGTTGGGGATAAACCACTTGGAAGGGCATATTTATGCCAATTTCCTGGAACATCAAGATCTGGAATTTCCTCTTTTGGCCCTTTTAGTTTCTGGAGGACATACGCATCTTATCGTCTTTAAAGATCATGGAAGATACGAAGTTTTGGGATATACTCGGGATGATGCGGCTGGAGAGGCTCTGGACAAAGTGGCCAGAGCTTTGGGCTTGGGTTACCCGGGAGGACCCCAGATTCAAAAAACTGCTCAAGAAGGTAATGAGCAAGCTTTTAAATTTCCGCGCGCCATGTTAGAGCCTGGAAGTTTGGATTTTAGTTTCAGCGGAATGAAGTCAGCTGTTTTGAATGCCTTGAATTCTGCCCACATGCGGGGTGAAACCTTAAATGTCCCTGATTTAGCTGCTTCTTTTCAGCAAGCAGTTGTTGACGTTCTAGTTCACAAAGCACTGCTTGCTCTTCAACAGACTGGGGTTAAAACGCTTCTCTTAGCGGGTGGAGTTGCAGCAAATCGTTTATTAAGGGAAACTCTTGAGTATGAGTTAGCTCGTCAAAACGTGCGTTTAGTTTATCCCTCACCGGTGTTTTGCACGGACAATGGGGCAATGATTGCTGCGGCAGGATACTATCATTTTCTCGCAGGAGACGCGGCACCTTGGACATTGAATGCTGTTCCAGGGTTAAATTTAAAGTCGCAATAGTTATTATTGTGGTTTAAATGAAAATGAATTCGACGAAACAAAGCGAGGACGTTAGATTTCCTCGCTTTGTTTCGTATTCTCTTGAAAGAAAAATCTCTTTGACATTAAGGCACTGTGGATAAGGTAAAACTGTGGATAATGTGGATAAGTCTGTAGATAAGTATAGACAGCGGGTTGAGAGTTTTAAGATAAGAGTGGATAGTTGGGATAAAGTTACCCACAGGCCCTGTGGATAATGTTGATAACTTTCCAGGAACGCAGTTAAGCTGGGTATTAGGCTGTGGATAAAAATGTGTGTTAAAAAACGTTAAGACTTTTCCTAAACATGTCCGTATAGATTGAAAAAATGTGAACAACTTCGAAATAATGCAAACTCAATAATACATTTATAGTTAAACTTTAATTCTAGAATTAATTAGCGCAATTGTCTAATTAATGTAGAAAATTATCGCATTATGCTATATACCACCAAACATCCCCTGAATTCAAGAACGCAATTTTTTGGCATAAGAGGTGTTCGAAAATTCTAACTATACACAATAAAAATTAAAATTTGGAAGAAGGAGTTTGCCGCTATTGATCGAATATTTCTAATAAACATGTGATTTCACCGAAAGGCAGTGCAAGAGATGAGTAAGGAGATATCGTTGCAAAAGGGTATAACACGCAAATCCTGTTTAGCTCAGCGCGCAAGTTTGGGGGAGAAAGAAAGAGATAACAAGAGTTATTTGATTCAGGAGAAGGTTATGGCCTTACCAGAATATAAACAAGCTCAGACTGTTATGTTGTTTCTTAACTTTCGCGATGAGGTAGAGACGACAGGTTTAGCCGAGGCTGCCCTGGCCATGAAAAAGCGACTTATCTTGCCTCGCTGTGCGCCTCAAGGGATACTTCTGCCAATTGAAGTATGCAATCTTAGAGAGGATGTTGAACCGGGACTTTGGGGAATTCGTGAACCTAAATTGAAACTTGGTGAAATAGAGCCTTCTGAGATTGATTTAATCCTTGTGCCCGGTGCAGGTTTTGATCTGCAGGGGAAACGTCTGGGATACGGAGGGGGCTATTATGATCGGTTTTTTATGCGGATCAGGCCGGCCGTACCTAGAATTGCCATAGGTTTTGAATGTCAAATCATTGATCAAATCCCTGTGGATGATCATGATGTTAAAATGACCATGTTGATAACTGAAAAGAATGTTTACCATTTTGAATCTAGGAAACAATAGGGGGTATTTATTTGTGCACTGCGTGTGAGGATCTCGTCGATCCTAAAGAGATCAAATTGGATGAAATCATTGCCAAGTATCAAAACGAAAAGGGGCCTTTGATTCCGATTTTACAAGAAGCCCAAGAGGTCTATGGATACTTGCCTGCTCACGTTCTTAAACACATTAGCAAAGCGACCCGCATACCGTTATCCAGAATCTATGGTGTGGTAACATTTTATGCCCAGTTCCGCTTAACTCCCGTAGGACGCAACTTGATTAATGTTTGTATGGGAACGGCCTGTCATGTTCGCGGGGGAGCCAAAGTATTAGAAACTTTGGAAAAGGAATTAAAAATTAAAGATGGCGCTACAACGGAAGATGGACGTTTTACGTTGGAAATTGTAGCCTGTATTGGAGCCTGTGGACTTGCCCCGGTAATATCCATCAATAATGAGGTTCATGGACGATTGCTGCCGGAGAAGATAGCCGGGATATTGGCCAAATACGAGTAGGGGGTTAAGGGATGGCTGAGAATCAAAAGATTCTAGTGTGTGCAGGGACAGGTTGTGCTTCTTCAGGAGCACTTCCGATCATTGATATTTTAAAAGAGGAAATAAAGCGTCAAGGACTGGAAGAGACCGTAACTATTGTAGGGACAGGATGCCAAGGATTCTGTGAAAAAGGACCAACTATTGTAATCGAACCTCAACATGTCCTTTATACTCGGGTTCAAGGAGAAGATATTGCAGAAATCGTTGCTTCGGATGTTATGAAAGGTGAAAGGGTTGAACGTTTATTATTATTAGATACAGAAACGCAAAAACCTGTAACTAAAATGTCCGACATCCGATTTTTCGCCAAGCAACATCGAATTGTCCTGAAAAACTGCGGGGTTATTGATCCCCAGCGTATTCAAGATTATACGGCTCGCGACGGTTATAAAGCCCTTGAAAAGGTGCTTAAAGAGATGAAACCGAACGAAGTCATTGAAGAAGTTAAAAAATCGGGATTGCGTGGACGAGGCGGTGCAGGATTCCCGACAGGTTTAAAATGGAGTTTCTGTCAACAAACGCCGAGTGACAAAAAATATATTATTTGTAATGCCGATGAAGGAGATCCGGGGGCCTTCATGGATCGCAGCGTTCTTGAAGGAGATCCGCATTCCGTTATTGAAGGAATGCTGATCGGAGCTTTTGCAATGGGTGTTGATGAAGGATATGTTTATTGCCGTGCGGAATACCCCTTAGCTATTAAACATCTCAGTATAGCCATTAAGCAGGCTGAAGAGGCAGGTTTTTTGGGGGACAATATTCTTAATTCCGGCTTCAATTTCCGCTTAAAAGTATTCGCCGGTGCAGGAGCCTTTGTCTGCGGTGAAGAGACTGCGCTGATGGCTTCCATCGAGGGCAAGCGAGGAATGCCGCGTGTTCGTCCGCCCTTTCCGGCTGTGAGTGGTTTATGGGGGAAACCGACAAATATTAATAACGTTGAAACCTGGTCAAATATTCCGCACATCATCCGTCATGGAGCAGAGTGGTATGCTCAATTTGGAACGGAAAAGAGTAAAGGGACGAAAATTTTCGCTTTGACCGGAAAAGTAAATAATACAGGTTTGGTTGAAGTTCCAATGGGAACAACCTTGCGGGAGATTATCTTTGATATTGGGGGCGGAATTCAGAACGGCAAAGCCTTCAAGGCTGTGCAGATTGGTGGACCCTCAGGCGGATGCTTGCCTGAGAACATGCTCGATCTATCCGTTGATTATGAAACCTTGACTAATGCCGGGGCGATGGTCGGTTCGGGCGGACTCGTGATTATGGATGAGACGACGTGTATGGTCGACATTGCCCGTTTCTTCGTAAACTTTTCCCAGAAAGAATCTTGTGGTAAATGTACCCCCTGCCGCGAAGGCAATAAGCGGATGTACGATATTCTGGATAAAATAACGAAAGGTGAAGGGAAAATTGAAGATCTCGACACCTTAGAGAATCTAGCCTTGACGATCAAAGAAACATCCCTCTGCGGCTTAGGCCAAAATGCCCCAAATCCTGTCTTGGCAACTCTCAAATATTTCAGACATGAGTTTGAGGCCCATATTTTAGAGCATAAATGCCCCGCGCATGTCTGTTCAGCGTTATTGAGCTATGCTATTGATGCCGATAAGTGTAAAAAATGCGGCCTTTGTGCTAAAAACTGTCCGGCTAACTGCATCAAAGGCGATAAAAATACTCCATATGTTATTAACCAAGATGAATGTATTAAGTGCGGTACTTGTCTGGATAAATGTAAGTTCGGAGCAGTCACCCGTTCGTAGGTTGAGTTTGCGTTGACAATATTGCTATGGTTATAGATATACTGAGAGGAGTGAAACACTTTGGAGTGGTTTACAATAACTATTGACGGCCGTGAAGTAAGCGTTCCCAAAGGAACGACTGTGCTGGAAGCCTGCCGCATGAACAATATCCCAATTCCTACGTTGTGTCATGATCCTGAACTTACCCCTTCTGGTGCCTGCCGTTTATGTGTGGTTCAAATTGAAGGAATGAGAAATCTTCCTCCCTCTTGTGTCACCCAAGTGGCGCAAGGCATGAAAATTGAGACGCAAAATCCGAAGGTTCGCGCCGCACGTAAAACCATTTTAGAATTATTAGTTGCCAATCATCCTTTAGATTGTATGACCTGTGAAAAAATGGGGAATTGTTCTTTAGCAGAATATGCTTATGAGTATGGAGTAAAAGGTGACGTTTTCGCAGGAGAGAAACGCGACCTTCCCGTGGATGATGCCAATCCTTTCATTATTAGAGATCCTAATAAATGTATCTTGTGCGGGAAATGTATCAAGGCTTGTACAGAAATCCAAGGGAAAAGCAGGTTAGACTTTTCCTTCCGCGGCTTTAACACTCAGGTAGGTCCCGCCTATAATATACCCCTCAACGAATCGGATTGTGATTTTTGCGGTTCTTGTGTTTCAGTATGCCCTGTGGGTGCACTGACAGAAAAACAAATGGCTGGGAAAGGACGTCCTTGGGAAGTCACTAAAGTTCAAACGACTTGTCCGTTTTGTGGTGTGGGATGTAACTTTGACCTGAATGTTAAAGATGGTAAGGTCATTGGTGTGACATCGAATCCGCAAGCTCCTGTAAATGGCAAGGCCCTTTGTGTAAAAGGTCGTTTTGGCATGGATATGATTTATAGTTCCAGACGCATAACGACCCCGCTTATTCGCAAGGATGGTGTTTTAGTTCCAGCGGAATGGGATGAGGCTTTAGATTTAGTGGCCTCGAAATTTCGTGAAATTAAGGATGCTTATGGGGCTAATGCTCTTGCATCTTTAAGTTCAGCACACTGTACTAATGAAGAAAATTATTTAATGCAAAAATTTATGCGCGCGGTGATCGGAACCAATAATGTTGATCACTGCGCCAGGACCTGACACGCTCCCACAGTGGCCGGTCTGGCCACCTCATTTGGCTCAGGTGCTATGACGAATTCTATCAACGAAATTCCAAATGCCGAGGTTATGTTTGTCATTGGTTCCAATACAACGGAGGCTCATCCGGTTATTGGGACGAAGATGAGGCAAGCGTTAGCTAAAGGCGCAAAACTAATTGTAATAGACCCACGCTGCATTGACTTGGCTGAACAGGCAGATGTTTGGTTAAGACTTCGTCCAGGGACGGATATTGCGCTGGTTAACGGGATTATGCACATTATTCTTGCCAAGGGATGGGAAGATCGTAAGTTCATTGCAGAACGTACGGAAGGTTTTGAAAAACTCAAAGAAACCGTTAAGAAATATACCCCCGAGTTCACCAGTCAGATTACCGGTGTACCGGCAGAACAACTTGAGGAAGCAGCAAGGATTTATGCAACCGCTGAACGGGCACAGATTTTCTATACCTTAGGGATTACTGAGCACTCCTGTGGAACAGATAATGTTTTGAGTCTGGCCAACCTTGCCATGCTTACCGGGCATATGGGTAAGGAATCAACAGGAGTTAATCCGCTGCGCGGGCAAAATAACGTTCAGGGTGCCTGCGACATGGGAGCTCTGCCTAATGTTTATTCCGGTTACCAACAGGTTAGCAACCCAGAGGTGAGAGAAAAGTTTGAAGCTGCTTGGGGAGTTCCCCTTGATCCGAATCCGGGCTTTATGATTCCTGATATGTTTGATGCTGCGGTGAATAAACAACTGCGTGCTTTGTATATCATGGGCGAAGATCCTGTAATGACGGATGCGGATGCCAATCATGTCCGCAAAGGCTTAAAAGCTCTGGACTTCCTCGTTGTGCAGGAAATTTTCCTCTCGGAAACAGCCCTGCTGGCTGATGTTGTCCTGCCAGGCGCTAGTTTTGCTGAAAAAACAGGAACCGTTACTAACACCGAGCGGCGGGTTCAGATGGTAAATCAGGCCATAAAACCCTTAGGGAATGCTAAGCCTGATGGCGAAATTATCTGCGAACTGGCAAATCGAATGGGTTATCCTTTCCCCTACGCATCGTCCGCAGAAGTTATGGAAGAGATTGCCCAGTTGACACCTCAATTTGCCGGAATATCCCATCAGCGTCTGGGAACTCAAGGCCTGCAATGGCCGGTCCCAACTGCGGATCATCCTGGGACTAAGTTCTTGCATGAAGGAAAGTTTAATAGAGGCAAAGGGCTTTTCGTTCCTTGTGAAAATCAGCTGCCTCATGAACAACCTGACGGAGAATATCCACTCCTCCTCAACACAGGACGGAAACTTTCCCATTACAATGTATTTACGCAAAGTTCAGAGGGGTTAATTAAGAACTCTCCGGAAGAATTGGCAGAGCTCAACCCTGCAGATGCTAAGCAAATGGGAATCGGCGATGGTGACGTTGTAAAAGTAGCCTCTCGCCGCGGAGAACTTAATACGAAGGTTAAGGTAACTGATCGGGTCCCTGCGGGCATGCTCTTTATGACTCTTCACTACGCCGGATCACCGACCAATGTTTTAACGAACGGAGCTTACGACAAAGTCACTAAGACCTATGAGTACAAGGTCTGTGGTGTAAAAGTTTCAAAACTCTAGTAAATACTAAAGGGGCTTTCGTATTTAGCGAAGGCTCCTTTTCAATTTATTATTAGTACAGGGAGACTTGAGAAATTGATACTTTATGACACTATAAAACAGCTTCCTAAGCTCGAGGCGACCGGAGTTTTGCTGGCCGGAGGAAAAAGTTCGCGCATGAAGAAGAATAAAGCTTTCTTGGAATTAGAAGGTAAGCCTCTTGTGGAACGTACTTTAGAAGTTTTGAATAAGACCTTTTCCGAGGTCCTAATTAGCAGTAATGAGCCGGAACTTTATAAGAACTATAATTTTTCAGTTATTCAAGATGAGTATCGTAATCAAGGACCATTAGCAGGACTTTATCAGGGCTTGAAAGCTGCAGGCTACCCCTCTGTTTTTTTTGTTGCTTGTGATATGCCTTTTCTGCAAGGAGAGCTCATTCGTTTTCTGTTTCGTTGGGCACCGGAATATGAGGTCGTAGTTCCCCGGTTTCGGTCAGTAATACATCCCCTCCATGCTTTTTATCATCGGAACAGCCTGCCGACAATTAAAAAAAATCTTGAGGCCGGTCGCCTCAAGATTACCGATTTATTTTCTGGATGTTCTGTGAAATATGTGGAGGAAAATGAACTGACGAATTTTTCGGGTTTAGATGATGTTTTTTGTAATGTGAATACTCCGGAGGAATGGTCAAATATCTTTAAACGATAACTCGTTCGGGACAGGTATATATATTCAAGCGCTGTTCCCGTGCAAAGCCAATGACAGTAATGTTTAAGGCAGTGGCTTGGGATAACGCCATATCAGTTGGGGCGCCACGAGCGATAAGAATGGGAACTTTCATTTTAGCAACTTTTAAAAGAATTTCAGAAGATACTCGGCCGCTAAAGAAAATAACATGGTTTTCAAGCTGTATTCCGGAGCGAAAGGCACTACCGTTTAATTTGTCAAAAACATTATGGCGGCCGATGTCGTAACTTGTTAAGACCACTTCGCCTTGATACCCTACCCCGCCGCTGTGGACTCCTCCGGTTGCTTGAAAAAGCGGAAGATGGTTCTGTAAAAAACCAGCGTATTTGTAGGCTTCTTCAAGAGAAATACTATAAGTTGAGGCGAGTGGCTTAACCATAAGCACATCGTTAGCGAAGCAAAATGAAGCTCGGCTTTTTCCACAGCAAGCTGATACAAATCGTTTGCTCATAAGTTCTTTTTGCAAAAGGCAAGGCTTACCTTCTACCCAAACTAAATGATCAGCGGGGTCCTGGCGGAGTTCATAGACATCATTAGGAGTTTGGATAAAGCCCTCATTGAGTAAAAAGCCTAAGGTGAGTTCTTCGGTCTGTGAAGGAGAACATAAAAGGGTGGCGATTTCTTCTCGGTTATAGTGAACGGTCAAGGGAATTTCTTGTACTACACAGTCTTCAACCTCTTCAAGCCGAAGGCCGTTGGCTTTTAAAATGGTATGAGTTACTATTTCCTTTGTCATGTATACCTCCTCGTACCCTGGTAACTTTAGTTTACATTATTTTAAGACAAATCTAAATATATTTTTTTCGCAAATCAAATACTGCAATATATGGAGGATTTTTTTTTCTTATATCGAAAAGAATAAGGTATACTTAATACAGTGCACTCGTTCAGCTAAAGTTGAACATTGGGACTTCGGTGGAGTCTTACTGCTGGATAATTATTCCGGTTCAACATTATGCAACTGTTAGCTTGTGCGTTTTTTATGTATGAAGATTCAAAAAAATTATGAACGCTCCGAAGCTGGCTTCCCTAAGGCAAATGCTATGGTAACCAGACAAGTGTCCTGAGACACTCGGGTATTGCAGGAAACTGTAATATCTCCCATTGGAAAGGAGTCTGTTGACAGGAGGAAATAATCCCCCGGTTGTTTACAGACCGTGGTTTTTTTTATTTGCACTAAAAAGAGGGGGATTTTATGCTGGATCAATTTCAAAGACAAATTGATTATCTAAGGATTTCCATAACTGATCGTTGTAATCTCCGCTGTAAGTATTGCATGCCAAGTCAAGGTGTACCGTGGATGCCCCATGAGGACATCTTGAGCTTTGAAGAAATTCTTCGCTTGATGAGGCTTAGTACGCAGCTGGGATTTCATCGTTTTCGCATTACCGGGGGAGAACCGCTTGTCCGCAGAGGGATTATTGATTTTCTTCGTAAAGCGGCACAAATTCCCGGGATTGATGACTTGATGCTTACCACCAATGGGATATTACTTTCTGAAGCAGCCTTCGATTTAAAAGCAGCAGGTGTAAGGCGTGTAAATATTAGTTTGGATACAATGAATCCTGAGCGGTTTGCTGAGATTACACGCGGCGGAGATGTTTCGAAGGTGATTCAAGGGATTTTTCGCTCCCTTGAAGCCGGGCTGAAGCCGGTCAAAGTTAATGTTGTTGTTGTTCGGGATTTTAATACTCAAGAGTTGCCGACTTTTTTAACATTAGCCAAACAGTATCCTATTCATATTCGTTTCATAGAACTCATGCCGATTGGCTCAAGTTCTGAAAGACGGAGTGATTTTGTTCCTATTCAAGAGATGAAAGAATTGTTAGGACTTAAGCAATATGTTCCTTCAAAGGAGATTCTAGGCGGAGGGCCGGCAGAATATTTTCAGCTCCGTGACTATAAAGGAAACGTAGGCTTTATTAGCGCTTTGAGCCGTCATTTTTGCAGTACTTGTAATCGCATCCGTTTAACACCTGACGGTAAACTCAGGCCGTGTTTGCATAATAAGTTGGAAATTGATTTAAGAGAAGCATTACGAAATGGCAGTACAGATCAGAAATTGTTAGATATCTTTGCCCAAGCAGTATGGTGTAAGCCTGCGGAGCATCATATGAATGAGGAAGCTCTGCAAGGTCAGCGTATTATGTCTCAAATCGGAGGTTAGAGAATGGAAGATTTAACCCATTTTGATGAACAAGGTCGTGCCCGAATGGTCGATGTCAGCGATAAAAGTGAAACCTTCCGCGTTGCTGTAGCTCATGGAAATGTCCAGATGAAGCAAGAGACTTTAGCTCGAATTCGCAGCGGGGGAATTGCTAAAGGGGATGTCTTGGCGGTTGCTCAGGTTGCAGGGATTATGGCTGCCAAAAAGACGTCTCTGCTGATTCCAATGTGTCATCCATTGGGAATCACAGGTGCCAAACTGAGTTTCAATTTGAAAGACCCGGGGGAAGTTGAGATTGAAGCGGTTGTAAAAGTTCAAGGAAAAACAGGAGTTGAAATGGAGGCACTGACAGCAGTGAGTATTGCCGCCTTAACCATCTATGATATGTGTAAAGCTATTGATAAATCCATGACGATTGGAGAAATATATTTAGTAGAAAAACAGGGCGGCAAAAGCGGTCATTATGTGCGCTGATCAAAGGTAAGAATAAGAGATACAGTGAACTCGTTCAGCCAAAACTTGAACATTGGGGCTTCAGATACAATAATGTCCAGTGAACATTATTGCCGAGCCGTCTTTCCCAATAGGCCCCCAACGTATAGAAGTGGGGGTCTTAAAAACTGGATAATAAGCTAAACAATAAATATCATATTGTTCAATTTCTATTTATACGGGACGAGTAAAGGGAAATTAAGGGAAAGAATGGTGATGAAGGTGGGTAAAATCGTTGCTGTCTGTGTTAGTGAACGAAAAGGAATGCGTAAAAAAAATATTGGTGAGGGAATCTTAAAGGTCGGTTTTGGACTAGAAGGCGATGCTCATGGCGGAAATTGGCACCGAATGGTCAGTTTGTTAGGTATGGAAAGTATCAAGACCATGCAGGACAAAGGGCTGGACGTGGGCCCAGGAGATTTTGCCGAGAACTTAACGACGGAAGGGTTGGAATTATATTCGCTTCCCATCGGCACAAAGTTAAAAATAGGTGCAACAAGTATTGGAGAAGTGACCCAAATCGGCAAAGAATGTCACTCAAAATGCGCAATCTACCACCAAGCAGGAGATTGTGTCATGCCCAAGGAAGGAATATTTATTCGCTTACTGGAAGGCGGAGTAGTTCGTGTCGGGGATACTATTGAGGTGATAGAATAGTGGTAAGAGTTGGAATTATTACAGCAAGTGATAAAGGCTCACGCGGAGAACGAGAAGATCATTCAGGTCCAGCCTTAAAAGAGCTGATTCGTGAAATGGGCTGGGAGGTTGTCGAATATGCAGTGCTTCCTGATGATCAATTGCTCCTTGAAAAAACCTTGTGTTTATGGTCCGATGAAATTAACTTGGATTTGATATTGACGACCGGCGGTACTGGGTTTTCGCCCCGAGATGTCACACCAGAAGCAACACTGGCTGTCGCAGATCGGTTAGTACCGGGCATAGCGGAAGTGATGCGTCAAGAAAGTTTAAAAGTGACTCCAAAAGCAATGCTAAGCAGAGCGGTGGCTGTAATCAGAAAGCGAACTCTTATTATCAATATGCCTGGAAGTCCTAAGGCTGTTCGCGAATGTTTTACAGCGATTTCTTCGGCTTTACCACATGGTATTCAAATTCTTAAGGGAGAAGCAAGCGAATGCGCCACTCCCGATAAATAAGATAACTTAGTGAACTCGTGGGAGTCTTACGATTGGATAAATAATGCCTTATAGTTAAGGGCTTGCACACTTTTGTGAAAGCTCTTTATCTTTATCTTTATCTTTATCCCTTTGCTTGTCACTCTTGTCCAGGGGTTAGCGTATGATATTACAGAGGTGGCTTGAAAGGTGATGATAACAATGACAAAAGCCATTGCGTTTGTTGATTACGAAAATATCTGGACAAGTTTACTTGAACGAGGTTATGAATTGACACCGGAACAGTTAGTTCAATATTTACAAACTTACGCTCAAAAAAACACCTTGGATTTACAAGCTATTTATTTGTACGCTAATTTTGATCGTGAGGAATTTTGGCGTACGCAAACAACCTTTGAGAAGACAAACGTCTTCACAAGACATGTATTTAGTAAGAATAATTATGCCAGTACCGGCTTGCGTCGTAATGCTGCTGATTTGGAACTGATGCTGGAAGCCCAAGAAATTTTGCTCACACGAACAGCGACCTTCGACTTGTTTTTATTAATTACAGGTGACGGAGATTTCCTTTCCCTTTTACGCAAAATCAGAGCTTGGGGTAAAGACGTACAAGTTATTGGGGTAGGCGGCAGTGTCCATCATTCTTTGCAGCCATATTGCGAAGAGGACGACCTTTTAGAATGGGTGTTTCATGAGAACCCGGAAGCAGAGTATCAACCGCAAACGGATTTAGAGCGGGGGGTTCAAATTATTGGCTCGCTTCAAATCCGATTACCTTATGTGGCTTCAACAAAGGCAAGAGCAGCCTTAGCTGAACTTTTAGGGCGCTCTATTCCTCAAGTCAAAGAGTTGATTCGGTATTTGTTGAAGGAAAATATGCTTTCTGAGAAGGAGCATCTGGACAGTAATTTGAAAATAGGTAAAACTAAGATCTACCTTCTTAACCAAAAACACAAGAAAGTTAGGGAAGCCCTCGGGCCAATGCTTGATGAAGTAAGCCAACGCCAATTAAAACTAATTTCGGAGGAGTAGAT
Organism: Desulfosporosinus acididurans; assembly: GCF_001029285.1. Classification (GTDB taxonomy): domain Bacteria; phylum Bacillota; class Desulfitobacteriia; order Desulfitobacteriales; family Desulfitobacteriaceae; genus Desulfosporosinus; species Desulfosporosinus acididurans. Next base: position 202,581 of record NZ_LDZY01000010.1, read on the forward strand.
GAATAAAATGGTAATAATATGGAAACTATAGTTTCTAGTGATTTAAAGGCCTTTGAGTAAGTTCTAAGCTATATAATCAAACGGCCTATATAGTAAAATGAAGAAAATGTGATATAATTTAGGTACAAGAGTATATTTGGCTAATTGGGGGGGTTGCTTTCCGCTGTCCCCTTGCATATTATTATAGTGATATTGTTAGCACTCAATAAAGCCGAGTGCTAACAAATTATAAAATAACAAATAACATTAAGGAGGGTCTTTTCTTCATGAACATTAAACCTCTCGCAGATCGGGTAGTCATTAAAGCGCTCCCGATGGAAGAAAAAACAAAGAGCGGAATCATTATGCCAGATACGGCTAAAGAGAAACCGCAAGAAGGCGAAGTTGTGGCTGTAGGACCTGGCAAAATGGAAAAAGGGACTCGCATTGCACTTGATGTTAAACCAGGTGATAGAGTCATTTATTCTAAGTATGCAGGTACTGAAGTTAAGTATGATGGTGAAGACTACCTAATTTTAAAAGAAGCAGATATCCTAGCTGTTCTCGGTTAATTAATTAACATTTACTTAAGGAGTGAATAACGTGGCAAAGCAAATAGTTTTTAATCAAGATGCTCGACATGCTTTAGAGCGTGGTGTAAATGCTCTCGCAGAAGCTGTTCGTGTTACTCTCGGACCTAAAGGCCGTAATGTTGTATTAGATAAAAAATTCGGATCTCCCTTAATCACTAATGATGGAGTTACCATTGCCCGTGACATTGAACTCGAGGATCCGTTTGAAAATATGGGTGCTCAACTTGTTAAAGAAGTCGCTACCAAAACTAACGACGTTGCCGGTGACGGAACAACGACCGCAACAGTTTTAGCCCAAGCCATCATTAGAGAAGGTTTAAAGAATGTCGCAGCCGGCGCCAATCCTATGGGAATTAAACGTGGTATTGAGCAAGCAATTGAGCTTGTTGTTGCAGACATTAAAGCCAATGCTAAACTTGTAGAAACAAGCGAAGCTATTGCCCAAGTTGCCTCAATTTCTGCCAGTGATAAAACAATTGGCAGCTTAATTGCTGAAGCTATGGAAAAAGTAGGCAAGGACGGAGTTATCACCGTTGAAGAAGCTAAGGGCATGACGACTGAGTTAGAAGTTGTTGAGGGTATGCAATTTGACCGCGGCTACATTTCGGCTTATATGGTTACTGATACCGAAAAAATGGAAGCGGTGCTCAACGATCCTTACATCCTGATTACCGATAAGAAAATCAGCTCAATTCAAGATGTTCTGCCTGTACTTGAAAAAGTCGTACAAGCAGGCCGCCAACTGTTGATCATTGCAGAAGATATTGACGGAGAAGCTTTGGCAACCCTCATTGTTAATAAATTAAAAGGCACTTTCGTTTGTGTTGGTGTTAAAGCCCCTGGCTTCGGTGATCGCCGCAAAGCTATGCTGGAAGATATCGCCGTACTTACTGGCGGAACAGTTATTACTGAAGATCTTGGCCTGAAACTGGAAAATACTACTATCGAGATGCTTGGACGTACACGTCAAGTTCGCGTTACTAAAGAAAACTCCACTATCGTGGAAGGTGCCGGTGACGTCGAGGATATTAAGAAACGTGTTGAAGCAATCAAGAGACAAATTGATGAGACCACTTCAGACTTTGACCGCGAGAAACTCCAAGAACGCTTAGCAAAATTATCCGGCGGCGTTGCTGTAATTCAAGTCGGTGCAGCTACTGAAACTGAAATGAAAGAAAAGAAACTTCGAATCGAAGATGCTTTAGCTGCTACGCGTGCTGCCGTTGAAGAAGGTATTGTTGCCGGAGGCGGTACAACATTGATTGATGCTATCAGCGCTTTAGATAAACTTGAACTGACAGGCGATGAAGCAACAGGAGTTATGATTATTCGCCGTGCTTTGGAAGAACCTCTGCGTCAAATTGCTAACAATGCCGGTCAAGAAGGTTCGGTTGTTGTTGAGAAAGTTCGCTCCTCCAATAGAGGAACCGGTTTCAACGCTGTAACCGAAGTTTATGAAGATATGATCGCAGCCGGTATCGTGGATCCTGCTAAGGTTACACGTTCTGCTCTGCAAAACGCCGGTTCCATCGCTGCAATGTTGCTAACCACCGAGTGCTTGGTCTCTGACCTGCCGTCTAAAGACAATGGTGCTGCTGCTATGGCTGGTATGGGCGGCATGGGTGGCATGGGCGGAATGGGCGGCATGATGTAAGTCAACGCCTGAGACCTTTGATACAAGCCGGACGCGACTTGTACAAAACCTTTAAATTCGTTAAAAGTAACGAAAAAGTAACGCATTTACGTTAAAAGATAGCCCATACCTCTTAGGGGGTATGGGCGTTTTAGAGGGTTTTCATAAGTTCGCTGAACTTACGAGAAGCCTCTTTTTTCATACTCTTTGTAGTGTGCATATGAAAGAGTGAAGAAACGGAAACATGACGGGCTGGTGGTATTACAAAGCGAGCAGGCGGAAATCGTTATCGGGGATAGCAGCGGTACTTTGGCGGTTAATGTAGTAATTCCTAACAGCAGTGATTTTCCTTACTCGGAACTTGGAACTTTTCTCATTTTCGCGGCTCAGTCTTTTTCGTACTTGCCCAAGGCGTTGGTACTACAAATACGTTTTGAAGCTGGACGATCCGCTTCAGGCAACCTTCCTGAGACTGATCATTATATAGAAAGAAGCAACGCCAAAGACGCCAAAATTGTTAGATATAAGAGGTATATCAAAGATAGTGTAGAATGTTATTTTTGTATTAATTGTGTTTGCATAACATTCTAAGTCCTTAAGTTCAGATGGATTATAAATAGCTTTAAAATACCAGGTACCGCTTTAAACAACATAATATAATCATATTAGGAGTGAAAAGAATGAGTTCTCCTCGCGAAAGGCAAAAACAATTAATTAAACTAATTGCCAAAGAGCCTTGGCGGCATTCTATAAGGTCACTCTCTGAGCAGTTGAAAACTAGTGATGATAGTCTTTTGAGAGACTTCAAAAACCTGCGAAAACGTGGTTATAAATTCACTGAAGATAAAAATAAATGTTTTTATCTTGAGGAAATTGGATGGGAAGAACAAAAGTCCTTAGATGATTCGACAATTCGGCAGATAAAAATATTGAGAATGCTTCGTGCTAAGAAAAATGGTCTTTCTAAGACTCAAATTGAAAATAATTTTCCTGAAGTTAAGCAAATGGAAATAGATCAGGATCTTAGGGAGGAACCCAGGGATAAAGAGACTCAATTAAGCAAAAAGACGATAAGTAATGATGTGGATCACTTATTGAGAAAGGGCCTGATTGTTAAAGATTATCTTGGTTTCTATCGTTTTAACTGGGCAATGACCTTGCCTCCGTTATATCTTAATTCTTCCGAGCAAAATCTTCTTTTAGCTGCGTTGGAAGTAGCTACTGATTCCAAACCTCTGGCATGTGATTATGAAGTTTTGCGAGCGAGATTGGCACCCCAAATTGATTCCATTCTTTCAAAAAGGCAAACGATTTTCGTACACGGACGAAGGCCTTGGCAACATATTAAACGAACGTATATTTGCCATATATTGTCAACAGCCATTCGACATAATCAGCAACTGATTCTAATCTATCGACTGAGCGGTCAGGAGAAGGCCAATGAAATTCTCGTCAATCCTTTAGGTTTAGTATTTTATTGGGCTTTAGACAACTGGTACTTATGTGCTGAAACTTGCAAGAATCCTCGACAAATTAAAACCTACGCAATTGATAGGATACTATTAATTGAGGAGAATAGGAGTAAATTTATTCCGCCTAAAAATTTTCAGCTTGATAAATTCTATCAGGATTGTTGGGGGATTTACCGCACCGGCCATATAGAAACTGTAAAACTTGAATTTGATAAGGACCCTATTGTCGCCTCCCGTTTAGATGAAGAATTAAAAGGCCGGACGCACTGTCAGGTTACTGAAGATGAGGCCAAAGGCAAAATTTTGGTTGAAGATCGGGTCGATGGACTGTATGAAATGGCTGTTTGGCTGCGTTCTTTTGGTCCGAAAGTAAAAGTAATAGCTCCGTTAGAACTGAAGAATATACATATTGCAGACTTTCGCAAAATGACGCAAATCTACGGAGAGGAGAATTGATGTTGCTGGACCCAGTCGATCGCATTCATAAAATTATGGAATTGTTGGCAGCCAGTTCGCAGGGTTTAACAATTTCGGAATTAGCTCGGATTTGTGAAGTGGATGTCAGTGTAATCAAAAATGATCTTGAACAAATGGAATGGAAACATCCGCTTTTTCCACTGTGGACAAATCAATATGAGTTCGAGGAAGGTCAAGATAGGGAAGAGGACGAAGAAGAAAACGAAGATGGCAAAGAACTTTACGATCCGGCTTATTCAGATGAGGCGCGCTGGTATTTCAGACCGGATTATGAGCAGTTAATCCCAGTCTATTTTAAACCTGAGGAATTTTTTAATCTTGCTGAGTTACTAACTATCTTACCGGAGTCGAGTTCAGTTTCGGAGATCTTGGAACGACAAGTCAGTGCAATAGTAGGTGATGATTTGTACAAGCATCAGCCGGTTCAATACACCAAGGGAAACTTAGATCCATATCTTCTTGATGAGCAGCTTATTACGGTTGTTCAAAATGCTATCGAACAGGAAAAAATGATTACCTTTGATTTTCACAACCATGAGACCGAAGTAGGGCCTTTGGGATTAGTATATTACTCTCGACTGAGGCGTTGGTATATTGTTGCAGTTCATAAGGGAACAGTAAAGAATTATTATGTAAAAAATGTTAGTAATATTAGTATTTCCACTCAACCTTTTCAATGTCCGGAAGACTTTTCGGTTAATGAATGGCTCCAGACACGTTGGGGTACTGAATTTGGTGATTCGTTTCACGTTAAAATAAAGTTTAAGAATCAATCCCAAACAGTGTCGAAAGTTAAAAAAGATGTAGCCCATCGAGTGTGTCAACTCACAACGGAGGACAATGGGGATTTACTTTATGAGGATACTATAATAGGAAGGAATGAGTTTCTGACCTGGCTGCTCGGATTCGGAGCCACAGCGGAAATTCTGGAACCGGCTGATCTAAGAGGACAAATGAGAAAGATTATTACAGAAGTTTTAGCCGGTTATAACGAAATTTCTTAAGTCAATTGAAATTCTATTGGGAAACCGCAAAAATATTTCTTAGGCATAGGTTATAATGACATAGTCAAGAAGCACGATCGCGATACTAGAGTGAAATTTACGTGAGTCAAACAAGAAAGAGCCTTAATTACAGGGCTCTTTTTTGTTTGACCAAAGCAAAAAAGAGAGGAGCAAAACATGAATAATAACTCTGATAACTTAGTGAGTACTGAAATCTGTGGTAGTCAGAACACACAATCCCAGTCCATTAATAAGATAATCCCCATAAATGATTCGGCTAAGATGGGCAGGATGAATCTTGATTCTTTATTCAACGGGTTAGTCGGACTTCAAACAGTTAAAAATGAGTTTTACAAACTCTCGCGGTTGATTAAGAATATGGAAATTAGAAATGAAATGCTGGGCCTGAATGATCGGGTTAACTATAATTTGCTTCTCGAGGGAGTTCTAGACCGATTTGCCTGCATATGACTTTTACCGGTATCCAGGAACAGGTAAGACGACTGTCGCGCAAAACGGATGTGAACAAGATTATTGGCTTCGGACAGAGAATGAAATGAAGGAAAATAAAAGTAGGGGGTCATGAGAATTTGCTAATTAGATGTTTGAAACATTTCATAAATTTGTTAAAAGTTAAAGGATAACCATAGAATGTTGTTGAAATTAAGAGAAATGTTAATAGGAGGAAAGGCACTTTAAGATAGCTAGTGATTAAAGGGAAAAAACTGAATGGAGTTGACTAACTTGGACTATATTCAATTTTGCGAAAAAATATGGCGAGATTGGCACGCTGAAAAATTATCTATTGATGGTGATAGAGTACTAAAAACCTTAGAAAAGAAACTTGATTACGATGCTTGTCCTGAGCCATATCTTTCATTTGGTGAATGTGATGATTATAATAAAACCTTATTCTTTTTGACCACGAATCCTGGTCAGGTGCTGGAATTTCAAAAAAGAAGTAATATTTTATCAGGAAAATCATTTATAGAACCAGGAAAAGGTTACAAAGAAATATCATTAGATCTTGGAACTTATTATGAAACAGGTAATCATGTTAAGCCAGCTTCCAATGAATCAATAATCCTACGTAATCCTAAAGACCATATTTCGAAAATGAAGAAATTAGCTAATTTGTTGGGCTTTGAAAACTTTGTAGAGATAGAGACTATTCCCTTTCATAGCCACGATTTACCAAAGAATCGTATACCCGAATTGGCGGAGAAAAATCCTGAAGAGGCGATTACTTCGATTTACTTTAAAAGTGTAAGGGAATTCCTGAGTGATAAAAATGTTATTTGTGTTCAAGCAGCAGGTTCGGATTGTAAATTAAGCGATTGGCTTAACTGGCTAATGAAAAGAATCATAGGGATAGAAGAACCTAAAAGCCATATTTTAAAGACCTTGAATAACAAGACTACTGTTTCCCTTATACTAGATACGGCTGATCAAAAACTAATTAGAGGTTTAACTTTAAAAAATGGGGCTAAGGGGTTACCGGAGTCTTTAGAAAAAATTGCATATATAATAAAAAACCGTTGTTAGTTGAAAAGAGTTGGATTGAATTTTATTTTTCTAGTAGCAAATAGGGTTTTGGAATTCAGATATAGTATTAGAAAAAAATTAATTATACTGCAGACTCATGTTGCTGAAAAACTGCAATTGTTCTTTACCCAAAAAGAACCCTGTAAAAATTGAGGACACTGAAAAACTTTATCCCCGAGAAGGTCAGTACCATATATAGTGCTGACTTTCCATTTTCCTGCTGTATATGGTGGCCTTGAATAACCAAACAGTAGATTTTCCTAGATTTTCAGTGGCCTCGTAAAATTGAGGGTTCTTTTTTATGTCTTTACCGAAGAAAGAAAGAGAAAATAAATATGTCCTGTTTTAGATTTAATGTGGAAGAAGTAGCTTAAATTTTGTTAATGGTTATAAGTGCAGGGTAATTTGCGATAGAGATGATTCATCTTAAACTAGGGTCCCGATTTCGGGATGTAATTCTGGATGACTTTTAACGTGGTGATATGGGATGCAGGTCGTTGTTGATATAGTACCGCAATTAAATTTCCCTTCCTTATGTTATATTAAACAAACGTCGATTAAATTAATAAATTTTATGGAGGTTAGAAATTTGAATAAGCAAGAATATGATTTTTGGGTTAATTACGTAATAGAGGGTTACTCTGCGGCCATAGGTATAGTGATTGACAAATATGAAGACTGGCATTGTCGAGCCGGGTTAGCCAAATTTCTATGTCAAAGGAAAAAGTATGAGCCTGCTATCGATTTATTTCATTCTGTCATTGATGAAGTTCCTGAACCCAGTAAAAAAAATGAAGATAATATGATAACTGAATACGAAGAAATTATATGGTGTTACCATGATTTGGGACTATCATTATGGCATCTCAACGGTAATCCTAAAGAAGCTCTTATATACGTGGATAAAGCTTTGAAGATGGCTGAGTCTTCAAGTTTGGAGTTTATGTTTATGGTGAGGGGTGAGATCTGGAAGACACATTTGGATTTGAAATATGAAGCCAGGTTTATGAATGAAGCATTAAAAGAAGTAGACGATAAGATTGTAAAAATTAAAGTTAAAGAAGGCAAGACGAACAGTTATCTGTTCTATGGTTATCTTTTTAAAGCTGAAGTTGCGAAGGCAGAGGGAAAATTAGAACAGGCCTTAGAGTTTTTGAGGGAAGCATGTAGATTTCATGAACTAGGGCGGGAAGAGTCTGCAAGGCTTAATATAATCTGGAAGAACAGAGCAGACAACCTTGTAAAGGCTTACGATGAATTTTGGGATATACGGACTCACGACAATGTTTTTTGGGATAATGAAGCTGACAGATCAAAGCACGGCCGACTTAACGAAGAAAATTCAGAGGGCTGAACTGCTGGAATTTCTTTATCTGCCAATAAGCTATAATTTTCCATAAAATTAACATTTATATAATTTTCGATAGAACCCTGTTCGCGCGCAGGGTTCTTTTTTATCTTAATTTAAACTCGATAAATGAAAGAAAGAGAGATTCTAGTTCGTTTCAGGTTGGAAATATGACCCTACAATACAATCTGCGCTTACGCCTCTCACACCGTTTGAAAACTTTAAGGCGCGCTTGATAGGAAGGCTTCAAAAGCTTCAACTTGTTTTCACAAAAGAATTTGAGCAATACTTTGACCGCGAATGGACCGACCTTTTTTGGCGGACTTATTATGAACAAGGGAATAAGCTCTACTGATTCAGATTGGTCGAACACGCTTGACTATGAGAAGATTGAAGCAGAAATATTTGAAGCTGCGTTTTATACGATGAATTTCCTATGCAACAATCCTGGCTGTAAGTTGGTACATCGTCTTGTCTTCAACGCATTAACTGAAAGACGCACATATCAAGATAGAGTCTTATTCCATGCTGGGACTACCTATATGTATATGGCAAAAGGTATTGAGAACGACTCATTAACACAATGGCTCCGGATTATCCAAAACTTGACCCTCAACACTCAAATTGACACCACAGCTTTGTATCGCCGTGCAATAGATGGGAGTTAATAAACTTGCACGCAGTTGGGACAGTTTGCTTGTATATTTCTCCCAAAAAGGTAACGTTACTGGATTCTCTCAGGAGCAAATTGAAGAAGAGCAAAATAAGGCACAAATAATCTTGCGGAATGAGGAGTTTGCGAAGGCGATTTATAAAGGTGAGCAGCAGCCCTATTTTTGCGGGCAAATTCGCTCTGCGCTATACTCTGCCAGTAGGAGCATACAAAACACTGTGTGTTGACGATCCGAACGAAGCGGCAAGTACACCGAGTTTGAAACGAGAACAGATAGTCCAGTAACTGAAGCAGCTAAATATCTTCTTAACGGTTAATGAAATATCCTTGAAGTAGCAAGGTAAACAAGCTACTGCTATTTTCTTAATTGTCATTGCATTACCTTATCCTGAATTTTGGAAAGGACAAGGTGCATATGCCACTGTACTTGGGACAACCCCTCGTGTTGTTATCGCATCTTGGGGTACAGTACCGGGAAGCGTTTTATTGCAGATGATAGTTTTGCAATATATTTGGAAAGTTTCCTACGAAGTTATTTTAACTCCAGTGACATATCACATTGTTGGGTGGATTAAGCAAAAAGAAGGTATTGATACGTTTGATGACAAAGTAAAATATAATCCTTTTAGCTTAGAAGTATAAAAATGTGAGTGATGATTAAAACAGGTTAATAGTAAATATCAAGTGGATATTAAAGAGAATCAAGGCTGAAGCCGAATAATTAATGAATAATATATGGAAATAAGGACAGCTTGAGCTGTCCTTTTCGTTTAAAGCTTAGGTATTACTATTGAAAAAATCGTCTCGGTACCTGGGGTTATAGAATAATTAAGTTTACCATGGAGTTTCTTGCATAACAGTTTACAAATATATAAACCGAGACCACTATGCTCGCCAGTTTTAGTTGTATATCCAGGCTCAAATAATCTTTCTTCAATTTCAGTTGGAGGTGAACCGGGATTTATGACAGAAACAGATAGAAATGGTCCTTGTTCCTTTATAAAGACCTTAATCCATTTTTCATCTTGCTTATTTAATTCTATCGCTTCTATAGCATTATTTATTATGTTATCCAAGATGCGTGTTAAATCAAAAGCTCTAGCTTGTAAATTCGAAAGTTTGGCAGTGATCTCGATCTGCAGGTCAATCCCTTTCGATTCGGCCTTTGTTATTTTTGAATTTAATAAGGCTCCGATAAAAGGGTTATCAATCTTAAGTACATTATTTAATATCACGATGTCGTTTGTAAGTTGACGAAGGTAGGCGTCCAAACCGTCCAGATCATGAGCTGAGAAAAGGGAATTTATGATCTGAACATGATTGATAAAATCATGACGTTGGCTTCGGACAGAGTTTAATAGAGAAGCTAAATTATCAGTCATGATGTCGCTGCTAACAGCAATAACTTTTTCTTCAGTCTTACTAATAGTTCTAAATAATATAAAGAGACTTACTAAAATAATAAATATATTAATAAGAATAATTATTAGAAACCTCAATGGATTAACATCATAGGTAAGGTTATTTGTATAATCAAATATTAAAGCCGATAGAAGAAATAATTGTAACAATATTGCTATTGTAACTGAAGAGATCCGTTGATAATTCATAAAGATGTTTATCTTTTTCAGAAAGGTGACTATTGGAATTCTAAATTTGTGCAAAGATAACGGTATAATTATTGAAAAAGACTCGAAAAGGGCAACTTTTATTAATAATAAAGGGTTATTAATTATGTTATTTGTAGTTAATTTAAGGACTGCCATTAAAGCATAAAGAATAATTATTTGGGAAAGACACCCGAAAAACCAATAAAAGATTAAAAACTTCATAGTGCTCCAAAAACGAGTTTTGAGTATTAGTTTAAGTAATATAAAACTCACTAGTATGTTTGTTAATATTCTTAAGTGATTTAAATCTAACATATCCCAAAATTGAAAAGTCAGTGTATCATAAAATCCGTAAATTATTGCAAAGGAAAATATTTTTGGGATTAAAGGTTTAACATCTTTTATCTTATTACTTAAAAAAATTTCCGCAGAGGATAGATAAATTATGCATTCTAATATAGATGCAATTAAATCACCTAATACTTTAGAATTCAATACTTATTCACCTCGCTAGATAGATTCATCATTTCATATAATTCATCCAACTTTTTTCTAATCATAGTGGCATGATGAGGGCAATTGTAAAAATAAACATTATATATTCTTTCGGCTATAGGAACAATTCTCTCAATCTTCTGTATATTGACTATAAACCCTCTGTGACAACGGAAAAAATTGCCCTTAAGCCTTTTTTGAAGACTATTTAATGTTTCCGATGTATCATACTCGCCATTTTCTGTATGAACTATCGTCTTTTTAATTACCTTCTCAATATAGAAAATAGTCTCGGGGCGGATAAGGTAAGTTTCACTCTTGTTTTTTAGAACTAAAAGTTCCTTAAGAGCTTTGTTATTGTTGTTTTGAATATTGCTATAGTCTAAGTATTTTTTAACTCTCTTTATGGCCCGTTCGATTGATTCCTTCGATATTGGTTTTATCAAATAATCGGTTGCCTCGAGTTGAAAAGCTTCTGCGGCATATTGAGCATGGGCAGTGACAAAAATGATAAAAACGTTAGGTAGTAACTCTCTTATTCTTGCCGCAGCAACCAATCCGTTTAATCCAGGCATCTCAACGTCTAAAAATATGACTGTGGGAATATTCTTTTCTACGAGTGCCAGAATCTCTTCTCCGTTTGATACGGAACCAATAACTTGAACTTCAGGAAATATAGATAAATATGATTCAATCAGTTCACGAGTTGGTTGATTATCTTCTGCGATAATCAACTTAATAGTTTTGTCCGTTTCCATGTATACATTGAGACCTCCTCCAGGCACAATATTAAGAATTATTTGAATTGTATTCTAGGAAAAGCCTCGAAATCCTTCATGCCATAAAACCGAGATTTTAGGTCTATAAACCGTGACTTCGGGATTCAAATACTTGAAGCATATATATTTGAGAGATATATTGAAATTGCTATTACAGAATTTAGGATAAACAAAATCAATATCTCAGGCTTATTGATTGACGTAGTTATACTTTTCGTGTGTAGGAGTTGATTTAAAGTTTAAGGGTTTCCAGAAGACTAAGCTTATAGAAAGAGGAGTAGGTTTAATGAAAAAATTGGTTGTTATTCTAGTCATGGGGATCTTGGTTTTAACAGGCTGCTCAGGCGAAAATTCTTCTTCAACTAACCCTTCTACTGTAAAGGTGGAAACAAAAACAGAGCAACCTCTAAACTCACCGTCTGAACAATCGGCAGTGACTTCTCGTTCTCAAGTAACATCAACCCAACCCAAGTCTGCTCCGCCTACACCGCAACCACAAGTGACACTACAAACTCAGGAACCTCAACAAATTTCATTCAAGACATATACAAATGCGAGATTTGGTTTTTCTATTGAGTATCCCAATACATTTATTACTAAGCAATTACCGTTTAATAATGATGGGATAATACTCCAGTCACCGGATGATAGCGCAGAACTAACTGTATCCGGTATAAACAATGTTATGAATGAAACAGTAACATCGCTTTATAACCAAACCTTAAGCGAGCATAGTAATGCTTCATACAAACAAAAAGGTAGCGACTGGTTTACAATTTCGTGGTTAGAGGGAAATCAAATTGCGTATCAAAAAAGTGTTGTCGGGAGCGGGTCTATTAATACATTTCTAATTAAATATCCCTTGAGTCAAAAAGCTGCGTATAATCCGATTATAAACCGGCTTAATTCAAGCTTTAAAACGCCTTCAATAGAGCAGAGTCATGGTGTGGCAGGCGAATAATATGATTCAAGAAATTAAAATATACAAGCAGGACGATTAATCTAACTTTACAAGGAATAGATTGTTTGTATAACTACTATTAGGTTGTTTATCTTTAGAGAGAACAACCTAATTTGCTTTTCAGTTAGGATTTAAAAGAACATTATGTTGCACAAATTTTTTTTATACTTCTAAACCGAGATTTCAGATCAGATAGTCGGCATTATGGGAAAGACCACTAGTAAACTCGTTTTTTCAAGGTAATATGTATTGTGAAACCGGTGGGTTTGAGAATACTCATGGAATAGAGAAAGAAAGGGGACGAAAACGGTGGGAATTTTTAAGGGGTATACTAATCGTGCTATTTTTGCAGTCGCTATGGTCATTATTTTGGCAATAAATCTTGGCATAAGTGTATATTTGGGATTAGGAGAGGCAGTCTCAAGTGTATCTTCCCTAGCAAAGGGCAGCGCTGAACCTAGAGCTCAGATGTTTTTAATCTCAGCTTTGGTTTTGGGTGTAATTGATTTTATCGGATTGGTTTTTGCAATTCGACGCGGCAATGAAGCTCAAAGCAAATTGGTTCCAGTTCTTTGAGTAGTAGGAATGATTTTTGACATTTTTGATTGGTCCTTTTTATTTTTGCTAAGGCCAATTACCTTTTTCTTGTTATCACTTATTATCGGGTTAGCTTTAGCACCAAAGGGTGATTTGCCAACTAGCAACGTTGTTTAAACAAGAAAACCGTTTTGTGATCTTAATAGACTGAAAAGTATGACTACTACTTCAACGAGGAGGGAGCATAGTGAAAAAACATTTTATTAACAAATTAATAGCTCAAGTTGTTATAACGCTATTTCTAATAACGATAGTCTTCCAGAATCAAGCTTTGGCACAAATATCAAACCCAATAATAACGTCACCGACAAATGGGCAGTCGATAGAAAAAGGCAAGGATTTAACTGTGACATGGAATAGTGTGCAGGGTGCAGTTGACTACCAAATAGTAGTTGGCGACCCTAGTGATATTATAATTAGAGGCGGAGCCACAAGAAGTGATGGTGTAATACCAGGAGTAAGCACAAATGGTCAGATTACATTCACAATTCAATCAAGTTATTTGTTAAAAACGGGGCAATATTGGATATGTGTTATGGCTGTAGATTCAAGCGGTTACACGAGGGCAGGGTATTCGAGATTTAATGTTACCAAGACACTTTCTGTAGTAGATACAACTCCTCCAATGGGTAGTATCTCAATAAACAATGGTGCACCATCTACGTCTTCCCAGAATGTGAAACTGAGTCTAAATGCGACGGATACAGGATCTGGTGTGGGCCAGATGATGGTATCTAATGATCCTGTATTTAACGGGGCTTCATGGGAACCTTATGCAACTTCCAAGACATGGGTTCTTTCGTCAGGTAACGGGACAAAGTATGTCTTTGTTAAATTCAAAGATAACTCTGGGAATGCCTCCCAGTACGTTGCTTCTATAGAACTAACAGTTCCAGATACAACTCCAGCGGTGCCAGTTATACCACCTGTGGTTGTATCGACTCTCCCAGCACCAACGAATTTTACAGCAACAGCAGTAAGTAGCAGTACGATAAACCTCAGTTGGAGTGCTGTAAGTGGGGCAACCACTTATAGCGTTTACCGGTTAATTGGAGGGCAATATTCCAAGATAAAAAGCGTAACTACTCCAAGTTTTAGCGATTATGGATTGTCGGCCAATAGCACCTATCAATATGTGGTAAAAGCCGCAAACAGTGCTGGAGAAAGCAGTCCAAGTTACGCTTCCGGGATTACAAAAACAGCAACGATAACAGTAACAACTGTACCAACAGCACCGACAGGATTAACAGCAACAGTAGTAAACAGCAGCACTATAAATCTCAGTTGGAATGCAGTTAACGGGGCAACATCTTATTATATTTTTAGAGCAAGCTCTTTAAGTGCACCGTTTAGTCAAATCGGGACAGCTACAGTTACAAGTTTTAGCAGTACAGGATTATCAGCAGGAGCAACCTATTACTACAGAGTTAAAGCAGTCAATAGTGCGGGACAAAGTGTGTACTCGGGAGTAACTTCAGCGACAGCCAAAGTAACGGTAAGTTTACCAACTGTGACTATGGTAGCAACACCAACATTTAGTGTATCAGAAGGGACATATACTTCAGCTAAAAGTGTAGCGATATTGTGTGCCACAAGTGGTGTAACGATTAGATACACAACGAACGGCAGTGAACCGACTTCGACTTCAGCGCAGTATAGTAGTCCCATATCCATCGGGACTACAATGACCTTAAAAGCGAAAGCATTTAAGACTGGGATGGCAGATAGTTCGACGGCTTGTGCAACGTATACTATAAGCAATCCTGTGACTGTTATTTCCCCGCCTAAATTTGATAACTTTAAACAACAAATAGAACAAACAGTTGGTATGGCTGTGCCATTACAAGGTACTATTACATCCAATAAACCATTACTGGTAGTAAACGTTCTATTCTATGATCAGAACGGTAAGGCGTTGCCTGAAAATGGAAATAAAAAAGATAATAGTGATGGTATCTATCGGAAGACGTTTTTGACAATAGATAACAAAATGAGTTTGAATCTTGCAGATTTACCACGTAATTCCTTCCCTGAGAACAATGGTTTTGTATCACCTGGTACGTATACCGCAAGGATTTATGCTCAATCAAGTGGTGAACAACCGGCCCAAATCGGAAGTTATCTTATTAAGGTAAATCCAGCCTATGATAGAATCGATGGACCAAAAGCCCCAAATGGTGATTCAACAAAAGTTTACACAGCAATCTTTTTAGCAGCAGGTGTAAAACCAACATCCTCGCCAAGCGTAACGGTAATGAATGGAAATTCTATTATAGGAACCTATACATTAGTTAATCAACCGTTAGGTAGTAATGGTTACGAAACTCCTCAGCCCTATCTATCTGTGGCGGATATAGCGAAATCTGGTAATTTACCACCGGATTCAGACGTAACACTGACATGGGTTTTTCAAGTACCAGGTTATGATAATTCGCCTGGATCATATTTAAATAAGGATAATACTTTCAGTTATCAGATTCATACTCCAAAAACTCCAATTTCACAACAAGATTTGGCGGTTAATTATCGAACCTTAGTTTACCAATTCCCTGCTTCAGCCAAAGGGTACAGTAATATGATAGACCGGTCTGGGAAAAAATACGACATTGATCCCAATTTAATTGCGTGTGTTATAAATCAGGAAAGTGGTTTTAATCAATTTGCGAAAAGTGGTGTTGGAGCAGTAGGATTAATGCAATTGATGCCAAAAGAGGCACAAACATATGGAGTACAAGATCTGACCAACCCAGAGCAAAACATAGATGGAGGCACACATAAACTAAAAGACCTGATTTTTGAATGGAATAACTCACCAAATGTTAAATTAGCTCTAGCAGCTTATAATGCCGGAACACCACAAGTTAACAAATGGATAAGTGATGCTGTTAAAGATAATTACATGGATTATTGGTATCAAGACTGGGAGAAGATTAAGGGTTATAAAGAAGTTGCGGCCGAGACAAGGAATTATGTAGACAGCATCTATCCAGCGTGGAGTAATACCTTTACGTCCCTCCCTACTCAAACTATATCTAGCCTGCCAACTTCATACAATAATCTTACAGATGATGATTGGAAGATTAGAACATCGCCTGATGGAACTCTACTTGAGGCTTTTGCTAATACTGGTGGCGTAAAGGCTTCTGATGATGTCCACATATATCTAGTAATAAATGAAGGTAACAAACCTGTATATCTAGGTGATTCTAATACAGAATTGACTTGGAATAATCCAGACTTACCAGCAGATTGGCCAGGGAGATATTATGGTCAGTGGTTGATTAATAATGATCTGCATTTAACTAAGGGAGAAATGTATTCGTTTTCTATTAAAGTTACAGGAAGCTCGGTTCAAAATGCTACAACCCAAAAGTCATTAATTTTACCAGTTTATTATGGTATGTATCAAAAGGATTGGGCGGGTCATCCGTATTACCCCAAAAACATGGCACAAAATGGTCGAGTTATTTCAATAAATGGCTGTGGCCCAACATCAATGGCAATGATCGTAGCGAGCCTTGGGAATCCGAATGTTACACCGGCAACAATGGCAGATTACTCAATGGATCATAAATTTATCGATTCAAATTATGATACAACTTATGGTTTATTTAATGGATCTGGAAGTGCGGCATATAACTATGGGTTAAAAGTAAAAACTACAAGGAGTATTGATGAATTGCAACAATTATTATCCGATGGGACTCACATTGCGATTGCATCAATGGGAGTCGGGCATTTCACAAAAGGTGGGCATTTAATTGCCCTGATGGGTGTTTCAAATGAGGGCGGAAATATGCGGATCATAGTTTATGATCCTAATACAACAAATAGTAGCTATGGTTCAGATAGAGAAATAATCAAAACAGATATTCCTGGGATCGTTCTCGCTAATCCAAGTGTAATAGATAAGGAGACAGTAGGTAGTGTATTTTGGATCTATAGCAAATAATAAGTTTGCTCACCGGGAAGTAGCCTAACGGCTTCTTCCCTTAGGGAACGGCCCCAACATAATTTACCATGATCTAAATTCTTTGGTAAGCGGTGGCGCAAAAACGTTACATTTATAAAACCATCAGTAAAAATATCGTTTCACTGTCATCCAGCGGTTTAACTGCATTCGTAGGTTGACTGATTTGGGTTTCAATGAAGTAACATCAACACACGTTGAGACAGATGTATGAAGAAAACAGATACTCTGAAAGCTGCTATTCATGTTGGTTTTAGAATAGGAATGGTTGCTTCATCAATACTGAATAAGGAAGTATTACCCTTCCGAGGCATAGTAAAGATTACCCAATCGTATCATGGAAGGGAGGTACAATTTACGCTTTCTTTTCTGCAGCAATCGCATCTTATGGTTAGAAGATAAGCTAGTCTATTACAATAGTAGTTTTGACCAAGTGATTAAAAAATATTTAAATCAGAATAGAAAGTACTTGGTGATTGAAAGCGTAAAGCTGGTCGTTATACAAAGTGTGGACACTATATTGTACTAACAGGTGTCAGCAGTGGAAAGGTAAGTGTATATGATCCGAATTGTGGCAATAGTTGCATCAGAGCTGCTGAAATAGATTCAAGTACCGGGAGGTACTAGGTGCTTTCCCAATGGGTGAACGATGATAGATTGAATTTTTGGGTTTTCAGTTGACAGTAACCAAATGTTTTCACTTCAGTTGGGAATATTCGTTTACTAAACAGCATAGGCTATCTGTGTTCTGCGATTTCTAATACATATTTTAATGGTTAAAAATAACAGTAGACATAACAGGTTAATTAGTAATGCACTGACTAAGCGCTAAAATGGCGAACTGATTTCTAAACCTTTTAAAATTTAGCTATTGACAAGATCAGCCGAACATGCTAATATACATATCTGGCTAAATTTGGTCAAACGATTAATTAAACAATTAATTAAGGGTAATATTAAAATGAAATGTTTTAAGTTGTTTTAAGTTGGTTATTGACAACGAAAGTTGGAAGTGCTAAGATAAAGTCCGACCTCAAACAGCAGAAACTAGAAATGGTCTTTGAAAACTAAACAACAAGGACAGCCAATGAGAGAAACTCGGAAGAGTTTCAAAAGAATCATGGAATCATGAGCAAGTCATCATCTTCTTTAAGGAAGTTGAAATAACTTTTTTGGAGAGTTTGATCCTGGCTCAGGACGAACGCTGGCGGCGTGCTTAACACATGCAAGTCGAACGGAGAGAATTCTAAGTTTACTTAGAAGGATCTTAGTGGCGGACGGGTGAGTAACGCGTGGGTAACCTACCCAACAAACTGGGACAACCCTTGGAAACGAGGGCTAATACCGGATACGCTTATAGGTTGGCATCAACGTATAAGGAAAGGCGGCCTCTGAATATGCTGCCGATGATGGATGGACCCGCGTCTGATTAGCTAGTTGGTGGGGTAAAGGCCTACCAAGGCGACGATCAGTAGCCGGCCTGAGAGGGTGAACGGCCACACTGGGACTGAGACACGGCCCAGACTCCTACGGGAGGCAGCAGTGGGGAATCTTCCGCAATGGACGAAAGTCTGACGGAGCAACGCCGCGTGTATGATGAAGGTCTTCGGATTGTAAAGTACTGTTTTTAGGGAAGAACGGTTTCTTCAGGAATATGGAGGAGACATGACGGTACCTAAGGAGGAAGCCCCGGCTAACTACGTGCCAGCAGCCGCGGTAATACGTAGGGGGCGAGCGTTGTCCGGAATTATTGGGCGTAAAGGGCGCGTAGGCGGGTATTTAAGTCCGGTGTGAAAGATCAGGGCTCAACCCTGAGAGTGCATCGGAAACTGGGTATCTTGAGGACAGGAGAGGAAAGTGGAATTCCACGTGTAGCGGTGAAATGCGTAGATATGTGGAGGAACACCAGTGGCGAAGGCGACTTTCTGGACTGTAACTGACGCTGAGGCGCGAAAGCGTGGGGAGCAAACAGGATTAGATACCCTGGTAGTCCACGCCGTAAACGATGAGTGCTAGGTGTAGGGGGTATCGACCCCTCCTGTGCCGGAGTTAACACAATAAGCACTCCGCCTGGGGAGTACGGCCGCAAGGTTGAAACTCAAAGGAATTGACGGGGGCCCGCACAAGCGGTGGAGCATGTGGTTTAATTCGACGCAACGCGAAGAACCTTACCAGGGCTTGACATCCTCTGAACCCTTTGGAAACAAGGGGGTGCCTTTCGGGGAACAGAGAGACAGGTGGTGCATGGTTGTCGTCAGCTCGTGTCGTGAGATGTTGGGTTAAGTCCCGCAACGAGCGCAACCCCTGTATTCAGTTGCTAACAAGTAAGGTTGAGCACTCTGGATAGACTGCCGGTGACAAACCGGAGGAAGGTGGGGATGACGTCAAATCATCATGCCCCTTATGTCCTGGGCTACACACGTGCTACAATGGCCGGTACAGACGGAAGCGAAGCCGTGAGGTGAAGCCAATCCGAGAAAGCCGGTCTCAGTTCGGATTGCAGGCTGCAACTCGCCTGCATGAAGTCGGAATCGCTAGTAATCGCAGGTCAGCATACTGCGGTGAATACGTTCCCGGGCCTTGTACACACCGCCCGTCACACCACGAAAGTCTGCAACACCCGAAGCCGGTGAGGTAACCCG
>NZ_LDZY01000011.1 GCF_001029285.1 Desulfosporosinus acididurans
CCCTTTACGCCCAATAATTCCGGACAACGCTCGCCCCCTACGTATTACCGCGGCTGCTGGCACGTAGTTAGCCGGGGCTTCCTCCTTAGGTACCGTCATGTCTCCTCCATATTCCTGAAGAAACCGTTCTTCCCTAAAAACAGTACTTTACAATCCGAAGACCTTCATCATACACGCGGCGTTGCTCCGTCAGACTTTCGTCCATTGCGGAAGATTCCCCACTGCTGCCTCCCGTAGGAGTCTGGGCCGTGTCTCAGTCCCAGTGTGGCCGTTCACCCTCTCAGGCCGGCTACTGATCGTCGCCTTGGTAGGCCTTTACCCCACCAACTAGCTAATCAGACGCGGGTCCATCCATCATCGGCAGCATATTCAGAGGCCGCCTTTCCTTATACGTTGATGCCAACCTATAAGCGTATCCGGTATTAGCCCTCGTTTCCAAGGGTTGTCCCGGTTTGTTGGGTAGGTTACCCACGCGTTACTCACCCGTCCGCCACTATCCAACACGTAGTTCGATATTCGATATTCGTTGTTCGAATTAAGTAGCCTTAAAAGCTCATTCTTTCAAGCTCCAGAGTCTATCTGTAATCGAACTACGGACCACGAATATCGAACCACGAGTAGACCGTTCGACTTGCATGTGTTAAGCACGCCGCCAGCGTTCGTCCTGAGCCAGGATCAAACTCTCCAAAAAAGTTATTTCAACTTCCTTAAAGAAGATGATGACTTGCTCATGATTCCATGATTCTTTTGAAACTCTTCCGAGTTTCTCTCATTGGCTGTCCTTGTTGTTTAGTTTTCAAAGACCATCTTGTCAGCCATCTTGGCCGGAATTACATATTAGCATTTTCAACCCATGTTGTCAATGGCTAATTTTCAACTCCTTAGATCCAAGTTACCGAATTCTCTCAGCTGTTTTGGCTGGATTTAAATCCTAACACCTTTAACTTACGTTGTCAACTGTTAATTGTGATCTTTGTCTCTCCGTGATAAGCCCTGATGGCTGATTTGTTCGATATTATATTATGGAACGTATCAAAAAAATTCACTGCTATCCCATCTTCTTTACTTTTCTAGTCATTTCACAAGGGAAAGTTTAATTAATACAAAAAGTTATTTTATTTGATTTTAAAGCTTAATCAAAATAATAATACGGCATAACATTCCGACAACATTTTTTCGAAATTAGGAATATAATTTTAATCGTTGGCAAAATTTGCAAAATGGGAAGTGGTTTATTTTGTACTACGACTTCTTATCAAATGTACTTAATGTCTTGTTTCTCTGCGCTGCCGTCATATGGATCAACCTATCTTTGAACAAAAAATACTCTCCTTACTTCTTAGGCGTAATGTTTGGACTCATTACTATCCTTACAATGGATGGTAAAATCACTGTCGTTCCAGGTCGCTTCTATGATTTCCGACACATTACCATGACCATGGCAGGTTTTGTAGGCGGACCTGTGACAGCAGCAATAGCCGCCAGCATAAGCTCACTTTATCGTTACAGTGTTGGGGGAAGCGGTTCAATGGGCGGTATAACAAGTATTATCGTTTTTGCCTGTTTTGGAACCTTCCTAAAAAGATACATTAAGAGCGCCCAAACAGGCAGGAAACTCTTTTTCTGGTGTATCATAGGCATGTTTATGGCATGTATCTTTCTATTTATCATCGGATTCATCCCCCCCTGGAAAGGCGATACTGCAAAAGTCCTTAGAATTGTTACTGCTCCATACTTAATCATTACTCCATTAGCAACAACGGTTATTTTTAACTTCTATTTCTGGACTTACGATTTTTTGGGTAAAGCCTCCATCCTCCATACAATCTTAACGAATAGTCCTCTAAACTTAATAGTCTTTAATAACCATGGGCCACTTTTGCTTAGTAAAAATATAACGGAAAAATGCTCTCTAAAGTCCTTCACTGAAACTCCGACTCTTCTATTAAACCGTTATAAATCAGTGTCGGATACTACAAAACAACTTCATCAAGAAATTTCAACAGAGAATAACCGATATTTTATTGCCGATTTGGCAAGATTTCAAATGCCTAGTAGTGAAGAAGCATATGTTGCCATCATTAACGATATTACTGATCAGAAAAAGGAACAAAAAAAACTTAGAGGGGCAACAGATCGATTTCGAAAAGCGTTTCAGTTGAGTCCTAACATGATGGCTATTCTAAGAAAATCCGATTATCAATATATCGATGTCAACGATCATTTCCTAGAAGAAAGAGGCTTCTCTCGTGAGGACGTAATTGGTAAGACCCCCATTGAAATTGGGGTTCCTAAACATGAATTCAAACTCATTACCGAAATTATCAACAATCAAGGGTCAGTACATAACATTGAAAGTACACTCATTACGAAATTTGGTTCAATTGGAACGGCCATCCTTTCCGCTGAAACAATTACTATGGATGACCAAGAATGTATTTTGATAGCGTATAATGACGTGACAGAAATGAAACGAATGCAACAAGAACAAGTGGAGCAACTTACTAAATACCTTTCATTAGAGGCCGAACTATCCCGGAGTAACCAGCTTATTGCAGATATTATTAATCATATGCCTGATGGATTTTACGTACTTGACCATCAATGGCGTTTTACCTTCGTCAATAATAAAGCTGAGGAGTTATTACGCAAATCAAGAGATAAACTTTTAGGTAATGTTCTCTGGAAAGAAATCCCGCAGTCACAAGGAACGCTGCTTCACTTGAATTATCAAAAGGCCATGGCCCATCGTGAACCTATTGCCTTTGAATATCATAGCTTTTTAGAGAAAGGCATCTGGTATCAAGTAAAAGTATATCCTTCCGAAAACGGATTATCGGTTTATTATCAAGATATAACCGAGCAGAAATTAACCTGTGAAAATTTAACAAAATCGCAGCAAGAAATAGTCTCAATCCTTGAAAGTATGACTGATTGTTTTCTTGCTGTAGATAGAAACACGCGATTGACATATATCAATCGTGCAGGTGAAATCGCCTTCGGAAGATCTCGTGATGAATTGTTAGGTAAAAAAATGACGGAAGAATGCACCATTATGAGCACTGCCCTATTACACTCTCAAGACGTCCTCACCGAAAACAAATCTATATCCTTTGAAGTTTTCTCTGAGGCGTTAGGCAACAAATGGTTTGAAGTTAGTACTTACCCTACAGAGACTGGTCTAAGCTCATATTTCCGAGACATTACAGACCGAAAGGTAGCTCAAGATGAAATGGCTAGACTAGACCGTCTAAACCTTGTAGGGCAAATGGCTGCTGGAATCGGACACGAAATACGAAATCCAATGACAACCGTACGCGGTTACCTGCAACTGATGGAGGTAAAACCCGATTATGCTGCCCAAAAACCTACCTTCGAATTGATGATTTCAGAACTCGATCGAGCAAACGAAATTATTACAGAATTTTTATCCCTCGCTCAAACAAAGCAAACTGAGCTGAAACCTCAAAGTCTCAACGACATTCTTACACATCTTTACCCGCTTTTAGAAGCTGACGCGTTTACCCAAAACAAGAGAATTCAATATATCCCGGAGAAAATCCCAAATCTAGAATTGAATAGAAAGGAAATTACACAACTAATTTTAAATATAGCTCGAAACGGGCTTGAAGCTATGGAAGAAGACGGTGGCCTAACTCTTAAAACTTATTTGCATAATAACCAAGTAGTGCTTGCCATTAAGGATGAGGGTTGCGGGATCCCTCCCGAGAATATGAATAAACTTGGAATTCCATTCTACACAACGAAAGATAATGGAACGGGATTAGGGTTAGCTACCAGTTACAAGATTGTAGAATCGCATAACGCCAAAATTAAGGTTGAGTCCAATTCTGGCGGAACTACCTTTTACATAACCTTCTCGATACCAAGCTTAGGGAAAGTGCAGGAAGGTAAGATCGCCTAATTCATTTATTTTTATCACATTCTTAGGACAAGTTTCATACTATGTATTAGAAACAGCCCAATCCAACATCTCCTTTCTCATCTTATCTTGGCTCAATAGCCAAAAATCAAAATCGAGAGGAGATAATATTTATGGCAGGTTTTGGATTCCCTCCTTTTGGCGTACCCCCTTTTGGTGCCCCCCCATTTAATGCTATTCTGTTTGACACTCTGCCGATAGGAGCCCGTATAGTAATTGGTACTGATTCAAGCACTTGGGTTGGAAATTACGGCGGAGTTATTGACGGTGTGGCATTTGTAACTAACGCTCGGTTATTCTCAAATATCGGAAACCAAATTGATGGAATTCAATCAGTAGTGAGAATCCCTGTCCGACAAATAACCTATGTTAGTTATTAAACTCAACGGCCCCGGTTAACCGGGGCTCCTTTTACTTAAGAATTAAGTTCTAAAATTGATACTTTTAAGTGCAGAAGAGCATTCATTAAGTCAAGACAATATTAATTGTCTTAACTTAAAGCTTGAAAATAGCCACGGCTTTATCCAGGTCTTCTCCCAAGATTACTAAAGTTCTGGCTGCAGCGGCAATTTGCTCTGTTGCAGCGCTCAATTCCTCAGTGCTAGCGGACACTTCCTCTGCTCCAGCTGCATTTTCTTGAGCAACAGACACAATGGATTCAATACTCTCTGAAATGTCGCTGACATGGCATCCAATCTGTTCTGAGGAATTCTTAACATTTTCCATTTGTTCGCCCATGGACCTTACGATCTCGGAGATGCTTTCAAAGGAATGATTCGTATAGTCTACGGCTTGTTCTTGAGCTTCAACTACGGTTTTTGCCTTATTCATTTGCTCCGATGCTTCTTGAGCGCGACTTTGAATGTTACCAACAATTTCGGCGATTTCTTCAGTTGCTTTTCGAGATCCTTCTGCTAATTTCCTTACCTCATCGGCTACCACAGCAAATCCACGTCCATGTTCCCCAGCACGTGCTGCTTCGATGGCCGCATTGAGAGCAAGCAAATTCGTCTGTTCAGCAATGTTGGAGATGGTACTTAAAATGGCTCCGACCTCTTGAGATTGTTGGGCTAAATGGTCAATAGCCAAAGCCACTTGACGGCTTACTTCCAAGTTTTCCTTCATTTTGATTGTTTGATTTGAAACTGCTCGCATTCCCTCGTCTATGGACGCCTTTGCTAAACTTGCATCGTCAACCGTTTTATTAATCATATCATTTACATGATCAACTGCGCGAACGATTTGATTGACCATTTCAACAATTTGCTGTGAGCTCTCTGCTTGATGACTTGCTCCTCCCGCCATTTCTTCTATCGCACGAGCAACCTGTTCAACGGAGGACGAAGACTCATCAGTCGACGTGCTCAATTCCTGAGCTGAAGCCACTAATTGGCTTGAACTTTGATGCACTTCGGAGACGGTATTTCGCAAATTTTCCGTCATAGTTTTTAACGATCGTCCAAGAACACCTAGTTCTCCCATAAAACCGTCACTAATCATTACATCTAATCGACCTGTCGCTAAAATATCGGTTTGTTCTGCTAATGCTACAATTGGTTTAGAAATCCTTTTACTAATAAACCAAGCTAAAACAGCAATAAGTAACGCTACCCCTAAACCCGCTCCCAAACTCATGTACAGAAGCTTCGTGGCAAAGCTATAGAATTCATTGATCGGTGCAGTAAGAACCAGATGCCAATCAGTATTGGGAATCGTCGTATAAACTACCTCTTTGTCAATATTTTCAAAGACATATTCTCCAGATCCTTGTTGATTTTTTAACATTTGGGAGCCAATCTGATTAAGGCTTGCAGAATTTGATTTTATAACATTGAGTTTAAGAACTTGTGAATTTTCCGGATGGGCAATGACGAGTCCTGTACTGTCAAACAAATATGAATACCCTGTATTTCCGTATTTTGCCTTATTCACAATCGCTTGGATAGCATCGCCTTTAAGGCTCATAACAAGTACGGAAGATCCATTGTTACCGTGTAAAGGTATTGCAATAGGAACAATATCATTTTGCGTACTCTTGGATACGACCATCGAGGAAATAGTAGGCTCCCCTTTGAGGGCAGATTGAAAATAAGTACGATCGCTAATCGTTAACGTTTTTCCTGAAGAAGTAACGGCTTGTCCGCTCTCATCCGCCCAAAGAAGCTCCTCAGCATAAGGAGTAGCTTCGGATTCACGTTTAAGATAAGCCATGATCTGTGCTTTATCACCTGTGGCGAACACGGGATTTTTGCCGATTGTATTAAGAACGTCCATTTTTTCTTTTAACCAATCGTTTAAAGAACCTGCAGTTAAGGTGACGGTTTGATTCATATTATGAATGGCATCCTGTGTCATATTATTTTTACTTGTATAATAATTGAAGACACTTATACCAAAAAGGGGTATTAAGGAAAGAACAAGAAACCACAGGATTAAGGTTCCAGCAATTGATTTAAAAAAACTCGTCTTGACCATTTTTCTCATCCTCTCAGCCAATTAATAATCATAGACACCTAGGGTTAATTCAGCTCTTATTAAGAACTATTCTTTTGTTGTTATCTATATAATAGATATTTAATTTCGACATATTCCCAGAAATTCCTTTAATATAAATTATGTAATCGGATTTTTTTTGCATTCAAAGCATTGGCCGCGCTTTGAGCTTAATTTATCGGATCGATAAGGTGTTCATTATGGCTGCAACAATGAAAATCAGTGAACTAGGACGTGGCTCAAACACGTATAGTTCACTGATTCATCAATTTTCGGGCTTTAAACACTATAGAAAGCTATGTCTTAGTCAAATAAATTAATCTGTTTATGCTCAGAAACCCTAAATATCGCTTTTTCCAGTTTTTCATCGTTATGAATATCACTGTCATCTCGAATTATTTCTTCGAACTTCAAATACTCATTGCTGCCGATGGCACTGGCTCTAACTTTGAGCATGTAGATCAGGTTAAAACAATTCAGGATGGAGTTTTGTTTCAGATCAGAAAGACAGATCAGCTGGGTGCGATGTTTTTTGGCGATTTCAAAAAGCGGATTGAGCAGGTGTTCCGAAGAAATAGGGCCAAAGGGATTATCCATCACTAAAACGCTGGAATCTTTATCTTCCTCTGCTCCAGCGGCCTCTAATGTCCGTGATCTGGTATAGGCCATTAAAGCTGAGAGCACGGAGAAATAGACAACAAACTTCTCCCCGCCGGAGTTCTCGCGCATAGCGTCTTCCCAGGTCTTAAGACTGCTGTTTTGCATGTTCAGATCGATCTTAAAGACACGGACCGGAATATTGGAATTACCCAAATAAATATTCAATAACTCCCGGTTATACATCAGTTTGGCTATAGCCTTTTTAACCTCTTCCTCACTTTTTTCCTGTCTGGTTTCCTCGCGCACCTTGGCAATACACGCTTCGATATAGTCCTTCATCCGCAGACCTGCAGCATCATGGGAATCTAAGGCCAGTTCAATCTTAAGCATTTGCACCGGCCTGCTTCTGCCTTGTAAGCGCACCTTGGAGTGATCGGATATCCATTCTATCTCTTCATAGAATCTCATTCCCTGGAGCAGACTCTGCTGGACCATATCCTTCTTGTTCCGTTCTAAATTAAAGAGCTGGTTTTCATGCAGTTTGATTAATTCACGGAGTTTGTCTTGATGCAGGCTCAGGCGTTCATAAAGATAATAAAAATCGTCATAACCCATCTCCGCTTTATCCCAGAGCTGGTCAAGACCCTTAAAGATATTGCCGATATTCGTATTTTTGTCCCGGTATTCCGCTTTCAATCCGGAATATTTCTGGCGAAGGCCATCCCCTTGGGTTCTGTTCTTTGCTTCAATGGTGCGATATCTTTCCACCAATAGTCCTGTTTGACTCTTGACATCTTGTTCTGGCCGGAAGCCTTTTTCCGGTTCAACCTTTAATTTATTAATATGGGAAGTAATTTGCTCCATCAGTTTGTTGTAGTCGGTAATTTTACGGGATATTTGCGTGATCTCCTCAGTCAGTTTGGCCTGTTGCTCAGCCAGTTTATGTCGGCGCCCTGGAAAATCCCCTTTGATATCTTCCTGACCTAAGGGGCTTTCTGCACCAAGCTTGCGCACTTCTTCCTCCGCAATACGACAGGCTTCCTTAGCGGCGGACTCAATTCCTGTAGCCGCGAATCTTTTATTTTGCAGCTTCTTGTTAAACTCTTCCAGGACGCTGATTTCCAAGTTAATCTCGTCTAGTTTTCCTTCATCATAAACAACCTCAATATAGTCGCCTTCTGATAGTCCTAGTTTGGAAAGTTCCTTTTCCTTTTTCACGCCTTCAGACTGCAGCTCAGTTTTACGTTTTTCCAAGAGCTCAATTTCTCCGCTGTACTGAGCTTTCAGGGCTTGCAGCCTTTCTTCCAGCTCTTCGACAGTCCCTGCGATGAATTCTGCTTCCTGAGCATCTTGATAGGTATTGTACTTTTTTCGAATATCTCTGACTTCTATTTTTTTCTGCTCGATTTCCAAGGTAAATCCTTCGATCTTCTTCTGAAAGCTTACTAAGCTTGCTTCTAGTTCGGATTTTCTCCTTTCCGCACCTGCTATCGCCTCGTTTACTTCCGTAAGCCTTTGCCGGCAAGTCTGGTAATCATTCTCTTGTTCGATCCAGGCTTCAAAGAGCTCAACGGCTTTTTGGGCTTTTTGCTGAGACTCAATAACTGTTTGGATTTTTTGCTTAAGATTCTGCAACGTTATACGCAGATTCTCTTTCTCCTGGCGCAGAAAATCCCTTCTATCTGCCAGCGTTTGGAGCTTAATTTCTGACGCTGTTTTTTTCTTTGCTAAATCATAGCGATAATCTGCTTTAAAGGCAAAGCGACTACAGATCGTTTGTTTAGCGACGACTTCATTTCGTTCCTCAGTATAATGCCGATATTGTTCCAAGGAGTCTTTTTGCTTACGCTTCAGTTCTTCCTCCAGTTTTTCCAGACCGCTATGGTCAAAAATCCGGCCTTCATACAAACAAACCAAAAAAATTCCTTCAGCGGTCTGAACCCATCTGTCAGCAAGTAATGACATGCTAAGACTTAAATCCTCGTAGGCCATAATAGGAATAGCACGGCGCAGGGTCAGATTCTTTATGGCTTGAGCCAGGAGTTCGATATCTTGCCTAGCCAGAATCAGAGCATACGGCAATACAGGATTTGCAGCTAAGAGCTTTTGCCGAATTTCCGGGGATTGATTGCGCAAATAAGCTTCGCCGGTCTCATAAGAAATATCCTTATCGGCCAGAAGAGAAATTATCTCTTCTGGAATATGCAGTCTCCCATTGTTGAGGGAAAATAGTGACTCCTTAGCATCGTCACGCATCCGTACGGCTTCTTCCAGGGAATGATTAAGGTCTTTGAGCAGTTGGTCAAAGGCTGCCTGAAGCCGCACCCGGTCAAACCTAAGTTCAAAATTAAACCCAAATTTCTGCAGAATCCCTTGAATCTCCCGTTCCTGTTGTTCATAAACTTCAATATCTCGCTCCAGGTCGTGAAGAACATTTTTTTCTCTGGACGTTTCTTCCCCTACCCCTTGAATCTCTTGATCTGCCTCCAGCTGCCTTTGTTCCTTGCCAGCTCTTTCTTCAGTCAGTTGCTGCCCCTCATTTTTCAAATCTTCCAGCTTCTTCTTGAGTTCAAATCTGGCCTTTTCAATCTCATCCGCAGCCAATTCACCCAGCAGATTTCTACTCAAGCTAAGTTTTAGCTTAGATCTAACGTCCCGTTCATGTGACTCATATTGTAACTTTTGCTGCTGGAGACTCCCTTTCTCTCCCTCAAATTTCCTTAAATTATTTCCGAGATCACTAACATCTTTATCAGCCTGAACCCTTAATGTCTCCTGTTCGCCTTTTTCTTCCTTTAAGCGCGTCAAAACAGACTCAAGGGATTGTAAGATTTCCTGAGTTGCCATTTTGAGCGAATACTCCAGATTACGCATCCGATTATCCGTATCAAATTGGGACTTAGAAACTTTTAATTTCTCATCAATTCCCGAAAGGTCAGCTCGTTTTACTCTTAGTTCATCCCTTAATCCGGCAGCCTGCAGAATCTTTAACGATCGTTTGGTTATTTCAAGTTTCTCCTCATTTTCCCGGCTTTTCTCTTCCGACTCAGCCAACCGCGAGGCTGCCAGCAAATACTCGTCCCTTCTTAACCAATACGCATGAGAGCGGTCTTCCAGATTGATCCGCTTTCGTTCCAGTTCGATATTGTCTAGCGTAATCTTATTATCCTCATTTTTTTCATTAAGTTTAACCGTCTCAGAATCTAAATAGCTATACATAGCCGCCAGTTTAGCGCCATAGTTTTTTTGCTCTTCCAATCCATTAAGCAGTTCAACGAGAGACACAACCTGCTCTCCATAGACCTTCAAAAACTCGTCCAGCACTTCTTTTTCTAAAATGAAGCGCTCATTCTCAATGACCTCCCGTACAAGGCCCTCCAGCATTTCCTCCAGCCGGTGGGCTTCGGCACGGTCTTTGAAGATCACTTTTTCAATGGTTTTAATAATCCACTCATTTAACAATTGACTGGAGTTTTTGTGCTTTTGGAAAATCTCATCTAAACCGCCTTCGTGATCATTGATTTTGGCGATAATATTGCGCCACTCATCTTGAGCTATCCCGAATTCAGCCAGACGTTTGCGGTAGCGATCTCCATCATCATCATAAAAACAGCCAAAATTATAAGGATCTTTCTTTTCCCTCTCAGCTATCATCTCCCGGGCTTCTTTAAAAGGCTTGATCTCCAAAATATTTCCGCTTTGCTTGATGAGCTCAATATTGGCCAGATCAAAATCATTGGAACCCGTATATCTCGAAGTGAAGGTAAAATACTTCACCCGGTTTCTCTCATCTTCGACCCCGGAAACTTCAGCAGCCACCATCCCAATACCGGTCAGCAAATAGCCTCCGGCAGCGTCTAGTTTCCATTCGATTAAGACATAAGCAGGCAATCGTTTTTTGCGAAAAAAAGCGTTAATGCGCCGGCCCTGAATTCTAATTTCCGGGACAATCGGCTGAAAGCATAACTGGACGAGAACACTTTTTCCCCCTCCGTTCGCTAAGCTGAGCAGGGCATTTTCACCGCCGTGAAAATTAAACGTTTCATCCTGAATATGCCGCGAATCATTATTGTAGGAAAAGTTAATAATGCGAATACGGTTGATCCTAGGCATCCTGCCCAACTCCTTCGAAAAACCCTTTAATTTCTTCCACGCGGCTGTCATCTAAGTAATAATTGAGCATTAAGTCATCCAGTTTTTTGGTGGGACGTATTTCCCGGTCATCATCTACAAGTCTCAGAAGATTTTCCCGCTCTAAAAGCCGGCAAGTATTTAAAATCGTGCCGGTTTTCGTTTTACGTCCTCTTTCCTCGAAATCCTGTTTGCTTTCCCAGAGTTCGGCAATGCGCATAAAATTGAGGGCGTAGTTTTCTTCCATAAGCTTCGTCTCTTCTTGATCCGCTAAAGCCATACTAAAACGCTTATCCAGTTCCTCGACCAGCTTACTGATCCTTAAAAATTCCCGCTGTTTGGGATTTCGATTCCGTCCGCCGTAAAATAAGTACAAAATAAACATCGAAATATAACTAAGCAGATAACCATCGACTAACCGGGCATCTGTTGCTACCGCTTCTCGAATATCCTTCGTTGTAAAACCTAAGACTCCGTTTCCGCTGTTCGGCAGCAAATAGAGGCTCCCCGCTGTTTCAATAACTTTAAAATCGAGCTCCTCTTCAAATTCTGCGAGGATTGCTCTGACCTCAACATTGCGAAACTCAAGGAACAGATCTCCCTCAGTTTCCCGATCAAGCTGTCCCTTGTCCAGCAATTTGCGATAAATCTTCAGGGCAGTTTTTATATCGCTCACTCAAAGCTCACCTCAATCATAAAATCACTGATGACAATACGCCTGCTAAACATCTCTTTTCCAATATACGTTGCAATTTCCTGTTCCCATAATTGTTCGTCCGGTTTGGTGATCTCCAATTTTTTAATCCCATATAAATCGGGCTGGGAATATTCAATTTGGTATAGACAATAGCTGACATCCAGTTCCCCTGTGGCATTAGCCACAACGTCCTCCTGCTGAGACTTCCACTTATTTATATCGATCATCTGCAAATCATACAGCTTAAGCATAGTTTTAAAAATCAAGTCATCCGCCGTTAATTC
The DNA here is from genome assembly GCF_001029285.1 of Desulfosporosinus acididurans. GTDB lineage: Bacteria > Bacillota > Desulfitobacteriia > Desulfitobacteriales > Desulfitobacteriaceae > Desulfosporosinus > Desulfosporosinus acididurans. The sequence goes on from NZ_LDZY01000011.1 coordinate 12,149, forward strand.
TTGCAATACTCGTTCCCTGCTCTGCAGATCCTGCAAAAACTCGCCGAACCTAAAGGATCCCCTTTGTTGCTGGGCAAACTCTAGGATGCTCCGAATAATCTCAATATTACTCTCATTTATTCGCTTAATTTTCTGCAGCTCCAGGTCTTCGCCCAGCTCCTCCAGGACAATACTGGGGAGAACCTCTTCCTCCTGCTTAAGCCGCGCTTGTCTTTCGTAAAGTGTCAGCAGGTTCAAGCTGCGGTCGGGATTAGGCCGCAATAAAGGATTTAATAATTGCCAGAGAGAGGAAATGTTTTCTTCTTCACAATTTTCCAAAGGCTTTAAGATTACCTGTTCAAAATCATAATAACGGGCTCTGGAAAGGGCAAAAGAATCAGCGATCGTTTCCTTATAAATCCGCGCCAAACTGAGCCGTTCCAGAATCAGTTCTTTCTGTTCGCTGATTGTCAGATTGATATTTCTACGAATGACAGCAATTTCCGAGCGTGCTTTAGCCATCTGCTCATCCAAAGCTCCCCGGGTATCTTCCTCCTCTCTGAGGCGGTCTTCCGAGAGCACGATCATCTCCCGAATTTCGTTCATCATGCTGTATTCTTCTTCCAGTAAAGTATAAGTACTGGAAACCAAGCGTTCGAATTCCTCAATATTAACCTCGTAAATATTTTCCCGCACCTTCTGCACAAACTGCCTGATGTCATTTTTCTTTTGCCTGATCATCTGGACAAGGTTGGCACTTTGGCCGATGGCTTTTTTGTAGTTTTTACGTTTGATCAGTTCGCGCAGTTTTAACTCCTCAATCGTAAAACTAATTTCCTGCTCGACTTCTTTAGTGCGAAACAGTAAATCATAACCTTGATCAGTCAGTTGGTAATTCAGGACATAGCCGCGCGGATCATCGATAAGCTTGTCATCAATCAGCCTGATGCGCAGCTGCTCCATGCCCTGCCCGTACTTCATAACCGGAAAGTACCTGGCCTCACCACCGTTTTGCAGAATATCTTTAATGATGTACTCTGTCAGTTTGCGAATGACCTCCGCGGTCAAGCTGACAGAATAAGCAGAGATAAGCTGGGCCACAAAGTCTGCGATGCTCTCCATGGTACAATCTTCGTCCTCAGTCAAGGTCTTCTCCATAATAAAGACAAGGACTGAAAAAATGATATTATCCAGCTGCCCGGACTCAAACAACTTTTCGAACTCCATCTTACGATTGGTACGGTTAATAATGGAATCAATCGCCGCGACAAGCTTCATCCTCTGTTCAAAGCCTTCAAGAAACTCAAATTTCGCCATCACAAATAACCCCCGCTTTAACTACTTGAGAATTTTAGCTGCCACTTGATAATTGACAATTTCTTGCGGTATATACCTGCCCTCAGCCAGTATCGAACTGAGGCTTGACTCTTCAGTTAGCCCTATTAGAGAAAGAAACTCAGAGAGCGGGCCGCTAACCCCTCTTTGATCCAGAGATCTCGGCAATTCGACCGACTCTGCAAGTTCCAGCATTAGGCGGTACAAATAGGAAAATGGTTTGATATCCAGGGAGGGGTTGGCATCTCTGGTACGAAAAAACAAACGAATACCTTCCCAGTCCAGATCACCAAAATACAGAAACCTTGGCTGGCACTGGCCGACGACGAGGGCACTGCCTTCGCACGAGTTGCCCTTCTTATCAGCCTCAACAGAGATTGCAGGCCGAATGCTGACGCCGTCCTTCGCACATTCGTCACAAGACGCGCCCTCTGTCGTCGGTTTAGCTGCGCTAATGCCGGCAGAAATTTTTTTCTTCTGCCCGCCCAACATGGTAACCTTGTATTCTTCCAAGGCACCTTTCTTGGTAATCTTGTTTCCTTCTCCATAGAGAAGAACATTGACTTCCGTTCCTGCAATGTTACTTTTTCCGCTTGTTTGCATGAGCTTGCGCAAGGTAAACCAAGTGTCTTTATTCTCGATCACTAATACAGTTGTTAACTCACCCGGCTGATGATGATATTCAAAAAAAGGTTCCGGAGTATCATAAAAGTTTAGAAATGTCTCTTCTAAGCGATTAAACTTAAGCACTTCTTTTACTAAGGCCAAATGTTCATCTAATAACTTTTCCCGGCCCCAGACCGAAAATGATCGTTCCTTGCGGGACATAGGCTGTTCTAATAATTCCCGGGCAAACCACAAATACCTGCTGAGACCCTCAACGATCTCCAGGTGTTTTTTATATAATTCCGGGCGTTGCAAATAACCAGCAATGTTTAAAAGCGGATTAAGACGACGAACCGACTCCAGGTAAGCAGAAAAATCTTCTTGCGGTTTGATAATTCGATATCTATTAAAAAGCGGCGGTATACGTCCATTTGTTTTCGAGGATTTCACCGCAACCAGAACGCCGCTCTCGACGAACTTTTCGACTTGAGTATGGAATAATTCGTAATCCGATTCTTGAGCTATCCGCTGCAATTCCTGATCAGAAATCGTTTGCTTGGAATGCAGAAATATTTTTTCGAGCAATTCCATAATTTAACCTCTTAGCGTGTTCAGATCTGCTAGATTCTTTTCTTTACCAAGATAAATATACCTTTTTCCTCTAGCATTGACAATGACAAAGCCGTTGAAAACCGGATAAAAAACTAGGACTTACCCACTCCTAGAAAGCAGATAAGCCCTTTGTTTTTATCCAGTCAGAAAGGGATTTATGTTAAGGAAAAGCCCATTTCTCCTGAAGAAGAATGTATGTTGTGTTTTACCAGTTAATAATCCTCGACAAGAAGCCTCTTTCACTCTAATTAGTTTTTACTTCGTCTAGAAAATTCCCTCGGTGGATCGTTACAATATAGAAATTTTATATGGCAGCTTTCCGTAACGAACATGTATTCCTTATATAAGTATAACCATTATTTTGTATACTATACATTTTTCTCGCCTCATGAGGTTAATATAACTGGTTGGGATACTTGTCCTGGAAATAAATTATCTTGTCAAATCAGATATTCTGTGATAGAATTATTTTTTTAAAGGAGGTGTGTTATTTGAGTAAGAAACAAATTAATATGATTCAAGAAATTCTTGCTTCAGTAGGGCTTGAATCTTTAAAAGCTTCTGAGCCAAAAAGTGCCCGCAAAAAAATCTCCTAAAAAGGGGCGTAATGAAAAATGATGCTAATTTCATATAACCAAACCTTAAGTGAGTGAAAACGAGTTCCTGATTAAAAATTAGGAGCTCGTTTTTTATTTATAGGGCGTGTCAGGGGGACGGTCCTTTTGACACAAATATTAAATCGTTAATCTGAACTCACTGAGCATTTTGATTCCATCCCAGTTTGCATTAATTAACCCGCCAAGTTGCGACGCAATTCTTCTTCTATTACTTTATTCAACACTGGATCTTGCATAGCAATCTCCTTCTAGGTCTTGAAATAATCAAGGGTCTCTAGATGACGCTGATTTCTTGAACCATCTTACTTTGCTTTTCAGATACTTCTCGATAGATCTCTAACACGGCTTTATTCATAACTGCTCCAAAATAGGCCGTGATCATTGAACCGAGCACGATACCGTTAAAACCCGACCGTGTTAAAAAGCATATAAATATCCCTGCAATAGAAAATAGAAAGCCAAAAGAAAAACCCATCCTAAAGCTTAATCCTAAATTATTTAATAAGAAACTTATTCCAAGTTTGAAATTGTCTTTTAGGCTTACATGATCGACAACGATAGAGTACTGAACATAAACAAAAACAACAGTGACCAGACTAAAATATGCAAATTCCTTTTTTATCAAGGCCAAGAGAGTGGGAATAACCTTCAAGAGAGCGAGGATAAAGAACTTGAACCATAAGCGGTTGCCCTCAATGAAAAAGTCTTTGCAGTTTACCCTTTTGCGACCGGCTTGGCTAATAACGGCTAAATAACCACTATCCAAAAAGCTTGTGACAAGAACAACCGATAGAAGAAGCAACATGTTTGTCAGGTTGATTTGAGTGATAACTCCTCGAAAAGTACCTGTATTATACTGAAAGATTAGGGAAGGAAAGTCTTCCAAGATATACCTAATACTTGGCGGGGCTGATATAAACCCCAACTTCAGGCTGAATAGTTTGGTAACCGGCATATATTCCCAATGAAAAATTCTTTCAAAAAAATAAAGTTCTCCAATATCTAAAATGACGGGCAGCAAAATAATCCAGATGACCTTGTGAATAGCATTAAACTGTTCCCCTAGTTTCTCAGTAATAGCCATTACTCTGCTCCTTTAAACAACCTAATTTGTGATATAATTAATTATACCAGATTTTGGAGGGAGCATCAGTCAGCATATGAAGAAATACTTGATGGCCTTATTTACACTGATCGTCTTATTGGCTACTGTAATTACGCAAATTTCCGAATATAAGGCACTTCCCAAGCCCACCTTTCGGGAACCTTTTCTGGAATTTACTTCTGCAAAATTCGGTCAAATTAAAAACATTGTTTGGCTTAATAATTACGTTGCAGCGGATAACGCACTCTTAGTATTAGCAACAAAACTGAAAGATAACATCAGCTATTCTTATTTATCCTATTTAAATGCAGCTACGGGTGAGAGTACACTCTTGGCAGAATTCCCCACTCATCGGTACCTTGGAAACGTTATTTTATTCACCAACTCTTTCTCGGGTTATAGCATCATTACAGCATCCAGAGACGGCATTGTTAAAACAACTCTTACCAAAGATAATAACCGTAATTTGCATGCCGATCAGGGGTTCATACCTATTAAAGATTTTGACGAAGCCACTAGTATGGATTTCAAAGGTAATCTATATTACTCTAAAGCAAATGATAATTTATTGTATGTGAAAATTTTTGAGCAAGAGACCTTCCCCTTTTTTACACCAACTGATCAACCGGACCGTGATATGACTTTCCTCCGAAAACCCTATCAAATAGTCAATGCTAACACCTTAGACCATACCCTTACCTATACCTCACTGACTCCAAAAGGGCTTGACCTTTACTCCATGGGTTTTGCCGGTGTGCCCTTAACCTTCAATAATCAACCTCTTATTCGCAATGTTGTTGAGGCACAAGGGATCGAGGATGGATATGGTTTTATAGGTATGAAACTTAACCCTAACCCTTCTAGGTCCTCTGATAAGCGAACCTTAAATATTTTTATGGTTAGAAGAAATAATTCCATTAACCATCATCCACTTGAAATGGACACTATTCCTTTAAACACCGATCCTTTAGGCGCTCTGCCTGCTATATCCTCAACGACCTTCAATGAGGATTATTCATTAGTCTATACCAGTTACGATGAAGGCCATAAAGGAAAGCTTACCATATGCAATTATCAACAGAAACCCAAAGTTATCCTTGAAGATGAGAATCTTTTTGGTCCGGTCAGCATTACCAGAAAAAGCATCTCTGATCCCGCAATTCCTTCAGCAAAGGGTCAAAGCAGAAACAAATATATACTTTACTTCACCTCAGAGAGAAATTTAGTGCATGTAAAGATCTGTGACGAACAAGGGAAGCTTGTTAAGGATCTTACGGATTCCTTCGAGTAACTCCCCATTCGTCCCATCACCCGACAATTGTTCAGAACTCTGAAAAATGACGCGGTGTTTTTGACCTCTTTACGCAATCCCAAAATATTCAGCGGCGACCTGGGCGGCACATCCGCTTCCGCAGACAGCACAACCGTGATCACCATTATCCGTTACCGCTGCAGCTTTCAGTGGTTCAGGATAAAGAGATGCCTTAATCTGCCTGTCCATATTCAAGGCCACACGAGCCTTAGCCATTTCCAAATCCCTGGCCCAGGCCTGTTTATTGCCCTTGGCGATATCAGCAATATGAGCCGCCATTCTGGTCGTGATTACACCGGTTCTGACATCTTCTTCAGTCGGCAGTCCCAGGTGTTCGGCGGGAGTCAGATAACATAGGAAATCAGCACCGCAGGCCCCGATGAGTGCTCCCCCGATCGCCCCGCTGATATGATCATAACCGGGAGTCACATCGGTCGCCAAAGTGCCCAAAATATAATAGGGAGCGTTATTACACAGCCTTTTCTGCACGCGCATCGTTGCGTCGACATGGTTAAGCGGAACATGGCCCGGTCCTTCCACCATAACCTGAACACCGGCTTCCTGGGCCCGCCTGGTAAGTTCCCCTTGAATAATCATGCCCTGAAGCTGCGCACCGTCCAGCGAATCAGCAAGACAGCCGGGACGGATGGCATCGCCAAGGCTTAAGGTAACGTCATAGGCCTTCAAAATTTCCAGCACCCGGTCGAATTTTTCATACAGAGGATTTTCTTTCTGATTATGCAGCATCCAGCCAGTAAGGAAAGCGCCGCCCCGGCTGACCACGTCGGTTACCCGTCCGGTCGTCCTCATTCTTTTGATGACATCCATATTCAGAGCACAATGAATTGCCATAAAATCCAGGCCATCTGCCGCTTGTCTTTCAATGACCTCAAAAATATCTTCCTCTCTCATGTTAACAACACTGCCGTATTTTTCAATCGCTTCAATGCCTGCCTGATAAATCATTGTGCTGCCCACAGCGACATGAGCCAGAGACAAAGACTGTTTCCTCATGCCATCAATATCTTTTCCCGTACTCAAGTCCATAAAACTGTCACAGCCGGCCTCTTCGGCAATCGCCAGCTTGCGGGCTTCCATTTCCATGTCATCCAAAGAGCTGGAGGTACCAATCAGGGCATTCACCTTAATCCGTAAACCTTCTCCAATCCCGCAATATTTAAATTCCTTCCGATTTTTATTTCTGGGAATGACGATTCTCCCCTCTGCAACTCCCAGTCGGATAAACTCCACATCAAGATTCTCATCAGCTGCTACGGCTTCCATTTCCTCAGTAATGATTCCTGCGCGTGCTTTTAAAACCTGAGTCATCATATTCACCTTTCCCTTCTTAACAGCTCTGTTTAGCTGTGTTCAGATACTTCGCAACGATTTCCATAGCACAATACTTTCCGCACATGGCACAAGCCGTAGACTTCTCCCGATTGCGAGTGTTTCTGATCTCTTCGGCTCTATGGGGATCAAGGGCCAGTTCCATCTGCCTCTTCCAGTCCAGTTTCTTTCGGGCCATAGACATTTCCAAATCCCATTGATTGGCTCCTTTCAACCCTTTGCCTAAGTCACCGGCATGAGCTGCAATCCGGGCAGCGATGACTCCCTCCCGCACCTGAGCAACACTGGGCACGCCAATATGTTCAGCTGGGGTAACATAACAAAGAAATTCCGCCCCGGCCCAGGCACTAAGAGCTCCCCCGATAGCCGCATTAATATGGTCATAACCGGCAGCAATATCCGTCAGCAACGGTCCAAACACAAAATACGGTGCTCCCTTGCAAAGGCTCTTTTGTAACGTAACCGTCGCCTTCACATGATCAAGAGGCATATGCCCAGGTCCTTTAATCATGATTTGGACCCCTGCTTCCCTGGCCCTCCTGACCAGTTCTCCTAAAATAACCAATTCATGAACCTGGGCTCCATCCAAAGAATCAGCCAGACAACCAGGTCGCATCCCATCAGCCAGACTGAGAGTTACGTTATATTTCCTGGCAATTTCCAATACCCGATCAAATTGTTCATAAAGAGGATTTTCACATTGATTGGCAATCATCCAGCCGATTAAGTGAGTACCTCCGTAACTTACCAAGGGATCAAGGCGTCCTTCTTTCTTAGCCCGTTCCACAACCTCCATAGTCGTTGCACAGTGCAAAGCCAGGAAATCAACACCATCGGCTGCATGTCTCTCAATGACCTCAAACATTTCCTCGACATCCATTTTTACAGTCGAACCGTACTTTTTCCCAGCTTCGGCTATTGCCTGATAAACAGGCAGTGTTCCAACCGGCACGAAAGCAGAATTTAAGGTTTCTTTACGCATGGTATCAATATCGCCGCTGACACTCAGATCCATGAGAGCATTCGTACCTGCTGCCAATGCCGTTTTGACCTTTTCAATTTCTTCGCTTATGATAGCTTCACTGCCGTAAAGACCGATACTGGCACTGACCTTAGTCCGCAGTCCCTTCCCAATACCTACAGGAACAAGAGTCTTGTGGTTGATATTACCAGGGATGACAATAGTTCCTTCAGCAACTCCCTGCCTGATAAATTCCGGTGCAACGTTCTCGCAAGCCGCCACCTGCTTCATTTCAGGTGTTATTATTCCTTCACGCGCTTTTGTTAATAAACTCATCATTATCTTCCTCATCCTCCCGATAATATATAATGATTTTCTTTGAATCCCGTTGCATCTCTAACCAGTTTCCTGTTTAAAAACAGGAACGTGATATACCCCATCAAAACACGCCGTGCAAAGCTCTTCAGACCGCTGCAGGACTTGAAGCATTCCTGGCAGACTAAGGTAATGAAGGCTGTCCGCTCCAATCTGAAGCCTAACTTCTTCAACAGTCCGCTGCGCAGCTGCAAGCTCATCAACGGACGGAATATCGATACCGTAATAACAAGGAAAGCGTAAGGGCGGAGACGCTGCCAGAAAATGCACTTCTTTAGCGCCTGCTTCTCTGAACATTTGGATAATTTGGCGGCTGGTGGTTCCCCGAACAAGGGAATCGTCCACAATAACTACCCTTTGCCCTCGAATCACATCGCCAAGAACATTAAATTTCAGCTTGACAGCCAGTTCTCGTTCCGTTTGTTCAGGTTTAATAAACGTCCTTCCCATGTACCTGTTTCTAATCAAACCTTCTCGGAAAGGCAGGCCAAGCTGCTCGGAGTATCCCATAGCCATTGCCGTACCAGACTCGGGAATGGCTATGACTTCGTCCCCAGCCACCGGATGCTCTCTGGCCAACTCTCTGCCAAGATCTCTGCGGACTGAATTCACAGTTCTGCCATCCAGTACACTGTCCGAACGTGCTAAATAAATGTATTCAAACACGCAAAAGCATTGGCGTCGTCTCGAACAGTTTTGGATAAACTCAATCCCCGCTTCGTTGATTATCACACCCTCGCCGGGATTAATCTCCCGAATCACTTCGCCGTTTGCAGCCTCAATAGCGCACGTTTCCGAAGCTATCATATAACCAACTTCGGAATTTTTCATTTTACCCAAGCATAAGGGGCGCATCCCATGGGGGTCTCGCAAGCCGATTAGACTGTTTTCTGTCAGCATGATCAGTGAGTAGGAACCTGATATGTCATTCAGATAGCGTTCCAAGAGTTTCTTAAGCGGGAGATTCCTGTAATGTTCTATAAAACTCAAAAAAACTGCACTGTCTAACTTGAGTGATTTAGTTGCTCCCGCTGGTGCCAACCTCTTGTTTAATTGACTTGCATTGGTTATGTTGCCATTATGAGCTACTGCGATACTGCCCCGTTCATCCTTATAAACCAAAGGTTGAGCGTTTGCTTCCGAACTATCACAGCTGGTTGAATATCTCACATGTCCAATGGCGGCATTTCCCTTTAAGTTTTCAATAAGATCCTTATTAAAAACTTCTGTAACCAAGCCCATTTTCTTATGTAATCTAAGTTCCTTCCCATCGGAAACGGCTATCCCTGCGCTTTCCTCTCCTCGATGCTGCAGTGCAATAAGTCCATAATAAGTTTTCAGAGCAACACTCTTACCTGGAGCGTAAATACCGAAAACACCACACTCGTCACGGGGTTTGTCATGAAGTTCCCACGGAAACATTCTTTTCGCCTCCCTCGAAATCAGTCACCCTTCAAATTAGCAGCGTTTAAAACAAAAAATCCGCAACTCACTAAGAGCGCGGATTTTTCCATCATCCTCACCTAAATCGACTTAAACACGAAGCCGACAGATAGAATTTACAGGCAGGTCTCCTGACTCTGGTTCATAGCTTCCTTGCCCCCTTCCTCCCTATAGAGTGGTTGCGGCAATAGCTCCCCATTACAGTGGCGGGTCCGTCCGGGACTTACACCCGGTTCCCTATTCTCCCTCATTGGGCACCTGTAAAAATATGTTTATTTACAGTTGATAATACTTAAGAAAACAGAATCTGTCAAGTACAAACTTACACCGAGCTAAATATTCTTCACGGATTTTGGGGTCATCGCTTGATCTTTCCCACTCTTCTATTGCCTTATTCAACACTGGGTCTTGCACAGCAATCTCCTCCAAAGTATTAAATATTTCCTCGTCCTCGGAACCTTCTAACAAAAATAACCATCTCACTAATCCGTCTTCCCTTGGGCTTATAAGTTATTCTCTCCATTTTACAAGAAGTTTAGGCAGTTCCATGAAATGGATTTCCAGAGCATCGGAAAGTTCAAATCCCTCATCCTTTTCGAAAAGGCGAAATACGCTATGATAATTTCTAGTCTCTCTTACAAAGTTAAAATCCAAAATATTGATCGTTATTGTTTTAGCTAACTCCTTATAACCCATCCCTTCCTGCATTTGGAGGGCGTACATTTTGGCCCAGTAATATAGTGTCCTCCGTTCCATGTCATGTTTGTTTGCCAGCTGAATTTCGATATTAATTTGAATTCCTTCGTCGGTAACGGCATAAACTTAGCCGTACTATAGCTGATTTTGAATTAGATTCCTGAAAAACGATTTATGAAGCTATTTTATATACTCCGCCCATTTATTTTCATCAATGTCCATGAATTTTGCTCTCGTAAAATGCTGCTTCTGATCAAAAGGAACAGTACAGTCAAAGATTGCCTTGCAGGCGATGCCAACATCGCGGATGCTTGATGAAAATTCAGGTGTACTTGAAGGATCTAATGGATGACAGCGAACCCCTGGAATAAAGATGGCATCTTCATTGCCCTGAAATCTCGTGGTCATTGCCCACATGACGTCATTCATATCAAATATATCAACATCTTCATCAACCAAAAAGACATGTTTAAGTTCACTAAAGGCTGAGAAAGCGAGGAGAGCAGCCTGTCTCTGACGTCCTTCATCACTTTGAACGCTCTTTTTAAACTGGATAATAATAACGTATTTACCATTTCCGCAGGGCGGAGCATAGACATTCTGTAATCTGCCAGGCATCGCACGGTCAATCATTTGAAAGATACTTGCTTCCGTAGGAATGCCTGCCATAGATCGATGTTCCTCGCTCGGTCCGATACAAGATTGCATTATTGGATTAACACGATGAGTCACTGCTTTAACTTTAATGACAGGAACATCCTTGGCCTCACCTGTATATCCTGGGAATTCCGGCATCGCCTTTCCTGTATTGGTGTTTTGGTCCTCTCTCACCGTAACATTAGGAAGCAGTTCACCTTCAATGACATATTCTGCATTGGCAATACAATTTTCATTAATTGTAAGACATTTTGTCAATTCCACGGGGCTATTACGCAGTGCTCCAGCAATATCCAGTTCATTAAAACCAAGAGGTGTTGTAGGCGGCTCAAAGCAGGAAGCGATTTCAATAGCCGGATCTACACCAATGCTTATGGAGATTGGCAGTGGTTTGCCCATCGCTTCTGCTTTTTCACGAAAAACACCTAAATGGCGGGCACCGGGAGTAAAGAACATGCTTATTTCATCTTTAGACTGTATGCAAAGGCGATGAATTGTAATATCGCTATCCCCATTCTCAGGATCGCTTGCATAACACATACCCAAGGTAATATAAGGGCCGGCATCCTCTTCAGTATTAGTAGGTGCAGGCACTAACTTTCTCAAATCAAAACCCGGCTCATCAGCATAATGAATAACTTCTTGACACTTTGCATCGTTTTTGTCAATGACAATCGGCGGTATAGGATTTTTTACTGCCATCATCAAATGATAGCCTAATTTTTTCGGGTCCGCATCCAGAAGCAATCCAACACGTTTTCTGCTGGCTAATAGGCCAATAGCTACTCGAGCATTATCGAACCCCTTGATGTTATTAAAAATCATCGCAGGGCCTTCTTTTGTGGGTCTCATTACAGTTCCACCTGAACCTACATGGCGATAAACTCCTGATAACTCAGCATGGGGATCAACTTCGATATCTGTCTCAATGAGCTGTCCGGGAACGGTCTCCAATAGTTCTAAAGCCGATCTTAAATCATTAACCTGTTTTTTCCTCGACATTGATATTCCTCCCTTGTTATTTCTATTATATACCGCTTTTAAGTTCATTAAGAAAATAGCCCAATATCTGCAACTCAAAAATGTCTCTTCAAAAGATCAGAGCAAAGTATCCAGGATATGTAGATATATATAAATTCGAAAACGAAAGGTTTCACTTCCTTTCTCATATGACAAACCAGCTTCGTTTGCTTTCAAATGCTATTTTCTCGTCTCTGAGTCGACTTTGGAGAAGTGATGAACTGTACTGCTAAGTGAACTCGTTCAGCTAAAACTAACATCGGGGCTTCAGATACGATAATGTCCAGTGGACATTATTGCCGAGCCGCTTTTATCACCATTTTATATATTTTATTGTAATCCTCACCTATATTCTGTGGCAAAAGCGAGAACAAAAGCACTTTTAGCTCCGTTAGATTATTGGCTCTACATTTTTCGTACTGTTGTATCTCTTTCAACTCGTCATCAATATCCTCAATCAGTTCAGAACTATAGTTTGCACAACTTTCATTTTTCGGTTCTAAATTTCCTAATAATTCTTCCCGTCGCATTATAAGAATTTCCGAACGAGTCATTCAAATACTTCCTTTCTATACCTTGTTAAACTTAAGCAGTGATAACCTGTTCAAAAATTGTTTTTTTCAAAGATTAAATTTCAAATTTAATCTTTCTGCCATTCAATTTACGACACGTAAAATCCAAACTTTGTAATATTCGAATTAACTTAGCTTTCATAATAAAGAAAAGTATCTTAGACATTGCGTTCGTAGATACTTTTCTTCTATACGAATTGCGACACCAATGTTTTGAAATGAACTTTAATAAAATTGGTCGTAAACCGCGTAATCTGTCTGCAGGTTGATTTATTTTCCCTCGCCGGCCCAAGGCTTAAAACCACTGTGTTCAAGCCCAAACTGCCTTAATATCTTGCCAGTTATATGATTTATCTGATCGTGGATCGTCTGGGGATAATTGTAGAACGTCAAGACCGGTGGAATAATTGTACATCCCAAATCAGCTGCTGCAAGGAGGTTTTTTAAATGAATCCTGTTAAAAGGAGCTTCTCTTGGGACGAGAACAATACGACGGTTCTCCTTAAGGCATACATCGGCCGCCCTGACAAGTAAATTATCTGCATACCCCTGGACAACAGCGGACAGGGTCTTCATGCTGCAAGGAATAATAATCATGCCGTCAGTCGTAAAGGAACCACTGGCAATTGATGCTGCCATGTTTTTAACGTCATAATAATAATCGGCCATTGCTATTAACTCTTCCATTTTCCAATCAGTTTCAAGGCTTAACGTCTTCTGAGCTCCGTCCGATATTACCAAATGAGTCTCACACTCGGGTTGAGACTGAAGTGCCCTTAATAATTCAACCCCCAGTATAGCCCCGCTGGCTCCAGATATCCCAACGATTATCTTCATTATAATTACCTCCCTTCTCGGTTGATCTGGTTCCATAAGAAATATATCTATTTTAACCATCTTGTTTAGTAGTGGGGATACCTCTTCAACATTAACTAATAATGCTTCAAACAAACTATCAAGCTACTTCTTAAGGTTTGGTATAGGGGGTATTATCTCAAGTGACGGTATTTCCTCAGGTTTAATTTTAAATCTCTTATCATACTTAACAGGGTCTGTTATGTCCTCACTTTCAGTCGATCTCCAGGAGAAGTTGCATGTGTTGCAGCTATAGACTTCCCATACATTACCGACTGGAGATTGGACCATTAAGTCGACCGTGTCCGAATCACATCTTGGACAAATCATGTCATTACCTCCCTCCCATATTTCTGACAGTGTTTTTCAGATAGTTGGTCCAATAGTCAGTTTTTACGGGCACATCCAAAAGTTCGGTTTCTCTTCCTACATCTGGGGCAACCGGGGTAGTGGCATCGATTATAAGCTTGGTGTGCATCCCGGCCGGTTCTGATGATGGATCCAGCGGCATGCCAGGTGCCCATGGTATGAGGATCACGTCTTTGGAAGGCCGAACTCTGGTAGTTAAGGCCCACATGACCTGCGGCAGGTTAAATGGGTCAACAAATTCGTCCACAATGATGACTATTTTGGAATAGGGCATACCGTGGGGCGTTGACAAGAGCCTCATGGCCACGGCCTTGCCATATCCGCCTAACCGTGATTTAGTGGAGACAATTACCCCAATTCCGTGCGTGTACATGGCATTAACAGCTACTACTTCGGGAAAATACCCTTTTTGAGCTGCCTGTATAGGTGGAAATACTTGGATTGGCATTTAAAGGGCCATTAGATAATCAATCTCTGTCCAGGGCATGCCCAGATAGAGATTTTCAAATATGGGATTGGCTCTATGGGTAATGGTATGAATTTTGATCTCTGGCTGGAGTCTGGCTCCGGAATAACTACCCGGGAACTCGCCAAAAGGTCCTTCAATATGTCTTTCTCTGGGTATGATGTACCCTTCCAGGATTATTTCGCTGCGGGCAGGGATATCAAGGCCAGCCGCTTCACTTTTGGTAAGCTCGATTGGTTCTCCTTTCAGTGCTCCAGCAAAGGCATATTCCGATTGAACGTATTCAATTGGAGTACTGGCCATAAAGCTGAGAACGGGATCATTGCCCAGGCAAATCGCAATAGGCAGCGGTTGATTCAGTTCTTCCGCCTTCCTTAAATGAATTGCGATGTCATGGAAAGGCAACGGTTGAATACTCAGCCGGTCTTTTCCTTGGACTTGAATTCTGTATATCCCTACATTTTCTTTATCAACGTTGTCAGGCTCATCCAGATCTTTGCTGACGACTAAGGCTTTGGATAGATAGAACCCGCCATCAAATTTGTTAATACGAAACAGGGGAAGCAATTCAAAAAGGTTGATCCCCTCCGTGATTTTGATTTCTTTGCAGGGAGCATCCTTAACCCATACGGGTTTTACCGGATAGTCAGACCATAATTTATCGAGAGTAAAAAATTGATCCTGTATGGAGGTATTCTTAGGCAAGCCGAGCATGAGTGCATGGTTCTGCCACGAACCATGCACATTTAAAACCACACTGTTTTTATATCCAGTTACCTTTTCCACCAGCACAGCTGGGCCGTTATCCAAATTGGGAGCAGCCCTTCCTATGGCGCTTAAATCTGGTTCCGGCATAAGCTCTTCTTCTATTCTTACTAACTGGTTTTCTTGCTCCAAGAGGGCTAGAAATTCACGTAAATCTTTATAAGCCACACTATCACTTCTTTCAAGATCGATTATGAAATCAGTTTTCCCAAGAAACAAATCTTGAATATTAATTCAGAAATGCCGGGCAACGGGTTTCTACCCGTTGCCCCAAGCATAAGGGGGATTAAGGTTTTTGAGTTCGAACATTATACCGTGCGCATTAAAACAAACCTTTCTTATCACACATGTATTATTTACTCTGTGATCTGGAGAGGTACCCATTACCTTCCCGGTAACATCTTTAAGGGAACAAAGAAATTAGGCTCTCGGGACTCCAGTATTCCCTCTTTGCGTACTACCACTCAGAATTGGACCTGGATTAGGTATCACTTCCCTTTCAAAAGCCCAGTTTATACAAATGACACCAGACCACCAGAGGCCTAAACAACCGGCTATAAGAGATAGCCAGGCGGCAATAGGGGCACAAATAGCTGGAGAAACCCAATCTAATTTCATTAGAGTAATGAAAATCGATGAGGTAATCATAGCCATCATAATCAGATTCAAGTATAAAGGAGTGCGTTTGAAAAACGCCGGCGACCATAGTATTTGAGCAAGGGTCAGGCCAATCCATCCCCAGCCTTCAATTGTACCGTCAAATTTCAAACCAGCATGCCCGCCGAAATATTCCATCAGCATGGCAAGACCCGTTGCCAACATAAAATAGCCACTAAACCAGGTAAACAGGTTCCCTCCCAAAATATTATTAATGCGCAATTCAATGATTCCTACCACTATCTGAATAACAAAACCACCTAACAGCCACATGGCGAATATTGGCAGGCAGGTTGGTGCCACTCTTCCAGAAAGAAGGGCAAAAAACATGATTAAAGTTGTTCCTAACGCAACTAAACCGGCTGGACTAGGGTTGGCAAATGCTGAATCTTGGTGTTCGCCTGACATAAAATCTCTCCTCCCAATAATAACGTTTGGCCTAAAATTAACTAGTAGTCGTCTGAGGGCATCACTTGACTCTGTTCCCTCTAAGCGCTGCTTATTTTTTAAGGCAATACCACTCAATCCCCCAAGATATGCCAGTTGTTGCGAGCAATCCACCTTTATCCAGCCAAGTATCGATAAGACATCGCTTCAATCCCCTATTAAACTACATACTTACCCGCTTCCGAAACAGCTGAAGCGATCTCTTGTCTCAGCGCTATAATATTCCGAGGAATATAGCGGTGTAACTTCGAAAGATTATCCAGATCGTTTGCTAGTTCTTGACCATCAGTCAATGTTGACAATACTTCTTTTGCAGACTTAACCAACATCTCTATGTTGGAATAAATATAGACTGTGGCCATAATCCGTTTTAGTCTGGCGCCGGCTTCACCATCCGCAGCTATAGCTTTTTGGGCTCGCAGCCAGGCGCTTTCCATGGCAAACGTATACATGGCGATATCAGCTAAGCGGCCAATAATTTCTTGGTGCTTCAGTATTCCTGCCTCATATTTTTCAATACCCACTCCCAGAGTAAATAACAGAATATCCTTGGCAGCCTGAATCATCTGCTCTTCGTCTTTTCGAATTAAAACTCCATTGGCAACAAGCGCCTTAACCTTTTCTATAGCGGGCTGTAAGAGAATATCGCCTTTCAGGCCCCGACGAACCAGGGTATTTAAGGTCACAGTTCGGTTAACTTCATTGGTTCCCTCGAAAATACGGTAAATACGACAGTCCCGGTAAAGCCTTTCAATCGGATATTCTGAAGTGAAACCGTATCCTCCGTGGATTTGGACTCCTTCATCCATCACAAAGCCTTGGATTTCAGTAGCTAGAACCTTATTTATAGAACATTCCATGGCATACTCTTCGATGCCTTTGGCCGCAACCTGCCCCCCGTTCGGACCAGAAAGATCTAAGCTATGAAGGATATTGCTCAACAGACCTCCAGTACGATAAACCATGCTTTCCACAACATAAGTTCTAATGTTCATTTCCGCCAATTTCTCTTTAATCATTCCCATTTCGGCAATAGGTTTGTTAAACTGTCGGCGATCATTGGCGTAAGTGGCAGAAAGTTCCAGGGCATACTTATTATTACCCACCACATTAGCAGCCGTTTTATAGCGTCCCATGTTTAGGATATTAAACGCAATGACATGCCCTTTTCCGATTTCATAGAGTACATTTTCAACCGGAACCTTTACGTCCTCCAAAATAAGGCTGCTGGTATTTGAACTCTTAATGCCCATCTTGTGTTCTTCAGGTCCCGTTGACAGGCCTTCCGAATCTCTTTCGACAATAAAACAAGTAAATTTTTCCCGGTCAATCTTGGCAAAAACCATGAATAGGTCGGCAATAGGTGCGTTGGTGATGAACTGTTTCGTGCCGTTCAGGATATAATGTTTGCCATCAGGACTTAATACCGCCCAAGTCTTGGCCGCCAGGGCATCTGATCCTGCACCAGGCTCAGTCAAGGCATAGGCTGAGACCGTTTCACCGGCTGCAATGCCTGGCAGATACTTCATCTTTTGTTCCTGAGTGCCAAAGAAGACAATTGGCAGACTGCCAATGCCCGTTTGAGCTCCATGAGTCATGGCAAAACCGCCAGACCAACCCATACACTCGGCTACAACGCTGGTGCTGATTTTATCCATCTCAAATCCGCCGTACTCTTCAGGAATATCGATTCCCAGCAGCCCTAACTCACCCGCTTCCAAAAGCAGCTGCTTGTTTAACCCTTCCTTTTTTGCTTCCATATCTTCGATAGTTGTCAGAATTCTATCTTTAACGAATCCTAGGGCGGTTCGAAAAATCATTTTATGCTCTTCAGCAAAATCCTCAGGAGTGAAAATATTGTTAGGGTCTGTTGGACCCAGGAGATAGCTCCCTCCTTTAGGCAGCTCCGACATAAATCTCCACCTCATTTTCCTTGAAATTTCTATTTGCCCGTATAGTTTGGCTTACGTTTTTCCAAAAATGCTCCCAGGCCTTCTTTGGCATCTTCACTAGCAAATGCAGTGATGAAGCATTGATTTTCATAATTTAAGGCCGAGCTGCTATCCAGATTAACCCCTGCCTGGATGGATTCCTTGGCCATCTTCATAGCTACAGAAGGTCTTACAGCCAATTTGGCGGCATAGTTCTGTGCCTCTTCCATTAAAACATCCACAGCGACTACTTTAGTAACAATGCCGAGTTTTTCTGCAGTCACCGCATCAATCATCTCGCCTCCATAAATCAATTCCTTGGCCCTGCCAACGCCGATTAGCCTCGGAAGACGTACGGTACCACCGCCGCCCGGTATGATCCCCAAACCGGTCTCGGGAAAAGCGATCTTTACGTTTTCAGCCGCAAAACGGAAGTCGCAAGCCAGTGCCAGCTCACATCCACCGCCAAAGGTTATCCCTGCAATCGCGGCTATAACCGGTTTTCCCAGGTTCTCTATTTTATCAAAAGTCTTTCTGGAGCCCATATTAAAGTTATAGACTTCCACCGGACTCAGATAAGCCATTTCTGAAACATCAGCACCGGCCGCAAAGGCCTTGGAGCCCGATCCGGTGATAATAAGGACTTTTATAGAATTGTCTTCCGCAATTTCGTCTACAGCATGGCCTAGTTCCTTGAAAAGTTGACTATTTAAAGGATTCATGGGCGGGCGGTTCAAAGTGATGGTAGCCACTCCATTTTCCTTAGCAAGCAGAATGGTCTCATAAGTCATGGGTCTTTCCCCTTTCAAATTGTGAGTTTCACTAGCCATTACGGCCAGATTATTTCTTTACTCTATCCGTATACCAGCCAGCGCCGGTTTTGTCTCCCAGGCGTCCGGCTCTTATCATACTCTTCAAAGCATGGGGAGCTTTCCATAGTTCTCTCCCGGTTTCAGCGTAGAAATAGTCCGTAACAAAGGCTGCAATATCAATTCCCGTCAAATCCATAAGTTCGAAGGGACCCATGGGATAATTCAGACCCATCTTCACTGCGGTGTCGATGTCTTGGGGTGTCGCAACGCCTTCATCCACTAAACGAATAGCCTCCAGGAACTGGGGCATCATACACCGATTTACGATAAAACCAGGAGTGTCTTTCTTTACTTCAACTGAGGTTTTACCTAAAGCCGATGCGAGATCAGCTGCTCTTTGCATCGTTTCATCACTAGTCATAGCTCCCCGGATAAGTTCACAAAGGCGCATTACCTGAGCCGGATTAAAGAAATGTGTTCCCAGGAATTTGTCAGGACGGCTGGTGGAAGCTGCAAGAGCAGTAATCGACATAGATGATGTATTTGATCCCATAATGACTTCTGGTCTCAGAATCTTGTCAACTTTGGCAAGGGCTGTTTTTTTGATATCTAGGTCTTCAATGATTGCTTCAATAAAGAAATCAACCTCAGCAAAGTCCTCCAGATTCGTGGTTTTAGTAATCCTGGCTAATATGGCCTCTTTATCTTCAGCCGTGATTTTGCCTTTCGTAATACTTTTGTCCATGAGTTTTGTCATTTTAGCAACCCCGGCTTCAACAAATTTCATGTCGACATCACACAAGACCACTTCAAATCCCTTTTGAGCGGCCAGGTGGGCTATTCCCCCGCCCATTGCTCCTGCTCCTAATACTCCAATTTTCTTTATAGTCATTTATAATTACCTCCTAATTTAAGCCTTTGCTCTGTTTTCAACTTATAACGTTTTAGAACGTTAAACCACGATGCCCTTTTCTTTTAAAACTGCAAGTTCACTATCGTTAAGGCCGGCCAAAGATTTTAAGATGACGTCACTATCTTGTCCTATACTAGGGCCTCCCCTCCAGATCTTCTGCGGAGTACCGCCCATTTTAGGAGCAAACCCAAAACCGGTTACTTCTTTACCCAAAGTTTCATCAACATAATTGACAAAATTGCCCCGAGCTTGGTAGTGTGCGCTATTTGCAAGATCCTGTACAGTCCTCGGAAGAGCACAGGCCACATTGAACTTACGTAAATGCTGGAATCCTTCTTCGGCTGTTCGCGCACCTACCCAATCCTCAATATATTTTTTAAATTCCTGTCCCTTAGGAGACTCAACTGCTTCCCGGGTGGCAGCGCAGACATGGTAAGGAAATCTCTTGGTATCAGTATCAATCGCTTGGACAAATTTATTGTAGGCAGGTTCTCCATAGCTGCCGATATAGAGATAATTGTCTTTTGCCTTATACAAGTCTCCGGGCTGGAATATACCGGTTGCATTACCGCGCCGCCCTCTGATCATTCCCAACAAGAAGTAATTTACGAAGGTGTCATTCAGGCCTTTACTCATAGCTTCGATTTGAGCGACGTCAATAACCTGGCCCTTGCCAGTTGCTTTTGCACTGATATAGGCCATTAAAATTCCATAAGTTGCCTGGTAGGCGGTTATATAATCATTGATAAAGACAGAACCGTAGATAGGAGGTCCATCGGGAAATCCGTTTAAATTCATCCACCCGCCTTCCAACTGGCCAATGGGGTCATAAGAACGCCGTGTGCTCCAGCCTTCAGCTTCGCCAAATTCCTTACGTCCAAAGCCGCTTATATGGCATATAACCAGCGATGGATTGACTTTAAGCAGTTCTTCATCGTTTATTCCTAACTTTTCAGTCCAGACAATATTCTCCAAATAGACATCAACTTGCTTAATCAAAGCAAGGAATGCTTCTTTCGCCTCTGGAACTCTCAAGTCCCAATTAAACGTTAAGCTTAGTTTGTTTCTCCCCTCTTGAATCCAGCCTGTGCTTATTTTCTTATCTAAAGGTACTTCCGAGTCAGCAACTGCGATTTTATCCTCTTTCAGCGTAACCACCGGTGATTGGAGGCGGTAGGGGTCTCCGCCGGGACGTTCGACATGAATAACTTCTGCCCCATTCTCTGCCAATAACGTCGCAGCAAACGGTGCAGCGACTATTGTTCCAGTCATTAAAACGCGCATCCCCGACAGTGCGCCAAACTTTGGAATAAAGGCCGGTGCTGGAATTCTCTCCATAGTCTCCCATTCAGCCATTTTATAATCCTCCCCACAACGTATTTCGCATCAACTCGCCTGGAGCTGCCTAAGCTATATTTAGTTCACTTTTACTACCAGAGATGCTCCTATATCACCTGCAGCACATCCGGTAAACGCGCCATAACCGCCCCCCTGTACGGCTAGAGCTTCAATAAGTTCTATAACCGCTCTGCCTGCGGTTGGTCCCTGAGGATGTCCATAAATCATGGAAGATCCATAGTTATTAACAATTTTCTGGTTTACACCAAGTTTCTTGGATAGGTTTACATCATTGACCACAAATGGGTTATGAGTCTTAATCTGTGATAGGTCGGCTGCTTTGAGCCCAGCATCTTTTAAGGCTAGTTCCAAAGCCGGAACTGGGGCAGCTGCCATACGACCTGCTCCTACCCTCGTTATGGCATAGGATAAGATCTGCACCGTTATATTCGGATCTTTGCTTATTTCTTGGGCTCTTTCTTTAGTTGTTACAATCGTGCCGCAGTTTCCATCGGCGGGATGAGTTTGACTGCCGAAAGTAAGTACCCCATTAGGCGTCACCGGTTTAAGCTTGGCCATCCCCTCTTTGGTGCTGGGCGTTACTCCCTCGTCTTCAGCAATTATTTGAATTTTTTTCTTGTTAAGGTGAGCTTCTAGAGGGAACATATAACGTTTTTGGAAGGCTCGGTCATTGGCCAGAGCATCCAGGTATTGTTCATATCTTAAAACTGCTATTTCATCACATTCTTCTCTAGTTATGCCTGCTTCTTTAGCGACTGCTTCGGCTGTTTGAAACATTGCCAATCCAGCGCCTGGTGATGGATCACGTTCAAAATTATCCAGAACAATGTTTTCTGTAGACACCGCACCGGTGAGAGGATCAGGGCAAACTAATAAGGGTGTACTCGAAGTGCGGTCAACCGAAAGAGCAAAAATTTCTCCATGGGAGTCTGTCTCAATATCCTTGGCTGCCAGCCCCAACGTCGTACATGAGGTCGCACATACTTGATTTATTTGCAAAGCCGGTATGTCTTTGCCCTGACGATCAAGAATAACTGCGGCGGAATAGGCATGTCCGTAAAAAGACAAAGGCTGAGCTGTCGTTATACCATAATAGAGAAAGTCTAATCCATTGGGGTCAATCTGTTTTTCGACAAACCAGCGTCTGGCGGTAGAAGCCCCCAAAATAACGGAATTATCGCCTTTTAACGAACCGTTCCAGCGAACAAATGGTGAAGAGAAGTATCCCCCATAAGGAATGTAAGCTTTCGTAAATTTCAATTTGATAACCTCCTTGTTTCATATTTTGTAAACCTGATGTTGAAATAAACCTCCTTCCATAAGCAACCTAGTCCCAAGTCCCCACTAAGCTGCTTACCATAGTTCATGAAATCAATCGGAATCGAACTATAATCAGGTTGATCAGTTATTAATGCAACAAAGATGCCAAAACTGAACTTTATAAATTTTCAATAATTTCAGCCTGCTATAAGGCTTGTTCAGTGAACTCGTTCAGCTAAAGCCGAACATTTGGGCTTCAGGCGGAGACTCTAGCCCACCTGAAGTTAACGAAGGACTCACCCCACTTACAAGAAAGTGAGGGTTATAAAAACTGGACAAAAATAAGGAAGAAATGACAAGAGCCATTCCTTCCTCCTGGTGCCGAAAATCACCGTTATAGTATTCTTTATTAATCAATTAACGACCAAATTACTTACAGTAAGCCCATTCAACTTGCGGTTCCATTTAGAACCAATTGGTGAATATCGTCACCATTTATCTATCTTTTCTGATTATTTACTGAATTCTGTTTTGATATTCCATACTTTGCAGCTTTTTTAACAATGGTGGAATGATCAACTTGGAGCAATTTTGCCATCTGCCTGGTTGTAAGATTCCCGCTATACGCTTTCTGTAGAAGCTGTTTCTCTAAACTTTCTATGGCATCCTGCAACGGAACAATTCCTGAAACAAGGACTCCTGATGGTTTTACTGAAGTTTGGTTAAAATAAGAAGGCAAATCTCTCCTGTTAATTAAATATCCAGTACTAGTCACCATTAGTCTCTCAATCAAGTTTTCTAATTCTCGAACATTTCCCAGCCAGTTATAATCCATTAATCTATCTATTACTTCCGAGGACACTCTTTTATTTTGGTCGTACTTTTTATTAAAAAGGTTGATGAAATGATTTATCAGAATCGGAATATCTTCCTTCCTTTCCCTTAAGGGAGGAACATGTATTGGCACTACATTTAGGCGATAATACAAATCTTCTCGAAATTCCTTTTTTCCCACTAAGTCCAAAAGGTTGCGATTGGTCCCAGCGATAAAGCGAACATCTATGGGGATAGATTTTTCACTGCCAACACGAGTAATTTCCTTATTCTGTATGACGCGCAAGAGTTTGACCTGCATATTAAACGGCAAATCTCCTATTTCATCAAGGAAAATAGTCCCCCCATTAGCCAATTGAAACTGGCCTGCCTTTCCCTGTTTTTTAGCACCGGTAAACGCCCCGTAGTCATATCCAAATAATTCTGATTCCAACAGGTTCTCTGGTATAGCGCCACAATTCACTTTAATGTAGGGCTCATTACAGCGGCTGCTGTTTTTATGAATAGTCTCAGCAATTAGTTCTTTTCCTGTACCTGTCTCCCCTGTGATCAGAATAGTAGAATCGTAATGTGCTAGTTTTACCACCATACCTAGAAGACTCTTCATCTTTTCTGATTTAAAAATAATTTTATCAGAACCGCTATACTGCAAGCGTAATGCGCGCAACTCACTTTCATAGTGTTGACTTAGGCCCTTAATTTCTTCAATTCTCTGTCGCAATTCATTTAATTCGGTTATATCCCGGACATTACATACTACTCGGTAAATATTCCCATGATCGTCAAAGCATAAATTGGCAGTTGTTAGATGAAGTCTGCCACTTTTATTGGTTTGGTGGGATATGGTAACCGATTCTTTCCTCTCCAGCGCAAGCTTAACTGCAGATTCCGAGACCAATCCTTCTTTCTCAAAATCAATCATGCTTCGTTCAAGTATGTCCTCTCTCTTAACGCCAGTAACTTTCTCGAAGGCTTCATTTGTTCGAAGCACTATTCCATTGCCATCAGCAACTAGTATTCCATCAAAGGAAGAATTTATAATCATATCCAGCTCGTTATTCAGGCTTTTATAGTGTTCTAATTCTTCGGCTATGTTATCCAATTCTGTCATATCCTGCAGAACCGCTACCGCCCCTATTATCTTACCATCTTTTTTAATGGGGAAACGATTCGTTAAAAACCAACGATTGAAAACCATAATCTTTTGGGCGAGTTCCACTTTACCCGATTTAACTACCTCTTCTAATCCGCTTTCGGGAGCAATATTTTTAACATGAAGCCTCTTTAACTCTTCGGCTGTCATACCCAGAAATCTTTGAAAGGCGTCGTTTGTAACTTCAACAAAACCGTTTCGATCCACAGCTATTATTAAATTGTGAATGGAATTAATAATTGCTTCAAGTTCATAGGAGATTTTCGTATAAGATCTGAAAAATTTGTTGCCAAGATCCTTATGAGTGATTATACCCATAATTTTCTTTTCATCCACAACCAATAAATATTCTAAAGCGGGATTAAGATAATCTTCAATCGTATCATCTGGATGCCCAATTACAACCCGATTGCTCATTATATCAGTTATCAAAGTAGATAAATTGCCTTTTTGGCTTACTAAATTTAAGATATGCCTATTGGTTAAAAGGCCTTCTATATTGCCTTTTTTATCGATCACCGGTGCGCAGTCCACATTTTTTTGTAACAATATAGCTGCCGCTTCTTGTACTGTAAGGTTGGTTTGTAATATTACAGGATCATGCATTTTTATTTCCCTAAGCTTCATAACACTACCTCACATTTAAATCAGACATACTAGATAAATTATATTCTTTGGAATCTTACATTAATATTTTACACTAGTATCTTTGTATTAGGTATAGGAGCTACTACATTCAATGAATGCCGGCCATTAGCGGCGTTACCTCCAAACTGTTGCAGCATAAACATTTATTGCTAATAATACTGTATTGTTATAAAGTTTTATCACCCTCATCGACAAAAAATTGATCAGGGATTCTCTCTCAATCAGCGAATTCGTTGCCCTATATTTGGATGAAATGGAATAATAATTGATCTTTTTACATTATAATACTATTATGATTATGTATCAGTTTATCGTTATGAATAAGGAGGGATACAAACGATTCAAGAATCAACATTTACATTCTAAACTCTGATTTTATGAAAGGAGGACAAATATTGGATAGTAAAAAAGGCATTATTTTTACAGGAGCAGTTATTGGGATACTGGCAGTTGTCCTGGTCCGTTTTGGTAATCCTGTGAACATGGGAATCTGCATTGCTTGCTTTATAAGAGACACTACGGGGGCTTTGGGCTTACATCGCGCAGCAGTTGTTCAATATATACGTCCGGAAATTATCGGGATTGTTTTAGGAGCTTTTCTGATCTCACTTGGAAAAAAGGAATTTGCTGTGCGCGGCGGCTCATCCCCGTTCATTCGCTTCATGCTTGGGTTTATCGTTATGATTGGAGCTTTGATGTTTTTAGGCTGTCCTCTCCGCATGGTCTTAAGACTGGGAGGCGGCGACCTCAATGCCTTGTTTGGTCTGGCCGGATTTGCAGCTGGAATTATTGTCGGCATTATTTTCTTGAAAAATGGCTTTAGTCTTAAACGAACATACAAACTCTCCCCACTGGAAGGCTTTCTATTTCCCCTGCTTAATGTCGGACTCTTTATCCTTCTTTTAACAGCACCTGCTTTTATCTTCTTTAGTACCAAAGGTCCAGGTGCCGGTCATGCCCCAGTATGGATTGCTCTTGCTGCAGGAGTAATTGTCGGAGTCTTAGTACAAAGAACCAGGTTATGCATGGTAGGCGGTATTCGAGATGCTATCCTTTTTAAAGATACTTATTTGATTTTGGGATTTATCTCCATCCTTGTTTTTGCCAGCTTGGGAAATTTATACTTCGGCTTTTACAAGCTCAGTTTTGCCGGTCAGTCAGTAGCCCATACTGATGGGCTGTGGAATTTTCTAGGCATGGCTCTGGCAGGCTGGGGTTCTGTTCTTCTGGGAGGATGCCCATTAAGGCAGCTTATCCTGGCTTCCGAAGGAAATATTGATTCCGTGATTACCGTTTTAGGGATGTCTGCCGGAGCGGCCTTTGCTCATAACTTTTCCCTTGCCGCCAGCGCTCAAGGCCCTTCCCCTAACGGAAAAATTGCGGTACTCATTGGTTTCGTTCTCTTACTTGTGATTGCTTCTTTCAACCTGGAAAGAGAGACCAAAGCAACTGTCCAAGGAGGTGTTAAGATTGGCGCAAGTTGATACAAGAGGAATGTCCTGTCCCCAACCGGTTCTAATGACCAAAAAGGCACTGGACATTAACTCAGCTGAAGTCACAGTTCTGGTTGATAGTAAAACAGCAAAATCAAATGTAGAACGATACTTGAATTTAACCGGCTACACAATTAATACTATCGAACTGGACAGCAAAACCCATACCTTTGAAATCTCGGCAAAGAAGCAATGAGCCTATGACTTACATTGTGCTCTTCTACACGAACTCTTCCGCCCTCAAATTTGCTAAATTCATACAAAGATTGAACTTTCAGGGGGAATTGATCCCTTTACCCCGTAAGCTGACTTCCAGTTGCGGCCTGGGAGTAAAATTCGAATTCACCCTGAATCTTGCCGAAATTATTTCTGACGAAATCGAGAAAATTTATGCTGTTGAAGGGAACCAATACCAATTGGTTTATCATGCTCAGGAGTGAACTTAATAACAATAAGGGCTTCGTACAATGGCGAAGCCCTTACTAAAGGAAATGGTGTCATGAACGGATTATACTTAGATAATGCAGCCACTTCTTTCCCTAAAGCTCCCGGGGTAGCTGATGCTGTAGCCGGATTCTTATGCAATTGCGGCTGTAATATTAACCGAGGACTTTATACCGCATCCTTTGAAGCTGCCAATATTGTCTATGAAACACGGGAACTACTATGTAACTTGTTTAATTTTCCTAAACCGGAAAACGTAATTTTTACCAAAAATATTACGGAAAGTCTTAATGTTATCCTGAAAGGATTGTTGAAACCCGGAGATCACGTGCTTGTTTCTTCTCTGGAACATAACGCAGTCATGCGGCCTCTGGCTTCACTGGCCAAACAAGGCGTCGAAGTAACTGCAGTTCTCTGCAATCAAAAAGGGGAACTTTCCAGCGGCGACTTACGCCCGCAAATTAAGTCAACTACAAAAGCTGTTATTATGACTCATGCTTCCAATGTTAGTGGTACAATACTGCCTCTCGAAGAAGTCGGCCGACTATGCCGGGAGTATGACTTGTTTTTCATTGTTGACAGTGCTCAAACAGCCGGTTTCTTAACTATAGATTTTGATAAACTAGGTGCCGATGCCCTAGCCTTTACAGGCCATAAAGGTCTCTTAGGCCCGCAAGGAATCGGTGGTTTTTACCTTAATGAAAAATTAACCTCACTGGTTGAACCCCTAATCGAAGGGGGAACCGGAAGCGCATCCGATAGTGTTCTCCAGCCCCGCTGTCTGCCTGATCGTTTTGAAGCAGGCACCTTAAACTTGCCGGGGATCTACGGCCTCCATGCTGCACTTAAATACATAGCCGCAGAAGGAATTTCTGCCATCAAAGAAAAAGAGCTGGCTCTTGTGCAGAGGTTTATGGAAAATGTTCAAACCCTGCCGGGCATTCAGCTCCTCGGTCCCGACCCAAATCAAGACCGGACCGGGATCGCTTCTCTTAACTTTTTCAACCACGATAATGCAGACATCAGTTATCGACTATTTAAGAACTTTGGGATTATGACCCGCTGCGGACTTCATTGTGCTCCAGCAGCCCACCGGACCCTTGGTACTTATCCCCAGGGGACCGTACGCTTTAGTTTCAGTCATTTTAACTCCATGAAGGATGTAGACTTTACGATTCAGGCCTTAAGCTACCTGACTTCTCATGATGAAATTATAACATTACGGCCCCACCACCAGTCGCCCACCCCATAGAGAGGAAGGCAGCTAATGCAAAATCGCACGATGCCAAGCTATAGAATGCTCTTCCATTTAATATCCTATGTGCAAATTTCAGATAAAACTTATCGTCCATACAACGAATAGCAGAAAAATAGCAGTTTTGAGTATTGACAATTTTCTGTTCACTTCACAACTCCAATTAAGCTTACTCCCTAAATCCAATATCCCCTTCACGTTTTTCTAAGGAAAATACTTCAGCAAAAATAATATCTGAAATTTTATCCATCGCACCGTCAGAGATCTCATCTGCTATGGCCTTAAGTTGTGAGTATTCAGCCTTAGTGAGTTTAGGATACTTATTTAAGAGTATTTTCATTGCTGATACTGCTTCATCAAGATTCATTATAATTCCTCCCTCTATAATCCGAAAATTCCTCCCTCATATTATACCAATATAATATCAAACAGGTGTATCTCACTTTGTTTTATCATTTGGCTTTGGCGGGAAATTTCAATTAAAGGTAACGTTGCTGTGATTTCAAACATTGTTTTCTTCTCCTTCACTTAGCGTCTAGAGTTGAAACCCATTTCAGGAACAACAAGGTTAAGGTCTCCACTAAATCACTCCTTTTCGGAACAGATTTAGCTTCCCTCCACATAACATTATAATGATCATTTGTTGCTATTTGTAGGGCCATTTTTAATGAACTCTTCAGTTTCCCAACATACCTCATCGGTATCCGATAATTCCTATTGCTTAGCACACGATTTTTGGTAGATCAAGTAAAACTTGATTCAAGTAGAATTAGACTTCTTGCAGTATACAACGAAGTTATGCTTTCCGATAGTCTAAGAAAATTGGAACAGGATCATTTATTTCATGTAGAAATAATGTTTCAAAGCGCAGAGGGCAAGTTTCAAAGAATTGTCTTTCTCAGCTGTTATACTGAATTTTGTGAACTTTGATAAAGGAAAGGTGATCAAAGTGAAATTTGCGTCTATTCTGTTTCCTTTTTGACAATCTTAACCTGCAGTGATTTAAGAAGCGGGAAACCATCAATAGGATCATTGATCACAAAATCGTCATCCCGCATCATGTTAAAAATAATTATCACAGCCTAAAAAACAAACGAGTCCTTTCATCCAGCAAATACTAGATTAAGGACTCGTTCTGGTAAACTTATAAAAAGTTATACTCTATATTTCATTAACAGACACGCCTAAAGTCAACAGATAAAAGGACAATACGCTGTTCATACCCTTTGTCCTAAATTGTTTTTTCAAGCGCAAGCAGAGGGTCAAAGTCTGACAGTTTGCAAATCTCTTTGAAATAGACGAGTAAAATGAAGATTTCGCGGGGTTCTTCAAATTCATCGACATGCTCGATATTAATACCCTTCTCTTTAAAGAAACTTATCAGGCTTAACTCTTGGCGTTCTTCCTCGTTAAGTAAATTATACTGCTCTACTAGCTTCAGAAGCTTCGCCTGATTTTCTTCGTTAACTTCTATATTCGGGAAACGACAGTTGCTTGAGTTTTCTCCGAAGTATACCATCTCTTTGAAGGATGATTCCGGAAATTTCGTAACATCCCCCTGCTCCTCGGAATTCCAGATTACATATTTTTTTTGCATAGTTTAAAAATCTCCTTTAATGAATGTCAAAATCTTTTCCCTATAACTTCATAGCTTATAAAGCATATATTTATCAGGATCATTTAATTGGCTACAGAGCCAAGCCCGAGCACGTTAGAGCGAAGGTCTTAATTCTATAATTTTTGGAACTTCTTAGTTTCTTGATATCAACACGTTGTCCAGCGACAAAATGTTCCAGAGTTAAATACACTCGGTTTCGAGTATCTCTATCAAGTTTCTCCAGATCTTTCTTGGCACGTGTAGTAATGACTATATTCACAAGTCACCCAACTGCCTTTTAATTTCATCTAGACTATGGAGCCTACCAGCAGCAACGTCTTCTTCACCCTGGGCAATGGAAATCTCATCCTCCTCTGTCAAGTCTTCATCATCGTACAAAGGGTCGCTTAAGGCTTCCTCCATTGTTTGTCCAACAATTGATCTCAAATATTTAATTGCCTTTTGTAGTTCCTTAGCATTCATGTTTTTAGTCAGGAACCCAACTTCTTCACGCAATTTGTCTTCTGATAACACATTATTACCTCCCAGTCGACAAAAATATTAATACCCGTTGCCAAAACTTTATAAAAGTCTATAAAAGCCTTGTTTACTTCCCTATTCATCATGTCTGATTTTGTCCAAGGACTACTTTCATTTGGTGTAACACTCCAAGGGCTTAAATTCCGATGCAACTTAGCTGTGGATTGACCGATTGTTTTTTGTTCCCAAATGTTAAGAATGTATTTCAACAGTTGGAGGGCTCTCTTAGGAGATGGGTAACTTTTATGCTCAAAAAGAAGGTAAAGGTAACCGTCTTTAATATGAAGCTGTTTGAACGTAATATTTACAGGAGTAAAAACTCGTCTCCGGGCGGTGTAGCGATCTTAATTTAGCTTGCCCATTATAACGACTGCCTTACCTTAAGTATAGCATGGATGTTTATGAAATGAGAAAAGATTGGTTTAGATCACTGTAAAGCTTAACGCTATATAATACACTTTTCATGCCATGAAATCAATCAATTTGGTTACAGCAACCCCAATTCTCCTCGCACGACTTCATCGGCAAAAGACCCTTCTTCATCGTGGGCTGAATTATATCGATAACATTCTTTTCTTCTCCTTCACCTTCCCTACCTTCAATCCTTGGGTATTGATAAAAAAGTCGATTTCCTCATCATCACCTAAAACCGGGATACCTAGCTTCTCGGACCAGTACTTTTCCATTTCATACGAAGTTTCATCATCATATTGGGTTGGATCAATTAGGTATTCACTTTCATCTACACCGCCGTTATAGATATCGTTGGCACTGGTGATTCTTTCAAAACCATCTTTAGTCATGACTTTAATAATAATGCGTTTGTCAAAAATACTACTATCAATCGTCATAATATTGTCATCCTGATTCGAAACTTTATGATTGGACAGATCCGCTGGTACGTTCGACATGTAATACTGAAAAATATCAAATACAGGCCGCTTGAATTTCTTTTCTCGCCTCTCTAGTCTTCTCAATGCTTCCTGACCAGTGAGCTTGTTTCTGTTTACCTTCACTATTTTGAAAACTTGCTGAAGTCGTCAATTCCATGGGGATCTGGGCAAGAAACCCAATATAGTTATTGTCAATCTGCCAATCCACATAAATTCCAAAAAGATTATATTGTGCGGGGTAATTATTTTTAAGAATTAGTTCTTGATCCACTTTAATCCACTCCCTTTAAATCGTTAAGCGATGTTTTTCAATGGTTAAACAGCTTAGATAGCCATTGGATAGGCGAAACTGCGGTTACCTTGAACCTGATAAATTCTCGTCACAGTTCCCTCAGAAATCTCTAAAGCGCTTAACCATCCGTCGTATACACAACCTGTATCGAGGGCAATATTATTATGCAGTCTAACAGGCCGTGACTCCTGCGTGAGATATACCGTTGGAGTGTGACCAAAGACGACCGTTTTCCCTAAAGTATTGGGATACTTATAAAACTCTTCACGAATCCAAAGCATATCCCCTTCGCTTTGCTTCTCTAAAGCGACTCCAGGCCGAACTCCGGCGTGAACGAAAAGATAATCACCTAACAGAATCAAACGATCCTTTTGTAAATTAGGTTCCATTTTTGATAGTAGCCGTTGAAATTCGTCATAGCAGCCGTGTAAATCACCGATAACATAGATTTTCATGGTCTGTCCTCCCCTAAGATGTTGTTTTGCTTGAATCCATTGTCCCATATCCCTATGTCTAAAAGAATGAAGCACTGCTTCATTCTTTTTCGGATTGATTGAACTGCAAAGGTTAACTGCTAAATAAAATAACGGAGAATGTTAAAACTATCTGCTTGGAGGTCAAGTATCAAGTGAATGATATGAATATTACCCTGCAATACCTCATCAACGAAGCCTTTACGAAAGGAGCCGGGAAAGAAATCTTCGGCAAAAATAAAAAGAACCGGGAAGAAGCGGCAGAAAAGCTTACAGCCTGGTTCTCGAGCTATTATGGAGGAACACATGATGAAGCAGCCAAAGAAAACATTTTAAGTCTATCTATTTCATTGCTGAAAGAGAACAAGGATGAATTCACCGCGAATATCTCGCAGGGCATTCGGATTTATACCCGTGATAAATACCCTGTTGTAAGGAGAATTGAACACCTCGTGAAACACTTAAACAGCAAATATGAGTTTGGTTTGGATCTTACATTCCTCGAACAATTAAAAGCGAGAGACGGCTATGACCGTCTCCTTAAAATTTTAAAATATCTTCATTCCGGCAGCCATACTCGCGAAGAACTCTCTAAAACCTTCGGCATAAGTGAGCGGGCTTTAAGCGATGATCTTAACACTCTGAAAGATGGCTTTAAATTTATGGGCACAACAATGAAAATCAGTGAACTAGAACGTGGCCAAACACGTACAGTTCACTGATTCATCCAATTTTCTTAGCTTTAAACACTGCAGAAATCTATGCCCTCACCATAGGCCTAAAGTTGTTAGCTAAAGAACCCTATTCAACGACGAACTGAATCGAATCGGCGACCATATCTATGGACAACTTTCAGATTTTGCCCGAAGTGTGGTCGACAAACATGCTGAAACGGAGGAACTAAGATTTGGTAAAGAATCCGAACGCAAATTCCTGAACTCTGATGTGGTCATAAGTCAAGACAGGCCCTTTAGTTATTATTTAAAAGATGCAACTCCCTGTAAAGTTGTTTTCCTCTCCGACAGCATACAAAAGGAACTGTCAGGCACCTTAAGCCTGGCACCTGAAGGATTAGACCGTTTAAGGAAGGTAACTTTAGTGACAGATGAAGAAGAGTTTGTCCTTGATATTGAGCAAATATTAGGTATCCATAAGATTGAAAACGATTAAGCACCTTTGGCAACCCGTTGCATTCTTAATGTTACCCCTCTAAGTATCTCTATCAAGTTTCTATAGATCTTTCTTGGCACGTGTAGTAATGACTATATTCATAAGTCACCCAACTGTCTTTTAATTTCATCTAGACTATGGAACCTACCAGCGGCAACGTCTTCTTCACCCTGGGCAATGGAAATCTCATCCTCCTCTGTCAAGTCTTCATCATCGTACAAAGGGTCACTTAAGGCTTCCTCCATTGTTTGTCCAACATTTGATTTTAAATATTTAATTGCTTTTCTAATTCCTTAGCATTCATGTTTTTGGTTAGAAATCCAACTTCTTCATGCAATTTGTCTTCTGATAACACATTATTACCTCCCAGTCGACAAAAATATTAATGCCCCTCTTCTATGCTGGCTAATGTAGCCTATTGGCCCAGAAGATCAATTTCAATCCACGCTCCCGTGTAGGGAGCGACTTTACCGTCAAAGCCCGTGTCTGTCGCCATATTGGTATTTCAATCCACGCTCCCGTGTAGGGAGCGACTATAAAAGTCAACGCTGGGTAAAACCAGATATAATTATTTCAATCCACGCTCCCGTGTAGGGAGCGACATTATGACATACTTCACCCATACACTATTACAGAGATTTCAATCCACGCTCCCGTGTAGGGAGCGACGGATTTAATGTTGGGTTAAGCATGAACGGTGTTATTTCAATCCACGCTCCCGTGTAGGGAGCGACACCATGACACTAACGAAAACAAAATTAATGAAACAATTTCAATCCACGCTCCCGTGTAGGGAGCGACGTCCTATTTTCATCTCTCTCACCTCCCCCTCAATATTTCAATCCACGCTCCCGTGTAGGGAGCGACGTCTTATTAACAATATAATTTCCAGCAGGAATAAATTTCAATCCACGCTCCCGTGTAGGGAGCGACTTACTTAGAAAACTTGTTGAAACTGACGATCAAATTTCAATCCACGCTCCCGTGTAGGGAGCGACAAAATGAAATTAACGGCTATTTATAGGATCGATAATTTCAATCCACGCTCCCGTGTAGGGAGCGACTTTCATCCGAAAGAGAGAATTTGCTCTTATTCATATTTCAATCCACGCTCCCGTGTAGGGAGCGACGTCAAGATAGATATTTAGGCTGTCATGATAAATGTATTTCAATCCACGCTCCCGTGTAGGGAGCGACGTATAGTAGGAATGTAGTATGCAAATAAGTTGTATTTCAATCCACGCTCCCGTGTAGGGAGCGACGAGCGAACCATCGACATAAATGTGCACGCCCAAAATTTCAATCCACGCTCCCGTGTAGGGAGCGACCTAAACACAACAGATACTTTACACAAGACGCAAATTTCAATCCACGCTCCCGTGTAGGGAGCGACCTTCGTAGCTGATTTCGAAACCACTACCATAGCTATTTCAATCCACGCTCCCGTGTAGGGAGCGACTAATTTTTAATGATTATTGGTGTGATTAGTGAGATTTCAATCCACGCTCCCGTGTAGGGAGCGACCTGAGTGTTTTGGTTACAATTTCATCAAAATCATTATTTCAATCCACGCTCCCGTGTAGGGAGCGACGTAATCACTTTGCGCTGGCACCCCAATAAGTCCAATTTCAATCCACGCTCCCGTGTAGGGAGCGACTCCGCATTGCTTCCAACTGCCTTTGACGGATTCAAATTTCAATCCACGCTCCCGTGTAGGGAGCGACGCTTCTCTTCTTTAGGGCGGTGATATTATGCCAATTTCAATCCACGCTCCCGTGTAGGGAGCGACGCTTCTCTTCTTTAGGGCGGTGATATTATGCCAATTTCAATCCACGCTCCCGTGTAGGGAGCGACGTATATAATTCCAGTTTAATCGTGAATGAATCTCTGATTTCAATCCACGCTCCCGTGTAGGGAGCGACAGTACGTCTTTTAAGACTTTGCTAATCCATCCCGATTTCAATCCACGCTCCCGTGTAGGGAGCGACGGGCTTCCACATGGGATTTTTCAACGCCCACATGAATTTCAATCCACGCTCCCGTGTAGGGAGCGACCTCATTCCGAGTCTGCGAATATTGCATAATTGCAATTTCAATCCACGCTCCCGTGTAGGGAGCGACTGTGCTGGAAACTATTAAACATACTTTATAGGAGATTTCAATCCACGCTCCCGTGTAGGGAGCGACAACCCTTTTAGGAGACTAGTTTTTCCGTAGCCAGATTTCAATCCACGCTCCCGTGTAGGGAGCGACATTGGGATGTGGCAAAATTCAAATAAGGGGGTTGTATTTCAATCCACGCTCCCGTGTAGGGAGCGACCAACGTTGTTGCGGTTATCTTTCTTGACAAGACATTTCAATCCACGCTCCCGTGTAGGGAGCGACTTGCTAATCAGTTTCACAGAGTTGGCGAGTGCGATTTCAATCCACGCTCCCGTGTAGGGAGCGACTTCCGGCGAAAAAACCTTGCAAATTGTGCATCAATTTCAATCCACGCTCCCGTGTAGGGAGCGACACACAAGAAACCACTTAGAAAGACTCCTGAGTATATATTTCAATCCACGCTCCCGTGTAGGGAGCGACATGGCTCGGACGCGGGGTTATCGTACTGGAACCTATTTCAATCCACGCTCCCGTGTAGGGAGCGACTAGGGTGCGTGCTTGCCCTCTTCGGTGGTAACTGATTTCAATCCACGCTCCCGTGTAGGGAGCGACGATAAAACACCTGTTGTAGTGTCCATGACAAATGATTTCAATCCACGCTCCCGTGTAGGGAGCGACAAAAAGGTACTGAAGGTAATATTAACTTGGTAGAGATTTCAATCCACGCTCCCGTGTAGGGAGCGACCGATGGATTAAGATTGTAAATTACTACCTGATTATTTCAATCCACGCTCCCGTGTAGGGAGCGACGCTCCGATGCTCTTGCAATATCACGATAGCCAAATTTCAATCCACGCTCCCGTGTAGGGAGCGACGATCTTACAGAGATAGTTAAAGTAAATGACATGGATTTCAATCCACGCTCCCGTGTAGGGAGCGACTAACCTGAGTATATCTAGATGGTCTACTGGGATAATTTCAATCCACGCTCCCGTGTAGGGAGCGACAGTCCCTAAGTCATCAGCTAAACTAGATAGACTAATTTCAATCCACGCTCCCGTGTAGGGAGCGACTGAAATGCGAACCGAGCTGCAGATGCGTCATTTAATTTCAATCCACGCTCCCGTGTAGGGAGCGACGCTGAAGATGCGGTGGACGTTGGCGGCGAGAGTATTTCAATCCACGCTCCCGTGTAGGGAGCGACAAGGGGGCGATTATCATGTAACGCTCTGATTCGGTATTTCAATCCACGCTCCCGTGTAGGGAGCGACAAGTCGATGTTGTTAAGACAGCGCCCAGGGGATTATTTCAATCCACGCTCCCGTGTAGGGAGCGACAACCGATTGTGGCGATTGCTGGCGGGATGCTTTAATTTCAATCCACGCTCCCGTGTAGGGAGCGACAAATGACGCATCTGCAGCTCGGTTCGCATTTCATAATTTCAATCCACGCTCCCGTGTAGGGAGCGACATGCGCTGGATTATGGCGTTCTTTGGTGTTGAGACGATTTCAATCCACGCTCCCGTGTAGGGAGCGACGCGCGGATCCGTTGATCGGGCATTACCCAAAAGGTATTTCAATCCACGCTCCCGTGTAGGGAGCGACCGAATGATCATATCTGATGGAAAGGGCGGATGGATTTCAATCCACGCTCCCGTGTAGGGAGCGACATAAATCCAGCGCAACAGTAGCTTGTGACGTCTGATTTCAATCCACGCTCCCGTGTAGGGAGCGACGCAAAAATTAACAAAAACTATCTCCTACAAAGCAATTTTTGTCATTAAACCCCATATAATTACTAATCAAACTTTCTCTCTTCCATATCTCTACATATTTCAACAGATTACTTCTTATCTCGCGGTGCGAATCCCCCAGGGATTTTATGTTCGCTTCACATTCGCACTAAATAATCAAAGTGTCCTCAACATCAAAAGAAGCCTTTACTCCGATATGCTCAACCTTATCCTTGTAATTATTTCCTAGAAAATAAAACCTCAAGCTATCTTTCTCGATATCAATAATTTTCTCCAATTTGTGCTGTACTTCGCGGAACTTAGCCATCTCCAGCACGCATTCAAAAACCGAATTTTGAACGCGCTGTCCGTAATTCACACATTGCTTGGCAACCTGACGCAGCCGTTTTCTCCCTGCCGCTGATTGCGTATTTACGTCATACGTGATAAGCACTAAAATATTATCTCACCTACTTCCACATAAACGCTGGGTACCCGTCCAAATCCCCCCGGATAAACCGGGCAAGCAACATAGCCTGGGCATAAGGAACCAGTCCCCATTCTATTTTTTCCTGCAGAAAGGGATGCCTGATCTCCTCTTGCTTTCTGCTTTGCCATGCTTTAAGAATAGCTTTTCTCGTATCATCGTCCATAATAACCGCTCCGTTTTCCATCCGGGTAAAGCCCTTGCCATTGATTTCTCTTTTATTGACTAAAGAAATAACAAACCGGTCTGCATAAACTGCCCTCAGCTCTTCCATCAAATCCAACGCCAAAGAAATCCTTCCTGGCCTGTCCCGGTGTAAAAATCCCACATAGGGGTCTAAACCAACCGTTTCTAAGGCCGCTGCAGCATCATGGGCCAAAAGGGTATAGACAAAAGACAGCATAGCGTTGACGTTGTCCAGGGGCGGACGTTTATTCCGGGCTTTAAAATAAAAATCATCCTTTTGCTGAAGAATCAAATCGTCCATTACCCGAAAGTATTGGGCCGCGGCTTCTCCTTCAAATCCCCGCAGCTGCTCTAAATCCTGACTTTTTTCAACCAGCTTCAAAGCGTTAGCTAGGGTTTGGCAAACTCCTTTTAATTTGTCCACATCCAGCCGAGCCCCATGATCCCTGGTTGCCCGCTCCAATACCCAGCGGGCATTGTATATTTTTCCCAGTATAAAGGATTGAGCAATTTTATGGCTCTCCGCCGCATCCTCCGATAATCTGTATTGAGTTTTTCGCAAGGTAACATTGCCTTTAACTTCGCCAACCACTCTGCCTAGGAATTTTCCGCTGGACTTCATAAAACTCAAGGCGATATTGCGCTGGGCGCAGGCACCCATCAGAGCCGGACTGGCGCCGGTGTAGCCAAAAGCAATAATACTCTCCAGATTATGCAAGGGAACTCTCAGCGCCTCTGCCTCATCCTTTAAAATGACAATATTTTCACCATCAAGAGATAAATACGTATTGGTCGACGTCACATAAAGTGTATTCAATAATTTTCTCATTGATCAACCTCAATTTCCGCAATAGACTTCTTCATATAAGCCAGAGCCGAGGGATTTTTATATAGCTTAGGCAGGCAAAGCTCACTGAGGGAACAAGCTTTGCAGCCTTTGGTCGGCTTTACTTTAGGCGTATACCGTCGATCGTACAATTCATGCATCTCTCTGCAAATAGTCGTTACCTGTTCCCGGATCTCCTCGTCAAGCAGCACTTTAAGCCTACGTTTAGGTTCCTCATAGAACAGAAACCCTTCGGGAATTGTACACAAAAGCATTTCTTCCAGGCACATAGCCTGAGCGCATAATTGCAGGACGTCTACATTATTCTGCTTGGGCTTGCCTCGTTTATACTCTACAGGAATCGGCTTGTACCTTACCTCTCGACCAAAAAGAGTGACTCCGTCCCGGGCCTTGTGGAACTCCACCACATCACAAGCCCCGGTAATCCCTAAGGTACGTGAAAAGATTCCCATGCCCCGGGATATGATCAAATCTCCCCTCTTTTCCTTGATGGTATTGTCATGAGTTTTCTCGTGCAGGATTTCGCCCTCAACTGTGCGCAAATTCTCCTGCCACTGCTGTTCGATATGGATTAAAGCCCACTGTCGTTTGCAGAAAGCGAAATGCTGTATTCCGGACAGAAGCAGGAAATCTTCTTCATCATACTCCATTAAAAACCTCCAGACTCAATCCTTCTGAGAATTCTTCAGATATTTTATAACTACCAATATTTCAGAGTGATTCCAGCAACAGTAGATCCTGTAAGGTTCTATATACCTTTGTAGAGGAATACTAACCCATCGATATATGATTTCCAACCAAGCACCTTACAAACCTCCAACTACTCTCAAGACGAACAGGGAAACAATCATTTCAAAAAGAGCCGCGCTCGGTATTGCAGTTTTTACCACTATTAATCTATAGCTAATCAAATGATGATTGCTTCTCCTTTATACTTTTTTAATTTCACGATGCCGGCCATATAACCAAGAAAACAGTCGTATTCGAGATTCCACCTGTATATATAATCCATGATCATGGGCGTTCTCAATTCGTCCAACTTATATTTGGCAATTTGAACTGAGACTTTCTGCAATTCTTTCCAATCGACTTTTCCATATTGCAAGCGCTTTGCCACAGCCGGATCAACAACGACGAGACGGGTATTGCTGTCAATCACCTTGAAATCCTGTTCCACCTGAGGAAATCTTTTCAATTTCTCAGCGGTGACTAAATTTTCATGTTTTTTAGATAACCCATATAAAGCAATTTCATCAGCAAGGGATTGGGTACTCAATTCAGGCATAATGGTTTTGTTCTCTTCAAAATACCCTTTGAGAACAGCAGCAGCCTCCTTTAAACCTGGATTGAGCCTTAACAATCCGTCTTCCAAAATACAAAATGTCCACATTCCCGCATCATCAAGGAGGCCCTCCCGATTAACACGCCCCGAAACTTGCAGCAGCGATACCAGCGATCCAAGTTCGCGGAATCCATTTCTGAAAGACAGATCTACTCCGGCTTCAATACACGACGTTGCAATCAGAATCCAATTAGTGTCCTCTTTATCAGCCAAGCGTTCTTTAACTCGTTTAAGGGTGTTTTCCCGATCGTTTACGATCAATGCCGTAGACAAATGCTCGACATACTCTCGGCCAAAGTGTTCTGAAAAATAGTCCGCTAATACGGCAGCGCTTTGAACCGTGTTCAAGATAACCAGTCTCGGACCCGGAAACTTGTTGATCCACTCAGCAAGCTCCGCTATGCCTTTAGGAGATAAATCGCTATGATAAGAAATTCGGTTGTTTTCATAGACCGCAAGGCGCTTGCGCAGTTCGTTAGAGATGATTTCCGGTACAGAGTGGGAATTTTCGGTGCCGGCAATTTCCGGGATTGTCCAGTATCGATTCAGTGAACCGGAGGCCAGAACCCAGTAGCAACTCCATTCCGCAGCATAAATGTTAATCCACTTCCAGGCAATAGGCAGAAGTTTAGCCGGCAAAGCAGCATGGGATTCATCCACAAAAACGGCACTGCCGGGCAATTCATGCAATCGGCGCAGAGTTGAGGTAGAATTCGAGGCCAGCGTTTCAAAAAAAGCAACTGCCGTTGTGACAATAATTGGTGCCCGCCAAAGTGCGGTCATATGTCTGGCATCTTCGGATTCAAAGTCCGCCCGATGGTGCATCTCCGCTACAACCTCATCAGCCTTTTCCCCCGGCAAAACGAGAGCCTTCCGATAGATATCAACGGATTGTTTAATGATATTCGTAAAGGGCAATACAACAAAGATGCGCCGTAGTCTGCGCTTTTCCGCTTGGGCAAGCAAATGAGCCATAACCGCCGTCGTCTTTCCAGAGCCAACCGGACTGTCACAGGAGGTTATGTCGACGTTAATGTCGGCATCTCGACAAGCAAAATACATCTCATTGCGCAGAGCGTTCCGATCATCGTCGGTTCCTTTCTTCTTTAGCCCTGCAATATGCCGGTCTAATTGGTCAAGCCGTTCGGCGGCGCGCAATTTAACCGGACTCATTTCGGCTGGATACTGCTGATAATGAATCGCTGTATCGGTGTGATCAGCATCAGCGAGGCAGGATAAGAGCATCCGCAAGAAAACCGAAGGATCTCCTTTGATTTCCTCCCCACCGTAGTCAAAATGGCTATCAATGAGGTCGTTGTGGATTGCCTGCAATTCCGGCAGCTCTCTATCTACATCCAAAGCAATGGAACTATCCCGAAAAATCGCCTTATCACCCTTATCCATTTCGACAGTAAAATCAGGAAAGCCAATGTGGTGAGCCTGGATTACAGCGGCGGAATAAGCCGAAAAGTGTTTGTTATTCAAAAAATAAGCGACTCCTGCATCTACGTGATTATACGGAAGAGATTTTGATGATGTTTTCCCGGCAAGTACATCCTGATTTTCGTGGTTCAGTTTGCCTAAATCATGAAACGTGGAGGCTTTTTCCGTTATCCCTGATAGCAGTGTTTTGTCACAATTTGCATAACAGCTTATATCCTGGACATATTCCTGGGTAAGCGACCTGACACCACGAATATGTGCCAAGTACTCCTGCTCAGGAATATCATTTTTTTTACTGTGCGCGTAATAAATCATACCAACATCAGGTCGCTTACAGAACTCACCTTAGCCTGCAATTCTTCCGGCAGAGCAGTCTTATCCTCATAATCATCCCAGTTCATGGACGCAATGGTTGCCTCGCCAATACGCTTTGGCGTAAGCGTTTCTAAAAGAAGATAATCTGGACAACTGCCAAGGGCGTTCAGATGCTCAATATACCAAGCATGACGAATGCGCACATCAGTGCGAATGGCGGAACGATTCAAATCATAAGCCCTAGGAATTAAAAGTTTAAGCAAGTCAATATCTTCCTGCATGCAGCCGGTTTTGGCAGCATAATTGGGATTCACAAAAAACGGCATACAGTAAACGCCGTGTTCCACGATTCGGAAAGCCAAAGGAGCCATCCCCCCTTGTTTATCCTCTTGTACGCCGGCTTTTTTGGTATTTGTATGACGTATAACATTGACTGGCGAAATAGATACCCCCACACCAAATTGAACAACCCCCGTTTTGATAAATCCTTTATTAGCCCCTTTTTCTAAAAAAGTATTGCCAAAGACCCGAGCATCCCAATATTTTTGTACAAAAGTACTTTCTAAGAATTTCTTCTGATCAAAGTTTTTTACATCATTAGACATCTCACCTGTAATAGACTTCAAGTCACGGCCGCGGGACTCCAATATGCTGTATCGCTCTGAATTGTTTACATAGGTCTCTGGAAGGCTTTGAAAAAATAAGCTGTCGTGATCCTCCACTAAATCGCGCAGCTTACGTTTAAAGGAAACAGGTGAAATTTCACCCAGACCATTGGGACGCTGGCGAGGATCGCTCTCTCTGTCTGGATCGCCGTTCGCATTTGAGTTTACAACTTCAATGACCAAAAGACCGGTTGCGCGCCTAATTTCAGTGTTCATGCTTGACTCCTCCTATACTATTATCATTAACGTTGTCGTCAGCGCTTGCTGTTACTGAA
Organism: Desulfosporosinus acididurans; assembly: GCF_001029285.1. GTDB lineage: Bacteria > Bacillota > Desulfitobacteriia > Desulfitobacteriales > Desulfitobacteriaceae > Desulfosporosinus > Desulfosporosinus acididurans. The sequence continues at coordinate 54,811 of NZ_LDZY01000011.1, forward strand.
GACTCTCTTTTGGGAAACGATGCCAGATAACCAATAAAAAGCTGTGCTTTATCAAAATCATTGAAACGTGTTACATCCCCCATCGCAGGATACAATTTGTTTGCCACATCTTCATATAAACGAAGAAGCCAGCCGGCTATCCTAGTCCCCTCATTTTTTGTTTTGTCCTTAAAGCGATATTGTTTGGCCCAGGTTATATAGGGATTCATACGAAGAGACAATTGAGCCATGGCCTGATAGGGCGTTTCCCCGGCTGTAGCAAACAACGCACTGCCCACCAGCTGTGGAGGAACATCCCCGCGTACAACGTTACAGTACAAGGTATGCAGTTCGTCGGAGATTTTCAAAAGCTGTCCGACTAAATAAGCCATACTTTCCATGTAATTCTCCTTTCTAGCACCCCGTTTATAAAGTAGCAGCCCAAGAACAGACAACAGAAAAACCGTTTCATTCTTTAATTTATCTAGAGCTCTTTCCTCTGTCTTGTCCTTGCATTTTGAACCGCCATGCACCCAGTTACCAACATAGCTTACCAGCCCGGATGAATGGGTAAGTACGATATGTAGGTAATTGCCTATCATACTTTCCTGCATAAGATCAAGAAGCAATTCCATTCCCTGATAATATTTCATTCGTTCAACGGCAGTCTTGCCTTGCGCCAATTCCCCGTTTTGTTTCCAGACATTGTTGACGATTTTTGCCACTTGTAGCGGGAAAGGACTTTTTCTCTCACCTAGATCTGTTTCTGGCGCGTTACGGCAGCCGGCCATCCATTCCTCCGCCGCTTGAATCAGCTGGTCCGGCGAACAATTTCGAGTAAAGATCACCTTTGAACGAGCTTTGTCCAGTTTGCGGATTGTGAATATCTGAATAAAATCCGACTTCTCCTTCGTCGGAAGACCTTTGAGCGTCCTAATAAAATCTTTGGCATTGTTTTCAAAACGTGCTTCCGACTGGGCGGAGCTTTCAGCTTGACTGGTACCAAAAATTGAAGCAAATCTTGGCGAAGTTTCCGACAACTTGGAAGGGTAAACAAATATGATTTCGTTCTTATCGATTTTTCGCCAAGTAATACCCTCCCGCTCCAAGCCTGCAACCCATTCCAATGATTTTTTGGCGAAAGAACGATTTTCCAGGGCAATTGGATAGGAAGCATCATCTATCTGCTCATAACGATACTGACAAGGCTGTCCACTGAACATTGAACGCAAGATTACATCAAAGCCATTGAGTTTCACGCTTGGCATAGGTTCATTTGGGTTAACAAAGGGAAGCCCAAATGCGTCAATGCCAACAACCTCGGACTGTTTAGATATAGTCAGCAAGCTGGATTCCAACAGCCTATCGTTAATCCATTCGGTGGCGTGTTGGCTTGTTACGGGATAGCCATACTGTTGCCATTCAAACAAATCCAAAACAACTGAAATTGATACACCAGTATCAGCGTTATGATTTTTCTGTGGGTTACCTTTATGGAATAGCATAGCAAGCAGAATGCCTATGTCCTCTTGTTTTTGAAGCTTCGCGAAAACGCATTTTTCCAGTGCGGACTTGAAACTTCTATTAGGCTCGTTTGTGAAACCATCCGCTAAACGAATTAATTCTGAAACGAGAGTTCGTTCAGGTTGTTCTTGATTTCCAATTAAATCTGAAAGGGTCTGGGAAATATTATGCAAGCTTCTATCAACTTTTTTGACAATACTTTCTTTCCAATTGTCATTAACACACCATGATTTAATTTTGTCTAAATCGGGGGGGATACTACCCTTTTCAATTTGTTCCAACTCGGAAAGTTGTTCTTTTTCGGTGATACGGTATAGGGGAACAATATTGAAAGCAGGAAAGGTTCCTTGATTGTTCCCGTATTTTCTCAGTAACTGGGCAAGCTCTGCACTTATGCTCTCAATTCCACGAACCGAGCCGTCCCGGGCAAGCCATATTCGTATACAGGGTGCTTTGGCAGTAACCTTGGGTAAGGGTTTATATTCTCTATGCCATTCCCTGGTGCTAATTCCTTTATTCTTTAAAGCAGCAGACAAACTATACAATTCATTGAGCATAGTTTTCACTCCCTTTAGGGTACTCCAGCACGCCGTTTTGAATGACAAGGTTATTGTCGTACACATAGGAAACCGGAGAAGCATATCCTTTGGAAAAAACCTGTCTTAACATGGATGGTATAATTACGGGGAGCGCATCGGACATCACCTGTGTTGTGTCCCGAAATTCGCCAAAATAGGAGGGCGTAAATTCTCTCCACCCCAATGAGGGAATGGAATAGCACTGACCTCGTTTAAGTCTTCTTTCAAAAATACTTTGATAAGCATGGCCGGGTGAGGTCGTTTTTTTATCCCATTGCACGGCTCTTTCCGGCAATCTGCTTTTTTCTTTATTGGGAATAACTTCTGCATACAGTCTATAACAGACATCAATTAACACGGTGGCATACAACTGATAATTATTTCCGTCTTTAATTGATTTAGGATTTCGCAAAGGTCCTCCATAGTTAGTGCAATAAGAGTGGTATTGTATGGGAGCACACAACTCCACTTTTGCAGGGATTATTTCTACATCCGGCCCCCATAAGACGGATTCAAAAATAGCCTTGGCTGCAGAATATGTTGGTGCTGGATAGCTGACCGGACAGTCACCGCAATCCGGTCTTGTCCACATTGCGTTGTTGCCGGCTATCTCCATTGCAATAGGATAAGACAATCGTACCACGAACATCCTCCTCTCTGATAAATTTATGCCTGTCTTCTTAATTATAGCTCTTCCTTTGCCATATTTTGTGTTGTATTTTGTCGTTATTGAGCTTAATACATAAAAAGAATGTCTTAACCAAGTTCTTGGAAGACATTCTTTTTACACAAAAAAACATATATTTTTTTAATCATTGTTAAAAAGAAAAGTCGATCAAAATCCTTTAATAGAATTGCCCTGAACTTCCTAGTGCAGCCCAGAGCAATCTAATCCGATGGTCAATTCATAATCTTCCTGATTTCCTCTTCACTCAGTCCTGTAGCCCTTACAATCATGTCAATTCCCATACCTAGATTCAGCAAATTTTCCGCTACTTCCGGTTACCCTTTTCTATACCTTTCTCCATGCCTTCTGTGATCAATTTTTCGGCAATAGTCATGACGATTTCACTCCTTTCTAAAGAAATCTCTTTAGCTAACTCAAGCTAACTCATAGACCGTCTGAAATTCTAAATCGTTCCTGGCATTCATGATATAGCGAATAAAAGTCTCGAAGTATTCTAGCCCATTCCAGCTGACTAAATACCTGGAGCGATTCTTCTAGAGTTTTCAGAAATACCATGTAATCCTGTTCAAAAACATCTGAAGTTTGACGCTGCCTTTGATGTCCGCGTTACTATAGCGAGAAATATTATAGAGCAAGTAAGAAAAATCCGGAAGACAACCGGCAATGGCAAGAAGAAGTTGATCATAATCTTCGATCAGGCCTGAGAGTTTCAGCGAATTGGTCCAGCGGGCTTGGCCATGATTATCTAGGTTTGCTTTTTAAAATGGAAGATTTTAAAAATATTAAGCATCATATTCATACCTGCCGCCAGCGGTCAGGCCTTTAATAAATTGGAAATTGGAGGTATAACTTCAAGCGCAGAAATTTTTTCCGGATTAATCTTAAATTTGCTATCATACTTTTCCGGATTAGTAATATCTTCGCTTTCAGTAGACCGCCAAGTAAAATCACAGGTTTTACATATATAGACTTCCCAGGCATTGTCAACAGGTGCCTTTGTAAACAATTCAGCCGTTTTTGAGATAATCCATCCAATAATCAGTTTTCTCTGGCACTTCCAACAGTTCAGTTTCCCGGGCAACATCCGGAACAACCGAAGTTGTTGCATCGATAATCATCTTGGTATGCATTCCTGCAGGCTCTGATGATAGATTTAACAGCATTCCAGGAGCATTCGGAATAATGACCACATCCTTATCTGGACGTACTCTTGTTGTTAACGACCACATAACTTGGGGTAAATTGAACGGATCGACGAAATCATCAACCACGATGATAATTTTTGAATTGGGCATCCCATGGAGGGTTGAGAGAAGTCTCATGGCTACAGCTTTGCCGTACCCGCCAAATCTGCATTTAGTAGAAATTATAACGCCGATTCCATGAGTATACATAGCATTAACAGCTACAACTTCTGGAAAATCCCTCTTTAACTGCCTATACAAAGGAATACTGGTATTGAGAGCCATCAAATAATCAATTTCAGTCCACGGAATACCCAGATACAAATTTTCAAAGATAGGATTTAGGCGGTGGGTAATCGTGTGGATTTTAACTTCAGGTTGAAGCCTGGCTCCAGAATAACTTCCCGGAAACTCACCAAACGGCCCTTCGATTTTTCGTTCTCTTGATAATTTGGTTCGTTCCTTAACCAATATTTTTTCAATTATCTTCCTGTCTGAAATATCCTCAAACTCTGTAATGCTACCGCTCTGAAATTCCAGAATTGATTCAAGTTCCAGGATCCTCGCCATTCGGTCATCTCTCTTGTTAACTTCATCTATTCAACCGGATCGTTACGCCTAAGGCTGGGTCAAGGTTTTGACAGTTCTCTGTGTTCTGCCTTCACAAGATTGCGGTCTACATAGCCCTTTTCTTCAATCAAAAAAAGCGCTCGTTCCTGTTTGATGAGTCTCTTAATCTCCTCTTCTAACTTCGCGATGCGCTCAATATCTATCATCGCATAAACAAACAACAATTTAATGCCATATATAATCTCAACAATTTGTGAAATTATTCTAACCTTCTGCTCCCTGCCAGTCCACCTTCACAACCCGACTCGCCTTATCCACATACTCGTCATCCAACTCCACATGAATTTCACCTAACCGTCGTTTCTCCCGCCACTCCTTTAACTCTTCTTCCGTCTCAAGCTTGAGCTCGGCAATGAACTGAGCACGCTCGAGTATGTAGGTTGAGGTGAACAGATAGGTTTGAATTCCATAACCACCTGGCTTAATGGGGAAAGTGCGTTTTGCCCAGGAGTTAATTTCAAATAGAACGTAGAGCTCATTTTCTTTTCCAGGAAGGGGCTTGCGAACCGTAATTTCCTTACGACGTACGACGCTCCAGGTTTTGATTTGACCGATCCACCAGACTCCACTTTCTTTGGGCCCGAAAGCGCGGTTAGATTGGTATAGTCCAATGTACTCCAGTTGGGTTAAGATCGACTGTTCTTGGTACAACCCCTTAAGCGGAATCCAGTATTGCTTGCGGTCTAAGCAAAGGGAAAGTTGCTGCTTATCCCGCATTGAGCCGATGAGTACATTTTTCCCGTTAAGCTTATCCTCGTAGTACTGTTTCGTTCCACGGGGCTGTGTGGTGCGTTCGAAGGCTTTTTCCGGGCTATCCAAAATCAGTTCATCCAGGAATTCTTCCATCAGCTTTGTTGCTCCCGGTAAAAATGGAAAGGCACCGACGTTAACTTTATTGATACTTTTATAAAAGCGATGTTCGCGAAATCTTTCTTCATCATCATAAGGAAACAGGATATAGGCCCCAAACATACTCCGCTGATACTCCTTCGTCTTGGGATCCTCATAAACGATCGCATCCCGGTAACGATGCATTGTATTAATATCCTCTTCTTCCGGGCCAGGGCTTCTATACTTTGAGCCGTACGGTGTCCCTTCATAGGCAGGGTTTATACGGTATTTGGCATCAAAAATATACTTGTATTCTACAGCAGAATGTTCCTTCTTCAGGGCTAACACATTATCCGGCCGTTGAGCTAAGGTCGGAATATTTTTATCCTCTGTGGGCAAAGCGTTATAGAAAAGTGTAAACAACTCATCATTTAACGGATTGCGATACGTCACACTGGCTTTTTGCGAACGGTCTAAAATCACAAACAACCCCTGCTGGTTTACGCGGATAATATCTTGCCGAACCAGTTCATACTTTTGCTTAAGTAAACTATGAATCTTGAGGAAACACCAATACTCATAGAGTTGGGCCAAATCCTTAAGCGAGAGGCGGAAAAGATCTCCTTGAATCGTCAATCCTTTCATTAATAAGAGATAGAATCGGTAAACATCCCGATAGCCCGGTGCCATTTGCAAGACTAAGGTGACCGAGATTTGTTTAATCTCCCCGACGTCTCTCAAAAACTCCATCTCAGAAAACCGATCCAATTGCCGAAGCATTTCGTCCATCTGCTTTAACAAAACAGGATCGGTAATTCTTTCCATCACCAAAACGCGGCGGCGCAGCTCTTTTAGTTTTATAGTAATCCGTGAGAACATCCATTTTAGGAAGCGATTTTCCTGGGTATCATAATTGATCTGCCGTCTTGCTTCCCATAAATGAGTCGGACGAAAGTATTTTCCTTGTATCAGAATTAAGCCATAAACAGGATCCTCAACGAGTCGCTGAGGATGCTTGGCTAAATAGGATGAATTCGACTTATCCACTCGTTTGACCTGCTCCGCACGCCTCACTTCACGTATGGCCGTTAAGCGATGATGCGGTGCAGCCTGGATCCGTTCAATCGCTCGACCGAGTTGACCAAAGACACTTCTTAGAATAGTAAAAAACTCGGTAAGACTTTGGTTATGTGTATCCCTCAGCCCTGTTAACTGATAAGTGCGACGAAGGAAATCGAAGGCCAGGTTATAGATTTGCTCATTCACTTCGAAGAGTATTCTCTGGTAATCCCTTTGATAGTCCATCTTCGCCGGAAAGATCTCCAAGCGAAGGCTTAACAGAGTATTCCCCTGGGAGCGAATCTCCAAATCCGTATACCCTACTTCATTACGGAAGTTTAAAATCCCTACCAATAAATCCTTCCCCAGGGACTTTACGGCTTGCCGTAAATGAAGGTTCTCATGAAAAAAGCTCAAGGGTTCAGTCTGTTTATTCTGAAGGACGATTTCGTATTCCTGATTTTCAAAAAAGATGGGAAAGGATGCATTCTCCTCAAAGGGAAGTAATTCCATGGCTTGGGGTGAAAAAAGTTTTATCGTCTCCATCGTTAAAGTCGGAGCTGGAACAATCTGTAGGGTTGAAGCCACCCATTCCTCTTCATCTCTCCGATGTAACTGCAGAGCTTCAACACTAGGGTGAAAGGGCTTTCCCTGGATATAAAGGTCAAACCGATCCGTCTCAATGTGCAAAAGCTCCCGACTTTCTTTAAGTGAGCCAGAATGAGGTAAAGCCATCTTCTTCCATCCTCCGCAGCATATAGGCAATTTTCCGCGCACTCTTGGCAAAACATGCTGCCGGTTGGTCGGATCGACTCCGCCAACGTAAATAAAGCTCCGAAGCATCCTCCATCAGTTCCTCAACATTTAACCGTTGCCCTACCGCAAAAGCCATCAATTGGATGAGCACACGCTTTAAGGAGGAATGGCTCCCTTGCAAACGTGGGAGAATCTTTTGTAAAAGCTGAAGGTCAAAGGCTTCATCTTCGGCCAAAAGTCCAAATCGCTGATCATAGACCATATAGATACAAATGGCATCACGTACGCGAAAACCAATATTCGCATGAACCTCTGCCAAGATCTCGTTAATCTCCACTAAACGTTCCGTCGTCCGTTGGATCAACGCTTCATTACCAGGAAAGGCATCCTTTAGAATCAAATAATCGCTTGCTAAAAAGGATTGGGCTAAAGTTAGTCCATCAAACTCTAAAGCTTCATCCTCCTCAAAAGGAAGCTGGTTCAGGTCGATCTCATTAAACTCAAGGGTTTGCGCCCGATCGAGAACTTTCTTGCTAAAGGGATACGTCGTTTCATCCATATTCACAGTGCCAATAATGTACACGTTATCGGGAATACCCACGGAAGTAGGCTCTTGCCTCGGCCCCTCTATCCTATCTGCAGAATCCTTAATAACTTGAAGCTCCTCTTCCCCGACAAGGATATCCGTTATGATCCGACCGTCTTGCCAGCGCCGAGTTTCCATGACACTTAACAGATCACTAAAATAATGCTCTACCCGTGCTAAATTCATTTCATCAAGACAAACGAAATAAGGCTTGTCCTTATTCTCGGGTTGTGAAGCTGTCAAAAAAACTTGCGTCAATCTGCCGGGTTTAAATCGGCCTGTCAGATCCAGGTAGCCAATCAAATCCGAGGGATCACTCCAATCGGGCCGAACCGGGATAAGGTTAAATTGATGATTGCTTTCCGTAGCCCCTAGTGCTTCAGCAAAAAGTTGGACGAGTTTAGTCTTTCCGGTTCCTGATATGCCCGCCAGGATGAGAAACGGCTTAGTGCGCAGTGAAAGGTAATAATTCTCGATCAAGTGCTCCGGAAATGTAAACCCTTTCCTTGTGATATAGCTTTTGATCTGTTCGAGAATACTTTGGACATCTCGATCGCTCACTTTGTTCACGTCTTCTTCCCCATCCTCACCATCAACCTCTATTTGGGATTGGACATAGCACTCATAGTTCTCCATCATGTTTTTTAAATCTTTGATTAAGATATCATCGTTAGGCAAGTGATCCCGTTCATAGCGGATATAAGCAATCGTGGAAACTTGATAATCCTTACCTAAACCACTGGATGTTAAAAAAATGTTCTGATCTTTTTGCATTCCTTCTAATGGCAATTTAGCTCGAATCTCTTTGACCCTCTTTTCAAGATATTCATAGCCTAAACGTCGCCCCTGCTTTAATGGAACTGTAACCCCTTGATTCAAGGTAAGATAAACGGACTCCATGTTTTCCGAAAAGAGATAGACAATATATTCTCCGTGTTGAGTTGTATCCGTAATCCGTTTATCCATAATGGCGATCCAAGGCACGTTTGCCCAGTTACCCATGCCTACCGACCCCTGGACCTTGTACCGCTCATCGATAAAGGGGAGGTTCTGTAATTCTTGGGGAAGCGTTTGCCGCAATAAGGTTCCCAGAGGATGAGCACTAAACGGTTCAGCTTTTGACTTAAGATAGTTATTCATAAGTTGTGAGATCAACGAGGTAATTCTATCTGGGGCCGGCTGGTTTTGGTTTTGGTAGTACTCCTCTATCTCTTGAAGGGCAAGTGCTCGAAGTTCCTTAACAACAGAAGGATTAAGCAAAGAAAGTACATTTGAATGGAATCCAATCATATCTTTGGAAAAGTCAGCCCAGACAATACGCGGCCGAGAAAGTGCTTCGATGGGATTAGTAATCACACTTCTCATCTGTTGAAGTGAGGCTTTCTGCCAACTCGAACCAATATTCACAGTTGGAGTGTCCACTGGAAAATTTTTTATTTCACGTTCAATTAAAGTCTGACGAAAACGTTCCGTAATCTTGGTAAGAGAAACCCCTTTTGTCCCAGGAGCCCCTTCATCTAAAAGAGCAAGAATAAGAACCATTTTATACGATTTTTGCTTTGATCGAAAAATATTAGCTAGCACTGACGGTAGAGACATTTTGAATCCTCCAAGCAGGAAATATATACCTTAAGTATAGCATGAATGTTTATAAAATGAGAAAAGATTGGGGAAACCCAATCTTTTCATCCATCTTTTCAGATCCATTTAATTGTTACGATTATAGAAGGGGCTGGCCCCTTTACTATGGCGAAGCCGAGGTCGATCACAATATCCAGACATTAATAATCCTTCCTTACTATTATACTCCTTCTCGAATTTGCCCAGTTTACTTTGCAATATTAAGAAAGTCGTAACCATGCCAGAATGCCTCGACTTAGTTCGCCAAAAAGCACGATTATACTGAAAAACAAGCTCCGCCTCTCGAGTAAGATTAATTACGTCCTTACTCACCGATCGTGTCGGCCGCGCTGGGTACTATTTCTTTCTGGTCAATGCACTGATCCGTACGATTATCCAGACAGATGTCTGGCTGGAAATAGGCCGGCATCTGTCGGCCCTAATGTAGCGGGCAGAGCATCATAGACCCGGAATGTTGACATGCATGGCAGGAGCCTGCGCGAAACTCTTATACTAATATATTCGTCTAATTTATGCACTTAATAGTGTTTTAACTCTATTGCTAATTTTTTCAGAGAGTTCTTCTTCCTCAAAGTAATCCAAAATATATGTTCCACCCAGCACATTTAAATACTTAGTGGCCTCTGTAAATATCTCACGGCTTATGTTCAATCCTTGATTTTGAAGTTTAATTAGTGAAGATAATAAGGCCCTAACAATCACAGGATTATTTGAATAGTTACTAGAAAATAAAACCCTACTTCTTGATGCCAAATCATGCTTTAAATATTCGGTCAATTCAAAAGGATTTCTTCTTTTTTCATCATATGTTAATTTACCAATCCACCATAATTTTGATAAAGTGTTGGTAATTAAAGATCTCTTCTTTGACTGTGAAAAGAAAAAATGATTATAAATATCCTTTTCCTCAGGTGGTTTTTTGCTAACTGACCAACGGTATCTTAAAAAATCCCAAAAGGCACCATGCTCTAATCCAGACCATAAACGTTCATCTGTTGCATCCGTTTCAGTAAGATTAGACATAGCGGAATAAATAATTTTAATATTTTCAACATCGCCTTCCTCTGGTTTCTCATAAGACATTTTAAGTTTAAAATCACTTACTTCCTTTTTATATTCTATAAAAGGATTCTCTCCTTTAAAAAAGTCCATTATCCAATCATTAGTTGGGCTTGAGTAATTTCGGAGATTTGTTTTTATATTTCCTTTTAAAGTTTCTAGTGCCTCTTCTTTTAAGAAATGTAGTTTCATTCCTCCTCTTCCTCCATTCCAAAAGTTAAAATTGATTTTAACCCCCTGCTGATTGGTGATGCGAGTAACTTCTGAGCCAATTCATAGGATGGTCTGTTTTCTAGAGTATCTTGATTAAATTCAAGATTAGACTTTAACAAGGCTTTTTCTATTGCCTTAAACCAATGATACATTTCATACTCTTCCGTTCCCGAATGCCTCAACGTTTCGAAGGTATAGATTAAGGCAGGTAATATAAGGGCAGCATGTAACAAAGGTTGAAAGTTCGGAACCGCAGCCACATTCTTATAATTATAAAATTCTTCATTACAAAGAAATAATTTAATCTTATTACCGTCTATTTCAATTTGCATTCCTAAATCATCCTCTGAATCACGTCTAAGGACAGTAAATACAGAGGGAATTTTGGACAGATCATTAGTTTCTTTAGTAATGTCAAGGTTAACCTGATTGGCAATGGCTAAAATACCACCTCGTTTTATATGAAAAGACAGGTTACCATAGTCTTCATTAAACGAATTGCTTCTAAACCTATCAAGATCTTCTTTGGCAACAATAAAAGTGCATATACTAACTCGTCCGTTTAATTTGCTTTCTGCTATTCGTTTTATACTTTCTGTTTCGGAAGTCTTAACTATCGAACGATAGGATGTTTGCGAACATTCAATATGAAAAACGTACTCCGCTTTATTCTGACTAATTAAGCTTAACATCGCAGAATCATCCAATAAAACCTTCAAACTAAGAATAATATCGTTGATATCTTTTATTACTTTTATTTCAGATATAAATCCGGAATTGAGATAATCATCGGAAAATGTGCTCAATACAGGATATGGAAAATATTTATAGCGTATATCCATATAGTCTCACCTCCATTGAGCAGTTATCAAAGTAGTCTAAGACAAACGACACACTATATTTTTGTTTTGCAATCATGTTGTTTATGAAGACCTTTCCTTTAGAGCACTTTAAGGATACTGAACTGTTACTCAGATTAGCAGACATAATAACTGCTTCGACATCACTTTGCTCTCCGGAAAGGCTAATTTTTATATATCCATACTTAACATTTTTTTCCGGTATTATAATCAATTTGTATTGTTTAGATTTTTCGTCAGTTAAAAATATTCGAACGGATGCTGTTCCTACTTCAACATACTTTTTAATTTCAGTTTCACTGTTATCGTTCCGATTTGCTGAAGTCGCCGTCCCAATACCGCCACTTGACGAGTTAGTTTCCCCTGTTGGTTTTCTTCCAACTCCCTCACCCTCGTCCTCTTCAGACAAGTCACCAGTCGCCGCTATTTCTTCATCTGCCATTAAATCAAATATTTTGGTATTGCCTTTAGACATAGAAACCCTATCGACTACTTTTATCGCAATATCTTTGATTCTAGCAGTGATTGTTTCTTCGACACCGCTTTCATCTTGAATCTCCAAATCAATAACATCATCAGGTAAAAATTCTCCGACTCCTTCTGCATCCATTACATCAGTTGCGTTATTCTTACCCAATTCATGAATCTTTTCTTTAATAAGCTTAAATAATTCGGTGCGTCTTTTTTTGGCTGTTTTTGTATCTGGATGTCTGTCTGGTTCCCAGGCATCATGCTGTGGTGATTCCATATCTCTAAAGAACTGGTTAACTTTTTCACCTTTTAAAATCAGGACTGCTGCAAACTGTATTGTGCTCGAAATATTTTGTTTGTCAAATATTTTCATTCCTGTACTTCTCGTAATCAATACTTTTCTGTGCAAATTTGGTGCTAACAAAACTCTTAATTCGATTTCGCCAAGACCCGTGAAATCTTCATTTATAACAATACTTTCTCCTGAAGTTAACACTTGATAATAATTGTACGCGTATTTTGCACTACTTTTGTACTGATTAATGATTAATGGTAGAGTTTCCTTAGAAATCACAATATCCTCTATCTTAACTATTAAGCTTTCATCATAGATAGATAATAAAAAGCCTTCTAAAGCAGAAACAATCATTTCATCTTTCCAACTATTATCTTCCATAAAACCAAGAATATATATATCGGTTCCTGTCCTGCAGTTTCTGTCAAAAGTCTGGTCGATACCAGACACTGTGTTTAAAGCTGTATTTCGTTCTACATCGCCATAGTATCCGATACCCTGTGTTATTTCGCCATTTGCATTTTGAAAGGATACAAGTCTTGAAACACCTTGCGTGGCAATTATATCTTTAACATCATGGGTACTATAGAACAATGTTCTAATTTCCGAACATGCAAACGGTGCAGATTTTCCAATACCATAGCTTCCACCCGCTGCTCCGCCTTTATCGGATACACCTGAGGATTTAACTAGGCTTTGCCAAGGGGTAATTTCATACTCTTTATCTGATCCGGTTAGACCTATCGTATTAAAATCGCTAATTCTTAACGAACATATCCTTTCTTGATTGATTACACTACAACTATTACTAAAAAAATCCATAGCTTTCTTGTTATTACGTTCTTTCCAAAAAGCTAGACATCTTTCCAAAGCATCCTGTAGTTGTTCATATCCTGGCACATCATAATTGTTGACGTATATTTTTTGAAATTCAACTGTAACAGGCAGACCCTGATCTAATTTAGCATCAAGAGAGTTCTGGCAAATTTCACGGGCCAAAAAACTATAGCGCGCCCCTCTGAAAGTTTCTATACCCGATTCGCTTACCCCCATTAATTGACCGAAATTATTAGACGGGAAATTCCAACCGATAGTCATGTTGTCACCCTCAAATTAAATCTATAGTCTATGAAATCCTATTTCCTGGTATTTCATAGCGATGCAGATACTTCTATTTGACTTTTAATCTTCCACCCGCATCTGGCATAGCAAATACTGTTCTTCTTGTATTCTTTTGTGAAAATAATACAGGCCACCAGAATTCGCTTTCATTCCATCCTTCAGCTGTGCCATCTTGGTGGAGTAACATTAATGCAGGTTTATCAATTGCTACTTTTCGGGCAATCGCTAGCTCTTCTCTACCATTATCAGGAGCATCCTGGTAAGTCACACCATTTCCTTTATATTTGGCTATTTTACGGTTTCTTCTGACAATAAGATGTACTTTATTTTCATTGTCTGCGAGGTATCTAATAGTTGTTAATAATCTCTCTAAAGACACAAATCGCAATGCTTGTTCATCCTGCTTTAAGGCAGAGTATGCAAGCTTTATAATTGGTTCTAAAACATCCAGTGAAACATCCACTGCATCCCTTTCTTGTTCATCGATGATTTCTGCCAGGTGTCTTCTTATTTCGCTTGATATTTTCCGAGCATAAGATTTAGCAATTGGAGTAAATCCTACTGGGAGAAGTCGACTATTTGGTTTTAATAACAAGATATTGGAAATTCTTATTTTATCTGGGGAGCAGGGGATAATTTCATCCTTTACCTTCTCACCATTTTCGTCTTTTTTGTGAGAAACGTATTTTTGTATAAAGTAAAAACCTTCGGTAAACTTTCCACTTTCGATATCTTCACGTAAGGCCAGATCGATCTCAGTTATTCGGATCATATTTTCATAAATTCGTTGAGTTGTATAAAAACGCGTGACAGACAATAGGTCTTCATTTCGATAACCAAACATCCGAGAGTGCTGCATCACAGTATCCTGTTGCATTGTTTTCGGGTTGCGTCCGTAATAAAAGCCGATCAAGTTGGGGATTGTTACTCCTCTGTCTAGAACTTGACCTCCCACAAAAATTGAAAAGGGGGATCTTAGTCTTAACTCTCCATTGTCTTCGTCTAATACAGCATCCATATCTTTATCGCTATTTACAACGGTTACACTGATATAATCTTTATCTATCGCATTATAAAACGCATTCTCAACATCTTTATAACCTGGCATAGGATAACCATAGGCTTCAACAGATTTCTGAGTATCAATGAAAGCCGCTTGGAGCATTTCATTAATTATAGAGCTTGTCCTAGAATCGCGGCTCTTTATCTGTTTGAAGAACTCATGGGTAATATTTTCTAATTTTACATGAGAAGTTTTCTGTGTTGCAGTATGAACAATAAAAGCGTAATGGGAATTAGGATTGTTCCTTCTAAGGATACATCCACCAACAACAAAATTCATTAGCCCTCTTTTAAAAGCGACCAACTTATCTCTGCTAGTAATAATTTCTTCTTCTTTAAAAATGCGGCGATCATCAATTTTAGATTTTTTACCTTTACGTTTTTGATCCGAAACAAGTTCATTTTCCTTTTCTAATACGGGTTCAAATATATACCGTGCCGGATGGGCATCATCTTTGGAGTCTAGAAAATAATATTCTCCTCCAACGTACCCTTCACCAGAGGGTAATGAAATCGTTCTTTTAGGTTTTATTGGCGCTAAATTCTCTTCATCAAAATCCGGTTGTAAATATAAGGCATAAGGTGTTGCAGTCACTTGAACAAAAACACACCCATCAAGGCTACCGCGAATTTTGTTAACTTTTGATGCAATTGTTCTTAAATCAAATTCGTCGTCACTGCCTTTAACTTTGTTAAACCCTATACCCGTGGTATCTGCTTCATCATCTATGATCAAACAATTTTTGCGTTGTTGAATTGTATAATCGCTAATAAAATCACTAATACGATCTAAGTTGCTTTTCTCTTTTTTGGCAACAATTACAATCTTTTTATTTAGCTCATAATCTGTAAGCCCATTCAATACTTTCATGATATCAAAGACGTCAATTTCATTTTCACGTATAAAATCATTGAATTCACGACGCATACGTTTATAAGTCTGTTGTACTAATGCCTTACTATTTTTTGTTAGAATGAAAACCATATCGAATTGGTTATCAAAAGCTAAGGCCATTAGCCCAGTATACGCCCTTGTTTTCCCACTCTGGATCTTTCCAAGCAACATAATTGGATGCTTTTCTTTATCATTAAGGTCATTATCGCTTTGTGAAAATGTCATATTTATACAGTATTGGCAGGCATCTTCTATACATTTTTGAAACTCAGGCTGATAGTTATGCTCTTTTAATTTTGAAAGATAATATTTGCCCTTCTCCAATTTCTATTTAGCCCCCTCTTCTCAGTTTGAAGTTACATCCTATAAATGTATCCGCTTAATGTCGCTCAATGTTAGGCAGCAACCAGAGCGTTGGTAGTCTACAAAATCCTCTATTGGGCGACTCGATTAGTTAGTGCAGCTTTTAAGACCCTAATCTGTATCAATTTGCAGCTCTTTCCGTCCATTACAATCATTATAGTATGATTCTAATGATCAGGGATTTTGATCAAACTTGAATTTTGTCTATTCTTTACTGCCTTCGGCTTATTTACCCCTGTCTCAAAATCTCATTCGCCCTATGTTCATTTAACCGCCTTAAATCATCTTCCCAGATCGAGATAGCACGGCTGAAGTCCTTTTGCTTAATCTTCTGCTTGTCTTCTATAAACCAGTTAAGATATTCTGCAACCCTTTCATAGCCAAGTTTAGGAACGGCTCGATGGATAAGAACGTCCCAGCGGTCTCTTCTCGTAAGATTCGTACTATAACCTAGTTTTTTAAGTGGAGATTCCTCTTGCCATTTCTCGCCATAATGAGAATTTGGTAAGGGCGCTGGAGGTGATACCGAAACCTGAAAATTGGAGTTTACTATAGGGGCACCTAGAGATTGGTTCACTTTCTTGTGTGAGGTTGTCGTTTTTGTTACAGGACTATATTGAATAATATCCAGTTGTGTTAACGAAACGAGAGGAATCAGCTTGTTTTCTAAAGAGCGATTGATAAACGCCTTATTGCAGGCAGCACAATAAAATAGTTGAACAGGAATATATTGGCTCACTACATTTTTTCCAGAATCAGCATATTTAGCAAGCAGGGCCTCGATGGCCTTTAGATGGGTATTATCATAGGGACAATAATTAAGTCCATTCTTTATTTCTACCACCGACTGAAACTTTTTCAGTAAGCTTAATTTCGATTGGGATTCTTCCTTTAAACTTGATTGTAATTTTGTTGCGAGCTGAGTCTTAATCTCTTGCTGAAGCTCCTTCTTTTGAAGAGACTTGAGACGGCTAACCATTTCCTCAAAGCCTCTAAGCTTAAGAGGGGTACTTAAGCTTCTTGCTTCTCGCTGTAAGATACTCAGCTCTTGTACCGTTTTTTCCACCCCGCATCCCGATGAAAAGGAGTCATAATATACTTTAAAGGCCTTTAATTCGGGAAGCATGGAATTATTCATCAGTGTCCGGATCTCGGGAATGAATATTAGAGCTTTATCCTCAAGCTCATAGACTAGTCCAAAATAAAGAAGCTCGATAGCATCTTTAGACTCAAGTTCCTTGTCAAGTACCATAGAGTGAAATATTTCTTTCAACCAGGCTTCAGCCTTCGTATGAAGTTTAAGATCGAAATAAATCCTTAAGAGAGTTAGGGGTTCTTCGAAATCAAAGCTGGAAGCATCAATCTTAAAAATGCTCTCTTCGAGATACGAATGGTTGGTTTCAAAGAAGTCTTTGAGCAAAGCAATCCATCCTTGCTTATAAATGCTATTGATCATAGAGAAGATGCCCGCACTGGAGAAAATACCTTTTTTAAATTGAGCTTGTAAGTATAGCTCCAACAAGGAAATGAGTTCGACAAGTTCGCCTTCTCTCAAACTATTGAGGCGATTATCATTTATATAGAAGAGAAATTCATCAATCATTTCACAGTCCAAAAGATCGATCAGTCCTTTTAAGGAAACAACGAGATTGTCAAAGGTGAGCTTAGTTAAGTCTAATTCGTTAAAATACCAGCGAATGATATTTCGCGGATAGTTAAAGATGTCCTGAGGTTGATAGATAATGATAAGCTCCGGTTCTCCCGACTCACAAAGCTTTAACGTTTGCAGCTCCCTTTGAAGCCTAGAAATTTCAACTGATTTTTCAGTATCGGCTGTCTTTATAATTTCGTAGTTCGTAGTCATCTCAGATAAAGAAGAGGACAAACGATTAATCTCCTCATCTTTTTCCAGCAAACGGGTCTCCAATTCTTCGATTTTGCTAAAATATTCTTCCATTACTTGATTGACTCGGATCACGAGATCTTGTTTTAAGACTGCTAGTGGTTTCATTCGGCACTTCTCCTCACTTGTCTCTCCCCTTGAATCCCCTGACAGTGATACTTCTCTATTCACTCAGATACCATGCGGAACGATTTTTTGTCATCCGCCCGCCTTGAGGTTTATAGCGAAAGCGGAAGCCTTGGGCTCGGAATTTTTCCATCATCCCCGCTAATTCTTCATTCCCTATGACCCAGATTGTCCCACCGATTTTGCGATTATCCACCCATTCAAATCCATGCTCTATAAGAAATTTCTCAAGTTGAAACGGTTCTTCCTCAACCTCCCTTGCTTGTCTGCGGGAAGGATTTTGTGATTCCTGAAGAAGTGCCTTTTGCTCCAAAGGTTCAGCGTTTTCTTCGGCCGCTTTTTGATCATATGATAGTTGATAATTGCCGTCTGATGGATTCCCTAGTTTCACATTTTTTTCTCTGTCCGATTCATTAATTAGATTATTTTCCTGGAGTGTTGCACCTTCTTGGGCAGTAGAAATTTTCTCATCTTTCAGAAATTCAGTCGCTCGACTAATAACCTTTTCGTCTTCGTTGACCAAAACTACATCTTTAGCATCCAAAGAGATTGAATGGCCCTCACCCTTATCAATATCCTTGTCCGTATCTTGATCATCCTCATCTTCTCCGTTCCAGATTCTGCGCAAAACTTCTGCCCTACGAATTATTAAATCTTTTAAGCCTTCCGCTTGGGATTCAGAGGCGATTTCTTCTATTCCCTTATTTTCCGGATAGATTTCATAGTCTTTTATGCGGGCAAATACTGCAGCCATGGTACTGTCAGGATCACGAAAAAATTCACTCCCGCGAATTCGAATAAAGCGCCAGCCGAGGCGTTCCAGAATCGCTTGCCGAGACATGTCTTCATTAAGGTTTTCTAAGGTGTGCCACCTATCTCCGTCACACTCCAGGGCTACTCGTTTCCCCTGGCCTTCAATAACCATATCGATTCGGTATCCGCCAACCTTCCACTGAGGATAAACCGTATAGCCGGCTTGTCTCAAGCGAAAGAGAACTTGCTTTTCAAATTCGGACTCGGCTTCAACTTCCGCAGTATCCAACATCCGCAAAACAGCTTGAGGGTCTTTAGCATGTTTAATCAGTTCCCCGCGAATATCACCAGGTTTCAGGTCATTTTCCGGATCGAGGGAATAGACAACCCACATTTGATCACGAGCACGGCTGGCAGCAACGTTGTAACGTTTTTTAAATGTTTCATGAGCACCCTCACCTCGTTTGCTCAAAGGCCCTTCGCCTGAGGAGGCATCGACCATCGAAAGAAAGATGATATCTCGTTCATCTCCCTGGAACTGAGCCGGATTTCCGCACTGAATACGACGCCGTTTATATTCTCCGGCTGATAAATAGTTCTGCAGTAAACGGTCAATCACAACAGCTTGTTCTTCCCCCACCAGGGAAATTACGCCAAAGGAAGCTTCTTGATACTCCGGTTGTTCTGTACAGGCGATAAGTAAGGAGGCCACAACTTGAGCCTCTTTCTCGTTGACTTTTTTCGCACTCTGACTTCCTTCAACCCGGTAAGCAACGGTATGGGGCCGCACTTTAACCGTACTTTCATCACGTAAGGGCTTAATTTTTCCTTCATATGAAAGATAATTACTGAATTGAATGATTGGTGAAACACAGCGGAAATGTTCGCGTAAGCATATGGGCTGAAAGGCCGTATCCGCGAGATCGTATATAGATAAAAGTCCGTCATAGAGTTTGGCATTAGGAACCCCTTGTAAATGTTCCTCAATAAGCTTATTAGCTTCGTCAACTTTTTGCCCGACAGCTGAAGGGCTGACTTGTTCATTGTCTCCTACGACAACGACCTGTTTACCCATATATAGTGCGGTCAGGGCGAGGACATCAGCTTGGCTGGCCTCATCAATAACCACAATATCGAAGCGATTGGTTCGTGGATTGAAATTTTCCACAACGCGACTTAAGGGCATAATCCAAACGGGAACTGCACTTTGGCAAAGAGGCATGAGCTTTCTGGCTTCGGCCATAAGCTCTGGAACCCGTTTACCGGTTCCTTTGCCAATTCGATGCATGAGTTGTTTCCAACCATTAAGAGCGAGCCGCTGAGAAACAGTTGTTCGTCGAACTTGGGCTGCCCAAGCCTTCTTTTCCACGAGTATTGATGTTTTCTCTCGTAACTGTTGAGATAAATGGGTTATCTGTTTTAAAAGTTCTTCCATCGATTTCTTGGCTCGGTCTTCAAGTTCATCCGCAAATTGCCGCCAAAGCCACGCTTTAGAGGGATTTCCCGGAAGTTGTCCCTCACCATGAATCCCTTGACGTCCGGCAATAGCTGCTGCCCAGGCGGGCGCATTCTGTTCTAAGCGCTTCAGGAGATCTTGACGCAATTCAAGAACTTGCTTAAGGTTTTTTAAATCAACGAGACGTTGATAGGCTTGGCGATATTCTTCAGGCTTTTTCCCTTGCAGGGCCATTAAAAGCTGTGAAGTCACTTGAGCACAAGAACTGCCCCCCTGTTCCAACTGAAGCTTTAAGGAACGAATTTTTTCTTCCATCCCTCTGAGCTTCAAGCGACAGGTTTGGATTTCCACGAGGTTTGCTAATTCTTCAGTTATCGCTTTTTTAAGTCGCAGGACTTCTCTCTGCTCGCCAAGTTGGATTGCAGTTTTGTCATAGAAATCTTGCCAGTGAAAACCTGTCTTTTGAAGCTGTTCCACAAGTGGAGTCCATTGTTGCGGATGCCAATTCAAAGCATTGCGGATCAAGGGAATATAAGAGTGACAGACCAACTCAGGTTCATTTCCCAACACCGAGGCCTTGGGCCCTCCCAAGACCGCAACTTGACGTTCCCAGCGGTCGGAAAGCCTTTTTCGTGTATTCCTTAAATCCACAAAAACTTTGATAGCTTCAAACTGCTCAAGGCGCTGCGGTGAACTTCCATTCACTTGAGCTTGATTAATCAGCGTCTTCCAGCTTCCTTTAGTTAATAATTTAAAAACGCCAAGCGAGCCCCCGGCACTTAAATGAGCAATGATCTCTTCTAAGACTGAATCTAGTTCGTTAGGCAAACAGTCCTCACTGACGGAAGGAGCATAATCCAAGAGAGTTTCTTGGGCTTGAAGAGACTGGGTATAAGCCCCTTCGATTTGAGTGATTAAGTTTTGCCAGGGAGCGATTTGCTCCTCACCCTGCATTCTGGCATCGATGAGAGCAAGTTCCCACTTTGATGCCTTTTCAAAAACTTGAATAGCTTTTTGGATTTGATTCAAGATCATTTCTAGCTTTTCTGGCTCGTTTTCAGACTCCGTTTGCCAATATTCTTTTCCCTCTTCTAAATCCATACTTGCTAAATTATCTACAGTTTTGACCCATTCCTCAAATTCATAAGGTGCTGGAAGCTGTTGCGGATCTGGCAAAGGATATTCAAGTTCCTGTTCATCGTCATGAGTTAAGATGAGATTCGTCTGATAAAGTTCCACTAGCTCTCCTTCTGCAAGGGGGAGTGCAGCTCCTAAACGGATCGGACTTGGCAGCCAGGAACATCGTTCCTGGTCTTTTCGAATGGTACGAGCTGCTTGAGCGGGCGCGTATTCATTACCAGCTATAACGATAGGACGGTACTCGTCCGCTCGCGCGAAAAGCAGTTTTTGGCGAGTTTCCCGAAGTTCCTTTAAAAGAGCAACTCTCTCTTGCTGAAGAACTTTAGCTTCCCGTTCTAATTGCTCAGGGTCACTATTGGCTAAGCGTTCTGTGATGGCATCCACCGAGCTCTCCAGTTGTTGACGGTTATTGTCAGTCAAGACGCTCAAGCATAGTGGCTGCAGAGGGGTGACAATTTTTTCATGGAGTACTGACAGGGCTTTAGAGGTATGACTGGTAACCAGAACGCTCTTTCCTTGAGCAAGGAAATGACCAATTAGATTGGCTATGGAATGAGTCTTTCCTGTCCCTGGCGGTCCTTGAACGAGAACAGCATTATACCTTTTTAAGCGATTAGCAATCTGCAGTTGTTCCGAATTGGCAAGTTTGCTCAGCAGGACTTCCTCATCTTCTCCATTAGGATCTATACTTTTCAGGACATCCTCTGGAGCAGATGGTTCTGTTTCTGAATCAAGGCCAACAATATTTTCTAAGAAACTGGGTAAAGGCATCCTTTCCGGTATGTCCTTAAGAATTTCCTCGATCGCCTTACTAAACCCTAACGATCTTTTGCGCAAAAATACTAAAGGATCCCGCACAATTCGCGGAGCGTCATTATGAGCCGCCTTCTCACCCGGACCGAGAATTTGTCCGTAGGGAGATAACTGAGTCACGATTCGTTTTAAATACTCTTCTGTATCCTGCCCACCCAGTGGGTGATAGGGAGTTTGCTCCAATTCTTCTTGAAGACGACTCATAACCGTTCCAGTCACTTCTGAAACGGTCCGAAAAAGCGCAGTGTAGAGTTCAACGGAATGCTCTGTTTCAGACAAGGAAAATTCAGGTATTGCAGGATCGAAATCTAGTCGAAGTCTTTGCAATAAAATAGGATGACTAATTAGGCCGCTTTGATAATTCCAGTACAAATGGCCTTCACCCAAAACAAGTTCATATTGTTCCGCTTCACGTTCTAAACGAGCATACAGTTCGTAAAACTTATTATATATTTCCATCGCTTGGCGAACAGGAACTTCTTTTTCCGACCAAAGTTCTCTGCTTTTCAGCCATTGAGCAAATTCTTCATCTTCCGAGTAGTTCGCTAGGAGCTGCTCTTCGGTCAGTTCTTCCTCGTCTTCCTCACCCGTTATTTTATCTAGATTTAAGCGAACCCGGAGTTCAGGTTTTTTCCAGGTATCTTTCAATACTGAAAGATACGAAGAGGGGGGTTGCGGCGCATCAGTAAGTACGGGACGTTGGATTTTAAGGATAAAAGGACTGGAAGCAGAGCTTGTGCCTGAATCGGAAAAGTCATTCTCAAACTGCCCCTTCTCGATGGTTAAGTAGTTTGGCAGGTCTTGGAAATAGATACTCCAAGGTTGGTCTTTAACATTACGAATCACGGGATTTCTTAATTGATCCAGCGCTTGAAGATATTTATAAATCTGCAGAATATGCCCTTTAGCTGGGTTTTGTTCGTCTGTTGCCATGGGATTACCGCCTTATTGGGATTTAAATATTATTTTTTCGTTGTCGATATTAGTTATTCCCTATTCTCACTTAGTTTAAATTCGACAATCACAGAGATCTCCCTCCCCTATCAAACAGGTAAGTAATGGAAATAACGCTAAACTATTTAAAGAATTTAAATATATCAAAAATACTAAACGTCGTCTTCCGATACACTCTGTTATACGCAGCCTTCTTTGGATTAGTCAGCCATCCCCACCCTCTCGGAGCCTTCATACCTAGGCTGTGTCGAACGTAACGTTTTAGACTAGTTCTTGCTGCTATACTTTTCTTAAGACTCGGTTTTCGCATTCCCAATTTCATTATGATCTCCTTTCTTTTATTAGGTTTAACTTATATTTAGTATATCAGCGGAGCTAGACAATTTTTTGAACATAGCTTTTTACTCCTTGTCGTCCAATGCATCGTGAATGAACTTACAGCTCTTAAGCGAATTCTATATACTACGGGGAACATAAGCATTCTTTCAACTCTGGTCTATGAACATGGTGATTGGTGGAACCTATACATTCTCTTTGTCCCGATGCATAACGAATAATAATTTATAAGCGCAAAGTGATCCGGGCACTGCCAGAACGAAAAACGTGTCAATAATTCCAACTAACCCCAAGATGGTGAACGCAATTGAAGCTAAGGAGCATAATTTCGGCATAGTTCATCCAATGTCCTGTCGAATTAATTATGCGATAATTGTTAAGATAAATCGACCCGCATCTCGAAGAAAGTGACCGTTCCGGAAAGCAGATGCGCCCTGCTATATGTGAACCGGTTGCATAGTTTACAATCTATGGATATAATATTAAATAAGGACTGACGTGTTGTGAGCACGCCAGCCCGGCAGATTGTCTAACCAAACGGTTGGCCCGAATTAAAGGTTATAAGAAATAACCGCCATCCTGGACCGGGGCGGTTATTTCTTCTTCATGATCATAACAACGAGTGTAGCAAATGCAATCATTAAATACATCGCCTCAACCATTGAGATCATCCCTACCACCCCCTTTCGAAAAGGGTGTGGCCAACCGTCCCTCGACAACCTGTTGCAATTATTATAGCATAATCTTCCAGACAAATGATGAATCTTATCCCTGATTATTCCAGGGTTCAGGCTGCCTCATATACCGAGGCAGCCTGATTTGTTTTCACCAAAGCACCTCAATTTCATAACTTAATTATCCTCAGCCAATAACGATACATAAGAACATTGTGAAGTTCCGATGTATCATAACCGGTCAGTGCGGCGAAAGGGGAAAACTGAGCTGCCTTTGTGCCCTCCAATCTGCCTGTTCCGGTCTACAGTGGTAGCTCCTTCCTCCAGATTCATACCCTTTAGAATGGCATTCTTGCCGAATTTCTTTTTTATTTCCAGCATTGCTTGCTGCATCTTTTTCTCTCGTGCAAGCTCAGCTTCTTCATCTTCCTTTTTTGCCTGCACGGCTTTAAAGGTACGCCAATTCTATTGTGCAATTACTCTTCTTGCTCCTAAATACCTTGCTGCCCAATAAGGATGGTCAATACTATCATATGCCACGCCATAATCAGAGTCGTCAATCATAATCTCGTTCCCCACATAAATACCAACATGAGAGGCGCCTGGAGCATACGTTGAAAAAAAAACAAGATCACCGGGTTTAAGATCAGTTTTTGGAACGCTTATACCTTCTTGATATTGATCCCAAGTGACTCTGTAAAGACTGATCCCATAATGAGCGTACACATATTGAACGAATCCTGAACAGTCAAATCCCGGGTTGGGAGTACTCCCTCCCCAAACATAAGGTGAACCTAAGAAGCTTTCTGCGAACGATAAAATCTGTCCTACTGTTCCGCTAGGTTTAACCGGTGCAGTAAGCTTTTTACTTGATTGGTCAGCCTTCTCCTGTTCTGCCTGCTGTTGTTTTGCCTTTTCTTGAGCGGCCAAGGCAGCTTCCCTCTCTTGGGCTTCAATAAGGCGCTGCGTTTCGTCAATGTTTGTTTGAACCTGATTTTGTTCCTTAATTGTTTTTTGCTCCGCTTGGGTTAAAGAGGTTATTAGATCCTTTTGTTTACTTAAAGCAGTATCGAGGTCATTCTTCGTTTGTTGCTTAGATTGAACTGTTTTAGTCAGATCGTCAGTAACATTTTGCTCAGATTGTTGTGCAGATTGAAGCTTTAAATCATCAGTTTGAATTTGATCTCCTAATGTTTTGTAGGCATTAATTAATGAGTTAATATAAGTGACTCTAGATAAGAGATCATCTAAACTTTTAGAACCAAGTAACCAACCAAGTTGGTTCAAATAACCTGTATTACCTTGTTCATACTCAGTCCGCAAGTAATTTCCTAAGTTTTCAATATCCTTTTGACGCTCAATAGTCAGTAAATCTTCTTGATTTTTAATATTTGTAATAGTTTGTTCATGCTGCTGAATTAATGAATTGTCATGATTGACTGAAGCCTGCAAAAGATTTATGGAAGCTTGAATAGATTGAGCTTGCTTAATTGAGGCATCTTTTTGTTGAGTTTGGCTTTCAGCCTGCTGTTTGAGAGTATTGAATTGGTTTTGATAGGTATGAAGGTTTGCCTGAAGATTAGCAGCATGAACAGGATTAGATGAAAGGCTAATTAGAAAAATGACAAGAACTGGTACTAATATTCTTCGAAACACGATGCCCACTCCTTCTTTCGTCACCTTTCTTCGACAAAAAAGAGTGTATTCCTCTTTCGATACGCCCATAGTTTAAAGGGAATTTACTTGCAAAGGGCATCAATGCTTTTTCATTGTTGTTGTCGCGTTCATTTGCGTTCTGGGTATTCACAATGCTTCCTGATCACATCCATCTTTGGCAAACTTCGTCAATGCCATGTATTTGATATTGCTTTTTCTTCAAATTAAACTAGATCTTCAATTTGAATTCCTATAACAAAGAGAATTAATGCGATTTTGTGAACGGCGACATGGCATTGCTTTCAACCGTTTATACAGACGTCCCCCAGCTGACGATCCGATAATACACTTTGGCCGTCAGCCCGTAGACAAGGGCATAAAACAGGGCAAAGACCAAGATGGTACCTACTAAGCACCAGGCGAACAAACCCACATTAGTGAGATTCAGTACGGCCAGCAATTTAGTTATGATAGGAAAAGCGAAGGCAATATGGATCCCAGCGGTGACCAAGGGCAGGAAAAATACGGTCAGGACCTGACTGCGGATGGAGCCTTTTACCTCTTCACGGCTCATACCCACTTTCTGCATGATTTCAAAGCGGGCTTTATCATCATACCCTTCGGAGACCTGCTTGTAATAGATGATCAGTACCGTGGCCATAATGAACAGCGCCCCCAGGAAAATGCCCAGGAAGAATAAGCCTCCATAAACGGCGAAAAACGATTCCTTGGCCGCCACCGGGGATTCAATGCTGCTGCCGGGATAATCACTGCCCACGGCAGTGCGGATGTCCTGGTAAACAGCCGAGATGTCAGCCTCACCGGCGTCCAGATCAAAGCCCAGATAATAGTTATAACCTGAGGACTCATTCCTATTTTCTTTAGCAAGAGTCGCCTCCATGGTTTTGATCACATCCATATCTTTGACCACGATATAATAGCTGCCCGAGATGGATGACCTCTCCAGGCTCTTTTCAAAAAACGAGTCCAGCCTTTCCTTGACAGTAAATGTCCGGTTTAACACCGTCAAGGTATCGTTTTCATACTTGCTGGAACCGGAATAAATCAGAATCTCTTGATCTCCCAAGCTGACTGTTTTATGGGTCAGTCGGTTATAATCCTCCAGGGGAATCAGATAGTATTCCCTGAGCGAAGATGTGGCGTTGGATATGGATATTTTGCTCTTAGCTGTGATCACCGTGCCGCCCTCTTGATTGCCGGGAAAGAACAGATACCTGTAATCCAGCCTATCCTGCACCACCAGCCGGTGCTTTGCCAATACTTTGTGAACTGACCTCTGCAGGCCCTCGACAGATTGTTGAGTAGATATGGGAGCGGAGATCATGATAGTCTGGGGGTACCGGGTGCGCAGCACGTCCTCCATCCCAACGTACAGGGACACAGTGGTAGAGACCATCACCAGCACAGCAGTGGCCATAATGCAGATATTGGCCAGCCCCACGGCGTTTTGTTTCATTCGGTACATCATCCCCGCTACGGCGGTGAAATGCCGGGTCTGATAATAATACCTTTTGTTCCGGCGCAGCAGTTTAAGCACTGCGATGCTGCCGGCGGTAAACAGACAATAGGTGCCCACCATCACCAGGAGGACGGCATAGAAAAATTGGCTCAGGGCAGTTAAGGGAGACTGGGTGGTGAGGGAGATATAATACCCTGCGCCCAGGCTCAAGGTTCCGATCACCACCAAAGGCCATTTGGTTTTTGGCTCCTTCTCCCCGGTCTGACCTCCCTGGAGGAGTTCAACAGGCTTAGCCAGATGGATTTGACGCAAGGTATTGAGGAGAGTCAAGAGGAAAATTACGGCGAACAGGACCAAGGCAGCCGCCAGAGCGGGGCCGGAGACGTTAAAGCCCAGGGGTACCTCAAAGTTGAGGATTTTCAGCAGGACCATGAAAATCAGCTTAGAGAGAAGTATCCCGCCCAGCAGGCCTGCCCCCAGGCTGATCACCGCCACATACAGAGTTTCAAACCCCAATACTCTGGCGATATGCTTCTTCTCCATGCCCAGGATATTAAAGAGGCCGAATTCCTTTTTGCGCCGTTTAATCAGAAAACTGTGGGTATAGAAGAGAAAAATCACTGCGAAAATAGCAATCACATAGGAGCCCAGATTAAGAATGGCTTGCACCTGAAAACCGCCGGACATTTTTCCCAAGCCCTTGTTCTCAGCCAGAAAAACCATAATGTAATACATCATCACCGTGCCTATGCAGGTCAGGATGTAGGGCAGGTAGGTTTGAGCATTCTTTTTCAGATTGGTGGCGGCCAGCTTGGCATAAAAGAATCTACTCATGGCGCCCACCACCTGTGGCCATGGTGGTCAGGGTATCGGAGATCTTCTGGTACATAACTTCATCCGACATGCCGGCTTTATAAAGCTGGTGGAAGACCTCCCCATCCTTAATAAACAGTACCCGTTGGGCATGACTGGCCGCTTTCACGCTGTGGGTCACCATTAACAGGGTCTGCCCCTCCTGATTAATTTCATTAAACAGGCGGAGCAAACCCTCAGCGGCCTGAGAGTCCAGAGAGCCGGTGGGTTCGTCCGCCAGAATCAGCTGGGGTTTGGTAATCAGGGCGCGAGCTACGGCACAGCGCTGCTTCTGCCCTCCCGACACTTCATAAGGATATTTGGCCAGGATATCGCCGATCCCCAGCTTGCAGGCAATGGGCTCCAAACGCCGGGTCATCTCCTCATAAGACTTGCCGGAGAGCACCAGGGGCAGGAAAATATTATCCTGCAAGGAGAAGGTATCCAGCAGATTAAAATCCTGAAATACAAAGCCGAGATTTTCCCGGCGGAAAGCGGAAATCTCCTTTTCTTTAATGGTACTGAGCCTTTTTCCCTTGAGCAGAACCTCACCACTTATGGGTTTGTCCAGAGCGGCCAGAATATTGAGCAGGGTCGTTTTCCCTGACCCCGATTCACCCATAATCGCTGCATATTCACCCTGCTCCACGGAGAAGGACACATTAGCTAAGGCCTGAACATGACTGCCGCCAAAGCGGGTAGTATAGA
The DNA here is from genome assembly GCF_001029285.1 of Desulfosporosinus acididurans. Taxonomy (GTDB): domain Bacteria; phylum Bacillota; class Desulfitobacteriia; order Desulfitobacteriales; family Desulfitobacteriaceae; genus Desulfosporosinus; species Desulfosporosinus acididurans. The sequence goes on from NZ_LDZY01000011.1 coordinate 83,458, forward strand.
CTTTTTTAAGATTATTCACCTCTAAAATAGTCATCAAGAAGAACCTCCTTTGCTGAGTAGGTTCAGTATAACAAAACAGGAAAATGCCCTGCCATAACTTTGGCTTACATTTTCCAGTTTAAGCTTACCCTCTGGTAAGGTAGATCATAATTTCACTCCATCACTGTATCCACCGTATCCAAGCCGATTTTTACTTTCGTGCCCTTGCCCGGCTCCCCTTCGATCACAATGGTATGGGACAGCTTGGTGAGAATCCTCTTGCACAGGTAGAGGCCGATCCCTGTGGACTTTTTATCCCTTCGGCCGTTATAACCGGTAAAGCCTTTTTCAAAGACGCGGGGCAGATCTTCTCCGGCAATACCTATCCCTGTATCGGCGATTACCAGGGTTTTGGCACCGGCTCTTTCCATATAAATGGAGATCTTTCCTTCCGGGGTGTACTTCAAAGCATTGGACAAGATCTGCTCAATGACAAACACCAGCCATTTTTCATCCGTCAGCACGTCACAGTTCAGTTCGGAAAAATCCAGGCTGATCTTCTTGCGGATAAACATCTTGGCATATTTGCGCACCGCCTGCCGGACGATATCGTCCAGAGCATAGCGTTTCAGCACAAAATCGGAAGAAGGGCTCTCCAACCGCAGGTATTGGAGCACCATTTCCACATACTGTTCAATTTTGAACAACTCCATGGTCAGCTCCCTGTTCTGTTCCATACTCTGAGCAGTACTCCCGTCATCCCCTGAGGGGAGGGACTGGAGAAGGAGGCCCATGGCGGCGATAGGTGTTTTGATCTGATGGGCCCACAGCGTATAATAATCCACCAAATCGCTTCGCTCATTATCGGCCTGGGAAACCAGCCTGATCTTATCTCGGTAGAGGACGGCGATGAGCTCCTGATACTCCTCTTCCAATAATCCTTTAGCTTCAGGAAGCCCTTCCAGGCTGAAGATGATCTGTTGCTGCAAATCCCGGAGCACTCTGCAACGTTGCCGCAGCCGGTATCCCGGATGGTAACCGTCAGTTCCCTTCCCCGCACGAGGCTGCAACTGCTTGACACAGTGCTGAAGCAACGCAGCCAAATCAACCTCCTCCAGGCAAAGAGTGGCCCTTCCTGACTCCAGCCGGGAAAAGTCGAGCAGATCATCCACCAGCAGCGCCAGCCGATCGCTTTCCCCGCTGATGATTTGCAGCCCCTCACGCAACTCGTCTTGGTTATGGTCATCTCCGTGCAGCAAGGTGAGTGCCCAGCCTTTGATCGAAGTCAGCGGGGTCTTCAGATCATGGGATACGGAAGCGATAAACTCACTCTTGAGTCGCTCCTGGTGCAGAATCTCCGCCGCCAAGAAATTCAAGGTCTCCGCCAAATTACCGAGTTCATAACCTGATTTTACCGGCGCTCTACTATTGAACATGCCTTGGCTCATTTCACCAGCCACCTGGGTGATCTCCAATACCGGTCCGGTAATGCTGGAGGCCAGCCATAAACCTGTCGCCGCGGCCAGACCTGTCACCAGCAGCCCGAGGCCGAAGAGCAGCCAGGTCAGCCGGCTGACCGCCTGATGCACGCCGGTCAAGGAGGTGACCATCCTCAGGGCTCCTTTGCGCCCGTCTAAGTCCTGCAGGGGGAAAGCTACCGCCAAGATGGTCTCCCCTTGGCGGGTAACACCCTGCCACCGACCCGATCTGCCTGCCAAGGCTTCATTGACATCCGGGCTATCCACCGGCTGGCGGATCATCATCATAGAATCGGCCAGAATCGCTCTTTCAGGAGAGATTACTTGCACCTGGGCACTGGTGTTGGCTGCCAAGCTCCGCATCAAGCTGTCCGCCGACCCGTTCAGACCTTTGCCTGACAAGTAGCTGTGGTAGAAGTTGGCTGCAGACTCATCCTGTTTGGTAAATGAATAAATAAAAATCCGGAGCCTACTATCGCTCCGAATTGCTTTTCATCGTTCTTAATTTCCCGCAAAGCCGTTTTAATCCTTTCTCCTTCCAATGATGGCCCGCAATTTTTAGGGCTTATTTTTGCACTCTTACCCTCAGGAAGTATCTTACCTGAGAGCCGCAGCAGTATTAGTCCTCGTCAAATATCTCTACAACCTCTGTCCAACGTAATTCTAAACGCAGCTTAAAACTCGCCCGAAAACTCGGAAATCCGGGTTTGAGCAAGGGAGAGAATCTAACAAACAGGCTTGTACCAAGAATCTTACGCGCGTAAGATTCTTGGTACAAGCCTGAGAAAGAGAAGGATCTCACTGTTGTTGAGAAAACACCAAATTCAAATCAATTTCGAGGTCCGGAAAAATTGATATTCTAGCTTTATCTTCGTCCGTATACATTTCTGGTCTTCCATATCTGGCGTTTGATTGCAATAAAAATATGCTTACAATCTTCTGGTCAGGTTCTACTACCCAGTATTCTTTAACACCTGCTTTTTCATACTTGTTAAATTTAAATACTTTGTCGTTTTTACCGGTTGACGGAGATAATATTTCTATTATTAAGTCAGGAGTTCCTTTACAACCTCTTTCGTCAAGCTTAGAGCTATCACAGATAATGGTAATATCCGGTTCAACGACATTTTTAACATCATTATCATTATCTTCAACATCAAGTCTCACGCAGAACGGGGCATGATAAACTCTACAATTCTTACCTTGCAGATAGTTTGCAAACTGTCTGTACAGTTCGCCGGAAATTTCTTGATGAATTCTTGAAGGTGCAGATTGCATATAAGCTATGCCGTCAAGAACCTCCCATCTTTCCTCCCCGTTCCAAGTCAAGTAATCAGCGTATGAATAATTTCGCCCTTGTCGTGGCAATAGCATATTATACACGCTCCTTATATATCTATCTGATTATACCATTTTCTGCCGATTAGGAATAGTTTAAACTTGAGGTAAAACTGCCATTCTTTTTAATGAATCAGTCAGGTTATTATCCGGCAGATATGCATGAACCGGCTGCAATTTATATTTACCTAATAATTAAGAGCACCGAACCATTCGGTGCTCGTTCCGAATGGAGATCGCTTTGGCACCAGCTGAAACCGCAATGGCACCTCCGATTGCCGGTTATAGATGTCTGTTCGTTAATTATCATAAGAATGCGTTAATCTCTGATACGTCGATGAGCAGCAAGCTCCAGGTACTTCTTTATTTTTCGAGCCTACAATGTGACAGAGAGACTGACGGATTCAGGCATCTCGGTCAGTCTCTCTGTCGAATTACGGACATTTACGCTATCAATCCACAGACATTATCTGGCTGCATCAGCACTATCGGATATACCCTGACTACGCTTGCCGTTTTTCAAAAATTGCTGCAGCTTACTTTCATCAAACTCTTTCTCCCACTTCGCAACAGCGATGGCAGCCACCGGGTGGCCAATAACATTAACAGCGGTGCGAGCCATGTCGAGAACGCGGTCAACAGCGGCTAATAATGCAATCCCCTGCATTGGCAAACCGACTGCGGTTGCAGTTGTAAGCAGCACTACGAATCCAGCCATCGGAACACCAGCCATCCCTTTCGACGTAACAACCAGCATCAAAATCATCACGGCTTCCTGACTGATGGAAAGATGGAGTCCACCTAACTGCGCGACAAACATAGCCGCAACCGATAAATACAGGCTAGTTCCGTCGTCGTTCCAGGAAAGTCCAAGCGGAATAACGAAGGACGAAATCGATTTTGGTACGCCAATCTCTTCCACAAATTCAATCAACTGCGGCATAACCGCTTCAGAGCTTGCGGTAGAGAATGCAATGATAAAGAGATCGAGGATTCCCCGGAACAACTTGAAGAACGGTACATGCAGGATAAATTTACTGACAAGCGGGAACAGAACACAGAGAACAATTGCAAGTCCCAAGTACATTACACCAATTGCCTTTGCCAGTGGCAGGAACACTTTGATACCATAGTTTCCAGCTGCATAAGCAGAAAGAGCAAAAACACCGATCGGCGCCACTTGCATGACCCAACGAATGATTGTGAACGTCGCTTGAGAAATACCTTCAAAAAAGCGGATGGCTACTTTGCCGGCTTCTCCTGTTACGGATGCAATAGCCAGCCCAAGTATGGTGGCAAAGAACACAATGGACAGCATAGAGCCGTTATACATCGCCTTAACCAGATTGGACGGAGGAATGTTGACAATCATAGAGATGATATCAATTTTTTGACCTTTCGCAGCACTGTAATCTCCCACGTTTGCTTGTTGGATGTGAACACCCAGCCCGGGATGGAGAACGTTCGCAAGGACAAGTCCTAAGACAAGAATGATGGTGGTAATAAACTCAAACCAAATAATGCTTTTTAGTCCAATACGACCCATTTTTTTCATATCCGCGATTCCGGATGCTCCGACAACTAATGCTGAAAAAACCAGCGGAATGATAACCATTTCGATCAGGTTTATGAACATTTTCCCAACCGGCTGAATCGCCACACCGAACGAAGGAAACATAAGTCCCACAATGGCGCCTAAAATAAGCCCACTGAAGATATAAATTGCAAGTTTTTTGTTCAATTTAATCCGTCCTCCTCTAGAAAATAGTTAAGTCGTCTACTCTATCCGTCTATCATTAACAGGAGTTATGCAGTTTCATGAAAAGAGCCTGTCCCATTCGACCAAATTGGCGTGAATCGATGTACAAATAGATAAATATTACCAAAAATAATCTTTTTAGATAGTACGATACTTCGCCTTTCCTATCTCATAGAGGTTGTTCCCCTCTTGATCGATAATGACCATTATCGGAAAATCCTTGACTTCAAGGCGCCGCACAGCTTCCGGACCAAGTTCCGGATAAGCAATAACTTCCGCAGCAACAATTCGTTTCGCTAAAAGAGCACCTAAACCACCAATTGCGCCGAAATATACCGCACCATATCTTTTCATGGCATCAACGACTTCTGCAGAACGCAAGCCTTTACCGATCATTCCTGTCAAGCCCCGTTCAATTAACGTTGGGGAATACGCATCCATCCGATAACTTGTTGTGGGTCCCGCCGAACCGATCACTTGACCCGGTTTCGGCGGAGTAGGCCCAACGAAAAAGATAATCTGGTCTTTTACGTTAAATGGAAGTTCTTCCCCACGAGCCAATGCTTCCACCATTTTTTTATGAGCGGCATCCCGTCCGGTATAGATGACACCGCTTAGTAGAACATTATCGCCGGATTTAAGCTGAGCTGCTTTTTCATGGGTCAGTGGGGTTTCAATACGAACGACCTCCGTCATTAATATTCCCTCCCCTTCAGTATTATCTCCTTATGGCGGGCTGCATGACAGTTGATATTGACGGCGACCGGCAACATAGCAATATGAGTCGGGTAAACTTCCAAGTTAACCGCTAATGCCGTGTTTGTTCCCCCATAGCCTTGAGGCCCAATCCCCAGTTTGTTGATTCGCTCCAATAATTTCTCTTCGATTTTCGCTAAGCGCTCTTCCTTATTATGAACGCCTACTTCGCGGAGAAGTGCTTTTTTCGCTAAATAACTCGCTTTTTCCATTATGCCACCCACACCGACGCCCACTATAATCGGTGGACAAGGATTCCCCCCTGCCCTTTCCACAGTATCCACGACGAATTGCATGACCCCTTCTAATCCATCGGAAGGCTTACACATTTTTAAAGCCCCCATGTTTTCACTACCCGCACCTTTTGGAGCAACCGTAATATGAAGCTCATCCCCAGATACAAAATCATAATGAATAATAGCGGGAGTATTATCCTCGGTGTTTACCCGTTCAAATGGATCATTGACCACCGATTTACGGAGATACCCCTTTTTATAGCCACGACGTACCCCTTCATTCAGTGCATCTGTAAGCATTCCGCCCTCAATATGCAAATCCTGGCCAACTTCAACAAAAATGATGGTCATTCCTGTATCTTGACACATTGGCACCCGCTCTTCATGAGCAATCGAAGCATTTTCGATTAGACGCTCAAGGACTTCCCGTCCTGAGGGAGATGTTTCCGATTTTAAGGCCCGCTGAAAACTGAGCATTACATCATTTCCAAGGTCATAGTTAGCTTCAATACACATTTTTTCTACAGCTTCTATAATTTCATTCACATTAATTATCTTCATTTCTTCTTACCCTTTAACGGGTTTTGTGTCTCTCCTTCCTGAAGATCGCTCAAACGGTTCGGCAACTGATTTAGGCCGTTTTTGAGCCATCTTTATTTAATAGTTCTGCGCCAGCGATACCCGGATGCGTCATTTCGTAGGGATTAAGAATAATGTCCAATTCTTCTTTGGACAGAACTCCCTGTTCCAAACAAAGTTCTCGTACTGGCTTACCCGTTTCGATAGCTTCGCGAGCAATTCGGGCCGCTGCCTCATAGCCGAGATGCGGGTTAAGTGCTGTTATTACGCCGACACTTCTGTTGACATAATCTCTACAACGATCGACATTGACTGTGATTCCTGCTAATCCATATTTTTTAAAGACATTTAAGGCTTGGTTCATAATGGTCAGAGACTGCAGCAAATTAAAGACCAACACTGGCTCCATGACATTTAATTCAAATTGACCAGCCTCCGATGCAAAACAGATCGTTTGATCATTTCCGATTACCTGAAAAGCAACTTGATTAACAACCTCAAACATAACCGGATTGACTTTCCCGGGCATGATGGATGAACCGGGCTGACGAGCAGGTAGATTGAGCTCACTCAATCCAGCACGTGGACCGGAAGCCATGAGACGAATATCGTTGCAAATCTTTGAGAGATTAATCATGCAAACCTTCAAGGCAGCAGAAACTTCAGTGTATTCATCCGTGTTTTGGGTTGCATCAACGAGATTCTCAGCATTAACCAAGGGAAATCCACTTAGATTCGCTAAAAGTTGAACTACTATTTTGATGTATTTCTCATCGGCATTTAGTCCCGTACCAACGGCAGTTGCTCCCATATTAACTTCATAAAGATGGTTACGTGTAGCCTTGATGCGGTCAATATCCCTTTTAAAGACTCGACTATACGCTTCGAACTCTTGACCCAATCGAATAGGAACAGCATCTTGTAAGTGCGTGCGTCCCATTTTGATAACACTTTCAAATTCTTTCGCTTTATTCACAAACGTGCCATAAACTTCTTCCATCGTATTTATGAGCCTCTCAAGTCCAGTGAGGATAGCAATGTGCACTGCTGTTGGAAAGGAATCATTCGTCGATTGAGCCATATTAACATGCGTGTTCGGACTAATAACTGAATAGTTTCCTTTGTTCTCGCCGAGAATTTCGATAGCGCGATTGGCGATGACTTCATTCGTGTTCATATTGATTGAAGTACCTGCGCCACCTTGGACCGGATCAACAATAAATTGCTCATGCCATTGACCTTGGATGATCTCGTCCGCGGCACTACAAATAACTTCACCCAGACGTGGGTTGAGATGTTTAACTTCCATATTGGCTTTAGCTGCTGCCTTTTTAACAATGGCCATCGCCTTGATCAAGTCTTCATGAATACGATAGCCTGTGATCGGGAAGTTTTCTGTCGCACGTAAAGTTTGGATTCCGTAATAGGCATCACTAGGTACTTCCTTGCTGCCGAGAAAATCCTTTTCTACTCTTTTTTCAGTTATTGACATTTCTATTCCTCCATTGTTTCCTTAACGTTTTTGAATTAAAAAGTCTTTGGCATCTGTCTCCTTTCCGATCACCTAGACGCCCTTTCTTTCCATTAATTCGCATTAATACTCTTTATTTTTATTTATCAGAATAATCATAAGTTTTAATCTATGGCAAAATACAAAAAACTACAAAAAGTTACACTGAACAAGTCAATTTTTTTAGAAAAAGCCCTTGCCACTTGAAAACCTGAAATTGTAAACGGGGGGCAAAATTATATGCATTAATATGAATTTTAAGGAATTTTGAGGAACTTTAGCTTATTTTGTAGAAATATATCTTGACATCAGGAGTGATTGCACTAATAATTAATATAAAATGTAAATTTTTTGAATTGAAAGGATTCAAGATGCCTAAGCTTAATTTGCAGAAGCGATTTCCGACCTTGGCTTTTATGATGCTAATTGTTCCTATTGCTGGTCAGTATCGAATATATCCCTTTGACGATAGCTTCCGAGTTAGCTTAGGAACACCGACGTTTTTCTTTTTTTTGTTATTAAAGAAAAAAATAAACCCGCTTGTTGCGGGATTATTAGTCGGCATCTCTGTATCTTGCTTCCGTTTATTACTTGGAATTACTACTTCCAAGATAGGAAGTTTGAACTATGCACTAATTTCTAATATTGATGCGTTATTCTACTATTTAACATATGGCGCGTTTTTTTTTCTTTTTCGAATTAAGCGTTTTTCAGATAAGCCGCTCCTCATTGGAATATTAGCTGCTTGTGCTGAGATTTTGGCAAGCCTTGCGCAAATTTTAGTTAGGCATTTTTTAATAGGAATGAGCATTCCTGATGGACTCTTGGTTACACTTGCACCCATCGCGATTATTCGGAGCTTTTTAGTGCTCGGATTTTATAGTATCTTTGCAATACGGGAAGCCCAATTATTAGAAGAGCAACAACAGCAACGTATTGATGACATGCTTGTTGAAATTTCAAACTTATTTGTCGAAACAATTCAACTTAAGAAATCGATTAAAAACTCAGAAGAGGCTACCCGAGCCTGTTATACTCTATATCGTCATCTCACCGATACGCAAATCCCTCAAAATCAGGCATTCGCTCAAACTGCCCTAAAACTTGCGGGCGAAATTCACGAAATCAAAAAGGATAACCAACGTATTTATGCTGGGTTATCCAAAATCATTTCCGATAAAAATTTTACCGATTATATAAATGTTAATGATCTAGGCACTATAATTCAAGAAACTAATCAAAAATATGCACAGTTAATAGGGAAAAACTTAGATTTTAAAATTTGCATTCAAGGCGAGCACCCGAGTTATTATACCTATACTGTTTTTTCTATTCTTAATAATTTGGTAAGTAATGCGGTGGAAGCTATAATGGATGCTGGAAGAGTGTTAATATTCATTACCCGCTGCCAAGACGATGTTGAATTTAAAGTTTGTGACAATGGCCCCGGTATCCCCGCAAAAATCCAGAGCGCCATTTTTGAGTATGGGTTTACAACAAAGTTTGATATTTCCGGACGACCTTCCACGGGTATTGGCTTATCGTATATTAAAGATATTACTGAAAGCCTTGGGGGAACAATTCAATTATTAAATGAGCCTTCATTACATTCAACCTGTTTCCTTGTGCGCGTACCCATCAAAGCCTTAATGGAAAGAGGATAAAGAAAATGCGCTATTTTATTGTGGATGACGATATCGCTTTTCGCGCCATGCTAACAGAAATTATTGAAGAAGACTTAGCAAATGAGATCGTAGGGGAAGCTCGTGACGGTTCGGAAATCAATGCAAAACTTCTTGAGACGAAAAAGGTTGACATCTTAATTCTAGATCTTCTAATGCCTCACCTGGATGGAATTCAAACTGCAAGAAGTCTTCAAGAGGTATTTAAGGGCAAAATTATTATGATTTCCCAATGCGATTTCAAAGAGATGATTGGGGAAGCCTATACCTGCGGAATTGAGTATTATATTACTAAACCTCTGAATCGGAACGAAGTTATGAGTGTTTTAAAGAAAGTGAGCGAACGTATACTGGTCGATCAATCTATCCAACATATTAAGAAAACTCTTAGTAATCTTAATGATAATTTCGCAAACCCGCTTTATAGCCCTTATCAGGTCAAGTCTATTAACGATTCTGGACGTTTCCTTTTATCAGAATTGGGAATTGGCGGGGAAAGCGGTGGACAGGACCTTTTATCCATACTTAAATATTTGTATGAACATGAAAAAATTGCGGGAAACGAATACACTTTCCCATCTCTCAAGGAAATTTTCTCGAATGCAGGAAAACAAAAGCTCGGTCTGAAAAATGATCCTGTAACTCTTCAAAAGGAAATAAAGGCCACTGAACAAAGAGTCCGCAGATCGATCTACCATGCCTTAGTTCATATTGCCTCCTTGGGACTTACAGATTACTCTAATCCCAAATTTGAAGAATATGCTTCAAAGTATTTTGATTTCGACCAAATCCGAAAAAAGATGCTTGAGCTAAAGAATGGACAAGATAGTGGTCAATCCCATGCCCGAATCAATTCGAAAAAATTTATCCAAGTGTTTTATTGGGACGCAAAAAAGCTAAATACTTAAGCTGCAGCTGCATCCTGAATTACCTGCCTGTCGTATCAAAAATAGTAATTTTATCTCTTACCTCTAACTTCATCTAAATAACTGTAAATCGTAACTTTAGATAAGTTCAAGCTTTCAGCAACTTTATCAATAGCACCCTTTACTAGGAATACTCCCTTTACATCCATGAAACGTATAATATCTATATTATCTTTTCTTTTTAGGCTGCCCACATCTCTATTCCCTATGATATTGTCAATTAGGTCATCTATGATAGTCATCACATCCTGATTAGGAATATCATCGTCAGCAGTCATTTTATCCTGGTTAGATTCTGGTAGAAAACCGATAACTTCTTCCTTTATCAGATAAGATAGTGTCAAGTCGTAGTTGATGCACAGCATTCCTACAACATCACCTTCTGAATTACGGATTAGAGAAGATGACGACTTGATCTTCTTGCCATTCGCAGCTTCAAATACATAATTTGCTGTGTAATCATCTTTGAATTTTTTACTTAGCAAAACTTGTGAAATGAGATAGTCAAATGACTGACCTACTTTTCTTCCAGTTACAGTACCGTTTGAAACATATACCACTGACCTTTCCGGTTGTGTCAAATCATGGATAGCCACTTCACAGTTTCTCCCGAATGTCTGCGTAATCATATCAGCAACTGAAATATATGATTTTAAGATTGGATGCATTTTTATTTCTCCCATAACATTTACTTAAATTTTTACTTATATTTATTACTGCAGCTTCCCCCGACAGAGAATCGGAATTTCCTCTACTGCTTCATCTCCTGAAATTAGTACCGCATAATCGTATAGATTGCAAACCGGGCAGATATGGACAGGAATAATCCGTACTTTGTCGCCGACACGAATTTGGTCTCGAAAATCTTTATTATATATGATAGCGTGTTCATCGTAGACGTTTGCGATATGGACATCGGGGTACTCCTTAATGATGCCCTTACCAGGTACAGCACAGATTCCTTCGTTACGCTCCTGCATCGTGATGCCCTTTGCACCAACATCCAGAATCACCCGTTCTGACGTAGGCCGGCTGATGACTGAAGCCAAAACAGTAGCGGCACAGCGGTTTAAGGTACCGAAAGCATTTCCCTGAGAAGCATCCATCAACGCATATGTCCCCGGACGAATCTCTGTAACACCTTCAAGTATTTCAAAGTGATTCATTTGAGAAGGAGTAGAGCCTATACTGACTATTGCAGGACTTAACCCATTTTCTCTGGCTAGCTGTGCAAAATGAAGTGTTCGCCGCTGCGCTGCAAGGGAGATTTGCCGACACTCTTCCAGATTGTCAGCGCTATAGCTATTCCCATCATGAGAAAAAATGCCCTTGAAATGAACATGGGGACACGCCTTGATTGTATCAAGCAAAACAATAAAATCTGCTTCTTCAATGATTCCAGAACGGTTTTCTCCTACTTCAATCTCAATAAGTATCTCAGCGGGATTGACAGCCGAGGCGAAAACCTCTTCCACAGCTTCCACCTGGCAAGGAGTATCCACACCAAAAGAAATTTCCACTGTTTCCGCCAATTTGCGTATTCGCTCCAGTTTAGAGCAGCCCACAATTTCATTGGCAATAAAAATATCCTTTATGCCGTTAGCCGCCATTACTTCCGCTTCGCCAACCTTAGCCACAGTGATGCCAGATGCGCCAGTTTCTATCTGCATATTGGCAACAAATGGCATTTTATGTGTTTTGGTATGCGGCCGCAAAGCAACGCTGTTAATATCGGCATAGGATTGCATATATTTCAGATTCTCTACCAAAATCTCACGGTCAATAAGAAGTGTGGGAGTATCTAATTGTGTGTACCTCATTTCTCTCACTCCTTTTATGTTAATTTAGTATATTTTATATAAAAATTTATATAAAATCAAGAGCTATTACTATAAGTTGGTTGATTTTATATAAATTTTTATACATTTTATTCCGACATCATAAGAAAAGCTAATGAAAAAAGCAGCTCAGACGGTTATAAGATTAATAAAAAAAGTAACACACCAAAGTCGACTTAATGGCGACCTTGTGTGCGTCTTTTAGGTTTAGGGGCTTCCGCAGTGTGCTTGGTCAGTTAGAATTGGTCTGTTAGTATTCTAGGAACTGTAAAAACGAGTGTATATATCTATATTGTTCCTGTCATTATCATCGCGGTATCTGCTCTATTCAATGGGGCTGTGGAAATAGCTTTTCTTTAGCTGTTTCCAATAAACTGAATATAATCGGCACAATGACCAGGGTCAGAATTGTCGACAGAGTTAAGCCGCCAATCACCACAATACCCATACCCTGAGACATGATAGTACCCTCAGAAAACCCTAAGGCCAGAGGCAGTGTAGCCATAATCGTAGCCAAGGCGGTCATGACAATTGGCCGCAGCCGCACCGAACCGGCCTCAATCAGTGCTTCCTGAAGTGCCATGCCTTGTTTGCGGTTGCTCTTCACCCGGTCTAACAGCACGATGGCATTGGTCACAACGATACCAATTAGCATCAACATTCCGATTAGTCCTGACATAGTCAGGGGTTGAGCGGTAAGGTACAAGGCAATCAAGGCACCTGTTGCAGCGAAGGGCAGTGAGAACAATATTGCTAGAGGGGTTAGCCCTTCACCAAAGGCCATTACCATCACAATATAGACCAGTAATACTGCTGCCAACATCGCCAGTCCCATTTGTCCAAAGCCACTGGCGATGTCGCTGGTGGTCCCTGTCAGGGAGTACGTTACCCCTTTTGGCAATTGCTCTTTGATTCCATCTACTAATTTCAGGGCGTCATTGGCTACCTTCTGGGTATCGTTGCCATTGATATCCGCTGTAATATCAGCGTACTGATTGCCATCCAACTCAGAGATACTCACCGCTCCATTGACCTGTTGAATAGTTGAAATGTCCTTGAGCTGCACAGGGCCGTTAGCACCATTCACCTGAATATTCTCTAAAGCAGATACGCTATTGATGTCGTTGCCGGCAAAACCTAACATCACATCTGTGTTCTGGGTGCCTTGTGTTAGGGTCATAACATAATTGTTACTTAAGATATTGCGCATCAACCCGGCTGCCGCTATTGGGGTAAGGCCATTTTGGGCTGCTTTGCCGGCGTCAATCTTTATTGAAATTTCCGGTTTCTTCTGAGCTAAATTATTCGCCAGGTTTTCGAGACTTTGGTCCTTAGCCAAGGTCTGCATAATTATACTGGTGGCTTTGGTGATATCATCCATGTTATTGCCATTTACTGTTAATTCAAAATTATCCTTTTGCCCGGTACTGCTTTGGGTTTTAACGACCAAAGCCTCCCCGCCGGTCTGCAACTGCTTAGCCTTGGCGATAATAGCTTGAGCTGCCGGATCCTTATTAATACCATCTTTGAGCACAATGGTAAAGCTGCCTTGATTATCCTGCTGCATGGCACCAGGAGTTTTATTAGTGGCAGTATTGTTACCAATAACCGATACGACAGTTTTGACATTAGGGTTGCTGTCCAGATATTGTTCAAACTGTTCGGCTTTAGCATTGGTTTGGCTCAAGGAGGTTCCCGGCGGCATGGTCAGACTACCTTGCAGTACGCTGGTCGTATCGGAAGGCAAAAACTGAATCCCCACCTGTTTAAGCAGCACAAAGGATCCCAATAAGATTATCACGGCTCCCAGCAGGACGATGAATTTATGGTTTAACGCTGACTTTAGAATGTTGCCATAGCCTGATGTAAACTTGCTGGCTTTAGCTTGATGCTTAACCGGCCGGCGTAAAATCATGAGCCGAGCCAACGCTGGAACTACGGTGAGCGCAACCAGGAGAGAAGCTAAAATCGAGATCACAATAGTATAGGCAAAGGGTACAAACAACTTGCCTACTATCCCGGTAACCATACCTAAGGGCAGAAATACCGCTACCGTTGTGATAGTCGAAGAAGTAATAGCCCTTGCTACCTCCCCGGCAGCGTTTTCTACCATTTCCCGGCCCGGGGCAAGGCCCTGCTGCTTATGCCGGTAGATATTTTCAATCACCACGATGGAATCATCCACGATTCGCCCAATGGCTACGGCGATGCCCCCTAATGTCATCGTATTTAAGGTAAAGGCAAAGCGAGGCAAAAAAATGAGTGTAATGAGAATCGACAAAGGAATTGAAATTACCGCAATTACTGTAGCCCTGACGTCCCGCAGGAACAACGCAATTACTATAATGGCAAATAACGCTCCTAATAGCCCTTCCCTCAGCATGCCGTTCACTGAGGTTTTGACCGCATCCGCTGAATCATTGATTTTGGTAAAGGTTACTTGGGAATTAGACTGAGCCAAGTCGGCCAAAGCACTGGATACATTTTGCGAGAGTATTACAGTATTGGCATTATCGGTTTTATATATGTTTAACACAACCCCAGGCTTGCCGCTGCTGCGGGTATACAGGTCGACAGGGGCATTGCTTTCGCTAACAGTGGCCACATCCTTTAAAAATACAACTTTGATGCTCGGGGAGACAGTTGATGGTGCTTTGACAGCTGACATAGGTCCTGGCTTTTTCGCTTCACCAACAGGTGCCTGAACCTGAGGCTTCGTGCCGGCTAAAGCTTTGCCCTTTGCCGCCTGATCTGCCAGCAGTGTATCTAACTCGCTTTGGGCCCCCTGCAAAGTCGCCTGGGCCTTTTGGATAGCTGCCTGGGCTTGCTTTTTAGCAACTGGCGTGGACCCAGGATTGGCTAACACCTGCTGTTGGCTGATGATTGCCGCCTCGGCTTTTTGAATAACATTTAGCATGGCCATTGCCTGGACATTGCCGCCTACCAAACTACCTAACTGGCCTAGATCTTGTCCCATTCCTCCTACGGACTTACCCAAATCCCCTACCGCTCCACTTATCTGACCAACGCTTCCAGCCAGATTTTGCATACCTTGGGTAATCTGGTTCATAGCATCGCCGATGCTTTGGGTGGCATTAGGTAACACAATTAGAGGAATTGCCTGCAAATCGCTGATGCTCTGCAGCTTGTTGTCAATGCTTACAGTAAGGGTTTGTTGACCCTGGTTGAACTGACCTGCTGGAATGGTCACATTGTTGGCCGTCAAAGCCTTTTGCACATCTTGCAGGGTGAGATTATTGTTGCTCAGCTCGTCGTTGTTGACCCGGATACTTATTTGTTTGACGCTGCTGCCTTCAATGGCAACGTTAGAGACACCACTTACGCCACTAACTTTAGGCTGAAGCTTGACATTAATAAACTGGTTTAGCTGATCTGAACTCATGCTGCTTTGCACCGTATACGTCATGGCCGGAAAACTGCCAAAGCTAACCCGGTTCACATCCGGTTGTTCGGCACCGGATGGCAGAGTGAATTTGTTGACCGCGTCCTGTACTTGTTTCTCAGCATCATCCAGATTAGCTGAATAATCAAATTCCATTACCACGAAGGAGATATTCTGGTTGGAAATAGTTTTGATGTCGGTAACCCCTTGAATACCGGAAAGCGCTTTTTGTAAGGGCAAAGAAATATCGCTGTCCACCTCTTCCGGCGTTCCACCAGGATACAATGTGGAAATCGTAATCATTGGAATACTGATATTAGGCATTGTTTCCATTTGCATGTTTTTCGCGGAGTAAATACCGCCACCCAACAACAAAATGATGATGAGAATTACCGCAAAGGAATTCCTGACAGCCATTTTGGTTAATTTACCCACTTTCTTCTTCCTTTCTGTTACACAGTTATGCATGAAATATTGTATTTCTCTGCAACAATACAGGGTGCGATAAAGATAATATCATTAACCTATTGTATCTGGTTTCTATTAAAACAATTTTCTTAAATTGTAAATCCTGGTCAAGTACTTCGTGAAATCACTGATAGGTTTTGCCAATATGCTGGATTTATTCCCCATGTTATGTTTAAAAACAACGATCATACAAATGGTCTTATTTGAGCAAGTCGGGTATTTTACATTCGACACCTGAAACTCACTTCGTTTTTGATCTGTATATAAAAACAAAGACATCACGATTTGCTGTCCTGATGCCTTTGTTTATTGAACTTGAAATTGTAATTTTTGAGGTTATATTTCTTCAACCGTTTATACAGACGTCCCCCCGAAAAATGCCCAAGAAGAATAAACCTCCATAAACGGCGAAAAAGGATTCTTTGGCTGCCACCGGGGATTCGATTTTGCTGCTGGGAAAATCGCTGCCCACAGCAGTCTGTATGTCCTTGGTAAACAGCTGAGATGTCAGCCTCGCCGGCGTCCAGATTAAAGCGTTGCCAAAAATTCATCCTCTTCCTCCATTCATGGTTCTCAACGCCTACTATTTCCACCACTATCCTCTATTTCATGCTTACGGCAATAAAATAAAAATCCAGAGCCTACTATCGCTCTGGATTGCTTTTAATCGTTACTACTATCATTATAAGTCAGATAATTGAAAAAGGACAGTATCATACGAATGCGTAACGGTTTAATACTTATGATCAGAGGGACGGCATCTTTTAAGTATTATTGGAATATTACCCCTGCCTAAATGAATCAAGCATCCTCTTCCCAACCGGCAGAGGGTGCTTGCGTTCATAATGCCTTTGCTCTTCACTTAAATAAGTCTTCAAGATCCATACTAAACCCTTTCAAAATATCTGAATGGGCTACTCCTGTTTCCTTCAATACCTCTACCTGCTGATATTGCCCTTCTTCATTCAAACCATAGATCTGTACAGTATTCAAAAAAGGATTAACTATCCAATATTCATTAACCCTATATTGCATATATAAATTAAGTTTCTTAACGAGATCATGAGCTTGATTTGAAGGAGATAAAATTTCAATAATCAGTTCTGGTGAACCGACATATTTATTTTCGCCTAGTTTCGTTTTATCACAAATAACCGATAAATCCGGAATGACCACCTTGGCCTTTTCAGTCTGATCTCCTTGGTCATCATCAGCTGTCCTAAGCTCAATGTCAAAGGGGGCTGGGAAGACTTCGCATTCTTTTCCTTCAAGGAAATTGAATAACTTTGCATGTAATCTACTGGAAATTCTTTGATGCTTCGTCGAAGGAGATGGTACCATATACACTATGCCATCGATATATTCTAAATAACTCTCGGTATTCTCTCGGAGTTTATTATATTCAGCGATCGTAATTACTTGAGGTTCAGTTAAACCCACTATGAACACCCCCTCATTTGCCAAAACTTATACATTTACCATATTATAACACAAACTGTGCCAAATATAGCGATACCAATAGTTTGTGTGTGACCCGGTTGCATATTTTACAGTCCGTGAGTATAATATTAGCTAACCGTCCCACGACAACCTGTTAGAACTATTATGGCATAATCTTCCAGGCAATATGATGAAACTTATCCCTGACTGCTCCAGGGATCAGGCCGCCTCATAACACAAGGCGGCCTGATTTGTTTCATTTAAACAGCTAATTTACTTTTCCCTATCCACCATTCTACGACCAGCCGCAAGTTCAACAAGCGAGGTACTAGGAATATCAAGGACACCGCTTTCATATCTTGAATAGGTTGTTTGACTTACCTTCAGCAAAGTGGCAAGCTCTTGCTGAGTCAAATCCTTATCCTCGCCAGCGGTTTAGTGCTATTCTTATATTGTTTCGTAGTGTAGAAAGAGGTTTCTTATAAGCAATATAGTGTAGTTAATAATATAGTATATTGCTGGTGGTGTAATTCTTACTTACGGTAATGTTGCAAAAAAATTAAGGTTGATATGTTACCACTAACCTCGAACATAAAAGGAGATAAGATGTCAAATATCATTGAGATAAGCGATTTTTCATCGTCCAATTTGGATGTCTTTGCTCGCCTGACGGAAACGCAGCTGCGCAACCGGTTGGAGCCGGAGATGGGCCTCTTTATTGCGGAGAGTACCAAGGTAATTGGACTTGCCCTCGACGCTGGATGCGAGCCTATTTCACTTTTGATGGAGCGCAAATACATTGCAGGGCAGGCGCACGGAATAATCACCCGCTGCGGAGATGTCCCCGTCTATACTGCCGATAGCAACCTGCTAGCAGGGCTGACTGGCTTTCAGCTGACCCGCGGTGTGCTGTGTGCCATGCGGCGTCCTCATCTACCCAGCGTTGAGGAGGCGTGTGCCGGTGCAAGTCGAGTGGCTGTGCTTGAAGGTATTGCGGACTCTACCAACGTCGGTGCCATTTTTCGCTCGGCTGCGGCGCTAGGCATCGATACCGTGTTGCTTACCCCCTCATGCTGTGACCCACTGTGCCGGCGTGCGGTGAGGGTGAGCATGGGTACCATCTTCCAAGTGCCTTGGGCCCGTATTGGCAGCGAGCCCTCGCAGTGGCCGCAGCAGGGCATGAAGAGTCTGCGCAAGCTAGGCTTTAAGACCGTTGCCATGGCTTTAAATGATAACGCTGTCAGCATAGACGATCCGCAACTCATGGCAGAGGAAAAGCTTGCTATCGTATTGGGTTCAGAAGGTAATGGACTGGCGCCCTGCACGATTGCTGACTGCGATTACACCGCGTGCATCCCCATGTCCCATAACGTAGACTCTCTGAACGTTGCTGCTGCCAGCGCCGTGGCCTTTTGGCAACTGAGGGTCCGGTAAACTTTTATATTTACATAATACGTCGTAAAATAAGAATTAGCAGAAACTTAGAGGTAAGGGAAAGGTGCTAATGATGGGCAACTACTTCTATTCTTTCCCGTTTCTTTTATGCGTGCCAAGCCCCTAAAACGCTAGTATCAAGGATTGTAAATATTATTAACTTCAATACTTGACAAGGAACTGAATTTAAGTATAATAATCTCATAATCAGTTATTAAACAAAGATTCAGTGCAAAAACTTGTTGGTAGCGTGCTAGGGAAGTTTCGATTCATCGAAGGTTTCAGCAATGCAATCAGATAGGACGATGCTGAAATCGAGGAATCGAACCACCTAAAAGGGTGGTTATTTTGTTTAGAAAGAAAATTTTCCCGCAAAGTTCCTCTTGGTTAGGTCGGTCTGTATAAGTCAGGTTAGTCAGTCAAGTTCGTATGAGTCAGGTCAGTTAGTCAAGTTCGTATGAGTCAGGTCAGTTAGTCAAGTTCGTATGAGTCAGGTCAGTTAGTCAAGTTCGTATGAGTCAGGTCGGTTTTTAAAACACGAAGAAATAGTGGAGGATTTGTCTAGATTAGTTTCTAACTTAAACTTAATTGTTGAATATTTACCTTTAGTTTAGGTCAAAGTATTTACTCCCTTACTTTTTTAGTTTTTCAAGATTCTTACTTGATAGTTCTGTTTACTCAGATGTAAGGTGCTCCAACTATTTTGATTTTACTCTGGTTGTGGATTAGATTAGTAAAGCTTTGCTGAAGATTAATCTCGAGCCGTGTATCCATTAATTCTAGAGGAACTTTGCGGGATTCAATTTTAGATGTAAAGGCCACTCATGAGTGGCCTAATTTTTTTATTATAATGGCTGCCGAAACGTTGTCTAAACAAATTTCCAGGTTCTTTTCAACAACGAAAGAAATCCCTTCAGTGATTGACCGTTAAGAACTAATAGGTTTGACGCATTAATTAGGAGCATCAATCCCCACAATGGCTCCTTTCCTGTTAAATTGCAAGTTGCTCATAATACCTAAAAAGTGATTGAGTTGTTCTTGAGAATAGTAACGATAACCACTAGGAGCAATATGGTGAGGTTTTAACGTCTTCTGTGATTGTATTCACTATCTGTTCTAACCTTTACTATCGGTTCAACGTATTTCCATAAATTCGAATATTTGCCCATCTATACTGATTATTTCGTCAATGGGAATCGCTGTGCCATCGGTCATAACGATAACCCGTTCATATTCGTCTATCTTTTTAGCCGTACTGACAGCAGTAACATAGGTGCCGCCATTCTTCTTCGCATCCGGCTGAAAATAGGTAATTGCGATTTCGGGATACTCTTTAATCCGATCTGCTATGACTTGCAGCCTATCACTCAAAGCGTCTTTCATATATTCGTCCAATTTTACTCTTTCATCAGTCAGCCTTGCGGTTTCTTTGATGGCGGTATCATAGCCGGTCAGTGCGGCGAAAGGGGAAAACTGAGCTGCCCGGTCAATAGCAGTCATATGAGGGTGTGTCGTAGAGACGTGGTGAGGTAGATTAATGATGTCATCATATGTTTTCGTCATGATTTGTGCCCTCCAATCTGCCTGTTCCGGTCTACAGTGGTAGCTCCTTCCTCCAGATTCATACCCTTTAGAATGGCATTCTTGCCGTATTTCTTTTTTATTTCCAGCATTGCTTGCTGCATCTTTTTTTCTCGTGCAAGCTCAGCTTCTTCATCTTCTTTTTTCGCCTGCACAGCCGCGTAATCCGTAAAGAGATCAAGCTGTTCAAAGTTGCTTGTCTTGTGAACAGTTGCCTCATCAACGACATGATTCGCTGTGATGTTGACTCTTCTGATCAGAAGATTTTTGTCAACGATGCGTTCAAACAGCTCTGTGACGGCATCCATGATTAGCTTTGTAGAGGAGGTCTGTCTGCCAAGATTTACTGACCCATGCGCGGATTTTGGAACAGCGCGTCCATAGTGGTCAGTGGTGATTGCCCCGTGATATGATTTCTTTATCTCTGGATTTGTTAGATTATCGATATCATATCCAACCGTCAAAACAAGCTGGTCGCTCACAAGCCTTTTATCTACCAGATCAAGCACCAGCAAATCAGTCATTTCCCGTACGATCAGCTTCGCTTTGTCAAAAGTATAGGCATAGTGCAGCACCTGCCCCGATCCAATACTGTTTGTGCTTGGCTTATACGCTTTAATATCGGCAATTGTGCAGGGCTCCCACCCCCACGCATGGTCGATCAGCAGCTCAGCGTTGATGCCGAACAGCTTATACAGTAAATCCTCGTTATAGTAATCGGTAGGTTTACCTAAAGAGCATCTTGCAATATCTCCCATTGTAAAGAGACCTTTTTCCTCCAACTTGTTGGCGTATCCTTTTCCAACGCGCCAAAAGTCTGTTAGCGGCCGATGCGACCACAGGGAGCGACGGTAGCTCATTTCATTCAGCTCGGCAATCCGCATACCGTTGTTATCAGCAGGGATGTGCTTTGCCTGAATATCCATAGCGATTTTGCTAAGATACAGGTTTGTGCCAATTCCCGCCGTTGCTGTAATGCCAGTTGTTTTGAGTACATCCAGAATCATTTTCGTGGTAAGCTCACAGGCTGAAAGATTGTAGGTGTTCAGATAATCGGTGGCGTCAAGGAATACCTCGTCAATAGAATAGACATGAATATCTTCGGGCGCAATGTATTTCAAATAGATATTGTAAATTTGCGTGCTGTACTCTATATAATACGCCATCCTCGGTGTAGCAACAATGTAGTCCAACGAGAGATCTGGTGAGGATTTCAATTCAGTATCGTTGCAGGAAACGCCGGAAAAGGCTCGTCCTGGGGCTTTGAGCAGCCGTGCTGCATTTGCTTCCTTGACCTTCTGTATGACTTCAAACAGCCTCGCCCTACCGGGAATGCCGTATGCTTTGAGGGAGGGAGAGACGGCCAGACAGATGGTTTTTTCTGTGCGGCTTGCGTCAGCGACAACAAGGTTGGTGGTCAGCGGATCAAGCCTTCGTTCCACACATTCGACCGAAGCGTAGAAGGATTTTAAATCAATTGCGATATAGGTTCTGTTCTTCATGCTTATTCTTATTCTCCGGTTTTCTACTTATATACAAATTATCTGCTCGACAAATTTTTGTTTATATGATTATCAGCTTTTCCAAAATCAAGTTGCTTTTTATTAAGTATTCCGATATTTGTAAATGCAATCTGAGGATTAGAAAAGCTCTTGTATCCTATCATTAACCATAATACTTAACATTAAAACCGCCATCTGATGACGGTTTTTTTTGTTCTTTTGCCAGGCCCCACTTGAATAATTTCGTGGCTTAAACCTAATGTTACCATTTCGGTTCCAAGGACTAGGTACAGGCTACTGGTTAGGTATTGCCTGATAGGATTTTCCTACTATATGTTAATAACTTACTAATGAAAATAAACTTCAAGAGGAAGCAACACGCTTTTGCGTGCTGCTTCGCAGCTCGCACCGTTATCCTTACTTTACCACAAAGAGAACGGTTTGAGAACGAGTGTTCGCGAAAAATTGCAGGTAAAATTACTTGACCCGTGCACTGCTTCCTTGCCCCTAGATCACCTCTATGTTATGATAAATTAAGGGAAAATGTGGAACTTGATAAAAAATACACTCTTTAGCCAACTTTGTGAGGAGATGATCTTTAATGAGCTCCCCTGAACAGAATCTTGACCGTAAACTCACGTATAAAGACTATCTAAGTTGGTCGAAAGAAGAACAGTGCGAACTCATTAACGGAATTCCTTATAATATAACTCCTGCTCCATCGACACAGCACCAGAAAATTGTTACTACGCTCGTAGCTCAATTTTACAACGCCCTTAAAGACAGTCCCTGCCAAGTTTTTGGCGCCCCTTTTGATGTAAGATTACCAGAACCGGAGAAAAACAGTGACGATATTTTCACTATTGTACAACCTGATCTAGTTATTATCTGCGATCGAAATAAGCTGGATAACCTGGGGTGTGTGGGCGGTCCCGATCTCGTCATTGAGGTAACATCCCCATCAACCTTACGTAAAGACATTAAGGATAAGTTCTATCTCTATGAAAAAGCAGGGGTAAATCAATATTGGATAATCTACCCAGATCAGAAAACTGTCGTAGTTTTTAAATTGGACAAAGGGGGAAAATTCGGCCGCCCCGACATCTATTGCGAAACTGATATAATACAATCCGAGATCGCTAAATCCATACAGATAGATTTAGCTGAAATATTTCAAGAGTATTAATCTGACAGCCAGAGGCTCCCTTATAAAGGAAGCCTCTGGCTGCAGATAACCGAAAGAGATTTCTGGAAAGGTCTATCACGCTGACCACAGAAGTCTTTTCTTTTTGCCATTATCTATGCTAATTGACGGAAATACAGCCATTAATTCAAGTTCCAGTGGGATTTGCTGAGCAATATCATACAAGATCTGCCTCAATAAAAATGTTATGCTTAGATAGAAATAAATTAAAGGAGTTATATAACAAATGGTCAATGAGATCAGAAACATTTGCTATGATACGGATCTAAATATTGAGGCTTACCAATTTCTAGGCATCATGCAAAAATTCCCAAACCACTTTCACGATTATTATGTCCTCGGCTTTATAGAGTCGGGCAAACGCTATCTGACCTGTAATAATCAGGATTATATTCTTAACGCCGGAAACATTACTATATTCAATCCTCATGATACTCATGCCTGTGAACAAGTTGATGGCAAGGCCTTGGATTATAGATGTATCAATATAGAGCCTAATATAATGAGGCGAACTGCAGCGGAAATCACAGGCAATGACAGTCTGCCTCACTTTAAGCAGACAGTTCTTTATCACAATGAGCTTGCTGCCTCCCTGCGGGAACTCAATCTTATGATCTTCGAGGAAGAAAATGATTTTATCAAGGAAGAGCTGTTTTTATTTCTCATCGAGCAATTAATCGAAGAATATTCCGATACAATTCCTAAATCGTTCTCACAAGAACCTACTACAGAGATAAAAACTGCTTGTGCTTATCTTGAGTCAAATTATGCCCAACCCATTACTTTGGATAAACTAAGCGAATTAACAGAGCTCAGCAAATATCATTTACTCCGTTCGTTTACCCGTCAGAAAGGTATATCTCCCTACAGTTATCTCATTACAATCCGTATTAATAACGCGAAAAAGCTTTTAGAACAGGGTATGTCACCCTTAGATGTGGCTTTTCAAACAGGTTTCAGTGACCAGAGTCATTTTTCGAATTTCTTTAAAAAACTTATCGGCTTAACGCCCAAGCAGTACCTGAAAATTTTTCAAAACAATCCAAAACCTTTGCTGTCTATGGGAGAGGAGATTTAATATGGAGAACCATAAACTAGTTGCCGGCCATTTATCAGCACTCGGTACGATTCTGATTTGGGGAGTAACTTTTATATCCACGAAACTGTTGCTGAAGGACTTTACCCCGATTGAAATATTACTTTTCCGTTTTATTATCGGTTACATAGCTTTATTTCTCGTCTATCCCCATCGCTTGAAAACTAAAGACTTTAAGGAAGAACTTCTTTTTGCCCTATCAGGATTATGTGGTGTCACCTTATATTTTCTTCTGGAAAATATCGCACTTACGTTTACGCTGGCAGCAAATGTGGGTATTATTGTTTCTATTGCACCCTTATTCACAGCACTTTTGGCTTACTTTTTCGAGGGCGAAAATCTCCGCACAGAGTTTTTTATAGGCTTTATCGTCGCGATCATCGGGATAGTATTGGTTATGCTCAATGGCAGCTATTTTTTAAGGGTAAATCCTTTAGGGGATATATTAGCGTCCCTTGCGGCGATTGTTTGGGCAGTTTACTCTGTTTTAATGCGCAGAATCAGCAGATTTCACTATAATACCATTGGCTGTACCCGCAAAGTTTTCTTCTATGGACTACTTTTTATGATCCCAGCTCTTTTCTTTGTACCCTTTCATTTTGATTATTATGCGTTTACAAAAGTACAAAATATGTTCAATCTCTTATTCTTGGGTTTAGGGGCTTCCGCAGTGTGCTTTGTCAGTTGGAATTGGTCTGTTAGTATTTTAGGAGCTGTAAAAACGAGTGTCTATATCTATATTGTTCCTGTCATTACCATCGCGGCATCTGCTCTTATCCTCCATGAAATAATTACATGGGTTGCCTTTGTGGGAGTGCTCCTTACTTTGGCAGGGCTTTATGTTTCCGAGAGAAAAACAGTTAAGATTGTTAAACAAATCGATGTCTAGATATAGGTTCAGGAAGCAAAATGCTTTTTATGTTTATTTCCTCTTGGGTCAGATCGGCTATTTGCTGTGTTACCAGGATATCCTGCAATAATATGTATTTTGTGGAGATATCGGTAGCACCATGATTGACGGCACACTAGATATCTGTAATGAAAGCGGTGATTCAATGCTTATAATATAAGCATTGAATCACCTATTGGGGCCTTATGATCAGAGCAACTATTATTTTTTATTATTGCCGCAATATTAGATAAGCTAATTACGAAAAGTCCTCTTACTTACCTTTTTTGAATATTTATGAAAAATTATACCAATAACAATTGCTTTAATGGCAAACAAGCTTTAATTGTCCTTACTGTGTTCGATACTTCAGGGATAAGTATGAGTGTAAAATTTCTATGCCGCAAAAATAGCCATAACAAAAAACTATTTGACAAATACATAATTCAAATATGACACAGCCTAGGTATTGTGTTATTCTATAACTAAAGGAAATACCAAAAAAATTACGAGGGGGATTTCAAATGCTATCAGGAATTTTGGGCATTATTGTAATGATTGCTATCTATGGAGTTGTTATTATAGATTACAGGCAACAGAGCGCCTTGACAACTAAAGAAGTAAAATCTATGTTAAATAGAAAAAAAGTATTTAAGTTAAATAATCATATTGCCTAAGAGGTGAAGCTATGAACATGACTAAATCAAGCTAATGGGTTTAAATAAACACCATTAGCTTTTTATTTTTGTAAAAATCAGAATCACAGGCTTTATGTTTCCGAGTGAAAAACTATGATGCCTTGTTAAAGAGAACGATGCATAATTGTAGGTTCAGGAAGCAAAATACGAAGGTGGTGCGACATACGTTGCATACCTCCAAGAAGCCGGTTGCAACGTGTAGCCGGCTTCTACCTTGAACGATTATTTAATTTTCAGAGTCCAATTGCCATTAACTACAAACGTCGGCCAGTCCACGTCAAACTTAGCCTTTTTCAATTTCTCATTAAAATTGATACGCATTGTACATTCGTCACCTTGCCAAATGCTGTTGCCGCTTTGCACATCGTTACTGTAAAGATTAGCATCACGGACAGTAACCCCTGGGTTATTTCCTGTATTCAATGCAAATTTCAACTCGGCAGTCGTTGCGGAGGTTCTTTTTATACTTTTCAAGGTGATTTTTTGCAATTTCAGGTCGATTACCTGGCCGATTTGTTTTTCTTCATTCAACGACGGAATTGGTACCTCAAGATGACCAAGGGTCTTTTCGTAACCAACAAGCAGACTTGGGATTTTTAAATCTATTTCTTGACCGGCAGGAGCCTGGGATTCGAACTGAGTAACAGGTCTGCCAACAGCGTTTTTAGCCTCGGTGAACGTATAAACATGGTTATGTTTATCATAACCAAGGAGAGGATTAGTCATCGAGGAAGTCCCGCCGCATGTAGTGCCATTTTCATTTTTAAACGTATCTGTCGCAGTTTTTTGCGCTGGTTCTCCAATGCTCTCCAATTTAAGATCCTGGTCATTAAAACTCGTTAAAATCTGCACACCCTTAGCCGTTTTCTGATAACCAACCTTTACCCAATCGATATTCGATTTTTCAGCAGGTATAATTTCTCCGCTGCCAACTACGGACGTACCTCCTGTTAAATGAATAGTATAATTTTTTCCGCCGATCATTAATTTTAGTTCCTGTGAGGGCGTGAACACATAGTTCTGCTCCGCTTCATTCCAAAAGCTGATGGACAGTTGACCATTGTCAGTACTGTAACCGCCCGGTTTATATAGTTTGCCGCTTTGGGTAGTAACGGATATTTCAGGGAGTTTATCTTCTTTTAAAGGATACGTTAAATTCATTTCCAATTTATCCTTTGTAAAGATAACGTTCTCTAGTTTGCTTCCCTCAGCCAATTGCACAGGGGATTTCAAATAGTAAGCACTTCCATCGGCAACCGTTGAATAAACTACTTTTTGATTGAAAAACGATTTGACAAAATCCGAAATTTCTCCGGCATAGGCGGTCGATGCGCCGATCGCTATAATTAAACAGGCTGCTGCAATAGGATAAATTCTTTTTCTTTTCAGTTTCATTTTTGACTGCTCCTTATTTAGCTTAGTAAACGCTTTTTTAGTAATAGAATCCAGGTCAATGTCCATGCCGCTCATTAACTCATCCAATTCTTCGGTCAGGAGATCATTATCCAGATTTTGCATCAGTTCCTGCATCTGCTTTTCAGTCATAAGCCAAAACCTCCTTAATTATCTTTCTGCCGCGTAACAGCCTGTTGTCAACCGCCGAGCGACTTAGCCCCAAGGACTGCATAATGTCGCTAATTTTCTCGTTGCAAAAATACCTGCGGATAAATAGTTCTTTATCCGTTTCGTTAAAGCTATTGATTGTTTCCAGCAGCTTTTTTTGCGTTTCCCGGTCGATGATCTGTTTTTCAACGGTATTCGGCTCTTCAGGCTGATAATCATCAATGTTTTCGACGTGACTTTTTTTAAATTTGCGCTTATAAGTAAGGGCCTTATATTTTGTAAGGATTAAAATCCAAGTTTTAAAATTACTTCGTTCGCTGTCAAATTCGTTGATTTTTTGCCAGACCTCAAAGAAGACATCGGCGACACACTCTTCTATGTCTTCTTTGCTGTTGCCGATGTTTAAAATATTATAGGTTAAATAATAAACAGGCTTAGTGTATTCTTTAATTAAGTCCCTATAAGCGTTTAAGTTTCGCTTTTTTATTTCAGATATGAGCTCACTCTCTGAAAAGACCATTTTTTCATCTCCTTTCATAGACTACTACGTTTTCTATCTCCAAATTCTCTTAAAGATCTTGATAAAAAATGCGCAGGATTTAGTTAAATGTACTATTCATTAATTGTAGCAGATTCCTTGTCTGTAAATTTTTTGCATATTTTTATAAATACACCTACTAAAAAGCTCTCTCCCCTACGTAATATATAATAGAACCACAGGTCAGTGGCGCCGCTGACCTGTGGAGTATACAAAAGATTTAAAAGGGAGCGTAAATTTATGAAAAAAATTATTTTAACGGTCCTAAGTATAGTCATGCTGTCTCAAGTAATAATGGTTCCTGTTGCGTTTGCTAAAACAGGGGGAAACCAAGATCGAATCAGACTCCATGATCAGACAAAGGATCAAATTAGGGATCAGAAGCAGGATGGAAGCTGCCAGGTATCAGCTGATCTATTAAGACTTCAGATCAAAGATCGGCTGCATGACGGAAGCTGCAAATTATAAAGATAGCCGTCATAATCATTAACTAAAACCTCATTCAAATCTATCACTCTAAAAAACAATAGGTTTCGTCCAACGACAAAGTACAAATCCATTTCAAAACGTGAGCAGCACTTATCAAGACACGAGAAGGAGCGAAATAATAACTTCGCTCCTTCTCGTGTCTTGCCTTTATTTTCTTCATCAATATCTATAAATCTAGAAATCTAGGTGTTAAACTATTCCTATTTTTTCACAGTTCGACTACGCCTAATCCGAGCTCCGTTTAATTAAAAATACTATAGTCCTGCTATTCGACAGCTCATCGTTATACACAAAACCAAGTCTATTAAACTCTTTGATTTTATCTAAATCTTCAACAGCATTTTCAGCCATGAAACGCACCATTTCTCCGCGGGCCATTTTCACATATACTCCCTTTTCGATAAGTTTACCGTTGATCAGCTCACCGAATTTGCAGGTAACATAATTAACGTTGGCACTCAAGTATTTATCAACTGTTTTGCTGTACTCAGCCGAAGCAAGATTCAAAATCGTAGTATCGTTCTGGGTTAAGTCCCGGTAAATATCATCTTTCCAATAGTCATAGAGATTTTGACAAAATGTCGTCTTCAACTTGGCCTGCATTTCCAAGCGATAAGGAACAACACCGTCGAAAGGTTTCAATATCCCATAAAATCCGGACAAAATCCGCAGATGACTTTCGATGTAGTCAAAATAGTCGTACTCAAAAACCTGTGGTGCCATGTACTTGTACTGAATACCATCGTAAGCTAAAACGGCTGGGTTTGTATAACCGCACAAGTCCATGTTTTGATAACGGTCATAATTCAGCCTTGCTATCTCATCGTTACAACAAAGCAGCTTTTTAAGGTCCTCGTATGTGAGGCTTCGCAGATATTCTTTCAGCCTTTGGGCTTTTTCGAGAAATACAGGGGCATTGCGGGGCGGAAGAAAATCAGCGTCTATATTCATTTTCTTGGCCGGTGAGATAATAAGTTTCAAGTATTTTCATCCTTTATTACGCTGTGATCTGAATTATTGTGAACTCTTAAGGTTATTCTTCTGAACTCAAGGTAGCGTAGACCGGGAGAATTTATCCCAGCCCAATCAAGCAAAGATACTGCCACGCCTATGTTCATAATTCAGATCATATTTCAGAATAATAATAACAAATAAGCGGTCATGCGAAAAGTATTTATTTTCGGCGAAGGAGGACTCTACCCCACCTGAAGTTAACGAAGGCCCCACCCGCTTATAGAAGTGAGTGGCTATCCCTCAGACCGTCAAACTCACAAAAATATATTCCTCGCCAGCGACCTGAGAGCTCTTGCTTCTGTATTATTAGACGTCAAAAGAACCGACTGTGTTAGCTAACGCGTCAGCATTTCTTCCGAGCTCTCCCATAGATTGATTGATTTTTTCAAGCTCTTCGGATACTCCTACTGCAGCCGAAGAAACTTCTTCTGCTCCCGCCGCACCTTGGCTGATTGTCTGTGTTACGTTATTTATTGCAACAGCTACTGCATTAACCATATTGAATAGTGCCTGAGCTATCATTGCAAATTCATCAGTCATATTTAGCACACTGCTCGCATCGTGTTCGTATTGATTGCCTGTTTCCATCATTTTTTTATAATCCTGCGTAACGACATCATTAATAAATCGAAGGGTATTCTCTGCGCCAACGGAAAGCGCCGTCTGCGCTTGAATCACTTTGTCGACTAGTTCTTCAATCTCCTTTACCGTCTGGGAAGATTGCTCCGCCAATTTTCGAACTTCATCAGCTACTACCGCAAAGCCACGCCCGCTTTCGCCCGCCCTGGCCGCTTCAATAGCTGCGTTTAAGGCAAGCAAATTCGTCTGATCGGCAATAATAGAAATCCCCTTTGTCAGTTCGCCTATCTTCTGAACTACTATGGATTCTTCTATTGCCTTTTCTAGTCCCCTTTTTTCTCTCTCGTATATAGCTTCTGCCTTAGCTTGAGCATCCAGCGCCTCTTTCTTCAAGGCACGCGCGCGTGCCTCAATATTTTGCGCTTCAATATTTCCTCCTCTGGCCTTGTCATTCAACTCTGAAATTGAGTTTTTTAGTTCATCACTGGAGGCCGAGATTTCTTCAGCGGCTGCAGCAATTTCCTGAAATCCACCAGCGATCTGTTCGGTTGAAGCAGCGATTTCTTCAGAACTGCTGGCAACATTATTTACGGCTTCAACTGAACTTGTTACAGCTGTATTGACTTCTTCTGTGGTAGTGATGGATCGAAGAACCATTTCTTTTAAATTTCTTTGCATTGTATTCAGTGCCTCTATCAATGTCCCAACTTCATCTTGAAGTTTAAAATCAATCGGCTCTGCCAATAAATTACCCGCAGCAATTTGTTCCGCAAATCTTGTCGAAGTGATAATCGGTTTCGCTATACCCCGTCCTATTAATATTGCAATTACTATTCCAACAATAACTGCTGCGATTAAAGCGAATAATAACGTGTAAATGAACCCGATCATTTCGGCGTCAATTTTATCACTTTGTGCAAGCAACTCTTTCTCATGTTTTTGCATAATCCCTCTGGCAAGCGAATCAAGTGTATCCATCTTGCTGCCTAAAGCAGCATCCGCAATCATTAATTTATCCTTACTTCCTGTCTTCCAAGCAGGTACAAAAAGATTATGAAACGTATCAACATAGTCTTTTTGTAAGGCTATAATCCGGGCAAATGTATCTCGACTATTTTGAGTAACAAATAAATTTTGAATTTTCTCCTTATCTGTATTAAACTTATCGACTTGCTGGTTAAATGAATCAATATATTTCGTATCATTATAGAACGCGAGATTCATCGAGGCGCTGTCCGCTCCATCCAGATCTGTCCCCATATCTTTAAGTCCTCTTACAACTGTATCACTGATTGTAAAACTATGTACACTGTTCTTAACGGCATTGGCCATATAAAACAAATAGCAGGTTACTCCAATAAATATTAAAAGAACTAAGCCAAATGAAGCCATGATCTTTGTGCCTATTTTTTTGAATTTAAACATAGTATATTTCTCCTCGAAAGTTAATAATTCACTTCTACATCAATCAAGTATAAAAAGTTCCAGTACCGTTACTACTAATTGTTCCTCAAGAAGGATCGCTATCTTAAACTGGACCGCACAGAAGCATTTTGTAAACTCATTACATAAATTCGGCTATCATGATACAAGTTAAGTAACAAACCAATTGATATGTCTAATCACCTCCTGATCAACCTGATCATAAATAAGAAATTTATTGTTTGCTATGTTATTGAATTTTTAAAACGCATTCTTTTCTCACATCTAAGAATAGCGCTACTTGGAAAGGGTCGCTTTAAATAGAGAGTAATCGATCACTCTCTTATTCATTATCCTTCTATTATTCGCTATATTTAGATACTTTCCTTCTTTATTAGACAATATATTTAGTTATTGTCTAATTTCGTATACAATATGATCGTCCTCAATTACGGAAATCTTTATATGGTCAATGAAAATCAGATTGTAAACATCCATAAAAATACCTAGGCCCTGAAGTTAACGAAGGACCACCCCCACTTATAGAAGTGAGGGGCTTAAAACCGGATAAAAAACGAAGCCAGTGCTAAAGTCACTGGCTTCGTTTTTTCCTTTCAGCATAAACATGTGCACACCCGCAGACTGCCAACCCATTTTCCGGATTCAACGGATCCAAGCTTATCTCCTCTGCCAACGGACTCTCCCTCTTGAGGAAGCTCTAAATAAAGAATATCGACTATATTGCTTTGCCCATAATCCGAAAGGCCGATAAGTGCTTCTCCATCCTTGACCTTAAACTGCCAGTCACTTTGAGGATCTTGCTCATGGCGTTATAGTCAAAATTCAAAAGAAGATTGCCCACATAGGCAGTACAATTCCCGATATCACCACAGGCATTTCCAGAACACTTGCGTCCTTTAATGGTAATATCTGCTGGAGGCTTGAGTTTTGCTGGAAGGCCCAAATATTGGCAGGCAGAAATAGCCGGCTGTAAAAATTTTTCGCAATGAAAAAAATCAAAATATGTTAGGTTAAATATGGTTAATTGATTGTAACATAACTGCCGCACCGAGAAACAAGATCAGTAAAGATGATGCCATTGATAAATTATTAATGACCCAACCCTTTTCGAGCCGTTTAAATGAACTGCTGGCTTTTACTACTAATAAGCCTATGGTAACCATTGTAAGAGCACTTCCGATGGAGAAAGCAGCCACAAGGCTTAATCCTAATGGTATTCTATTA
The DNA here is from genome assembly GCF_001029285.1 of Desulfosporosinus acididurans. GTDB lineage: Bacteria > Bacillota > Desulfitobacteriia > Desulfitobacteriales > Desulfitobacteriaceae > Desulfosporosinus > Desulfosporosinus acididurans. The sequence goes on from NZ_LDZY01000011.1 coordinate 116,104, forward strand.
GCCGAAACTGCTGCAAGCAGAATAGCCAGGGCGCTGGGGCACGGGACCAGTCCTATGAAAAATCCCGTTAAGAAAAGGTTCCGTAAGGAATTCCCCGTCTTTAATGATATAGGTTCATCATGATTACAATGCTTCTGATGGTGGTGACCCATATAATGATGATGATGGCTGCAACCATTGTCTGAGTCGTTGTTCGGAAATAATCATTTAACGATCATATCTAATCCTATATAGATTACACCAACTCCTGAGAGCAATTGGATCCAATACGTTAGATTTTGCGGCATAATAACTTTTAAAGCGGAGGAAGTGGATATGACTAATAAAACAATAGATAAGGTATGAGCCAGAGCAGAAACTAAACCTATCATTACGGCATCCTTAACCTTCGCCCCGGTTGAAACAAGATAAGCAGTTATTAATCCCTTACCATGTCCCGGTTCTAATGAATGAAGTGCTCCTAAACCTAATACGATTGGAAATGTATAACTTAAATCCATACTATCTCCCCTTGTCCAATTATTCCTGTTCAATAGTATGCAGACTAGCCCTAAAACTTACCAATAACATTAAATCAAAAAATAGCAAATATTCTAAACAGCCTTTTGATTTCCGGCCATTAGCTCAAGTGGTAGCGGAAATGTAATAGTGAATTTTGTTCCTTGTGAGCCAGAATCAATATCTATTTTCGCTTGATGATTTTGGGCTATTTTAAAACATGTTGCTATTCCAAGACCGGTCCCATAATCCTTCGTAGTAAAGAACGGAGTTCCTAGCTTAGCTAAGTCTTCATTCGAGATACCGCATCCCTCATCTTCTACCGTAAGGACAACATGATCCATTTCTGAAATCGTTGTAATCCTCAGACGACCGCGCTCTTTCATCGCCTCGAGTCCATTGCGAGTTAGATTAAGCACCAATTGTGTTATTTCCTTCTTATTAATTAAGATATCTGGGATGGTTCCGGGAACAAATTCGATCTGCTTATTTTGATTAAACGTATCGGCTTCTAGTAGAGGGTACAAGTTGTTTAAGATATCGTTTAGATTTTGAAGCTCAAGTTCCGCTTTTTTCGTTCTGGCAAGTGATAGAAACTCTGAGATTATTGAATTAGCTCGATCGAGTTCTGAAATCATCAATTCAAAAATTGATTTTTGAGAGCTATACTCTGGTTTTACCCCTAATAGCTGCAGATAACCTCGAACTGTCGTCATTGGATTTCTTATTTCATGACCAATTCCGGCAGCCATTTGAGCCACAAGATTTAAACGATCTAAATGAAATATTTCAGCTTGTAATCTTTTTAATTCTGTAATATCCGATGTGGAAAAAATAATGTATTCTTCACCATTAATGTTCACAGATTCCCCTGAAACAAGAATGGAACCTTTAAGCCCATCCTTTTTAGCCATTTTTGTTTCGTAATTTGTAATAAACCCCCTATTCTTGAGGAGATCCAGAAGGTCGTTATATTCTTTTTGGGGAAAGCCCAAGTCTATTAGTGTTTTCCCTATTACTTCTTCAAGCAAGAATCCTCTCTTGCTTAAAAATTGATCATTAACATCTATTAAACTATTGTCTGATTTTCTAACAATCGAGATCATACTTGGGCTGGACTTAAAAACTTTGAGTAAACGTTCTTCAGACATTCTCAGCGATTCTTGCAAACGCTTTTGTTTGGTTATATCGGTAAAAGAACATAAAAAGCACTCTTTGTGATTAAAATTAATCGTTCCAATAGATATTAGAACGGCAATATTTTCCTTAGAATTAAGGACTATTTCTAAATTCTTTGATTCTAATACTCCGTAATTAGTTTCCTGAATAAGTTTAATCACTTTATGCCATTCGTGTTCGGATAATCCTATCTCTAAAAGTGTCTTTCCAATAATGTCTCCGAGAGGAATTTTAAAATAGTTCCTAAAAGATTCATTAACTTCTAAAAACTCATGGGTTGATTTCTCTAAAATCGCAAGTCCTACGGGGGCAAACTGGAATACCTTGTCAAAATTGTGTTTTGATATAATTTCACGAATGAAGGGTATTTTCACATTACTAACGAGGATACTTCTTAACAAAAAGCTATAACCAATAACCTTGAAGACATGTCCAAAAAAGCTATCGATATCATATACATTTTTGTAAAACGTAAAGGTGAATTCACTAAACAACATTAAAAACAAGGCATAAATCAAATATTTGCTTTCTTCTCTATCATTTAAAAACTTAGTTGACCACAAAAAAATGGCTGCTATTATATCCAGGGAACAGATAATGTATTCTGCTACAATTTTTAATCCCGTTACACCGCCGGCTTTATTCAACATCGGCGGCAAAAGATGGCCCAATTTAATGATAATAAAACATACTGTTAGTAAATATGTTAACCCAAAAGTTAAAATTACTTTTTTTCTAGGGCTACGATTTAAAATATATAATACTAATCCTATAGCCTGGGTAGTTCTGGCTATTAACCAAAAATATGTTGCTCTTTCTCCTGTTATCGATAAACCAAAAAACGGCATTCCTTTATACGATAAGGTATGCATCATATCAAAAAGTCCCACTAATAAAAAGAGTATACCAAGAAATAGTCGTCTGTCAGATTTCGTATAGGGATACAAAATAATACATTGAAATGATATGGTAAGCGAAACAACAATGCTGAATGTTTCAAGAATAGTATGCATAGTTAGGTAATAATTCGGCTGAATTACTAAGTAAACCAAACTACTCAGCAATCTGCTTATTATTAAAAGGAATACAGCTGATAAAACTACAAGACTATCTTTGAAAGAGCTACTTAGATGCAAACGATTTCCCTACCTTTCTCGTACTGCTGCTATTTTTATATTTTTTGTATTTTTGTATATATCTGGTTATTGTGACAAAGCCCTTTTATTATAAAATATATCAAATAAAAAAGAACGAAAAACTTGTCAAAATTAAGTTTAGCCAATATAAAGATCAAGGCCGGCAGTGAACTCGTTCAGCTAAAGCTGAACATCGAGACAATCTTGATAACTTCTTAAAATTTAGCTGACAAAAAATCATAAACTTTATTGTATTCTAATTGCAGAGGATTCATAAAGATAGAGATTAAAAAAGACATGAAAAAGACTAAAAGCCGCCCTTGCTGTGGGGCGGCTTTTAACATGTCAGCGAAAGAAATTCTTTTTAGCATTTTACTTCTTTCCTGCATACAATACTTTGACCGAAAGGCTTATGTTTCAGAAAGGAAGCGAGAAGTAACATGCCAAAAAGAGTCGTGAAGAAAATGTTCCCAGGTGCTGTAACGTCAAAAGGTTTTTTCTCCTATTATAATTACATTATCGAGCCAAATGCACTACATATTTTTATAATCAAAGGCGGACCCGGTGTCGGAAAATCAACATTTATGAAAAAAATTGCCGACAATATTTCAAAGCTTGGCTATGACATTGAATATCATTGCTGTTCCTCCGACAACAATTCAATCGATGGCTTAGTAATTCCCGCTCTGGGAGTTGCACTTTTGGACGGAACCGCTCCACATATCGTCGATCCGAAAAATCCTGGGGCAGTCGATGAGATTATCAACTTGGGAGACTATTGGGACGAGAACATAATTCAAAAGGCTAAACCTGAAATTATGCGGTGCAATTACCAGGTTGGGCGCTATTTCCAGGCATCTTACTACGCTTTAATGGAAGCCCAGCTAGCTATGGATGAATGGGAGTTTTATGTCAAAGAGCACCAAAATTGGCATGCGATTAACCAGATGACTCTCAGTGTCGAAAATGATATATTTGGCTCAGGCAACACCGGTCATGGTAAAGAACGTCACCTTTTTGCCTGGGCACATACGCCTCAAGGCAAAACCCAATTTATTGATACTCTATTACAGGATACTTCTGCCCTTTATCTTCTTAAAGGCCAGCCTGGTACTGGAAAATCGACGTTTTTAAAGCGAATTGCCGAAAGAGCAATTACTTATGGTTTAAACGTGGAGTATTACCACAATACTCTTGATCCTGCAAAGCTGGACCTCATTATAATGCCAGATTTACACAAAGCTTTGTGTGTGGTTTCCGAGCCTTACGAATATACACCTCAGTTAAATTGTAAACAAATTACCTTGGATTTTGACCAGAGCGTCGACATGTCAGGACTCAATAATTTCTCCAGCGATATTGAAGATTGTCGCGAACGTGTAAATAAAAATATTCAACGAGCAATTAAAAACTCAAGCCGTGCCAAAGCAACCCATGACCTAATGGAGTCTTACTACATTGCAGCTATGGATTTTTCAGCTATAGAAGGAAAGCGCCAAGAAATTGAAGCACGTATCCAGAATATGCTTGAATTAGGGATTGCTGTGAGTGCATCCCGCAAGGTTTCCCAAATATAAGCCAAAGGCGGTCTCGCTTAACTAGTATAGTGGAGTGAGACCGCCTTTATCCATCTTTTAAGACCTCCACTTCTTGTAAGTGGGGGCGGGGGTCCTCCTTCGCCGCTAAGTATTCCTATTGGGAAAGGCGGCTCGGCAATAATGTCCACTGGACATTATTGTATCTGAAGCCCCGATGTTCAGCTTTAGCGTAAGCGAGTTCACTGACCGAGTTATGATTATTCCTTAGATAAATTGATATTGTATCTTGCCTTGGTAATCCAAGTATTATTTGCAAAATCTCTTCCTTGAATAACTACCTGATCTTGGTAAACTGTCACCTTGAGACCTTCACTTTCATTGGCTGCTTTCACACCGTTATGATCTACTGGCATTTCTACAGAGGAATCATTGACAACGTTAAACGGTCCTTGCATAATATCACGCCCTTGTCCCAAGAGCCAATGGGTGTGACCACTGAATACGATTACTTCCGGAAAGTTACTTAATAACGTTCTGAGTTGATCCTCCTGTAATACATAATTATGTATCGAACGATACCATTTACCCGAAGTCGCAGCGGGAAAGGGTTGATGTAAAAAAACAAAGATTGGCTTATGGGGAACATAGTTTTCTTTAAGCTTTTTCTGAAACCAAGCTATTTGTGTCTTTGATAGATATGTCTTGTCCCTGTATTTTCCTCCGCTCATTGCCGATTTCTCCGAGCCAAGGAAAATAAAATGATACCCGGAAATATATTGGTCATAATATACTTTTGATTGTCCAGTATAACTTAAAAATCTGTTGATTGCTGTATGGTCTGATTCATTATTCGGAAAGGTTTTAGGACTCCAACGTTTGGTTTTCGGATTGACGTAAGCTTGATAAAATTCGTGATTCCCAATCGTATAGAATGTTTTCAGGTTATTGGCCTCTGAAACTAGAAGTTTTCGGAGGGCAGCATAATCGGATGAACTTCCATTTCCTAAATCGCCATTAATAATTAAAGTATGAATATTGAGGTGTTCTTTTATATCACTCAGCATTTTTACGAACTTCAACTTCGCCTTATTATTCTTTGCTTGAACATGAATATCACTAACGACTCCAAACGTCAAAATTGGTTTTTCTTTGGCGGCTAAACCAGAAGCATCGGCTTTGGGAACAACTAGTTTGGGCTTTAAAGAAATCCTTTGGTAACGTATACTTGAGACTTTTAAGAAAAACATTAAGGAACCAAATATTAACAGTACTAATAAACCAGCTTCTAGATTTTTTCGTTTTATGAACACCACTTATCCTCCAGGCTAGATCTATAATAGTTAGTCTGGCTTATTAACTATGTTTTATAACCTGGCAAAGAAATAATGGGATAAAATAGCAGCCATCTCCTTGATTTATAATACAAGGAGATAGCTTGTAAGACGAAAAATCAAGCCTAATTCAATTATAAATGCGGCAAAAGTATGCTTCATAGCTCAATTGAATCAATGGTTATGCTCTTCTATCTATTATAAAACCTTTTGACCTAAGTTTACTTGAGATCTTGGATTACCTTGATTACCCTTCCAACGAATTAAAGTTGTATTATTCATCGTACTTATTACCGATGTTGAGAATGACTGCCCATCCGCCCCTAATATGGAAGGAGCAATCATTAAATATCCACTTTGTGATACCATAGCAACTGGCTCAACATGACCTGCGGAGTACAATGGTTGACCATTTACTGTGGCAGACTGATACGATACAGTACCCATATTTGCCAAAGGGTACAATTGATTATATTCGTTTGAAGGATCTTCGCTAATCCATTCAGCCGATGTTTCAATTCCCTGTATATAGGATGGAGCAAGTGTCACGGAAGGAATTGATTCAGATTGTGTTTTGCCGTTTACTGTAAATGTTAAATCCCAAATTGTGCTTGAATCAGCCGATTGGGAAATATTAGCCTTTATAGTAGAACCAATGGGGACAGTCATCACAATTTGAGCAGGTGCAGGCAACTGCTCCCAAAACACTTCTGCAACAGCTTGCCCATTGATTATTTCTTCCATGGTTCCCATTTGTAAAAGGTCTGATGAGTTTACTCCGCCTAAACCAATCCACTGTGCTGAAGATGCATCTTGTCCACTGCCGGGGATATTAGGCACTGTCCAAGCGCCTGATATACCGGTATACCCGCTGCCGAAATAAGGCGTGTCAATGTATCCCGCCCAATTACCGGAATATTGCGTATCGGCTGGAAGATTTGTTGAAGTCACTGGCGTAACCCCCACTGAAGCAGCTGAAGAGCCAGCTGATATTGCATTTAATGCATGGGCAGAAACTACTGCTGGACCGCCCAAAGCAGTTACCACACTAGTCGAGGTCAGTTTGCTATGGACATAATCTCCGGCTTTAACATTAGTTCCATCTGTTAAAACAATTGGGGCCTTCAGGCCAGCTGCCAAAGGTACGCCTGCTAATCCGTCAACAAGAGTTCGGCCGTTAGCAACAAAGATATTGGCATAATTGATATCAGCATCAAAACCTTGAAGCACTGAAAGATTAGTGTCATAGGCATCATAACCAGCATAACGAACAGAGTTGGCGGAGAATTGAGCCATTTCGGCGTTACTAATAACCGCAGTTCCACCGATTATATAATAATTTTTCACCCTGCTAATTCCCGTTAAATAGGTTCTAATACTGCTTGGCAGAGAAGCTTGATTATCTGTATAAAGAATTGGCATCTTTTTTGCTCCTGCAATGGAAGCTGCAGATATGGCATCAGCGCCTGAACCACCAGTTAAGACAACTCCATTGATCGAAGTTGATTTGGCCATTTCTTTGGCAATATTGACAGACGTTTCCGATGCATCGTATCCGCCTAAAGGTACAACCGAAATATTCAATGCTTTAAGCGCATCTAAAACAGGTTGTTGGATAACTGCAATTCCACTCGTCACATAAACCTTTGTAACATGTAGTTTTGTCAACTCATTGGCTGCAATAGGGGTTAAAGTATTTCCCTGTGTTAAAATAATAGGGATATTTAAAGCTGAAGCTAAAGATCCGGCGGAAAGAGCGTCTACTAAGGTTGGCCCGGTCATACCTGCCGCTAATACAGCAGCACTCGAACCTGAAGTCCCCCACCCTTGATCGGCTATTTGGGCCGCAGTGTCATATTGGGTGGCCCCAGAAATTCTAGTTGGAAAAGCCGTGTCAGCTAATACTGTCTGCGGAAGCATATTAAAAGCAATTATTATCAAAGTAAAAAAGGTAACTAACTTTGTTAACTTTTTCATTTTCAAATCCTCTCTTTTAATTTCCGTTTATATTAATTCAAATAAGGAATTCATTATAAAACAATAGTTTGAAATTTTCATTAAGAATTTATGGTAAAACAGTAAAAATAAATTGAAAGTTATTGGTCCTTCAAATTTCGAAAAACATAAAAGCACCTGAATCAAACATAAAATTCAAGGTGCAAAATCTAACATCGCTTGGAGCTTTGTTCGTCTTGTAAAGAATAATGAATTATGCACGCTTTGAGCCGACCATAATAATATGGCCGGCTATTCTGAGACATTGATATTCTTATTGTTGTGATCTCCATCAGAGTAAGATTATTCTAGAAGATTACACCCAGGGCGATTAAAATAAGAATTGCAATTGCAATAATTCCTGCTCCAATACAGCTTCCGCCATAACCACCGTAGCCATATCCACCATAACCGTACATTTGTTGTTCCCCCTTTTAAATTTTCTTAAAAGACAATACCTAGAGCAATTAATAATAAGATAATCACTACAACGATCCCGATACCAGCACCCCAACCAACACCTGTTCCACAACCTGCTGCTCCAAACGCCATTTAATTTTCCTCCTATCAAACAAAATCAAAGTTACTAATAAGATAGATGTTAATAATCAAGTTTTGGTGATTTACCACCAAAATCCTCCCCAAAACGGACGGAATCCAAAGCCAAACCCCCAACCCCATGGTCCAAAACCGAACATTTTATCACCTCCAATTATCACATTACCATAATATGGTACTCATACTTGTCTCGTGCAGGCAGTCCCTCGTTCAGTTAAAGCTGAACATAGAGGCTTCGATAGTCATTTTGCAACGGCCGCCTAACAATTGGATAAAAAAGCTTCCTTACAGGTTGTGATCTTGCTCTAAACCCGTAAGGAAGCTTTTTTTATCATTCATTGCTGAAGACCCTTGTAAGCCATTGAATCCCCTAATGAACTCCGTACATACATTCCAAAATTACTATTCCGGCTTTTGTTTTAAAGTATTTCTCTTTTAAGAGCTTAATTGCTTGTTCACTCAAACTGTCTTCAAAAATGTTTACCAGCAGATCCGCCTCTATCAATATTTGGAAATCAATGCCATCTACATTGCTATATGTATGATGATTTCCAATAAGATAACAAATCCTGTCAACAATTTCACTTTCCAGTTGGAAATCTGACAAGAGTTCACGAGCTATAGGGGGACCTTCAATCTCTTGGTGTGTTCCCGATGATGAATTGTATTTTCGCTCACTCTCCTTTATCCCAATATCATGTAATATTGCAGCCACTTCCAAAAGCTGAAGCTGGTTATCACTAATCGTCTCACTTTCTCCGATAGCCTTGGCAAAGGTATGTACTTTCATAGCGTGATTAATTCGTTTAACATCATTGCCAAAATACCTGATCATTTTAAAAAGCGTATCTTTAACCAGAGCATTTGTATTCATATGAACATTTCCTTTCATCACTGAAATTCGTTGATCCAGTTTTTAAGACCCCCACTTCGATAAGTGGGGATGGGCCCTTCGTTAACTTCACTCGCTTTACTAATTTAAATGATAACCTAAATTGGCATGTGAGATTGTGATCTAAGTCACTACAAAACGTTATGTTTTAAGTTATTCTATAAATCAAATATAGAACAGGAGGTTTGGTTATCATTGTTTCCAATTGAGCAAGAAAATGATTCAACAGCTGCCTATGAACATAAGGTCCACCCCATTCTAAATTACTTTTTAAAAATGAGAGGATACCCCAGAACCGCACCCTTACAATCGCCCCCGCCCTTTGACATTTTTATTTCCTGGATGGGAACTTTTTTGGGAATTGGAGTAGTAGCTATCTTGTCTATGGTCTATAACATGCCCATGTTAGTGGCCTCCTTTGGTGCTTCCGCAGTTTTACTTTATGGAGTACCTGATGCTCCTCTCTCTCAACCGCGCAACGTCTTTTTCGGGCACATTCTATCGGCTGCAATCGGTGTTATGACTTATCAATTTTTTGGTTTAACTTGGTGGTCTGCAGCCTTAGGGACTGCCATTGCTCTTGGCGTAATGCTCATTACCAAAACCACGCACCCGCCTGGTGGGGCAACTGCCCTCGTGGCAATTTTAAATAAAGCCACGCCTCAATACATACTGACTCCAGTTGCGGCCGGAGTAATCATTCTAATAGCAATCGCAATCATAACTAACAATCTTTCACCAAATCGCAGTTATCCTCGATATTGGGTATAAGTTAAATCTTAAAGTGAAAGGATTCATTAGTTCAATTGAGGAGGGGTTTCAATGTTTAAAAAAATTTTAATGCCTACAGATGCCTCGGAAAATTCCAACAGAGCGTTTGCCATAGCCGTAGGTATGGCACGCCAATTCAATTCGGAAATTGAACTTTTTCATGTAACATTTACACCAGAAGCTTTAGGATATGTTCTCTCAAAAGGAGTCCCGGTACCTCAAGAACAGATCAATATTAGCGGAGAGCAAGCATTACTTCGCACCCTTAACAGCACAACTTGTGAACATGTTTTGGTGCAAAAAAAACAAGTACCTGGTCACCCTGCAACAGCAATTCTTGAAGAGATAAAAAAAGAACATATAGACCTTGTGGTGATGGGAAGCCGGGGTTATGGTCCCATAAGCGGCTCCCTTATGGGCAGTGTTAGCCAACGGGTTCTCCATGGGGCGGCTTGCCCCGTTCTCATTGTTAAATAATGCTCATTGTAGATCATTATATCATCGCAAATCCCCTACTACTGAAACATTAGAAAGAAGAGATAGCAGATGAGCGTAAAAGAAATAAGCACCAGACTTCAACTAAAGAGCAATCCCCTGGGCGGACTATCGATGGCAACCTTTGGCTTTTTATAGGCTTCGCAGCGGTATCGCTCTTCGGACCGGTTACTAAAAACTTCAATCAACTCATGCACATGCCGGGATTGCTTCTCGGATTATTAATCGCGGCTCCCAATCTAACAGGTTCCTTATTAAGAATTCCCTTTGGAGCTTGGGTCGATAAAGTTGGCGGTAAAAAACCCTTTATTATCTTATTAATCTTATCTCTTCTAGGAATGGCCGGGTTGACTACTATTCTTGTCCTCTACTACCCTCAAGGAATCACACTGAAAATGTATCCTGTTATCTTCTTCTTTGGCCTCTTAAGCGGCAGCGGTATCGCCACTTTTTCGGTGGGCGTTCCGCAGACATCGTATTGGTTTCCTCAGAAAAAACAAGGAATGGCTCTCGGAGCCTATGGCGGGTTAGGAAATACTGCCCCGGGACTATTCGGAATTATTCTTCCTTTTGCTTTAGTAGGTTTGGGTTTAACCGGTTCCTATGCTGCCTGGTTCATTTTTCTCTTAATCGGAACTGTCATTTATGCCATATTTGCTCATGACGCCTACTATTTTCAATTACTCAAGCAAGGGAAAACGCCTGAGGAAGCCAAAAAAACCGCTCAGGAACTTGGACAAGAGCTTTTCCCGTCCGGTCAAGTCAAAGAAGCTCTCAAGATCTCAGCCCGAAATCCCCGGACTTGGTTGTTAGTGATCCTCTACTTCACTTCTTTTGGCGGCTTTTTAGCCTTAACCGGATGGTTTCCTACCTATTGGAACCAATACTTTGGGATTAATGTAACTGAAGCCGGGTTATTAATGGCCCTGGGATTTTCAATACTGGCCTCATTTATCCGAGTTTATGGCGGTCACCTCAGTGATAAATTCGGCGGCGAGTCCACAGCAATTGTCAGTTATTTAATCGTATTAATCGGTGCCCTTATTCTTATCGTTACGAGTCAATTTTGGTTCGCCCTCCTGGGAGAAATCATTATTGGTATTGGTATGGGCACAGCCAATGCCGCCGTCTTTAAACTCGTACCTAAATATGTATCCAATGCCCCAGGCGGAGCAAGTGGCTGGGTTGGAGGCTTAGGTGCTTTCGGAGGATTTGTAGTCCCTCCCCTATTGGGAATTTTCACGGACCTATATGGCAAAAAAGGTTATGCTCTAGGTTTCTGGGTTTATGTAGTCCTGGCTGTTATCGCCATTCTAGTCTCCTTCTTGTTAAAAACCTGGTCTAAAGAGAACTTAGCTGGTACTCGAAGACACTAACATCGCATGAATTCAACAGACATGAAAGGCATCTTCTCCCACAGAAGTGAGCGAATTCTCCGGAAAGGCAGTTCAGCTCTCAAAACTTCGTGGGGAAGCGAAGCCGCAGGTTTACCTCAGGTATTACCCGAACTATACCACTGTCGGAAGGAGAACATCAATGAAGAAGAAATTGTCTCCTCTTGGGAAAAAACTGCGATTTTTTCAACCCAAAGAGACCTATTCCAATGATTGGAGTGAACTAAGCTCACAGGATCGAGAATGGGAAGCCCTCTATCGGCGGCGCTGGCAGCATGATAAAGAGGTACGTACAACTCATGGGGTTAACTGTACAGGCTCCTGCAGCTGGAAGGTTTTTGTGAAAAACGGAATCATCACCTGGGAAAATCAATGTACGGATTATCCCGCAACCAGCCCCGACATGCCGGACTATGAGCCGCGGGGCTGCCCGCGGGGTGCTTCTTTTTCCTGGTACTCCTACAGCCCTTTAAGAGTTAAGTACCCTTATATTCGAGGAATATTGCTTAAATTATGGCGCGAGGCGCTGAACAAAACCGGTGATCCTGTCTTGGCCTGGAAAAGCATCGTCGAAGATCCGGAAAAAGCCAAAGCCTATAAATCGGCTCGGGGAAAAGGCGGTCTGGTACGAGCTTCCTGGGAAGAAGCTTGCACGATCATCGCTGCCATGATGATTTATACGATTCAAACTTACGGGCCTGACCGGCTGGCCGGGTTCACCCCCATTCCGGCTATGTCTATGGTCAGTTATGCCGGAGGATCACGTTTTTTATCTTTAATTGGAGCACCCATGCTCAGTTTTTATGACTGGTACGCTGACCTGCCGCCGGCGTCTCCACAAGTTTGGGGGGATCAGACGGATGTTCCGGAAAGCGGTGATTGGTATAACGCCGGTTATATTATCATGTGGGGATCCAACGTTCCCTTAACGCGCACACCGGATGCTCATTTCATGACAGAAGTCCGTTATAAGGGAACGAAGGTCGTCAGCGTCAGTCCCGACTATGCGGAATCGGTTCGTTTTGCTGATCATTGGCTGGCGGTAAATCCCGGAACTGACGGCGCCTTGGCTCAAGCCATGACTCATGTGATTTTGAAAGAATTCTATATAGAAAATGCCAGCGATTATTTTCTAGACTATGCTAAAAAATTCACGGATTTACCCTATCTGCTTCTCTTGGAAAAGAAAGACGACACGTTTGTTGCAGACCGTTTTCTGCGAGCCTCAGATCTTGGTATGCCTCTGAACAAGGCTGAGTGGAAAACTGTTGTTTTGGATCAAACAACTCAACAATTCGTCATCCCCAAAGGAAGTATTGGACACCGCTGGGAAAATGAAGGTACCTGGAACCTGAAACCGGAAGACGAAGCGGGACATGCCTATCAACCGACCCTGTCTCTGCTGGGTGTGGAAGATCTGGTTGTTTCTCTTGATCTGCCCTATTTCGATGATCATCAAAATTCCCTTATCCGACGTTCCGTACCGGTCAAACAAATTGAACAACAGGGCAAAACGCTTTATGTAACCACAGTTTACGATGTCATGCTGGCCAACTACGGAATCAACCGCGGCTTGCCGGGAGATTATCCTCTCGATTACCAGGACCTAAAGCCATATACGCCTGGCTGGCAGGAACAATTTACCGGAATCAAAGGCGATTTGGTAATTCAAATTGCCCGGGAGTTTGCCCAAAATGCCGTCGATACTCAAGGACGGTCTATGATCATCATGGGCGCAGGCATTAACCATTGGTATAATTCCGATACCACTTACCGGGCCATCTTGAATCTCATTCTTCTGACCGGTACTCAAGGCGTCAACGGCGGCGGTTGGGCTCACTATGTCGGTCAAGAGAAAGTTCGTCCGCTGGAAGGCTGGCAGACCGTGGCTTTTGCCAGAGACTGGACTCTGCCGCCGCGTTTTCAGAATGGCACGTCCTATTACTATTTCGCGACAGATCAATGGCGTTATGAAGAATTACCTCTGCAAGAGCTGACGTCGGCAACTATAAAGCAGCCTCGTTATCAGCATCCAGCAGATTATAATGCCCTGGCCGTACGATTAGGCTGGCTGCCCTGCTATCCTCAATTCAATCGCAGCTCTCTTCAATTAGCTGATGAGGCCAAAGATCAAGGCGCTGTCACCAATGAAGAGGTCCTGCAATACGTAGTCAACGAGCTGAAAAGCGGCAAAATGGAATTCGCCGTTGAAGACCCGGATAATCCTGTCAATTACCCGCGAGGATTGTTTGTTTGGAGGGCCAATCTTATTTCCAGTTCGGGAAAAGGTCACGATTATTTTTTAAAACATTTCTTAGGAACCTCCCATGGCATCCTGGGAAATGATCAGCAGGCCCTTAAAACCGAAGAAGTGAGATGGCGTGATCAAGCCCCTGAGGGTAAATTAGATCTACTGGTCGATCTGGAATTCCGAATGTCCGGAACAGCTCTTTATTCAGATATTGTTCTGCCGGCAGCGACTTGGTATGAGAAATGCGATTTGAGCAGTACTGATATGCATCCCTTTGTTCATCCTTTCAACCCTGCCATTAACCCTCCCTGGGAAACTAAGACGGACTGGGATATTTTCAAAGGGTTAGCTCAGAGGTTTTCCGAGCTTGCAGCAACCTATCTGCCGAGCAGCAAAAAAGATATTGTAGCTTCTCCTCTTCTTCACGATTCTCCTGATGAAATCGCCCAGCCCTTCGGTAAGGTGAGAGATTGGAAGAAAGGCGAGATTGAAGCCATACCCGGCCAGACCATGCCAAAATTCCTGATTGTGGAAAGGGATTACCCGCAAATCTATGACAAGTTTATTTCTCTCGGACCTTTGGCCGAGAAAAATCCCCTGGGAGCCCATGGTTTATCCTATTCCCCACAGGGCATGTATGAAGAGCTCAAGAAAATCAATGGAACTATCCAGAGAGATGGGGTCGCTTCCGGACGGCCTAGTCTGGAATTTGACCGTCAGACTGTTGAAACCATTCTGGCACTGTCCAGTGCTACTAACGGAACTTTAGCCTTGCGCGCTTGGCAGGCTGAAGAAGCAAAAACAGGTCTTTCCCTGCAGGACATTGTCTCGGACCGTGCCGGAGAGCGTTTTAACCTGGCAAGCATCACGGCTCAGCCGAAGGAAGTCATCTCTTCCCCCATTTTCAGCGGCAACACCCAGGGGAAACGCAGGTATTCTCCCTTTACTACGAATATTGAGCGCTTGGTGCCGTTCCGAACGCTGACAGGACGCCAGCACTTCTATACCGACCATGAAATCATGCTGGAATTTGGCGAAGGATTGCCTATCTTTAAACCGGCACTGCCCAATCTGGCCTTCGCTGCTCATGAGCAAGCTCCCGATGTCTCTGCTAAAACGTTGCAATTACGTTATTTGACCCCCCATGGAAAATGGAATATCCATAGTATGTACGGCGATTCTCTCATCATGCAAACTCTGTTTCGCGGAGGCCCAACAGTTTGGCTCAATAACGAAGATGCCGACACCATTGACGTCAAGGACAACGACTGGATCGAATTATATAACCGCAACGGCGTCGTGGTGGCCCGGGCTGTCGTTAGTCACCGCATTCCTCGTGGGACAACGTATATGTACCATGCTCAGGATAAGACCTTAAACACACCTGGTTCACCCCTCAGTCACGAACGCGGCGGAACGCATAACAGTCCGACGCGGATTCATCTGAAACCGACCCATGTCATCGGCGGTTACGCCCAGTTTAGTTATGGTTTCAACTATTACGGCCCCACTGGCAATCAACGGGATCTGAAAGTCGTTATTCGTAAACTTGAGGAGGTGTCCTGGCTTGAAGATTAAAGCGCAAATTGCCATGGTCATCAATTTGGATAAATGTATCGGCTGCCATACTTGCAGTGTAACCTGCAAAAATACCTGGACCAATCGTCCAGGAACTGAGTACACCTGGTTCAATAATGTGGAAACTAAGCCGGGCATTGGTTACCCGCGTGAATGGGAAAATCAAGATAAGTACCGGGGCGGCTGGGTCAGGAAAAATAACGGCAGCTTAGAGTTGAAGGCCGGAAATAAGCTTACGAAACTCTTAAACATTTTTCATAACCCCGATCTTCCGGTTTTAGATGATTATTATGAACCTTGGACTTATAACTATGAGAATTTAACCAATAGCCCCAGCCGAAAACACCAGCCCATTGCCCGGCCTCAATCGTTAATTACCGGCGAAACCATGGAATTAACCTGGGGACCAAACTGGGAAGATGATCTGGCCGGTGCCCAAATTACAGGTAAAAAGGACGTTAACCTCAAAACACTTCAAGAAAAGATCCGCTTTACCTTTGAAGAAACCTTTATGCTGCATTTGCCGCGTCTCTGTGAGCATTGTCTAAATCCGGCCTGTGTTGCCTCCTGCCCCTCCGGCGCAATTTACAAACGGGACGAAGACGGAATCGTTCTCGTAGATCAAGAAGCCTGTCGAGGCTGGCGCTTCTGCATGTCCGGCTGCCCATACAAAAAGGTGTACTTTAACTGGAAAACCCAAAAAGCCGAAAAATGCACCCTTTGTTTTCCACGCTTAGAAGCCGGACTGCCTACCGTATGTTCCGAAACTTGCTCAGGACGGGTACGTTATGTCGGAGTGCTTCTTTATGATGCCGACCGTATCCAAGAGACCGCTTCCTCAGATGAGTCAGACCTCTACAAAAATCATTTGAGTTTGTTTTTAGACCCCAGGGATCCCAAGGTCATTACTCAAGCTCAAAAGGACGGCATCAGTGACGATTGGCTGGCGGCTGCCCAAAAATCACCGATCTATCAATTAGCGATTGAGCATGGCGTAGCCTTACCCCTCCATCCCGAATATCGTACTTTGCCCATGGTCTGGTATATTCCTCCTTTAAGTCCCATTATGCGGGCTTTTGAAGGAAATAGTGCGCAGGATATTTTTCCAGCCATTGACCAAATGCGCATCCCCCTCGATTATTTAGCCAATTTACTGACCGCCGGAAACCGTGAAGCAATCAGCTTGGTGCTTAAAAAAATGACGGCCTTGCGTCAATATATGCGTAACCTTCATGTCAATAAGGAACGAGAGCTGCAAATTCCGGCCGAATTAGGGATAACAGAAAGCGGAATGCAATCTCTTTATCATTTATTAGCCATCGCCAAATACTCAGACCGTTTTGTGATTCCTACGGCACATAGAGAACAATTTGCCGATCTCTATGCTGAACAAGGAACAACCGGATATTCCTTTGCCCAAGACTGCTCAACCTGCAGTGCAGGTAAAGATTCTGCCCTTAGCAGCGACTTCTTCTCATTTAGAGGTACCTCTAATGAATAACAATCAGCTGAATAGCAGCCAACGTCTATTTCAAATCCTCTCGCTTCTCTTCAGTTATCCGGAAGAATGGTTAGACTTTGATATCTTAAGCGAAACCTCTGCTCTGGAAAACAAAGAAGCCGCTCTTTTTCTTCAGGAGTTTATGGGAATCATGGAGCAGAAAGAACGACAGACAATTATAGATGACTATATAAACCTCTTTGACTTCCATGAAAAGGTCAATCTTTATCTTACGTCTGCCCTCGATGAGCGGCAACGCGGACAAGTTATGGCTGATCTAAAAGGATTCTATGCCGGCGCCGGATTGTTAATGACCGATAAGGAGCTTCCTGATTACCTTCCCCTTGTTTTAGAGTATTGCTCCTTGTCCCCGAAAGAATCGCAAAATCTTCTGGCTCGATTTAGACCTGCTCTAGAACGTTTAAAACAAAGCTTAGATGAAGCCAATTGTCCCTATGTCTGCTTATTGAAGGCTCTATTTCTAACTATGGATTAAAGCAAGGAGGTGTATTGACTTGTGGAATCAATTTTGGTGGGTTATTTTTCCTTACCTGATGTTAGCTCTTTTCGTTTCGGGACATATATATCGTTATAATACCGATCAATTAGGGTGGACTGCAAAATCAAGTGAGTTTTTAGAAAAGAACTACCTTAAGTGGGGCAGCATCTTATTTCATGTCGGAGTATTACTGGTTTTCGGCGGACATGTTGCCGGCTTATTAATCCCTAAAACATTTACGGACAGTATAGGTATTTCGGAAAAGATCTTTCATGCCAGTGCTATTACCACCGGCGGCGCAGCCGGGGTAATTACTCTTATAGGTATTGTTCTCCTTTCTCTTCGCCGTTTGACCGTTAAGCGCGTACGCCTAACCAGTAGTTTTACCGACCTTATAGTGGCGATTCTTTTGTTGCTGATTATCGCGATGGGAGTTTACAACACCTTAGGCTTCAATCTTTTAGCCAAAAGCGACTTTAACTATCGCGAAACGGTGGCTCCTTGGTTGCGAGGGCTGCTGGTCTTTGCCCCAGACCCATCGCTTATGAAAACAGTGCCTCTTTTCTTCCGGCTCCATATCATCTTAGGCTTCGCTCTTTTTGGATTATGGCCATTTACTCGTTTGGTCCATGTCTGGAGCGTCCCTATAGAATATTTCAAACGCAGCTATATTATTTATCGCAGTCATAGGCAAATTTCTCGTCACGCTCCGAAAGGTAAATAAACTTCAACATATCCGCATCAGGCCGTGAACTCGAAGGACCACCCCCCCACTTACAAGAAGTGGGGGCCTTAAAAACTGGATAAAGGCGTTCTCACTTCACTCAGTAGTTTAGCGAGAACGCCTTTGGCTATTTACCCCCACTCCAGATTTCACCCCTCTTTCGTGATATGAATCACAGATACTAATGATGTATATCACTTAGCTCAGAGATTCCAGTCACAGTTTATTTTCCCTTGACAAGTTATAGTTACTATCGAGGTGAAAGTAATGAATTAAGTCAGGAGTTGGATATATCTATAAATCAGTTTTATAAGCTTTCTATAGATATAGGCCTGAAATAGGTCAGTCGAATACATAACAGTGAATTAAACAATTTACATATAAAGGAGTGCATTAGCTATGAACCTCGATAATCTCAAGAGACAACATCACGAAATAACTCAGTTAATTAATGAAATTGAAAATCTATTGCTTCAGGACGTAGCCGCTAAATCGTTTGAAATATCTCTAAAAATTGGGACACTGGCAGGAAAGCTGTCGATCCATCTTAAGTCGGAAGATGATTATCTTTACCCCTCCTTAAAAGCTTCAGAAGATGTGCGTCTAAAAACAACTGTAAATTTGTTTAATGAAGAAATGGCAGATATTGCTTTATCCTTTGTAAACTACAAGGCAAACTATATTTCGAGTGCTCATATCAGAGAGAACATTACCCAGTTTATTAATGAAACGCGTTCCATAATCTCCCGCTTAAGAATTCGCCTTAATCATGAAGATAAACAGCTCTATCCTTTGGTAGAAAAACTAGTGAAAAACCTGTAATCTTAATCACTCAGCATTAAAATTAGTCTTTAAACGAATCACAAAGGGAATACTGAGAAGGACAGCAAAAGCGGAAACATAAAGGCCGATGGTTGCTGAATAATGGTCGGCTATTAAACCCATCAGGGCCACCCCAAAAGTTCCTAATGTATTTCCGATCCCCAAAGTTAATCCTGAAGCCATACCTTTATTTTCTGGAAAAAGGGCTTGACCAAAAACCATAACCACTGAACTGGTAGAATATAGTGAGGCACCCAGAAGCGCCACTAAGACAAAGGAGAGAAACAAAGTATGCACATTTAAGAACAGCAACAGCCAAAGACAGGAAAGGAGCGCCGAGGCAATTAATACCGGTTTAGGACCTATAATATCCGATAATGCCCCCCCAGCGACATTTCCGAAGCTTCCGGCCATAAATAATAGTGATAGGAGTGTGGCTGTATCTGTAAGCTTATAGCCTAAAGAGTGCCAAAGTATAGGAACTAGGGTTAAGGTCGTCAATGAGGTCATGTTGCGCAGGGCAACAACCACCAGGAGACTGCCGGCCTTGTGCAAACCAAGCTTAAATTCCGGAGTTAAAACCTTACCTTGGCGCGGCTTAGGTGCTGGAGGCGGTGACATTGCCCAAAACATGACTAATGCCATAAGCAGACCAGGAACTGCAACAAAGAAAAGTCCGCGCCGGCCTCCCAGAAGGAAAGCTGTACTTGCTAAAAATGGAGCAATAGCACGGCCAAAATTCCCCCCGATCATGAACAGACTCATTCCGAATCCTTTACGTTTGCCGGTGATATCACTTACGAGAGCGGATGCATGCGGATGAAACGCTGCATTGCCCAGGCCACTGATAAGCAATAAGATAAGCAGCATAACATAAGATGGAGCCCATCCAAAGGCAAATGCAGCCAAAGTACTCCCTAAGGCAAGTCCCCCAACGACAAATTTTCTGCCGCCGGATCGGTCCGCCCAATACCCCATCAACGGTTGAAGCAGTTGGGCACTTAGCGCAGAAACAGTGCTGATCAGACCTGCTGCAGCGGTATTAAAACTAAGCTGGGCCATCAAAGCCGGCAATAACACCGGATATAGATTGGGGTAAGTGTCATTAATCATATGACTAACAGTAAAAACGAGTGTCCTCCCAATAGAATGACTTGAAGTAACTGATCTCTTCTCCTCCATATGAATTTCTCCTCTCTAGATCTGTCCCATATTACTCATCTGCAGAATCGGTGTTCTGAAGAAGAGTTTGATATGCCTCGAAAAAAAACTGAAAATTGTCCATGCGCATTTTTATGTCTTTAAAATAATCTTCGAGTCGTTCCCATCCTTTAACTGTAATGAAATAAAACCTCTTCGGCTGACCAGCGTCATGAACATCCCAGCGTGATTCAATGCATCCTTCACCTTCAAGGGCACGTAAAGTACGGTAAATCATGGCACTGTCTCCTAAAAAATGTGGCATTTCTCGTTTCATTCATTAAATATAGCCCCAATAAATTTATAACTATCTGTCTCCTAAAAAATGTGGCATTTCTCGTTTCATAGCAGCCAGAAGAGATCCTCCATAATCTGATTTTCTAGCTAAAAAAAGCAAGATAAACGCCGGGGCATGCCGTGGGGCATACTCTTTTTTGCTCATCGATCAGCATCTCTCTTTACATTAATGTTTTTTACAGTATAGTGTATTTTACACTACAAATTAATTTATGTAAATAATAGCTTAAGATAACTCCATGCCTCTACTACTAAGGTTTCAATTTCAAAGTGCCTAGACGTCTATCCAAGGAAAAAATACTAATGCCTTATTAATCCGGATATTATATCTGGATTTTTTTATTCAATCGTAAGACTCCCACTTCTTGTAAGTGAGAGTGGCTCCCCCAATATTATCTTTAAACTTTAAAAATGCCAAAGCAAAGTTTAAACAAATTACTCAATTTTAAGCTAGCAAAATAATACTGTATAATTCTCTTAGCACTACTTAGGTTTAGTAAAATAAATGATATAATCAGAAAGAAAAACTAGAATGGACTATTGAGGTGATACAAAGAAGTTAATCTTTGCGACTCTTTATTAAGTGTATTTCTAGATCGATTTTTAACGTGATTCGAAATAATTCAAAGATTTAAGATTGATGTTTCAATCTGCCTCATGTTATTTAACTCGAGACTACCGAAAGTCTATACTTTTTATTCTTAGGAGGATTTATGATTCGTATTATTAACCATGGAACATATCTTTTAAAAGGAAAAGATTTGTTAGAAAAAGAAAATGCCGCTATAGCTGATCGAAACTTGGAACCTCAAAGTGCTCGTAAAAATACTATCGCGTATAAAATACTTTCACAACACAACACTTCTGGTGACAATAAAACGATAAAAATTCGCTTCGACGCTCTGGCTTCACATGATATTACCTATGTAGGAATCATTCAGACCGCTCGTGCCAGCGGACTAACAAAGTTTCCGATACCATATGCTTTAACCAATTGCCATAACAGCCTGTGTGCAGTTGGGGGAACGATTAATGAGGACGATCATGTTTTCGGGCTATCAGCGGCCCAAAAATATGGCGGCATCTATGTTCCCGCTCATCAGGCCGTCATTCATCAATATGTAAGAGAAACAATGACCCGCTGCGGAACTATGATTCTCGGATCAGACAGTCACACTAGATATGGTGCCCTGGGGACGATGGGGATTGGTGAAGGCGGCCCGGAATTAGTTAAACAGATCTTAGAAAAAACCTATGATCTAACTTATCCTGAAATTATTGCTGTATATATGAAAGGCAAACCCAGACCGGGTGTAGGCCCGCAGGATATTGCCCTTGCTATTATCGGTGCCGTATTTAAGCGTGGTTTCGTCAAAAATAAGGTCCTGGAATTTGTTGGTCCGGGGATTGAGAATTTATCGATGGATTTCAGAAACGGCATTGATGTTATGACAACAGAAACTGCTTGCTTAAGTTCAATTTGGACTACAGATGACAAGGTCAAAGAATACTTTGCCATCCATGGACGTGCCGAATCTTATGCTAAGCTGGAACCGGGAGAAATAGCTTACTACGACGGAGCAATTATTGTCGATCTGGACAAAGTCGTCCCCATGATAGCTTTGCCATTTCATCCAAGTAATGTGTATAGCATCGCTGAATTAAACCAAAACCTCTCTGATATCTTACGAGTTGTTGAAGAAGAAGGCCAGAAACAAATCGATAACCCGTCATTACAGTTTAACCTGACGAAGAATATTGACAACGGCAGATTAAAAGTTGACCAAGCCATTGTTGCCGGATGTGCAGGCGGTTCTTATGAAAACCTTGTTGACGTTGCCTCAATCGTGGAAAATCATTCTTTAGGAAATGACAGCTTGTCCTTAAGTGTCTATCCGGCAAGCCAGCCAATCTATCTTGAATTGGTCAAAAACGGAACGATGGCCAAATTAATGACTGCCGGAGCTATTATAAAAACCGCCTTTTGCGGACCATGTTTTGGCGCGGGTGACGTACCGGCTAACGGTAATCTTAGTATAAGACATGCAACTCGTAACTTCCCCAATCGTGAAGGATCAAAACCCGGTGATGGACAGCTTTCCTCAGTTGCCCTGATGGATGCCCGGTCTATTGCTGCAACAGCTGTTAACGGAGGATATTTAACACCTGCGACTGACCTTGATTTTGCCCCAGCCAATTTGCCTTATAGCTTCGACCGTAAAATTTACGCTAATAGGGTCTATAACGGATTCAGTCAACCGCAGCCGGAAAAAGGATTAAAATTCGGGCCCAATATTGCTGAGTGGCCAAAGATGATCGCCCTGCCGAAGAATCTGCTGTTAAAGGTGGCTTGTGTGATTAACGATCCGGTCACAACGACTGATGAGCTAATTCCATCCGGCGAGACGTCCTCCTATCGTTCAAATCCGCTGAAACTTGCCGAATTCACGTTATCGCGAAAAGACCCCCAATATGTTGAAAGAGCTAAAGGGGTTCAAAAAGTTGAGTTGGAACGTCAAAACTATGTCTCCAATGATACCTCACTTCTTTCCCCTTCATTAAAAGAACTTTGTGCTTTCTTAACAAGCCTTCCTTTAGAAAAAGCGGAGGAAGTTCTTAAAGAAACAGGAATTGGTACAACCATTTTCGCGGTAAAACCTGGAGATGGTTCGGCCAGAGAACAAGCCGCTTCTTGCCAGAAGGTTTTAGGCGGTTGGGCCAATATTGCTGAAGAATATGCCACTAAGCGTTATCGCAGTAACTTAATCAACTGGGGCATACTGCCTTTTACACTGCGTAATCCTGATCAAATTGGTTTTGGAGTTGACGATCTCATCTTCATCCCCAATGTCAAAGAAAAGTTAATGAACGGAGATGAAATTTTCCCTGTTCAAGTTATCAGCCCCCAAGGAAATCGCGCTATAGAATTGATGTTGACCAATCTAACCAAAGAGGAAAGAGAAATCATTCTTAGCGGATGCTTAATCAACTATTATTCTAAGTAAACGATTATGATAGGTAACCAGTGACCTCGTTCAGCTAAAGCTAAACATCGGGGCTTCGGTGGGACTCTACCCCCACCGAAGCAGGGGATGGGAACCACTCCCACTTGTAGAAGTGGTCTTGCGATTGGATAAATGGTCAAAATAATCATGAAGGGTGTAAATCGACTGGTTTTGCCGATTTACACCCTTAAATTTTTTCTGATACGGCTAATACTAAGTGCTAAAATAATATAATCTAATTTTGAAAACGAATATCTCCTGATACGTCCAGAGCCCCTTACATTATAATCTGACTACAATATTTAATATTTTTAATAAGGCCGCAAAGAAATTTTTCTTCACGGCCTACATTGCTAGCGATAAACTATTAATTAACTATCTAAGTCTCTTTTGAAATTGTAATAATTCCCTTAATATCTTTTGGCGTTATCCTATTCTACGTCTTTAAAGCGTATCATCGGACATTTTTTGCAAGCATCTAGTCCGGGCCATTCATTACCGTTATAAGGGAAGGATGCGCCGCCCATGACTTCCGTGCGATGGGCTAATTGACGTGCTACATCAAGTATTTGGTCGCCTGGGATAAAAACATTGACTTCCCCTTTTTCCGTTTTTCCAGAAGTATAACTTCCGGAACACATCGTATTCATATTAGGTTTGTGATTAAGATAGGACCATACAGAACCTCCGCAAACAGCGGAATTAACGGTATAATTGAATTGAAGCGGATGTACATGAAAAGCGCCAACGAAATCATTCAGAATATGATAAGCTTGCAGCGGATTGCAGACAAACATAACGACATCAGGTTCAACCGGGGTTTTGGCCAGCGGAGCAGTCATAAATTCCTTTACTTCCCCCATCGGCATACGTGGCTTACTGAGCATTACTTCTTTGGCATATTCATCGTCAACGACATATTTGAAATGACCTTTAGCTTCTTCATCAGATGGAGCTGTATAACCAAAACTGGTCAGACAATTTTCACATAAAATATTGTTGTTATTACCTTTTAAAACGTAATTGGCCATACGGGAAGCCGCTGTAAACTGACAGAATGTCATTTTGGCAGCTGCCTTTTTCTCAGCAGGATATTTATTGGCTTCCTCTTCGGATTTAAAAAACTTAATCGCCACTGGATGATAATCAAGTTTTAACAGGCGTTCAAACAATTCCTGAGCTTCCGCATAGGTCATATCTGTATTGGTATTCGACAATTTAATCTTCTCCTTTCAAACTAGAAGCAGAAACTTCTCAAACATATTATAATCTTCTCTAATTATATAACCTTCTTGGTTTACTGGGGTAAGATTAGATAATTCTAAACCCAAAAGTGTGCAGGATCGTTGGGCCAAATACATAACCAATACCGATGTATGTGAGTACTACAGCCAAAAAGCCTTTAAGGTATATACCTTTGATATACTTTGAAAGAATAGGTCCGAGGTAAGATCCAACCAGGATACCGATTAATTCAAAGCCAACCATCGGCAAATCTAGTTTGCTTCCCATACGAAGATAGTTACTAATACTAGTCAGAGAGGAAATTACGATGGACATGGTCGAAGTACCTGCAACGATGAACATTGGGAAACCAAGTGCACTGCTCAGGAATGGTACGAGAAGGAATCCGCCACCAACGCCGAGTGCTGCTGAGATAATGGCAACAAAAACTCCGGCCAGGAAAGGAGCGATGGTATTATAACGGAAAGTTTCTCCGGCGAAGGTAAAGGTGTTGTTGATGCCCATTTCGCTGAAGTTAACGCCAATTTCCTTAATCTCACTCATTTTTCCGGCGGCTTTCAGCTCTTTAACTTTTGCTTCAAATGCTTTAGTTGCCTTTTTTACTTTTTGTTGTTTTTCTCGGAATTTTGGAGTCATTTCATACCACATACGGCCAGCAATAACGAAGGTGATCAAACCAAAGACCGGCTGATAAGAGGCCATTTCCTTTAGATAAGTGTGGGAAAGCCAAGAACCAAGCAATGCTCCGATGATACCGCCCACTCCTAAACTTACAGCTGCGGGAATTACGAGGCGTCTTTCACGCAAATATAATGGCGTAGAGATGATTGGGCTAACCAACGTGAGAATCTGGTTCATAGGTTTAATTACATTAGCTTTTTTCATTCCAAAGATAGTTATGTGTCCTACACCGGCCAAAATCCCGCCAGCTGCTCCAATGGTCGAAAATACGAATCCGACAAATGCCATCCAGATAATAACGACGATAGGGTTTACTGTAACACCCGCAATATGAAAGAACATTTCTTTGCACCTCCAAAAATTCTTATCCTGCTTATCGAGTTACAGGATGAGCCTGAACACTGCCGGAAAACTTGCGCAGCAACCGGCGACCAACATAGTAAGCAATCATTACTAACGGATACCAGACAATCACAGAGACCTGATTGCCGATCACGGGTAAAGCAAAGGGCAACGTAAAGTACGGCAGCCATAAACTTATGAATCCCATGATAAAGAAGTGGGGGATCAGAACACCAATGCCGTCAAGAAAAGACCAAGCCAAGTATTCACAGAACATCTCGTTTAGTTCCCTTTGCAGCAGCGTGTACATGTCCTTGTTATCATGTTCATAAGCTAAAGAAGCTAATTCTCGGTATTCTACCATCCTGGCCATTAGTTTATCTTGTTTTTTACGGTGAGGGTGTAATACTTTATCAATAATTCCAAACCCAGCCAACATAAAAACACCTCACTTTTTAGGACAAATTTGCTCTTCCCCTAAACTTCGCAGACTAGTTAAAATCCTATACATCTACCCGAGCATCAACCTCCTTTTGTAATATCTTAAGCTTGTGTATATTATAACAAGATATTATACCCCCATATGTCTGACATGTGACCAAAAAGATGTTAGCTTCACGACATTATTATTGTCGTGAAGACGACATCTTTTTACCATCACAACTAACGTAGTATCAAAGAACACTGTAGAGGACTTTATTTTAAAACCGATTGTATTATTTATTAGTAGACAATTCCCATTTTTTCCAAGAGCATTATATCTTATGGTATAACTGGTAAAGGAGGAAATAATAATGGCATTAGGAACAGGTTTTGCTGGTGGTTGTGGAACAGGATTTGGTGCAGGAATTGCTATCGTTGTTGTAATTATTCTTCTGCTTATAGCAATGGGTATCGTATTTTAATTCTGAAAGGAGATAAAATAATGTACGGATATGGTATGGGTGGATATGGTATGAGTGGTTACGGTGTTGGCGGAGCATGCTGCGCTCCAGCCGCAGGCTATGGTGTTGGCCACTGTCTAGGTGTAGGAATTATCGCTATAGCAACGTTAATTCTAATTGCTTTAGGCGTTATCTTCTAGAAATACAGAGCAGGCTATCATCCGTAAAAGATGATAGCCTGCTGCTCATTTTTCCTGACTTCTGTTATACGACGCTTTGATCTAGTCCTCTTGTCTCAGTTGGTACGGAAAAAGATATAATAAATTTCGTACCTTGTGGCCCAGTATCAATATCTATTTTAGCTTTATGGGTTTCGGCTATTTTAAAACATGTTGCTAATCCAAGTCCTGTACCATGTTCCTTGGTCGTGAAGAAAGGAGTTCCCACCTTAGTTAAATCGTCTTTGGGAATACCGCTTCCCTCATCTTCGACAGTAAATACAACTTGATTCCCTTTTAAAAACGTCCTAATCTTCAACCTCCCTCGATCTTTCATTGCTTCAAGGCCATTACGTACTAGATTTAGAACCATCTGTGTAATTTCCTTCTTATTAAGTAACAGATTTGGAATATCGCCTGGGATATATTCAATTTGTTTATTCTGATTAAATGTATCGGCTTCTAATAAAGGATACAAACTAAAAAGAACATCGTTTAGATTCTGAAGCTCTAGTTTAGTCTGTTTTGTTCTGGCAAGTGATAGAAATTCAGATATTATTGAATTAGCTCGATCAAGTTCTGAAATCATTAACTCAAAGATTTGTTTTTGAGAACTATATTCTGGTTTTTCTTCTAATAATTGCAGATAACCCCTAACAGTCGTCATCGGGTTTCTAATCTCATGTCCAATTCCTGCTGCCATTTGACCAACAAGGTTTAAACGGTCTAGTCTGGCAATTTCCTTTTCCCCAACCTTACGGCTGGTAATATCCCGAAAATAACATGTTAGTCCGTGTTGTACCGGGTATGCACTTATCTCTAACCACTTATTGCCCAAGTTTTCAGAAATTACCTCAAAATGAACAGTCTCTTTTTGTATCATCACATGTTGATAATTCTCCATGGCTATTTGATTAACCTCAAATACCTCGGTTAACTTCTTACCCAACAACTCATTACGTGATCTACCGAAAATACTTTCGGCAGCTGAATTTACAAATGAAATTTGCCAATTTTCATTAATCGCGAAAAAACAATCTGTCATGCTATCTAGAATCGACTGTTTTTCATTAACATATTCTTTTATTTTAGAATAGACTGGATGTAACTCAGGCAGCAATTGAAGATCCAAATTAGGTTTTTCAGATACAACCTCGAAAGCAAAATTACTAACTTCTTTACTTAATTGAGTAAATAGTCGTCTTAATACGAGTAATATACCTCCCATGATAAATAATCCTACAATTAATATTTCGATACCATTAGTAATAATTTCTACGTACATATCGTGTAAATTTACATTAACCCACGTATGACCAATAATAATTCCATTTTTATCAAAAACAGGACTAGTATAGTTCAAAATAGGAGTTCCCCACGACACTGAAGAACTTACTTTTGTTAAAATCGGTTTTCCTGTTTCGTAAACTACAAAGAATGGCTGACTATGTGGTATGGATATAAGCTTATCCGAGCTAAAATTCGGTTCGATCGCAAGATTATGATCCAATTTTATTGAATAAAAACCTGCACCTAGTGACGGATAGTCTTTTAAGACATCATGCACAATTGGTTGAAGTACAGTATTTAAAACTCGTACCTGTTCTTTTACAGGTTTATTCAGTGCTCCTTTCTCTCGTAATATATTATCATAAGACTGATTCAATCGACTTCCCAATATAGAAGAGACTATGTATAACTGTCTTTCATATTTCAATTGTCTTATTTTTCCTGTTCTATAGCTTGTGATAATAATTACAAATGCAATTAACCCAAATACAATTGATGACGTTAAAAAGTAAATTCTTTGTGTAATACTCGATGTTTTTGTGAAACTCATTATGAAATGTTCCTTTCTCTTCAGAAATTAATCAATTATTTCAGTTATAAATTATTTCAGCTTGATTAATTCACTATATTCCAACTAATTGCCGTTATATCAGAAAATTAACTCGAAATATGCTCTGAAGATCGAGATGCTTAAAATAAAATACCATTCTCCCCCTAAATCATTGTTATATTAACTTGTTCCTAAGTAAGTATTATAATACTTCAGTTGTACAAAACATGACGAAAATTATAATCCTATAAAGTCAAATGCTTGTGTTTTATGGTAAATAAAGGGTTATAAGAACTTTTTTCCTTATTGTAGGAACAACTCCCTCCTCATGATAACTGTCAACGCTTTGAGCATTGCAAAATGGTTAACAATGTTGACTGCAAGAAAGCTACAATGACATTTCTAAAACAAGAGCCTCGCTCCAAGGAATATATTTCCTTAAGAAGCAAGGCCTATACTAGTTAAAATGACGCTCAATTTTAAATTACAATAAAAAGGTTGTAACTATTGACATGAAATTACTTTTCTTTCTTATTTACAATCATTCCAATAACCATAATTACTGCGAAAATAATAAGATAATAGGGAATTTCCTTGCTGTGAGCATAACATGCGGCAATCACCATAAAGATGCAAGCTAATACTGCGAGTGACGGCATAAAGAAGCGTTTAAAAAAGCCGAGGGATTTTTCCTTTGCCATCATCATGACGAAAATCGGGATATACATTGCATAAATCGTAACAATGGGTAGTTCAGAGCTATCAAAGCTAAAGGGGCCAAACCAGGAGACCGGCACTAAATTTGCGCCAAAGAAATAAAGAAGCCAGGCAGCACTTAGCAAAAGGCCAAAAATTGAAGAGTTTGTCGGCATATTCGTATTTGGGTCAATACTTTTAAGAACTTCAGGCTTTGGCCCCATATTTCTGGCGGCCAAAGAATATAAACCGCGTGTACAGCCTAGCATCAGACCGTTTAGTGTTCCGAGACAAGAAATAACAACAAAAACAAAAAGAACAACACCGCCGGCGTTTGAGAAAACAGTGGCGAACGCTAATTTCGCGCCCTGTTCGCCGCCTTTCATCATAACACTGTTGCTTACAGCGCCTGCAAGACCCGTATAATATAATATATAAAGTAAGACCACGAAGATTGTTCCAAAGGTAAGGGCTATAGGTAAGTTCTTTTTGGCATTTTTAAGCTCGGCATTAATACTCGTCGCAATAATCCATCCTTCGTAAGCGAAGGCAGTGGCGACGACTGCGGTAAATAAAGGATTGCTGGTTGTAACTTTAGCGATGGGACCACTTGTAAAATTACTTATTAAAATTCCGTTTTTAAGACCAACGATCGTTCCAAAGAGAGCCATTAGAACCAAAGGAATAATTTTAATAACTGTCGTGGAGACCTGGAATTTACCGGCAAGTTTTGGTGAGAGAGCATTTAAAGCATAGCTTGCAATGAGAAAAAAGCCCGAAATTGACATAGCTTCTCCACCTGTGATATTCCAGCCTAAGAGAACACAGGCATATCTCGCAGAAACCCAAGCCAGAACTGAGGTAAGCGTAGGATAATAGATCGTTGCCATAAACCATCCGACAAAATAGCCATACTTACTCCCGAGTGCAACTTCAGCGTAATCAACAAGACCATTTACTTTCTCGTATCGCGTCGCCATAATTGCAAAAACATAGGCGCAGACGACCATAATGATACCGCCTATAACCCAGGCCAATATTCCCAGGGGAAGGTTGCCGCCCGTTGCAACGAGAATCTTTTCCGCTTTAAAGAACACACCACTGCCAATGACAATACCGATAACCATTGCGATTGCGGTCAAAAGACCATATTTCTTTTCCAAGACATTTTCCAATTGTTTATCACCCTTTCTGTCTACAATATAATATATAACAGTAACCATATATTTTTCGACAAAGAATTAAATTTCCCTTTAAATATATCTCAAATCCCTAAAATTTAATTCTTAATTTTAAAAGGATTGGGATTGTGTACAGCGAAGGAGGACTCTACCCCACCTGAAGTTAACGAAGGACCCACCCTCACTTATAGAAGTGAGGGCCTTAAAAACTGGATAAAAAAAAGCTCCTAAGAAAGAGACTTATCAGGAGTTCAGGTATAACAGGTATGAAAATCAGTATCTTGGTGCTGCAAAGCTGTTCGCAGAAACTTAATTTATCTCACTGACTAATATCAATCGCTGCAACAGGTTGTGACAAACAATCGATACACAAAGGAGGCTCGAAGCTGTCAAATACTCGCTTGCCACATTGGGAGCAAAACCGTCGCTTTCCATGGTGTATCAGAATTTTACCTGCCATTAAACGATAAGTTAGCGATTTAACTTCCATACTTAATGCTTTAGAGGAACATATATCAATACATCGCTGACAGCGGACACATTTAATGGGTTCATAAATCAAAGACAGTTGTTCAGCATCTTCCCTTTTCGTCAAAGCTCCTTGAGGACAAATCGTTGGACATTCCCCACAATCTGAACAATTTTCACTTACATTTATAACCGGCAGCGGGAGTGCATGAACCTCGGACGTTCTGGATTTCCAGGTTTCGTCCAAGAACTTTCTTGTTTTTGGAATAAGATACATTTCATCAGAATTGGTCTTCGCAAAGATTGCTTCGAATCTCTCGCGGCCAACGTCCCGCCAACTCATTTCCTCGTTATGGATTTCATCAGGCGCGACTTTAATCCATAGATGAGGATGGTCTTTCCAGGCGGTATGCACTTCATTAAAAATTTGCACGCTTGTCCCACAAGCTTTTTTATCGGGACAATCACCACATGCTCCGGTGAATATCTTCACCTCCTTCTCTCGAGCATATATCATGAGAGTCATCCATAAATCGCGGTCAATAATTCCCAGACAAGGAATTTCATGACCCGCTGGAATTGCTTGCGGACAGTTTAAAATAATTTCCTCTGAATTTTGAATATATTCATAGAGCTTATCGAAGCTGCGGAAGACAAACCCATCGCTTGGACAGACGGTCATACAAATGCCGCATTCTGTACAGCGTTTGGCCTCAAGTTCAAAATATAAGGAAATAGCTTGATGAGGACAGGAGTCGATACACAAACGACAAATATTAACCGAAGCTTTTTTACTATTGAGACAATTATTGTAATTAAATACTATTCGACTATTATTCATCTTTAAACACCTCTTTTCTGCAATGATTTATGCATTAAATTAGGGGTTGTTCAGCAACCCCTAATTTAACTGCATCTTAAAATGAGCAATATCAGTATAATCAATAGTTCGACTTTGACTGAAGCTAAAGGCGATTATTTTGCAGTGACGGCATAATCACCATTTTCAGTCGTTGTACCTTCAACGGCTTCTGTTCCACGATGTTCAATAATATTGAAGTTTTCAACGATGAACAGATATGCTAAACAAGCTATAGAGACTAATCCTAAGCTGACAATAAACTCGGTCCAAGCAGGGAAATAGTGACCGCCGTGTTGGTTCAGATATTTTGCCATTCCCGTGAACACGACGTCAAATCTGTTCAAGATTACTCCGGCAACATCCAGAATACCAAACCACAGTAATCCTTTCCGCGTACTGGACAAAGAACTAAAGGCTATAATTATAGGGATTATAACACCAAAGATCAGCTCGGTGAGGAACATAATACTAGGCAGATCAAAAGCAAAAGCATTGGCAAAGGTACCTTTAACAGCCATATCCACGATCTTTAAGATTAGATATAAGATCATTGCTCCGCCTGAAATTCTGACCAGCCCTCTGAGAACAGGGATTTCAACATTGTGATTAAATGCCTTCCCAGCTAGACTGCTCTCAATAACAATCATGCCTGCTCCGACAAAAAATGATGATAACAAGAAGAACGGCGGCAGTAAGACCGACCACCAGAGCGGATTCTCTTTACCAACCATTATGTAAAACAGTTCGCCCAGTGATGATTGGTGCAGTGTGGGCAAAGTAATACCAACGATCAGCAATACAGGCATTGCTTTTTTAAGGAATTTGTGTAAGCCTTTAAAAACTTTCTCTGTTGCTACTTCACAAAATTCTAAGATTTGAATCACTGTATAACAGGAAACGCACCAGAAAACTTCAAACAAAACGCTGGTATGTCCCCATGATACATAGGGTCTCCAGAAGTTGAACCACTGCCCTACTTCAATTAACAAACCAAGTACGACGACAATATAACCTAATAATGAGGTCAGCATGGTACTTCTTGCTATTGGATAAAACTTATCCCGGCGTAAAACGTATACTATAAGGCATGTTCCATATCCGCCGCCTGCCAGAGCTACCCCTAACAGTACATCAAAAGCAATCCACAGCCCCCAAGGCCATTGGTCATTAAGATTAGTAGTAGCTCCTAAGCCAAAGATAAAACGCACCAGGATTACGGCTATGGCTGCGACCGCTATGGCTAGAAACACTAATCTTATGGGAGTTAATCTAAATCTCCATCTGAGACTGTGATGTTTTTTACCTGGTTCTTTTTCGAACGTGGTAACCATATCCATAATATCCCCTCCATTCATTTTTAATTTCTCAAATTACTCCAAAGGTTCCTTATTTTTATTGTTATAAATATATAATCCTGCTAAGACAGCTGCCCAGGTACCTCCAACAAAAGGTGTAAGTTTCATATATCCTTCTGTGTAAGAAGGCAGAGACTTGGTGGTTACATCCGTCCTGAATCTCAACTGTTCAAACGGCACGTCTGAAATATACAGCCAGGATGTTCCACCTGCTTCTTTTTCACCAAAAACTCGATCGACATAACCATTATCTTTGATTCTTTTTTTAGCTTCAGCCAGTAATTGATCTCTGTCCCCAAAGGTAATAGCTCCTGTCGGGCACACTGAGGTGCATGCCGTTTCCTGATTATTGGTAACTCGTGATGGACACATCTGACATTTGCTTACTCCGGGAATAGCTTTTTTCCATTCGTATCTCAATATGTCAAATGGGCAGGCCATCATACAATAACGGCAGCCAACGCACAGCTTCTGATCATAAACAACCGGTCCCTCAGGAAGCTTCTTCAATGCTTTTGAGAAACAAGCTGAGGCACAGGCAGGATCTACGCAATGTAAACATTGTGTTTTCACGTATCGTCCGACAGGCGAGCCATTTTTCTTCACATCATAACGATTTATTGACGTCCATTCATCAGGCCATAAGCCTTTGTTAGGTTCCTTGGCTCTGTCTTCAGCCGTTTTGTTTTTTTCCTGTGGATCCCATCCCAGTTCATTCCACAATTTGCAGGCGACCGAACAGCTTTCACATCCGATACATTTTGGTATATCTACCAGTATTCCTTTTGACATCTTCTTTCACCTCCTACATATTCTCTGATTTTTTAGCTGTAAACTCTGAAGCCCGGGAAATATAAGTGGTATGCAGCAGTTCTTCTGCTTTTTCGCTCATCGGAGCAGTTAAGAAATCTGCATAGACTTCCTTGATTTGAGGATTATCGTAACTGTTGCGAAGTTTTGCATTAGCATCAATTTGATATAACGAAGCAGCACGTCTATTTCGAACGTCATCAGAAGGAGGAGCAGATGCACGCGGTTGTCCGCCGCCATATTCGCAGCCCCCGGGACAAGCCATTACTTCAATGAAATCCCACGGAGCATTACCTGCTTTAATTTGATCCATAACTGTTCTGGCATTAGCCAAACCGGAAATTACAGCAACTTTCATATTTCCGATACCAGGAATATTGATTGTCGCATCTTTTACACCCTGCATTCCTCTCACAGGTGTTAAATCCCAAAGTGCTGAAGGCGGCTGTTGCCCAGTCACAAGATAATAAGCAGAACGAGCTGCGGCTTCCATGACACCGCCGGTGGTACCAAAGATTGCTCCTGCACCTGTGCCAGTACCCATCAGCTGATCATACTGACCATCAGGCAGATTAGCAAAATCGATACCAGCTCTCTTGATCATTCTGGCAAGTTCTCTGGTTGTTAGAACAACATCAACATCAGGTGTAACGTTTTTGTCCTTTAATTCTTTTTGGGCCGAAACCATTTCAGGACGCTGACATTCAAATTTCTTAGCTGTACAAGGCATGATAGCTACTGAAAAGATCTTTTGGGGATCTACCTTCTTCATTTCAGCATAATAGGTTTTCATCAGAGTTCCTTCCATCTGCATAGGAGACTTTGCTGATGATAAATTAGGAATAAGTTCAGGATAAAAATATTCGACAAACTTAACCCAACCAGGGCAACATGAGGTAAGTTGAGGCAGAGGCTTTTTCAATTCGCCTTGAACCCGTTTAACAAGTTCTGTTCCCTCTTCCATAATTGTCAAGTCAGCAGTGAAGTTCGTATCAAATATTACATCAAAACCTAATTTTCTTAAGGCCGCAACTTGTTTGCCCTGAACATTCGTTCCAACAGGCATGCCAAATTCTTCACCAAGACCAATACGTGTTGCAGGCGCAGTCTGGACGACAACTGTGACTTTCGGATCTGCAAGTGCTTTAAAGACTTTATCGGTTTCATCTCGTTCTGTTATTGCTCCCGAAGGACACCATTGGGTACACTGTCCGCAATTGACACAAACAAATTCATTTTTAATTGGCAGCTCATAATTACCAAACACAGATTGAACTTTCTCACATACTTCAAGACATTGTCCACAAAGAATACACTTTTGGTCGTCTCGGACAATTGATGGATTTAGCGGATCAATGGGAACCCGGCCGCGAACATCGGTTGGCCAGCTGCCTGGTGCATTGTATTGAGCCGGCATCCAACCTTTTCCACCGGCAGCACTATCGGCTGTAGCCACTTCGCCGCATCCCGCCAAGCTTAGTGTAACACCAGTTAAACTTGCTCCTCCAACAAATTTGAGGAAAGAACGTCTGGACAATTTTTTTACTTGCCCTGCTTTGCTTGCCATGTGTTCTACCACCTTTTTGTAACTCTCTTCTTTTTTTGTAAACCTTTGAAAATTAGTAAATCAATCATCCCAGCTCTTTTTAATAGTTAGAATTTTTCAACAAGTTAAAACTTTCACATGTTTTTGTGAATATTTACACTTTCAACTTAATGAAAGATTGGTAAAGAAACAAGGACACTTACTGGTTTTCCCAATTGGGGATTAGCACAATTTGCATGAATTGAACAAAAAGACGCCCCTTTCTTACATAACTTTTATTCGGTCAGAATAATAACATTTTTTAGTTTAGTCTCTTTAATCATATCTGTCTTCCTTATGTACATAAAAAAATTTTTTTGTTAATAAATAAATCCATCCCGAGTTATTAAAATGAAAACGTATTTTTTAAAGTGTGCTTTAAAAAACCGAGACTATCGCCTCGGTCCTCCAATTGTTCTTTAATATCCTTATTTTGGACGCTGAAACTATAAAATCTATGGTACGCGATTTTACATATTATATCCGCATTTAAATAATTCATTTTATACTGAAGTGGTCCTCAGAGCGATCTATGATTCGCTGCCTTATTCCTTTCTTGTCGGGAACTGAGGTTGTGCATCAAAGACAGCAGAAACATCTTTTAGATGCTCTGTGATCTTCAAATGCTGTGGACACGCTTTTTCACATTCCTTACAGCCAATACAATCACTTGCCCTGCCATGATTCGCCGCAAGATTCAAATAATAGACAAATTGACTCGAAAAGTTATTCGTCGTAGCACGTTTGGTACTATTATACAAGGCAAAATAATCCGGGATAGCAATCTTTTTCGGACAGCCTTTTTCACAATATCTACAGATTGTACAAGGAATTGCTGTATTTTCGTTGATCGTCTCGATTACCTGATTGATAACGTTGTACTCTTCTTCGTTCAAAGGTTTGAAGTCTGCCATATAGGAAGTGTTATCCCTAACCTGTTCGATACTATTCATTCCGCTTAGTACCATAAAGACTCCTTCCTGACTGGCAGCAAATCGGATTGCCCACGATGGAACAGAAGCCTTAGGATTGTATTCTTTCATTACCTTTTCTGCTTTTTCCGGTACTAAGGCAAGTGAGCCGCCTTTACATGGCTCCATGACGATTATCGGCTTATTATGCTTTCTAGCGACCTCATAACACCTTCTTGATTGAATGCTTGGATTTTCCCAGTCAATATAATTGATCTGTAACTGCACAAAATCTAATTCGGGGTGAGCCGTTAAGATCTCATCCAATAATTCGGGTGAATCATGGAATGACATCCCGAGGCTTTTGATCTTACCCTCTTTCTTTTTAGTCATTCCAAAACCGAAACTATCAAGTTCACAGGCCTTCTTATAGGTGATAACGCCGAGATTGTGGAGAAGATAATAATCGAAATACTCCACACCGCATTTTTCCAATTGCTCATTAAAGACTTTCTCCTGGTCTTCCACAGTTTTTACATCTCTCATAGGAAGCTTTGTGGCAAGTTCAAACTCATCTCGTTTATGTCTTTTGACAAGAGCCTCTCTCATTATGCTCTCACTCATGTAGCTATGGTAGACGTATGCGGTATCAAAGTAAGTAAATCCTTCTTCTAAAAAGGTGTCAACGAGTTTGTTTACCGTTTCTTTATCAACGGATGTTTGGTCATTCTTGTCCAGAAGCGGTAATCTCATACATCCAAAACCTAATTGTTTCCCCATCTTACGTTTTCCTTTCTCCTTCAACTCTTGTTATGGTTAATGATTTGAATGACAGTTTGTATCTTAACCTTCTGTCATAGTCTATCATTTAGAGTTAACTCCAAGTCAAGTTTTACGGGCAAGCCTCGGCATGGCTCTAGTGGTTTTCAACCAGTAATTTTTATAACAGGTGGCTTGCGCTTGATTGCCTTTATTCGAGAGAAAAGAATCGAACTACTCAATTAGCAAATCTAAAAACTTGAATTGACATGTATCTACAAGTCCCCGATTAGTTAGTCTCAACTCTGGCAGAACGGCCAAGGCCAGCAGTGATGTGGTCATAAATGGGGATACCAGATCGCAGCCCAGCTCCTGCCATGCTCTCTCGAGACTGGCTACTTTCCCGGCTACTGCCTCAGCAGGCTCTTCACACATCAGCCCGGCTATGGGTAAAGGCAGCAGAGCCAAAATCTGACCGTTTTTAACAGCCACGAGTCCGCCGCCGACTTCAGCAAGAGTATTTCCGGCCAAAGCCATGTCCGCATCGTTCGTCCCAACAATCAGCAGGTTATGCGCATCATGGGAAACCGTTGAAGCTACGGCTCCTTCTTTTAGGTGAAAACCTTTGACAAACCCTTTCCCCATAGTACCAGTTGCTTTATGGCGTTCAATAACTGCGGCTTTAATGACATCCTGTCTTAAGTCCGTTTGAATTTTGCCGGCGGCAACGGGTAACGCACACTCCCTATGATAAGTCCCGACCTTAGCCTCAATAATTTCTATAACGCGAACCTTAGCTTGGTTTTGCTCTAAACTCGGGACAGACACTGCAAAATCCTCAGCCGTCAATTTCCCAGCCAAATGCACGGTTTTCTTCGCGTAATCCGGATAGGTACTTCCGGAAATCTCCACGGTCAGTTTACCGTTTTCAGCAACCAGTTCCCCGTTAATGATAACCTTTTCGATGGTAACGTTCGTTAAGTCACTTATTATTAGAATATCTGCCCAGCGACCTGGGGAAATACTACCAAGATCCTTACTCATTTCAAAGCATTGAGCAACATTTAACGTCACCATTTGGACAGCCGTAATGGGGTTAACCCCCTCTTCGATGGCCCGTTTAACGATATGATCAAGGTGTCCTAAGGAAACCAGAGTTTCCGGATGGGTATCATCACTGATTAGGGTAGCGTACCGCGTATCTATCCGGTTCTCAGTAATACTTCTGACTGTTTCCTTTAAATCATGCCAAGCAGAACCTTCCCGCAGCTGCGCATACATCCCCAAACGCATTTTGGCCAGCGCGTCTTCCATCCTCACTGACTCATGGCAGCAGCGTACACCAGCAGCCACATAAGCATTTAAGCCTGCTCCCGTTTCCGGCATCGAGTAATGTCCGGTTATTGTTTTATTAGCATTTAGAGTTGCCTGAAGTTCCTTATGCGTATCCGAATTTCCCTGAATTACTCCGGGAAAATTCATCATTTCTCCCAAGCCCACAACCTCTTTCCAGGTCATAGCTTCTTCTATCTCTTTAGGGCCTAATTCAGCCCCGGTATCTTCGAAGCCTGGAGCTGCCGGAACGCAGGAAGGCATTGCGGTATAAACCCTGAGAGGAACATTTCTGCCGTCTTCAATCATCAGACGTACGCCATCCATGCCCAGAACATTAGCCATTTCATGAGGATCCATAAAAATGGCCGTAGTTCCATGGGGCATAACAACGCGGGCGAATTCTCGAACAGACAGCATACTGCTTTCGACATGCATATGTCCGTCCATGAACCCAGGCGTAATATAACTCCCTTGGGCTTCAATAATCTGTGTTTTCTCATCGATTGTATGGGAAGCATTTCCAACTAAAGCTATTCTTCCGTGGGTTATAGCGACATCGACGCCCGAAACAATTTCTGCCGTATTAACATTCACTAAGCGTGCATTCCTTATGACCGTATCCGCCGCTTCCCTCCCCTGTGCAACTGCAGCCAGCTTCTCAGTAACCTCTGCTAAGGCATACCTTCTTTTCATATATGGTTGTCATTCCTTTCGCTGTTTCATGGCACTAATGCCGCTTGTCATTATCTGTTTATCTAATAATCTGTTCATCATAATACTTCACCAAAATATTTGTAATTACCTGCTTAACGGTATTGTTATTTTATCTTGTTAATTTATCACATGCTGCGAGAAGCCTGCCATCAATTCCAGACTTCTAAACATAATAAGAACCTTCTTTTTGCCTGTAATCGCAGGGCGCTGCATTTGACAACAAAAGCGCAATACCCTATCCACAGTCAGTCCAGAACCCTTGATAAGTCTGCAGTCATTCATTTCTCTTCACAACGGGGTTATCCCGGTATTAATCAACCGCCTTATGTTGATATAAATTATTTCCATCTAATATCGAAATTTAAAAAGGAATTTGCTAATTTATATTGAATATTTTGAATATTATAAACCGCATATCTTAATTAGCCACATCTCCCTTCAGTTATTAAAAAGGAGGATTACAATGAAAACAGCGACTGAATACCTTGAGAGTATGAAAGCTTATAATCCAAGGATCTTTCTCGGCGGTAAGCAGGTTAACCTTCATGAAAATTCCACCACAGTGACCGTCCTTCGCGCTAATGCCAGGGTTTACGAGCTGGCTGAGGATCCGAAATACGCTGACATCATGAATGTTTTCTCACCATATTTGGGTGACAAAGTAAGCAGAAACCTACACATTGCCTCCAGCGTCGCTGATCTGGAAAGAAGGTCAGAAATGGCAACCCTAACCAGCCAAATGCTGGGGACCTGTAATTATCGCTGTGTGGGGGCGGATGTCTTGAACGCCTTAGCCGGTATTACTTGGGAAATGGACAGGGAGTTAGGTACAGAGTATCACAGCCGCCTGCTCAATCATCTCAAATACCTCCAAGAAAATGATCTGGCCGTAAGTGGAGGGGTTACTGACGCTAAAGGCGACCGAACTAAACGACCTGTAGAACAGGATGACCCTGACGTCTATGTTCACATAGTAGAAAAAAGAGAAGACGGCATCGTAGTGCGGGGAGCAAAAGTCAGCCAGAGTGGCGCGATCGGTTCACATGAAACATTAGTGATTCCCACCATGGGAATGCGTCAAGGAGAAGAGGACTTTGCCGTAGCCTTTGCCGTACCCAACGGAGCCGAAGGATTAACGTATATTTGCCAGTACACACCATTTACCGCCGAAAGAGAACTGTCCCCTGACGTGAAATACCTGGGCAATCCCCTTTACGGTCAAAGGGAGACTTGCATCATGGTCTTCGATAATGTATTTATACCTTGGGAACATGTTTTCATGTGCGGTGAAGCAAAGTATTCCGGACGGTTAGTCGCTCGGTTCGCCAAGACACATCGCATGAACTGCGGCGGTGCCTGCAAAGTGGGTTTTGCTGACCTGATTATCGGTGCCACCCAACTTGCCGCAGAGTTCTCCGGGATTCAAAAAGCGCCTCATATTGTGGAAAAGATGACCGACATGATTCGAATCAATGAAACCGCTCGGGCCTGTACTGTCGCTGCAGCGCTGAAAGGACATGAGGAACCGGCCGGCTCCGGCTTTTTTCAGCCGGATGACATCTTTGGCAACGCGGCCAAACTTACTATTGCCGACGGTTTTTGGGATATCCTGAAATGGGCCGGAGACATTGGCGGCGGGATGGCAGTAACCATGCCTTCCGAGCTGGAATTGGAAAATCCTGAAACAGCCCATTATGTCCGCAAGTTCATGAAAGCCTCAGCACCGGCCGAACAACGTCTGCGAATCGCCAAGTTTATTCAAAACTGGTGTGCCGGCCTGCATGGTGCAGGTACTTGGCATGGAGCCGGTTCCCCCATGGCGCAAAAAATGGCCTTATATAACCTAACTAACTTTGAAGAGAAAAAAAGCTATGCCAGAAGCCTTGCCGGTTTAAAAGAAGAGTGAACTTGTTCACTAATTCCGTTTGTCATGATAATAATAACAACTTATTTCAGCAATGATCATAATCGTTAGGCAATATATTGATACGGAGCGGTATATAAGAAAAAACCGATGCCTTTATTCACTTGAATAGCATCGGTTTCTAATATATTATATTACTTCACCCTGTTTTTAGAATTAACCACAATCCGGATGCAAATAACGAAATGGTGAGCCATCCGCGACTCGAACGCGGGACACCCTGATTAAAAGTCAGGTGCTCTACCGACTGAGCTAATGGCTCATTATGAATGGTGACCCGTACGGGATTCGAACCCGTGTAGCCGCCGTGAAAGGGCGGTGTCTTAAGCCGCTTGACCAACGGGCCAGATAAATATTATAGGAGGATAATCTCCT
This sequence comes from Desulfosporosinus acididurans, assembly GCF_001029285.1. Lineage (GTDB taxonomy): Bacteria > Bacillota > Desulfitobacteriia > Desulfitobacteriales > Desulfitobacteriaceae > Desulfosporosinus > Desulfosporosinus acididurans. The sequence continues at coordinate 157,953 of NZ_LDZY01000011.1, forward strand.
ATGTATTGGGGTGGATAGTGGGACTTGAACCCACGAGTGCCGGAGCCACAATCCGGTGCGTTAACCACTTCGCCATAACCACCACGCATAATAAATTGGCTGGGGTGGCTGGATTCGAACCAACGAATGCCAGAGTCAAAGTCTGGTGCCTTACCGCTTGGCGACACCCCAATATATCTTAATGCCTAAGCTTTCGCTTAAAGCAATTTTGACTTGCTTTTACTTTCTTTATCAGAACGTTTAATCAGCATCTTCAACTACTTTTAGCGCGGAACTAAATAATAGCATTGATAGTTTATGTTGTCAATATGTATTTTAAACATAACTCAAATCTAAGTGTCTTCCCTCAAGACTGGGTTCCCTCAATAGTCTTCGACTCTTGTCATTCCCTCGCTTGTCAATAGTTCTCTCAGGATATATAATTTCCATGAGGAGGTGAGCTAATGCAACTTGATAATTGGCTTTTTTTATTTTTTAATTTAACAATATTATTAGCTTTTTCCGGAATTGTTTTTTCCTTATTTAAAAGCAATATCAATGTTCATATGCTCGAATCCACCACCTCCATAGAAAGAAATCAGTTCCTTTTACGCAAACTCATTCTTATTCGTTTTCAAAAATATCTTGTTATCAAGAGAATGCTTAAACAAGAAAACGATGACGCCTCAGAGCAAATGATTAAAGAAACGGTATAAACATTCAGGGAGAGCCTTTACTTCTTTCGAAGTAGAACTGCTCTCCCTTTGCCATGACGATGTATAATTATGACTAATATATACTCCTGATGCTCTCATATTACTGGACCATTGGAGGTTTGATAATGGATATCAAGACAACGAAACACCTTCTGCCCCAATTTGCTCAAGATTTTATCAATCATCTTGCAGTTACTAATAAGTCAAAATCCACTCAAGCAGCATACGTTTACGAGTTGGGTATGTTTTTTAATTATCTCTGCCGCACGATGCCCAACTTCCCCGCCTCTCCCTCTCAGATCCAGGTTTCAGTCATGGAAACTGTAGATCATCGCCATATTGAATCTTATTTAAGTTGGGCAAATTCCGAACGTAATAACGGTCCCCGTGCTCTGGCTCGTAAACAGGCAGTAATTAAGTCATTATATCGATACATGCTTCGTGAAGATATGATACATAAAGACGTTACAATTAAATTAGATCCAATCTACGTTAATCAAAACCTTCCTAAAGCTTTAGAACCTAATCAAATTGCTGATTTGACAGATGCTTTAGAAACCGGTACAGGATTATCCGACGGTCAGCTCAAATACTATGCTTATACCGAGAAACGTGATTATGCCATTGTCCTTACTTTAATCGGCACAGGATTGCGCTTATCTGAACTTTGCGGTTTGGATCTCAGCCATATATTTATAACAAAGGGGTACTTTAAACTTACACGTAAAGGGAATAAGGAAACCGTTGTTTATTTTAATCAGGAAGTCGCGACAGCGATAAATGATTATCTTAGCGGCGAACGCCCTCGTTATGCCCGTAATAACGTTGATGCTCTTTTCCTATCGATTCAAGGAAACCGAATCAGCAAAAGAGCAGTACAAAATCTAATTGCCAAATATATGACCATCCTCAAATCGTTTGGACATAACACGGAAGGTTACAGTGTTCACAAATTACGTTCGACATTTGCTACTTTGCTCCTGCGGGAAACGGATAATCTAGCGATTGTTCAAGATGCTCTTGGACATGCAGATCCGAGGACAACAAGAATATATGCTAAGGTGCTGGATGAACAATTAAAGCGTGCCGCCGATTTGATAAAATTCAAATGAACTCGTTCAGCTAAAGCTGAACTTGATGCAAAAAAGGCCATGAAGTAAAGAATGAAGACTGCCAGCCTAATTACTGACAGTCAGCTGAATACGAGGCTTCGTCACTTACCAAGCCACAACAAGCTTAAAAACAATTGTAAACACGTTAAAAGATAACACCTAAGGCAACTAAAATTAGAATAGCTATAAAAATAACTGCTACTCCACATTTAAAGCATCCTACAACAGGGCAGCAAACCCAAGGCCTTAAAGTACCAATACCACCTGGACCAGGTACCTGACCAAGACCTACTCTAGTACAGACGCTGCCGGCATAACCCCAACCATACATGTTCCTTCCCCCTTTCAAGTAATTTAAAAACCCTATACCACAATATACATATTTTGGCAGGTCTAATTTACTATATGTCCCTTGATCAGTACTTGCTCTTAAGGGCCATCTAATATTGTAATTTTCATATCTATTGGGGCTGTTTCAAAATGTATAAGCCCCCCCATAAAATAAAACCCCTGCATAAATAGTGGTTTATCATCCACTTATATGCAGGGGTTTGTTTATAAAAACGTATAAATACTCATTTTGCAACGGACTTATTTTTATCTAAGAAGTTGTTCGAATTAAATTTGGTACATTATCCCATATACCTTCATAGCTTATATTAAGGATGAAGACATCCTAAACTGCTGCAAAGGAGGTTTTGGTTATGTATGGTCGTTGGTGGGGCGGCTTTGGTTGGCGCTGGCCTTGGTTCGGTTTTTGGGGTTGGCCTTGGTTTGGATGGTGGTGGTAATTCACAAAATAAAGTGTTCTCTTAACAATCGCCAATTTCTAAATGGGCTCTTATTTTAGATTATTTTATAAGCAGAAATTCGCTTCAAGTGAGTTTCTGCTTCTGTCTAAATTGCTTGAAAGCATCTCCGGTAGAAAGTCTTATGACTGTAGAAACTTTTAAAAAACTCTAAATAATGGTATACTCGTTTACTTCTGTTAATTTTCTTAATTAATCGTATTTCGCTATTGTATCAAAGTTTAATAAAAATCAATCTTATTATGTAACTCGCAATTTTTAAACGAACATTATTTTTGTTATTTTTGTATTTATACTTTCGATATTTACATATTCTCTTTTTTCTCTCTGATTTTGTAGCAGGAATTTACAATATCAATACCGAATACACAACAATTGAATCCGCCGAAATTACCTGCGGAGACAAAAGAAAAAATATAAGGAGGAAGAAAGAACAATCATGATCAGAAAGAAAAAATGGTTGGTTTCAGTCTTATCAGCTGCTCTTGTTCTTGGATCTGTAGTTACCGGCTGCGGTACCTCAAGCACCCAAGCAACTCAAGGTGCTGGTAAACAAATGAAGGTGAGTTTTGATCCGGGCGCAGAACCTAAAACCCTCGACCCCCAGATGTCCGACGGTGTTCCCGAAGCAATCATGGAGATGAATTTATTTGAAGGTTTAACCCGTCTGGATAAAAACAATAATCCGCAATTGGCAATTGCCAAGAGCATTGACGTATCTGCTGACGGTTTAACTTACACCATCAAACTGAAAGACACAAAGTTCAGCAACGGAGATCCTTTGACTGCTGATGATTTTAAAGCTTCCTGGCTCCATGCTCTTGATCCAGCGGCAGCTTCAAATTATGCCTACCAATTATACTATTTTAAAAACGCGAAAGAATATAATGCCGGTAAAGCTACGGCAGATCAAGTGGGTATCGAAGTGAAAGACCCTCATACCTTAGTACTTACTCTGGCAGCTCCTACGCCCTATTTCAAATCCTTGCTGGCTTTCCAAACCTATTATCCGGTTGACCAAAAAAACGTTAAAGCCAATAAGAACTGGAATACGGAAGCCAAAACCTTTGTGAGCAACGGTCCCTTTATGATGAAATCATGGACTCACAGCGACACGATGACTCTTGTGAAAAACCCTAATTATTGGGATGCAGCCGATGTTAAACTCTCAGAACTCGATTTCAACTTGGTAGAAGATCACAAAGCTGCTGCAACCGCTTTTGATGCCGGACAATTGGATGGCTTATATGACCCAACTCCGGAAGATATCGTCCGCTACAAAAAATCCGGAACCCTCAAACAAGCTCCTCAATTAGGCACATATTTCTATCGGTTCAACACTACTAAAGCTCCTTTAAATGATCCTCGCGTACGCGAGGCCCTGTCCATCTGTCTCAATCGTCAGGATTTAATTACCAATGTCTTTAAAGGCGGACAAACTCCGGCCTATGCATACGTACCAGGTGGAATTCCTGATGCCGCACCAGGTAAAGACTTCCGTACCGTTGGCGGAAATTTCATTACCGAAGATATAGCCAAGGCTAAACAACTGTTAGCTGCAGCTGGTTATCCTGATGGTAAAAATTTCCCAACTCTGACACTTCTTTATAATACAAACGGTACTCATCAACTCCCTGCCCAAGCTATTCAGGATTTCTGGCATAAGAATTTAGGTATCAATGTCAAATTGCTCGGTCAAGAATGGCAAGTTTACCTGCAAACGATGCAAAACCTGCAATACGATGTTGCACGCGCCGGCTGGAATGGCGATTATATCGATCCTATGACCTTTATGGATATGTTCACCACCGGAAATGGAGAAAACCAAACTGGTTGGTCCAATGCTCAGTATGACAAAGATATTCAAACCGCAAAGAACACTGCAGACCAAGCTGTACGTATGAAAGCCATGCATGATGCGGAAAACATTTTAATGAAAGAAAACCCGATTATGCCGATTTATTTCTATGTACAAAACTATGTTATGAAGGACAACATTAAGGGAGTTCTCGTTAATCCTATGGGGGACTTTGATTTCAAAACCGCTTATTTACAATAACATCATGTTGAGTGGACAGTAAGTTAAGGGGCAAGTTCCAGTAACTTGCCCCTTAACTCTGTAATTCTGTAACTTTGATTAAGGGGGAGGAATATGGTTCGCTATTTACTCGGACGAATCCTGGCGGCTATTTTAGTAATTTGGTTGGTGATAACTCTGACCTTCTTTTTAATGCATGCGATACCCGGCGGCCCATTTGCTTCCGATAAGATTTTGCTGCCTCAGGTTCAGGCCAACATTAATGCCCGTTACCACTTGAACGATCCTCTGTTTAAGCAATACACCGATTATCTAAAAAATGCTGCGCACTTTGACTTTGGACCCACTTTCCGTTATCAGGGACGGTCCGTCAATGATATTATTAAAGAGGGCTTGCCCCGAACAGCGGCTATCGGTTCCATGGCTACTATTCTCGCCTTAATCTGCGGCACGTTTTTAGGCATTATTGCTGCCTTGAGGCAAAATAAAACGGCCGATTATGTGGCTACATTTTTGGCTACCATTGGTATCTCCGTACCAAGTTTCGTAATTGCTACCCTTTTACAGTATTATGTTGGATTTAAACTCCATCTCTTTCCGCCCATCGGCTGGGGAGATCCAAACCAGCTTGTTATGCCCGTTCTGGCTTTAAGTGCCTACCCTGTGGCCCAAATCACCCGTCTCACTCGGACAAGCATGCTCGATGTTCTCCATCAGGACTATATCAGAACTGCAAAAGCTAAGGGACTGCCCGGTTATATTATTGTTTTCCGACACGCCCTCAAAAATGCCATTATCCCACTTTTGACGTTCATGGGGCCTTTCTTTGCTTATATTCTCTGCGGCAATTTTGTTATCGAATATATCTTTAATATTCCCGGAATTGGACAATATTTTGTTACCAGTATTACCAACCGTGATTATCCCGTGATCATGGGGACAACGATTCTGGTTGCCACATTAATGGTCACGTTTAACCTTTTGGTGGATATTGCTTATACTCTGGTCGATCCGCGCATCAAGTTAACCGATCAAAAGGGGGTCTGAGCATGAGTTTGCCTTTAGATTCATTTACACCGCTGCAACGAACTCAAAAAACCGATGCGATTAACCGGCCAAGCACCACCCTCTGGCAGGATGCCCGCCGTCGTTTTAAAAAGAATCCTCTAGCCATGGGCGGGCTGATTGTTCTTATTCTTATCTGTTTGTTTGGCTTTGTAGGGCCCTTCTTCTCTCACTTTAACTATTATTCCAATGACTTGAGCCATACCTTAAACCCTCCCAGCTGGGTACATCCCTTCGGCACTGATGAACTGGGCAGGGATATTTTAACCCGAGCTATGTATGGAACCCAGATTTCCCTGGCCATTGGTTTTGGTTCAGTACTGATTAACCTGACTATCGGAATCATCTATGGCGGTATCTCCGGCTATGTGGGCGGTCGCATTGATAATCTGATGCAACGGTTTATTGATATCATCTTTAGTGTTCCTGACATGTTATATGTCATTTTGTTGATGGTTCTTCTTGGTTCTGGTCTGCGCAATATTTTTATTGTTCTCGGTATCGAATACTGGGTTACCATGGCCAGAATCGTTCGCGGTCAAATCCTGACAATGCGGGAACAAGAATTTGTTTTGGCCGCCCGCACTCTAGGAGCAAGCACTCCCCGCATTCTCTTCAAGCATTTGCTTCCCAATACTGTCGGGCAAATTATTGTAGTATCTGCTTTGCAGATACCAGCCGCTATTTTTATGGAAGCCTTCCTGAGCTTTATCGGTTTAGGAGTGCAGCCACCTTTGGTTAGTCTTGGATATATGGCCGCCGAAGGACGGGGGAATATTCCAGGTTATGCTTTTGCTTTAATTTTTCCGGCAGCTTTAATTGCTATTTTAATGCTGGCATTTAACTTTATTGGTGATGGGCTTCGTGATGCCTTTGATCCAAAAATGCGCAAGTAAGGAGGAGATATTGTGGCTTTACTGGAAGTGGAAAACCTCAGCACCTCCTTCTATACCTATGCTGGAGAAGTGCAGTCAGTTTCGGGGGTTAGTTTTCATGTCGATGAAGGGGAAGCTGTGGGGATTGTCGGAGAATCCGGCTGCGGTAAGTCGGTAACTGTTCAGTCAATCATGCGTTTGATTCCCAATCCCCCCGGAAAAATTAAAAACGGTCAAATCCGTTTAGCGGGCCGGGATTTAGTCCGCCTGCCGGAAAAAGAGATGCAGAAAATCCGGGGCAAAGAGATCGGTATGATCTTTCAAGACCCGATGACAAGCCTAAATCCTGTGCTTACCATAGGACGGCAGATGACGGAAGTCTTACAGCACCATGAAGGGATCGGCAAAAATGAAGCTTTAGGACGTGCTGCTAAATATTTGACCATGGTAGGAATTTCTAATCCTGAACGACGTTTGAAACAATATCCTCATGAATTCTCCGGCGGAATGAGACAAAGGGTTATGATTGCTATGGCCTTGCTCTGCAATCCCAAGCTATTAATTGCAGATGAGCCAACCACTGCCTTGGACGTCACAATTCAGGCTCAGATCTTGGAGTTAATGAAGGACTTAAAGGATAAAGTTAATACTTCGATCATCTTAATTACCCACGATTTGGGAGTTGTGGCTGGTCTTTGTTCGCGAATTATCGTCATGTATGGCGGCAAAATCGTAGAAATGGGTTCAACCCAGGATATCTTTAAGGATCCTCGGCACCCTTATACTTGGGGATTGTTAAAAAGCGTTCCCCGCTTAGATGCCTCCAAGCGCAGCAAACTGGTGCCTATCGTCGGGAGTCCTCCCGATCTGCTTAATCCTCCTAAAGGATGCGGCTTTGCGGCACGCTGCCCGCATGCTATGAAGATCTGTGAAACCCAGCCTCCGGCTTATACTGATCTTAATGAAAAACACCGGGCAGCATGCTGGCTTCTTCATCCCGACGCTCCCAAGGTGACCTTCAACGGGATTGATGAGAAGGAGGCTAGATCATGAGCAACGAAGTTATTCTGGAAGTCAATAATCTAGTCAAACACTTTCCGATTAATGAGGGCTTTTTATCCCGTGAAAACAAAAAAGTTCATGCTGTAAACGGCATATCCTTTAAGCTTCATCAGGGAGAAACGTTAGGCTTAGTTGGCGAGAGCGGCTGCGGCAAATCAACAGCCGGACGTACGATTATCCGCCTCTATGAAGCGACGTCCGGCGAAGCAAAATTTATGGGCCGCAATATCTATGACCTAAGCAAAAAAGAAATGATGACTGTTCGCCGTGATATGCAGATGATTTTCCAGGATCCCTATGCCTCACTTAATCCGCGGATGACTGTCGGGGATATTATCGGTGAAGCTCTCGACATTCATCATCTGGCCAGCGGTCAAAAACGCACCAATCGAATCTATGAATTGTTGGAAACTGTCGGGTTGAATTCCGAGCATGCCAACCGCTTCCCTCATGAATTTTCCGGTGGTCAGAGACAACGGATCGGGATCGCCCGAGCTTTGGCGGTCAACCCCAAGCTGATTATTTGTGATGAACCTATCTCAGCTCTCGATGTCTCTATTCAAGCCCAAATCGTTAACATGCTGGAAGAATTGCAAGAACAACTTGGATTGACTTATCTATTTATTGCTCATGACCTTTCTATGGTTAAACACATCTCCCATCGAATCGCAGTCATGTATTTAGGACGAATTGTAGAAATAACAACGAGCCAAGACCTTTATGATCATCCGATGCACCCTTATACGCAGGCTCTCTTATCGGCTATACCGATTCCTGATCCGGATGTAGAGCTAAAACGCTCCCGCATAGTCTTAGAGGGCGGGGTTCCAAGTCCCATTGACCCACCGAGCGGTTGTTATTTCCGTACACGTTGTCCAAAAGCACAGCAACAATGTGCCCAAACAACCCCTGAATTAAAAGATTGCGGCAACGGACACTTGGTTGCCTGTCATCTGGTTTAGAACAGCTCCTGCTATTAAAATAAGAGACGATTGCGTAGAATTGCAGTCGTCTCTTATTTTCGTTTCTCAATTATACCCGTTGATTTAAAATTTGAATGATCTTTAAGCCGAGTTCTAATTCTAAGCGATTTTTATAATCCTCTAGATCAAGTCCGGTGACCTCTTTAATCCGTTCTAAACGATAAAGTAAGGTTTTGTAATGAATAAAGAGCGCTTTTGCTGCTTTACTTGCGTTACCATTATACTCTAGAAAGACTTCTAAACTCTTTAAGAGTTCCGTTTGGTTCTGCCGATCATAGTCCACAAGTATTTTGAGTGATTTAGGAACAAAATCTGCAAGATCATTACCTTGTCCAAACTTGCAAAGCATTCGATAGACACCTAGGTCTTGGAACCAGGAAATGACGTCTTCTCCTTGAAGCATTTCTCCATATATTAGGGCATCCTGGGCTTCTTTATAACTCCTTGGAATCTCTTCGATCTCCGCGGCAACATTACCAATACCAATCCCAATCATGATTTTTTTCCATCGTTTCTTCGCATTATCCTGAATTTCCCGCCCAGCCTTCTTAATCTCCTCAATCGTTTTACTTGATTCTCTAACAGGCCATAACACAATGATCGAGTCACCTTTATGTCCGAGAATAAAGTCTTTCATTCGTGTTCTCATCACGTTCATAATCAATGACTGAATTTCAGCTTTAATTCCTTGAAAAGCAATCTTATCCTGTTTGAACTTAGTATCTGCTAAACACTCATCCAGATTTTTGAGGCTGAACAGTACAACAACAAAAGAACGATTAATTTCCCAAGCCAGGAGATTAGCCCTTTCACGCAAACTGCTAACTTCAATCTCTCCGCTAATGAGTTTCTCAACAATATCATTGCTAAATTTTTGTTCAACTTCGCGGACGGCAAAACGCCTGACCATCTCCAGGGTTACAACTGTCGTAGCTTGATCCAAACAAATCAATTCCATCTCATCCATTGGTTTGTTAATTTCAGTCACAATTAAATAAGCTTTTATCTGGCCTAAGGCTTGAATCGGAACCACAACTTGGTAAACAGGCTCTTCCCCTGCTCCCGCTATTTTGATGCGATAGGAATTAAAGTCCTTGCTTAGTAATTCCCCTTCATAAAATGTCATCATACCCTCAAAATCAGAAAATTTCTCATCAGTGGCAGACAAACATTTCCTTTGGTTATCAAAAACACTCACCGGATTTCCAACCAATTCCGCTAAAGTCCTTGTGATCTTATCAAGTCCTTGGCATTGAAGCGCTAAAGCGGTAAACCGTTCCTGAATTTCTTTATAATATTTGAGTTCAATAACTTGCTTGTTAAAGAGCATCTCCATGACGGGATACATAATATCCACATAGCGAACATTGCCATTTAATTCAATAATAGGCAAACCCACCTCATCGGCAATCTCTAGGATATCCGGCGGGATTCTATCAACAAAGCGCCGAATTTTAACCGCCAGCGCGCAGACACCTTTGGCTGCGAGATTTCGGATGAACTCGTGATAGTTCACCTTTCCTCCCAGAGTGGAATATAAACTTGTCAGGAGCAGTTCACCACCGGCCAGCCAATCGACGATATCCGGAGCTTCCATAATGGTAACCCCTTTAACCACATTCTTAAGGCCCTGGGCACCTGCCATTACTTGTGACGTTCGAAGAGGTTCGAGTTTGAGCAATTTCTCAACTGTTAATTCCACGTTACTCCTCCTGTTAATAATCATCTTACTTAGAGTATCGTCAATAATTCGTTTATTTCTTCTCTTTTCCTGCACCTATATCTTTAATGCCAAAAAAATGCGTTTACATATGAAATTAAAGGAAGCCGTCTTTGCAGCCGACTTCCCCTAACTTAATGCTATGATTTTACTAACTAATTGTTCTCAAATATTGTACCACTTTTAAATTTTGACCCTTTAAAGGCAAATTTCATCAGGAGATAATAAGCAATTCCTGCAACTACCAGGCCAATTATCCAGGCAAGATCGACTTTCAGAAAGGCGGCACCTGCTCCAATCAGCATGGCAAGTATTGCTGCGGGATTATAACCGGCAAAGACCCCCGCTTGATTGTACAATTCACTAACTTCTACACGTTGTTTTCTTAGGATATAATATTCAATAAGCAAAATTGCGACAATTGGTCCCAAGAACGCTGAATAGATAAGAATGAACATATCCAGACCTTTGGCTGAGGAATCCTGAACAAGCACCCAGGGAAAGGCACACAGCCCTAACAGTCCAGTAATAAATACTGCTACTTTATATTTCAATTTTGTGAACAGCTGAATGACATAAGTTGGGGTGACAATATTGGCAACCATGTTTGTGGCAACTGCACCAAGAACGATGAAGGCCGATACAAATACTGTAATATAGGAATTATCAACGACGATGGCAAAAGCTTTGACAGGATTGGAGATCCCAGTTGCCGATGCCAGCATAGCGCCGATCGTAATAACAAAACCATAGGCCAGCACAATCGGTGAGAAATAGAGGAAGCCACGTTTTCCATCACGAATACCCGATTTTAACTCTCTCGAATAATCGGCAGCACTTAAAAAGATACCTGCATAATTCCCCAGAAAAACCATGATGAAGGAAAAGAAGGGCAACCCCCATGAACCGGTAGCATGAACCCATTTTTGACTAATGACACCATTATACTTTGTGACGAGAATGCCAAACACATAAACCAGGGCAACCATAATCACGATAGAAGTCAGCGTTTCAACCCACTTAATAGCATGGAATCCGTACATCGAGATTACAATTTGCACCAATTGAAGAACAACAAAACAAATAACAACATTATTAAAGGCTCCGCCGGTAATGGCCTTGGCAATTTCGTTTAAGGCTGTACCCCCGATCCAGCTCTGGACACCATACCAGACAACGGCAGGAATGCCGCGCAATAGTGAGGTTACAGTAGCTCCTTTTAGGCCAAAAGACATTCTAAGTTGTACGACATAAGGAATTCCGGTTCGATAACCAAGTCTATCATTTAAAGCAAATACCGACGAAATAATGGCGATAGCGATAATGGCGGCTGCAAAGGTCTGAACGATATTCAACGTGGCAACTCCTGCGACAACTAAACTCGCTCCCAGCGTCATATTACCTAAGTTAACGCCATCTCCGATCCACATAAACATATAGGGGATTGGACCTACCGTCCGTTCGTTTGGTGATTTCGGATTCAAAGCTTCATCATGATCTGCCGACTGTGAAACCTGGGTTACGTTTGTTTCGAGGTCTCCTGAATTTGTAGACATTTTACCTACTCCTCTTCTTAAGCGTTAGCCCTATTCTAAGCGATCCCTGAATTAAACGAGAGGTCTTAAATGTTTGCCGATTGGTTTGGAAACTACTTTTCCGTCTTTAAATATCGTCTTACCTCTGAGAATGGTTTGAATGATGTTTCCGCGGAAGGTGCTGCCTACATATGGGCTGGCCTTATGTTTATAGAAGAGATCTTCTGCCTGAAGTGTAAACTCCTGATTTAAGTCAACCAGCGCAAAGTCCCCGTCAAATCCTAAGGCAATCTTTCCTTTCCCAGGAATTTTAAAGACCTCATTGACATTTTGTGCAGTCAATTTGGCAATATCGGCAAGGGGTACTTTTCGCTCATGATAACCATGAGTAAGCAGTGACGACAACGTCGTTTGACAGGCTGAGATCCCTCCCCAAACCTTCAAAAACTCTCCGTCTTTCAGCTTGGGATCACACGGTGAATGGTCTGAGGAGATAAAGGTAAATTCACCGTTGAACAATTTACCCCACATTTTAGTTTGGTTTTGGGCATCGCGGATTGGGGGTGAACATTTGGCGACCGTTCCCATCCGTTCAACATCATCATCGGTCAGAATTAAATAATGACCGATGGTTTCACAGGAAACATCAACTCCCCTGTTCCTGGCCTGTGTTACTAACTCCACTGCCCTTGCGGTGCTCACGTGGGCAATAATCAATTTGCAGCCCGTTTCCTCAGCGTAGGAAATCATCCGTGAGACATTTTCAATTTCTGTTATGGGCGAATGAGCTGCAAAATAGTCGCGGACAGTCGTCTTATTGTTGGCCAGAGCTTGAGCAGTTAAGGCACTCACAATCTCAGCGTTTTCACAATGAACCATTAGAGGATAACCAAGCTTGGCTAATTTCTCCATGCCGACTAAGGCCGTGTAATCGTCCATTCTCTCAAACTCTGTAATTCCGCTGAAACATGAGAAGGCCTTAAAGCCAACAACGCCGCATTCGGCAAGCTCTTCCAGCTTATCTAAATTTTTAGGCGTAAGACCGCCCCAAAATCCATAATCGACTAAAGAATCCCTCTGAGCAACGGCAAGCTTATTGTTAAAGTTTTTAGCATCTAACGTACAGGGATTGCAGTTAAGCGGCATATCAAAATAAGCAACCCCTCCGCCGGCAGCCAGCGCGTTACTTCCGGTGGCGATAGTTTCCCACTCCGTACGGCCTGGGTCGTTAAAATGAACATGTCCATCTGTCGCACCGGGAAAAACATAGTTACCTGAGGCATCAATCGTTTCCTTAGCCTCACCGCTTATTTCCTCAGCGATTTCAACAATTCTTTCATCGTCAACAGCAACATCTGCTTTCTTGACACCGTCTGGACAGACAAGCATTCCCTGCCGAATAATTAAGTCATAACGCTTGCTCATAATTATCCCCCTAACCTATTTCAATTTGCTGACAAATTCACCAAAGCCCTTTTGACCGACTAATTTGCCGTCTTTGGCGACCACTTGACCCCTTACAACGGTGCAGATAGGAAGACCCTTTCCTTTTAAACCGACAAAAGCAGAAATTTTATTGACATAGTACAAGGACTCCGGAGTAATTTCCCATTCCTTTTCCGGATCAAGGATAACGAGATCGGCATCAAATCCAACCTCAATGGCACCCTTTTTGCCAAAAATCCCGCAAACCTTTGCTGGACCTTCACTTAAACTCCGGGCCAATAAGGTCGGATTATAGCCTCTCTTGACAACGCCTTCGCTAAAGACGACCTGCATGACATTCTGGATACCGCTAATGCCACCCCATGCTCCAAAAATCCCATGCTTTTCTTCACTCTTCTCACTCAATTCACACGGTGAATGATCAGAAGCTACGCAAGATAATGTCCCGTTATTAACATATTCCCACATTTCTTCTACAGCGGCCGCTTCCCTTAAGGGGGGTGCACATTTGAACAAACTGCCATTCTTAATGACGTCTTGGTCGGTAAACGTAAGATAATGTCCGCATGTTTCAGCTGTTACATCAATCCCTTGCTGCTGTGCCTCTTGAATGATTTTAGCAACACGAGGATGGCTGACATGACAGATATGGGCTTTTGCTCCCAGCTCCTTGGCAAGATTAATTATATTTTGAGTGGCTATTAGTTCGGCAATGACCGGTCTGGAATTTAAAAAATCCTGCCAGTCATTTTTTACTTTACGTTGTGCTCTCTTCTCTTCCCACTTGATCAGGGAATAGTCTTCGCAATGAAAAGCGGCACGGGCATCAAACTCCCGCAAAATTTCCATAGCTTCTTTAGCTTGACCGATAGTAAGAGATACGTAATCAGGAGATACCGGCCCAATGAAGGATTTAAAACCGATACAACCTTTTTCATCTAGTCCTTTCAATTGATTTAAGTTATAGTCAACTAGTCCTCCCCAGAAACAATAGTCAACATAAGCGTTTGCAGAAACCGCTTGAATCTTTTTATCAAAAATCTGAGCATCCGTCATTGCTGGTTCATTCTGCAGAGGCATATCAATGATTGTAGTGATTCCCCCCACCCCTGCTGCTGCAGTGCCGTGAGCATAGTCTTCTCTCCATAAGTAACCTGGATCATTTAAGTGAGCATGACTGTCAATAGCCCCGGGGAATATATAGTTTCTCTGAGCATCAATTACTTCTTTACCTTCAAGGGAATTTTCGGATTCTACGATGGCAGCAATTTTCCCATTCTTAACTCCTATATTAGCTTCGATAATTCCATCCGTTTTAACAACCTTGCCGTTTTTTATAACCAGATCAAACATTGCCCAACCCCTCCTTTTACTAATTAAATACCTAAAATCCGACATCTCTTTAGGATACCCAGCTTAAGTCTTAAATCTAAATTATTATTGGTAATGTCCCCTCCTTAACATTGAATTTATACAATTCGAATAATGTGCTACATCTAGAATATAATGAACATTTACATTTTTCATTATCACAATGTGCTAATTAAAAGATGATTTTATTATCTATAATTACTAAAGACAAAAGTCTAAAAATATTAAAAAATAAAACTAGACACAATATAAGCCAATTTAAGGAGTGACAAACGTGATTAATAAGGAACGTCTACTTCATCGTTTATTGGAATTAGGGAAGATAGGAAGGAATCAATCTGGAGGCATAACTCGTCACGCCTTTACTCAAGAAGATAGATCGGCAAAAGATCTTGTTGCTGTTTACATGCGGGAAGCCGGCTTACAAGTAAGAGAAGATGCCGTAGGCAATCTGATTGGCCGCCGGGAAGGATGTGACCCTAACGCAGCAGTGGTTCTAACAGGTTCCCATATAGACTCTGTTTGTGACGGAGGAATCTATGACGGTGCACTAGGTCTTCTCGGAGCAATTGAAGTCTTGCAGACACTAAACGAACAACATATTGAAACGAAGCATCCCATTGAGGTTTATGCTTTTAACGACGAAGAAGGATCTCGTTTTAGTTTTAGTATGTTTGGGAGCCGAGGGGTTATCGGCAATCTAAGCCATAAAGATCTTGAAATAAAAGATAGAAATGGTATTTCTGTCGCTGAGGCAATGAAGGCACAAGGGTACGATCCGAACAAGATCGGCGAGGCTAACCGCTCCCAAGAATCAATCAAAGCCTTTATTGAACTCCACATTGAACAAGGAAAAGTTTTGGAATCGAAGAACCTCTCTATTGGTATCGTCAGCGGGATCGTCAACGAACTTTGGCTAAAATGTTCTGTCTATGGTGAAGCGGGGCATGCCGGAGCTACGCCCATGACCTTGCGTCATGATGCCTTAGTTGCGGCTGCCGAAATGGTTCAAGTTGTTGAACGAGAGGCGAAATCAACAGGAACTACGGTAGCTACCGTAGGACGGCTTAATGTACAGCCTGGAGGTATCAATATCATTCCTGGAACCGTCGAATTTACCTTAGATCTTAGGGATACTTCCCAGGAGGTCAGCGATAAGGTGGAAAGGCAGATCTTTAAGGAATTCGATAGAATCTGCAAGGACAGAGGAGTTAGTCTCAAGACTGACATTCTGCAAAGAATTCCGCCTGCACCTTGCGCAGAAGAGTTCCAAATTGCCGCTCAAAAAGCATGTGTGGCTTCAGAACTCCCATATTTTTCTCTGCCCAGTGGTGCAGGACATGACGCCATGCAGATGGTGAACATCTGCCCCATCGGCATGATTTTTGTCCGTTCGAAAGATGGAATCAGTCACAATCCGGCAGAATGGAGCAGCCCCGATGATTGTGCCGACGGAGTCAAAGTACTGTATTATACTTTATTAGAATTAGCTGTTAAAATTAGCCAAAACATATTTATCCAATCATAAGGCTCCCGCTTCTATAAGCGGGGGTCTTCCCACACCTCACTTCAAGTTCACTTTATGTAACCTCTTTTAGGGAGTAGTCAAAACTTATAGTTGACCACTCCCTTTAAAGTTTCATGGAGTATCTTTTGTATCTTTAATTCTTTAACGAGTTTGTTGGGAAGCAACTGCCTTGAATTATAAAGTATAAAAAAAATGCTCCCATTTACGCAAAAGATATATAACCTTTTACATTATGGGAGCATATTGAAAATAGTTGCTAAATTATCACTTAAAGCTCAACATCTCTGTTGCAATCCTTGGAATAGATGTACGTAAAGTTCGTCCTGCCGACACCATAGGCCGCTTGAGCCACATAAGGGCCGAACCACATGAAATCATCCTTTTTGATCATCGACCAGTTGTCATCAAGGAGATAACAGCCTTCGCCTTCCAAAATATAAGCCCCATGCTCTTGGACATGAGTCTCTACGAAAGGATGGCATCCTCCCGGCGCGAAAGAGAGAATATGCATGTTCATATCGAAATTGATATCAACCGGAAGAAGATCTTTAACGAAAACGTTTTCCATCTCATCATAAATTCTGTATTCGATATCATTAACGTTTCCATAATACACATAAGGATTCATGCCTTCACAGGGAATATAGACTTGTTTATACAGAAGAACCTTCATCGGCTTTTCGCTGGTGTTCTTAAATTCCAGACCTACACCTGCCGGAGCATAAATATAGGCACCATCAACCGCCTTATAGTCTTTACCGTCAACAGTATAGTTTCCTTCCCCTTCAATGCAATAGATAAATGTTTCGACATTGGCTTGCTTACCAAATACCTTGGTTGTTCCACCATTCTTTTCAGCAGTAATCACATATTGAACAAAACTAGCCCCCATTTTCGGCGAAGCGACAATACTGATTCGGCAGCCTTCAATTCCTGGGACAACATTATTAACGAGTCCGTCAGGAGGAATTACGGCATACTTACCGTGCTTTACAACTGCTCTTGTCGTTAGAATATCCTTTGGGTAACCCATAAAAAATCATCCTTTCACTATATCTTCTACTGTTCTTTTTGTTTGGTATACAAAATCACTGCAATATACTCTAAATCACAATCTCCGATATTCTCGATGGAATGATAATCTCCGTCGTTGCAATGCGTCATATCACCAGGACCGAGAATTTGTTCCTGTCCGTTATCATTGACTAGAGCTTTGCCTTTCAGAATGTAATATGTTTCAAAATCTCCAACATGTTGATGTTTGCCGATTGACCCTCCTACAGGGATAATACTTACTCCAAAAAGCCTGCCTGTTCCATGGTTATCCTTATTCTCAAGGATATTGATAATTTTTACTGTGCCTTTTCCGTCTTTTAGGTTTGGGCTGTATTCAACCCGTAAGTCTTCAGCCTTTTTGATCATAAACTGTCCTCCGTTTAGAAAGCGGTCTTGTGGTCGACCGCTTTATTTGCAATTTTATTCTAACTCATGTATTGTTATAATGCAATCTTTAATTTCGGGTGAACTCGGTCAGGGAACCACTCCCCTTGTACAAGTGGGACTCTTACGATTGGCTAAAACGTTTGCTATAATTAATATGTCAGTTGATGACTAACAGCTGCTAGGACACCAGAAAGGCTTGATAAGACAAATGGATAATCTTACCCCAATACATATTCCCGAAAATATGCTTTTGTTACGAAGGCGGCTCATGCTGTCGCAAAGCGCCTTTATTCATAACTATTTAATGAACGATAATCAGCCTCACCTTAGTATATCCAAACTTTCGACACTTGAAAAAAAGTTAAGTAAGGACAGTGAACATTATGCCTCACTGCTTGCTCAAGCTTTCGCTGTAGATTCTAAACTCTTTCAGCTCCCCCCTGATGATTTTGCCAAGAATATTGACGTGTTTCTTGCCAACCAACGATCTCTCCATGGAAAGACCTTAGCCGATCTCAGTCCAATCGAAAAAAAATCAAGCCAGGTTGAAACTCTGGCTAATACCCTCAGTAATTTTCTTGAAGACCAAATCTTAGCAAACAAAATGAAGCCTGGCGATAAGCTTCCCTCAGACCGCAATCTTGCTGCCCTATTTAATGTTGGGCGAACTTCCATTCGCGAAGCTTTAAAAGTCTTAAACGTGCTTGGGCTTATCAATATTCTCCCTGGACAAGGTACTTTTATTGCCTCAGACAGCTCAGAATTTTTTTTGACCCCGTTATCTTGGACATTTTTCTTGGGAGATAAGAATTTGGAGCATGTGATATCAGTACGTAATGTCCTGGAAATTGAATCGGCTCGTCTAGCCGCTATTAATGCAACTATAGAAGATTTAGATAATCTTGAATTGATTTTCGAACAATCTAAAAGAGCATATCTTGAACGTAATTATCAACACTTCGTTAATTTAGATCTTGATTTTCACCTCTCAATTGCGCAATGTTCCCATAATCCAATCCTAAGTAATTTGCTCCAAACTTCGCGCAAACTCATTAAACATATCAGCAAAAGCGGTATGGTGAACATTGATAATTTAAATGCCGTCTATCAAGAACATAGTCTCATCTATGAAAACATCTCGCAGCATCGTAACGACGAAGCCGTTTTAGCCATGAAAAATCATCTTGAAAACGCTCAAATAAGATATAGCCTTTAGCAAAGAACATTATGCGCAAAAAAAGCCTCCAGGAGCCAAGAGCCAATGGAGGTTTTTTATATCGTAATTCGAATTTTCAGCTATGAATCCTCCCTCTACCTGCGCTATCACTTGAGGCGGAGGACTTCTTATGAGCTATATTAAATGGTTTACTTTGAAGCTAGCATATCATTTTTTTTTCTTATTTTTCTCAAATTCATAATAATCCTTACTTATAATATCCTCAATCTGATTATGGTCATGAAGCAGATCGATTAAAGCACGTTCTTTTTTAGTCTTAGTAATTTGGGCATTGGTCAAAATACTGAAAGGTCTATAAATGGGGCCGTCTTCGAATTTTAAAGCCTTGAAATGCTTTTGATCATCGTTGCTGCTGACGGTTAGCTTGGACATAACTGCAATTCCAAGTCCCGCCACAATGACTTCCTTAATCGCTTGAGTGCTGCCTAATTCCATGGCTACATTCAATTGATCGGGATCAAGCCCTTTCTCCTTCAGAGCTATTTCCATGACCTTGCGAGTTCCAGAACCTTCTTCTCTTGTCACAAGATGCTCAGATAAAAGTTCTTCCAAGGATATCGTATTTCTTGATCCCCAAGGATGGAAAACCGGTATCACAACAACTAATTCATCCTCCCAGAAATTCTCAACATTCAGGTCCTTATACTGAATGATAGGACCTTCAATGAGTCCAACATGCAGTTTTTTTTCCGAGATATCTTGTGAAATACTATCTGTATTGGCGATCTTAACCTTAAACTCAACATCAGGATGATGCTGAGACATAAACGCTAAAATTTTAGGGAGAATGTATTCCCCAATGGTTAAAGTAGCCCCAAGGTAAAGCAATTTGCGCTGATCTTTAGCAACAGCATTGATCTCTTCCCTGGCGTGGGAAAGAATGTCCAAAACTCTTACAACATGGGTATAAAAGATTTCACCTTCTTTTGTCAGCGTAACCCCTTTATTCGTACGGTCAAAAAAACGTGCGCCATATTCATTTTCCAGACTCTGTATCTGCAAAGTGATACTGGGTTGACTCATATGAAGACGCTTGGCCGATAAGGTAATATTATTCGTTTCCGCTACTTCTTTAAACATCTGAAATACTTGTTCGATGATGAGCCATCTCCTTTCCTGAGTATTTCTATGAATAGTCTCTCTTTCTAAAGTGAACTCGTTCAGCAAAGCTGAACATCGGGGTTCAGATACAATAATGTCCAGTGGATATTGTTGCCGAGCCGCCTTTCCCAATTGGAATACTTAGCGGCGAAGGAGGATTCTACCCCACCTGAAGTTTACTAAGGACCACTTATTGAAGTGGGGCTCTGTCATCGCAGATTAGGCAGGAAACGTTCCAATTGTTCATCAGTCTATTGTTTATTGTTCTGGTTGTTCTGGTTGTTCTGGTTGTTCTGGTTGTTCTGATCGTCTTCTTTCATTTCAGTAGGTTTTCCCTCAGAAGCTTTTTTAAATTCTGCAATTCCTTTACCTAATGATTTACCGATATCCGGCAGTTTTCCAGGGCCAAAAATAACTAATGCAATGACCAAAAGTATAGCCATTTCCGGAACATCAAAAAACCCGAACGAGATCAGCATATTTATCCCTCCCGCATAATCTTCCAAACTTTTACTTACAACGAATCAACTTTGTTATCTATTCTTTAGAATTACCTAGATCTCAAAGATGATTCAAATTTATTTACGGTTTTTTAGGAAATAAGCTCTGTCCGAAGACAGAGCCTAAAAGATGACCAATGGCAAACGATAGCTTCCGTTTTAATAAGGCGCTTCCTGCAATTGCTGCGGCAAAGGCGCTTTAGCCGGCAAACGGTAAGACGCTTCATTCGCTGGCCAAGTAATGGCAGGATCTCTATCCGGAAGATATAAGAACACACGCGAGACTTTGTTGGGATCACTGGCCGGAACTATCACTCTTGGATTCTTGGGATCAACATATTCCTGTACCCATATATTACTAACTTGAGTAGGGAAATTCCCCTGAGCGGCTATTTCCGTTTGAATGAACTGCGAGGGTGTTAAAGAACTTGGTAAATATCCCGATTTCGTATCAATTTTACCGCTAACAATTCCTGCGGGACGGGAAAACTGTGTCTGCACCTTCTTCCCTTGAAGAGCGACGGTCATGACCTTCTTCCAAATCTGAGCTGGATAGCTTCCGCCGTAGACTTGACGCAAATAATGCTGCCCATCGGGATCAGAATCATAACCCATCCAAACTACTCCGCTGTAATACGGCGTATAACCGGCAAACCAAGCATCGGGATTACCATTTTTATTGCCATAGCTTTGCGGCAGAGATGTGGTGCCTGTTTTTCCGGCAACAGCCCAATCCCCCATTTTTGCCGCATAACCTGTTCCGCTCGTTACGACGCTGCGCAGCATATCATTGATTAAATAAGCGGTGGTTTCTTTCATGACACGTTCTCGAGTTATTTCCGGAGTTATAATAGTCTTTCCCGTTGAATCAAGCACTTTATCAATAGCATGACTGGTAACACGCACTCCATTGTTGGTATAAACTCCATAAGCTGAAGCCATATCCAATGTCGAAACGTGACATGTTCCCAGAGCCAAACTTAATACCTTATCCTGACTTGTCAGAGGTAAGCCAAGATTATCTCTGGCAAATTGCCAACCAGTATCCACGCCAATTAAACTCAAAAGCTTGACAGCATAAACATTAACGGACTGCGCCAATGCATAACGCATTGTAATCCGTCCTTTCCAGCCTGAAGTATAAGTATCATCATCTACAGGGCTGTAAGTCTGACCGGACCCTAAATTAAAGGTTACCGGCATATCATCCAAAACTGTCCCGGGATAATAGCCACCCTTATCCAAGGCGGGACCATAAACAGCTAAAGGTTTAATTGTAGATCCCGGCTGGCGCTTAGCTTGCCAAGCACGATCAAAATTTCCAAATTGATAATTCCGTCCGCCAACCATAGCCACAATATTGCCCGTCGATGGTTGGACAATTGTCATCGCCCCCTGGACAAGAGTCTTATCATAACTTTTGGGGAAATTTGCCGGGTCATTAAAAGCGTCTTCAGCAGCCGTTTGTATTTTGGGATCAACCGTTGTATAAATTTTTAATCCTCCATTAAAGATTTGATCCTGAGTCAAATTGTATTTATTCTCCAACTCATTGACAACATAATCTACAAAAGACGGATACTTATAATTATCTGTTGCATAAACAGCCTTTTGTGGTCCGCCATATGTTTTAATCATCGTGTCTACATAGGAAAAAGATTCATTAATAGATTGATTGTACTGTGCATCGTCGATTATTCCCGCATTGCGCATAACGCCAAGAACTATATTGCGTCTGGCCTTGGCTGCATTAGGATGAAAATAGGGATCATATCCGCTGGATGCTTGGGGTAATCCCGCCAAAAGTGCCACCTGAGCCGGGTCAAGCTGGCTGACGTCTTTGCCAAAATAGATTTTGGCAGCTGCCTCAATACCATAGGAAGATTCGCCGAGAGGAATTTTATTGAGATAAAACGTAAGGATCTCATCCTTGGTATAGCGGCGTTCAAGTTGTATGGCAATAAGAACTTCTTGAATTTTTCTCGTTAGCGTCTTCACCGTGGGATCTTGGATGAAGGCATTACGGGCCAATTGCTGCGTAATTGTGCTGGCCCCTTCTTTGGCGCTTCCAGAGATCAAATCCTGATATAGTGAACTGACAATTCGAATCGGATCTATTCCGATTTCCTGATAAAAACGTTTGTCTTCAACAGCAACAAACGTTTTTTTCACGATATCCGGAATTTGAGATGAACTCAAGCTAAGCCTATTCACTGTACTATGTAACTGAGCGATTTCATTTCCATCCTTATCATAAATAACCGAAGACTGCTTCATGTTGTCCAGAGAGGAGGGATCCCATTGCGGAAGCTGTGCAGCTGCCTTCCATACCATAATTCCGCCAATAGCAACAGCTATAATAAGCATAGTCAAAAGTGAATAAAGGAACACTCGAAGCTTACTGATTTTTCTTCGTCGTGAACCGCTATCCTTGCGCGACGTTTTAGCCATATTAAATAACCCCCAACAATTAAATACTAATTAAAGTATAACATACTAAATATCGAGAAACAGAATGGAAATAATTGTTTATTTGTCACTTTAGTACATTTTTTGCATTTCAGGGCCTAAGGTTCCGTCAAATAACAACAATTAAAATCGCTGAACGAAGAGATAAACTCTATCAAGGAGCATTCCTGTAGTAGGAAAAAATGAGCTTTGTCAAAAAGAAGACCTCACGTTACAATTTGAAAGGACTGTTGGCCAACAGAATCCAATCAAAATAACGGAGGTCATCCCAAATGAATTTTACACAAAACGAGAAACTAAAGCAACTTTCTGAAAGAAGTATTGTTATCGGAGTGGACATCGCCAGCGAGCTTCATTACGCCAGGGCTTTCGACTGGCGAGGAGTAGAGCTGGGCAAAGTATTCAAGTTTGAAAAACAGTGCTGAAGGATTCAGGGATTTCTATGCATGGATTGAACGTTTAAAAGGTCAAGCACAAAAGGACTGCATAGTGGTAGGCGCAGAGCCAACCGGCCATTACTGGTTCGGCCTGGCATCATATCTAAAAGAGCAAAGCATTAAGCTAGTCCTCGTAAACCCATTCCATGTAAAGCGTAGTAAGGAGCTTGATGACAACCACCCCAGCAAAACGGATGCTAAGGACCCCAAAACAATTGCTAAGCTGGTCATCGAGGGGAGATACAATGAGCCCTATATCCCGGAGGGGAT
>NZ_LDZY01000012.1 GCF_001029285.1 Desulfosporosinus acididurans
TTTTTTGTTTTATAATTATAGTATCAATTTCATGTAGGTGAGTTCTATGATTCAAAAACAACAATCAATGATCCTCAGTCCATTTATGGATATATATAATATAGTCGTACCAAAGGATAATCTATTGAGAAAAATGAACGAACTGGTTGACTTCTCTTTTTTGTATGACGAACTTAAAGATAAATATTGTCTTGATAACGGTCGAAATGCCATCGACCCTATTCGGATGTTCAAATATTTATTGTTGAAGACTATCTATGACTTGTCGGATGTTGATGTAGTTGAGCGTTCAAAATATGACATGTCTTTTAAGTATTTTCTTCATATGGCACCAGAAGAGGCAGTTATTGAGCCGAGTTCATTGACCAAATTTCGCAAACTGCGTTTGAAAGATCTCAACCTTTTGGATATGTTGATCAATAAAACCGTAAAAATTGCGATCGAAAAGGAAATCATCAAAAGCAAAGCTATTATCGTTGATGCCACTCATACGAAATCTCGCTATAATCAGAAGACCCCCAAGGAAATCTTGATGGATCGGTCCAAAAAGCTAAGAAAAGCCGTTTACAAAATAGATGAATCAATGAAGGACAAGTTCCCCGCCAAAAACACAACTGATGTATTGGAAGATGAACTATCCTACTGCCAAAAGCTTATTGAAGTGATCGAAAAAGAAGAAAGTATTTCCCGGTATCCAATAGTAAAAGAACAGCTAAACCTATTAAACGAAATCATCGCTGAAGATATCGAACACCTCTGGATCTCGGGCGATCAAGATGCGAGAGTTGGACACAAAACTGCGGACTCCTCATTTTTTGGGTATAAAACCCATCTCGCAATGAGTGAAGAACGAATCATCACTGCAGCGACGGTCACAACAGGCGAAAAAAGTAACGGGAAAGAATTAGTTACACTGATTGAAAAAAGTGTGGCTGCTGGCATGGAAATTGAGACAGTCATTGGAGATGCAGCCTATTCAGAAAAGGAAAATATTAAATATAGTAAGACCAACAACATCAAATTAGTTGCTAAATTAAATCCTTCGATTACTCAAGGAAATCGGAAAAAGGAAGATGAATTTAATTTTAATAAAGATGCCGGAATGTATGTGTGTAAAGCAGGTCATATGGCAATCCGGAAGGCCCGACAAGGTAAAAAAGGTCAAAGCAGAAATCAAACGGATACATATTACTTTGACATCGAAAAGTGCAAGAGATGTTCATTTAAAGATGGTTGCTATAAGGAAGGGGCTAAAAATAAAACTTATTCTGTATCTATTAAATCAAATGAACATACGGAACAGGCAAATTTTCAAGAAAGCGATTATTTTAAAGGAAAATCTAAAGAACGATATAAAATTGAAGCTAAAAATAGTGAACTAAAGCACAGGCACGGGTATGATGTTGCATCATCCTCGGGTCTTATTGGCATGGAATTACAAGGGGCGATGGCCATATTCAGCGTAAATTTGAAAAGGATATTAAAACTAATGGAATAAAAAAAACACATACCCGCATACAAAGGTTATAAAAAGACGATCTTCATTCGAATAAAGAATGAGGACCGTCTCTTTTATTTGATTACTTAACTACCAAGAAGAAAAACGTAGGTCTTTCAGTGGCCTCGAAATTACTGCGCTGTTATTTTATTCACTCACTCTATCCCCTCTTCTGTTGCCAGCAATCGTTCAAGGATTTCTGGCTTAGGGGTAAGGTATAAGGTCCAATTCTGTTCGTAGACGACCATACCAGGCTTGGCAGAGTTGGGCTTTTTAAGTTGTTTTACATGGGTATAATCCACGGGAACCTGGGAAGAACCTCTTGACTGGCTGTAATAAATGGCTAAAGCAGCTGCTTCTTCCAACGTAGCATCGTCAGGAAACTCTTCTCCCTCTTCGAGGGGAACCAGGACATGAGAACCGGGGATCTGTTTGACATGCAGCCATAGATCGTTAGGTTTCCCTTTGCGCAACGAAAGCCAATCGTTTTGAGCATTGTTTTTTCCAACATAGATGATTTTGCCTTGGCTTGAGCGATAGACGCGGGGATGAGGCATTTCCTTGGAGGTTTTAACCTTGGAATTCTGCCTCATCTTCGATTTTGAACTGTTTTTATTTGCTTTGAGGGCGGTTTTGAGCAGATGTTTACCTGCCACATAGCCTTGCTCCATAAGTTCGACATAAATTTCCTCAAGTTCAGAAAGGGTGGGAGCCTGGTCCAGACTGACTTGCAAGGAATTCAAATAATTGACTTCATCAAGGGCAGCTTCTTGAAACTGCCGGGTTTTTAGTAAGGTGGCCTTTGCTTTGTTATACAGCTTGTAGTAACGCTGAGCATTGTCGATGGCACTAAGATGGGGATCAAGGGGTATTAGAACTGAGGAAAGAGCGGGGTCATAATAATCTTCAACGGTAACTTCCTTCAATCTGGAGGTAATTCGATGCAGGTTGGCGGTGAGGAGTTCCCCCCAGCGTTGATAGGCAAGATTGGAATTTGCTTCGGATATGGCTTGCTCATAGACTTTCAATTTCTTGTAAAGATGAGTTTGCTGTTCTTGGACGATTTTTCGAAGTGAGCCTCGTTTAGCTTCAAGATTATTCGTTACGGATTTGGCGCTGTAAAAAGACTGCACAGTCTCGTTTAAAGAATCGAGGCTTACTTTTCTTAAGTCTTGGTATTGCTGAAAAGGAATAAAGGTAAAGGCGATAGGAGGTGATTTGGGCTGAGGTGGATAGTAGAGACAGGGCTGGATTTCTGTCTTATCTTCGGGGTTACATAACCTTTGATAGGCTTGGAAAAGTCTTGAAAAATCGATGTCCCCACACTGATGGAGGTAAGTGTCAGCGGATAAGCCGGCTTGAATGACAATTTCCAGGGCCAATTCCGGACTGACTCCTGCGAAATGGGTAAGGAGCAGTTTTGTGATTTTTCGATCGAAATCGTCGATAGAGAAAGTCTGCCGCCAGAGTTCTTCATCCTTAAGAGGAGGTTTCTTTCCTTGAGAGGGAGGTGCAAGATAGGTACGCCCGGGAAGTACTTCACGGTAGCGGCTAAGGGCATGGGAATATCGTTTAAGTCCGTCGAGGATTGTTCCGGTACTTTGATCTACTAGAATTAAATTACTGTGCTTGCCCATGATTTCTAAATAGAGATGGAGTGTAACGAGATCACCGCGGTCGTTGTAGTTTTGAATTTCAAAGGTGATGACTCGCTCCAGTTCTTGTTGATAGATATTGATTATTTTTCCTCCTTCGAGGTGTTTGCGCAGGATCATGCAGAACATGGGCGGCGAAGAGGGGTTTTTTTTGCTTTCAGCAGTCAAGTGAAAGCGTGGGGAGGCAGCGCCAGCGTTAAGCAAGAGTTTCCTATTGCCTTGGCCCAGTCTCAATTGAAGATGGATTTCTTCTTTTTCAGGTTGAAAGATTTTATCTATACGTGCTCCTTTGAGCTGGGGAGCAAGTTCCTTTACTAAATAGGCGAGGGTCACACCGTCTAAGGCCATGAGGGGTCTCCTTTCATCCAATCGTAAGACTCCCGCTTCTACAAGTGGGAGTGGTTCCCGTACCTTGCTTCGGTGGGGGTCGAATCGTTTTTAGTATAACACACTTGGATAACGGAGGCATTTTTCAGCGGTCTTCGGAATAAGCATGTACTACGAAATGGACAAAGAGGAAGGAGTTAAGTTCTTTGGGTAAGAGGAGGAGATTAAGACATGCGTCAACAATCATGGCATGTACTGCCTTGGGTTGATGTAGCCAAGGTATTGAATGTGCATCCAGGCAAAGGGTTAAATGTTAAAGAAGTTCAGAAACGCTTGCAAGAGGTTGGAAAAAATGTCCTGGCGGCAAAAAAGGGAGTTCACCCTGTTTTTCTGTTCTTGGGTCAATTTAAGGATTTTATGGTTTTAGTCTTATTGGCCGCAACAGTGGTATCAGGACTTTTAGGAGAAATAGCCGATGCTGTTACGATTTTAACAATTCTGATAGTCAATGCAATTTTAGGCTTTATTCAGGAATTTCGTGCTGAGCGTTCTATGGAGTCCTTACGTTCCCTTACGGCTCCAGAAGCCCGGGTCCTGAGGGAAGGCCTCGAACAGCGAATTCCGGCAGCCGAGCTTGTCCCTGGGGACATTGTGCTGTTAGAAGCGGGTGATCGCATTCCGGCCGACGTGCGCTGGATTCAGGCCGTCAACATTCAAGTGGAAGAATCAGCCTTAACGGGAGAATCTCACCCTGTGAGTAAGAGTATTGCCCCTCTCAGCGATGAATTGACCCCCATGGCTGATCGACGAAACATGGGCTATATGGGGACTTCTGTCGTCAACGGCCGAGGGGCCGGTGTCGTCGTGGCGACAGGTATGGATACAGAAATGGGTGTTATCGCAGGGATGATTCAAAGTGTGGAAGAGGAAGAAACCCCATTACAAAAACGTTTGGCAGAATTGGGAAAATGGTTAGTCTTACTTAGTCTTCTTGTTTGTCTAGTTGTAGTAGCAACGGGAATTTTGCGGGGCGAAGATTTTTATAAGATGTTTTTTACTGGCGTATCTCTGGCCGTTGCGGCCATTCCTGAGGGGTTGCCGGCTATCGTCACGGTGGCCTTAGCTGTCGGGGTTCAACGAATGGTCAAGCGGCAGGCAATTATTCGCAAACTTCCGGCAGTGGAAACCTTGGGCTGTGCGACAGTGATTTGTTCCGATAAGACAGGGACCTTAACCCAAAATGAAATGACCGTGCGTCAAATTTATTCGGATGGCAGAAAAATTACCGTTTCCGGTCAAGGCTATGATCCCAAGGGGGATTTTTATGGTGCCGATCCAGAGAAAGAAAAAGATCCTCTTCATGAAGGCTTAAAAATTGCTGCTTTATGTAATAATGCCATTTTAACGAAAAAGGGAGCTAAAGTTGCAGGCCTCTTTCGCTCTAAAGCTAATGAGGCTCCCTGGGGAATTGAAGGTGACCCTACTGAAGGCGCAATTTTAGTTGCAGCGGCTAAGGCTGGAATTTGGCGTGAGGTATTGGAACGAAAAGAAGAGCGGATTGGAGAATTGCCCTTCGATTCAGACCGCAAACGAATGAGCGTGGTATATAAGACAAAGCATGGGCCAAGAGCTTATGTTAAAGGGGCTCCGGACAAAATTGTCCAGCTTTGTAAGCAGGAATTAACCTCGGAAGGTGTTGTGGAGTTATCTTCCGCACGCAGGCAAAGTATTATGCGTGCCAATGATGAAATGGCCAGGCATGCTCTGCGCGTTCTGGCAGTCGCAGAAAAATCATTAACGGAAAATGAGATGCATGATGAGGGGATTGAACAGGGGTTAACTTTCGTCGGTTTATTGGGTATGATTGATCCGCCGCGTCCCAGTGCAGTTCGGGCCATTAAATTGTGTCGGCAGGCAGGAGTTAAGCCTGTTATGATTACGGGAGATCATCGTCTAACGGCTGAAGCTGTAGGACATGAATTAGGGATTCTCAAAGGGAGAGATGGAGTAATCTCAGGGGAAGAACTGGAGCGAATGTCCGATCAGGATCTCAGCCAAAGGGTTATGGATATTTCCGTTTATGCCCGGGTAACTCCCAAAGACAAACTAAGAATTGTGCGAGCCTTGAAAAACGAGGGCCAAGTTGTTGCCATGACCGGCGATGGTGTTAATGATGCACCTGCGGTCAAGGAAGCGGATATTGGAGTGTCTATGGGTGTAACCGGAACAGATGTTACCAAAGAAGCGTCTTCTATGGTTTTAGGCGATGATAACTTTGCGACCATTGTTGCCGCGGTGGAAGAAGGACGGGGAATTTATGATAATATCCGTAAGTTTATCCGCTACTTGCTTTCCTGTAATCTGGGAGAGGTTTTAACTATGTTTTTAGCAACGCTTGTCGGGCTGCCCCTTCCTCTCCTGCCAATTCAAATTTTATGGGTAAATCTTGTAACCGATGGCTTGCCGGCCATGGCTCTGGGAGTTGACGGAGCGGAGCCGGAAATTATGAATCGTCCTCCGAGAATCCCGGGAGAAAGCATTTTTGCCCGCGGACTGGCTCGTAAAATAGGCATCAGGGGAACTTTGATAGGTTTGGGTACACTTTTCGTTTTTGTTGCCGGCCTCTTTATGGGAGCCAATATGTTAGGGGCTCGAACTATGGCCTTTAGTACTCTGGTGTTTTCCCAATTATTTCATGTTTTTGATTGTCGCTCTGAAGAACGAGGTATCTTTGAAGTAGGACTTTTTTCAAACCCTTACTTAGTTGGAGCGGTGTTGGTTTCAAGCATGATGCAGCTGAGTGTCATTTATCTGCCGTCTTTACAAGCCATCTTTAAGACGACAGCTCTGCACAGCTGGCAATGGATTTTAATCCTTTGCGTAGCCGGAGGACCCTCAATTCTAATTGGTCTGGCCCGCCTTCTCAAGAACAGCTGGCAGGGCAAACCGTCAATAGCCAAAGGATAAAACGTTAAACCGTTAAACCGTTAAACCGTGTATACTTGTCTCAGCTGGTTGACCCCCTTTATCTTGCGTAGTATCCTTTAATAAGATATAACGTAAACTAAAGTAATGGTTTTAATTTAGATGGAGGTTACTCCATCTAAACGTTTTAGGTATACGCGATAGCAGTTGTTATGGGCTAGGCGCTTTCGCCGAAGCACCGATATTCAGCTTAAACTGAAAGAGTTCACTGCGAATTTTTTAAAATTATAATAGGCACTAAATTCTTCGAGGGGAGCAAGCATAATGAACTTTGTAAAAATGCATGGTCTGGGGAATGATTTTGTTTTCCTGGATCATTTTTCTCTTACACCGCAGGAAGAGGCGGATTATCCGAAGTTAGCTCAGAAACTCTGTCACCGTCAATTTGGAATCGGGGGAGATGGGTTAATTGTCATTCTTCCTTCCCAAGTTGCTGACGCTCGGATGCGCATTATTAATTCAGATGGATCAGAACCGGAAATGTGCGGCAACGGTATCCGTTGTTTTGCACGGTACGTCTATGATCGAGGAATTGTCTCCCGAAACCCCATGCGGGTGGAGACTCTTGCCGGGGTTTTGACCTTGGGACTTGATATCGAAGAAGGTCAGGTACGTGGAGTAAGGGTTGACATGGGTGAGCCTATTTTAAAAGCGGATCTTATTCCAGTTCTTGGTGTTGGAGAACCTGTGGTCGGCCAGTCCCTCGAAGCATTGGGGAAGACATTTTCCTATACTGCCGTTTCAATGGGAAATCCTCATTGTGTCATTTTTGTCGATGACTATTCATCTCTGGACTTTGAGCGGCTTGGCCCGGCGATCGAGAGTCATCCTTTATTTCCCCGTAAAACGAATGTGGAGTTTATTCGGATTGACTCCCCAGCGGAAATGACGATGAAAGTATGGGAGCGGGGAGCTGGGCCAACCCTTGCCTGTGGAACAGGTGCTTGCGCTTCCTTGGTTGCTGCAGTACTTAATCAGAAGACTGAACGTACTGCAACTGTTCATTTGCCAGGCGGGGATTTATTGATCGAATGGGGGCCTGACAATCATGTTTATATGACTGGCCCTGCGGCTTATGTGTTTAAAGGAGAATGGTTAGAAAGCTGAGACATAAAACATTTAATCGCATCTTCGCCAGGAGATGCGATTTTGCTTAGCTCTAGCTAAAGGAGTTCACTAGGAAAGTTATTCGTTGATCTGTTATAATATAGTAAGGCTATCAACTATAAAGGGGTGAAAAGCCTGGCTGTTTTGATTCGCCGGGTTAAGTATGGCATATAGCATGACAGGATTTGGACGAGGAGAAGCGAGTGGCTGTGGTTATCAGTTTTCTGTGGAGCTGAAAGCAGTCAACCATCGCTTTTTAGAAATCGTTGTTCGTCTGCCGCGGAATTTTGTGGAATTTGAAGAACGTGTCCGTAAAACATTACAAGAAAAATTCAAGCGCGGACGGATTGAAGTACATATTAATATCGTGGAAACTGAAGAAAAGATGAGATTAGCGAAGGTTGACAAAGAATTGGCACTGTCGTATGATAAGGCATTGAAGGATCTCGCCTCAGCTCTGCATACGGCCTATGATACGGATATTTATCGTTTAGTGGCTTTGCCCGAAGTACTTTCAGTTCAGGAACCGGAAATCGAAGTGGATACTCTATGGGATGTTTGTGCAGAGGCTCTAATGAAATCAACCGAGGGTTTTGGACAAATGCGCCGGGTTGAAGGCGAAAAGTTAACCTTCGATCTTCTGCGAAGATTGGATCAACTGGCAGAGCATTTGCGCCTTATTTCTGAACGAGCGCCTTATGTTGTGACCGACTATCAAGAACGTCTTCAGGAACGGATTCAAACGTTATTAGGCGGGGTAGAATTAGATCCGGTTCGCTTGGCGAATGAAGTGGCTTATTTTGCAGATCGCGTATCAATTACTGAGGAATTGGTTCGTTTTGACAGCCATTTGGCTCAAAGCCGTGAGGCGTTGAACAGCCATGATTCAGTGGGGCGTAAACTGGATTTTTTGGTACAAGAGATGAACCGGGAAATCAATACCATTGGGTCTAAAGCCAATGATTTAATTATTGGAAAACAGGTTGTTATCGTTAAAAGCGAGCTCGAAAAAGTACGTGAGCAGATTCAAAATTTGGAGTAATGGAGGATTCATTTTGGACATTAAGCTTATTAATATTGGTTTTGGTAATATCGTATCTGCCAACCGAATTATCTCGATTGTGAGTCCGGAATCTGCCCCAATCAAGCGGATTATCCAAGAGGCGCGTGATGCGGGCATGCTGATTGATGCAACTTATGGTCGGCGTACACGTGCGGTCATTATTTGTGACAGTCATCATGTTATTCTTTCTGCGGTCCAGCCTGAGACCGTGGCTCACCGCCTTTCCACCAAAGAGTCCAGCAATCATGTAGAAGATCCGGCGGATTAGGGGTGCAGTGTGGAAAAAAGTCATGGGTTATTAATCGTCCTTTCGGGTCCTTCAGGAGCAGGGAAAGGAACTTTATGTAAAGAATTACTTCGGCAGATGCCAAATTTAAGCTATTCCGTTTCCTTGACG
The DNA here is from genome assembly GCF_001029285.1 of Desulfosporosinus acididurans. Taxonomy (GTDB): domain Bacteria; phylum Bacillota; class Desulfitobacteriia; order Desulfitobacteriales; family Desulfitobacteriaceae; genus Desulfosporosinus; species Desulfosporosinus acididurans. The sequence continues at coordinate 9,033 of NZ_LDZY01000012.1, forward strand.
ACACGCTCGCCGCGTCCTGGTGAAGTGGACGGGGTTCACTATTTTTTTCGCTCCCGGGAAGACGTGGAAGCTATGATTGCCAGAGATGAATTGCTGGAATGGGCTCAGTTTTGTGAAAACTACTATGGTACGCCCAGGTTTGCTGTAGAGCAGGCAATATTGGACGGCCAGGATGTTATTCTGGAGATCGAAATCCAAGGCGCTTTGCAGATTAAAAAGCGCTTTCCTCAGGGAGTATTTACCTTTATTGTTCCGCCTTCCCTCGATGTACTCTCAGAGCGTATACATAAACGAGGTACTGAGACCGAGGAAGTTATTCAAAAGCGCTTAGCTACTGCCATACAGGAATTAGAATATGTCAGTGAATATGATTATGTTGTAGTTAATGACGAAGTTCCTGTGGCTGTTGATAAATTAAAGAGTATCATTATCGCCGAAAAATGCCGGGTTAAACGAAAACCGTTCGTCTTTAAGGGGGAATCCTGATGAAACAACCGTCACTAGATAGACTGATGGAAAAGGTTGACAGCAAATATACACTGGTTATTGTGGTCGCTAAGCGGGCACGGGCAATTATGGAAGAAGGGAAGCATGAAGATTTGGCGAAGGGAGTCAAATCCGTAAGTATATCTCTTGAAGAGATTTCTAAATCAACGAGCGCTTACGAATGTATTCCTGACGAGCATACACTATGTTAACAGGCAGAAAGATTCTGGTTGGAGTTTCCGGCGGCATTGCGGCTTATAAAACGGCTGAGATAGTAAGTCGTCTGCGAAAGCTGCATGCTGATGTTCATGTCGTGATGACACCATCGGCGACGGAATTTATAACCCCGCTAACCTTAAGAAGCTTGTCTGCAAATCCTGTCTATATTGACTTGTTTGAAGAACCAAAAGTATGGAATGTTGAACATATAGCTTTAGCGGAGTTGGCAGATGCTGTAGTTGTTGCGCCGGCAACGGCGAATATTTTAGCTAAAATGGCCATGGGTTTAGCTGATGATTTTCTTTCAACCGTTGTGCTGGCGACAAGAGCACCGATCTTTGCGGCCCCGGCTATGAATCATGCCATGTATCATCATCCTGCAACCCAAAAGAATTTAGCAATCCTTCAGGATCGGGGGATACATTTCGTCGGACCTGATTCGGGTTTTCAGGCTTGTGGTTCTGAGGGAGACGGCCGCATGAGTCAGCCGGAAGAGATTGTGGAGACGCTCCTGCGGTTTTTTGATCTAAGTACTTGCTTAAAAGGAAAGAAAGCCCTTGTGACCGCAGGCGGAACTCAAGAACCGATAGATCCTGTCCGTTATCTGGGCAATCGAAGTTCCGGGCGGATGGGTTATGCTGTTGCCCAAGCTTTGCAGGAAGCTGGCGCAGAGACAATACTTGTAAGCGCGCCAACAGATTTGCCAGTTCCTCAGGGAGTTACCCGTGTGTCTGTGCAAACAGCACTGCAAATGCGTGACGAAGTCTTGGCACGTTTTACAGATGTTGACATTATTGTTAAAGCCGCTGCAGTTGCTGATTATCGACCTGCAGTACAAGCGGAGCAAAAAATAAAAAAGGATGGCTCAGGACGAACTCTTGAGTTAGTTCCTAATCCAGATATTCTTGCTGAACTTGGACAAAAGAAGACTGCTCAGGTTTTAATCGGTTTTGCTGCTGAAACTGAAAATCTCTTAGCTAACGCCCAGGGAAAAATGCAGCGTAAGAATGTTGACCTTCTCGTGGCTAATGATGTTACAAAAGAAGGGGCAGGGTTTGGGAGTCCTACAAATATTGTTAGTTTTCTCTTTCCTGATGGAAGAAAAATAGATTTTCCTCAGATGAGCAAGCTTGAGGTTGCTCGACATCTCGTTAAGGAGATTGTTAACCTCCTTGGAATGAACGTAAAGGAGTGATATTTTGATGACAAAAAAGTTGTTTACTTCAGAGTCCGTAACCGAAGGGCATCCCGATAAAATTTGCGACCAAATATCGGACGCCATTTTGGATGCGATTTTTGCTCAAGATCCTAATGCACGTGTTGCCTGCGAAACCATGGTGACGACTGGCTTAGTTCTTGTCAGCGGTGAGATTACAACATCTTGTTATGTTGATATTCCGCATGTTGTTCGTGAAACCATTCGGGAAGTGGGCTATACTCGCGCCAAATATGGCTTCGATGCCGATACCTGCGCCGTTTTAACCTCTATTGGAGAACAATCCGCTGATATAGCCTTAGGTGTCAATCAGGCCTTGGAGTCCAAAACAGGGGAAATGTCAGATCTTGATATAGAAGCAATCGGTGCCGGCGACCAAGGCATGATGTTTGGCTACGCAACGAACGAAACTGAAAGTTATATGCCGGTCCCTGTTGACTTGGCCCATCGCTTAGCCCGCCGTTTAACGGAAGTTCGGAAAACCGAACTTTTAGGCTATTTACGGCCGGACGGTAAAACCCAAGTCACTGTAGAATATGAAGGAAATAAGCCTGTACGTGTTGACACTATTGTTATCTCCACCCAACACCATCCGGATGTTACCCAAGAACAGATCCGTCGGGATTTACTTCAATACGTTGTTTATCCGACGGTCCCCAAGGAATTGCTCAATGAAGATACGAAATACTTTATCAATCCTACAGGGCGTTTTGTTATCGGAGGTCCGCAAGGGGATTGCGGTTTAACGGGGCGAAAAATTATTGTTGATACCTATGGAGGAATGGCCCGCCATGGCGGCGGCGCTTTTTCCGGGAAGGACCCCACAAAGGTTGACCGTTCTGCTGCCTATGCCGCGCGATATGTGGCGAAAAACGTTGTTGCAGCGGGATTTGCGGACCGTTGTGAGATTCAGATTGCCTACGCCATTGGTGTTGCACGTCCTGTTTCAGTCTCTATTGAAACCTTCGGCACCGGAAAGATACCGGATGAGAAAATTGTTGAATTGGTAATGCAAACCTTTGATCTCCGTCCTGCGGGAATTATCAAGAGCCTGAACCTTCGACGCCCGATTTATCGTCAGACGGCGGCTTATGGGCATTTCGGAAGAATCGACCTTGATCTCCCTTGGGAAAGAACTGATAAAGCTGACGTTTTGAAAAAACTTGCCGGCCTATAATTGATCGAGTCCTTCTAGAGGAGTTCCAATCATACTATGAATGGGACTCCTTCTTTATCATTTATCTAGTTTTTAAGACCCCAACTTCTATAATCCCAAAGTTTCCTTGACAGAATGTTAGAGAATTAGGTATTATAAGGCAAACTGTATTATAGCAGTTATAAAAGAGAAGCTGTTGTAATACTCAATAGCATAATGACAAGGACTCAAAAATAAGGGGTAAAGAGGGATGGTAGAAATGGAAAAACAGTGGTTGGAAGGCCTGCGCAGGACGGTAGATCGTGTATTGCCGATTCCTTATTATCAAGAGAGGTTTCGAAAACTAGGGATTCATCAGGCTGAGGATATTCACACTCTTAGGGACTTTCAAAAACTCCCGCTGACAACAAAGGAAGACTTGCGTCAAAATTATCCCTTCGGCCTATTCGCAGAACCTATGGAAAATATTGTTCGGCTTCATGCTTCTTCCGGGACGACAGGAAAACCGACCGTAGTGGGATATACTAAACGCGATATTAAACTTTGGTCCAAAATTGTCGCCGACGAACTGCGGAGAGCGGGTGTAACTCCCAAGGATGTTGTTCAGATTGCCTATGGATATGGATTGTTTACGGGAGGAATGGGTCTGCACTATGGCTGTGAAGAATTAGGTGCAGTGGTTGTTCCTATTTCAGGCGGGAATACGGCTCGTCAACTTATGTTAATGCGAGACTTTGGAACGACAGTGTTGGCTTGTACTCCTTCATATGCTCTTTATCTGGCAGAAAGCCTTGAGGAATCGGGGATTTCACGTGAAGAGTTAAAGTTAAGGATTGGAGTTTTTGGAGCTGAGCCTTGGACAGAGGGTATGAGGGAACAGATCGAAGCTCGACTGGGGATTAAGGCTTATGACATCTATGGCTTAAGTGAAACTATGGGCCCGGGAGTAGCCATGGAATGTCCCGCTCATGATGGCTTGCATATCGATGAACATTTTTATCCCGAAGTGTTGGGCCCTGACGGGAATCCAGTTGCGGAAGGCATCCAGGGTGAATTGGTTATAACAAGTTTAGATAAAGAGGGCTTTCCGGTTTTACGTTATCGAACCAAGGATCTGACGACACTGCATTATGGGGCTTGTTCCTGCGGACATACGGGCTGGAAAATGGAACGTGTTTCAGCACGGGTGGATGATATGCTGATCATTCGAGGCGTTAATGTTTTCCCAAGTCAGGTTGAAGAAGCCATTCTGTCAATCGGTGGCTTTGAGCCCCATTATTTACTTATTGTAGAACGTACGGGAAATTTGGATCAATTGGAAGTACAGGTTGAAATCAATGACACCAGCTTCTTCGATGAAGTCCGCGAGTTAGAGGGCCGCCAGGAACGTTTACAGCGTAAAATTGAAGAGATCTTAGGCATTTCCATTCGCCTTCGTTTAGTAGAACCTAAAAGTATCCCGCGGAGTGAAGGAAAAGCGGTTCGTGTTATTGATAAACGTCGATAAGGAGGTAAATCTATGTTACAATTATCTATTTTTCTGGAGAATGCTAAAGGACGTTTAGCTGAGGTCGTCAGCCTTCTTGCAGAACTTAAGGTAAATTTGCGAGCCCTGTCTCTAGCAGATACAAAGGATTTCGGAGTTCTGCGTATTATCGTCGATGATCCGGAACTTACTACGGAAAAATTGCGCGAACGAAAGGTTGTTGTCTCACTAACCCATGTATGGGTACTCAAGGTTCCGGATCGGACCGGAGGACTTGCCGAAGTGCTTAATCAATTGGTTAAACACGATGTTGTAATTGAGTACATGTATGCGTTTGTAGAAAAGGAAAACGAACAAGCTCGCGTTGTTATCAGAGCTCAGGATCAGGCAGTTATGGAGAAGGCTATGCGGGAACTTAATCTGCCTTTGGTGTAGTAACGAGCTAAAGCAAAGTCGTGGGCTGCAGAGTAAGCTGGAAGAATTAATTAACTGAAGTTTATACTTTCCAATAATATAACAAAGGTCGTGCTGAAAACTGGTTTTCCCACGGCCTTTGTTATAATTAAATGATCTAATGTCATTGTCCTGAGAAGGAGTGATTATTTATCCGGGTTTTAAGCCCCCCCACTTCTATAAGTGGGGGGTTCTTCGTTAACTTCAGGTGGAGTAGAGTCCCCCTTCGCCGCTAAGTATTCCTATTGGGAAAGGCGGCCCGGCAATAATGTTCCACTGGACATTATTGTTTCTCAAGCCCCGATGTTCAGCTTTAGCGTAAGCGAGTTCACTTATCTTTAGCGTTAAAGCTGGAACATTCTGTTTCAGTATATATGTGAGCTTCATTACCAGACACTTGTATAGAATCTAAATTACAAAGCTTGTTATCATTATGTTTGCAGCTCACCACGTTACAGGTAAGGGCATCACATGGACCTGAAGAATTCGTATTATTTGTTAAACTGCTGTACTCATAGTTATTTAAGAATGAACCACATACCGTTCCGCTCTCAGTAGAGGCAGTAACACCTCCGATATCAACCCTATTTGAATAGCAAATACCGCTTTTATTATGTGAGCAATTTGTTGCACTGCAATTAATTCTTTGCACTAATACACACTCCTTTACGATTTATCCAGTTTTTAAGCCCCCGACGTCTCATTTGCTAAAATATCGATCAAGTAAGCCTTTAAAAGCTCTGCCATGTCTTGCTTCATCTTTACACATTTCATGGACTGTGTCGTGAATAGCATCCAAATTATTTTGCTTAGCTATTGTGGCAAGCTTCTTTTTGCCTTCACAAGCACCATATTCAGCTTCAACTCTAGCGGCTAAATTTGCTTTAGTATCGGCAACCACGACTTCACCCAGGAGTTCGGCAAATTTTGAAGCATGCTCTGCTTCTTCCCAGGCAATTCTCTTATAAGCTTCAGCAACCTCAGGATAACCTTCACGATCAGCTTGGCGAGACATCGCAAGATACATGCCAACTTCAGTGCATTCGCCCATAAAATTAGCTCTTAATCCTTCCAATAATTCATCGTCACATCCTGATGCTGCCACCCCAATCCTATGTTCATCAGCGAAGTTAAGTTCAGTGGTCATTTCTTTAAATTTGTCTTTACTTGCCTTACAAATAGGACAAACTTCCGGTGGATTATTACCTTCATGAACATAGCCACAAACTGTACAAATAAATTTTTTCATGCAAAATTCCTCCAAGAAAGTGGTTTGTATGAGTATCCAAAACCTCAGGTGTTATTATTTCCTCAAAACTATTTGTTATCCAGTAAAAAAACAGAGCCTAGCGAGGGGCAACTCCCCCTGCTAGGCTCTGTTTTTATGTTAGAATAGCAACATTAACTCTATTATTTTGCGGCCTCTTTAGTAGAACTCAAGGAATTTTCTTCTTTTTCATCCTTTAGGACAAGATTCAAGAAGATTCCTGCTAGAGTAGCAAACATAATCCCGTGATTGGTTAACCCGATTCCTAGAGCGAAGATTACCGCAGCAATAATAAGGTTCTTGTTTTTGGAGAAATCCACTTTGGCCTCGATTAAAGTTCTTAGTCCGGCTGCACCGATCATTCCGAACAGTAGGATTACTACACCACCCATAACAGGGGATGGGATAGACATAATTAAGGCTTGCAAGGGATTGAAGGTACTCAGGATGATCGCGGCAATCGCTGCTATCCAGAGGTTCAAGGAACTGTATACCTTCGTTATTGCTAAGACTCCGATATTTTCTGCGTAGGTCGTAAGCGGAACACCACCGAATAAACTGGCAATACCTGTTGCTAGACCGTTTCCTAAGACAACTTTATCAAAACCAGGGTCTTCAATGATATCAGTATGTGTGATGTTGCTAAGAATCATCATGTGTCCTAAATCTTCGATCAATGTTATAAGTGCTAATGGAGCGAACGTAATAATAGCGGTCACATTTAGGTGGATTGCGCCGAAGCCTTGGAAAGGCAAAACAAATGGGGTTTTAAATGATGCCATAATCTTAGCTGAATCGACTAATCCCATAAATCCAGCAAGGATGTATCCTGCGACAATCGCAATAAGAATTGGTATGACTTTTGAAAACCCTTTACCATATACACTAACTAAAGTTGCCACTGCTAAAGTAAATACCGCGATAATCCAATTTGAACTTGCCATTTGTACAGCTGTTGGGGTTAAACTTAATCCGATAATTGCTACGACACTTCCTGCGACAACAGGAGGAATGAGTTTATTGATCCATTTGGTACCAAAGAGGCGAAGTATGCAGAAAATGAGAAGGTATGCGATACCAACCGACATAACTCCGGCCATCGCCGAGCCAAGATCATGTTGATCTTTAATAAATGCGGTTAAACTTGCAATAAAGGCGAAAGACGAACCGAGATAGGCTGGAACTTTGCTGCGTGTTAGAAGTAAGAATACAATAGTACCAATACCGGAACAAAATAGGGCCGTTGCAGGACTCAAGCCAACAAGGAAAGGGACAAGGATCGTAGAACCCGTCATAGCGAACAAATGTTGAACCCCTAAAGGTATTGCTCGTGTTAGTGGTAATCTTTCGTTAATTTGAACTTCTTTCATAACTGTTATCCTCCTAATTCAACTTAATGCCTTGCAGGCATGTAAACTCTCAGGTTTACTCTGAAGGAATCTTCCTTGCAGTCGATGTTTCCCTATTTAATTTGGGCTTAGGTTGATATCGTTATACCTCCTCTTTAGCACTAAAAAACCTCTTTCCTGCCCGCAAGCAAGAAAGAGGTGTCCATATACATTCATGGTCCGCCATTTCCTTCTTAGCCTCACGGGACTAATTTAAAGGTTTAAAGATTTTTTTGCTGTAAAGAGCATATCATAAGTAACATCAGTTTGACAAGAGTTTTATTCAGTTCTCATCCCGATGAGTATAGAAAAATCTTTTAATTATATTAGAAGCAAGTAATATGATAAAATAAGGGAGGTGTCTTGATAAGAATTGGAATTGAAGTTTTTTGCAGATAAGGAGGCGTCGTCATGTTACGTTATGCTGAGGTCCTGCTTGATGTAGCTAACCGACGCTTAGATCAAAGCTATCACTATCTTATTCCAGAGCATTTAAGCTTAAAGATCGGGATGAGAGTGCTCGTAAATCTTCAAAATCGTAAGGTCCAAGGGCTTGTTGTTGGTCTTACATCAGACTTGCCGGAAGAATTGGAGAGGACCCCCCTCAAGCCGGTTTTGGAAATCATAGACGAACACAGCCTTGTGCCGCCAGATCTTATTGAATTAGCGCATTGGCTGGCTAAAACCACACTTTGTTCCATGGCCCAAAGCTTACATACAGTTTGGCCACTTCTTAAAGGCAAGATGGAGAAGCGATTATTCCTCCTCGCCTCACCGAAAGATTCAGATGTTCAGACTCTTCGGTGGCTCAATGAAGAAGCCTTTCGAGGAATCGAAGTGCTTGCTCGGACCCGCAATAACGAGATTTCCCGGAATCTCTTTATCAAACGAGCCCATATTTCTGAAGAGACTGTTGAAATGCTAATCCAGCAAGGTATGATTAGGGAAGGGTACCGGTTTATTTCCGTGGGAGTTGGGCAGAGACGAGAGACGAAGGTGCATAGGCCGCAAGAGTATAGCGAAAGAACTTTCGCGTTATCCGCTGAACAGGAAGCGGCTGTGTCCGCCGTTATGACTTCATTAAGAGTGGGCTTATGTGAGACTATTTTATTGCACGGAGTGACGGGAAGCGGAAAAACTGAAGTTTATCGGGAACTAATTGCTCAAGTACTTTCTCGGGGCGGTGATGCGATTCTCTTAGTTCCGGAGATTTCCTTAACTGCTCAGGTGGCTCGTTATTTTCAAGCACAATTCGGTGAAAATGTGATCATTTTACATTCGGGTTTGCGTGCTAAAGAAAAAATACAAGCTTGGGAAGAAATCCTGAAAGGAACGAAGAGAATTGTGATTGGCGCGCGTTCAGCAGTATTTGCTCCCTTGGCCAATTTGCAGCTTATTATTTTAGATGAGGAGCATGACGGCGCTTATAAACAAGACGAGAATCCTAAATACCACGCTCGTGATGTGGCTCGAAAAAGAATGGAGCAGGTCGGCGGGGTGGTTCTGCTCGGAAGTGCAACACCCTCTTTAGAGGCTTACGCCGCGGCGAAAGCAGGTAAAATCCGTTTGTTAACCATGTCTCGGCGTATTGGCCATAGTCAATTGCCCCCCGTTGAAATTGTGGACATGCGCAAAGAATTAATGCAGGGAAATCGAAGTATCTTCTCAAAAGTCTTACAGCAAAAACTTCGGGAACGATTAGAACTTGGAGAGCAAGCGATGCTCTTCCTCAACCGAAGAGGATATTCCACCTTTGTGGTATGTCGTGAATGCGGCTATGTGGTAAGCTGCCCAAACTGTGATGTGACTTTAACGTATCATAGCCAAGGTCAGTCTATGCGTTGTCATTATTGTGATCATCAAGAGCAGCCGCCGTTGACGTGCCCAAAATGCGGGAGCAGGTATATTCGTTTTTTTGGGCAAGGAACTCAGAGAGTTGAAGAGGAACTGCAAGTGCTATTGCCCGAAACATCAATTCTACGGTTGGATTTTGATACAACTCGCAATCGTGAAGCCCATACGATGATCTTGGAAAGTTTTCGCCGGCAGAAGGCCTCGATCCTTGTTGGGACCCAAATGATGGCGAAGGGGCTGGATTTCCCGAATGTGACCTTGGTAGGAGTTATCGCTGCCGACCAAACGCTTAATATGCCGGATTTCAGAGCTAAGGAGCGGACTTTTCAGTTATTGACTCAAGTTGCCGGCAGAGCCGGGCGAAGCGAAAAAGCGGGTGAAGTAATTATTCAAACGTATACGCCGGGAGACAGTGCCATTGAGAAGGCTTCCCATCACGATTATGAGGGATTTTTTTGGGAAGAGATTCGCTATCGCAAGGGCCGAAAATATCCTCCTTTTACCCATATCATTCGCGTCTTGCTGCTTCATGACAAGGAGGAACGCGTTATTCTGGGAGCAAATAGTTTAGGGACTTGCTTGAACGAAAGAATGCGTGATCCTAAATTTGGAAATACTGATTTAGATATCCTTGGCCCGGCACAAGCCGTTTTAGCGAGGCTGAAAAACCAATGGCGCTGGCAAATTTCGGTGCGCGGGATATATCTTGAGGAACTGAGAGAATTTTTACACCAGGGGATACGAGATTTTTTCAAGACTTCGGCGAGTAATGGTATTATATTAAATATTGAAGTAGACCCACTGACAAATTAGGCCTAGGGTTTAGTTTGATAGTGGTAAAATAAAGACAGAACAATAAATTGTTTAAGAGAAAGGGGTACTGGTTATGGCAGTTTATCAAATTGTGGAAATAGGCGCAGATATATTACGGGAGAAAGCAAAAGAGGTTAAAGAGATTAATGCCTCGATCACCAAACTCTTGGATAATATGGTGGATACCATGATAGCCGCAGATGGGGTAGGTTTAGCGGCGCCTCAGATCGGCGTCTCCAAGAGAGTAGTAGTTGTTAAGGTAGGAGATGTTCTGCTTGAACTCGTAAATCCGGTGATCTTAGAGAAAGAGGGAGAGTCCGTTGCCGAGGAAGGATGTCTCAGCGTTCCTAATATGACAGGGGACGTGGTGCGAGCGGCGAAAGTTCATGTTCAAGGGTTAAATCGTGAGGGGAAAATGGTTGATATTCATGCCGATCGTTTGATGGCACGAGCACTCCAACACGAAATTGATCACCTCGAGGGAATTTTGTTTGTCGATCTGGCTAAAAAGACCTATCGGAAGTAAATGATGCGTAGTGAACTCCCCCCCACACTTATAAAAGTGATAGAAAAACTGGATAAATGGCTGTTGGATTCATAACATAACGGCTGCAAAACTAGATTGATGAAATTTATGGGTACGAGCCTCGAACTTCTAACTTCGAACCTCGAACCTCGCATTAAAGGAGAATAGTTATGCGTATTGTTTTCATGGGAACGCCGGATTTTGCGGTACCTTCTCTGCGAGCCTTGGCCAGCCATGGATATGAGATTGCGGGCGTCTTTACACAACCTGATCGGCCGGCAGGCCGAGGGAAAAAGTTAAAACCCAGCCCGGTAAAAGCTGCTGCCGAAGAATTAAACTTGCCGATTTTTCAGCCTGCCAAAATAAAAACGCCTGAAGGTGTCCAGCGTTTGCGCGAGTTAGCTCCGGAATGTATTATTGTTGTGGCATATGGGCAGCTGCTCTCTAAGGAAATTTTGAACTTACCTTTGAAGGGATGCATAAATGTACACGCTTCTTTGCTCCCCTCATATCGAGGAGCGGCACCGATTCATTGGGCGATTATCAATGGTGAAAAGCGTACCGGTGTGACGACGATGCTTATGGATGAAGGACTGGATACCGGGGGCACCTTATTAAAACGTGAAATCGTGATTTCCCAAGATGCAACTATGGGAGAAATTCATAATCAATTAGCAGATCTGGGTGGGGATTTATTGGTTGAAACGTTGCGTGAGCTGGAACAAGAATCCCTAATTCCTATTCCTCAATCAGGAAACTCCAATTATGCTCCTCTTTTAAACCGTGAACATGAACGTCTTGACTGGACACGGCCGGCCATTGAATTGCATAATAAAATCCGGGGCTTAAATCCCTGGCCGGGGGCCTTTGGAGTATTCCGAGAGGAGAACTTTAAGGTTTGGCGCAGTTCTGTATTTTCTTCACAAATGGCTGAACAGAAGGGAAATTCATTTGAGGATCTGAACCCTGATCCAGGTCAAATAATTGAAGTGCTGGAAGATGGTCTGCTCGTCCAAACGGGAGAGGGGATCCTGAGGATATTCGAGGTTCAGCCGGCTGGTAAGCGCTCCATGTCGGCGCGTGATTTTTTGAACGGGCGGCATGGTCAAGTTGGAGAAAAATTTATTTAAAAGAACTTGATTTAATCGTTTACTGATTGAAAGTGATAGCATAACCTTCGGTTTTATAATTTTCTCATCTTAAGTGAACTAATGTGCTGTTAGTCTATTCCTTTGGAATTTTAACATGGGATTTCAAAAAGGAGGTTAAGCAATGTTCTGGGACCCTACGATGGTTCTTTTAATTCCGGCAATCCTGCTATCCCTTTATGCTCAATATAAAATATCTTCTGCTTACAATTATTACTCTAGAGTACACGCTCAGTCGGGGCTGACCGGAGCACAGGCGGCGAAAGCACTCTTAAACAGTAAGGGACTTTATGATGTAGGTGTGGTGGCTATTCGCGGACATCTTTCGGATCATTATGATCCTCGCTCACAGGTTATCAGTTTGAGTGAGGATGTATATTATGGAAATTCCCTGGCATCAGTAGCGGTTGCAGCTCATGAAACGGGTCATGCCCTGCAACATTCTTCCGGGTATGCGCCTTTGCAGCTCAGATCATCCTTTGTGCCGGCAGCTAATTTTGGCAGCGGGGCAGGACCAATATTAATTTTAATTGGATTGTTCCTGCCAAGTTTTGGCTGGTTGCTGCAGTTAGGAATCTTGTTTTTTTCTCTGGCCGTTCTCTTTCAACTGATTACTTTGCCTGTAGAATTTAATGCCAGTCACAGAGCTTTAGTTCTCTTGCAGGAAGGAAGATTGCTGGGGAGTGAGGAAGTCCGCGGCGCCCGCAAGGTTTTAAATGCGGCAGCCTTGACCTATGTTGCTGCGGCTTTAGCAGCTGTGCTCCAGTTGGCGAGGTTTATAATTATTGCCCAGGGCAGACGGGATGATTAAAGAAACGTCACGAGGGATGGCGGTCCAGATACTGACCCGTGTTGAGGTAGAAGGGGCTTATGCCAATCTCTTAATGCAAAAAACAATTGCCAGATTGTCCGATGCTCGAGAACGTCAATTTGTGACGTTATTGGTTAATGGTGTTTTGAAACACAGGTTAACGCTGGATTATGCACTGCGTCTTCATTTGAGTAAGCCAATGTCAGCCCTTCCCCATGAAGTTCGGGCCATCTTGAGAATCGGAGCATTTCAGGTTCTCTTCGTTGATAAGGTTCCGCCGGCTGTGGCAGTCAATGAAAGTGTCGAGTTAGCTAAATCCTTTCCCAAGTTTACGGGATTAGTGAACGTTGTCCTGCGCAAGGTGCTGACAAAAGGCTGGGATATCCCCTGGCCCGATTTGAAGAGGGATACGGTTCGTTATCTTTCTGTGCGTTATTCTCATCCCGAATGGATGATTCAGCGCTGGTTAAAACGCTGGGGAAAGGATGAGACGGAGGCTTTATGCCAAACAAATAATGAACCTGCTCCTACCTGGATCAGAACGAATACTCTCAAAATTTCACGTCAGGATTTAGCAGATCTGTTGATTCGCGACGGTATCACTGTCGAATTGGGTGAACGAGTGCCTGAAAGTATACGGATTCAAAACTTTGGTTCCCTTGAAAAGCTGGAAGCGTTTAAAGCTGGTTTATTCACAGTACAAGATGAAAGCTCGCAAATAATTGCTCATGTCGTGGCACCTGAAGCAGGTCAACACGTTCTGGATGCCTGCAGTGCTCCCGGCGGCAAAACAACGCATCTGGCCCAAATGATGAATAATGAGGGAGTTATCCTGGCGTTTGATGTCCATGCTCATAAGTTAGAGCTCATTGACCAATTGGCCCAAAGGTTAGGCATAACCTGCATAGAAACTCAGTTAGGTGATGCACGCGATCTGCCGGGAATAAGACTCGATTCCCAACAAAGGGTTTTAGTCGATGCGCCTTGTTCCGGTTTGGGTGTTCTTAGGCGGAGAGCAGATCTTCGCTGGAGGAAAGCGGAACAAGACCTTTGGGATCTGCCAATACTACAGTTTGCTATCTTAGAGCGTGCTGCTTCTTGTGTCGAAGTTGGCGGAGACTTAATCTATTCGACCTGTACGATTGAACCGGAAGAGAACTTTGAATTGGTCAAGAAATTTCGCTCAGCCCATCCTGAGTTTGAGGCAGTGAACTTAGCGGACGCCTTACCCTTTGAACTTAAAGATACCAGAGATATCCAGCAGGCTGCCAAGGGGATGCTCCAGCTCTTGCCACAACGTCATGGCACCGATGGATTTTTTTTGGCGAAATTTCATCGCAGGAGCTAGAGCTAAGTTTTCTTTGAAGAGAAGTTTAACTGGAACGAATTGGGTGAATAATAATAACTATGGAAATGTACGATCTGCGAAGCTGTACCGAAGAAACGCTGCAGACAGTTTGCGGAGAGCTTGGTTTGAAGCGTTTTCGGGCAGCGCAGTTATTTCAATGGGTACAACAAAAAGCGGTGCGCTCTTGGGACGAAATTAAAAATATTAGTACGAAAGATCTTACGTTACTATCATCACGTTTGAATTTTTATCCGCCGGAACTCGTGACAGAGCGCAGGTCCATTGATGGTACCCGAAAATATCTATTCCGTCTGCAAGACGGAGAAATGATCGAATGCGTTTTAATGGATTATGCTCGTGAGCTGACAAGAGATCGCCATACCGTCTGTGTTTCCACACAGGTTGGCTGCGCAGTTGGCTGCGCTTTTTGCGCAACGGGCATGGAGGGTTTCCGCAGAGACCTTACCATCGGAGAGATAGTGGGTCAGGTTTTGGATGTGACACATTTTATTCGTCAGGAAGACCAGGATTTTCAGGTTACGAATGTTGTTTTTATGGGAATGGGGGAACCTCTGTTAAATTATGAGCAAGTGCTTTCGGCAATCATGCTTATGAATCAGGAACGGGGACTAAATATTGGCATGCGGCGTATGACAATCTCAACAAGTGGAGTAGTGCCGCGAATTATTCAATTGGCGAAGGATAATCCTCAGGTGGGTTTGGCCATTTCCCTTCATGCGTCCAATGATCTGGCAAGAAGCCGCTTAGTTCCGATGAATCGCCGCTATCCTTTAGCTCAGCTTATGGAAGCATGCCAGGAATATGCAAAAATTACGCGCAGAAGAATTACTTTTGAGGTGGCCTTGACAGATGATAATGCCAATCTTGGTGAGGCAGAAGCATTAGCTCGTTTATTAAAAGACCACTTAGGGCATGTAAATCTGATTCCGGTTAATCCGGTGGCAGGAACAGACTTAAAACGTCCTAACCTTGAAAAATTGAAGAAATTTGCTCATCATTTAGAAGTTGGCGGAATTTCCGTCTCCCTGCGTGAAGAACGGGGGGCGGACATTAACGCAGCCTGTGGTCAGCTTCGACGACAGTGGAGGGAGGGTAACCATGAGCCTATTGACTCGATTTGAAGGAATGGCTGAGTATCTTTTTACCGGTGCTTTTAAGAAAGGAGGGGCTCGGCTCCAACCGGTTGAATTGGCTAAGGAACTGGTGAAAGCGATGTTTAGAAATAAACAGATTAGTATTTCTCAAGTATACGTTCCGAATATTTACCGGGTATACCTTCATTCCAGTGATTGGGGTCCTCTAGCTAGTTTTGGAGAGGTTTTTCTGATCGAGTTGTCCAAGTATTTATACACCGAGGCTGAGCGTGAGGGATATACGTTTTTATCGAAACCAGCCATTGAACTGCATTCTGATGACACTGTCAATCCTAGGGAAATGATCATTGAGATCGATTTTGACGATTCTATTGACGTTGAATGGGGAGATGAAGAGGAAAATGAAAATGACTTTCCCAAAGAATCGAATTGGCGTGAAAACACAACGATCTTCCGGGAAAGTGTCATGACAAACTTAAGAGCTGAGGACAGTGCGGGAAGGATTTCGAATTACTTTCTCGAAATTATAGAAGGGCCGGATAAGGGGCAATCCTTTAAATTGCCGGAACATGATATCTATATTGGTCGACACGGGCAGTGTGATCTTGTGCTCCATGATCCCGAGGTTTCAAGACGACATTTAAAAATTACTCCAGGGGAAAACGGCTGGCGGCTTGATGATTTGGGCAGCACCAATGGTTCCTTTGTCAATAGTCAAAGGATCACGCATCAGACGGCGGCTCCAGGTGATCGAATCCAAATTGGCCTGAGTGTTCTCGTGATTCAAAAAGTACCCTTGCCGTAATTTTGGAGAGTTGTCACAGTGCTCTCCGATATTGTATTTGGAGGGTTGTATGGAAGTTGTTACAGTGATTGGACGACTGGTTTTTGTCGCCTTGATTTATCTTTTTATCTTTAGGATTTTTACAGCGTTATTAGCTGACCTTCAGCTGAAAGGGATGTTTCAGCGTTCGAATCAGGACTATGGACGATTAGAAGTTTTGACAGGTACGGACACTCTTCCCAGAGGCCAGATTTTTAAAGTTGATGGTAAGGGCTTGCGTCTGGGACGCGGAAAACATAATGATATCGTATTACCGGATCATTTTGCTTCTGTCGATCATGCCGTTTTTCGCTGCCAAAAAGGAAAAACTTTTGTCGAAGACCTGGGAAGTACGAATGGTACTTGGGTTAATGGAGAACAAATTCATTCTCCAGTCCAATTAGTTGCTGGAGATTATGTGAAAATTGGAAGTATCACATTCCAATACTCGAGGTGGCAAAATGAGAGTGCTAAGCTTTAGTGAAAAAGGGTGTATCCGAAAAAATAATGAGGATTCCTTTTTAGTATTACCAGATCACGGAATCTTTGCCGTGGCCGACGGAATGGGAGGACACCGGGCTGGAGAAGTTGCTTCATCAACAGCCTTACGGGAATTAGAAAAACTAGCCCCTCAGCTAAAAGGGTTGAGTGATCAAGATTTAGAAGGATGGCTTGTAGAATCCTTTACTCAGGCTAATCGGGTTGTTTACAAATCGTCGACAACGGAACCCCAAAATGCCGGAATGGGTACGACTCTTACGGCGCTGCTCATTCGCGACACAAGGGCCTTGATTGCTCATGCGGGAGACAGCCGGGCATATTTGTGGCGTCAAGAAGAGTTGACACCTTTAACGAAAGATCATTCCTTAGTGGGTGAGCTTGTACGTTTAGGTCAAATCTCTTTGGAAGAAGCAGAGAAACATCCCCAACGTCAC
Source organism: Desulfosporosinus acididurans (assembly GCF_001029285.1). Classification (GTDB taxonomy): domain Bacteria; phylum Bacillota; class Desulfitobacteriia; order Desulfitobacteriales; family Desulfitobacteriaceae; genus Desulfosporosinus; species Desulfosporosinus acididurans. The sequence goes on from NZ_LDZY01000012.1 coordinate 26,077, forward strand.
GTTTTAATGCGGGCGGTCGGTGCGGATCAGGAAATTGAAGTGGATTGTCAAGCTATATCTCTGCGGTCCAAGGACGTGTTTCTGTTGTGTACAGATGGTTTTTCCAATATGATCAGTGATGAGGAATTAGCAGATGAATTTTCTGAATCAGGTTCTTGGGAAGAACGCTTGGAGAGGCTGCGGCAGCTTATTTTAGAACGCGGCGCACCAGATAATTTCACAGCTTTGTGCTGTATTATGGAGTAGGAAGATGCTTTATCGTTTTGTTTCTCGCCTTATAATTACAGGAATGATGTGGTTAGGGCTGGTTCTGCTCAAATGGGGAGGCAATAAGGATCAACTTCTCTGGCAGGCTATAATATTTACTGCCCTTATGCTCATGGGGAGTTTTGCGGAAGAGATTCTTCATTACCAAGGTGATCCTTATGTCCTTCCGGTTGTTCAAGCAATTCTGTCCTTAGGTCTGGTATTTTTAGTGCGTATTAGTCCTAAGGAAGCTTTGCACCAGTTTTGGTGGGCCAATATTGGACAGCTGATTTTCTACGCTATTTTATTTGCTGTTAGGGATTACCGACAGTTAGGCAAGTTTCGCTATCTATGGGGATTGCTTGCTGTCAGTTTGTTGTTTATAACCCTGGTTTTTGGTTTTGCCTCCGGTGGCGCAACGAGTTGGCTAAGAATCGGAGGAATCGGTGTCGAACCTGAGGAATTCGTAAAACTTGCTTTACTCTTGTTTATGGCAACGTATCTGGAAGAAAATGAAGAGTTGCTGCGGGTTGGAACTGTCCAAGTAGGAAAGTTTTCCTTACCGGATTGGCGAACTCTAGGACCCTTTTTAATTATGGCTGGTTTTTCGCTTGGCCTCTTAGGGGCCCAAAAAAGTCTCGGAACGGCGCTGGTATTTTACGCTTTATTTGTTCTTATGATTTACGTTGTAACGGAACGTGCGCTGTATTTGGGAATTTCACTGCCGATTTTTCTATTGGTAGGAAGTGCAGGGTATTTGCTTTTTCGGCACGTTCGCGTTCGGGTATTGGTTTGGTTAAATCCTTGGCAAGATCCTACGGGTATGGGATATCAGATTGCTCAATCATTGTTTGCCATTAGTGGAGGGAAGGTCCTGGGAACTGGACTAGGCAATGGAATAGGGGCTTCTATGGTGCCTGCCTCAAGTACTGACTTTATTTTTTCTGTCATAGCTGAGGAACTGGGATTTGCGGGGGCGATGGCTGTTCTGGCTCTTTTTCTGATCGTAGTTATGAGGGCGTTTTCAATTAGCGTAAGAGCCAAAGACCGCTTTGGCCAGATTCTGGCTGCCGGAATTGGAATTCTTCTGGGAACAGAGACGTTAATTATTCTTGCCGGGGTGACAAAATTACTTCCTTTAACAGGTATTCCGCTGCCTTGGGTCAGCTATGGCGGAAGTTCTATACTTGTGCATTTTATTCTTCTAGGTGTATTGTTGAATATTTCCAATGCTACTGCGGTGGGAGTTAAGCGTAATAAGACAAGAGGAAGGGAGTATGCAACATAATGCGAGGGGTACGTCGTGTAGCATTAGGAATGGCCTTTAGCTTCTTTGTTTTAAGTCTGGGGCTTGTTTATTGGCAAGTGGTTCAATCCAATACGTTACTGGATAATCCCGCGAATCGACGCTTAATTCTCCTGGAAAGCCGAGTGACCCGTGGAGGAATTTTTGATCGTAACGGCGAAATAATAGCACAAACTCAAACAATCAAGGGAAAGAAGGTCCGTGTCTATCCCAATGGAGAAATGTATGAGCCTACTCTCGGTTACTCTACTGTTCGGCTTGGCGCAGCAGGGCTTGAAGGAAGTTTAGCGAATTGGCTCATGGGTGTTAAAGACGCCACAGCCACTCAGTCGATTCAGCAACTCTTTTCTTTGCCGCGTCAAGGGGATGATGTGGTGCTGACGTTAGATTCCCATCTGCAAAGTGTGGCTTATAATGCCCTCAAAGGGAAAAAGGGCGCAGCTGTCGCTATTGACCCTAAAACGGGAGAAGTACTTGCCTTAGTGAGTCAGCCGGGATACAACCCGACAAATTTGGATGATCACTGGAAAGACATTATTAAGCAAACCCAGGAAAAACCTTTAGACAATCGTGCCCTTTCCCTCTATCCTCCGGGGTCAACGATGAAGGTAGTGACTTCTGCCAGCTTATTTCGAAGCGGCATAAACACTACGAATCTTTATGATTGTAAAGGCTCGACGATTATCAACGGACAAGTTATCCCTGAACAGAACCTAGAGGTTCATGGCTGGGTTAACTATAACAAGGCCTTAGCCGATTCTTGCAATACGTATTTTGCAACCTTTGGAGTCCAGGCAGGGGATAAAAGTTTTCTGTCCGCGGTTAAAGGATTTGGCTTTGGACAAAAGATTCCTTTTGAACTAAATGTTCCTGTGAGTCAGATCACTAATTCTCCTAAGGTTCCTGAAACTCTGTCAACGAATCTTCTTGCTGCAAGCTGCTTTGGACAGGGTGAGGTTCTGGTTTCTCCATTTCAAATGGCTCTGATTACCGCCGGTATTGCTAATCATGGGGTGATAATGACTCCCCACATTGTGGAACGAGTTCTTGATCCTTCGCAAACCGTACAATATGAACAAGAGCCTCAGCCTTGGCTAACTGCACTTTCAAAAGATGAAGCGGATAAAATTACTAGTGCCATGGTGACTGCTGTTACCGATGGAACTGCTTCTCCCGGAGCTTTGCCGGACGTTCAGGTAGCGGCAAAGACCGGTTCAGCGGAGCCGGGAGGCAATCAACCTACCCATGCTTGGTATATCGCTTTTGCACCTGCGGAGGCTCCACGCATTGCGGTGGCTGTTTTTGTAGAACATGGCGGAACTGGAGGAGCGGCAGCTGCTCCCATTGCGCGTCAAATTATTGAAGAAGCATTAGCCAGAAAGTAGGTGAACATAGTGAGTAAAATCTTCGGAGGACGTTATGAAGTTTTAGAGCGTATTGGTGCCGGTGGGATGGCGATTGTTTATAAAGCTAAAGATCAGCTGCTTAATCGTGTCGTAACGATCAAAGTTCTTCGTGAACAATTTGCCACTGATGAAGACTTTATTCGCCGTTTTCGAAGGGAAGCCCAGGCTGTTGCCAGTTTGTCACATCCCAATATTGTTTCTGTTTATGATGTGGGCAAAGAAGGGGATACTGAATATATCGTTATGGAATATGTAGAAGGGCGGAATCTCAAAGAAATTATTCGAGATTATGCTCCCTTGACCACAGATCAGGCGATCAATCTTGCCCGTCAAATTACCAGTGCCGTTCAAAATGCCCACGAACACCATATTATTCACAGAGATATAAAACCCCATAATATTTTAGTAACTGAGGATGGACGCGCTAAAGTTACGGATTTCGGTATCGCCCGAGCAGTATCATCGGCAACGGTAACGCATACAGGAGACATTATCGGTTCAGTCCACTATTTATCGCCGGAACAGGCTAAAGGCCTGCAGAGTAATGAGCAATCGGATATTTATTCGCTGGGCATTATTCTGTATGAATTGGTTACGGGCCAGGTACCCTATGATGGTGAAACTCCCATCGCTATCGCTCTTAAGCATCTTCAGGAACAGCCAACGCTGCCGAGTAAGCTCAATCCTCGGGTCGAGAAAGAATTCGAGGGCGTAATTATGAGGGCAATTGCTAAGTCTCCTGAACAACGGTATACTTCTGCTAAAGAGCTTTTGGAGGATTTGAACCATTTTCTTGCCGGCCGCCCGATAAATCGGCCTGAAGTATTTCCCGTTGACGATCTGGAAGCAACTCGGACTCATCAAGGCATGAGCAGGGTTTTAGCACCGGTTAGTGTACGTGAGATAGAACCGGAACAGGAACAAGAACCAGAAAAGCATATCAATAGTTTTTTAACTAAGGTCAAGAAAAAACGTTGGCAGTGGATCTTGGGAATTGCTGTCGTATTGCTTCTTTTGGTGGGCGGGATAATGTTGAGAAATTACCTTCTCGTCGGTACGACGAAAGTTCCTGATGTGACAGGTAAGACTGTACCGGTTGCCACAGATTATCTAAACTCTGCAGGATTGAAACTCAACTCCGAGGTCAAGAAAGAGTTCAGTGATAAGTTTGCAAAAGACCTGATCATTGAACAGAATCCGCAAGCGAATACAATGGTAAAAGTTGGCCGGGAAGTTCAAGTTGTTATAAGTAAAGGTCCCAACACCGGCACATTTCCGGATGTAACCAGTTCGCCAATGTCGAAAGCGGATGCCGTTAATATGATTCAAAACGATGGATTTACGGGGAAGATTACCTTTCAAACCCAGCCAAGTTCAAGCGTTCCTAAAGATTATGTTATCCAGCAGGACCCTCTCCCTTCGGCGACTTGGCCGAAGAGCGGACCTGTTAAATTGACCATTAGCAACGGTTCTCCTTATGTAAGCATTAACATGCCCAATGTAATTAATAAATCGTCCGAAGATGCTAAAACGATTCTTCAGCAGAATAGTTTAGTTCCCTTGGTAGAAACTCAAGATTCTACCACAATTCCTGCGGATGTCGTCATCAGTACCTCGCCTAACCCGGGAGAAACGGTTCAGCAGGGGAGTCAGGTTACCATCGTCGTATCGCGTGGCCCAGGGCCTCTTGCGTTTAATATTGATAAAGACGCCTCAATGTTTATGGCTCAGATTTTCAGTGTTATTCCTAAAGAAACCATCCGAATCAGGGCGAATCCCTAGCTGGATCAGCCCTGAAATGTAACAGTGAGGAAATTGTATGATCGAAGGAGTTTTACTAAAAGGTTACGGTGGCTTTTATTATGTTTATGCGGAAGACCGGGTATGGGAATGTTCTCTGCGCGGTCGTTTTCGCATTAAAGATCAAGACTTTCTGCCAGGTGACCGAGTGAGAATATTACCTGAAAGTAATACTAAGGCGAGAATTGAAGGGGCAGAACCTCGGCTTAACTTTCTTAGCCGTCCATCCATTGCCAATGTCGATCAGGCGCTTCTTGTCTTTGCCATGACTTCGCCAAAACCTGATCTGAACCTTTTAGACCGCTTATTAATTCAGGTGACCTATTCGGGAATAGAACCAATTATCGTTTTTACCAAATTGGACAACTACAATGCTGAAACATTATCCCCCGATTCTAAGCCTCAGCCCTTTGTTTCGGATATCTACCGTCGAATAGGGTATACGGTTTTTGAGGTGTCCAATAAGACAGGCACAGGTATAGCGGAATTAAGAAACCGTTTAGAGGAGAAGATTAGTGTCCTGGCCGGTCCTTCAGGCGTAGGTAAATCAAGCCTGTTTAACGCTTTATCTGAGGGAAAACAATTAAAAACCGGTGAAATCAGTCAGAAGTCCCAACGTGGCCGTCATACGACCCGTCATGTTGAGCTGATGGTATGCGCCGGGGGATTAGTGGCTGATACACCGGGTTTTTCCTCTCTTTTCCTGCCTAAAATGAAACGTGAGGATTTGGCAGGCTATTTTCCGGAATTTGAAGAATATCGGCATAAATGCCGTTTTAGCAGTTGTTTGCATGATAAAGAACCCGATTGTTCAATTAAAGCAGCTCAAGAAAATGGAGAGATTTCCAGAACTCGCTATGAACATTATCGGGATTTCTTGCAAGAAGTGATTGCTGCCGAAAGGAGATATTAAAATGGTTCAACTTGCCCCGTCTATTTTGTCTGCTGATTTTGCGCGTTTAGGTGAACACGTTCGTTTGGTTGAGGAAGCCGGTGCTGAGGTTTTACATATTGATGTTATGGATGGGCATTTTGTCCCGAATCTCACCTTTGGGCCTGCGATGGTCAAAGCACTGAGGCCTCATAGCAAAATGCGTTTTGATGTTCATTTGATGATTGAGGAGCCGGAACGTTTTATTGCAGATTTTGCCGCTGCAGGAGCGGATCACATTACCTTTCACCTAGAGGCGTCACGCCATGTCCACCGTGTAGTCCAACAAATTAAGGAACTGGGACTAACTGCAGGAATTGCCCTTAATCCGGCAACTCAATTAGACGGACTTAAATATATTCTTGAAGATTTAGATATGGTATTGTTAATGACGGTGAATCCGGGCTTCGGAGGCCAAAAATTTATCAATAGCGTGATTCCTAAAATTCAGGTACTTCATCATCACATTGAACAAAAGCAATCTTCCTGCGTGGTCGAGGTGGATGGCGGAATCAATTTGGAAACGGCACCTTTAGCTGCTCGGGCGGGGGCTGATATTTTGGTAGCAGGTTCGGCGGTATTTGGTCAAGCCGATCCGAAGCTTGCCGTAGAAAAACTTCGGCGGGCAGTTAGTACGGTTCAGAGTGAATAAGATGAACATAGTGGTACTGGCCAATGGCAGTTGGGACCCGGAATGGGGGAAGAAAGTCCTGGAAACGGCTGATTATTTGATCTGCGCTGACGGAGGTGCCAATCATGCTCTGAACTCAGGGTATACGCCGCAGCAGCTAATCGGGGATTTGGATTCGGTTTCCAGTGAAACTTTAGCCCTGTGCCGGAAAGCCGGTTGCTTTATTGAACAATTTCCCCGTGAAAAAGATGAAACGGATTTGGAATTGGCTCTTCTGCGGGCAAAGGAAAAAGCCTTAGCGGAGGGTGAACGGGATATTTGGCTCTATGGTGCTGCGGGGAAACGTATTGATCATTTTATGGGCAATTTGGCCCTGATGTTGGGTTATGCCCGGCAAGGGATCCGCATTCGTTTGGTTGATCCTGAACATGAGATGTGGGTTCTCCAAGGGCAGGAGGAATTTTCGACGTTCAAAGGGCAGGAGCTTTCTTTGCTGGCTCTGTCTGAGAGGGCTGTTGTGAGTACGCGGGGATTGTATTATCCGCTGGAGCGGGGTGTTTTGCGGCAGGATGTTCCGCGGGGAGTGAGCAATGTTTGCCTTGGAGAGAGCGTGGGGATTGAGGTTCATGAGGGATGGGTTTTGGTGGTCGCTTTAGCGGGGAGGGTGTGATTTGCGCCGCTCACCACAGCGCCGTCGCTAGCACGCTTGATGTGAACCATTGCCCCGCTGTCCCCCTCGAAATCTAAGCGCGCTGGACGCGCCTCTGCTGAATGGTTCGCTCTGCAAAATCACACCCTCCTGGTCAAGGGTCGACGGGGGTGGTGAGAGTGAGGCTTTGAAGCAAGGGGGACGGGGGGGACGGCGTTGAGGCGCTGCGCTGTCAACGTGGCGCTGAGGGCGCCGTGGGTGTGCAAAAGTAGTATGTAAGTATTGGTGAAGAATTTTTGTGTGGTTAATTTGGTTATAATGTTATAGTCTTGGTTTGCAAATTTGCTAAAATCATTTTGATTGTAGTAAGCAAATTGAATGTCGAGCTTTGAAAATATAAAGCTCTTTGGGATATTATAGGTATATAATAAATTTTATGGTATAAAGGACGAGGAATTAATGCAGCAAGATGAACTTTGGATTGGTACGATGCTTGAGGGCCGGGCTCGCTGGGTCGCGGTCAGGACGACGGATACGGTGGAAGAGGCTCGGAGACGTCATGAGCTGTCTCCTGTTGCTGCTGCGGCTTTGGGGCGGTTGATGACGGGGACTCTTATTTTAGCGAGTTCGCTGAAAGGGGACGAGAGTGTTACGCTGCGCTTATTGGGGGATGGTCCTCTGCAAGGCGTTGTGAGCGTGGGGAATGCTCTTGGAGAGGTTCGGGGATATGTGCGGGAACCGTGGGTAGATTTGCCTTTGAAGCCTAATGGCAAGCTTGATGTGGCGGCGGCGGTGGGAGCCGGGGAACTGGCTGTGAGCCGGAGTCTGCAAAATGGTGAGGTTTATACGGGGACGGTTCCTCTGGTGAGCGGAGAAGTTGCGGAAGATCTGGTTCATTATTTGTTGACCTCGGAACAGATTCCTTCGGCTATGCTGCTTGGTGTGCTTGTTGAAAAAGATTATCATGTGGCCGGAGCCGGCGGTTTTTTGATGCAGCCTTTACCCGGAGCTCAGGAAGAGGATATTCAAGCCCTTGAAGATATACTTGGGCAGATAAAGGTTGGAATTAGTGAATTAGTGGCTGAGAGTCACAGTATGGATGATCTCCTTGGCAGTTTGCTGGGAAGTCTTTCGTATCAGGTGTTGGAACGTCGGTCTGTCAGGTTTTCTTGCACCTGTTCGAAGTCACGTTTAGGGGATTCTTTGGTTTCCCTAGGTGCAGAGGAACTGGAAGGTTTAATCTCTGAGGGTAAGGCGGAAGTAATTTGTCATTTTTGTAATGAACATTATTTATTTTCTAAAGTAGATTTAGAGGCTCTTAAAGACAGAGTGGTAAGTAGTGCGGGGAAGTGAACTCGCTTACGCTAAAGCTGAACATCGGGACTTCAGATACAATAATGTCCAGTGGACATTATTGCCGAGACGCCTTACCAAATAGGAATACTTAGCGGCGTAGGAGGACTCTACCTTGCCTGAAGTTAACGAAGGACCCACCTCCACTTATAGAAGTGGAGGTCTAAAAAACTGGATAAAAAAACCCGGCTTAGCCGAGTTTTAGCGCAGGTGAAGTCGGTGGTTAAATTTCGTGGCGTGAGGGCCTAATAGTATGAAAAAAGCCCGACCAATGTCGGGCTTTTAATTCATTAGCTAACGCGTTGGACTTTGCCGGAACGTAAGCATCTGGTGCAAACTTTGATCCGGGCAGGAGTACCGTTCACAATAGCATGAACGCTCTGCAGGTTAGGTTTCCAAGTACGTTTTGTTCTTATATGAGAGTGGCTGACTTGAAATCCGGTGACAACCCCTTTGCCGCATACTGCACAAACATTGGCCATGCTCTAAATCCTCCTTTGCAGCCGAAATGACACTTATATATTTTATCAAATGTCGAAGAGATTGGCAAGGTTTTCCCCCTGTATTTCCTGAATACTTGTATCTTAAACTATTTGCAAGCTTATTTTTCGTGAATTTAGCAAAAATATCTAAAGTTTTCTTTGAACATTTTTCATTTACTTGGTAAAATGGAAATCATGTGGACTAAGCTGGAAGGGGAGGGTCCTTGATGGGTAAGGAAATAATGAATGGCTTAGGGAAAATCGATATTTCGGAAGAAGTGATCGCCACTATTGCCGGTGCTACAGCCGTTGAATGTTACGGTTTAGTTGGTATGGCATCGCGCAAAATTACCGATGGTTTTGTTGATTTACTTGGCCGTGAAAACTTGGCCAGAGGGGTTGTTGTAACCCTGAATGAAAATGAAGTTATCATTGACCTCCATATTGTGGTGGGGTATGGTGTTCGAATTTCTGAAGTTGCTGCTAATGTTATGGAACGCGTTCGTTATACTACAGAGAAACTTACGGGATTAGACGTATCCCAAGTGAATGTGAACGTACAAGGAGTTCGCGTTTTAGAGTAGCGCAAAAGAGTAGGGGGATACTGTTTTGAGACCAGTTTCAAATACAAAGAGCGTTCTTAATGCCCAAGAGTGGAAACAAATGATGGTCGCCGGTGCTCAGGCCTTAGAGCTGAAAAAACAGGATGTGGATGCCCTGAATGTTTTTCCTGTGCCTGACGGAGATACGGGAACCAATATGTTCTTAACGATTCAATCGGCCGCTAGGGATGCTGAGAAGGCTGCAGGAATTTCAATTAGTGAAGTTGCCAGTGCTGCTTCAATGGGTTCCCTAATGGGTGCGAGGGGGAATTCGGGGGTAATTCTTTCGCAGCTTTTGCGAGGGATCGCCAAAGGTTTGGACGGGATGGTTACGGCCAATCCTCTTCAATTGGCACAGGCTTTGCAATCCGGAGTAGATACGGCTTATAAGGCTGTGATGAGGCCGGTCGAAGGAACAATTCTTACTGTTGCTCGAGAAACGGCCAAAGCTGCACTTAGTAAAGCTAAAGCAGGGGGATCGCTTTTAGATATGCTGCAAGAGGCTCATAAAAAGGGCCTGGAATCTCTTGCCAGAACTCCTGAGATGTTGCCCGCTTTAAAACAGGCCGGTGTTGTAGACGCAGGCGGCCAGGGTTTCCTGATTATTTTGGGAGGATGGATTGGAGCTTTGACCGGTGAAACCGTAAAAGCCAGAATCCTGCAGGAGCAAAAGATCAATTCCGAAACTTCTCAAACCAAGGAGCCGAATCAAGGAAATCAGGACTTTATTCAGCTGGAGAATTTAGAATATCCTTACTGCACTGAATTTCTGGTTAAGGGAACGGACTTGCAGGTTGAGCGAATTCGTCAGGATCTATTAAACCGCGGTGATTGTTTGCTTGTGGTTGGGACACCTGAAGTAGTAAAGATCCATGTCCATGTAAAAAATCCAGGCAAGATTTTAGATTATGCTATTCAATGGGGTTCCCTGCATCAAGTTCAAATTCACAATATGTTAGAACAAAATGAAGCTATGGCTCATGCCATGAAATCAAAATCTTCAGGATCGGCGGAGGTTGACGAACTAACTTCCATGAAAGAATATGGTGTCGTTGCCGTTGCCATGGGACAAGGAATTGCGGATGTTTTTTTAAGTTTGGGTGTTGATGAAGTGGTCTTAGGAGGCCAAACCATGAATCCCAGTACAGAGGATCTTGCAGCAGCCGTTCGCAAAGTGAAGGCACACAATGTTTTTATCCTGCCGAACAATGGAAATATTATTTTGGCAGCACGTCAAGTAAAAGATGTCATTTCGGATCGAGAAGTTCATGTAATTTCCAGCAAGTCGGTACCTCAAGGAATTTCAGCGCTTTTGAATTTGAACCCAGAAGGTGAAAGAAATGATAACCTTCAAAATATGGAGCGTGCCTTGAAGAACGTTCGTTCCGGGGAAGTGACTTATGCAGTCAGAGATTCACAGTTTGGAGAGCTTGACATTTCTGCGGGAGACATTCTGGGATTGGTCGAGGGCACCATTGTTGAGACAGGACAAAGCCTTCTTGAAGTTGCGAAAGCAACTTTGGCAAAAATGGACTGGAAAGAGCATGATTTGGTTACCATATTCTATGGAGAAGATACGGAATTGCAAGAGGTCGAACAATTAAAAACCTGGCTCCAGGAAGAAAACTCAAATGTGGAAGTTGAGGCTCACCCCGGTAAACAACCACTCTACTATTATATCTTTGGTGTGGAATAGGTTAACCTCCGGAATTTCCGGAGGTTTTCTTTATAAATAAAGAAAATTTTGTCTGTATAAGCTTTTAAAGGATATGTCTGAGATTTATCGTGGGAGATGGAACAGTGAGTAAAAGTAATGTCTTTGATCTTCTTGGACCGATTATGGTTGGCCCTTCAAGTTCACATACTGCCGGTGCCGTTCGTTTAGGTACTATGGCTAGGAAAATTCTCGGAGAAGAACCTCTTGAAGGAATTATCACGCTTCATGGCTCTTTTGCCGAAACGGGAAAGGGTCATGGGACAGATGTGGCCTTAATCGCAGGCCTTATAGGAATGGCGCCGGATGATGAAAGAATTCCCGATGCACCTGAACTCGCCAAGGAACGAGGCTTTAAGGTTCGCTTTGAAAAGGCCGACCTTGGCGATGTTCATCCTAATACTGTAAAATTTGATTTAACGGGTTCAAAGGAAAGGGTTATAGTTATTGGTTCCTCCATAGGAGGAGGTGCTATTCTAATTCGGCAGATCAATAATTTTATGGTGGGTATTAATGGAGATTACCCGACTCTTGTCATTTTACATCAGGATTTGCCTGGGGTAGTGGCTCAAGTGACACTACTTTTAGCAACGGCTCAGATTAATATTGCCACGATGCGGGTTTCCCGTGAGAAGAAGGGTGCCCAGGCTTTAATGGTATTGGAGACGGATCAAAAAATAGAGGAAGCTGTACTGGAATTAACTCGGAGACTTCCGAGTATTAAGCAGGCCTTAGCCATTGAACCACTGGAATAGGAGGTAGCACGGATGCGCGCGTATGAAGATTGGGTTGTTGAGGCTGAGTCGAAGGGTTTGAAAATTAGCAGCGTTGTTCTTCAGAACCAAATTGAAGAGCTGGAATTGTCCGGGGAGGCTCTCTTTGATCGTATGGGAAATAATCTTAAGGTCATGCGAGAGTCTGTTAAGATTGGTCTGAGCGGTAAACGACGTTCGGCTTCGGGTTTAGTCGGAGGAGATGCGGCAAAAGTTGAAGAACATAGAAAAAGCGGAAGTACATTAATCGGAGAAGTAATGAGCGGGGTTATAGCTAAAGCCTTGGCTGTGGCTGAAGTCAATGCTTCTATGGGCAGAATTGTCGCTGCGCCTACTGCCGGTTCTTGCGGTGTTTTGCCGGCAGTTCTGTTTACTCTTGAAGAGATTTTTCATTCGGATGAAAAGGAATTGCTCTCCGCTCTGTTTACCGCAGCTGGATTAGGAATCATTATTACCGAGAGAGCCAATGTATCAGGCGCTGAAGGCGGATGTCAGGCGGAAATCGGATCTGCAGCGGCCATGTCTGCAGCAGCGGCTGTGGAACTGGCGGGAGGATCACCAAGACAAACAGCTCATGGCGCTGCTATTGCTTTAAAGTCAATGCTTGGTCTAGTATGTGACCCGGTCGCCGGCCTTGTTGAGGTGCCTTGTGTGAAACGTAACGCTACAGGGGCAATGATTGCACTTACTGCTGCCGAGATGGCCCTTGCAGGGGTAAAAAGTGCCATTCCTATCGATGAGGTTATTGATACGATGGCGGAAATAGGTCACCAAATGTCCTGTTCTTTAAAGGAAACTGCTCAAGGCGGCCTTGCTGCAACACCAACAGGCCGAAAAATTCGAGCTGATTTTCTATGAAATTAAATCAAGTGGAGATTGTTCTTAACAATCTGCAAAAAGCGCTGATGGCTGAAGAAAAGCAAGGTTTCTTGAATACAGGGGTCCTTGGAGGATTTAGTTCCTTTCTGGGAGGAATACTTCCTAGGCTCGAACAATTATTTCCAGGGTATGATATGGCATTACTTAGAAAATTAGCCCAAAGTTATGGCGCTTGGAGTCCATTGCGCCGACGAGAGGCTTTCTCTGAATTGCGGCGCTTTCGGCAGGAAATGATGCTGGAAGCTGAAAATCGCTCTCACCAGGATCAGGGTTCTCCTGCTAAAAGAGGGTTAGCAGAACGTTTAACACCCCCGGCGATCCAAGAGACTCCCACAAGGCAGGAAGAAGACATGCAATTACATAAGCAAGAATGTCTTGAAAAAAAGCCTAAGCTCTCAAAAAAGGCTGACAGCGGCAAATCCTTGCAATTTGTCAAAGGAGTTGGACCGGAAAGAGCGAAACAACTTGAAAAATTGGGAATTGATACTATCCTTGATTTACTGCTCTACTATCCCCGCAGATATGAAGATCGTCGAAGACGAATGATCTCTGAATTAAAAGACGGAGAAGTTGCCACTGTTTCGGGGAACGTTGCAGCGGGACAAGTTATCAGAGGCAAGCTAAAGGTGGTTAAGCTGAGCATTGAGCAACAAGGGCGTTTAGTTCAGGCAACTTGGTTTAATCAGCCATTTATTCTTAAACAATATCCGGTAGGGACTAGGGTAGTTGTTACGGGAAAAGTGCGCTGGCAGCAACAAATTCCGGAAATATTGGCAACTGATATCGAAATGGATAAAACTGAGGAGTCTTCCCGTTCATCAGCGCCCCCTGATTCACCTGCGATCTTACCGGTATATTCTGAGACGGCCCGCTTGTCTTCAAAGGCGATTCGCCGAATTATCCAATATGTGCTGAAAGAGGCAGACAACATCTTTCCGGAGATAATTCCGGAGGAAGAGGTCAAGGGTTGGATGGAACGAGCAAAAGCTCATCGCGAAATCCATTTTCCGACAGACTATGAAAGCTTATCAAAGGCAAGAGATCGTTTGGTTTGGGAGGAAGTTCTGCTTTTACAATTAGCCTTCGCCAATCTGCGCCAGGGGTTAGTCAGACTTGGAAGTCCGCCGCTTACCGGAGGGGAAACGTTGATCCAGAGCTTTTTCAAACATTTGCCGTTTCAATTAACCGGAGCTCAGCAGCGTGTGATTCAAGAAATATTTCAAGATATGGCCAAGCCTCAAGGAATGGCTCGATTAGTTCAGGGGGACGTTGGTTCGGGGAAAACAGCAGTAGCTATGGCGGCCTTGCTGCGAGCGGTGGGCTCCGGATATCAGGGAGCCATGATGGCACCGACGGAAATCTTAGCCCTGCAGCATTACCAAGCCCTGGAAAAGATGTTCGCTCCTTTGGGAATCACTGTTGTTTGCTTGCTGGGCAGTCAAAGCAAAAGTGAAAGAGAGGGCATTCTGGCTGGAATCGCCGATGGCAGCTCAGAGATCGTTGTCGGAACTCATGCCTTAATTCAAGATACGGTGGTTTTTAAAGCTCTTGGGTTGGCGATTACAGATGAACAACACCGTTTTGGCGTACGCCAAAGATCGATGCTTCAAAATAAAGGTGATAACCCTCATGTCTTAGTCCTTACAGCTACACCGATTCCGAGAACGTTGGCCTTAACTCTCTATGGAGATTTACAGCTTTCCGTTCTTGATGAAATGCCTGTAGGCAGAAAACCAATCATTACAAGGAAATTGACGGAACGCAGTCGTGCTAAATTAGAAAAATTTCTTGAAGAGCAGGTAACTATAGGCCGACAAGTTTATGTCGTGTGTCCGTTAGTTGAAGAATCGGAAACTCTTGACCTTATTTCAGCAACCAAAAGGGCTTCTGAACTTCAAAATCGCTTTTCCAAATGTCGGGTGGCATTATTGCATGGTAAGATGAAGGGTTCGGAAAAAGATGAAATTATGACCGAGTTTCAAAGGGGAAACATTGATATCCTCGTTGCAACGACTGTGGTTGAGGTTGGGGTTAATGTTCCTAACGCCTCAGTTATGGTCATCGAATCGGCGGAAAGATTTGGCTTGGCCCAGTTACATCAGCTTAGAGGACGGGTTGGCCGAGGAAGTGAACAATCCTATTGCTTTCTATTGTCTGAACAATCTCAAAGCCGCCGCTTGGATATTCTTTGTCAGACTGAAGATGGTTTTAAAATTGCCGAAGAGGACATGCGTCTGCGCGGGACGGGGGAACTTTTGGGGACTCGTCAGCATGGACTCGGTCAATTACATCTTGCGGACTTTTCACGTGACGGACAACTTGTGGAAAAGGCCTATCAGATGGTCCAAAAGGCTCTGCGTCATCCTGAAAATTTCACGTTGCTTTTTCACGAAGTTCAGAGAATGTTTCCGCCTGAGAAGATTGGAGTTCATTAAGGACATGTCGTTGTCTTTAGGAACAATTAAGCAAAAGGCCAAACTTAATCTTGGTAAGAATTGCCGAGTATTGATTTTGCCTGAATGAGAATACTAGAATCAGAACAAAGCGCAAGGGTTTGAAAGCGAAGCAGCAGCGATGTAGGTCTGCTGCCTTACTGAAAAAATCTATGGAGGTGTAAGCTTTGGCTAAGTCAACGAAACCGATGGTCCAACTCACACCGGAATTAGAGAAATTCAAGTATGAAGTCGCTCAAGAGATTGGGATTGCCAATCGCAAACACAAACGCTTTCCCAATACACCGCAATAACGTTTCCCTGAAAAAAGGTCGGTTAAATTTAACCTGGCCTTTTTCTTATATAAACAAATAGAGCCCAAAGGCACTGATTTTACACGTTTGCTGCCTTAAGCCCCGCATAGGTAAATTGATCTAAATCTGCTTCCCATACCTGGCTTCGGTGGGGGTAGACTTCCCCGCCGAAGCCTCGATGCCTCGATGTTCAGCTTTAGCTGAGCGAGTTCACTGCAAATACCTTTCATAATCCTCCCGATCGATTCCTGGATGGATACTAATGGCTAGTGCTCCGGCAATAATTTTGGCAGTCGTTTGAATCAGGGAATCAATTTCCTTGGGAGTGACCATGAGGTTTCCTTGAAAAGGTGATAGAACATCGTCAATAATTTTGCTTAGGACTTCAGGTTTAATCCCTTTATAAAGTTTATATAAAGAAGGAGTAGTTACAAATTCTTTAAAAATACCTTCAACTGCGTCGTGGGCAATAATAGCAGCGTTAAGTACAGTCGGAAGGCCAATAGCAATTACTTTACAACCGACGGTTTCTTCGTTAATTCCAGCTCGAGGATTTCCAACGCCGGAACCAGGGTGAATTCCTGTATCGGCCAACTGGATACTGGTGCCGATGCGTTCCAGAGAACCTGCCGCTAAGGCATCAATGGCAATCACCAAATCGGGTTTGACGTGGTCAACGATACCTCGAATAATTTCGGCGGTCTCAATTCCCGTGGTACCAAGGACACCTGGGGAGATAGCACTAACCTTGCGCAGTTTACCTTTTAAATCGTCGGGAGAAAGTTGATAGAGGTGACGTGTCACCATAGTCTTACTGATTACTTGAGGACCCAGGGCATCCGGTGTGGCATTCCAGTTTCCCAAGCCAATGATCAAGACACTGGCATCTTCTCTAAGGCCCATTAATTCAGTTAATTGGTCTGCTAGTATTTGGGTAATAGAATCATGGATAGAATAATCGTTAGTTCTTATTTCCGGAGCATCAATAGTAATATATTGTCCTTTTGGTTTACCGATGGCGTCGACTCCTTCGTCGGTTTCAACCGTAATAATAGTTACTTTGGCATGATCCAATGTTTGTTCATCCATAATGACTCCCGGAATTTCTTCTCCGCTCTCCCCTCGAAGGAGCTGATGCGCTTCGACTGCTAGGTCAACCTGGACATTAAGTTGGCGATAAAGCTGAGATTTATTCATAGTTCTTGGCTCCTTTTCTTGCTTTATGAGAGTGAATAAAGATTAGTTATATCCGCTTAAAAAAGTCACTGGGGCTTTGTTAAGCTCCCAGTGAACAGAGAGGAAAAACGAAAGGAAGAGCTGGATGGGGGAAGAGTATTCAATGCCCATTTCAAAATCATTGAATACCAAAGATAGTATGGGCAAAAACAAAAATGATATTCAAAGAAATTGAGAAAGAGTTCAGAGTATTTGTGTTATACTTAACGTAAAATGTCTAACTGACCAAATTATTGGCTGAAAAGCTTAATAAGCTCTGCTATAATGGAGTTTGGAGGGTATATGAGAATCATAGCAGGTGAGATGCGGGGACGAATTCTGAAAGCTGTCGAAGGAATGCTGACGCGTCCTACCTCAGATAAAGTTAAAGGCGCTATATTTAATGTTTTAGGAGAACGCGTAATTGATGCCCGCGTTTTAGACCTGTTTTCGGGTACGGGAAACCTAGCCTTGGAAGCTCTTTCTCGAGGAGCCCGCGAGGCAGTATTAGTAGAAAAAAGCCATAATGCACTTAAAGTTATTCAGGAGAATATCGGCTGTCTCGGCTTAGGACCGAGGACGAAAGTCTTGCATATGGATGCTTTTAAGTACTTAGAAAACTGTTCAGCTGAAGTCTATGACTTGATTTTTTTAGATCCCCCTTACCATAAAGAATTAGTCCTTCAGTCGTTAAAAACTCTAAGTTCCAGTATTTACTTAGCACCTAACGGTGTTATCATTGCGGAAACAGCAAAAGATGAACCATTAGATGTGGATGATGCTTTCTTTCCTTTGGAAATTCGAAAAACCGGTTTATATGGCGATACAAAAGTATGGTACATCCAGAGAAAGGATGTCTAACGAGGGGGAGGATTTACGTGGAAGACGATGTTTTGAGTTTGCTTAATGAAGTGGAAGAGATTATTGATCATGGGCCTAAGATTCCTATGACAGGAAAAGTACTTGTGGATGATGCCGTGATTTTTGAACTCCTTGATCGTGTGCGTGCCGCTTTGCCGGAAGAGTTGGAAAATGCTAAATGGGTGCTGAAAGAGCGGCAACGGATACTCGATGAAGCGCAAGCTGAAGCTCAAAAAGTTATGGAACGGGGAAAAGCTTACGTTGATAAGATGGCTGTTGACCATGAGGTTGTGAAGCAAGCTCAGGCTTATGGAGAGGATATTGTCAGACAAGCTCAGACCTTTGCTCATAATGTTAAGGCAGGTTCGGTTCAATATGCTGATGAGATGCTTCAACATGTGGAGCAAAGTTTGTATGATACCCTTCAATCGTTAAGAAGGAATCATGAAGAATTAAAGAGTCTTGCCAAGGAAGACAAAGAACAAAAGACAACCATTGAAAGTGAGAAGGAGGAGTAAAGGAAATAAGCTCCTTCTTCTCTTTTTTCTTAACTCCGATGTTCAACTTTAGCTGAGCGAGTTCACTAGTAAGAGTTAACGACGCAGCCGCTGGCTTGCAGCAAGAGAAAAGAGAATACCCGATGCTCCTAAAAACATGAGTAAACTTAGATGCCATGTATTCCAGGCCTGAGACATAGGACTTAATGTTTGTGGGGACAGAGCAAGGACTGGTATTTTAGTGTAGTTTAAGAAGAGCTGACTCAATCCTAAAGCGAAAATGCCATGAAGTATTCTGGCTGCAATAAAAGGTGTGATCCGTAAGTCTGTACCGCTGATGAAACCGATCACTTGAGCGAAGACGGATAAACCGCTCCACCCCATGAGGAAGGTTAGCAGGGCTATTTGCTGTTTGAGAATCGGAACTGTTTGGATGCTTTGCTGACAGCCAATGGTCATTTCGAGAAGGCCGTTGTAAAAGGCTTGGTGTATTGATATGGGGATTATCCTTAAAAAATAATGACTCAAAGATGCTAAGAATAATGTAATATGCCAAATATTCAGAAGACGGAGAATTACGGAAAAAAAGGCCATAAATCCAGCGACCATAAGAACTGTAGTAAAACTTTGCTTAATGGAATCACTGAGAATCTGTCCGATGGTTCGTTTATCTTGAAGCTGAGCTGTTTTTAGTTCCTGCCAGGCACGTCTGAAGGAAGGGAATTTGAGCGGCTGAGCGGGGGAGGCAGTTTTACGGTAAAAGCGAAAGAGAAATCCTACCAACAGATTGGCAAGATACACTGAAGCGGCTAGGACGATCCCGAGCGCCGGTTGGCCTAACATTCCTGAGGCGACTGCGCCAAACATGAACCCCGGACTGGGGTTGTTGGTAAATGCTAAAAGTCGTTCTCCTTCAATGCGGGATATTTCCCCGGATTTACGGAGACGGGCAGTCAGAACTGCTCCCATTGGAAATCCTGAGGTATATCCCATTGCCACCACAAAGGCCGCTTGGCCCGGCAGGCGAAAAATAGGACGCATAAATGATTCAAGAAAGACACCGAGAAAATGAACAAAACCTGAAGACATGAGAAGTTCTGAGAGAATAAAAAATGGAAGCAAGGCCGGGAGAACAAAACGCCACCATAAGGTTAAGCTTGCAGCGGCAGAATTCAGAACTTCTTGAGGATAAATAAACATGCCGAAGGCAAGGAAACTTAAACTTAATACACGAATCACGACAGACATACTAAAAATCACACCTTCCTTCCCCTTCTCTGATAATTTATATGGAAGAATGCCAGGCTCTAGAAGTTGTGACGAGGAGGAAGGTGAAAATTCCTTTTGACGATGTGGGAAAACGTTAGCGAAATCTTCTGAAATTGGAAGAAAAATGGAGATAGGGCTTGAAATAACCTAAAAAATTGTGCTACACTCACTTAGTAAAAAACAAATTATTGATGGAAAAATATGGAGCGCTGGAATTAGAAAAAATAAAAAACTTTTCGGAAAGACTAAGGTTATCTAAAAACAGAAATCGAAGTGAGACCGGAAAAAAACGAAGGGGATTAGAAATGAAAATTCTCGTAATAAACTGTGGAAGTTCTTCATTGAAGTATCAGGCTATTGATATGAATACTAATAACCCGGTTGCTAAGGGTTTAGTGGAGCGTATTGGCCTTCAAGGGTCAGTTCTCACACATACTACTGCTTCGGGTAAAAAAGAAGTTAAGAAAACGAGCATACCGAATCATTCCGTGGCCATAGAACTTGTGCTTAAAGAATTGGTATCTCCAGAATACGGCGCCCTCAAAGATTTAAGTGAAATTACGGCAGTAGGCCATCGGGTTGTTCATGGTGGAGAAAAATTCTCGAAGTCTGTAGTTATTGATGATGCAGTAATGAAAGCACTAGATGAATGTATAGAACTTGCTCCTTTACACAATCCACCCAATATTGCTGGAATTAAAGCTTGTCAGTCTATCATGCCAGGCGTACCTCAAGTTGCAGTTTTTGATACCGCTTTCCATCAATCCATGAATCCGGATAGTTATATTTATGGATTGCCTTATGAGTTTTATCAGAAATATGGCATCCGCAAATACGGTTTTCATGGAACTTCCCATAAATATGTCAGTCAACGGGCTGCCGTTCTGCTCCAAAAACCCCTTAAGGACTTAAAATTAATTAGTTGTCACTTAGGGAATGGTGCTTCTATTTCCGCCATCAAGGGCGGAAAGTCTATCGAAACGTCTATGGGCTTTACTCCTTTAGACGGCCTGCTCATGGGAACCCGTTCCGGGGCTCTGGATCCGGCGATTGTAACCTATATTATGAACAAAGAAAACTTTAATGTTGACCAAATGAATGAATTCTTGAATACCAAATGTGGTGCCTTAGGAGTTTCAGGAATAAGCAGTGACTTTAGAGATATTGAAGTTGCAGCAGCACAAGGCAATTTCCGTGCTCAGCTGGCCTTGGATATTTTTGCTCATGATGTTCGGGAGTATATTGGAGCCTATGCCGCTGAATTAGGCGGTCTTGATGCCATTATCTTTACGGCAGGAGTTGGAGAAAATTCGGCGAGCACTCGTGCGTCTATCTGCGCTAACATGGAGTTCTTTGGAATCGAACTTGATTTAGAGAAAAATAAAGTTCGGGGTGAAGAAGTCGACGTTTCTAAACCGAATGCCAGGTGCCGAGTTCTGGTGATTCCAACCAATGAAGAACTGATGATTGCTCTCGAGGCTCAGGAATTGACAGCAAAATAGGATGTAAAGAGTTTTCCTTGACAAAGAAAAATGTGCCAACTATAATGTAGTATGTGTATTGGGGTGAATTAAAGTGAAAGTGAATGTTGCCCAGGTTCGTCACAGATCTGGAGAAAGTATCTATTTTGATTTAACGGAAGATTTTTCCCCGTTTGAATTAGGAACAGAAACATTCTCGTTTTCAGCGCCTGTACACGTAAAACTTCAGGTAATCAACACAAATAAAGCAGTGCTGGTTAAGGGGACAATTGAGACGGAACTTAAAGTGGTGTGTGGAAGATGTTTAGAACCTTTTAATTATCCTCTTAATTTGCCTTACCAGGATGAATGGGTTTTCCCTGCGCAAGCTACGGAAGAATTGCTGGAATCAGCACTTCTTTTAGAAAAGGATGACGTTGATATTACGCAACGCATTTCTGAACAAATTGTGTTAGCTTTGCCTATGAAGTTTATCTGTTCAGAGGATTGTCGAGGCTTGTGTTTAACCTGTGGTGTAAATCTCAACCAAACCACGTGTTCGTGTAAAGAGGACGTCGTTGATCCTCGACTTGCAGCATTGGCCAAATGGCAAGCTAATGACTAATCAATTTACGAGTACCTAAAGGGGGTGTAATCATGGGTGTTCCGCAACATCGCCAATCAAAATCAAGAGTACGTAAACGCCGGGCTATGTGGAAAATCACTGCACCAAACCACATTGAATGCCCCCAATGCCATAAACCGAAATTGCCGCATTATATTTGCCCAAACTGTGGGTATTATAATTCCAAGGTTGTAATTTCAAAGGAAGCTTAAGGTTTAGCAGCAAACAAAGAATTCTATGATTAGAGTTCTTTGTTTTTTTCTGCATATTTTTCGACAGGGTAATTTCTTGTAATGAAGATAGATATGGTTTATAATTGTGACCAGGTCACAATTGCGAAATGAGATTTTAGCTGAACGCGTTCACTGGTTAAGATGATCGAGAATATAAAGTAAGATTTGGTGATAGCAGTGGTTCGATATGGTAAGGATGAACGTCGCAAAATTCTTGAAGCAGAGTTAAGCAAACATCCTTTTTTTACGGATGAAGAACTTGCTCTTCGCTTTAGAGTGAGTGTTTCAACGATTCGTTTAGATCGCGGAGTCCTGGGAATTCCTGAACTGAGAGAACGGACCAGGGCAGTCGCCCAGGAAGCATATTCAACGTTAAAATCTTTAGATGATCAAGAAGTCATAGGAGAGCTTCAGGAATTAATTATCGGGGAAAGGGCCCGTTCCACTATGATAATCGAGGAAACCATGGTTTTGGCGAAAGCAAGAGTTGCACGGGGACATTATCTCTTTGCTCAGGCTAATTCTTTAGCGATTGCTTTAGTGGATGCTCCAATGGCTTTAACCGGCAGTGTAGAACTTAAGTTCATTCGTCCGGTCCAGTTAGGGGAAGTTGTTGTAGCAGAAGGCAAGGTTACAAAACGAAAAGGGGACAAATATTGGGTAGATGTCCTTTTGCAAGCTAATACAGAGGCTGTACTTCGCGGACATTGGGTTCTATTTGCCAAGGAGCGAGGGGAAGTACGTGAAACGGAGATGGAGTAGATGAAAATTGCCGTAGATGCTATGGGAGGAGACTATGCTCCCGAAGAGATTGTGAAAGGAGCCTTGAGGGCAGCAGAAGCAAACTCTGAATTACATCTGCTGCTGGTTGGGCAAAAAGAACGGATCCAACCCTTCTTGTCTGGTTCATGTCCGGATAACCTTTCCTTGGTTGAGGCTTCAGAAGTGGTGGAAATGGGTGAACATCCGGCAAACGCTGTGCGCAAGAAGAAAGATTCGTCGATTGTGGTGGCTACCCGCTTAGTAAAGCAAGGTGATGCTGACGCGCTGATCAGTGCCGGCAGCACAGGTGCACAAATGGCAGCATCTTTGCTGGGCTTAGGGCGCATCAAGGGTATTGAACGTCCTGCAATTGCGACAGTGCTGCCAACAGCACAAGGGGGAAAATTAGTTCTCGATGTGGGAGCTAACTTGGACGCTTCCCCGGAACAACTTTGCCAGTATGGGCTTATGGGGAGTGTCTATGCTGAAAAAATCTTAGGAATTCCTAAGCCGCGGGTCGCGCTGTTAAATATCGGCAGTGAGGAAGGCAAGGGAAATGATTTAACCCAAAAAGCTTATGGACTCCTGAAAAATGCTCCCCTAAATTTCTTGGGTAATATTGAAGGTCGGGATGTGCCTTTCGGCCGGGCCGATGTGGTTGTTTGTGAAGGTTTTGTAGGCAATGTGTTGTTGAAAACGGCAGAAGGTCTGGCAGGGGCCTTATTTGAGCAGATTAAGGAAAAGATTACCTCTACTGCGCTGCGCAAGTTAGGAGCTTTAGCGGTTAAACCGGGCTTAAAGGAGATCGCCCAAATGATGGATTATGCTGAATATGGTGGTGCTCCTCTGTTAGGGGTCAATGGAATCAGCATTATCTGTCATGGAAGCTCGAAAAGCAAGGCGATATTCAATGCAGTCCGCGTTGCTCGGGAATGTGTGCAGATACAGCTCCTGGAACAAATAAAAAGTAATTTGCCAAAGTAACGTGTTTCAAATAATTAATAGAGAGGACTGCGGCTATGAAAAGTGTTGGAATTGTCGGGACAGGGTCCTTTGTTCCGGAAAAGGTTTTAACGAATGCTGATATGGAGAAACTTGTAGAGACAAATGATGAATGGATCATCACACGAACGGGGATTCGTGAAAGGCATATTGCGGCTAAAGATACGCCGGTGTCAGAGTTATGCTATCAAGCAGGGTTAAAAGCGTTAGAAGATGCCAAGATAAGCCCGGAAGAGGTTGACCTTGTGATTGTGGCAACCGTTACGGGAGACTATGCTTTTCCTTCAACTTCATGTCTAGTCGCTGATCGCTTAGGTGCTAAAAATGCCGCGGCTTTTGATGTGCAGGCAGGATGTACAGGCTTTATTTACGGAGTAACGACGGCCAGTCAATTCATTGCCGCTGGTATGTATAAAACCGTTCTTGTCATTGGCGGGGAAACATTAAGTAAAATCCTGAATTGGACCGATCGCAGCACCTGCGTTCTTTTTGGTGACGGTGCAGGAGCAGCCGTATTACAGCCTGTGGAGGAAGGCTATGGCTTTCTGAGTTTTGAATTGGGATCAGATGGTTCAGGAGGTAAGCTGTTAGCCCAGACTGCCGGCGGGTCAATGCATCCGGCTAGTAAGGAAACCGTTGAGAAAAATTTACACACGATTCAGATGGAGGGCAAGGAAGTTTATAAATTTGCCGTGCGGATCATGGGTGATGTTTCAGTAAGTGTTCTAGAAAAGGCAGGTTTAGCCAAAGAAGATGTGGATTTGCTTGTGCCCCATCAAGCAAATATTCGAATTGTCGATGCATCTGTCAAACGTTTGGGTATTTCACCGGAAAAAGTGGTTGTTAATCTGGACAAGTATGGTAATATGTCGGCGGCTTCCATTCCCGTGGCCCTTGATGAAGCGGTAAAAGCGGGTCGTCTCCATGAAGGGGATGTGATTGTCATGGTTGGGTTTGGAGCTGGATTGACTTGGGGGGCCTGTGTCCTGAAATGGATGAAAGTGGGAAAAAAGCATGATTAAAACAAGAATCTGTGAGCTAATAGGCATAGAATACCCTATTTTTCAAGGGGGAATGGCTTGGGTTGCAACGGGGGAGTTAGCGGCAGCAGTTTCGGAAGCAGGCGGCCTTGGGATCATTGGCTCGGGTCAGGCACCGGCGGATTGGCTGCGCGTGGAGATCGGCAAAGTCAAGAGAATTACGACAAAACCTTTTGGTGTTAATGTCATGCTAATGTCACCGTTTGTAGATGAAGTCATGCAGGTGATTCTCGAAGAGCGTGTTCCCGTCATCACGACCGGAGCAGGTAATCCTGGAAAATATGTTCCTGAACTCAAAGAAGTTGGCACGAAGGTGATCCCAGTCGTTGCTTCGGTAGCCTTAGCCAAACGCTTGGAAAAGGTCGGAGTTGACGCACTTATTGCCGAAGGTATGGAGTCCGGTGGACATATTGGAGAAATTGGAACCTTTCCTTTGATTCCGCAAATTGTGGATGCGGTAGATATACCAGTCATAGCGGCAGGCGGGATTTTAGACGGCCGGGGACTCGTCGCGGCCATGGCTCTCGGCGCAGAAGGGGTACAAATGGGGACTCGCTTTATGTGTGCTCAAGAGTGTACGATCTCTCCTCTTGTTAAAGAAAAAATTATAAAAGCTAAGGATCGTTCGACAGTTGTTACCGGGAGGTCAACCGGACACCCGGTTCGCTGCTTAGATAATCGGTTTACACGAGAATTTGAACAGTATGAGAAAGAAGGCATGGCAGGGGCTGAGCTCGAAAAGCTTGGTCAGGGAAAACTCCGCCTGGCAATGGTTGAAGGAGACGTTGAGAACGGTTCAATCATGGCTGGGCAGATTGCCGGAGCGGTAAAGCAAATTGAACCCGCTGCCA
This sequence comes from Desulfosporosinus acididurans, assembly GCF_001029285.1. Taxonomy (GTDB): domain Bacteria; phylum Bacillota; class Desulfitobacteriia; order Desulfitobacteriales; family Desulfitobacteriaceae; genus Desulfosporosinus; species Desulfosporosinus acididurans. Next base: position 51,410 of record NZ_LDZY01000012.1, read on the forward strand.
TGATTGTTCAGGATATCATGCAATCAGCCGAAAAAGAATATTCACGTCTAACGACTTTGCTTGGAAAGAAGGGAGACTGAGGTTGAATAAACTAGCGGTTGTCTTCCCGGGCCAGGGCTCTCAATATGTTGGCATGGGAAAGGAATTGTTGCAAACAGCAAGCGGGAAAGGGGCTTATGAGACAGCCCGGGAGGTCCTGGGAACATCTTTCTTAGAACTTTTGGAAAAGGGCCCTGAAGAAGAGCTTCAGCAAACGGCAAACACTCAGCCGGCAATTCTTCTTGTGAGTATTGCTGCTTGGCTTCAGCTTCAAGAGGCTGGTATTAAGCCTGATTATGTGGCAGGGCATAGCCTGGGTGAATATTCAGCTCATGTCGCCGCAGGCAGTTTAACTTTGGCGGAGGCCCTAAACGTTGTGAGACGGCGGGGAGAACTGATGCAAAAGGCAGTTCCAGCAGGAGGCGGAATGGCAGCTATTTTGGGGTTAACGGCAGAAAAAGTAGAAGAAGCTTGTCAACGAGGAGCGGAGCTGGGTGTTGTTGCTCCGGCGAATTTCAATTGTCCTGGGCAAGTGGTGATTTCCGGAGAGCTGCCGGCGGTGACCCGGGCCATGGAGATTGCCAAGGAACTGGGAGCAAAAAGAGCTGTACCTCTTGCCGTGAGCGGACCCTTTCACTCGAGGTTAATGAGGAAGGCAGGAGAAGAACTTCTTTCAGTTTTAGAACAGGTTCATTGGGCCACTCCAAGCTGTCCGATTGTTGCTAATATTGATGCCGGAGAGGTCGCTTCTGCAGAGCGTACTGTGCAATCCTTGGTTGACCAGGTCAGCGGACCTGTGAGGTGGGAACAGTCTGTGCGCTATCTTGTTGATTCAGGTGTTGATACATTTATTGAGTGTGGACCCGGCAAGGTTTTAACCGGGCTGATCAAGAAAATTGCCCCGGGGGTTAACCTTCTCCGCGTTGAGGATAAGGAGAGCTTAGAAAAGTCACTTGCATATTTGAAGGAGAGTCGTTAAAATGGTGCTGAATGAAAGCGTAGCTATCGTTACTGGAGGCGGTCGGGGAATTGGACGTGCTATCGCCCTTGAATTGGCTGCTGCGGGCGTCAAGGTTGTTGTCAATTATGCGGGCCGTTCTGATAAAGCGGAGGAGACCGTTTCCTTAATCCGCCAGGCAGGAGGAGAAAGCATAGCTGTTCAGGCAGACGTCAGCCAAGCTGCTGACGTGGATCACTTAGTTCAAATGGCTCTCGAGCATTTTGGGAAAATTGACATTCTTGTCAATAATGCAGGGATTACCCGGGATGGTTTAATGCTGCGTATGAAAGAAGCGGATTGGGATGCGGTCTTGGCAACGAATCTCAAAGGAGTTTTTTTATGTACGAAGGCTGTCAGCAAAGGAATGCTCAAACAACGGTCGGGAGTCATTGTGAATATTTCTTCAGTAGTCGGTTTATCCGGTAATGCCGGTCAGGCTAATTATGCGGCTGCAAAGGCCGGAATTATCGGCTTGTCTAAGGCCACGGCTAAAGAGTTTGCTTCTCGGGGAATACGAGTCAATGTAGTTGCGCCGGGGTATATTTGTACGGATATGACGGAAACATTACCCGAAGGGGTGCAAAATGAGATTCTGCAAACCATTCCTTTAGGCCGTATAGGTAAGCCGGAAGAAGTTGCCAAAGTTGTCCGATTCTTAGCATCACCGGAATCGGCTTACATAACAGGTCAAGTCTTATGTGTTGACGGTGGTATGGAAATGTAAATGAGTGATGTTTGTCAGCGAGAGGAGGTGAAGAAACACCATGGGAGTTTTCGAACAAGTTAAAGCCATCGTCGTCGAGCAGCTTGGGGTCGACGAAGCAACGGTTACCCAGGAGACCTCCTTTGAAGAGCTGAATGCAGATTCTTTGGATATCGTTGAATTGATTATGGCTCTGGAAGAGGCCTTCGATATGGATATTCCGGATGAAGAAGCTGAAAAAATCCGGACAGTCGGGGATGCAGTCAATTACATCAAGGAAAACAAATAATCACAAAAGTCCCGTACACAGTTGCGGGGCTTTCTGTTAAAGAGTTTGTTTTTTTCTGAAGTATCAATACTTCTGAGAAAATTTAAATAAATTAGGTTTTATAATAATTATTAAGTATGGGGTATAACTCTGACGGGAGGAAACATTAGTGAAAATACCCGAACTTCATATTGCAGATTTGGTAGCCAAAATTCCCATCATCCAGGGAGGAATGGCTGTTCGAATATCCATGGCTCCCCTGGCAGCCGCAGTGGCTGAAGAAGGCGGAATTGGCCTGATTGCGGGCAGTGGCTTGTCTGTGGAAGAATTGATTGCAGAAATTCGTGAAGCTCGTCGGCGAACAAAGGGGATTATTGGAGTTAATATTATGTTTGCGGTTCGAGAATTTGCCCAGTTGGTGCACGCTGCTTTTGAAGAAAAAATAGACCTTCTGGTCTCTGGAGCAGGATTCTCAAGAGATATGTTTTCCTGGGGGAAGGAAAAGGGTATCCCCGTAGTACCGATTGTTTCAACTGCTAAACTTGCTAAGTTATCCGAAAAGCTGGGCGCCGCCGCCGTTATCGTGGAAGGGACAGAAGCGGGCGGTCATCTCGGTACAGATCGTTCCATCCATGACATCCTGCCGGAAGTAATTGCGGCGGTAAATATCCCGGTAATAGGTGCCGGTGGAGTTACTGACGGCCAAGGCGTGGCAGAAATGCTGAAATCCGGCGCAGATGGCGTGCAGATGGGAACCCGTTTCGCAGTCAGTGAAGAGAGCAGCGCTGCTGAAGAATGGAAAAACGAAATGATTAAGGCCAAGGAAGAGGACATTGTTATTATTCATAGTCCAGTGGGTTTGCCGGGAAGGGGAATAAGAAATCCTTTTACAAAGGCCCTGGAGGCTCATGACAATGTCAAGTCTAAGGGATGCGCCATGTGTCTTAAACATTGCGAGGGTAACTTTTGTATCATGCACCGCCTGATCAGGGCTCAAGAGGGCGATGTTCATGACGGCTTGATTTTTTCCGGTGCCAAGGTTCATAAAATCAATGAGGTCAAATCGGTTCATGAAATTTTTGAGGATATAAAAGAAGGAATAGAAAAGGCTTAAGGAGGAAGAGATTTGAAACATCGTGCGGTAATCACAGGGATGGGTGTCATCTCTCCCGTTGGCAATCAACTTGAGGAATTTTGGAATAACTTGATTGGAGGCAAGTCAGGAATCGGGTTATTAACTCGTTTTGATACGTCGAACTTATCAACGAAGGTTGCGGGAGAAGTTAAAAATTTTGAACCCACAGAGTGGATCGATAAGAAAGAAAGCCGTCATATGGACCGCTTTGCCCAATTTGCTATTGCGGCTGCCAAACTTGCTGTACAAGATTCCGGTCTTGATTTTGAGAACGTTAATAAAGAACGGGCTGGTGCCGTGATGGGATGCGGGATCGGCGGAGTCATTACCTTTGAAGAACAGAAAGAGGTGTTGATGAACCGGGGCAGCAACCGAATTAGTCCTTTTTTTGTTCCCATGTTGATTGGCAATATGGCCGCCGGGCATTTGTCGATTGAATTTGGCTTAAAAGGTTCCAGCATGACGATTGTGACGGCTTGTGCTTCATCAACAAATGCGGTGGGAGAGGCCCTGCGCTTAATTCAGCGCGGAGATGCCGATGTTATCTTATGTGGAGGGACAGAAGCTCCCTTAACGGCTCTGGCCTATGCCGGATTTTGTTCCATGAAAGCCATGTCAACAGAAAAGGAAAACCCTGAGCAGGCCTGTCGTCCTTTTGATCAGCGGCGCAGCGGTTTTGTCATGGGTGAGGGAGCAGGGGTTTTGGTTTTAGAATCCTTAGAGCATGCCAAGGCTCGCGGCGCCCGGATTTATGCTGAACTTGCTGGTTATGGCAGCACTTCTGATGCCTATCATATTACAACACCCGTTCCCGGCGGTGCCGGCGCGGCTCGGGCAATGCAAATGGCGATCGATGATGCAGGCCTGAACGTTAACGAGGTAGATTATATTAACGCTCATGGAACCGGAACGGGGCCCAATGATTCAACTGAAACGGCGGCAATCAAAACGGTCTTTGGAGATGCTGCTTCAAAATTAGCAATTAGTTCGACGAAGTCCATGACAGGACATTTAATGGGAGCCGCCGGAGCTATCGAAGCGATTATTTGTACTTTAGCTATTGAGCGCGGTGTAATTCCGCCTACGGCGAATTATGGCGAGCCAGACCCGGAATGTGATTTGGATTATGTTCCTAATCAAGCACGCTATCAGGAGGTGAAGGTATCAATGTCCAATTCTTTAGGGTTTGGGGGACATAATGCCACCATTATCTTGAAGAAATTTTCCGAATAACAGGGTAAGGAGATCTTGAGAAATGGGACAAAGGAACCACAGCTCGATGCCTGTCTCTGCAAAGTCAGATGGGAAATCGGGACGGAAACGTTATGGATTTATCTCCAGCAAAAAAGACCTGGGACTTAATTTGGCAAAGCGATTGGGATTGGATGCTCCTCCCAATCGACTCTTTATTACTGCTTTGACTCATCCTTCCTATGTCTTTGAAAATCCCCAGTCGGGCAGAGAAAATAACCAGCGCCTGGAGTTTTTAGGAGATGCAATTTTGGATTTTGTCGTTGCTGAGTATCTGTATCTTAATTATCCTGACCGTCCGGAAGGAGAACTCACTAAAATGAGGGCTGCTGTTGTCAATGAAACAACTTTAGCCCGTAAGGCCCATGAGATTAGTTTGGGGCAGGAACTCTTACTTGGCAAAGGAGAACAAGTCTCAGGCGGGCGAGAAAGGCCTTCAATTTTAGCTGATGCCTGGGAGGCTGTTATCGGCGCGATATATTTGCAATATGGTTTTCAAGAGTCAAGGCGAGTTATTTTAGAAATGCTTAAACCCGCCATTGACGACGTTGCTCAAGGAAATTATGGTGACTATAAAACAATGCTGCAAGAAAAGGCCCAGCACCAAGAAATTGAAGTGAGTTATCAAATTTTGATTGAAGAAGGTCCTGATCATAATAAATCCTTTACAGCCGGGGTTTTTCTGCGAGGAAAGCTGATGGGTAAAGGAATCGGCCGGACAAAGAAGGAAGCAGAACAGCACGCTGCCCAGCAGGTCTTAGAGAACTGGGGGAAAGAAAGCGATGAGTCCTGAGAATTTCCCCGTATTCTTGAAGGAAATTCATATTCAAGGATTTAAATCGTTTGCTGATCGCGTTAAATTAGAGCTTGGTCATGGTCTTAGTGTTATCGTAGGGCCCAATGGAAGCGGTAAAAGTAATGTTGCGGATGCCGTGCGTTGGGTTTTGGGGGAGCAGAGTGCCAAGAGTCTGAGAGGCTCCAAAATGGAAGACGTAATTTTTGCCGGAAGCACTAAGCGCAAACCTGTAGGTATGGCCGAAGTTTCTCTGATTTTTGATAATGAAACAGGAATGTTTCCTTTGGACTTTCGCGAAGTTACCGTAACCCGTCGAGTTTATCGCGATGGCGAAGGACAATATTTGATTAACAAAGCGTCATGCCGCCTGAAGGATATTCAAGAGTTATTTATGGATACCGGGGCTGGTAAGGAAGGATTTTCGATCATTGGGCAGGGGCGGGTTGAGGAAATTTTAAATCTTAAGTCGGAAGAACGTCGATCATTGATTGAAGAAACGGCTGGGATTACAAAATACCGTTATCGGAAGCGCGAAGCTTTAAAACGCCTTGATGCTACAACCACTAATCTCCAACGTCTTGAGGATATAATCCAAGAGATTGAGGGACAATTGACTCCTCTGGCTGCCCAAGCCCAAGTGGCCGAAGAAAGCCTTGCCCTTATGGCTGAACAAAAATCCCTGGAAATTCAAGCTGTCGTTTTAGATGTTGCCGATGTCAAACAGAAGTTGGCGGCAGCAACGCAGGATTCTGAAACAATGAAACACGGCTTAATAGAAGCTCAGACTCTTTTAAGTCAAATAGAAAGCCAAGATCTGCAGCAAAAAATTAAGCTCAAAACGATGGATGAAGAAATTCAGGCCAAACAAGCAGAGGCTTTCCAGGCTGAACAGGCCTATAATTCTGTAAAACATGAGCAGAGTTTACGTTTGGAACGAGCAAATAATTTTAAGGAACAAATTGAACGTTTAGCCCAGGAGATGAACGAGGGTGAAGATAAACTTCGGCAATTAGAACAGCGTCAGCAAACCTTGACGGCAAAACAAGCAGTTCTAAGCTTAACGGTAGAGGAATCCCGTCAAAGGGTTGCTGAACATGAGTCTAAATTAGCAAATGCCCGGGACCATGAACTGAGAGAAGATATCGACCGTTTAAAAGCCGATCTCTTTGAAGCGATGACAGAACAAGCGAATTGTTCGAATGCTCTTACGGGTATGAGACATTCCCTAGCCTCACTGGAGCAGCAGCTTCTGCAACTACAACGTGAGCAAGCCAATAAGGAACATGAACTCCAAACCATGACGGAGGAAGCGGAAGCCCAAGAACAGGAACTTTTCCGTTTGCAGGAGCAAGCAGAAGCTTATCAGCGGGAAAAAGTCCAACTTCAGTCGGAGTTGGAAAAGCTAAAGGGATTACGCCAAGCTAAAACTGGCGAATTGCAGCATCATCGCACAAGAATGGATCAAACTCGCGCTCGGTTACATGCCTTACAAAGTTTGGAGGATTCCCTGGAGGGATATCAACGCGGGGTCCGAGAGGTGATGCTCGCGAAGAAAAAAGGAATTCGCGAAGGTTCTGGACTCTGTGGTACTGTGGCCGATTTGATTTCTGTGCAGGAGAACCATGAAGTCGCCATAGAAACAGCTCTCGGAGCGGGCCTGCAAAATGTCGTCGCTGAAAATGAACAAGCTGCTAAAACCGCGATAGGATATTTAAAAGCCCATCAGCTGGGAAGAGTTACCTTCTTGCCTTTGGATGTAATTCAAGGCAACAGGATGAGTGTCGCTAGAACTGTGGAAAATGATCCCGGATTTATTGGAATTGCCGTAGATTTGGTAGGCTATGATCCCAAATACCAAAAGGCTATTGAATTTCTGTTGGGCCGTATCGTGGTTGTCACAGATATGGATGCTGCAACACGGATCGCACGAATGTCCGGGTATAAGCTGCGAATTGTTACATTAGAAGGGGACCAAGTACACCCGGGAGGTTCCTTATCTGGCGGCAGCATTCATCGCAAAGGCGGAAATCTGCTGGGGCGTTCGCGTGAAATAGAAACACTGCGCTCTGAATTAAGTCAATTGGAAAAAAACTATAAGGAAAAAGAACAGGAATCCCTGAGGCTGGAAAGTCAAGAAAGAGAGCTTCAAGAAAATCTGGAAACCTTAATTCAGAAGCAGCGTCGAGAAAAAGAACGTCAGGTCATCCTTAAAACGGCCAATGACAATTCCTTAGGCCAGATACGGCGCATCGGTAACGATTTGAGTGGGTTAGATCAGCGTAAACAGGGAACCCTGCGGGAGATTGACGAAATAACTCTGAATTTGCAAAAGAGTACGGAGCAATTTGAAAAAGCAGAAAATAATTCCCGCAGGATACGCGCAGAATTTAATCAACGAGAACAAGAAGCACAAACAGCTGCCGACGAACTCAATCAAGGCAGGGAGCTGTTGACCCAGGAAAAGGTAAGCTTAGCTAAGTGGGAGCAAGAACTGGCCCAGTGCTCAGAGCAAATTGGACAGGAAAAAGAAACTTACAGAGAAAGTGAACAAAGTCTTAAACAGAAAAAACATAACTTCTTTACCTTCCAGCATAACCTTGAGACGGTCGACAAAGAACAACTGGAATTAAACGAGAGTCTGGAAAGCCATGGCAAGGCTCAGGAGTCTTTGCAATACTCTCTGATGAAGCTAAGACAGGAGAAGGAAGACCTATTAGCCCGAGCCCAGGCACTAGAACAAGAAATGCATGCTCAAAGTCAAAAAGTCCACACAAATGAACAACGTTTACATGCCAATGATCTTCGGATTGTTCGCTGGGAGACAGAGTGCCAAACAGGGCTAACCCGTCTTGAAGAGGAGTTTTCCCTTCAATGGGAAGAAGCTGTGACTTATCTTACCCAAGAAGAGAGAACAGCTATCGGGAAAAGAGTTCAAGAATTAAAACGGCGCATTGAGGAACTTGGCCCGATTAATCAGGCGGCTATTGAAGAATTTCCTAAGCTGCGTGAACGAAAGGAATTTATGCTGGCTCAGCAAAAGGATTTAGTTGAAGCTGATCAGACACTGCGCCAATTAATTAATGAGCTTGATGAAACTATGAGTGTCCGCTTTTTAGAAAGTTTTAATGCCGTGAACTCGGCCTTTCAAGAAGTCTTTAAGGAGCTTTTCATTGGCGGCAATGCCGAACTGTCTTTAGTTGAACCTGATAAATTATTAGAAACGGGTGTGGAGATTATCGCCCAGCCGCCCGGTAAAAAACCTCAGCTGCTTTCACTGCTTTCCGGGGGGGAACGGGCTTTAACAGCAATAGCTCTCCTTTTCGCCCTCTTGCGCGTAAAACCCAGTCCATTTTGTATTTTAGATGAAATTGAAGCCTCTCTCGACGATGCTAATGTACAGAGGTTTGCCCAGTATCTTCACCGCTTATCTGACTCAACGCAATTTGTGGTTATTTCGCATAGAAAAGGGACTATGGAATCGGCGGACATTTTGTATGGGATTACTATGGAGGAGAGCGGGGTTTCTAAGCTGCTTTCGGTACGGTTGAATGAGAGACTTGCATGAGAGACTTGCATGATACGTCGCTCGGTCATACGTTCGCAGAGCAAACTACCCGTTCAAGCTTTTTCTTTGGGGAGCGGGGTTCATCCTCCGGCGATAGTATTTTTTGAAGAATCCGCCTCCGGCGATAATCTCCACTGGAGATTATCGTACCATAAGCGCCATCCATGGCGCTATGGTGGCGGTGCACATCCCTGTGCACCGCCCCGTGTCTGGGGTCGCTTTCACGGAGTTTGCTGAGCTGCTCACGTAAAGACCTCACTCCCGTATCATGCTGCGTCTCGGACTTGGGTCGGGGGACGTAAAAAGCGGAATCTCGGGCGAATCGGGTATGATTTTTTGTTTGGGCCAAATAAAGAAGGAATTAACGAAACAATCCTTGTCCGGGGTCGGCTTAGGAATCGAAATGGAGACGGAACTTTGGGTGACGGCACAAAAATGAGCACCGTCTGCTGTGGGTGGATCGGGAGATGCTCTTTTGTTGGGGTCAAATAAAGAAGGAATTAACGAATCAGTCCTTGTCCGGAATCGGTTTGGAAAACGAAAACGGGAGACGGAATTTGGGGTGACGGCACATAAATGTGCGCCGTCTGTTTTGGAACGGACTAGGGGACAGTGAGTAGACAAGGTAAGGAGAGAGAGTTCTCCTGACCGAATATAATGGAGTTTTTTGAGTTATATTATAGGGATTGGTTTAGTAACAAGAAAACCGACCCCTTTTTGACTTGCTATTTTGGTTACATAAAGATATGGTATATATGGTAAACAATTCATCAGTATTTTGTTTTTGGCATGAGTTGAGCAAAAACGACATACAAAATGAGTGATACCATCTATGTCTGATTTCGGTCTGTGAATTGTGATTTCGAATCACGATATGGGAGGGTGGCATAGTACAGTATGGCAGGTTTTTTTTCGCAGCTGAAGGCTGGTCTAACGAAAACACGTCAAAATTTCGTGGAAAAAGTTGAGCAAATTTTTACCGGTTATAAAAAAATTGATGAAGAGTTATTTGAGGAATTGGAAGAGGTATTGATTCGTTCAGATGTTGGAGTTAATACCTCCATGGAGCTGGTTGAACGTTTGCGCAAAGAGGTGAAACAGCGGAAGATTTCTGATCCTCAAGAGTTGACTAAGGTTCTTCAAGAGCTGATTGTGGAATTGTTAGGTGAGGAGGAAACGATTGCTTTTGCGGCGCGGGGGCCGAGTATTATTCTGGTCGTTGGAGTTAATGGAGTTGGTAAGACGACGACGATCGGGAAGCTTGCTAATCGTTTTAAAAAGGATGGAAAACGTGTTGTTCTGGCTGCCGGGGATACGTTTCGGGCAGCGGCTATTGATCAATTGGAGGTTTGGGGAGAACGTTCGGGAGTTGAGGTGATTAAGCAGCGTGAAGGTGCTGATCCGGCTGCGGTTGCATATGATGCGGTGCAGGCAGCAAAGTCGCGCGATTTAGATGTTGTTCTTGTGGATACCGCGGGACGTCTTCATAATAAAGTGAATTTAATGGAAGAATTGCGAAAGGTTAAGCGGGTGATCGAGCGGGAAATTCCTGGTGCGTCTCAGGAAGTTCTTCTCGTGTTAGATGCGACAACTGGCCAAAACGCCTTGCAGCAGGCAAAATTATTCCAAGAGGTTGCCGGGGTTACGGGAATTGTTTTAACAAAACTCGATGGAACGGCAAAAGGCGGCGTTGTTCTGGGAATTCAGGGGGAAACGCGAATTCCTGTGAAATGGATTGGAATCGGTGAGGGTATGGAAGATTTGCGCCCCTTTGTGCCCAAAGACTTTGCTGAGGCTCTTTTCGGCAATTCTGAGGAGTGATAATTTGCGTCAGTTTGCCTTAATTGGCGGTACAGGTGTTGAAAATTTCACCTTAATGGATCAATGTTTGCTTACGGTGGAGACACCTTATGGGACAGTTCACCCAATGGTTGGGAAGATTGCGGGCCGTGAAATTGTTTTTTTAAGCCGTCATGGCCATGGACATGCTGCCCCTCCTCACTTGGTGAATTATAGGGCCAATATTTGGGCTCTGCATTCTTTGGGAGTGCGCAAGATTTTAGCGACAGCAGCAGTCGGTTCTTTATCCCGAAATTATCGTTTGGGTGAATTAGTTCTTTTAAGTCAGTTTTTAGATTTTACTAAGAGTCGTCCTCAAACATTTTTTGAAGGCGAAGATCAGGGAGTCCTCCATGTGGATATGACTGAACCTTATTGTCCTTATCTGAAGAAGGCTGTTTTGGATGTGTCCGAAAAAATTGGGATTGTAGTTAAGGATGGGGCATGTTATGTTTGTACAGAAGGGCCGAGATTTGAGACGCCTGCGGAAATACGGATGTTTCAGCAGCTCGGAGCGGATGTGGTTGGCATGACAAGTGTCCCGGAAGTAGTTTTGGCGCGGGAACTCGGGATGTGTTATGCTTCTGTCGGAATGGTAACTAATGAAGCCGCTGGGATTGCGGATCATCGCTTAAGTCATGCTGAAGTAACGGAGAGTTTGAAAAACTTAGGTAGGAAGGCCGCGGAACTCCTTCAGGGAACCTTTGAGGTTTTGTCTCCTGAACAGAGTTGTTGGTGTCCTTCTGCGAATCAAGAAGTTGGTAAGTTTTAGAAAGGGCGGTGGGATGATGAAATCAATCGAATGGCTGGGAAATATTTTAAGAATATTAGATCAGACCAAGTTACCTAGAGAAACGGCCTACCGAGATGCTAAATCCTATGAGGAAGTTGCCGAAGCTATTGAAAAAATGGAAGTTCGCGGAGCTCCTGCTATTGGGGCTGCAGTGGCCTATGGCTATGTGCTCGGTGCCCTCGAATATAATGGTCCCAGACAAGGCTTGACAGACTTTATGGAAACAGTCCAGGGGCGTTTAGCCCAGACGCGTCCAACAGCAGTGAATTTGTTTTGGGCCTTGCGCCGCATGGAAGATCGTTTGCGTGATTGCTGGGAAATTGAGGACTTGGACGGAGTGCGGAAGGCACTTATCGAGGAAGCTGACCGTATTGCTGAAGACGATCGGCGTATGAATCGATTGATTGGAGAACTTGGGAATGAGGTTGTTCCGGAGAAAGGTAATATCCTTACACACTGCAATGCCGGAGCTTTAGCGACTGTAGAGTATGGAACGGCGTTAAGTGTTATTCGTACTGCTTATTCTTCCGGTAAATCAATTCACGTGTATGCGGATGAAACAAGGCCTTTGTTACAGGGGGCAAGACTAACTGCTTTAGAGCTTATGAATGACAAAATCCCTGTGACATTAATAGCTGATAATATGGCGGGCTCACTAATGCAGCAAGGCAAAGTCGACTTAGTTATTGTGGGGGCAGATCGTATCGCTGCCAATGGAGATACAGCCAATAAAATAGGAACGTATTCCTTAGCGGTTTTGGCTCAGGCCCATGAAGTTCCCTTTTATGTGGCGGCTCCAACCTCAACTATTGATTTAAAAGTTGCCACAGGGCAAGAGATTCCTATTGAAGAAAGACCGGCTAAAGAAATGAAAGAATGTTTTGGCGTGCCTATGGCTCCTGAAGATGTTAACGTTTACAATCCGGCTTTTGATGTTACTCCGGCGAAATATATTACGGGAATCATCACGGAGAAAGGAATTGTCACGGCACCATATTCAGTCAACCTTCTTAAGTTAATGGTGCGTTCTTAAGGTGATAGGCACAATGTAGGGAGTGATAGAGCTTGTCGAAACTATTAATTCGGGCTATGGTTTTGCCTATGACCGGCCCCGAAGTTTTTTATTCCCGCGGAGAAATTGGCATTGATGGCGATCGGATTGTATCAGTTGGGGAAGAAGGTTCTGCACCTGAGAACTTTGTCCCTGATCGAGTCCTTAATTTGCCTAATGATGTTGTCATGCCGGGTTTAATTAATACTCATACCCATGCAGCAATGACCTTGCTAAGGAGTTATGCCGATGATCTTCCTCTTATGCCTTGGTTAAATGAAAAGGTTTGGCCTTTTGAGGACAAGATGACCGAGGAGGATATTTATTGGGGAACAAGCTTAGCGCTTTGCGAAATGATCCGTTCAGGAACAACTACGATGCTCGATATGTATGCCTCAATGGATCAAGTCGCCGAAGCCGTCCTACAGGCAGGTACTCGTGCTGTTCTTTCTCGTGGACTTATAGGGAATGGCCCAAATGGTGAGCGCGCCCTGCAAGAAGGCATTGATCTTGTCAGACGTTATCAAGGTGCCGGTCAAGGACGGCTTAAGGTCATGTTTGGCCCTCATGCTCCTTATACTTGCTCCGGAGAATATCTTCAGAAAGTAAAAGCCCATGCGGATCGTTTAGGTGTGGGAATTCATATTCATGTGGCAGAAACTCTTGATGAAATTAAAATGATTCATGATCAATATGGGAAGACTCCTGTGGAATGGTTAGAAGAGTTAGGCTTGTTTGGCGGTCATGTAGTGGCAGCTCACTGTGTTCATCTAACCAGGAAAGATATGGATATTTTAGCACGCAATAAGGTTTGTGTAGCCTATAATCCGGAAAGCAACATGAAATTAAACAGCGGAACTGCCCCTATCACAGAACTTCGGGCTCAGGGAATTGTTGTAAGTTTAGGTACCGATGGAGCCTCCAGTAATAATAATCTCGATCTTTTCGGGGAGATGCGTTCGGCAGCTTTTCAACAGAAACTTCGGGTGAATTCTACAGCCCTCCCTGCTTATGAAGTGCTTGAGATGGCTACAGTTAACGGCGCTCAAAGTTTAGGTCTTGAAGACGTAGGAATGTTGGCTCCGGGTTTTAAAGCAGATCTAATTACAGTTGATCTGGATCAGCCCCATTTTTATCCGCGGTTTTCTATTCCAGCTCATCTAGCCTATGTGGCTCATGCGGGAGATGTACGCATGATGATGGTCGATGGCAAGATACTGATGGAGGATCGAAAAATCCTTACTCTTGATGTTCACAAGGTATGTCAGGAAGCGGAAATCAGGGCTAAGAGGATTGCAAATGCTTTGAATGGGTAATAGGTTCTTGACAAATCATTGCTTTTAGTCTAAAATTCGAATGTAAAGTAAAATTACTTTACAGGGGGATCGATATGGAGAAACTTGCCTTAATGGCTCTTTTCGCAGACTTTTATGGTCCGCTGCTCACAGAAAAGCAGCGAAACGTTTGGGATCTGCATTACCAACAGGATCTTTCACTTGCGGAAATAGCTGAGTTGGAACATATCAGTCGCCAAGCGATTCATGACTTGCTTAAGCGAACAGAGAGAATCCTTGAAGAATATGAACATAAGTTAGGACTTGTCCAAAGATTTTGGAAGGAAAGGGAGAAGCTCGCAGAAGTGCAGACTTTGATGCAGGGGCTGAGCGAGCAAGATTTTTCCAGTTCTGAGGCTTGGGAACGTCACTGCCAAATTGGCGTTAAGATAGAGGATATAGTTAATATTTGAGAGTAAGTTGCTCCAGAACTAAGGTTTACGAGGCGACGACACAGGAGGTGTCCCAAAGATATGTTTCAAGGACTAAGCGATAAACTCCAAGAAACATTTAAGCGACTTAAGGGAAAAGGCATCTTAAAAGAAGCTGATGTTACCGAAGCCATGAGAGAAGTGCGTATTGCTTTGCTCGAGGCGGATGTTAACTTTAAAGTAGTTAAAGACTTCGTCGCTAAAGTTAAGGAACGCTGCATTGGGCAAGACGTTTTGGAATCCCTTTCTCCGGCGCAACAAGTGATCAAAATTGTCCATGAGGAAATGATTGACCTGATGGGGGGAGCAACGGGAAAAATCCTGATCGCTCCAAAACCGCCTACTGTGATTTTGCTGTTGGGATTGCAAGGCGCAGGGAAAACAACCCATGCCGCCAAACTTGCCAACATGCTTAAGAAACAGGGGAAACATCCCTTGCTGGTAGCTTGTGATATTTATCGCCCTGCGGCCATTAAGCAATTGCAGGTCTTGGGAGAACAACTGAATGTGCCTGTGTTTTCTATGGGGCAGGAACCTCCGGCGGATATTGCGGTTGCCAGTATAAACCATGCTAATCAAAATGGCCATGATGTTGTGATTATTGATACAGCGGGCCGCTTACACATCAATGAAGAATTGATGGATGAACTCCGGGCAATTAAAACTGCTGTTAGACCTCATGAAATCCTGTTGGTAGTAGATGCTATGACTGGACAGGATGCTGTCAATGTGGCGGAGTCTTTTCACAAGGAAATCGGTCTTGACGGTGTCATTCTGACAAAACTAGACGGAGACACGCGAGGCGGGGCAGCACTATCCATTAAAGCAGTTACTGGCTGCACGATTAAGTTCGCCGGGACCGGTGAAAAAATGGATGCCATAGAACCTTTCCATCCAGACCGCATGGCATCTCGGATTTTGGGGATGGGGGATGTTCTGACTCTCATTGAGAAAGCTCAGGAGTCCTTTGATCAGAAAAAAGCCAAAGAGATGGAACAAAAGCTGCGCAAGCAAGAATTCACACTTGATGATTTTCTCGATCAAATGCAGCAGATGAAGAAGATGGGACCTTTGTCGTCTCTTTTGGAAATGATTCCCGGTGTCGGAAAACAATTAAAAGATGTAAAAATTGATGAAAAAGACACTGCTCATATTGAAGCGATTATTCGCTCTATGACTCTTGAAGAACGCAGAAAGCCCGCCCTTATTAAAGATTCTCGGAAAAAGCGGATTGCTAAAGGAAGCGGAACAAGCGTTCAGGAGGTTGGGCGGCTATTAAAGCAATTTGAACAGATGCAAAAAATGATGAAGCAATTGACGAGTTCCGGCGGTATGGGAATGTTCGGAATGGGTAAGAAGGGCAAGAAGGGTAAGAAAGCTGCGTTTAAGGGCTTCTGATCCCAACCGAGGACTACGGTCCTGTAAATTTGGGTATTCTGTAAAGGAGGTGAAAAGATGGCTACGAAAATTCGTTTGTGCCGTATCGGTGCAAAGAAGAAACCTTTCTATCGTATGGTAATTGCCGAGTCTTCAGCTCCGCGTGATGGACGCTTTATTGAGCAAATCGGTTATTATGATCCGACAAAGAGCCCTGTTGTTATAAACATCGACGAGGAAAAGGCTTTAAAATGGCTTTCTACGGGAGCTCAGCCTTCAAATACTGCTAAGTCTTTGTTAAGTCAAGCGGGTATCTTAACAAAATTCCACGAGTCCAAGAACTAGAGTAGTGTGTGGGGGGTGGTTCCTGTGAAGGAACTTGTTGAAATCCTCGCGAAAGCCTTGGTCGATCATCCCGACCAGGTTCTTGTTGCACAGTCTGAGACAGACAAGAGCGTGCATTTGCAGCTTACTGTCGCTCCTGAAGACATGGGGAAGGTTATCGGTAAACAGGGAAAGATCGCGAACGCTATTCGTACGCTGGTCAAAGCCGCTGCCGTTAAAGATGGTCGCCGAGTTCATATGGACATTGATCAATGATGTTAAGAAGGGCTTAGGGCCCTTCTTAATGTTTTAGGATATAAATTGAAAGAAAGGGCCTGAAAAATGGAAGAAGTGCTGATTGGTGAAGTTTTACGTCCTCACGGTGTGAGCGGGATGTTAAAAGTCTATCCTATTACCAGTGACCCGGAGCGGTTTTCTCGGCTGCGGGAAGTTATCCTGGGTAAGGGAAGGACAAATCAACGCTTTAAAGTTATTTCTGCCGTTGTACAGCCGGATCATGTCCTGCTCTCGGTTGAAGGTATTGAGAGTATTGAACAGGCGGAAGCATTTCGTGGCTGGGAGGTCCGGATTGATCGTTCGGAAGTTCCTCCTCTTCAGGAAGGTTGGTATTATTTTGAGCTTGAGGGGATGAAGGTATATGATGGGGAGACCTTTTTGGGAGTTCTGACCCAGGTCTTAGAAACGGGTGCTAATGATGTTTATATTGTCAAAGGGACTCGCGGAGAAATTTGTGTTCCTGCCCTTAAAAGCGTTGTCAAACATGTGGATGTTAAAGGCCGACGGATGGATGTTGAGCTTCCCCCAGGGTTGTTGGAGGACTAGCAGATGCCGATTAAAATGATTGTTTTGACCTTGTTTCCGGAGATGTTTGCGCCTGTGCATGAAAGCATTCTCAAACGTGCTCAGGCGGCAGGATATTTAGAATTTGAGTTCATAGATTTTCGCAAGTATGCAGTCAGCAAACATAAAAATGTTGATGATATTCCATATGGCGGCGGGGTTGGGATGGTTTTGAAGCCGGAGCCTATTTTTGCTGCCGTGCGGGATTTGCCTCAAGTGCAAGGCAGACGGCGAACAATCCTGATGTCTCCGCAGGGTCAGGTTTTTCGCCAGGATACAGCTCAACGCTGGTCCGAGTATGAAGAGTTGGTGTTTATTTGCGGGCACTATGAAGGCTTTGATGAACGGATTCGTGAGTTGGCAGATGAAGAGGCTTCGCTGGGTGATTATGTTCTGACGGGGGGAGAGCTGGCGGCAATGGTTATGATGGACGCTGTAGCCCGGTTAGTTCCCGGTGTATTAGGGCAGGAAACTTCTGCTGAGGAAGAATCCCATAGTAAACTGCTTTTGGAATATCCGCAATATACCAGGCCTGCAGATTTTGAGGGAAGAATCGTCCCCGAAGTCCTGCTTTCCGGGCATCATGCTAACATTAAGCGGTGGCGCAGAAAGGAATCCCTGCGACGAACCTTTTTGCGGCGTCCGGATTTGTTTAAACATTTAAGTTTCGAACCTGAGGATTATTCCATTTTGGAAGAACTTCTTCTTGAACATCCAGAAATGGCCGTATGGCGTGAAACGTGGGAATTCCTCTGTCCTCCGCCGAAAAAACGTCGACGTTTAAAATTACTTGAGTAATCTACATGGCTGGAAAGGCCATAGATCTTCAGGAAGCAGGGCAGGGGACGTATAAAGACGAGATAATATATAGGATTCAGTAATTATAAAGTTCGTATAGAGATCAGGAGGAAATATCGTGGCGGATATCTACCTAGCTTTAATCCATGCACCGGTTTACAATAAAAACATGGAAACGGTTGCAACCTCAATCACGAATTTAGATTTACATGATATTGCTCGCAGTTCAACGACTTATGGGATTAAACGCTACTATGTTGTACATCCTGCTGAAGCTCAGCGTCAGTTGGCTAAACGAATTATGGGTTTTTGGCAAGATGGGTATGGTGCAGAATATAATCCGGATCGCCAAGAGGCCTTTTCTAAGGTGAAGATCGCTGCGGATTTAGCCGAAGTTTATGCTGAGATCACAGCTGAGCAAGGAGTGGCTCCCTTGAGAGTGGCTACGGATGCTCGGAAATACGCGAATACAGTTTCCTACGCGCAATTGCGCAAGGATATTGACACTACGGAAACGCCTATTCTGCTTTTATTTGGCACGGGCTGGGGACTGTTAAAAGAAGACATGGAATCTATGGATCAAATCCTTGAACCAGTTTATGGCCCTACAGATTATAATCATTTATCCGTAAGGTCGGCAGTAGCCATTATTCTAGATCGTTTAAGGGGACACTGATAAGTATTAAGAAAAGACCGAATTATTATATTTTGTAAATGGAAGTTGCATAACTAAACAGGTTATGATAATATAAATTGGTCTAAAAAGGATGGTCCTCTCGCTGCCAAACCAGTGTATGAACATCTAGGCAAGGAAGGGGGGTAATTTTATAATGGATTATATTCGCATGATTGAAGAAGAGCAAATGAAAAAGGATCTTCCTCACTTCCGTCCGGGTGACACAGTACGTGTGCATGTACGTATTGTTGAGGGCACTCGTGAACGTATTCAGGTGTTTGAAGGACTTGTTATTGCCATGAAAGGTGGCGGTATCAGGGAGACTTTTACAGTTCGGCGTGTATTTGCCGGTGTAGGAGTTGAACGTACATTTCCCTTGCATTCCCCTCGCTTAGATAAGATCGAGGTAATTCGCCGTGGTATTGTACGTCGGGCTAAACTCTATTATTTACGATCTTTGTCCGGAAAGGCGGCACGAATTCGCGACCGGCGTTCGATCTAAGGTTAAAAATGGGCTGGAGCGATCTAGCCCTTTTTTTACATGCATGCAAAAAAGATTCTCAGTTGGTCTTCTTAATAGGCAATCTTTTTCGGGCACTCAATCATTCATGATGATGGTGCAGTAGAACCTGACGGCTTCCGCCCTCGCGAGGCTCGGCGCAAGCCGAGCCTTCTTTAATACGATCCGTAGAACTATTTTGAGTTATCAGACTTGACTTAGTGATAACTTTGGAGATTATTGATTTTTAACGTATGCTCCATAAAATCTTGTTCATACTATGAAGTAGTTCAAGAGGGGAGCTATGGAATGGAACAATCAAAATCAAAAAGAAAGTGGATCGTAATTTTGTTTGGGGTTATTTTACTAAGCGGAGGATTGCTGCGTTGGGGAGTGTTACAGCCCTATTTAATACCTTCTCCATCCATGGAACCGGGGATTGCTCCGGGAGATCGTATTCTTGTCAACCGATTAGCCTATCGACTTTGGGCTCCTACCCGCGGAGATATCGTTGTCTTCGCTTTTCCCAAAGACACAAAACGGACGTTTGTTAAACGTGTCATTGCTGTTGAAGGAGAAAAAGTCGAACTTCGTGATAATAAAGTATTTGTCAATGGCCAAGCAATTCAAGAGCCCTATGTTAAACCGGGAGATTATCCGCCTTATGGCCCGCAGGTTGTACCTAAAGATAAAGTGTTTGTTTTAGGTGATAATCGCCGTCAAAGCGAGGATTCCCGAGAATGGGGACTTCTTCCTAAAAGCTATCTTTTAGGAAAAGCCTGGCTTGTTTATTACCCGTTTCCAAGGGTTAAGTTTCTCTAATTTGATTTATTAAAGTTCTTTAATTTATTAAAGGTTGTTTTAAACTAATAAGGAAGGTTTTTAGTGAGTATACAGTGGTTTCCGGGGCATATGGCCAAAGCGAGGCGTCTTTTAACGGATCAGCTAAGATGGGTTGATGTTGTCGTAGAACTTGCTGATGCCAGAATACCGACTAGCAGCCGCAATCCTTTATTACATGAGATCCTTGGCAAAAAACCAAAGTTATTGTTGCTCAATAAAGCTGATTTGGCAGAACCTGACTGGACAGTAAAATGGCTCGAAAAGTTGAGAAGCATCAGTCCAGCCTATGCATTGAGCGCTGTTACGGGAAAAGGCGTTAAACAGATTGTACCGGCCTTAGAAAGCATGGTACAGCAAAAACAGGCGAAACTTGCGGAAAAAGGCGTTCGCCCGCAAATGATCAAGGTTATGATCGTGGGGATACCTAATATCGGCAAATCATCTTTAATTAATCAATTGACTGGGGGAGCCCAAGTCAAAGTTGGCAATAAGCCCGGTGTGACCCGGGGAAATCAATGGGTTCGGATCCATGATCGAGTCGAACTCTTGGATACGCCGGGTATGTTATGGCCCAAGTTTGAAGATCCTGAAATCGGACGTAAACTTGCCGTTTTAGGGGCGATTAAAGACGAAGTTTTTGATTTGGAAGAATTGGCCCTTTGGATGATTGATTGGTTCAGATTACATTCACCCCAGTCTTTAAGCCGCTATCAGAATTCTGACTCGGACATAACCCTGGAGACTATAGGTATTAAACGGGGTTGTTTGATTCGAGGCGGGCGGGTGGATACATTAAAAGCAGCTCAAATATTTTTGCGTGAACTGAGAACAGGGCAGCTTGGCCCCATTACCATGGATATATTTGGATAGGTGTTTTCCGTTATTTGGAAGGATTTCAGCCCCGTAATTAAAGGATATAGACCTGTGATGTCGAACTCAGAAAGAGGGAAAATAGGTGGTACCGTTATCCCAGATGAATATTAAAGAAGTTGAAATCGCATTATATAATGATCCTTCTCCTCGGATGCTTGCTGCTTGCCAAAATGACCCACGGCAAGGGGTTCGGCGGCTCGCAGAACGTCAAATAAAGCATCAGCAGGCCCAAGCGCAAGAAGACGCGCGTGTTCAGGGATTACTTATCGAGGAAAAGAAATTATGGCAGAAGGGTTTTTTACTGATAGCAGGTATTGATGAGGCCGGCCGGGGTCCCCTTGCTGGACCGGTTGTTGCTGCAGCCTGTATTCTGCCGACACGGTTTACGCTTCCCGGTCTTAACGACTCTAAAGCTTTAACAGAAAGCAAGCGTGAAAAACTATTTTCGCAAATCCAAAACCAAGCCATAGACTACGCTATTGGCAGTGCTGAACCCGCAGAGATTGATGTTCTCAATATATTACAAGCAACAAAGCTGGCAATGAAGAGAGCAGTCGAAGGTTTGACAGTTCGTCCCCATTACTTATTGATTGATGCCCTCACTTTGCCGGCGGTCAATTTACCGCAGCTTCCTCTGGTAAGAGGAGATCAGTTAAGCGCCTCGATCGCTGCGGCTTCAATCTTAGCAAAGGTAACTCGTGATCGATTAATGGTCGAACTTGACGCACTTTATCCTGAATATACCTTTTCTAAAAACAAGGGTTATGGTACGAGTGAACATATGAAAGTTTTGCGGCGTTTAGGGCCATGTCCTCTTCATCGTAAGAGTTTTGCCCCGGTAAAAGAAGGGCTGTCCGCTCTTTAACTTTGCCGAGGTCTATGGCGCCGCTTTATGCCGGGATAATGAGAGGTTCTTTCTGAGTCCGTGGATTAACCCGGCTTATAAAAAATTTTTTTCAGGAAGGAGGTAAGGAAGTTGGACAACAATTTTGCTGCTGTCGGAGTGTTTCTTGTTGGTGCCATCGCTGTATCGGTCATTATGATGCTAATGCCCAAGTTGTTGGCGCCCAATAAGCCACATAAGGAAAAACTGACAACGTATGAGTGCGGGAACGAAACTATTGGACGGACCTGGCTCGGATTTAAGAGTAATTACTTTATGTATGCTCTTGTATTTACAGCGTTTGATGTTGAAACGGTCTTCTTATATCCTTGGGCGCTCACATTCCAAAAACTAGGGACATTCGCCTTCGTGGAAATGTTCATCTTTATCGTCATTCTTTTGGTTGGCTTCTGGTATGCTTGGAAAGAAGGTGCTTTAGAGTGGATGTAAGGTTGGAAAGACAGCTGCGTGAAGATGAAACGCTGCTGGAGAAGAACATTTTAGTAACGAATATCGATAAGCTTCTTAACTGGGCACGCGGGCACTCTTTTTGGCCTGTTACCTTTGGTTTAGCCTGCTGCGCCATCGAGATGATGGCTACCGGCGGACCACGCTACGATATTTCGCGCTTTGGCTATGAGGTATTCCGGGCATCACCGCGGCAAGCTGATGTCATGATTGTTGCGGGAACCTGTACCCGCAAAATGGCGCCGCTTTTAAGACGTATTTATGACCAAATGCCTGAACCAAAATGGGTTATCGCCATGGGAAGTTGTGCCAACGCCGGAGGACCTTTTGTGGATTCCTATTCAATGATGGCAGGCGTTGATAAGATTGTCCCGGTTGATGTCTATATTCCGGGGTGTCCTCCGCGGCCGGAATCCTTAATCTATGGGCTTTTGCAACTTCAATATAAGGTTTCAAATCCCGCTAAGGTGAGGTTAATGAGACATGGAAAATAAAGAACTGTTAAAACAACGAGTGGAAGAGCTGGCCGGCAGGGTTAACGGTGAGGTCGAAGAGATCTTAGGTACACTTATTCTTAAAGTTCAGGCACCTTATGTGACAGAAACCCTTACAGCAGTGAAAAGCTTCGATGATGTCCCATGTGACTTTCTCCACGATCTGGCGGGGTTAGACTTGGTGGATCATCTTGAGGTTGTATATCAGTTGACAAGTCTGAACGGCCCTCAGCATCTGCGCGTAAAAGCTATTGTTGACCGGGAAAACCCGGTGGTTGATTCGGTCACGAGAATTTGGCAAGGCGCAGACTATTTAGAGCGTGAAGCCTACGACATGTTTGGAATTCAATTTAAAGGTCATCCTAACCTCAAAAGGATTTATATGTGGGATGATTTTGAAGGCTATCCACTACGCAAGGACTATGAGACCGAACCCATTGAGATTCGTAATCTTGTCCGCCAGCGTATAGACGGGGAATAGGGGGGAAAACCATGAGTATTGATAAAACGGAAGAACTCGTTCTTAACATGGGTCCTCAACACCCGAGTATGCACGGCTTATTTCGGATGATTGTTCATTTAGAAGGGGAGACTGTAACAGAAATCGAGCCCAAAATTGGATATTTACATCGAGGAATAGAAAAACTAGCAGAAAGCCGGACTTATACGCAGTTTATCCCCTACACGGATCGCTTAGATTACTTAGCTTCTCCACATAATAACTGGGCCTATGTACAGACTGTTGAAAAGCTGATGGGTGTTGAAATTCCTGAGCGGGCTGAATATCTTCGGGTAATTTTTGGGGAACTTGCTCGGATTGCCAGCCACCAGGTCATGATTGCCAGTACTGCCCTGGATATCGCGGGCTGGACGGCTTGGGGCTATGCCTTCCGGGATCGGGAACGAATCCTGGATATGTATGAAATGACTGCAGGAAGCCGCTTAACAGTAAACTGCATGCGTATTGGTGGCATGAGTGCCGAACCTCCGGCTGAGTTTTGGCCTGCATTAGAATCGTTCTTGGACGATACCCCTGAGATGCTCGAAGAATACTACGGCATCTTTTTCGGGAATGAAATTGCTCAAGGCCGTTTGAAAAATGTGGGGATTATGCCTAAAGAACTGGCAGAAAATCTATCAATTACCGGTCCGGTTTTACGGGCATCCGGGGTTCAGTATGATGTGCGCAAGGCTTATCCGTACAGTATCTATGACCGCTTTGATTTCGATGTCCCTGTTCGCTACGGATGTGACAGCTATGACCGCACCATAATAAGGATGGATGAAATTAAGGAAAGCGTTAAGATTATTAGGCAAGCTATTCGTGATATCCCTGAAGGGCCGATTATGGCCAAAGTACCGAAAGTCATAAAGCCTCCGGTTGGCGAAGTTTATCACCGCGTGGAGAACCCCAAAGGGGAATTGGGATTTTATATCGTCAGTGATGGATCGACGAAACCGGCACGTGTTCGCATTCGTCCAGGAACATTCGTCAATTTGCAAATGCTTCCCATCGTTGCTAAAGGGTGGAAAATTCAAGACGTTGTGGCGATATTTGCAACTTTGGATGCAGTCTTGGGTGAAGTGGACAAGTAGAAAATCCTATGAGGGGAGAATAAGATGCAGACTTTAAATAATCTGTTTTTGATTATCGCGCATTTCATCCGTAGTTTATTTGCGGATCCCCAATCGGTTTGGGCTAATTTAACCATGGATGTCATTAATTTCATCATCGTGGTTGTCATTATTGTCCTGGCTGCATTAATCCTTATTTTACTTGAACGTAAAGTAGCGGGTTGGACTTCAATGAGAACAGGGCCCAATCGTCTCGGTCCGCGCGGATGGTTTCAGACAATTGCAGATGCTTTAAAATTAATGGGAAAAGAAGATGTTACTCCGGCTGGTGCCGATAAAATCATCTTCAAAATCGCACCAATGATTATCTTTTCACTGCCGATGATGACCTTGGCCGTGATTCCCTATGGAAACCATATGGCTCCAATAGATCTCGATTTGGGAATCTTCTATTTCTTGGCGGTTTCTGCTATTTCTACCTTGGCATTTTTAATGGCCGGCTGGGGATCCAACAATAAATACTCTTTGTTGGGCGGTATGCGGGCGGTTGCTCAAATGATCAGTTATGAAATTCCCCTGTTATTTTCCCTTCTGGGAGTAATTATGATTACTCAGTCCTTTAATCTTGGCGATATCGTTAAAGCTCAGCATACGATTCCCTTTATAGTTCTTCAGCCTTTGGCCTTTGTTATTTATATTATTGCGGGAATTGCTGAAGTCAATCGTGCACCTTTCGACTTGGTTGAAGCAGATCAAGAGGTTGTTGCAGGTCCTTTCACAGAGTATACCGGTCTTCGCTGGGGCTTGTTCTTCTTAGGAGAGTATGGCAACATGACGGCGGTTTCAGCTCTTGCTGCAACGGTATTTCTGGGAGGTTGGCAAGGTCCTTTTCTGCCGGGCTGGGTTTGGTTTTGGATGAAAGTCGGGGTAATAATCTTCTTTATGATGTGGGTGCGCTGGACGTTCCCCAGAATTAGGGTGGATCATCTGATGCACTTGGCATGGAAGGTATTACTGCCGCTTTCGATTTTGAACATTTTCTTAACGGGTCTGGGAATTTTTATTTACCGGCTCGTGATGGGAGGTTGACGCAGTGTTTGGTAAAGGTCTGTTTCAAGGATTAGGCATCACGTTCAAACGCATGGTCGGTCCCAATATCACAGAGTTTTATCCCGAACAGAAGCCTGTGCTTCCAAGTAGAGTGCGAAGTTCGATGGGTCTGCAGCGGGAAAAATGCATTTGTTGCAATATGTGTGCGATGGCTTGTCCGAATGGCGTGATTAAATTAACCGGCGAAAAAGATGAAGAAAGCAAAAAACGAGTTCTTAAAAGCTATCATATGGATCTTGGTCGCTGCCTGTTTTGTGGTTTGTGCACGGAAGCTTGCCCGACTAAGGCTTTGACAGTCACCCAGGAGTATGAAAATGCAGTATTTGAAGCTGATGACATGAAATGGGATATGATTGCGCGGGCTGAGCGGAAAGGGAAGGAGGGCTAAGCGTGGGCACTATCGTTTTCTTTATCTTTGCTATCTTGGCAATAGCCGCAGCTTGGGGGGTAGTTACTTCCAGGAATATTGTCCATAGTGCGTTTTATCTGGCACTTTCCTTTTCAGGAGTAGCCGTACTTTATGTACTAATGAACGCGGATTTCCTCGCAGCTGTTCAATTGCTTGTTTATACCGGTGCAGTATCGATTATGGTCGTTTTCGCAGTAATGCTGACGCTGCGCGGAGAGGTTAGTGACAGTAATCCGGAGAATCGCAAGTGGGGATGGGGAGCGTTTATTTCTGTACTGCTCTTCGCGGTGATTGCTCTCGTCGTTCTTACAAATCCGGACTGGCGTATTTTGCCATCGGCCTGGACGAGCGGCGGTTCTGCCGAGGATATGTCCCTCCTGCTGCTTTCACAGTTTATGATTCCCTTTGAGGCTGCTGCCGTATTGCTGACTGTAGCTTTAGCCGGAGCCGTAATTTTGGCGAAGGGAGTGAAGGAAAACAAATGAATTTAGGTAATTTAAGTGTTGGACTTTCAACCTATCTTTTGGTAGGAGCGATGCTCTTTTGCCTTGGACTTTATGGTGTATTTGCTAAGAGGAACATTATTGCCATACTCATGTCCCTTGAGTTAATGCTTAATGCTGTTAACATCAATTTTGTCGCCTTTAACCGTTTTCTATGGAATCAAAAAATTGATATTCACTATA
The DNA here is from genome assembly GCF_001029285.1 of Desulfosporosinus acididurans. Taxonomy (GTDB): domain Bacteria; phylum Bacillota; class Desulfitobacteriia; order Desulfitobacteriales; family Desulfitobacteriaceae; genus Desulfosporosinus; species Desulfosporosinus acididurans. The sequence goes on from NZ_LDZY01000012.1 coordinate 77,491, forward strand.
TCCTTACAGGAAATGTAGCGGCACTCTTCGTAATCGTGGTGGCTGCAGCTGAAATTGCTGTGGGCCTGGCCCTCGTGATTACAATTTATCGTAATCGTCATTCAACAAATGTTGATGAATTTGATTGGTTGAAGTGGTAAGAGAGACTATGGAGAAGGTAGGTGTTCAAGGAAATGCATGATCTCTTTCGATGGGCATGGTTAATTCCTGCTTTGCCCTTCCTGTCGTTTCTACTCATCGCCTTTGTCACGAAACGATCCAAAGGACTGTCTTCCACGGTGTCGATCCTTGCGATCTTGACTGCATTGGGTTTAGCTGTCGCAATTGGTTTAGGCATTATTCAGTCTGGGGCTGAAATTGTGGAACATCCGGTGATCGTTAGCGCGAACTGGCTAAATATTGGAGGATTAAAGATTAATTTCGGTACAATCGTAGATCCTCTAAGTGCTATGATGTTGTTTGTTGTGACCTTAGTTGCCTCTATGGTACAAATCTACTCCTTAGGCTATATGCATGGAGATAAAGGTTGGTCACGTTACTATGCGTACCAGTCCTTATTTGCTTCCTCTATGCTGGGAATGGTTATTGCGACTAACTTATTACAGCTCTTTATTTTCTGGGAACTTGTCGGTCTTTGTTCCTATTTGCTGATTGGTTTCTGGTATTTCAAAGTCTCTGCTCGGGAAGCAGCCAAGAAAGCTTTTATCACAACTCGTGTTGGGGATTTTGGTTTACTGCTGGGAATTCTGTTTCTGTACAACAAGTTCGGAACTCTGGATTTCACGGCCCTCTCCGCTGCCTTGAGCACTAGCCTGCAAAACGTGGCCGTTGTAGGTACAGCCGGTTATGTCACGGTTATGGCCTTTCTGATCTTTATGGGACCGATGGGCAAGTCAGGCCAATTCCCTCTGCACGTATGGCTGCCTGATGCAATGGAAGGTCCTACACCCGTTAGCGCCCTGATTCATGCTGCAACTATGGTTGTAGCCGGTGTTTATCTTGTGGCCAAAATGTATTTTCTGTTTCAAGCTTCCCCGGCCGCGCTGCAGTTTGTTGCAGGAATCGGTGCTTTCACAGCACTTTTTGCGGCAACCATCGCCATTGCCCAGGATGATATAAAACGGATTTTGGCCTATTCGACCTTGAGTCAATTAGGCTATATGATCTTCGCTCTTGGGGTTGGTTCTTATTCAGGCTCGATGTTCCATCTGATGACTCATGCCTTCTTTAAAGCCTTAATGTTCTTGGGAGCAGGTTCGGTGATTCATGCTATGCATGAAAAACAGAACATTTGGGACATGGGTGGTCTATGGAAAAAAATGCCTATTACAGGCTGGACTTTCTTTATTGGAGTGTTGGCAATTTCCGGTATTCCACCCTTTGCCGGCTTCTGGTCGAAGGATGAGCTGTTGGCCAATGCCTTACAAAATGGTCACCCCATAGTTTATGCTGTTGGCTTGTTTACGGCGTTTTTAACGGCCTTTTATATGAGCCGCCTCTTCTTCGTAGCCTTTATGGGGCCTGAAAAACCGGAGAATCATCCTCACGAATCTCCTTGGACTATGACTATTCCACTGATTGTTTTGGCAACGTTTAGTACTATAGGTGGATTAGCTGCTTTACCAAGTCACAATTTTGCCTTCTTTATTCACTTTGGTGAATTTGAACCAGAAGGTATGAACTGGGGTTTGGCCGGAATATCGGTTATTGCCGGTTTGCTTGGCATGGGCTTGGCCTATTATATCTATATCAAAAAAGCAATCAGCTCAGAGAGCATAGTTGCCCGTTTCCCAGTGCCTTATAAAATCCTCAAGAACAAATACTACATTGATGAGCTGTATCTCTGGATTATCCACAATATCATGGATGGGTTGGCTAAAGTACTCTATTTCTTTGACATCTATATTATTGACGGGATTATCAATGGAATTGCTCTATTGACACGTGGGAGTGCTAAAGGATTGCGCAGAATGAGTACCGGACAACTTCAAACCTATGCTATGGTATTCTTTTTCGCAGTTGTTGTCATTTTCATGGTCTTCGCTTTTGGGGAAGGACAGTTCTCATCCCTTAACCCCTTAGCGATGCTGGGAGGTGTGAAATAATGTCAGCACTGCCATCAGGAGGGTCTTACCTGCTTCCTTTTATCTTACTGGCACCGTTATTAGCCATGTTTATCATTGTATTCCTGCCGAAGGAAGAAACGAAAACGATAAAGATTGTTGCAGCTCTAGGTACCTTTACCTCTATGGTGCTCTCGCTTTATGCATTCTTCGCCTATAATCAAGCGGCAGGCGGCATGCAGTTTACCCTGACAATCCCCTGGGTTCCTGATCTTGGTGTCAATTTAGCCTTCGGGGTTGACGGAATTAGCTTGCCGATGCTTCTTCTGACGAATTTGATTGGCTTTTCCTCAATTTATGCTTCCTGGAATATGGAAAAGCGGGCCAAAGAATTTTTTGCTTTGCTGCTTATCCTTATTACCGGTGTCATGGGAACATTTATCGCACGCGACCTCTTCATTTTCTTCCTTTTCTACGAGATAGTCGTTATTCCGATTTACATCATGGTTATTATTTGGGGTAGTACTAAACGGGTCTCCAAAGAATATGCCGGTATGAAACTGACCATTTACCTCCTTATCGGATCGGCATTCCTTCTCGTTGGGATGGTGGCTCTCTATCTAGCAGCAGCTAAACAGGGGCATCCAACCTTTATGTTTGACCAATTAGCTGCAAGACAAAATCTTTATAGTGCACCATTCCAAAAAGTTGCTTTCGGCTTAATGCTCTTTGGCTTTGGATCTCTAATTTCTATGTTTCCTTTCCACTCCTGGTCACCGGATGGCTACGCCGGAGCGCCTACTGCTGTCAGTATGATTCACGCCGGTGTCTTGAAAAAAATCGGTGGTTACGGATTGATTCGACTCGGAATTTATGTTCTCCCCATTGGAGCTAAGTATTGGGCTCCGGTGATTGCTGTTCTGGCTATTGCCAATGTTCTTTATGCGGCATTCATTGCTCTGGCTCAAAAAGATCTTAAATATGTTATTGGTTATTCTTCGGTAAGCCATATGGGCTATGTCCTCATTGCCATTGCGGCTTTAAATCCGACAGCGGTTGGAGGGGCCGTGGCGATGATGTTTGCTCATGGTGTTATGTCCGCTTTGTTCTTCTCGATGATTGGGTTTATCTATGAAAAAACTCATACCCGCAACATTCCCGATTTAGGTGGTTTAGCCCATCAGATGCCTCGTTTGGCCACTGGGTTTATCATTGCCGGTATGGCATCTCTGGGTTTACCAAGTACCATTAATTTTATCTCCGAATTTACTATTTTCATGGGAACCATTAAAGCTCTGCCTGTGCAGGCTATTCTCGGAATTGCAGGGATTATCTTTACGGCGGTATACACCTTGAGGGTGATTGCCAATGTTATGTTTGGCCCGCGGCGCTCGGAATGGGATCACCTAAAAGATATCAAAGGTGCCGAACTAGTTCCTTTGGTTGTTCTGGGTTTCGTGATTTTTGCAACAGGAATTTTCCCGAATATCTTGTTTGGTTTAGTTAATACTGGTGTTACCTCCTCAGGCCTTGCGAAGGTTCTTGAGACGGTGAGTCAGGCGAAGATGGGGGGGCTGTTCTAATGGTTGATTTCAATATCTTTGCAGTACTCACGCCCGAAGTTGCGCTAGCTGCAATGGCCTTGATTCTCTTGGCCATTGGACTTCTGATACCACCCGGCGCGAGAAAGGGCATGATGCCTCTCACCGCTTTCTCTTTAATCGGAATCCTTAGTTATACCCTCTATGATTTTTACTTTGGTACGAAGACTTCCTTTATGAATGGACTCTACTGGCACGATCAATTCGCTCTGTATTTCAAAGTGCTTTTCTTAGCGGCGGCTCTATTGGTTGTGCTCTCTTCGGGCGGATATATACAGAAATTGCCGAAGTACCGGGGGGAATTTTACTCCTTAATTTTGACAGCAACGTTAGGTATGATGCTTATGGCGGGAGCCGGCGAGCTGATTACCCTGTATGTTGGCCTGGAATTAATGACGATTTCCTTTTATATTCTTGTTGCCTATTTATCTGAAGATGCTCGTTCCTCTGAAGCAGGAATCAAGTATCTGGTCTTAGGCGCAACTTCTTCGGCGATTTTGCTCTATGGTATCAGTCTTATCTATGGACTGACAGGATCGACTCAACTTTCAGAGATCGCCAGCGGGCTTGGGGCGACGTTAACCCCAACCTCATTTTTGGCCACTGTCTTTATCTTAGCAGGTTTGGGCTTTAAGATTTCCCTGGTTCCCTTTCATCTCTGGGCCCCCGACATTTATGAAGGAGCGCCGACACCTGTCACTGCCTTTTTAGCAATTGCTTCTAAGGCTGCTGCTTTTGCGGCGTTGATCAGAGTTTATCTGATTACCATGAACAGCCAGTCTTTTTCAGCAACAGGTCAAACCCTGCTCATGGTTCTGGCAGCCCTGACGATGATTATCGGGAACTTAGTTGCCATACCGCAGAAGAATATCAAGCGGATGCTTTCTTATTCGAGTATTGCCCAAGCAGGATATCTGATGGTTGGCATTATCGCCGAGTCTATTCCCGGTGTGAAAGGCGTACTCTTTTATGCTATGATTTATGTCTTTGCTAATATGGGTGCCTTTGCTGTGGCGACACATATATCTGAAAAACAAGGCAGCGACGAGATTCAGGATTTTGCCGGTTTGGCTCGAAGGTCTCCCCTGGCAGCAGTAGTTATGACAGCTTCCTTGTTGTCCTTAGCCGGGATTCCGCCTCTGGCTGGGTTTGTCGGGAAATTTTATCTCTTCTCCGCCGTCATGGGTCAAGGCTATACGGCTATCGCTTACATCGGTTTTGTCATGAGCATGGTGTCTGTATATTATTATCTGTCGGTTGTTAAAGTCATGTTCCTCGGAGAGGGAGAAGGGCTTCCTGATATTCCTGTCCATGGAGCAGTTAAATTTACAATGTTATTCACAATGATTATAACAATCGCTATTGGGATTTACCCAACTCCCTTGGCCCAAATGGCTATAGCGGCGGCACAAAGTTTAGTTCAATAAGAACTAACGTCCACCTTTATCCAGTTTTTAAGACCTCACTTCTATAAGTGAGGGTGGGCGAGTTCACTTGTGTTATGTTTCTTGTATAATCATTAAAGAGGTTCTCAGTCATTCTGAGAGCCTCTTTTTGTACTATCAGAAAGTATAATTTTCGCTTGTATAACTTTCCTGTTGCTTAAGTGCAACTGCATAAAGGACTTCCGATCAAGGACAAAGAATTAAATGATATTGCTCTGAAAGGAGTGAATTATCATCGGAGTCAAGAAAAATAGCTTGGGAAAAGCTGGGGAAGAATTGGCTGTCCATTCGCTGACAGCGTCCGGATTAAAAGTCCTTAAGCGGAACTACCGCTGCCCAAAAGGCGAAATGGATATTATTGCTCAAGATCAGGAAACATTAGTGTTCATTGAGGTGCGAACTCGCAGTTCTGCGTATAGAGGATGGGGTGAAGAAAGTATCACCTTTCGGAAGGCACAGCGTCTTAGGTCAATAGCAGCGTATTATATTCTGCAGCAAGGATATGTCAACTGGCCGGAAATGAGAATTGATGTCATTGCCATACGATGGCTGGAAGATAATCCTGATCTTATGTGGATTAGAGGAGCTTTATAATATTCTTCAATTAATTTTCACAAAATAGCCATGATAACGTGGTAAACTAAAGACAAATACCCAAGAAAAATCTTGCATCAAGTTTTCAAAGGGGAGTTAGAACATGGATCCAATTCTAATTGTCGATGATGAAGAACGAATTCGTAGTTTAGTTAGATTGTATCTTGAGCGGGAAGGATTTCCTGTTGAAGAGGCAGAGGATGGCAGTGTTGCTCTGTCTAAATTTAAAACAGGCCAATTTTCACTATTAATTGTTGATCTAATGATGCCTGATGTTGATGGCTGGCGGGTTTGCCGTGAAATCCGCGAAAGCTCAGGGATTCCCATTATTATGCTGACGGCACGCGGGGAAGAGTTTGATCGTGTACTAGGTTTGGAACTGGGTGCAGACGATTATTTAGTTAAACCATTCAGTACGAAAGAATTAGTCGCCAGGGTCAAGGCACTTCTGCGCCGATCCAGCGGCCAGATGCATACAGTTTCCTCGGAAATAACTGTTGGTTTGCTCAACATTGATAAAGAAAGGCATCGCGTCACAATTGGCGATGAGGTGATAAACTTAACCCCCTTGGAGTTTGACTTACTCTATTTTCTCGCTAAAAATCGAGGAAGAGTTTTTTCACGTGAGCAGCTTATGGAAACGGTATGGGGATATGATTTTTATGGAGATGCTCGTACAGTGGATACCCACGTCAAAAAATTGAGGGAAAAACTGGCCCATCCTGTGATTAAAAAAATGCTGGTTACCGTATGGGGCGTCGGTTATAAATTTGATCCGGATATGGTGTCCTGATGAAATGGAGAAAACGTCGTTCCTGGACCATCTCCATGAAACTTTGGCTGGCTATGACACTTCTGATTCTTCTGGTACTGGGAGGATTAGGAGTCACCATTACATGGCTGTTCGGGGACTTTTATTTACAGCAAAAGCTAGATTCTCTGCGCACAGAAGCAACGGAAGTCTCGACCCAATTAGCTTCAATTCCAGGTTGGAGTGAACGATTAAGCTTATTAGAAACCTTTAAACTCACCTCTGGAACCCAACTGGTTTTGCTTGATCCACAAGGAAATATCCTTGTGATTGCGGGATCAACTTCAAGCAAGACTCAAGGAATAGGACTCAGCGGACCTATTGGCGAGATTAATGGGTTACTTGGAGGTTGGACGCGATCATTACTCCCTTCTGATTTTTTTACCGACGACTATTTGGCGCAAGTCCTGGCCGGCAATACCATCTCGATTAAGGCTCTGCCCGCCAGCGGAGGGGGGCAAGCCATGCTCATTGCGGCAGCACCCGTTGGAGCAAAACCGGTACAAGCCGTTGTTCTGCTGGGCAGTTCACCAATTCCCATCCAAGAAAGTATCGCAACCTTTCGGCACTTAATCGTTTATGCGTCCTTAATTGCTGTGTTTCTCGCCACTATAGTCAGCCTCATTTTTGCTCGGCAGGTAACAAGGCCGCTTGCTTTAATGCAGCGAAGTGCTTCGAGAATGGCAAAAGGAGACTTCTTGCCGATCCAGGGAGTAACGAGTCAAGATGAGATTGGAGAACTAGCTGAAGTTTTTAATTCTATGGGGGAAAGTTTAAAAAACCACATGGAATGGCTTTCACAGCAAAAAAACCTGCTTCAAGGTATTATTGAAAGCATTAGTGATGCTGTAGTTATGTTAGGCTGTGACGGATCTATACTTTATGCCAATGACACAGCAAAGGCATTATGGCAAGAGCAAGAGGCAGAACTCCAAGATCGGAAACTTAGAATCGTTGATTTTCTCCAGGCCATGAGAAAAAACCAAGAGCAAACCGAAAATTATGGAACTTTAAAATTAGGGCTTCAAGTACTTCAGGTAATCTTGGCCCCTATGACAGAGACTGAGGGATTTCGAGGACATGTTGCCGTTCTTCGCGATATAACTGCCTCGCTGCGGGCTGAAAAGGCAAGGCGTGAATTTTTAGCCAGTGTTACCCATGAACTAAGAACTCCACTCCATCTTATTCAAGGATACTTAGAGGCAATCCAGGATGATGTGATACCTAAGAATGAGCGGGGAGAATATATTGACTTGGTCTTGGAAGAAGCGAAACGCTTAGCCCGTTTAGTTAAAGATCTGCAAGACATTAATTGGTTGGAGCGCGGACAGAGTTTGCAGCCGGTTGACTTAGATCTGCAGAGCTTTTTAAGTGAAGTTTGCCAGCGCTTTCAGGGCAGAGCTCAGGATTTAGGTTTAAGTTTGGAAGTCGCCAAAGGTTCGGGCAAAATCATGGCCGATCCTGATCGCCTTTTACAGGTATTTATTAATCTTTTGGATAATGCAATGCGTCATACCCCGCAGGGCAAAACGGTTCGAGTTCTTTTTGAAGATCAGGAAAATCATGTTCAATTTGCTATCCAAGATGAAGGAGAGGGGATACCACGGGAAGCACTGCCCTATATCTTTGATCGCTTTTTCCGGGTTAATAAAGCACGTACGAGAAAAGACGGAGGAATGGGACTTGGTTTAGCGATAGTTCGTCAAATTGTAGAAGCTCATGGAGGACAGATAAAAGTAGAAAGCGATATGGGAAAAGGAACGACCTTCCTTATAACTTTGCCCAAAGATTTCAATGCCTCTTCATTAGAATAAAATGTATTTTTTTGCTTATTCTGGAAGGATTAAAGACTCTTAGAGCGAACATTTTACTATTGCCTTTTTGGGGGAGAGTATGATGTTCGCTTCAATTTACGGAATGACCGTTTTAGGATTACATGCTCACTTAATTCGAGTAGAAGTTGACGTGTCAAACGGCTTGCCAAGCTTTGAGATTGTGGGATTAGCAACGACTGCTGTTCGAGAAGCTCGTGACCGAGTGCGCTCTGCGATACGTAACTCAGGTTACCAGTTTCCCTTACAGCGGGTCACCGTTAATTTAGCTCCGGCAGATTTGCGGAAGCAAGGATCAGGACTTGATCTGCCAATTGCCCTGGGGATTCTGGCAGCAACAAATCAATATCGTGGTGCCTGCCTTGATCATTATGTATTTACAGGCGAATTGTCTTTGGAGGGATCTTTGAGGCCTGTTCCAGGTGTGTTAACTATGGCCATTTCCTTGTATCGGGATAATCAACAGTATGAATTAGAAACGACAAGGAAGACAAAGGAGCTCTCCCTGGTAATTTCACCAGAGAATCTAGCTGAAGCCCGCCTCGTGACAGGATTGGAAACCCACAGCACTTCAACTTTAAAACAACTCATTGCGGCGTTAGAGGGTGAAAATGACTTTGAAGACGAACGGATACTTCGAGTATCTCTTGGCGAAGAAATAGCTCGTGGAAATCAGGTTGATTGGACAGATGTTCACGGCCAGCAACATGTAAAACGCGCTTTGGAGATTGCAGCGGCAGGGGGACACAATGTTATACTCGTGGGTCCTCCGGGATCGGGTAAGACATTGCTCGCTAAGGCCTACTCAGGAATACTTCCTCCATTAAGTGAGAGTGAGAGCCTTGAAGTTACGCAGCTTTACAGTGTCTGTGGCTTGCAGCCCTGCAATGGCTCTTTGGTTCAGTTTCGCCCTTTTCGCAGTCCTCACCACACTATTACCAAAGTTGGGATGATTGGTGGGGGGCGTGATCTGCGCCCGGGCGAATTAACTTTTGCCAATTATGGTGTTCTATTTCTGGACGAGCTGCCTGAGTTTCCACGCGAAGTTTTAGAAAGTCTTCGCCAGCCTTTGGAAGACCGGGAATTGACAATATCACGTCAATCAGGCAGTATTACCTATCCTGCCAATGTTAGTGTCATTGCCAGTATGAATCCGTGTCCCTGCGGTTTTTTTAGTGATCCCGCCAGAGAGTGCCGTTGTACGCCTTTGCAGATTCAAAACTATCGAGGGAGGATATCCGGCCCCCTTTTAGATCGCTTTGATATGCATATTGAGGTGCCACGACTGAATTTCTCGGAATTAAGGAATGCCAGCGGCTCTCAAGAATCTTCGCAGACGGTGAGAAAACGAGTGATAGCTGCTCGGGAAAGACAGTGGGCCAGGCTTGGACCCGCGAAAACTAATGCTGAGATGACGTCAAAGGAAAGCAAGGAATTCGGCCGCTTAACTTCAAGTGGAGAGGCCCTTTTGCAGCGGGTTTTTGATGGACAGGGCTTAAGTGCTCGAGCTCATGATCGGATCTTAAGAGTAGCTCGGACCATTGCCGATCTTGGAGATTCCGTCGATATATTTCCGGAGCACTTAGCCGAAGCTATCCAGTATCGTGCTTTGGACAAACGGTTACAGTTATAAGTTATAAGTTAAGAAACAAAAGGTTGAATCATATTTTACTGCTTGAAGGAGTCGTCGCCTTGATCTAAGGCGACTTTTTTATCCAATCGTAAGACTCCCACTTCTTTAAGCGGGAGTGGGTTCCCCGTACGAGTTCACTTTCCTGAGAAGTATGTTCAAGGTTCAAGAATTTCCTTGATGCTATAGACATGTTATACTTGAAATACTTGAGAGAGGTGAAAACAATTAATGCTGCGAAAATTGTGGTTTGCGACGATATTAACTCTCCTGGTGGTTCTACTTGTTGTTGGCTGTCAAAAGACAAATTCTATTACAATTGACCTTGAAAAGACTGTTTCTGCCGATCAATTAAAACAAATGGTTAAGTCTAAAACTAATTATTATTATGTCGGTTTTGATTGGAGATTAAGTCCCAGTGAGGATGTCAAACGATACACACCATTATTGAATTACCTAGAGCGACAAACAGGATATAATTTTAGATTAAGGGTGTTTCCCCAAAATGTAGATATAGCTAAAGAAATGGGCGAAGGACGGGTTCAGTTTTCAATTATAGGTCCCTTGAGTGTACTTCGCGCTGAAAAGTATGGAGTCAAGAGCTTGGTCATTGGAATCACTGAGAACGGAACTTCAAGCTATCGTACAATGATTGTCACCCAACGTGATAGTTCGATTAATAAAATTCAAGATTTGCGTGGACGCACATTAGCCTTCAGTTCCAGGACTTCAACCCAAGGATATCTTATTCCGCGAATTATGCTTGCTCAAGCGAAGATTGATCTAAGTGAATTAGCCTCTTTTGAGTCTTTTCAATCTTATGAAGATGCTGCGAATGCAGTGCTTGGCGGCCGTTTTGACGCTGCAGCACTGCAAGATACCTTAGCAGAAAAACTAGCTGCACAAGGTTTAGTGAAGATTATAGCGATATCTGATTATTTCCCAAGCGGAGGTATAGCGGTTGCTTCTGGAATCGATCCGGTTACTGCGGCTGCTGTTCAAAAAGCGTTACTTAATTTTCAACCGCAAGGGAAAGACCGTGATGGCCTATACCAATGGAATAACTCAGAAATGCCTAAAGGGTTTGCTGCACTTGAAGGAGATCCTTATGCTGTTTATCGACCTTGGATTAAAAAATTTGGTCTGCTTAATTAAATCATTCAATGTAAACCAAGCCAAATGAGAGGTAGAATTGAGATGCGGCTTAGTCATAAAATTATCTATATGACATCAGGAATTGTGGTTGTTATGGGCCTGGTGACTATAATCGCAATTAATGGTATTGTAAAAAGCGCGGTGCGCAGCAGTATTGAACAGAATGGCGTTGTATTAGCTGATAATACCTCGAGCAATGTTGCAGATCAGTATTTGGACGGAAAACTGTTAACTGTCAAAAGCGTTTTGAAGAACCAAATCGATAGCAATAAATATATTGCATATGCTTATATTTTAAATAGAGATAACGGCTCGGAGATCGATACGTTTCAGCAAGGGTTTCCGGAGGGATTAGTTCTGGCAGATCCGCTTGGGAAAGGCCAAACATATGTCACTAAACTGTTAAATATTAATGGTAGCCTGGTATTAGATACCGGCGTGCCCTTAGTGAGGGGACTAAATAGTATTGAATTACATATCGGCCTGACTGAGAGCGCTTTACTACAGCCTATATCAAATATTTCTTGGATGATAGCATTATTGACGCTGATCGGTATAATAATAGGGAATCTGGCGGCTCTAGTCTTGAGTCGCTTCATTACAGGTCCTTTGGAAACTTTAAGCAGGCAGGCAGTTCGAATTGGAGAAGGGAATCTAGACGATAAAATTTGTCTCAACAGCAAAGATGAAGTGGGACACTTAGCCCAGTGTTTTAATCTAATGACATCACAGCTAAAAGAGACTATTCAGGCACTGCAAAAGCGCAATCAAGAACTGTCCCAATTATCGCAAAAACTTGGAGAGCGTGAAGATCTTTTAGAAAAGCTATGGCATCAAGTTATTTCTGCTCAAGAAGAGGAAAGAAAACGGATTGCCCGGGAGCTCCATGACGAAACAACTCAGTCGATAGCAGCGATCACGATTGGTTTGAAAACAGCAGAAGAAATTCTCCCTAATGATCACCAAAAAGGTATATATTATTTAGAGCAAGTTCGTAATATTGCTGGACAGGTTGTTAAAGAGCTGCATAATATCGTTTATGATTTGAGACCGACTATATTAGATGATCTTGGCTTAGTACCTGCCTTGCGTTGGTATGGTGAAAGTCGTCTGAGCCCCAGAGGAGTGGAGTTCGAGTTACATACTGAGGGTATCGACAGCCGCTTTTCAACTGAAACGGAGACAACACTATTCCGTATTGCTCAAGAGGCTATCAGTAATGTTTTTAAGCATGCTCAAGCAACTAAGGTTATGCTTATTCTAATTCAAAAGAGCAAGAGGTTAAGGATGACGATCAACGACGATGGACAGGGTTTCTCAAGTCAAGAAATGTGGAACACGACTGACAACGAAGGGCATCTCGGGCTTTTAGGAATGCGCGAAAGAGTTGGTTTATTAGGGGGAACGATTACAATAACCTCTAAGATAGGCGAAGGAACTGAAATAATTGTTGACCTTGAATTGTCGCAGAGGGAATTCAAAAAGGAGGGTACCTCGTTTGGAAACAATTCGACTTCTCTTGGTAGATGATCATACAATTTTTCGAGCAGGTATCCGTGTCCTTTTGGAGATGCAGCCGGATTTTAAAGTCATTGGAGAAGCAGAAGAAGGTGAAAAGGCCTTATCACTTGTTCGTGAGCTGCAGCCTGAGGTTGTTCTTATGGATATTGCAATGCCAGGCGTTGATGGGCTAAGTGCGGCAAGACGGATAAAAGAGACTGCACCGATGACGAAAATTATTCTGCTTACTCAACATGAAAATAAAGAGTATCTTCAGCCGGCTCTAAAAATAGGGGCAGAGGGTTATGTTTTAAAACGAGCTGCCGCTGATGAACTTGTTATGGCTATTCGCGCTGTTCATCAAGGAAAGTCATTTCTTGATTCAAATGTAACTTCAACAATTTTAGCAGAGTACTGTCAGGACGTAAAAAATGGTACTGTAACAGATAATAGACAACTATCGGAGAGAGAGCGAGAGATTCTCGTTATGTTAGCTCGTGGGTACACCAACCGTCAGATTGCAGAACTCCTGAAGATTAGTCCCAAAACTGTTGATTTTCATCGTGCACGGATCATGAAGAAATTAGGCATCAAAGGCAGGGTCGCTCTAGCTCAATATGCCTTACGGCACGGGTTGGTTGAGTGAACTGCAAGGTATAGGAACACCCCTCCCACTTGAAATTTAAAACCAATATACCCCTTAAGCAGACTTTGTCTGCTTTTTGCTTTTATATAATGTTTTTGTAACTAGTATTTTTCCTAGGTTAATTCAGGGAAATATAATAGTAAAACCATTAATTTTACTAGTTACTTTTGACAAGATTATCACAGTATAATTTTATTAAATGAAATAATTATAATTGTCTATTAAAAACGGACGAGGGTAAGGAGAGGGGGGCTATTTATTAAAATTCAATAAATAATTAGTGACCTCAAAATGATAACAAATATATATAGAAGATTGTGACATAAAGTAAACTTTATAAGAGTTCTATAATAAAGAGGCATAGAAAATGGAAAATAAACTAAAAGTTCTTCTCTATTCTGATGGCTCATATCAGGCCCTATCGGCAGCAGTCTATGCTGCAAATCTCTTGCAAAATTCTCCCCAAATGAATTTGACAATTCTACGAATTCAAGAAAAAGATGGAGGTTCATTAGGCGTAAAATATAGTTGGAAAGAGTTAAGGGTAAAGTGTATCAAATATTATTGGTCAAACTCTTCGGGTGCAGAATTTAATTGGTTGGACGGATGGCCCGTTAGTCCTGACCAGAAGTGGCTTAAAAAGATTCTTGATGGGGCGGATCATAAGAACACAAAAAAGTATGAAAAACTATTATCTCAAACCAACAATATTTTTTTGCAACGAAAACAAGACGTACAGCATCAGATATTATATTTGAATACTTGCTTTTCTGAGAAATCAAACAGGTCAGAAATTGTGAAAGCCCTTGCCGATTATGCTGAAAAAAATGCCTTTCAATTAATAATTATTGGTACACGAGGATTTTCAAAATTCAGAAGAACCATAGTTGGCAGTTTTTCACAAGAAATATTGGCAAAATCCAAGGTACCTGCCCTTTTAATTAAGAAACTCTCAGCAGAATTTATTTGTAGTTTTCTTTCAGACTCGTAATATAAAAATCACTGTAGAAAATATTATGAGAATTTCAGAAGGTCTAATAAGAGTGCTCTATTTGTCTTGTCAATAATCCTTTTTCGTTATTAGTGAAAGAATTCCTATTCTCTTATTGCATAGTTGTTGCGTGATTCCTATGTAGACGAAATAGGTCCAATCGCTTCCTCGATTGCAGGAAAGGGGAGTTTATCAATGGAAAAGAAAAGAATTAACTTTAAATTTATATTGGAAATCTTTTTTTCCTTCTTTAAAATATCACCGCTTTCATTCGGCGGAGGTTTTGCAATGATTCCTATAATGGAAGAAGAAGTGGTGCATAAAAAGAAATGGGTGAAAAAGGAACAAATTGTTGATATTTTTGCTATTATTCAATCACTGCCTGGGGCTATCGCAGTTAATGCTGCATCACTAGTCGGATATCAAGTAGCAGGAATTGTGGGGGCTATTGCCGCCTTTTTAGGAGTGATTTTGCCCACATTCGCTATCATGGTTATATTTGGAGCGATGTTGATTACATACCAACATAACTTTTATGTTCAAGCTGCCTTACAGGGTATAAGACCAGTAGTCGTTGCGATGATTGCCTCAGCTGCCTTTAAAATGAGTAAAGTGTCTCTGATAGATAAAACTTGCCTAGCCATTACTGCCTTAAGTATTGTGACCCTTTTATATCATAAAAGTTTAATATTTGTAGTGATTGTTTCTGGAGCTATCTTAGGAATTGTGCTTGTGAACATAAGGATAAAGCTCAACCGTCCTGTATCTCTAGTGAAGGCAAGTGAAAGAAAATGAGCATGTTTGAAAGTGTGTTTGTAGCCTTTTCCAAGTTGTGGATAGTAATTTTCGGCGGCGGTTATGCTATGCTGCCGCTTTTGCAAACAGAAATGAAGACCCATGGATGGCTGAGCACGAGTCAGTTAACAGATTCGATTGCTGTTTCAGCAATGGCTCCGGGACCCATTGCTACAAATACAGCGGCTATAGTTGGTTTTAAAATAGATGGCATCTGGGGCGCCTTAATCGCCTCGATTGCGCTTACCTTGCCGTCACTGCTTGTCATACTTCTCGTAGGAAAGGTGCTTGGCAAACTGCAGGAGCATCGTAATTTTAAAGCTGCATTTTATGGCCTAAGACCTGCTATCATTGGCGTTATTATTTTTGCGGCCATTAATTTTGCTGTCAGCAATCATATTATAGGAGGCAGAAATATTCTTGACATTAAAAGTGCCATTTTAATGATAGTCGCTTTTGTGATTTTAATAAGAACAAAGCTGCATCCTGTATATTTAATTATTGCAGCTGCCCTAATTGGAATACTATTATCTGTTATATAATAAACTAAGGGGCTGTCTCAAAATAGAAATTAATTTCTATTGAGGGGCAGCTCCCTTTTTCGTGTAATTATGCAAAAAGACGAGTCCAAAGACTCGTCTTAGCAAATATTCCTTTTCTGAGTTTTTGTAGAAATCCTTGATATTCCTTCAAATGCTTCTTTGTGACGAAAGCTTATAAGATGTAACTTGAAGGCAATTTTAGCTAAAAACACGTTGCTTTGGCTTTCGGATTGAAACTTTTACAAGGATTTAATTGTTACTTAATACTGCTAGTTTATAATAGAAATGGAAATACCCGATGCGGATATGCTGGCAAAAATAGTAATAATTACTCTATGGGAGTTGTTTTAGATTATTTTAGCGAATGATAAATACCATGCTTAAGAGTCCTCGCATTTTTAAAATAGAAGATTTTGATCTTTCAGCAAGACTATCCGAAAGCAAGGGTATTTATTACTCGTTATCTTTCGGATTTTATTATGTCTATCCTGATAGCAATCTTGATCCGTTTTAATCAACATTATACGGCCCTCTTTGCTTAATTAAAGAGAGCAAGCATGATGACAAGATTAGCAGTCGATTTGCTTTAATAGAATGGGTTTAGGAACAATATCGCCAATATTAGTAAGCAATTTCTGCTGGAAAAGTGGTAAGATAAAGATATTACATAAAGGTAACATTTAGAAAGGAGTAGAGGCTGGGCAATTTAACAATAGAGATGTACATCATGTAAAATAATGAATTAAAGCGATGCCAACTAAATTTGCGCAAGTAACGTCATAATAAGCTTACGGTTAAATGGTTCAGAGTGTATAAAAAAGGAGGGTGCAAAAAGGTGAGTCTAATCATTAAAGCAATCATTTTAGGTATTGTGGAAGGGATTACTGAATTTTTACCGGTTTCTTCGACCGGACATTTAATTATTGTCAATGAATTCATTAATTTTACAGGTAGTTTTGCTAAAATGTTTGATGTGATTATCCAGCTTGGTGCTATTCTTTCTGTGGTCGTCTACTTTTGGCATAAGCTTTTCCCTTTTGGAAGGCATAAATCGAGACTGGAAAAAGCCGAAATATGGGACATATGGAAAAAGACGATTATTGGAGTACTGCCTGCTTTGTTTATCGGAGCACTTTTAGGAAAACGCATTGAAGACAAATTATTTACGCCGGTGGTCGTCGCTTTAGCTTTACTTATTGGCGGTATTATTTTAATCATTATCGAAAACAAAAACGCCGGTGGAAAAATCAGCTCAATTAAACAATTAAGCTATAAGACAGCCTTGAGCATCGGCTTTATTCAGTGCTTGGCTATGATACCAGGGACTTCAAGATCCGCAGCGACGATTATCGGAGCGATGCTTTTGGGTTCTTCAAGACTGGTAGCCGCAGAATTCTCCTTTTTCCTTGCTATTCCCACAATGGTTGCGGCATCAGGATATTCACTCTTGAAAATAGGTTTGGGTATGACTGCATATCAGTTGCTGTTGCTGGCAATTGGCTTCGTAGTATCGTTCATCGTTGCCTTGTTCGTCATTTCTGGTTTTATGAATTACATTTCTAAGAGGGATTTCAAACTATTTGGCTATTACAGGATCGTTTTGGGGATTCTCGTATTGTTATATTTCAACTTTTTAAAGTAATTTGTTTAGCAAATCCGAACCTCCAAAGAAGATGAAAAAATTGAACGCATACGATGGGCCGGAGTGGATTCTCCGGCCCTTTTACCGCTATACATTACCAGTGAACGTCAGGTAAAGCAGAACTAAATTTAGTCCTATGATAAGACTAGTAATCATCCAGCCTACTATTTTGGTAAGCGGTTTATTGACGAAACTCCCCATTATGTCTTTACGACTGGTAATTTTCAGCATAGGTACAATAGCGAAAGGCAAGGCAAAGCTCAAAACAACCTGGCTCATAACTAGAGCATACATGGGGTTAATACCTGAAGCAATGATGAGTAGCGCCGGAGTCATAGTAATTAACCTCCGTATGTTGACGGGGATACTTAGCCCAACAAAACCTTTCATAATAGTTTGTCCGGCCATTGTGCCTACTGCAGACGATGATAAACCAGATGCCAGTAAGGCGACACCAAAAGCGCCGCTGGACAGAGTCCCCAGAAGAGGTTCTAGTGATTTATGCGCTTCTTCAATAGTATCCACAGCCATGCCATTCTTGAAAAATACTGCTGCAGCAACAATAACCATAGCAGCATTGACAAGAAAGGCAATATTCATGGCGATGGCAATATCAATTCGCTCCATACGCAAATGTTTTCGCTTCTGTTCCTCTGTTGTATCCATATTTCGGGCTTGCACTAGCTGCGAGTGAAGATAGATTACATGAGGCATTACTGTTGCACCGAGCATTCCAACGGCAATTAAGACAGCATTGCCATTGGGAAGCGATGGAACAAGAGTATGAATGCCGACCTGAGACCAGTCCGGTTTGGCCAAAAAAACTTCGACGGTGTAAGCGATGGTAATAACTGATACTAATGTGCCAATAATCCACTCAACAACTCTTTGTCCGTATTTTTCCATATAGACAATTAAGAACGTAAGAGCGCCTGTGAGGAGACCGGCATAAATCATGGGAATTTTAAAGAGTAGATACAATCCCAATGTTCCGCCCAGGAACTCTGCAAGATCTGTTGCCATGGCAGCAAATTCCGCTTCGAGCCAAAAGAACCAATTCACTCTCCGGGAGTAAATCTTTGCACACATCTCTGGCAGGTTATGACCGGAAGCAATGCCTAATTTCGCCGAAAGACTTTGTAAGAAAATTGCCATTAAATTGCTCCAAAGAATGACCCAGATAAGGCTGTAATTAAACGTAGAACCTCCGCTGATATTTGTGGCAAAGTTACCAGGATCAATGTAGGCAACGCTTACAATAAATGCCGGACCAATAAATTTGAGCATACTTTTTGCTTTTGTTGCAAAGGTTTCTTTTGGCAGCGATAATGGCAATGAAAGCGATGGCCTGGATAAATTGAACCCTTCACTCATTTTTTTACCTCCAATGTTACATTTGTATCGAATCTGTTGATTCAAAAAAACATACTGCTATACCTGACCGGCATAATTATAGAGAGAATATTTACCCCTGAAGTCCGACAAGGACTTATAGTTTAAAGATAGGGGACTAGGCTATCAAAGGAAGTGTCATGAGTGCTGACACCCAGCTTGGAAGATTATTTGGAGGAGATATATCGGTTTTCCTTAAGCCAAAGCACTGTTCGGGTTTCGAATATTAGTAAAAGGCTTAAAGTTGCTTTACCATCAGTTACTAAAGCTCTCTATAAATTGAGAGATGAGGGTTATATTAAATACGAACCATATGGAGAGATCAAGCTTACCGATAAAGGAAAAGAGTTTGGGGACTACTTAGTGGCGAGAAACCAATTATTGCAGGAGTTTCTTGCCCTTATATGTAGTCAATGCAATTTTGCTGCTGAGGCCGAAGCAATGGAGCACTACCTTTCAATAGCAACGATTGAGGCCATTAAAACTCTGGTGGACTTCATTAAAGCAAATCCGTCCTGGCAACAAGCGTTTAAAGATTTTATCAAGCTTAAAGACGCAAAATAGTTTTAAAGGTTAAAGACCTGGAGTATAGGATAAGCATTTAAGTGACCTCCTTATGTTATTCTTCAGGTTAACTAGGTTAGCTCTAGCTAACTTGAAGTTGTTGGTTTGAAAATAGGATACGTAAGAAATTCAAAACTGCTACTATTGGGTTTTGACAGTATTTTCCAAAAAAAACGAAGCGCCGCAAAACTACTTTTTGGTATAGTAAGCGATGCTTCTTGTATTATGTGGCCTTTTCCGAACAATGGCTAAAAACAAATATATTACCATAAAGTTCCTTGACGAATAATTGCAAACCGATTAGAATAATCTTTAAACCATAAGTAACTAACTGGTTACATACTTTTTTGATTTTGGTGGGGGAAACAATGAATAATGGCGCTAAAGAAAAAACTATGAAGAAGGTCGATGGGCGGGGGCAGCGTTCTGAAGAGAGTCGAGGACGGATTTTAAACTCTGCTACAAGAATCTTTGCAAAGAAAGGGCTTGATGGTGCACGAATTGATGAAATAGCCGAGGATGCAGGAATCAACAAACGTATGCTTTATCATTATTTTGGCAGCAAGGAAGACCTGTATGTAGAAGTATTACGTTTTAACTATGAAAAAATTTATACCTTAAGCAAAAATGCTTTTAACTTAGCTGATGACTCAAAAGAAAATGTTACGCGAGCAGTGCGGGCTTACTTTTACTTTCTGGCTAAGAATGAGGACTTTGTACGGCTTACCAGTTGGGAAGCACTAAATGGAGGTCGGTTTGCTAAAAAGGTAATTCCGCAATTCTTCGATCTTGTTGAATTAGAGTTCGGTGACATTATTAAGGATGGTATCAAACGAAATTTCATTCGCCCCGATACGGATATTCGTCAAGTAATTGTAAGTGTGCAGGCTTTGTGTCTTGTTTATTTTAACAGGCGTGAGATTGTTCAGCCTCTTTGGCAGGAAGATTTACTGTCTGAAGAAATGCTGGAGGTAAGACTGCAGCATATATTGGCTCTAATTTTTGATGGAATTTTTAGTCATGAGGAGGAATAAAGATCGATGGATGCTTTAGCGAGAATTAATTTTAAAAAAATAGGTGTTTTTATTTTGTTCATGGGAATTATCGGGGGAAGCCTGGTGATTTTTAATCAATACTTTTACAAACGTCAAGTTGCTCTGACTAATGAGCAACAGAGTTTGACGGCGACAGGCACAATTGAAGCTACGGATGTTATGGCTTCTTTTAAGGTTCCGGGAAAATTAGCCAAAACCTTGGTAGATGAGGGGAGTCAAGTAAAAGCAGGACAAGAAATAGCGTCCTTGGAAAGTGAAGAAATCAGTTCAGATGTTGTTGCCGCCCAAGGTGCTTATAGCGCTGCTCTGGAGAACTCTCAGAAAGCCGCCGATGCGGTTCCTTTAACAAAGGAGCAGGTCGAGAGCACGATAGCCCAGACTCAAGCTAAAGTAGCCCAAGCAGAAATAGGTGTTAAAGATGCTGAACAATCCTATGACCGGGCTACAGCGCTGTTTAAAGGAGGTGCTGTTCCGCAGAAGACATTGGATGATGCGACAAATGCTTATGATTTGGCAAAAAGCAAGCTTCAGGAAGCTCAAGCCGCTCTTCAACAGGCTTTGTCAGCTCAGAGCAATGTGACAATTGCTCAGGCGCAATCTGATGCAGCTCAGGGTGCGGTTACACAAGCCAGTGGAGCAGTAGATAAAGCAACAGCCTATCTTAACGATACTAATTTGCTTTCTCCGCTGACGGGCTACATTACTAAAAAGTACCTTCAGGCCGGAGAAATGTTAAATGCTGGTACACCTGTTTATGAAATAACTGATTTAGCAAATCCCTATGTAAATGTTTACATTAGCGAAACAAAAATCGGGCGTGTTCATTTAAATCAGGAGGCAGACGTAACTGTGGATGCTTATCCGAACCGAGTCTTTAAAGGAAAGGTCGTTTTAATCAATGGGGCTGGAGAATTCGCAGTAAAAAAAGCGATTAATGACCAATACGAACATGACATTCAGAGTTTTGAAGTTAAAATTGAATTGCCTAATCAGGATTTGGCGTTAAAGACAGGGATGACGGCACAAGTTAAGATCATAGAGGGGGCTAAGTGACATGGAACCAGTAATTAAGGTGAATAATCTGGTACAGAAAATTGGCCGCAAACCCCTTTTGCAAGGAATCACGTTTGAAGTCATGGCAGGTGAGTGTTTGGGCATTTTTGGCACTCGAGGAGCAGGGAAGACGTCTTTGATCCATATTTTGGCGGGAGTTGATCGTTTTTCCTCCGGTCAGATAACCATATATGGGCATAATATAAGAAAAACCGAGAAATTTAAACGCGATATTGGACTTGTGACTCAAGCAAACAGTTTATTTCGCGATATGACAGTCGTGGAAAATCTTGATTTTATTGCAGCTCTAAAGAAGGCACCAAAGGCTAATGTTCTTGAAATGATTGAACGATTTAATCTTAAGGAATTTCTCTCTAAACCGGCAGCAGCTTTAGACATTGGTGCTCTGCAAAGGCTTTCCTTGGCTTGCGCAATGCTTAATCGGCCGAAGTTGCTGTTAGTTGATGAAATTATGAAAGATATTGATTTGCCTTCCCGCAATCTTATTTTAAGTGAGTTGGAACAATTTTCAGCAGGAGGCGGCACTTGTGTTAGTGCAATTAGTACGTTGACAATTTGTGACTATATAGACAAAGTCGCCTGGTTAGAGGGCGGGACTATAACCCTCTATGATTTGCAAGAAGCCCAAGCGGAATGGGACAGGCAGGAGAAATATTACGCAGAACAGAGTGGTCGTTGTCATGCTTAAACAGTGTCGTGCAGTTTTAGAGCGTGAACTATTCTATATGTGGCGGGACAAGAGCTTGCGTCATATTTTGCTCATTGGTCCTTTGCTCGGTTTACTGCTGTTTGCTGGTGTCTATAGTTATCAACGGATTGGTAATATACCAACAGGGATCGTAGATCTGGATAACAGCAGCGCCAGTCGGCAAGTTGTTGAGGAACTGAAAAATAGTCAAAATTTACAGGTAGCAGCCTATTTTGACAGCTTTGCGCAACTGAAGGAGTCCATTAAAAGGGGAGAGGTTATTGTTGGGGTTGTCATTCCCGATAACTTTGGCAAAAACGTTGCCTTACATCGCCAAACTAGAGTAGCAGTAGTTATTGACGGTATGAATATGGCCTATGCTACCAATGCCTCAAGTGCTATTTTGACTGTGACAAGAACGTTTGGGGCCCAAGTAGGGATTCAAACTCTAATTGCCCAGGGAATTCAGGCCAACCAAGCCCAAGAGGCCTATCAGTCCATCGCTTTCCCGGAAGAAGCATGGTTTAACCCAACGTTGAATTACGCTTATTTTACAGTTTTAGGTTTTGCCTTAAATGTTTGGCAGCAATGTTTGACTCTCGCTGCCTGTATGACTATTATCGGCGAGAATGGTTTGCGCAGCTGGCTTCAAATTAAAACTTCCGGAATATCCTCAGCAGTGCTTTTCTTCTGTAAATCTCTGGTTCACATTGCTGTTTTTATGCTGATCGTTTTCCCGCTTTATTATTTGGCCTTTGTCGTTTTTAAGCTTCCACTGGCCTGCGGATGGCTAAATTTATTGTCATTCACCTTGATTTTTATTATTGCTCTGCATAGTCTTGGCACAATGATGTCGAGTATTTCCCGAAACGCTGTGGATGCTTCACGCTATGGGATGATTATTGCTTTACCGGCTTTTGTGATTTCTGGTTATACCTGGCCGCTTGAAGCAATGCCGCAGTGGGTGCAGCATGCGGCTTGGTTCCTTCCTCAAACTTGGTTTTTTCAGGGATTGAATTATTTGACCTTTAAGAATCCGGGCTGGGGATTTATGAGCCACTACTATTTGGCTTTAGGATTGATGGCTGTTCTTTTCTATAGCGTAGCGGCTTTACGCCTTATGGTTGAGAATTTCTTACCTAAGGGGGGATTGATGTGAAGCAGATTTTAAACATTGCTTATTATGAAATGATGCATATTTTAAAGGAGCGAGTTCTTTTCTTGATGATCTTTTTCGTACCGCTCCTCTACGCCTCGTTATTTGGTCTCGTTTACGTTTCTGGTATTCTGCAGCATGTCCCTCTTGGGATTGTTGATCTTGATCATTCTAAGGAAAGCCGCGATGTTGTTTCTGCCTTCGAAAACACCCCGGATTTTAAAGTGATTCCGGAAGTGACTACTTATGCGGCTTTAGAAAAGGGAATGAAAACCGGGTTGATTCGAGCGGGTGTTGTGATTCCTGAAGATTATTCTCAGAAATTATCTCAGCATCAACTCACCCAGATTTTGACCATTTATGATGGGTCTAATCTCATCTATGGGTTCAATACTCGCAAGTATTTTCAACAAGTGCTCAATACCTTCAGTGCTGATCATACTGCTGCTTACCTTAGTGGTTTAGGTATGACGAAACATGAGATCACGAATGTCATGGATACGGTATCCTACAGCATGGAAATTTGGTATAATCCGACCTTAAGTTATGCCACTTTCATCTATATGGGCTTAGCTCTTATGATTTTTCAGCAGATCGGTTTACTCGGAATTGGTTTGACGGCGACTCGGGAGAAAGAGCGGAATACTTGGATTCAATTTCTTAGTGCTGCCGTTTCGCCATGGAAGATCTTTTTGGGCAAAGCACTGCCTTATTATATTGCTAACTTTTTTAACTATGGTTTAGTCATGTGGGTTGCAGTGCGTTTTGTTAATGTTAAAATCGAAGGTTCGGTGGCCCTGATTGTTCTCTTGGGCTTGCTTTTTGACATTATTGTCGTCTCGGCGGGCTTTGTTGTTTCCGTATACGTTCCCAACTCTTTATTAGTTACGAGATATCTGATGCTAATTTCAGTCCCCATTTTTGTAAGTTCGGGATATTCTTGGCCCAGTACTCATATACCGAAGATCATCAATGAATTAGTTCGGCTTATGCCTTACACTTGGATGGCCGAAGGGTTTCGTTTGCTTACCGTAAAAAACTTAGGTTTTTCCTATTTGGTGGATAAGATTATAGTTCTTATTGTTATGGCTGCAATCAGCTTATTTTTCGCTTTAACCTTCTCAAAGCGAAGAAAACCTCCAGCTCAGACCGGTTTGGCTGTAAATGGTTCGATTAGTTATCCTGACAAGTCTTGCTTGCGTTTATAGGCCGGTTATTGAGATGAAGGTGCTTATCCTTTAATGACTCGGAAGTACTTTACTCTTTAGTATAAGGAGGAGAGGTACTTCTCTTTCTGATTTTTGCGGGAGGTAAAAAATATTATATACAATTCACATGAGGAGACTTTATCCGCACTAAAAAGGTATGATTTTGTAAACATACCTTTTTAGTGTATTATAACTATAGTAAATACATAAAGAATGAATAATTTTCCGAAATGGAGGTATTGCTTTCAATAGATTCGGTAGGGATGGAATCCTTTAACCTTCTGAAATGGAACAAAAAAATAGAACCAAAGTAATTGGGGTAATCTAATTTTAAATGAAGTAAGAAAGAGGTTTTAGCATGGCAGAAGCAAGTATAAGAGAACATCCGAATATTCGCTGGTTTATCCTCCTGACGGTATCAGTTGGTACATTTATGTCTACGCTTGATTCAAGTATTGTAAATGTTGCTTTACCTACAATTTCAACTGCCTTTAAAACAGACCTTGAAACATTACAATGGGTTGTTACAGGGTATTTATTAACCATATCAAGCCTCTTGCCAATATTTGGAAGATTGGCAGACATATTAGGCCGAAAACGCATTTTTTCAATTGGTTTTATTCTCTTTACTGTAGGTTCAGCACTTTGTGGCCTATCAACCAACGTTTTTATGTTAATCGGTTTTCGCGTCTTTCAAGCCCTTGGCGCATCAATGCTGATGGCAAACTCCCAAGCCATTACTGTCGCCGCATTTTCACCTCATGAACGCGGACGAGCACTCGGATTAACGGGAACTACTGTTGCCCTCGGCTCTTTAACCGGTCCGGCCTTGGGGGGATTAATAGTAGGTTTAGTGGGATGGGAATATATTTTCTACATTAATGTTCCTATCGGCATTATTGGTTTTATTGCTTCCCAGATCATTCTGCCAGATGATAAACCAACTGAAGAGCGTGAACCTTTCGATTTTTATGGCGCTTTCCTCTTTTCGATTGGGATGGTTGCTCTCCTTTTTGCAATCAATAATGGTGAAGACTATGGTTGGTCTTCAGCTCCCATCCTTTTGGGAATTGCAGCCGGCCTCATTCTTCTAATCTCATTTTTTATTATCGAACAAAAAGTTAAAGCGCCAATGATAAATCTATCACTATATAAAATAAAGCCATTTGCCATTGGCAATATCTCGGGTTTCTTGTCGTTTGTGGCTTCGTTTTGCAATACTATGTTAATGCCTTTTGTTCTCCAGCACTCTTTCAATTGGTCTCCGGAAAAAATTGGACTTTTGATGGCAACTTTTCCAGTCGTAATGGCAATCATTGCTCCAACAAGCGGATATCTATCGGATAAAATCGGACCGGTTTTTTTAACAACCGGTGGTCTTGTAATTATTGCTATGGGCCTGTTTTTTCTGGCGACATTAAATATCCAGTCTCCTATTTGGTACATTATGATCGGGACAATTCTCATGGGTCTTGGTTCGGGAATGTTTCAATCGCCCAATAACAGCAGTGTAATGGGTGCTGTTCCCAGGCATATGCTTGGTACAGCCGGAGGGTTAAATGCCCTAGTACGTAATGTTGGCATGGTAGTAGGCACAACACTGGCCGTTTCAGTCTATGACGCACGCCAAAATAGAATATTGACTGGGTTAACAAAACCAACGCTTGCCCAACAAGTAAGCGCATCCCTCTCAGCTTATCATACGGTAATGATTATTGGAGGCGTTGTTGCACTCCTTGCAGCGTTTCTTTCGATGAGTCGTAAGGGTTATGTATCAGGTGATCTTCATAAAGTTCAACGTTCTTAATACTAACTGTCTTAGATTTTTTTCTTGGCATTATTTTCATAAGTTACAAAATTTGCTGAGCAATCAATGATTTAAAATGCCGGAACGTGCACAAACGTTCCGGTTATGTTATTTTTATGTAAAAAATTTTCAGATATTAGAGGAAATCCATGGAATTACGTAGAATCGAAAAGGAGTATTCTAAAAAATTAATGCAAATAAAGAATTAATCAGATTTAGTAAATTATTGAAAGGGAGATGTTTCATTTGCCTATTTTCTCCAAAAAACCTTGTTATGAAGCAGACTATATCCTCAAATACGTGGGAAAAACGTTAAATGGCTTGAAAGTGGAGGAACCAAAGGTTGAATATCCAATTCATATATCATTTTTAAACTATTTTCGGCGTCTTTTTGATAATGAAAAACAAATGGGGGCTTCAACAAAAGAGCTTTTATCAATTACCGCATCTTTAAGCAGCTTTGATGTTGATATGACGCATATTTCAAGTAAATTGATTGATTTTGCTAAGGAAATGTCTGTCCTCAGTGAATCGAATTTAGCGGTTGTTGAGGAAACTAATGCCGGAATGTCGGAAGTTAATAATACAGTGCAAAACACTTCCGAAACTCTTTCTCAACTATCTGAAGCATCGGTACAGTTAGTAAATGGTAATCAAAACAGTCTTCAGGAATTAAAAGAGGTTAACCAGTTAAAAGAAGAGGTTATGGTTGATGCTGGTATTATGAGCGAAAAGGTTGATCAATTAGTTGATATGGCCAATAAGGTAAACGAAATTGTGTATGGAGTGGGAGAGATCGCAGAACAGACTAATTTACTGGCTTTAAATGCTTCGATAGAAGCGGCTAGGGCAGGCGAAAACGGAAGAGGATTTGCAGTCGTTGCGGAAGAAATACGAAAACTTGCCGACAATACCAAGAAGAGTCTGGAAGGCATGAAGAATTTTATGCAAAGCATCCAGAAAGCAGCTCAAGAGGGCAAACAAAGTATGGATAATACAATTTCTTTAACAGAAAAGATGAGTCATAAAATTGAAGTGATCACCAGTACTATGGAACAAGATGTTAGTATGCTGCAAACTACGATCACAGATGTTCAGCTAATAACTCAGGCCATGGATGGAATTCGAACTTCAACGCAGGAAATTAATCAGGCTATGGATGTTTCGAGTAGAGAAGCAGAAAAGCTTACCCAAATGACCCAAGTAATTCACCAAGATGCTATGATAAGCGCAGATTATGCAAAGAAAATTGCTCATATTGACGAGCAGCTTTCACAAATTGTGAAAAAGCAGATGAGTTCTTTGCATGGAACAGTAAATGCTATAACGAATGATGAGTTTTTGGACAACCTGCAAAAAGCGAAAATTGCTCACGATGCATGGCTGAAAAATTTGAAGCGTATTGTTGAGGAAATGGTCGTTTACCCTTTGCAAACGAATTCAGCTAAGTGTGCTTTTGGTCATTTCTATCGATCAATGAATGTAACCCATCCCGCTGTTAAAGATGAGTGGGAAGCGATTGATGCTGTTCATGATGAATTTCATAAACTTGGTGAACGTGTGATTGACGTTGTTAATAAAGAACAGCAGTCTTCGGCTCAGGAATTGTATCGACAGGCTGAAGTTCTTTCGGACGAGATTTTTAGACATCTGGATACAATTATAGAGAAAGTTGAAGAACTAACTAAACAAGGTGTAAAGTTGTTTGGAGGAAAAATAGAGGAAACTTGTTCTGAGTGTGCTGCCTGTTAAGCCAAAGGATGCGCATAGCGAATTAAAGGCGGT
Organism: Desulfosporosinus acididurans; assembly: GCF_001029285.1. Classification (GTDB taxonomy): domain Bacteria; phylum Bacillota; class Desulfitobacteriia; order Desulfitobacteriales; family Desulfitobacteriaceae; genus Desulfosporosinus; species Desulfosporosinus acididurans. Next base: position 105,467 of record NZ_LDZY01000012.1, read on the forward strand.
TGTTCAAGGATCAATCTTTGTGAGCCTTACCGCATTTCTCAAGGGACAAATTTACTCTTATGGACGGTAATTACCAGAAAACAACAAATAGCAGTGAGACGTGTGCTCACTGCTATTTGTTGTTGGTCAGGAGGAGTTATTTTTTGGTGAGTTTTTTTATCTCTTCCTCAACTTCTTGAGCTCCTTGTGCATAAAATTTTTCTTCATCTGGAGCCAATTCTTTTAGAAGTCTTATAAATTCGCCGGCATGGACTCTTTCCTCATCAGCAATATCCGTTAAGACGTCGATGGCCAATTGATTATCTATGGATTCAGCCAGCTGCATGTATAGCTGGATAGCTTCATATTCTGCAGAAATCATGAAGCGAATGGCTCTAATTAATTCTTGTTCAGATAGTTTGCTTTTTTTTGCAAGGCCGGAAAACGGATTTCCAAAATCAGGCATAATGTAGTCCTCCTCTATTTCTCTTTAGTAATATAAGAAACCCAAAATTAACATAATTCTGAATTCGACACATAAAAACAATTTCCTTTTATTTAAAGATAGGAAAAGTTTTATGCAGAATACAAGCGGTTGTTGCTAAGTTTAAAAAAGAAAAAGTGATTCCAAAAGTAAGAATTATAAAAATTTTCCGCCCGGAAGAGGAAAATAGGGTTGTCTTGAAGAAGTACCTTTTTATAGTTATTAATTGTAATTAAGAGTTATTCCATAACCTCGACAAATTTCTGCCTAAAAGGGAGGGTGCTGAGTTTCTTAGCTTAGATTAGAAAAAATTTCGATAAGTTTATAGTTTAGAAAGGAATGATTTTAATGATGGAAAATCAAAATAAACTTGTCGATTGCTCATCGTATATTTATCCGGAAAACAATATGATTAAATCAAAGTTCCTTTTTAAATCCCATGGTTTTATCGATAAAAATGATAGTGAACAATATAATCATTCGCTTAAAAACTATCGCAAGCTCTTTGACCATTTTCATGACAGCTTATTAATCATTAATTTAGAAGGACAAATTCTTGAAGCTAATAGGGCTGCCTTAGAAGCATATGGCTATACTCACAAAGAGTTATGCTCCATGAGAGTTCACGACCTTAGAGCAGAGGAGACGAAGGGGTTTGTTAATGTTCAGCTGCAAGAAGCAATTGAAAAAGGGATAACTTTTCAAACCTATCATGTCAGAAGAAATGGAGAATGCTTTTCGGTTGAAGTAAACTCTCATCAAATTATGATCAAATTTGAAAAACTTTTGGTCAGTATTATTCGAAATATTTCAGAACTTAAGTGTTTAGAGATGAATTCTCTTAACAGAGAAGACTTAACAATACTTGGCAAGATTGCATCAGGTTTAGCCCATGAAATTAGAAATTCAATCACGGGCGTTCATGGATTTCTCCAGCTAGCAATTTGTCAAAAGCTAACTCAAGATAAGTTCGCTGAACATTGTGCTCTAATGCTTCAGGAACTTAACCGCGCTGACTACATTCTGAGCCAACTAATTCTCGCCTCAAATGAAAAGGTTCTAAATTTAGAACTTAAAAACCTTAATCAACTATTAGGAACGATGATACCGTCAATTCAAGCCACGGTTAAGGAGCAAAATAAAACAATTAAATGTTATCTAGAGGAAATTCCGAATATTTTTTTAGATGAACATGAAATTAAAGAATTGATTAGGAATCTAGTTGATAACGCCTTAGACTCGATAACAAAAGGGGGGATGGTTACAATAACTACAACATCCTCAAATAAATCATTAGTTTTGCAAATTCAGGATAACGGCTCCGGCATAATTCCGGAAATTTTAAATCAGCTAGGGACTCCGTTCTTGACCACGAAGGAAAGGGGAATTGGTTTAGGATTAGTTATTTGTAAAAACATCGTATCTCGGCATAAGGGCACTATTAATTTTCAGACAGGCAACCTGGGAACGACAGTAAGAGTTTCCTTTAGTTTGTGATCTTCTTAGGGAGATATTGCAGCTGTAATGAAAGATGGTGAATATTCTTTGATTGTTAGAAGGAATATAAAGGAAAAGCGTAGAATGATTATAGCAAAGATGGTTAAGAATGGACATAGTATTAACATATTATCTAAACTATAAAAAGTTAGTTTGCCTTGGCATATCCTGACTAGTAGGAGGTAGGCGAATGAACGAAGATGTTGCAATAATTGAAGGTGTTTTTGATCTTCTCTTACCTGAAGTGCCATCGTCTCGATATAGATGGGGCAGAAAGGTTTGGCTTCGGGATATTGAAGTCGGGGCGAAAGGCAAACTCATATTTTTTGAAGATGGTGAATGTAATGTTACTAGTCTCAGCCGAATAAAAAGTATTAAAAGAACTTCGGATCACTTGGAAATTTATACAAATAGCAGTATATATAAACTAAGACTTCTTGTCAGCGAATCCGTTAAGGACGTATGAATTATTAAACCATTAGCTGGTAAAGTCTTTAGAGAATTTTATGATAAAACTAATGTAAAAACCAGGCATGAATTTATGCCTGGTTATAATTGTGCGTCTGTTACAGGTTATTAATAGGGCCTAAAATTCCCAAGTCCAGACAAATCCGTCATCTTGTGATCCCTGGGTGATTGAGATGTGAATCCAACTGGAAGGAAATCTCTGACTTCGATTTCGACGATATCCTTGGCCAGTTCCAGTACTTGTAGCCGAGTTTACAACATTGGTCGAGAAAGATTCGCCATCAGAACCAAGTTCTGACGGAGCAATTAACACATTACCGTTTTGTGAAACGAGGGCAACAGGCTGTACATTGCCAATGGATTTTAAGGACTGTCCATTTACCATTGCAGAATGGTAGGTGACCGATCCCATATTTGCTAAAGGATATAATTGTCCATTCTGATTGGAAGGATCTTCACTAATCCACTCAGCCGAAGTTCCAATTTCCTGTGCATAATCTGAGCTTAATGTTACAGGAGGAATTGTTTGGCTCGGTGTATTACCGTTAATGGTGAAAGTTAACGTCCATGTTGAGCTCGAGTCTGTGGAGGGGGCTATGCTTGCACTAATGGTGGCGCCAATTGGGACAGTCATGATATTTTGGGCGGTAGAGGGCAGTTCCTCCCAAAACACCTTAGCAACGGGCTGACCGTTTTCAATTTCTTCAATCGTCCCCATTTGCAAGAGATCTGAAGAGGATACACCTCCTAAACCAATCCACTGAGCTGCTACTGCATCTGGTTGATTTGCACTGATACTAGGAACTGTCCAGCTTCCGGAAACACTTTTATAGCTCTCTCCGGTATTGGGGGTATTAATGTATCCTGCCCAATTTTCAGATCCTTGGGTATTTTCTGGAAGGGTAGTTGTGATATTGTCGCTTTGTGGTTCTTGAAAGTAAGGCATTGGCATACGTTTGTGTTGGAAATTTCTAGACATCTCGAAAGCAGACGCCAGCTTCTGATTTGTTGCAGTGGGAATTGGAACGCCATTAGTAAGTGAGCAGGCCCCCAATCCAACCATGACAGCTAGAGCAAGAATTTGACTTTTAATTTTAATCGACTTAATTTTCAAATGGTATCTCCTCCTCTCCAGTTTGACTCAAAGAAGCATCAATGTAAATACAAGGTGAAGAAATCTGTTGGTAGTATTCTCTATTAATGAATAGAATCCTTCAAGGCAAATGACAGTTCACATTTTCTTAAGACAATGTTCACATTGTGTTGTAAATCTTCGGCCCGCGCAAAATAGGAGTAAACGGGTTCACCTATAAAATTTTGTTTAAATTTTAAAGTTTGCTTAATCTGTAAATTAATGTAGAATTATAATGTCTTAATAAGCGGGTCGGTGATGTGAAATTTAGGCAGGGGACAAATGTTATGGTAATTCTTCGAATCATGTTATGTGGATTCTTACTAGCGTCTGGCATTTTTACGTTATTGGTCGCAATATATTCATTTAGGAAACGTGATCCCGCCACTAATTACTTTGCTGTTTTTAGCTTAAGCATTACGTTCTATTCCCTTGGATATGCCATGGAACTGTACAGTGATACCTTGGTTAGGATGCGCTTTTGGAATTTTGTTGAATACATTGGTTTACCATTCTTACCGGCCCTTTGGCTTGTTTTTACTTTTGAATATAATAACAAACACATCGGACTTATTGAAAAGCTCTGTATTTTTATGATTCCTTTCATGACGTTTATTTTTCGCGTTACCAACAGCCTTAATCATTTCTATTATCTTAGCGTCAAAGTAACTTCTAACTACTATTTTCCCGTACTCTATATTGAAAAAGGTCCTTGGTACTGGGTTCACGCCCTTTTTGTAACTTCCTGTTTTATTGTCGCCAATTATGTGTATTACGCTGTTTATAAAAAATCAATTGGCCCTATTCGCCGGCAGGGTGCAATTTTGCTGATTGCATCATTACTTCCGTGGGTTACAGTCGTTCTTGATTTATTAAATCTTTCACCTTTGGATATAGATTATGGCCCTTTTGCAGTTACTTCTTCAGTTATCCTGTTTTTTATTGCTTTTTTGCGTTATCATTTTCTTAATATTAAACCTTTAGCAAGAGATAAGGCTTTTGAGTTAACAAATGATGGGATTATTGTCCTTGACACAAACTACAATATTATTGATTTCAATCCTTCCGCAGTTGTCATCTGTAATGATTTGAGAGAGAATGTAATAGGTAAAGATGTGCAAGTCGTTCTTGGAAGGTATAAGGGACTTGTCTATTCAATCCTTAACGAAGCAGAATCTCAGTGTGACTTAGAGGATCCGAAAGGTAATTATCGGGTAAATACCGTTAGAATATTGGAGGTAAATCATAGACAAGTTGGTTATCTTGTAACTCTGACCGATATCACAAAGTATGTGAATATGATGCAGGAGCTAAATCATTTAGCTTCCAGGGATGCCCTAACCGGTGTGTATAATAGAAGGTATTTTGTTGAACTTAGTTCCCGTGAAATCGTTAAGGCAAAGCGGTATAATCATGCTCTATCGTTAATCATTATAGACCTTGATTATTTTAAACAAATCAACGATACACATGGGCATCAGGCCGGAGATTTGGTATTAATTGAAGTTGTAAAATGCTGCAGAAACTCCATTCGTTCCATCGACATTTTCGGACGGTTTGGGGGCGAGGAATTTGTTATTCTTTTTCCGGAAACGAACCTTGGCGAATGTAACATCATTGCCGGCAGGATCTTAAAAAATATTGAAAATACAATAGTAAGTTACGAAAATAAACACATTAAAATTACGGCAAGTCTAGGAGTAACGGGAACTAATTTTCTTTACAATCAATCCTTAGATATCTTTTTAAAGAAAGCGGATCAAGCTTTATATCAAGCTAAATCGGAAGGCCGAAATTGTTTCCGCTGTCTTGAACTTTAACCTGTTAATCCAAAATGTTAGAGAGGTAAACCCAATGAAGATCCTGAAAACCATTGCTTTAATGGTGATAATTTTTGCACTAATGGGATGTGGTGCCGCTAAAGTAAAAACAACAGCTTCAACAATGCCTACAGAAAGTCAAACCTCACAGGGGCAAGATGCGCCTGCCGATCCAACGCCCTTAACGACGGTCTCTCTTCAGTGGATAGGCCTAGACAAAGATCAAGTAAGTCCGAATGATTTAAAGGCTGACGGACAACCGGACGGACATTTCCATCTGACTGTTCCCTTTAACCAATCGTCAGCTGTAAAATCTATCTGGATTCGGTATTCTGAATTTGGCAATTCCTTCAAATGGGGATGGATATATAATAAAAATCTCCTAATAGATGGATATAAGATGGCTGTTTTTGATAGCCTTGGTAATCAAATCTTGCCTCAGAATGATAATGGGTACAGGGTAGATGGTTTGACAGATTTCGATTTGTATGTTTCTGAACTCAATAATGAAAATGGGCGCGATACGTTTAAGTTTGAAAAAAACCAGACGTTCAATCTGGAACTTGATTATGTCACACAAGGTAATCAGGTAGGTCAATATACCACTTCAGTTCAGTTGACTGATTTTAACAAATAGTGTTAGACGTAGCCTTTATCCGGTTTTTAAGACCCCCACTTCTTGTGCTTACCTCATTGGACGAAATTATCAAAAAAGCTTCCCGACTGCTCAATACATCATAGCAGTAAGGAAGCTTTTCGTTTTAGAAGCTGCAAATTACTGATTTGCCTTACAACGAGTGCAATTGTTTGGTGTTGGGTGAAATGTTGCAGCTTTTATCGTAACATTTAAGTTTATGATCAATCATTTTAAGGTTTTCTTTTAAGTCCTCCATCTGTCTGAGGACTTCTTTTCGATGGTCAATAAACATTTGCCGGCGAATTTCGAGGGTCTCATCCCCTAAAAGGCACCATTCAATGTATTGTTTAATTTGCCTAATGGGCATTCCGGTGTTTTTCAAACAACAAATGAGTTTTATCCAATCAAGATCATCATCTGAAAATTCCCTATTTCCTGTTTTGCTCCGGTCGACAAAGGGCAGAAGACCTTCTTTGTCATAGTAGCGAATGGTGTGTGCAGTAAGATCAAATTTTTTAGCAACTTGGCTAATCGTATATCCCATCAAATACGACTCCTCTAATTAAAGTGTAATCAATTCATACGCCTTGCTGCCCAGCCCTAGTTTTACTGCATGGTCTATGCCTACTTTCCAGTCGGTGCTTGGATTTACGGCGGTAAAATGATCACTATGATTGTGGTCGCTTTTTTCGAGCAGACTTCCACTCATGACCGGCTGGCGGTTGACTGCGTCAGCGCAAGCAACATCGAGAGCAATAGGATCAAAGGAGGCAAACATCCCTACATTGGGAACAATCGGGATATCGTTTTCGGCATGACAGTCGCAGAAAGGAGAAACATCGATAACTAAGCTAATGTGGAAATGTGGGCGGTCATGGAGAACAGCCCATGTATATTCCGCCATTTTCTTATTCAAGATGTCATTAGATTCATCCCAAGCTGCTACAATTGCTCCAGTTGGGCAAACTCCAATACAACGACCACAGCCAACACACTTGTTATGATCGATAGACGCTTTATGATCAGTAACACTATTAGCGCTATGAGCACAAATTTTTATACACATCCCGCAGCCAATGCATTGTTCTTGCGAAACATGGGGTTTACCATTACTGTGCATCTCCATTTTACCTGCCCATGAACCGCATCCCATACCAATATTTTTTAAGGCGCCGCCAAAACCTGTAAGTTCATGGCCTTTAAAATGATTTAAAGAAATTATGATATCGGCATCCATAATAGCATGACCAATTTTCGCTTCTTTAACATATTCGCCGCCCTTAACAGGAACTAAAACTTCATCAGTCCCTTTCAGCCCATCACCAATGAGAAGGTGACAACCTGTAGAAAAAGGAGAAAAGCCGTTGACATAAGCAGATTCCAAATGTTCAAGTGCGTCTTTTCGTCCCCCTACATACAAGGTGTTACAATCTGTGAGAAATGGCTTTCCGCCTAGTTCTTTGACAATATCTACAACTGTTTTGGCGAAATTAGGACGTAAATAGGCCAAATTTCCTGGCTCACCAAAATGAATTTTTATGGCTGTAAATTTTTTGTCAAAATCAATTTGCTGCATTCCGGCAGTTTTAATTAAACGGTTTAATTTTTGCTGTAAGTTTTCATTTATTGTTGTGTGTAAGTTTGTAAAATAAACTTTTGACTTTTCCATCTATAACTCCCCCAGTATAAACATTATTCATACCTTAGAATAAACCTTAGAGTCTACTCTAAGTCAAGTCGTTTTTGTTTACAAGGGGTATTTTTATAAATTTTTATCTTAAATGGTTAGATGCACTTCCCAGTCTCTCTTTATTAACAACTAAATTAATTAATTAATTAATATAAGCTATAATAGAGAAGCAAGTAGGGTTAGACTACTTGAACTATGGAGAAAAACCTATTATAATTTAGTTCGTAGCTAGTCTTTAATGTATTAGATTAGGCAGCTGTATTAGATTAGGTAGCAAAGAAGCTATAATTCCTGGTATTTTCTGGGATATATAACTTCTCTTTTTTGTTTATCTGGAAAACAAAAGAAATAGAGGTCAATTTTACATAATTAATTTCTTAAATATTGGTATGTTTTTGGCGAATTTTTTTTAGGATTTACTATAATCTTCACAAGGTTAGCACATTCACAGTCGGTTTTGGCAGTATAAATATGGTTGCATTGCCATGGCACTTTTAGATACAGCATTTAAACAGGTCCAGGGATATGTCTAAACTATTCACGAAAATCGGGAAGCAAGAGGGCAATGCAGCTGTATTTTTGTGAATATAGACTGTCAAGTCAGGAAGAGGGGATGCAAAGACATTAATTTTGATAACGTAATTTAAGAATAATTAGTGGAGGAAAGAGCATGAAATTATCTAAGAAAATCAGTATTTCTACGTTAGTCTTTGTCATGATCTTGACCCTGCTGCTTAGTGGCTGCTCGCAAAGCAGTAAGCCGGCAGCGACTTCGGATCAAGGCAGCAGTCAGTCTGCAGGTCAAAAAATTAAAGTTGCCTTTGTTTATGTCGGACCTGTGGGCGATTTCGGTTATACTTATGCTCAGGATCAAGGCCGAAAATACCTGGAGTCACATATGAAGAATGTTGAGACAACCTATGTTGAAAACATTCCGGAAACTGCTGACTGTGAACGTACTTTCACAGATCTTGCTCAAAAGGGTTACAATATTATTTTCGGTACCAGCTATGGCTACATGGATTACATGAAAGATGTATCCAAAAAATTCCCGAATGTCGTCTTCGAACATTGCAGTGGTTATAAAACAACTGCCAATTTAGGCACATATTTCAATCGTGACTATCAAGCCCGCTATCTGACCGGTATGGTTGCCGGAAAATATACAAAGAGCAATATTCTTGGCTTCCTGGCACCGTTTGGTACACCTGAAGTCATCCGTAATATCGATGCCTTTACTCTTGGCGCCCAATCGGTAAACCCTAAAGTTCAAGTTAAAGTAGTCTGGACAAATTCCTGGAACGATCCCGCAACAGAAAAAACAGCGGCCAATAGTTTGATTGATGCCGGCGCTGACGTTCTTGCTATGCACGTAGACTCGCCATCCTTTGCTCAAACAGCTCAGGATAGAGGTGTGCTGGCCATTGGCCACGATTCAGATATGTCGAAGTTTGCCCCTAATTCTATCCTCGTCGGTGACGTTTCCAATTGGGGTCCGTACTTTGTTCAAGTAGTCAAAGAAGTTATGAATAAAACCTGGAAACCAACCCAATATTTCGGCGGAATCAAAGACGGCGGTGTTATTGATATTACACCCTTTAGCTCCAAAGTCGATAAAGATTTCCAAGCAATTGTTAATGCTAAACGACAAGATATTATCGATGGTAAATTTGTTCCTTTCACAGGACCGGTTTACGATCAAAACGGTAACCTCAAGATTAAAGACGGTGATAAAGCCACAGATGAGATGCTCCTTTCCATCAACTGGTTTGTCAAAGGCGTTGTGGGATCAATTCCCAAATCTTAACCGGCTAGAACAGAAGAATGATGTTATCCGCAAACCGGCGAGTTTCTCGCCGGTTTGCGATAATGTTGAAAGGGTGAGATCGATGGGGAATACGCCCATGGTGGAAATGCGCAAAATCACAAAAGAATTTCCGGGTATCCTTGCTAATGATCAAGTTTCATTAGTTGTTAACAAAGGCGAAATTCATGCACTCTTGGGTGAAAATGGAGCGGGGAAGAGTACGTTAATGAGCGTGCTCACTGGATTGTATCGACCCGACGGGGGCGAAATATTTATTGAGGGCAAGAGGGTTGAATTTTCTTCGCCCAAAGATGCTGTTAAAAAGGGTATAGGCATGGTACATCAGCATTTTAAACTTGTTCAGCCCTTTACCGTCGCTGAAAATATTATGCTCAGCATTAAAGAACTGAAACAAATTTACAACCTCAAAGAGATCGAAAGGCAAATTATTGGGCAATCGGAAGCCTTTGGACTTTCTATCGATCCCAAAGCGAAAATCTGGCAGCTTTCGGTCGGTGAACAGCAAAGGGTGGAAATTATAAAATTACTGCTTTTAGGTGCTGAATTCTTAATTCTTGATGAGCCGACGGCTGTATTGACACCTCAAGAAGCCAAGGCGCTCTATACTACCCTGCAAAAAATGGCCGTAAGCGGTAAATCTATTGTCATTATCTCTCACAAGATGAACGAAGTTATGGAAAACACCAATTCTATCACTGTTCTCCGAGACGGGAGATCTATTGGGACTGTTCAAACGAAAACAACAAATGAAAAAGAGCTTGCCAAAATGATGGTTGGCAGAAATATTTCTTCCACAACCGGGAAGACGCTGTCTGCCAAAACAGATATACTTATGACTTTAGCAAATGTTTCAGCCTTAGGTGACAATGGTTTATTAAAATTGAAAAATATTTCAATGGATATATATAAAGGAGAAATTCTCGGCATAGCCGGTGTTGACGGCAACGGGCAGAAAGAACTAGCAGAAACGGTGGCAGGTCTGCGTTCTGCTAAACAAGGAGCTATTTCTTTCTGCGGCAAGGATTGTACAAAGTCAGGGCGTAAAAAGCGGATTAACCTCGGTATTAGCTATGTACCGGAGGATCGTATGACGACCGGCCTTGTAACCGAGCTTAACGCTTATGAAAATGTTGCGCTTAAAAGTTACCGCAAGTATCCTGGACCCTTTATTTCCTGGGATAAAGTCAAACATGATTCTGAGCAATTGATTGAGAAATTTGATGTTCGGCTGGCGAGTATGTCCAATCCCGTAAAAATGATGTCGGGAGGGAATATTCAGAAGCTTCTTTTGGCACGGGAAATTGAGTCCAATCCTAAATTAATTATTGCTGTTTATCCCATGCGCGGTCTGGACATTGGTGCTACGGATTATGTAAGACGTTTGCTTATTGGAGAGAGTGAGAAGGGCATAACTGTACTTCTTATCTCGGAAGACTTGGAAGACATCCTTTCCATGACGGACCGCATCATCGTAATGCACGGCGGAGAAATCATGGGTGTCGTTAAGCCGAACGAGACATCGCGTGAAGAAATAGGCCTGATGATGGCCGGCAAAAGAAAGGTAGATCTTCATGAAGCGTAAACTTTTAGGAAGCTGGGAGATAAAGAAAACAAATACAAGCTCTGGGTTAAAGAAGGTTGTCATCTCTGTAACTTCCATCATCCTGGGTTTAATCTTTGCGGGTCTCTTTGTGCTGCTCACCGGGAAAAACCCTTTGGAACTTTACACTGAGATCGTGCAATCCTCTGTAGGTTCTATCTACGGCTTAAGTGAAACGATCGTGGAAATGATTCCTCTTGCCTTGTGCTCCTTAGGGGTTTCTCTGGCTTTCCGGATGCAATTATGGAATATCGGAGCAGAAGGCCAATTTTATATGGGTGCTTTTGGGGCAACCTATTTTGCTCTCTTCTTTTCCGGTTTGCCTAAACTGGTACTCCTGCCCCTGATGTTACTCGCAGGGTTAATTTGTGGGGGACTTTGGGCTTTGATTCCGGCCCTGCCGAAGGCCTTTTGGAATGTTAATGAAACAATTAGTTCTCTTTTACTTAACTATGTGGCTTACCTTTGGATTGCTTATCTTGTATATGGCCCTTGGAAGGATCCAAAAGGAAATAACTTTCCTCTGACAAAGCCGTTTTCAGACAATGGAACAATTCCGGTTTTCGGGAACACTCGAATTAGTTATGCGCTTTTTTTGATGTTTATTATTGCAGTTATTCTATTTTTTATTCTTAAGCATTCTAAATGGGGTTATGAGATACGTGTCAGCGGTTCCAGCCGCAAAGCTGCTGATTATGCAGGTATGAGCTATATTAAAAATGTCTTATTGGTTATGTTTTTGAGCGGGTCTATATCGGGAATTGCTGGGATGGCTGAGGTATCAGGTGTTCTTCACCGCTTACAGCAGACTATTTCTCCGGGCTACGGTTATACCGCCATACTCATTGCCCTGCTGGCCCGTCTGAACCCCATCAGTATCCTCCTTGTATCCTTTTTAATGGGCGGATTGCTTGTAGGCGGCTATAGTTTGCAGACCTCCGGTTTTCCTTCAAGCATGGTTTCCATGTTTCAAGGCTCGATTCTATTCTTCGTACTGGCAGGCGAAATGTTTAATAATTACCGTTTGGTAAGAAAGAAGGCATGATGGTATGAATCTGAATTATTTAATCGCCATCCTTGCCTCCGGGGTTGTTGCAGGCACTCCGATTTTATATGCTTCTCTTGGAGAAGTTATCACAGAGCGTGCCGGCATTTTGAATCTGGGGGTCGAAGGCATGATGCTCGTGGGGGCAGTAAGTGCTTTTTACGTGGGAACGTTTTCCCAGAATAAATGGCTGGGTTTACTAGTGGCTATCGTTGCCGGCGGGCTTATGGCCCTAATTCATGCAGTAATAACCATTGCTTTTCGGGCCAATCAGGTGGCGAGCGGTTTGGCTTTGACGATTTTTGGTACAGGCTTATCGGCTTACTTAGGTCGTACGTTAGTCGGAATTCCGCCAACGTCAACATTTAAAACCGTTCCTCTTCCGGGTCTCTCTCAAATTCCTATCATCGGCAAAATCCTCTTCAATCAGGATCTTATGGTTTACCTAAGCGTGATACTTGTTATTGTCCTTTGGTTTGTTTTTTATAAAACAAAGGCAGGCCTTCTTCTTAGAGCAGCCGGGGAAAATCCGTCGGCTGTCGATGCCTTGGGACATAACATTTTTCTGGTTCGCTATGCGGCGGTCATAGGGGGCGGCATGTTTGCAGGCGCCGGGGGAGCTTATCTATCCCTGGCTTATTCTCCTTCTTGGGTTGAAAATATGTCGGCAGGCCGTGGCTGGATTGCCGTAGCCCTTGTTATTTTTGCCGTCTGGGATCCTGCCCGCGCTTTGCTGGGAGCCTGGCTGTTTGGTGTCATTGCTTCACTGGGCTTACATCTTCAGGCCTTAGGAGTGATGATTCCGTCTTATTTTTTGCAAATGCTTCCTTATATTTTTACGTTTATTGTTTTGGTAATCACAACGAGGGAAACGAAAACCAGGCGTTCAGGGACACCGGCTGCTCTAGGAATTCCTTACTCGCGTGAGGAACGTTAGTGTGGAACTGGGAGTCTTATGATTGAATACAAATTCGTACTTATCTATAGCGAATAACGAATTTGATTTTAGGGAGCCAACGCGAAAAAAGTTGGCTCTTACTTTGTATTCTTACTAGGGGTGATAGCTATGCGAACTTACGAAGATATTAAAACAGTGCTTGAAGCGGGTTTGAAAATTCAGGATTGTGATCTGAAGCTGGATAATGTTAATCTGGTCAATGTTTATTCCTCACAGATTTATCCCACGAATATCTATATTAAGGGAAAACGGATTGTATCTATTGATCCTCAAGCAAGTTTAACAGCCAAAGAAACTCTCAATTGCCAGGGGATGTATGCCATACCGGGTTTAATTGACGGACATATGCATTTTGAAACTACATTGCTCTCACCGGAGTCCCTGGCCGAAGTTCTTGTACCACAAGGTACGACAACCCTGATGGCTGATCTTATGGAGATAGCCAATGTTGCGGGGATTGAAGGGGTCAAAACTTTATTAAATTCGATTGCGAGCCTTCCTTATCGAACCTATATTCAGGTTTCTTCCCGTGTCCCCACAGCGCCGGGCTTAGAGACGACCGGAGGGGTTTTAGGGCTGAGCGAAGTCGAAGAATTGTTAAACTGGAGCGAAAGTATTAGTTTAGGCGAACTTGATCCCTCGAAGGTACTTTTTATCCAAGATGAGTATCTGCAAAAAATTGCTGCGGCCCTGGGCCGCCGGAAGATTGTTAACGGACATGCTATTGGTCGTTCCGGTCAGGAGCTCAACGCCTACGCCAGTGCGGGCATGTCTGATGACCATGAATGTGTGACTTTCCAACAACTTCTGGAGAGAGTGCAGTTAGGGATGACGGTGATGATTCGGGAAGGCAGCACAGAACGTAATGTTGAAGAACTTATTCGCGGGGTTATCAGGCAGGAATTGAGCTCTGAACATTTAATATTCTGCACCGATGATAAGCATGTCATTGATATTCGTAACGAAGGTCATATTAACTACAATGTCAATAAAGCAATTTCACTGGGAATGAGACCAATGCAAGCTATCCAAATGGCAACCTTGAATCCCGCAAGACATTTCCGCTTAGAGGATGAGATCGGGAGTATTACCCCTGGGAGATTGGCGGATATACTTCTCGTCAAAGAATTGTCGGATATTACTCCTGTCAAGGTTATATATGAAGGAAAAATTGTTGCTGAGAACGGCCGGCTTGTGAAGGAAACCAACCAGGGATGTTATCCTGAGTGGATCAAAGAGACTGTTAAACTCCGAAAACCTATTATTGAAGATTCCTTTCACATACCTGCCCAAAGACAAGGGCCAAACACGCGGGTAAATGTGATTCGAATCTATAATGATCAAATTATTAACGAATGGGATATCGAGGAATTATCTGTCGTTAAGGGTCAAATTGTAAATAACCTTGAAAAAGATGTTTTAAAGCTTGCCATTGTTGAACGCTATGGTAAGACAGGAGGGGTTGGGATTGGCTTCGTAAAGGGGTTTCAGCTGAAGCAAGGAGCTTTAGCTACCTCCATGTCTCATGACCATCATAATATCGTCTGTGTGGGGACAAATGATAAGGATATGACCTGTGCAGTAAACATGATTTACAAGCTGCAAGGCGGGATGGCCGCTGTTCATAATGGAGAGGTTATTGGAAAGATGGAATTGCCAATTGGCGGTTTAATGAGTGAAAAACCGGCCGAAGTTGTGCTCAGGGAGCTTGAAGAGGTAAATAAGGCAGCTCGGCAATTAGGATGTACATTACCTTCTCCGTTTATGACCTTATGCTTTATTTCCTTACCAACAGTTCCTAAATTAGGCCTGACAGATTTTGGGCTTATAGATGTGCTCGCACACAAATTAATTGATCTAGAACTATGATCTTAACAGCGGTCTCTAGGATTAAAGAAACGGGTTTAAGTTTAGGTTGAATTAAAGATCCTGAATTGAAAGAAAGACAAAAAGCGAGGGGAATTCCCGTTTTTTGTCTTTCTTAATCTTTTTGTAACTTTTTTAAGAACTTTGTAAAAAAGAAAAGGACAAAAAAGTGTATTGTATAAATATCCCGATTAAGACATGTTAAGCTCAAGAAATGAAGAAGTTTAAAATGATTACCCTAGGCGGTATAACTTGGTTTACAATAAAGGGGCAGGTTTAACCTTAGAAACTCGATGAGATGGAGTGGTCTGATGAAGGAGAAAAAAACAAGAATACTGGTTGTTGAAGATGAAGAATCAATCAGGCGCTTTATAACTCTGAATTTATTTGCGGCGGGATATCAAGTGGAAGAGGCAATTACAGGTGAAGAAGCTCTGTCGAAACTTAAGATGTTTATTCCCGACGTTGTCGTGCTTGATCTCATGCTGCCCGGTATTAGTGGTCTGGAAGTCTGCCAAAAAATTCGTCAATCCATGCCGGAAACATTGGTTATTATGCTGACAGCTAAAGGTCAGGATACAGATAAAATCTTAGGTTTGGAATTAGGCGCAGATGATTATATGGTTAAACCATTTAATCCCTTTGAATTAATTGCCCGTATTAAGGCGGTGCTGCGGCGAAGTGTGGGGCCTAGAGAGACAAAACAAATCCTCAGCTGTGGAGATTTGTGTTTGGATATAACTTCAAACAAATTTTTCAAACTGCAGACGGAAATCGAGTTGACCCCGACTGAATTTGCTTTGCTGAAAATATTTATGGAAAACCCAGAAAGAGCACTTAAACGAAATGAGATGCTGAATGCTGTCTGGGGAGAAGATTATTTTGGCGATACTAAAACACTGGATGTGCATATCAGGCGCTTGCGGGAGAAAATAGAAGATAATCCTTCTCAACCTAAATATATCAGGACAGTTTGGGGTTCAGGGTATCGTTGGCAGCAGGAGTCTTAAGGATGAGAGGTATAAGAGCGAGGCTTACAGCTAATTTCATGATTGTTATTATTATCACAGTCACAATTTTGGAATTGCTTCTTATTTATACAGTTCGTCGCAATTATTATGGCAGTTTAGAAGGAAGTCTTACCAATCAGATAAAAATTTCAGCCGATTTATATGCCAAATATTTTTCAGATACTTCGCTCAAAGAAAATGTCCTGTATAATGTCGATGCTTTTTGGAATCAAAGTAATGCAGAAGTAGAGATTGTTGACAAGGACGGAAATATTGTCATGGACTCACAAGGAACAATCCCTTCTGAGAAAGCTGCTTATAACGATATAAAAGATGCCCTGATGGGCAAGACGGGAAAATGGATTGGGACTCTTAGTGGGCAAAAAGTTATGGCTGTCGCCTATCCTTTAAAAGCCAAAGATCAGATCGTTGGTGCCCTGCGCTTTATCAGCTCTTTAAGTGCAGTCGATGAAGATATTCAAAATACTGCTGTTATTTTTATTGCCATTGGCGTCGTAGTTGTTGTTATTGTCGGATTAATCAGTATCTTTCTGGCAAATACAATAATTGTCCCTTTGCAGGAAGTGACTGAAGCGGCTCAAGAGATGGCCGCCGGAAACTTTCAAGCTCGCAGTAAAAAAACACATCAAGATGAGATTGGCAAGCTTTCCGATACACTAAACTACATGGCTGATGAAATCGTCAAAAAAGAACAACTTAAGAACGACTTTATTTCTTCGGTGTCCCATGAACTTCGTACGCCGCTGACCTCAATTATGGGTTGGGCCATAACGCTTCAAAATGAACAATTTCAGCATAAAGATATGCTCAATGATGGGCTAGGCATCATTGCTAAAGAGAGTGAACGCTTAACTCATATGGTAGAAGAACTTTTGGATTTCTCTAAGTTTATATCCGGCAGAATTAAACTCCAAAATGGAGAAATAAACCTGGGAAATCTTATGGAATATATTCACAAACAATTAACGCCCAGGGCAGTCCGGGAAAATGTTAATTTTAGCCTCCAATATCCCCGGAATTTGCCGCTAATCATGTCAGATGCTGATCGCTTGAAACAGTTGTTTATTAATATATTAGATAATGCCTTTAATTTCACGTCTCCTGGTGGGTCGATTACCTTTCAGGCAAAGATTCAGGAAGAAGTGATTATGATTATAATTTCTGATAATGGATGTGGAATTAGGGCGGATGAATTACCTATGGTTAAAGAAAAATTTTATAAAGGGAAAAGCTCATGTTCTAAAAATGGGATTGGTTTATCAATATGCGAGGAGATTGTCAATTTAATTGGCGGCAGATTAGAGATTAATAGTGTGTTAGATCAAGGAACTGATGTTGTTATCATCTTGCCCAAAGGGGTGATTCTTGATGGCTAGGATTGTCAGGCTTTTGATAATGGTGGCTATTATTTTTCTGCTTGGCGGATGTACTAAACTTTCCTGGACTACTGCGGGAAAAATTGTTCCGCCTGTCGGTAATGTCTGCCCTTTGGAAGGAAAATGGGTTGTGATTCAGGACTTGAGCAGCAGCAGACACAGCGGAGCTGATGATCAGATATGGATTGGGAATACTGCCCAGTTTACCCGGGGAGCAGCTATGCTCGGAAATTATGTATGGAACCAGCCTTCTTATAAAATAAAAAAGGTCAATTCTACAGATTATTTAATGACGAAATACTTGATGCTCTCAAGTAGTTTAGTGCCGAATAATACGGTAATTGAAGTAACCACCGTATCAACTTCTGAAAACTTTTTGGGTGAATTTATCAGGGTCGATGATTCCAAGCTTATCGCCTTCGCCGAGAACAAGGTATTGCTGCTAAAAAGGGTATCGGATCAAGTAGATAGCTCCTTAACTGCTGCCGATCTTGATGGCGTAAATAAAAATCAAAAGGGCAAACCTGCAACGTCAGGTATTTTGCTGGGACTAAAAACTCCTGGAAATGATGGTAATGCCTATCAGACGTTTTGGATAGCAGCAAGCAATGGAAAACTCCATCCCCTGTTAATGGAGAAAGACATATTTTTTCCGCGGAGTAGTGGATTCTGGTTTCTCCAGGTCCATAATGTGTCGACCGGGTCTATAAAAGAGGACGAATTATCAGCGCGTGACGTTTCAACTAAAATTTCCGGAATTGAAACAAAAACTATGGGAATTATTCAACATGATATCCCTGGAAAGGTACATCAAAGAATTATTGATTATGTTGGGAATGATTATGTAGCTATCGAAAATAAAGTTGATGGCGTCGATCAATTGCAGGTATTACCTGTGGATAAAATTTCAGCCCAAGAGGGAGTTAAGATATCTGACTTACTGGAAAATAGCGGATCTGTTGTTTATAACAATGCCAGGGCTCAAGCCATCCAATCGTTAAGAAATAAGGGAATTTCCTCGACGGATAATGACGACAGAGAGGAGAATTTTGGGCTTTTGCGTAAAAATGGACATTGGTATCTTCAGGGAAGAATTAACTATGAAGATGGGAATACACCCCGCTATCTGGATTATAATGTGAATTTAATTCCTCCTGCCAAAATGGTTTCTTATGACACGCTATGTCTTAGCTGGCAAAATATCAAAGACCGAGTCCCAGATGCTATGGATGCATTTACTTCACCAAATCGAGATATCGCTTTAATTAAGACTAAAGCCAAGCTCTATGTTTACGGAATTACGAATGATCAGTTAGGAAGCGAACCTTTGACGAAATTGAATTTGAAAGAAGGAGAGGCGGTTGTCATGGCTGAATGGGCTACGGGATCTTATGTTGATAATTGGGAGAAAGCTTTTGCGGCAAATGGTGCTCAGAAGTATGATCTAACATCACCGTAACGGAGCAAAAGAGAATACTGCTAGTTGTTAAATATGATAATAGAAAGGTTGACCACTATGAGTTTTGATTTTTTTCTTACAGCTTCTGTATTTTCTATTTTAGGTTATAGTTTGTGCTATATTACGATGGCTCATAATAAGGAAATCAATAAAGAATAAGGATATGGAATCGGCAACTCCAATCTGTCCAAATTAGAAGAGCCGAGCAAATGCTCGGCTCTTAACAAAGGAATTCATTAAGTTAACTGTTTTTTATGACATTCTGTTCCCTGGAAGGTTGCGCTCGGCTAATTCAATAGCCATTTTCACCATATTTCCACAGTCCCTTGAAGAAACTCCTCCAAAACCTTCTTGATGAAGGGTCCCAGCAAATCCTAACTCTTGAGCAATTTGCTCTTTTAACTCATTTGACATCATGCTGCTGCGTCGTCTTGACATGTGGAATCCTCCCTTCAAATGGTAGTTTCTTTCAATATGCTGTTTCTGATGAAAGCATTGTTAGTATATGATTATAAGGAAAAGCTATGTACTAAAAAATTTACTCCGGTTCAATAATTTGGAACTAAATTGGTTTTGAAACTTGTCCTTCCTTGATTAATGCAGAACTTATATTTCGTTGGCTTCTAAATGGAAAAAAGATATAATTAAGAATAAAAATAACAGCAGGCAGAAAGAAGGAGAGGAGTATGGTTAATTATACGGCAGCTCAGGAGTTAGCGTTGGAAAAGTTTAGAGCAAATTCTTTAGAAGTTATATCGCACTATTCAAGGTATCCTCTTGTGGGTAATGCCCTTTCCATTGATTTTCTGGGCGGTCAATACATTTTGGATTATCCCAGCGGAATTTTTAAAACTGTTAATTCCTTCGAAAAGGAACTATCTATACCAACGCAAATATTAATCCTTCATTACCTGGAAAATATTGCTGAGGTTGAAGAGACTGGAAAATTAATATCCTTTAAGGAACTACCCGGAGGGAGCATCTATATCCAGCCCTTTACTCACCGGGCCATTGATCCATTGGTCAGATTCTTCGGGGATAAGCCGGATAAACTAAAAGCAGTGGTCAGTCATTTAGGAGGGTATGCTAATAGCCTCGGAGACGTGGGAGTGACTATCAGGGCTTTTCCGCGCGTACCGGTTACGTTGATACTATGGAGGGGGGATGATGAATTTCCAGCTTCGGGGAATATTCTATTTGATTCTTCAGCATCTTTAATGCTGCCAACTGAAGACTATGCCGTTCTTGCCAGTGCGATTGTTGCCAGGCTAAAAGGGCTAAGCTCTATGATTTAGACAAGTCACTACCTTAGGAGACCTATTCTGGGAATTAAAGAAATTGGTATTTATAAAACTTTGTTCGGGAGGAACAAAGTTTTATTTTTATATCTGAAGAGGTTACAAGTGTCTTCGGGGCCGGGAATGGTTATCTTAATCCTGGGTTAACTTGTTCAGCTGAAGCTGAACATCGGGGCTTCGGCGGACTGCCTTATAATTTTGCTGAAAATATTAACAGTTTCGCTGTTATATCTCCAGAGTAAACAGCCATGATGGTTATTGGGTATTAGTGTGCATTTTGCTATGATTTGGGTTTAATCGTTGAATTGCATTAATCCATTCCTTATGGTTCACACTATATTTGAAGAGGTGAGCTTATGCATACGTTATGGAAAGGCTCAATCAGTTTTGGCCTTGTAAATGTTCCGGTAAAAATGCATGCTGCAACAGAATCACAAGAGTTTAAATTTAATTATTTGCATAAAGACTGTCAGCATAGAATCCGTTCAATTAAAAAATGTCCTTACTGTGATAGGGAAGTTGAAATGGCTGATTTGGTCAAAGGATATGAATATGAGAAAGATCGCTATGTAATTATGGATGAAGAAGAACTATCTGCCCTTGAACAGCCTACGAGTCGATCCATCGAGATTCTTGATTTCATTAACTTGAGTGAAATTGATCCGATCTATTATGATAAATCATATTATTTGTCTCCTGAAGAGACTGCTCAAAAAGCCTATCGTTTGTTGTGTCAAGCTATGGAAGAAAGCGGGAAAGCAGCTTTGGCTCGGGTTACCATGCGATCGAAGCAGCACTTAGCTTGCCTGCGCGTTTTTGAAGAAGGGCTGGTTTTAGAGACCATGCATTATCCGCAGGAAATTCGACATATGGAGGCAGCTTGGGGCCGAATTGTTCCAACAGAAACTGAATTAACTATGGCCCGACAATTAATCGATAATCTAGCACGTCCATTTGAACCGGAAAAATACAGAGATGAAGTACATGAACAGGTGGCGGAGATGATCGAAAGTAAGGCTGCAGGAGAAAGCTTTAAGGTAGAAGCTCCGGCCAAAGGTGGTCAGGTTGTAGATTTAATGGAAGCGCTGCGGGCCAGCATTGCCTTAACGGAGCAAGAAAAGGAAAAAATAGAAGAAGCGGAAACAATAAAAAATTCAAATCATGATGATGTCGCTCCTAATGAACAGGAGCAGCACCATCCTAAAACTACCCTGACCCCCAGGAAACGACCTGTCCGACGGGCTAAAGGAGCGTAAGTTTGAGGGATTCCACATTATTTTACTTAATCTCGAAAAATTCAACAATGTTTTAGGCAGGAGATGGCTCCTTTTGCCCCGAAAAGATGGGCAAGGGGGGCATAGGATGGAAGAAATAGATAACGAGAAATTATTTCGGGCGGCATTTCGGACAATAAAAGGTGTTGGGAGTCAGCATCTGCGTTTACTTATTGCTTACTTCGGAAGCGCTGTGCAGGCGTGGGAGGCCAGCCATAAGGATTATCTAAAGATTGCCCCTCGAGGGAAGTGGGTTGCTGAAGTACTGAAGGAACGAAAAAGAATCGATCCTTGGAAAATAGGGGCAGACCTTAAGTCTCGGAACATTAAGGTCGTTACCCCCAAGGATTGTAATTATCCTCCTCTTTTACTTGAATTAACCGATATTCCGCCCCTTCTCTATTATCAGGGAAACCTTGAAAGCAATTCGGCGGTCATAGCAATTGTCGGATCAAGGCAGGCAACTGCTTACGGAAAATCTGCAGCACGTATGTTAGCTCGTGATGCGGCAGCTCAAGGTCTTGTTGTTGTAAGCGGACTTGCACGCGGTATTGATACGGCGGCTCATCAAGGGTCAGTGGAAGGATATGGAATTACCTGGGCTTTTTTGGGATGTGGTTTAGATCAGATTTATCCGCGGGAAAATTATCATTTAGCTAAGGAAATCTTAGATAGAGGTGCTTTGATCAGCGAGTTTCCTCCCGGAACACCACCCCTTGCTGCAAACTTTCCCGCACGGAATCGGTTAATTAGCGGATCTTCTCAAGGTGTTATAGTAGTTGAGGCTGCTGAAAGAAGCGGAGCAATGATTACTGTTGATTTTGCTTTAGAACAAGGACGGGAGGTTTTCGCAGTCCCTGGACCAATTTTCAGTCCGCAAAGTCGCGGCCCACACATTTTATTACGCCAGGGAGCTAAAATCGCCGAAGGAATTGAAGATATTTGGAATGAATGTTTTTCCTCACTGGAAGTAAAGGCTGTAAAGAACGTTCTGTCTGAACAGCAAACGTATCAAGGAGAGAGATTTCCTGAAACGGACGATCAGAGAGCTATTCTTCAACAACTAAGTGACGTTCCCCTCCATATTGACCAACTAGCGTTACACTCGTCGTTATCGGTAGCTTCGCTGTCACTGGCTTTGTTGGAATTACAATTACAAGGAAAAATCAAGCAATTACCGGGACAAAATTATGTATTAGTTCGTGAGTGCTAGACATACGACCAAAAAGGCGTTAAGATAGGCATTAGTTTTACCGGCACAAATTATATCTTGATGTGAGTCATCCTTTAGGCACTTTATTTAGAAATTTCTGTATTAATAATTATTTAATAAATTTCAAAACCAGTAAATCAATAAGAAAATATAGGCAAGTTGATCGTCCGGAAAACAAACCTGCAAGGTTCTTAAGTTTATTTGAGGTGAAATTATGTCGAAAACGCTTGTAATAGTAGAATCTCCAGCCAAAGCTAAATCAATCAGCAAATTTTTAGGAAATCGCTATACCGTAAAAGCTTCAATGGGACATTTGCGGGATTTGCCTAAAAGTCAGTTAGGAGTTGATTTAGATCATGATTTTGAGCCGAAATATATTGCTATTCGTGGCCGCGGAGATTTAATTAAAGATTTGCGCTCAGCTGCTAAAGGCGCTGATAAAATTTTTCTCGCTTCTGACCCGGATCGTGAAGGGGAAGCAATTGCCTGGCATCTTTCTTTCTTGTTAGGTCTGACGCAAGGAGAGAAAAATCGTATTGAATTTCATGAAATTACCAAGTCTGCAATTCAGGCAGCCATAAAACACCCTCGTGAACTTGATATGGATCGAGTGGATGCCCAACAGGCTCGCCGGGTTTTAGATAGATTAGTGGGTTATCAATTAAGTCCTTTGCTCTGGAGAAAAATTAAAAAGGGTTTAAGTGCCGGCCGAGTCCAATCTGTAGCTGTTCGTCTCATCGAGGATCGGGAGGAACAAATTCGCTCTTTTGTGTCAGAAGAATACTGGAGTTTAACTGCGAATCTTGAGTCTAAGGGCGGTAGATTTGGGGCAAAACTATTAAAAAAAGCGGACAAGAAAATATCTATCTCCTCCAAAGCTGAAATGGAAATAATTCTAGATGATATTAAGGGGAAAGAGTTTAACGTTTCAGATGTTCGTGCTAAAGAAAAGAAAAAGCAGCCCGCACCTCCTTTCACGACGAGCAGCTTACAGCAAGAAGCACATCGAAAACTTAGCTTTTCACCGAAACGTACTATGATGTTAGCTCAACAGCTATATGAAGGTCTTGACTTAGGTAAGGAAGGCACTATCGGACTTATTACTTATATGCGTACTGACTCTGTTAAAGTGGCTGAAATTGCTCAAACCGAAGCGAAAGAGTGGATCTTAGCTCATTATGGAAATGATTATTATCCCTCGGAACCTCGTCAGTTTACGAATAAGGGACGTTCTCAGGAGGCCCATGAAGCGATTCGGCCTACCCTTCCGCTGCGGTCTCCTGAATCGGTAAAGGGGATTTTGTCACGGGATCAATTACGTCTGTACCGTTTGATCTGGGAACGGTTTATTGCCAGTCAAATGAGTGCAGCTATTATGGATACTTTGACCGTCGATATCATGGCGGGGGATAATCTTTTTCGGGCTAACACCTCAACGATCCGTTTTCCGGGCTTTTTAGCGGTTTATGAAGAAGGAAAAGATGAGGAAGACGTATCAGATGATGAACAAAGTTCGTTAACTTTTTCTGTTTTGCCGGGTGAACCGCTTAAACTTATCCAATTGCAAGAAAAACAACATTTTACAGAGCCGCCGCCGCGCTATACTGAGGCTTCCTTAGTGCGGAAGTTAGAAGAGGAAGGCATTGGAAGGCCAAGCACCTATGCGCCTACGATTGAAACTATTCAAACGAGAGGTTACGTTGTCAAAGAAGAAAAACAATTGATTCCAACGGAACTGGGAGACATCGTTATTTCTCTTCTTAAAGAGCATTTTCCGGGTATCGTAAACCTGGAGTTTACGGCGAATTTGGAGGATAAACTCGATCTTATTGAAGAAGGAAGGGTTTCCTGGAAGTCTGTTGTCCAAGAATATTATCTGCCTTTCTCCGAGACTCTTGCTCTGGCCGAGGAACGAATTGGTAAGGTGAAAATTGAGGATCAGGTGTCCGAGGAGCTTTGTGAGAATTGCGGACGCAATATGGTTATTAAGATGGGGCGATATGGTAAATTCCTAGCTTGTCCCGGTTTTCCGGAGTGTCGAAATACAAAGCCATTTTTAGAACAAGTTGGTGCTAATTGTCCTAAATGTGACAAACCCCTTGTTCTGCGGCGTTCAAAGAAGGGCCGTAAGTTTTTTGGCTGCAGCGCTTACCCTGAGTGTGATTTTGTTTCTTGGGAAATGCCGGCTCCTGAACCTTGTCCGGAATGTCAGCAAATGATGGTAATAAAGACGTCCAAGCGGCAAAAGAAGTATGTATGTACAAATCCGGAATGCCGATTTACGAAGATTATCGAAGAAGAGTAAGCATCTACTGGGATAGGGGAGTTTTAACATGCAAAATGTTACTGTTATCGGTGGAGGGCTGGCAGGCTCAGAAGCTGCTTGGCAGCTTGCTAAACGCGGGGTGAAAGTGGACTTGTTTGAAATGAGACCTGCTAAATTTACCCCTGCTCACCATACTGAAGGGTTTGCAGAATTAGTTTGCAGCAATTCGCTGCGTGCGGCAGGATTGGAGAATGCCGTTGGTTTATTAAAAGAAGAGATGCGGCACTTAGATTCGTTAATTATGAGTGCTGCTGATCATACTATGGTGCCTGCCGGGGGTGCTCTGGCAGTCGACCGGAGTTTGTTTTCCAAGGAAATTACTGAGCGATTAATGGAACATCCTAATGTTACTGTTCACAGGGAGGAAGTTCGTTCTCTGCCAGAGGAAGGAATTGTGGTCGTAGCCAGTGGTCCGCTGACTTCAGACGATCTAGCGAGGGATATTTCCCGTTTAACCGGCGAGGAAGCCCTTTCCTTTTATGACGCAGCCGCTCCCATTGTAACCTACGAATCTATCGATATGAGCAAGGCCTTTTGGGCTTCGAGATATAACAAAGGTGAAGCAGATTATCTTAATTGTCCTATGTCCCAGGAAGAATATGAATTGTTTTATCAAGAATTGACTAATGCGGAAACGGCTGAAGTTCAAGGATTTGAGCAGGGAGAGGTATTTGAAGGCTGCCTCCCTGTCGAAGTCATGGCTAAGCGCGGCATTCAAACCTTAACCTTTGGTCCGCTCAAGCCTGTTGGCCTTCAAGATCCTCGAACAGATAGAAAGCCTTTTGCGGTTGTTCAGCTGCGCAAGGAGAATCAGACAGGAACCCTTTTGAATTTGGTAGGTTTCCAAACCCATCTTAAATGGGGTGAGCAGAAACGAGTATTTTCTTTGATACCTGGTTTGGAAAAAGCCGAGTTTGCACGCTTGGGCGTGATGCACCGCAATACATTTTTAAATGCTCCTAAAGTCCTCAGAGCAGACTTTAGCCTTAAGGGGAAACCATCACTTTTCTTTGCGGGGCAAATTACCGGTGTGGAAGGGTATGTAGAATCGGCGGCCAGCGGTCTTTTGGCAGGACTTAATGCCTGGAGGCGTTTACAGCAGCTGGAAACCTTGGTGTTTCCTGCGGAAACAACGTTGGGGGGATTGGCAAGGCATCTTGAAGGTTCACCCAGTCAGAGTTTTCAGCCGATGAATATAAATTTTGGTTTGTTACCGCCCTTAAGTGAACGAATACGAAATAAACGAGAAAAAAACAGCAGAATTTCTCAGCGAGCTTTGGAATCTTTGTGTGAGTTCTGCTCTCGAGAAAACTTGGAGGAGGCCGGCACAGGTGTTAGCTGATGAGTCCCTAAGTTTGTTTGCGGGCTATCAGCATGCTCAAAACCGGTCAGAACATACGGTTATAGCATACCAAAACGATCTGGGGCAATTTTTTCGTTTTGCGGCTCAGGAGCTGGGGCAAGAACCTGAAAACTTAAGGGTTGATCAGATCGATGTTTATATTGTTCGTAGTTTTTTGGGAATACTAACAGACCAGGGGCTGTCACGCAAAAGTATGGCCCGTAAACTTGCCGCCTTAAGATCGCTGTTTAAGTTTCTCTGCCGCGAAGGGATTCTGCAGATGAATCCTATACAACGAATCGCAAGCCCCAAAGTAGGAAGAAAGCTCCCGCATTTCCTTTATCTGGATCAAGTTGAGGGTTTGCTCCATGCTTCTGATTGTACACGGCTTCTAGGTGCACGAGATCAAGTGATTATGGAACTTCTTTACGGCTCAGGGCTAAGGGTTAGCGAACTAGTTAGTTTGAATCGTGAGAGCCTGGATTTGGATGGCGGATTGATTAGGGTTTTGGGCAAAGGAAATAAAGAGAGGGTTGTGCCCATTACAAATTTCGCGCGAGAAGCGGTTAAACACTATCTGGAGATGCGCAGGGACAACAATGAAGCTCTCCTCTTAAATTATCAAGGGACACGTTTAACAGATCGTTCTGTGCGCCGGATTTTGGATAAGCTAGTAACGAGAGTATCCTTGGAACGGCATGTGAATCCACATATGCTCAGGCACTCTTTTGCTACCCATCTTTTAGACGGCGGAGCAGATTTAAGAAGCGTTCAAGAATTGCTTGGACATCAAAAACTAACGTCAACTCAGATTTATACTCATTTAACTCGGGAACGATTAAAAGAGGTCTACGGAAAATCACATCCTCGAGCAAAAACAATGATAGACCCATTAGAAAAATAAATATTCACAAAAAGTTGCAAATTGTCTACAATTGACTTGACATGCTGAAAATGCCCTAGTAAACTGCATAAAGGAGGAGTTATCATGTTTCATGCAACGACGATCGTCGCAGTGAAAAGAGGGGATCATGTAGCCATCGCTGGAGATGGGCAAGTGACCTTCGGGCAGGCCACTGTGATGAAACATAAAGCCCGGAAAGTGCGCCGCTTATTTCAAGGTAAGGTAATTACCGGATTTGCGGGCTCAGTAGCGGATGCTTTTACACTTTTTGATAAATTCGAACAAAAACTCGAAGAATATCATGGGAACCTGCAACGAGCAGCTGTTGAGTTGGCTAAAGAATGGCGTATGGATAAAATGCTTAGAAATCTTGAGGCCCTGCTCTTAGTCGCAGACAGCCAAAATCTCTTAATTGTTTCTGGATCTGGGGAAGTCATTGAACCCGATGATGGGATTGCCGCTATTGGTTCGGGAGGAAACTATGCGTTAGCTGCTGCTCGCGCTTTAGTTAAGCATACAAACCTAACACCGGCGGAAATTGTAAGAGAATCAATGCTTGTAGCTGCCGGGATTTGTGTTTATACTAATGAACAAATTATGGTTGAAGAGTTATAGGGGGTGATATTGATACCATGGAAAGCTTAACTCCTCGAGAAATTGTCCGTGAATTGGACTCCTATATAGTTGGACAAGATGCCGGTAAACGGGCTGTTGCAGTTGCCTTGCGCAATCGCTATCGTCGTTCTTTGCTGCCGGAAAAATTGCAGGATGATATCATCCCTAAAAACATTTTAATGATCGGTCCTACAGGTGTCGGCAAAACAGAGATTGCCAGACGCTTAGCCAAACTTGTTAGAGCTCCTTTTATTAAAATCGAGGCAACGAAATTTACCGAAGTGGGATATGTAGGCCGTGATGTGGAGGCTATTATCCGGGACTTAGTGGAAATTGCCTTGAGGATGGTCAAGGCAGAACGCGCAGAAATGGTTCAGACACAGGCCGCAATAAATGCTGAGAAACGTTTGCTTGAACTCTTGGTTCCTGGGAAACATTCCGAGAAATCCTCAGCGAATCCCTTTCAGATGCTGTTTGGACAATCTTCGGAGTCGGAGAAGGACGATAATATTACTCCTGAGCTTGAAAAGGAGCGGGCGCTGGCAGCAGACCGCCTGCGAAGTGGAGAACTCGAAGAGAAAATTATTGAGATTTCCGTTGAAGAGACGACACCCCTATCGGATATGTTAGGTAATAATATGATGGAGATGGGCCTAAATATTCAGGATATGGTGTCCGGGATACTGCCTAAACGGCATAAAAAGAGAAAGGTAAGCGTCAAAGAGGCACGAAAAATTTTAATCAATGAAGAGACTCAAAATTTAATTGATCAAGATGAGGCTGTTAACGAAGCCATTCACAGGACTGAACATGAGGGTATTGTCTTTTTGGATGAAATTGATAAGATTGCCGGGCGAGAAGGTTCCGGAGGGCCTGATGTGTCGAGAGGCGGAGTACAGCGAGATATTCTTCCCATCGTCGAAGGTTCAACGGTAGTTACCAAATATGGTCCGGTTAAAACTGATCATATTCTTTTCATTGCTGCCGGGGCATTTCATCTTAGCAAACCTTCAGATCTAATTCCGGAACTGCAAGGAAGATTCCCCATCAGGGTTGAATTAGAATCATTAAGTGTTGCAGACTTCAAACGTATCCTAACTGAACCTCAATCGTCGTTAATTAAACAATACAGTGCTTTGCTAGGAACAGAAGGGATAAGGGTGGAATTCACGGAGAATGCTATCGATGAATTAGCTGAAGTTGCCTACAGAGTAAATTCTACCACTGAAAATATTGGCGCTCGACGTCTCCATACAATTATTGAAAAGGTTTTGGAGGAACTGTCCTTTGAAGCGTCTGAACTTCCTGAAGATTACACTGTAACGATTAATCGAGAATATGTTCAGCAGCGTTTGGGTAATGTAATTCAAAACCAAGATTTGGCGCGTTATATCTTATAATCTAAAATTCGAAGCAAGTTAAGGAGGACAAAAAACTAATGGAACAATTATTGGAAAAAACAAGAGCTATCAATAAATTAATTCAGCGTGCTGCCGGAAATCCCGTCGATTTTGAAGAAATGGCTAAGGTGCTTCGCCAAGCCATTATTGCTAATTGTTACATTGTCGGACGTCGGGGGAAAATCTTAGGCTATAGTTTTATGAATCACTTCGTTTGTGGGACGATGGATGAAATCGTTATGCATTCCGAGCGCTTTCCTGAAAGCTATAATGATGGACTTATGAAAATCAGCGAGACGAAGACGAACACCACTCAAGTTGCTAACGGTTGTATCTTTGACTGCAATACGCCATGCCATTTCAACAATAAAGTAACAACCGTTGTTCCGATTTTAGGCGGAGGCGAAAGAGTTGGAACGCTTGTTTTAGCAAAATATGATGAGGAATTTAAGGAAGAAGATCTTGTCCTTGCCGAATATGGTGCAACAGTCGTAGGAATGGAAATTTTGAGGGTTAAAGCTGAACGTGCTGAAGAGGAAGCACGCAAAAAAGCAGCAGTGCAAATCGCTGTTGGTACTTTATCTTACTCCGAACTTGAAGCTGTTGAGCATATCTTTGCTGAATTAGGCGGAGGAGAGGGATTATTGGTGGCCAGCAAAATCGCAGATCGAGTTGGTATTACTCGTTCGGTTATCGTTAATGCTCTCCGTAAGTTTGAATCGGCCGGAGTTATTGAGTCTAAGTCCTTGGGAATGAAGGGGACTTATATTCGAGTTTTGAATGATTATCTTCTCGACGAATTGGATAAACATATTAAACATGCAAAGTAAACTGACGTGCCGGAGGTGGTTTTCGTGGATGAGCATGAATATATTTACAAATTGAGACCGCTTGTCATCCCTGGCCTCTTCTTTCTCGTCCTTTATCCTATCCTTTTGGGGTGTATCTATTTATTTCACAGGTTTCCGAGTATGGAATTAGGTGTACTCATAGGGATATATTGTCTTAGCGTTCTTGGCATTCTCTCCTTATGGGTTATCGGTAAGAGTAAACGTGTACTCATTAATGAGCAGCAGATTATCTTCAGTTCCTTGTTAGGTAAACACGTTCTTGATCCGAAGGACATCCGTCGAGTTGCCTTTTATTTTGACGGAAAGGGACAAGAAGTTGCGCAAATTCGCACAGGAGATGTCTTTTTCTACGTAAGTGAATTTTACTTTCCCTTTCCAGAACTTATGAGTGATTTGGAGAATTTTATCCGGCAGCATGGGCTGCGATCAAATTTAGAGAACTATTTAGGATTAAATGAATGAGTTCTTTATCGTCTTTTGCTAAGGTTGCCCCTTTACGTTAGGATTTATCACAGGATCTTCTGAATTAAACTTGTTTTTAATTGCATTAAGGTTCGTATTATGCTAATCTATTCTCAGTGTGATTTACTGACACACGCAGTGGGATTGGGACGCTGTTCTTTGTAAGGACAAAGGGCGTTCGAGGATGAACCTGCGGAGGAAAAAAACAAATGAAAGTAGGTATGAAAAAATGGCAGTTATCTCTATGAAGCAATTGCTGGAAGCCGGTGTTCATTTCGGACACCAAACACGTCGCTGGAATCCTAAGATGGCCCGTTATATTTTTACAGAACGTAATGGAATCTATATTATCGATCTGCAAAAAACCGTAAAAAAGGTTGACGAAGCTTATAATTTCGTCCGTAACCTGGCTACCGAAGGAGGAACTATGCTCTTTGTCGGCACTAAAAAACAGGCTCAGGAGTCTGTTAAAGAAGAAGCTGAACGTTGTGGCATGTTTTTCGTTAACGAACGCTGGCTCGGAGGAATGCTGACGAACTTCCAAACAATTCAAAAGAGGGTTGACCGTTTGCGCGAACTGGAAAGAATGGAAGCTGAGGGAGTTTTCGAAGTACTCACTAAGAAAGAAGTATCTGCACTTCGCCATGAAATGGAGAAACTGGAGCGTTTCTTAGGCGGTATCAAGAATATGAAGAAACTTCCGGATGCGTTATTCATTGTTGATCCTCGCAAAGAACGTATTGCAGTGGCAGAAGCACGCCGCTTAAATATTCCGATTGTTGCCATTGTGGATACGAACTGTGACCCTGATGAAATTGATGTTGTAATTCCGGCTAACGATGATGCCATTCGTGCCGTTAAATTGCTGACAGCTAAAATGGCTGATGCAATTATCGAAGGACAACAAGGCAGTGTGGATGAAGCAGAAGAAGCAGCAGAAACCGGAGAAGTTGCTGAAGGATAAAACTCGAAATTCGAAGTTCGAGGCGCGAAATTTCGAAGTTCGCGCCTCGAATTTTGCGCTAAAAACTATTGCAAATAATTAAATATTGGCACCGTGCCCTGAGCATTGTGTATTGAATTCGGAGGGTTGATTATGGCTGAAATTACGGCAGCGCTGGTTAAAGAGTTACGTGAACGTACTGGCGCAGGAATGATGGATTGTAAAAAGGCTTTAACTGAGTGTAATGGCGACATGGATAAAGCTAGCGACTTTTTACGTGAAAAAGGCTTAGCGGCAGCAGCTAAAAAGGCAGGACGAGTTGCCGCAGAAGGAACTGTTGAATCCTATATCCATGGAGGCGGACGCATTGGAGTGCTCCTGGAAGTGAATTGTGAAACAGACTTTGTGGCTCGCGGAGAAGAATTTAAATTACTGGTTAAGGATGTTGCTATGCATATCGCTGCTGCAAATCCTCAATATCTTAACAAAGAAGAGGTCCCTGAAGATGTCCTGCAGCATGAGCGAGATATTTTGAAGGCTCAAGCTCTTAATGAAGGAAAGCCGGAAAAGATCATCGAAAAGATGGTTGAAGGACGTATTGAGAAATATTATAAAGAAGTATGTTTAATGGAACAAGCTTTTGTCAAAGATCCTGATAAGACCATTAGCGATTTAGTGCTTGATAAAACTGCTAAAATTGGGGAACGAATCGTTATTCGTCGCTTTACTCGCTATGAATTAGGTGCAGGTATTGAAAAACGACAAGAGGATTTTGCTTCAGAAGTCATGAAAGAAATTAATCGATAGTTGTTAGAAAATTGATCTAGAGAACACCCTGGTGTTCTCTTTTTCGAATGTAATGTGACTTAGTACTTACTTGAAAAAGGATTATTTGGAGGTTATCCATGGAAAAACCGCAATATGGTCGAGTCATCCTGAAAATAAGTGGAGAAGCGTTAGCAGGAAATCAAGGGTTTGGTCTTGAACATAATATGCTGACCACCGTCGCCAGGCAAGTGGCGGAGATCAGAGCTTTGGGAGTAGAAGTTTGCGTGGTTGTCGGCGGCGGTAATCTCTGGCGTGGAATCGCCGGAAGTGCTCAAGGGATGGATCGGGCTACTGCTGATTACATGGGAATGCTGGCGACAGTTATGAATGCTCTGGCCCTGCAGGATGCTTTAGAAAAAGCAGGCTCTGATACCCGAGTATTATCAGCCATTGAAATGCGTCAAGTGGCGGAACCCTATATCCGCCGACGAGCGATTCGCCATATGGAAAAAGGTCGTATTGTAATTTTTGCCGCCGGAACTGGGAACCCTTATTTTTCCACTGATACTACAGCGGCACTGCGTGCAGCTGAGATTGAAGCGGAAGTCATACTGATGGCTAAGAAGGTTGATGGCGTTTACGATTCTGATCCTGTAAAGAATCCTCAAGCTAAGAAATTCGATCGTCTCAGTTATCTTGAAGTTCTAAGCAGGGGTTTAGGAGTCATGGATTCTACAGCGACGTCACTTTGTATGGATAATAATATTCCTGTCATCGTTTTTGATTTAACAAAAGAAGGCAATATCAAGCGAGTCGTTCTCGGTGAATCAATAGGAACATATGTTGGGAGGGATAGTCAATGATCTCTGAGGTAATTAAGGATGCGGAAGAGCGAATGCGTAAAGGAGTTGATGCTCTGCGCAAAGAATATGGATCGATACGAGCCGGTCGAGCTAATCCGAACGTCTTGGATAAGGTCACGGTTGAATATTATGGTGCCCCTACACCAATTAATCAACTGGCTAATGTCTCTGCCCCGGAACCAAGGCTGCTTGTAATTCAACCTTGGGATAGGTCAGTTTTGCCTGCCATCGAAAAGGCCATTTTGAAATCTGATCTTGGACTTAATCCCTCAAGTGACGGCAGCGTAATTCGCTTGCTGATTCCGCAATTAACCGCTGAACGAAGAGCAGAAATTGTAAAAAAAGTTAAAAAAGAGGCTGAGGATGCTCGAGTTGCTGTGAGAAATGTCCGTCGGGATGTTAATGATAAACTGAAAAAATTAGAAAAAGATCATGAAGCCTCTGAAGATGAAGTTAAACGCGCGCAGGATGAGGTTCAAAAAATCACTGACCGAATTATAAAAGAGATTGAACATGTTATGGAAACTAAGGAAAGTGAAATCACCGAAGTATGACATTTTCGTGGTACGGATTAAATTGGGATGAAGTAAGAAGAGATCTTGAAGCTTTGGGTAAACCGTATGCTTTCCAAATCACTTATCCGCGTGGTAAAATGGAAACGGGGGGCAGCTTGCGAGTTGTCCGTCTGCGGGAGTTTGAAGATCGAGTAGATATTATTTTGGCCCATGAGAAGTACTCACGCTGTGAGCATCGACCCCCTAATTGTTAAGGGGGTCTTTGACCTCTCTATGTGATTCTGACCGATCTATTTGAGAATCGAATATCATATTATGAGGTGGAATAATGTGGTTCAAATCTTGGAACCAAACGAAAAATAATTTACCAGACCAGGTTGCTATGGACTGCCTCCCTCGTCATATTGCTATTATCATGGATGGGAATGGGCGCTGGGCTCAGAAACGTGCCTTGCCTCGTTCCATGGGACATCGCGCAGGTGTTGAAGCTTTGCGTAAAATAGTTAAGACTTGTTCCAAATTAGGAATTGAAGTCCTAACTGTTTATGCTTTTTCGACAGAAAACTGGAGCAGACCTAAGGATGAAGTTGGCATATTAATGAAGTTGTTGACCGAATATCTCAGAAAGGAACTCGAAGAACTGCATCAAAATAATGTTGTCATTCGAGCCATTGGGATACTTAATGATCTTCCTCAGGAAGCACAACATGAATTAGAACATGCCGTAGAGCGCACTAAAAACAATTCAGGGTTAGTCCTTAATCTGGCCTTAAATTACGGTGGACGCTCCGAGATCATTGATGCGGTCAAGAAAATGAGCCAAGATGTTTTAGAAGGAAAACAAAAAATTGATGATATTGATGAAAAACTCTTTAACGAGAAGCTTTTTACGGGCGGACTTCCTGACCCGGATTTATTAATAAGAACTTCTGGCGAAATGAGATTAAGTAATTTTCTCTTATGGCAGCTGGCTTATACAGAAATTATGGTTGTTGAAGAGTTTTGGCCTGACTTTGGAGAAAACTCCTTAATAGAGGCGATAAAAGTATACCAGAAAAGAGATCGCCGTTTTGGCGGAATACATACAAATTGAGGAAATTGTGATGTTTAAAAGAACCATTAGTGCCTTGATTGGTGCTCCGCTTCTTTTGGGGTTGACGTATCTGGGCGGCCCTTATACAGCTTTTCTTGTGGCTGTACTGGCCATATTAGGCTTACGCGAGTTTTTGCGCATAGGCAAACATATGGGCATGAAGGTTTGGAACATATTGACTGCCCTGGCGACAGTCGGCTGGCTCGTTATTGTTTTCAGGTACGGCTCTGAATGGATGTCAACAGCTATTATATTTTGGCTGCTTATGACCTTTGGCCGTCTTGCTCTGACTTACCCGGAAACCCCCTTCACAGAAGCAAGTTTTAATTTTTTAGCTGTCATGTATTCAACAGTTTTACTATCCCATTTATACTTACTGCGCCAGCTTCCCCATGGTTTAGAGTGGACCTTTCTAACATTTTTTTTGGTATGGGCGACGGATACTGGTGCATACCTTATTGGAAGAGGATTTGGCAGACATCTGTTAGCTCCTCAGGTCAGCCCTAAGAAAACTGTTGAAGGTTCCATTGGCGGATTGTTATCAAGTGTTGTCGTTGCTCTTTTGTTTTGGCGCTTGGCGAATGACGCAGCATTTCTTACGTATTTTGTTTTAGGAATTACGATTGGCATTAGTGCTCAAATTGGTGATCTTTTTGAATCAGCTTTAAAGCGAACGGCGGGTGTTAAAGATTCGGGAAGCATAATACCGGGACACGGAGGGATCTTAGATCGGTTTGACAGCCTGATTTTTGCTCTTCCATTGGTATATTATGGTGTGATTTTGCTGTCGTGAGGTGAGAGTTATGAGCATAGACCAAAAGCATCCTTTGTGGACTAATCTTAATAGACTTGCTCTGGTAACGAGTATTCTAGTCCTCTTGAAGATTTTTACCTATTTTTTTCAAGTATTTTTGCCGGTCTTTGGCGACGTTTTAGGGAAGGCCTTTGGTGCATTTTTACCTTTTATCATAGCGCTTATTCTTGCTTTTTTACTCGAACCCTTGGTCGTCAGAATTATGCACATCATTCATATACGACGGCCCTTCGCTGCGATTCTTACGTTAATTCTAGCCATTGCTGTTCTCAGTCTTTTTGTCTTTTTAATTGTTGCCCGACTCTACACTGAGCTATCCGAATTAGCGGTTACTCTACCTAATTATGGTTATTTGGTGGATTTGGTGACTCATCAAATTGATACCATCGAAAAGTATGTTACTGTTAATCCTCAGATCCAAAGTACTTTGACCACATCTACCGAGAGCCTTGCAAGAATGCTTCAAGAATGGGCAAAATCCGGGAGCTTATTCTTGCTTGGCTTTCTTACTGCTTTACCTCGTGTCTTCATTGTTATGGTTGTCTCCCTCGTGGGAACGTTAATGATGAGTTCTAGCTATCCTAATGTTCGGCAGTTTATCTCAAACCTTTTTCCGCGCCGCTGGCATGTCAGCGCACAGGCAGTTAGTCAGGATTTAGGGGCTGCGGTTGTCGGCTATATTCGGGCTTTGGCTATTCTGATGTCGGTTACGGCATTTTCAACGATTATCGGCCTTCTGATTATTGGGAACAGGTATGCAGTTACCTTAGGTGTGTTTGCAGGATTATTAGACGCCGTTCCCATTGTAGGAACGGGTCTCTTATTCGGCCCCTGGATTATCGGCTTGTTAATTCTGGGCTCTTTCGGTGTAGCTCTTAAGGTCCTGATTATGTGGGTTGTTACGGTTGTGGTACGGCAGTTTCTGGAGCCTAAAATTATGTCTCAGGGAATTGGACTGCACCCTCTGCCTACATTGATATCTATGTATGTCGGCCTTGAGCTTTTGGGATTTGTTGGAATTTTGGTCGGTCCGGGTATCGTCATTAGTTATGAGGCATTACGTAAAGTTGGAATTTTTGGACGTAGGGATTAAAGGTTCAGGAGGGTCACTTAAACCAGTTATTAAAAGGAAGAAGATGATGTTTGAGTTGAAAACGCTAACCATCTTAGGCTCAACAGGCTCAATCGGACGTCAAACCTTGGACGTTGTTCACCATTCAGAAGGTCAGCTAAAGGTTCATGCTTTGGCGGCTGATAAAAATGTGAAACTAATAGAAGAGCAGGCCCGTTCTGTTCACCCGGCTGTTGTAGTTATGATGGATGAAGATGCGGCTCGCGAACTTCGGGAACGATTGTCGGATACATCGATAAGAGTCATGCAGGGCATGGATGGTATGATAAACTCGGTAGTTGCCCAAGAAGTGGATACCGTCGTTACTGCGCTTTCCGGGCGTATTGGGCTGGAACCGACCCTTTCGGCTCTTGAAGCCGGAAAGGCAATCGCTTTGGCTAATAAGGAAACGTTGGTTGCCGGTGGAGAGTTGGTTATGGCGAAAGCAAAAGCCATGAATTGCCCGATTATTCCAGTCGACAGCGAACATTCGGCTGTTTTCCAGTGTCTTGAAGAGAATCCTGAAACCCTTGAAACTATAATTTTGACTGCCTCAGGAGGCCCATTTTTTGGCTGGTCCAAGCAGGAGCTGGCGAATGTCACCCTTGAAAAAGCCTTGCGTCATCCAAACTGGTCAATGGGAGCAAAGATTACCATCGATTCTGCTACAATGATGAATAAGGGACTCGAGGTCATAGAGGCTCATCATTTATTTGCTGTCGATTATGACCACATTGAAGTTCTCATCCATCCGCAAAGTGTTGTTCATTCTATGGTGCAATATCGTGATGGCTCTGTTCTTGCCCAATTAGGAAAAGCGGATATGCGCTTGCCAATTCAATATGCTTTAAGTTATCCGACACGCTGGAAAAATCCCTTTGAGCGACTCGATCTAAGGGGAAAGACCCTTGCGTTTTTCGAGCCTGATTTGGAAGGCTTTCCGGCTTTAGCTTTAGCCTATAGGGCAGGACGAAGAGGCGGAACGCTTCCTGCAGTTATGAATGCGGCAAATGAAGTTGCCGTATCGGCTTTTCTGCAAAATAAACTTAGCTATCTTAAAATTTATGAAATTGTGGAAAGGGTTTGTTCTGAACATCATGTTTTAGATCATCCGGAATTGGGAAGTATACTCGATGCAGACACATGGGCACGAGGTCGTACCTTAGAACTCCTTTAGGAGTTGCTTCAAAAAACATTGTAACGTTTCATGACTGTGAACTCAAAAAACTTCAACTAAGTGTTCTATCATAGATGGTCGAAGGTTTTTGAATGTCGAGATAAAGGAGGGTTAAATGTGACTACAGCGCTCGCCATTATTTTCGTTTTTGGAAGTATGGTCATGATTCATGAGTTTGGTCATTATATGGTTGCTAAATTAATCGGTGTAAGGGTTATAGAGTTTAGTTTTGGCTTTGGTCCTAAAATTATTGGGTATCAAGGGAAGGAAACTCTTTATGCTTGGAGGCTTATACCTCTGGGTGGATTTGTAAAACTTCACGGTATGGACGCGGAAATCGATGAACAAGGGAGAACAATCATAGCTCCTGTTGATGATGAGCAAAGCTTTATGAACAAGCCGGTCTGGCAGCGGATGGCGGTTATTGCTGCGGGTCCGCTCATGAACTTTGTTTTAGCGATTGTCTTGTTTGTTGGTGTTTTCGCCTATTTGGGAGTGCCAACTCAGAGCAACAGCAACGCTATTGGTTCTCTTGTCAGCGGAAAACCTGCAGCAGCCGCAGGGATACAGCCGGGAGATAAAATTCTGGCAGTAAACCAAGAATCTACACCCGATTGGAATCGTCTTACTGAAGTTATTCACGGCAA
Source organism: Desulfosporosinus acididurans (assembly GCF_001029285.1). Classification (GTDB taxonomy): domain Bacteria; phylum Bacillota; class Desulfitobacteriia; order Desulfitobacteriales; family Desulfitobacteriaceae; genus Desulfosporosinus; species Desulfosporosinus acididurans. The sequence continues at coordinate 143,953 of NZ_LDZY01000012.1, forward strand.
ACCGAATCAACAACTCGCCCTTACCATCGAAAGTGCCAAGGGAAATAAGACTCATGTTGTATCGGTCAAGACTGAGAAAGATGCCCAAACAGGGTATGGGATGATTGGAATTGCACCGGAAGTTGTTTATATGCATGCGTCGATTCTTCAGTCTACGGGATTCGGATTCCAACGCACCTTAGACTTTACTAAGTTCATTGTCGTGACCTTAACCCAAATGATTACGGGCAAAATTCCAGCTGAGGTGGGCGGCCCTGTAATGATTGCCCAAGCAATCGGAGAAGGCGCTCATGAAGGACTGTCCAATTTGCTTGGCTTAACTGGGGTATTAAGCATTCAATTAGGTCTTATTAACTTGTTTCCTATTCCGGCGTTGGATGGAAGCCGACTTGTTTTCTTGCTGTTTGAAGGATTACGAGGGAAACCCTTAAACCCGGAAAAAGAAAATATGATTCATCTGGTAGGGTTTGTTTTACTCATGGCCCTAATGATTGCTGTTACTTACAAAGATGTGGTGCGCCTTTTTGTTAAGGCCGGTTAGACGAAGGGAGAATCTGGAGGTTATATGTTTTGCAAAGAAAAAAAACTAAACCGGTGCAGATAGGCTCTGTAGTTATTGGCGGGGGAGCTCCTGTCGTTGTTCAGTCTATGACTAATACGGATACACGTGATGTGGAGAATACACTGCTGCAGATCAATAACTTGGCTCAAGCCGGGTGCGAAATTGTACGACTGGCGGTTTTGGACATGGATGCGGCGGAGGCTTTGAATGCTATTGTCCTTGCAAGTCCTCTCCCGACTATTGCCGACATTCATTTTGATTATCGCCTGGCCATTCGTGCTCTTGAGCAGGGGATCCACGGTTTGCGCCTCAATCCGGGAAATATCGGTGCTCGCTGGAAAGTTCAAGAAGTTGTGAAGGCGGCAAAAGAACGGCAGATTCCTATTCGTATCGGGGTCAATGGGGGATCATTAGAAAAAGAAATTTTAGAAAAATATGGGGAGCCAACGGCTGCCGGGATGGTGGAAAGTGCTCTTAGACATATACGGCTCTTGGAAGACGAAGGTTATGATAAGATTAAGGTTTCCTTGAAAGCCTCTTCTGTTCCCATAATGCTGCAAGCTTATCGACAAATATCAGAATATGTCGATTACCCCTTGCATTTAGGTGTCACTGAGGCAGGAACAGTTCGTTCTGGTGTTGTCAGATCAGCGGTTGGCATTGGTACGTTACTTGCTGAAGGAATCGGAGATACCATTCGAGTATCCTTAACTGGTGATCCTGTGCACGAGATTCCTGTCGCGCTTGAGATATTGCATGTTCTTGGGTTAAGACAACGGAGCATTGATTTAATCAGTTGTCCAACTTGTGGACGAACTCAAGTTGATCTGGCGGCCTTGGCTGAAAAAGTGGAGGAACGGCTTTCCCAGCTCCCCTCCTTAGATAAACCTTTGAAAGTTGCCGTTATGGGCTGTGCGGTTAACGGCCCCGGTGAAGCCCGAGATGCTGATTTTGGAATCGCCGGAGGCAAGGGAAAAGGACTCTTATTCCGTAAGGGAGAAATTGTCGCCAGTCTTAGCGAAGAGGAGCTGTTGCCGGCGTTACTTGAGGAAATTGAAAACTACGTCTCAGCTCACAAAAAACAGTGAACTCGGGATTCCTCTTACTGTTACATAAAGGAAAGGAATGGCTATAAATGCGCGTTAGTCAATTATTAAATCCAACTCTGCGTGAGGTACCTGCTGAAGCGGAAATTATTAGTCATCAATTGATGCTTCGAGCCGGCTTAATACGCAAATCTGCTGCGGGAGTATATACCTATTTGCCTCTGGGTTTACGAGTCTTAAAAAAGATTGAAGCCATAGTTCGTCAAGAAATGGATAGTAAAGGCGGGCAAGAAGTATTGATGCCAATTATGCAGCCTGCGGAATTATGGCAGGAAAGCGGACGCTGGGATGTATATGGAGAAGAAATGTTTCGCTTAAAAGACCGCCACCAGAGAGAGTTCTGTCTGGGGCCGACTCATGAAGAAATTATTACTGATTTAATCCGGGGAGAAATTCGCTCTTATAAACAACTGCCAATTCTTCTCTACCAGATTCAAAATAAATATCGGGATGAACGCCGTCCACGCTTTGGTTTAATGCGCGGACGGGAATTTATTATGAAAGACTTATATTCCTTTGATCGCGATGAAGCAGGACTTGATGTTAGTTATCAGAAAATGTACGATGCCTACTGCCGGATTTTTTCTCGCTGTGGTTTAGCCTACCGCCCCGTTGAGGCCGATGCGGGAGCGATTGGTGGTACAGGCGGTACCCATGAATTTATGGTGTTGGCTGATTCGGGCGAGAACTCTGTTGTTTATTGCCCAGATTGTAACTATGCGGCAAATGTCGAAAAAGCAGAATGCCGGCCTCAGCCTGTAGAAGCAAAAGCAGAAAAAGGAGAACGTCAATTGGTGCACACACCTAAGGTAAAAACAATTGACGAAGCCTCAGATTTCTTAAAAATTCCGGCAACCAGCTTTATTAAGTCCCTGCTTTATCAAGGGGATGACAAACTCTTCCTCGTACTCGTTCGCGGAGACCGGGAGGCCAATGAGATCAAGATAAATAACGCCTTAGGCGGGTTTATTTCTCTCCAACTCGCTTCGCCAGAGACTGTGAAGAAACTATTGGGATGTGCCCCAGGTTCCGTAGGCCCTGTTGAGGTACCGCCAAGTTTATTGGTTATTGCTGATCAAGAGGTCTCATTAATGGAATATGCTGTTTGTGGTGCCAATAAGGATGATTATCATCTTGTCGGTATCAATCTGAAAACAGAACTGCGGATTGATCAGATTCATGATTTAAGGACTATTGTTCCAGGAGAAGCATGCCCGAATTGCAGAGCTTCTCTCAAAGAGGCTCGGGGCATTGAAGTTGGTCAAGTCTTTAAACTTGGGACCAAGTACAGTAAAGCTTTGGGGGCAACTTTCTTAGATGAAAACGGTGTGGAAAAGCCCTGTGTCATGGGATGTTATGGAGTTGGTGTGAGTCGGACAATGGCATCAGCGATTGAGCAGAATTATGATGAATCGGGGATCATTTGGCCAATACCGATTGCACCTTATCATTGCATTCTTGTACCGGTAAGCACGAAAGATACTCAAGTGGTTGAAGCTGCTGAAAAACTCTATCAGGAACTTCAAAGCTTGGGAGTTGAAGTTATTTTAGATGATCGGGATGAACGAGCGGGTGTTAAGTTCAAAGATGCAGATTTGGTTGGCTATCCCTTACGTATTACCATCGGAAGTAAGACACTAGCCAATGGACAAGTTGAGCTTAAAGAACGAAAAGGTGGAGATACACGCCTGGTTTCTCTAAATGATACTGCTGGGCAGGTCAAAGCTATTATTGAAAAAGGCATGTCCTTTTGATCGTCCCTTGAGGGGGAGCAAAAGACCATGGTTCTAAGGTTGCACATGTTGGATGGATATGCTATATTAGTATAAGGAATTTGTAGTGATTGTTGGAAAGGAGTGGGTAGTAGCCCGCTCCTTCGTTTGTTCCCTATCGGAAAGTATCAACTTTTAAAAAATGCTATCGCGCTGAAGGATGAACTCTACCCCCACCGAAGCAAGGTATGGGAACCACTCTCACTTGTAGAAGTGGGAGTTTTGCGACTGGATAAATTCGGGCTGAGTATAACTCGAGAACATCTTCGTTAGAATATACTGGGAACCTTCTTTTCTCCTTAGTTAAATTGATAAAGGGGCGCTTAATTATGAATGATTCTTTGGAACAACAAATCGCATTGCTGGTTGAGCCATATGCTAAAGAAAAAGGGCTTGAATTAGTCGATGTTGAGTACATAAAAGAAGGTGCACACTGGTATTTGCGTCTCTTTATTGATAAGGAGGGGGGCGTGGATATGGACGATTGTGCGGAGATGAGTCACGCCGTGAGTGATATGCTTGACGAGAAAAACCCAATTCCTCAGGCGTATATGTTAGAAGTTTCTTCTCCCGGTTTAGAACGACCTCTAAAAAAAGACGAGGATTTTATCCGGTTCCAGGGAAGGTTAGTTACAGTACATACGACGTCGCTGGTTCAAGGATACAATGAATTTACCGGTAATTTGGTGGGCCTCATAGACGGCGAAATTGTTTTAGAGCATGAAAATAATCGGATTTCGATTCCACGTGCCTTGACGAAGAATACTCACCTAGCATTAGATTTTTAGATTAGTTAGGGACAATAGAATAAGGAGGAACAAGGAAAAATGAATATGGACTTCATCGAGGCTCTTCATGAATTGGAAAAAGGGCGGGGGATTTCTGCTGAGATTTTATTTGAGGCTATTGAAGCTGCACTAATTTCCGCTTACAAGAAGAATTTCGGGTCTTTACAAAACGTACGAGTTCTTATCGACCGCATGACGGGAGAGTTTAAAGTATTCGCTCGCAAAACGATCGTGGAAAATGTTGAAGATTCGCGTACTCAAGTCAGTTTAGAAGATGCTCGAAAACTTAATCCCAGCTATCAGCTTGAAGATATCGTCGAGTATGAAGTAACGCCTCGGGATTTTGGACGAATTGCGGCTCAAACAGCCAAACAGGTTGTCGTTCAGCGTATCAGAGAAGCTGAACGAGGTATGATTTATGATGAGTATGTTAATCGGGAAGGCGATATTGTTACTGGTGTTGTGCAGCGGTATGAACAGAAGAATGTTATCGTTGACTTAGGTAAAGTCGAGGCGGTATTGCCGGCTCAAGAACAAATTCCTGGTGAGGTTTACCAATCCTTTGAGCGAATTAAAACCTATGTTGTGGAAGTAAAAAAAACCACGAAAGGTCCCCAAATTATGCTGTCACGGACTCATCCGGGTCTGATAAAGCGATTATTTGAATTGGAGGTACCGGAGATTCACGATGGAGTTGTGGAAATAAAAGGCGTTTCCCGAGAGGCTGGCGCCCGCTCCAAAATTGCGGTCTATTCGCGGGATTCTAATGTCGATCCGGTCGGAGCTTGTGTTGGCCCGAAAGGAACGAGAGTTCAGACCATCGTCACGGAGTTAAAAGGGGAAAAAATTGACATCGTTAATTTTTCCACCGACCCTCACGAATTTGTCGCCAATGCCCTTTCGCCGGCTAAGGTTGTGGGAGTCTATCCGAAAACTAATGAGAAAGTAGCTGTCGTTGTTGTTCCCGACTATCAGTTATCTCTTGCTATTGGCAAGGAAGGGCAAAATGCCCGCTTAGCCGCTAAACTAACTGGATGGAAGATCGATATCAAAAGCGAATCTCAAGCAGTTGCTTTAAACCTTGTTTCGGAAAATCCAGAGGATGGATACGAAAATTTTGAGGACTACGGCGAATATGAAGAGTATATGGAATATGATGAATTTGCAGATATAGATCAAAATCAGGATAACGAGCAGGAATATGTTGAAGATGAGTCGGCTTTAGACAATGATGACACTAACAAATATCAAAACTCTGACGAATATAACGAGGAATCGATTAAACAACTATCCGATCAAGACATGGATGATATCTTGGATTGGGTGTCTGAGGACGATTTGAACGAAACCATTAATTCTGATAAGAAATAATGAAAGAGAGCGGGTGAAGGTATGAATACACGGAAAATTCCCATGCGGATGTGTTTGGGTTGTCAACAAATGAAACCTAAAAAAGAGCTTCTGAGAATCGTTAGAACTCCGGAAGGAACTGTTGAACTCGATTCAACGGGGAAGAGGAATGGACGTGGAGCATACATTTGCTCTGACTTGACTTGCTTTAGAACGGCAGTTCGTGAGCATCGGTTCAGAAAAGCCTTTGAAGTGGATATTGATCCTAAGGTATTGGCAGATTTAGAAGGGAAGATTTCTCCGTGAATTCACGAATCCAGGCCTTGATGGGACTCGCACGCCGAGCAGGCAAAATAGCCTCCGGGGAAGCACAAGTTGAGGCATTATTAAAAAAAAAGAAGGGATATTGCCTTATCTTGGCCGAAGATGCACCAGGGGCTTATAAAAAATTCGATCAATGGGCAAAAGATTTAAAACTTCCAGTGGTTGTCACTGGAACTAAGCACGAGTTAGGGCATTCAATAGGACTTTCGCCGCGTTCAGCAGTTCTTATATTAGATCAGGGGTTTGCAAAAGCTATTTCACTAGCAAGGAGCTGATGCTTGGAGCGTAATGGGGGAGCCGAATATGTGGGGGTGGTTAAATGAGTATTCGTGTTCATGAATTAGCAAAGGAATTAAACTTTAGCAGTAAAGAAGTGATTACAAGACTCTTAGCTTTAGGAACGGATGTTAAAAATCATTTAAGTACTGTCGATCAAAAAGATGCTGATCGTTTAAGGGATCAACTGAAGGGAAAGGAGATAAATTTGGATCATTCTGAACGTAAAAATTCTGAGGAAATAAAAACAAAAACATCTGAAATCGGTCAAGAAGATCGGACTGCGGAAGGGCGGACTTCAATGCCGCGTCCCGCTTATCAAGGACAACCGCAAGGTTCTCGTTCAAATCAAGTCCATAACCAAGGTCCGCGTCCTAATGCCCAAGGACCGTCTCAAGGACCCCGCACGGGTACTCAAAGCCCACGCCCAGGATATCATGGCCAAGGGCAATCCCAAGGCCCGAGACAAGGCTATCAAGGACAACCATCAGGACCACGCCCCAGTTATCAAGGACAGCCCCAAGGCCCGAGACAAGGTTACCAGGGACAATCTCAAGGTCCGAGACAAGGTTACCAGGGACAATCCCAAGGCCCGAGACAAGGTTACCAGGGACAATCCCAAGGCCCGAGACAAGGTTACCAGGGACAATCCCAAGGCCCGAGACAAGGTTACCAGGGACAATCCCAAGGCCCGAGACAAGGTTATCAGGGACAATCCCAAGGCCCGAGACAAGGTTATCAGGGACAATCCCAAGGCCCGAGACAAGGTTATCAGGGACAATCCCAAGGCCCGAGACAGGGTTACCAGGGACAATCCCAAGGCCCGCGTTCTTCATCTGCCCGCGCTGGGGCGGGTATCCCAGCAACTCCGGTAATTACGGAGCAAGTGAAACGACAATCACCTGCCAGTAAAAAAGCGCAAGATAAAGCTTATGAACGAAAACGAGAAATGGAAAAAGAACGAGAAAGTGTGCTCCGCGCGCCCCATAGGCGCGTTCAAAAACAGCCCAAGAAAGAAGTTAAAGATACTACTCCGAAACACATTGTCATTCAGGAATCAATCTCTGTTCAAGATTTAGCTATTAAAATGAGCCGCAAAGCCGGAGAACTCATAAAACATCTTATGAATTTAGGAGTTATGGCAACCATAAATCAAGAACTGGATTCGGAAACAGCAACCATTCTTGCTAATGAAATGGGCGTCACTGTTGAGGTAAAGGCAGAAAAATCGTTAGCTGTTATTGAAGAGATAGAAGATGACCCGAAAGATCTTACTCTCCGCCCGCCGGTTGTTACAGTAATGGGACATGTTGACCATGGAAAAACCTCTCTGTTGGATGCAATTCGTACTACAAATGTTACTTCTTCCGAAGCTGGAGGAATTACCCAGCATATCGGTGCCTATCAGGTAGAAATCAAGGGCCAGAAAATTACCTTTTTAGATACACCAGGTCACGAGGCCTTTACGGCAATGCGGGCACGCGGTGCTCAAGTAACAGATATAGCGGTACTTGTGGTTGCTGCTGATGACGGAGTTATGCCTCAAACAGTTGAAGCCATTAATCATGCCAAGGCCGCAGAAGTCCCGATTATTGTGGCTATTAATAAAATCGATAAGGAAAATGCTACCCCCGAAAGAGTTAAGCAAGAATTAACCGAATACGGATTAGTGGTCGAAGAATGGGGCGGAGACACGATTGCTGTTCCCGTATCGGCCAAATCAAAGGTTAATATTGAGCAGCTTTTGGAAATGATACTCCTTGTTGCAGAAGTTCGTGACCTTAAGGCCAATCCTAACCGACTGGCAGCAGGAACCGTCATCGAAGCTGAGCTGGATAAAGGGAAGGGACCTATAGCCACAGTACTTGTCTCCAAGGGAACACTCAATGTTGGGGATGTTGCTGTTGCAGGCTGTGCCTTTGGCCGAATTAGAGCTATGGTCGATGACAAGGGCCGACGTGTTAAAAAGGCTGGTCCGTCCATGCCTGTCGAAATACAGGGCCTGTCAGAAGTACCTGAAGCCGGAGAACCTTTTGCTGTGGTAGCTGATGAAAAATTAGCGCGTCAAATTACCTCGGCACGGACTGCAGTAAGAAAGGTTGAAGAGTCAAAGCGTACTGTCGTAAAAGTCAGTTTGGAGGACCTCTTTGATAAGATCAAAGAAGGAGAAATTAAAGAGCTCAATATCATCATTAAGGCCGATGTTCAAGGTTCTGTAGAAGCCCTTAGACAATCCCTATTGAGGCTTTCAACGGATGAAGTCCGCGTAAATCCTATTCATGGCGGTGTCGGTGCAATTAATGAAAATGACATAATGTTAGCCTCTGCCTCCAACGCGATTATCATTGGCTTTAATGTTCGGGCAGATTCCAATATGAAAGCTACAGCAGATCTTGAAGGTGTTGATTTGCGGTTTTACAGAGTCATCTATGATGCCATTGAAGATGTTAAGGCTGCTATGACTGGTCTCCTGGATCCAACCTTTAAGGAAGTTGTTCTTGGTAAAGCTGAAGTTCGCCAAGTTTTCAAAGTTCCCAAAGCAGGAACTGTTGCCGGTTGTATGGTAACAGAGGGAAAAATTCTTCGTTCGGCAAAGGTACGCGTTATCAGGGATGGCATTGTGATTCATGAAGGAGAAATGGAATCTCTGCGACGCTTCAAAGATGATGTCAAAGAGGTCTTAGAGAGCTTTGAATGTGGAATTGGAATCGAAAAATATAATGACATTAAAGAAGGAGATATCCTTGAAGCATTTGCTCTTGAAGAGGAAAAAAGAACATTATAGTAATCCCAGGAGGGATATCTATGTCAAAACATCGACCTAACCGTTTGGCTGAAACTCTGAAAGAAGAAATATCTCAAATGATTTTAGTTGAACTCAAAGATCCTCGAATAGGCTTTGTCACAGTAACAAGTGTGGATGTGGCTAATGATTTAGCTCATGCTAAAGTCTATGTCAGTGTTATGGGCAATGAGGAGGAGACTAAAGCATCTTTAGATGCCCTTAATAGAGCGGCCGGTTTTATCAGAAGTGAAATTGGGAAACGAATTCGTTTGCGACATGCACCAGCCATAGTTTTCGTCAATGATCCATCGATCCAGCATGGCGCCCATATTGCTAAGTTGCTGCGCGACGTTGGTGCAGCGGATACTGCAGACGAGGATGAATCGCATGAGTGAACGTCTATTAACCGAAGAAATACTAGAAGTTCTGAGAAAAGCGCCATCGGTGGCGCTTTTCTCCCATGTCTCGCCGGATGGCGATTGCTTAGGATCTATGTTGGCTCTTGGACTTGCCCTCGAAACAATGGGCAAAAAGGTAACGTTCTTTAATCCGGACCGCGTACCGATGGCTTTAGCTTTTTTGCCAGGTTCTGACCGTATTCGGCAAACTTTGCCGGATCCGAGGCCACAAGTTTTAGTCTTTGTGGACTGTACGGACCTAAGACGTGTATCATTAACTTCAGATTATTTTGGTGATAGTATTATTATCAATATTGATCATCATATTTCTAATCAAAAGTTTGGGCATTATAATTGGATTAATGATCAGGCGAGCGCTTGTGCTGAAATTTGTCTAACTTTGCTTAAACAATTGGGGATTGCTCTTAATCGAGAAATAGCGACAAATCTCTATACAGGTATTGTTACTGATTCAGGATGTTTTCAATATAGCAATACAACAGCGCACACTCATCGTCTAACCGCAGAACTTATTGAGACAGGATTGGATTTAGCAAGCATCCATTATCAGTTATTTGACCAGAAACCACTTGCTCAGGTTAAGCTCTTGCAAGCAGCCTTAAATAGTCTGGAGCTTTACGCTGATGGACAGTTGGCAGTTATGACCTTAACTCTTGAGAATTTTCGGCAAAGCGGAGCAGACCAGGAACTTAGTGAGGGATTGGTTAATCATGCACGGAGCATTAAAGGGGTAGAGGTAGCCGTTTTGCTCAAAGAAGTGGGGGCACAAGAGATTAAGAGCGGTTTTCGCTCCAACGTGTGGTTTGATGTCAATAAGGCTGCATCACAATTTGGCGGCGGTGGACATAAGCGGGCAGCTGGTTGTACATTCAAGGTTTCGCTCATTGAGGCAAAGCAACAGGTCATTAGTGTCATTGAGGAGGGGTTAATCCTTGGACGGCATCGTTAACGTCCTAAAACCGCCGGGAATGACCTCTGCGGATGTTGTTGCTTGGATGCGCAGAACACTGAAGACTAAAAAAGTTGGTCACACCGGCACTTTGGATCCTGGAGTTGTCGGAGTTTTGCCCATTTGTGTAGGAAAAGGAACTCGTCTTGCTGAATATATTACTGAGCAGGGAAAGGCATATCTTGCTGAGGTCACCTTTGGAATTAAAACCGATACCCAAGACTCTTTTGGGAAAACGGTCTTTGAGAAACAGCCTTTTCTTAAACGAGCTGAAGTTGAGAGAGAGTTAAGGAAATTCACAGGCAAAATTTCGCAAATTCCTCCCATGTTCTCAGCGGTACACAAAGATGGTAAGCGTTTATATGAATATGCTCGGCAAGGAATTTCTATAGAACGAGAGCCGCGTGAGGTAACTCTTTATAAGATCGAGCTTAAGAAATGGTATGATGAAGAATTTCCAAGAGCAATTTTATATATCGAATGTTCCAAAGGGACCTATATTCGAACATTGTGTTATGACTTAGGTGAGGACTTAGGCTGTGGGGCTTATATGTCGTACTTGCTTCGGATTCGGTCCGGCCCTTTCGAAATTCAAGACAGCTGGACTCTGGAAGAGATCGATGAGACTGTTCAAACATCACTGGCTCCCTTTCTTTTGCCTTTAACAGCCGGTATTGACCTGCCCAAGGTCTACTTATCAGCTGCTCGGGCTAATGCGTTTCGCAATGGGTTATCAACAAAGAGAGAACTAGTCAGGACCTCAGAACCTATTTCAAACTCTCAGGTTCAAGTTCTTGAGGGAGAGTTGTTAATTGGAATTGGAGTGTGGCGTGAAAATTCTCTTTTTCCCTATAAGGTTATTGGATGATTTAGGAGGTCAAAATCCGTGCAAGTTCAAACAAATATGCCAACCAATAAAGAGCCTTGTGTATTGGCATTAGGAAATTTTGATGGAGTGCACCTTGGACATCGTCGTTTGCTTGAGCATGGATTGAGACAAGCTGAACGTTTGGGAGTAGGTCTTAGTGTTTTGCTCTTTGAGCCCCATCCATTGAAAGTTCTGCAGCCTGAACGAGGAATTCAGTTACTCACGACGAATCAAGAACGATTGAAATATTTTGAGGAGATTGGGGTAAACACAGTATTTCTTATTCCTTTCACTCGTGAGATGGCCAATACTACACCGGAAGACTTTGTCGTCAGGATTCTTATGCCCCTGGGGGTAGTTCGCGTTGTTGTGGGCTTTAACTATTCGTTTGGTGCTCATGGTAAGGGAAGTCCAGAACTAATTCAGTTATTGGGCAAGCAATATGGATTTGGAGTCAGTGTTCTTCAAGCACAGATGCTTGAAGGAAGGGTTATTTCTTCGAGCAGTATCCGTAAAGCTTTGCTGCAAGGAGATATTGCTTTGGCGAGCGCCCTCTTAGGCCGATCTCCCAGCTTAAGCGGAACAGTGATTCATGGGGAAGAACGTGGACGATTACTAGGTTACCCGACAGCAAACCTTCGGTCAAATGAGGATATACTAATTCCCAAACGAGGTGTCTATGCCGTTTGGGCAAATATCAATGGTGCCTTTGCAGCTGGTATGATGAATATTGGTATGAAGCCAACGTTTCATGATATGTATGGGACGAGTGTTGAAGTGAATTTCTTTGATTTTAACGGAGACTTATACGGTCAAGAATTAACAATTCATATTGAGGAACGGTTGCGTGACGAGAAAAAATTTGATGGAATTAACGAACTTCTTCTTCAATTGAAAACCGATAAAATAAAAGCACAGAGTCTTCTTAAGGGATTGCTGTAAAGAAGGTCTCAAAGCAGGCCTGGAACTTTACAAAAGCCCAAGAACCATGTATACTATCATAGAACCTATGGGACCCGTTGACTCGGCTTATCGAAGCTCCGACGGTGTGCTGGGCAGCAGGGAATATTGATTACTGGAGGAAATTAACATGATGACACCTGAAAAGAAACAAGAGATTATAGTTAAGTATGCTCAACACGAAGGAGATACTGGTTCCCCGGAAGTCCAGATTGCTCTCCTTACGGAACGTATTACCTATTTAACGGAACATTTTAAAACTCACAAAAAAGACCATCATTCGCGGCGTGGACTTTTAAAAATGGTCGGTTCCCGACGTTCGTTGTTAAATTATCTGAAGAAAGTTGATTTTGACCGTTATCGTAATATTATTACCGCCCTTGGTTTGAGAAAATAATAAAGATAGCACTATAGAAGTGGGTCATATGATCCACTTCTTTTAACGTTTTTAAAAGTCTTTCCTCATATTTGCTTATATTTCAGAGATATTCTTAAGCAGAGAGTTTTTTTTACAAATTGCAGGAAATAATAATAATATGTCGAAGAGGAAACAAGTTAAAAAGAAGGATTGAAAGTTTTAAGGAGGTTCCATTGTGAAACAGGAAGTATTTGAAAAGTCTATCTCCGTCGGCGGACGAACGATGACTTTCCAAACCGGGAAAATTGGCAAGCAGGCTGGTGGCGCGATTTTCCTTCGTTATGGGGATACGGTAGTATCTGCTTTTGCAACATGTAGTGCAGCGCCGAGGGAAGGGATTGATTTCTTTCCTCTAACAGTTGAATTCGAAGAACGTATGTATGCCGCTGGTAAGATTCCAGGCGGATTCATTAAACGTGAAGGCAAAGCTAGCGAAAAGGCTACTTTATCGGCTCGTTTAATAGATCGTCCCATTCGTCCTTTATTTCCTGAAGGGTTTCGCAACGATGTTCAAGTAGTTGCGACTGTCATGTCAGTTGATCAAGACTGTGCAACAGATATCACGGCAATTAATGCCGCATCAGCCGCTCTTGCTGTCTCAAATATTCCTTTCGAGGGACCTGTTGCGGCGGTTACAGTTGGACTTGTGGATGGGGAATTTATTATTAATCCCACGATTGAACAAAGCGGCAAGAGTAAGATGCATCTGACCGTAGCCGGAACAGAAGAAGCGGTTATGATGGTTGAAGCCGGTGCTCAAGAAGTTGAAGAACAGTTAATGCTGGAAGCTATTATGTTTGGGCATTCTGAAATCAAAAAACTAGCTAAGTTCATTGCAGAGTATCGCGAAGATGCTTTCCAGTTGGGATTGGCAAAGGAAAAAATGGACGTCCAATACGATAAAATTCCTGAAACCATTGTTGAGGCAGTCAAAGCCTATGCCTATACTAAAATGGATGCTGCTGTTCGTGTCGAGGAGAAAAAGGCCAGAGAAAGAGCTATTGATGAAGTCAAAGTCGATGCTCTGAAATTCTTCGAGGCTGAGTTCCCCGATGATTTGAAGGCGGTAGAAACAATTTTGGAGGGCATGGTTCATTTAATTGTCCGCAAATTAATTACTGACGAACATATTCGCCCTGATGGCCGGGCCGTTGATGAAGTTCGTCCGATAAGTGTTGAGGTAGGGATTTTACCTCGTACTCATGGTTCAGGCCTTTTTACCAGAGGGCAAACTCAAGTATTAACTGTCGCTACGCTAGGGGCTGCCGGAGATGAACAAATTTTAGATGGTTTAGGATTAGAACGTTCGAAACGTTACATACATCACTATAACTTTCCGCCCTACAGTGTTGGAGAAACACGACCCATGCGTGGACCGGGACGCAGAGAGATCGGGCATGGAGCCTTGGCGGAAAGAGCGCTTGTTCCAGTTTTACCGGATGAAAATGGCTTTCCCTATACGATACGTTTAGTATCGGAAGTATTGGAATCCAATGGGTCCAGTTCAATGGCCTCGGTTTGTGGAAGCACGCTTTCCCTGATGGATGCCGGTGTTCCGATTTCGGCACCAGTTGCCGGCGTGGCCATGGGCCTAATTAAGGAAGGCGATAATTTCGCAATTCTTACAGATATCCAGGGACTAGAGGATCATTTCGGAGATATGGATTTCAAAGTTGCGGGCACGAGCAAAGGGGTTACAGCCCTGCAAATGGATATAAAAATTAAAGGAGTTTCCCGCGAAATTCTTGCCCAAGGGCTCACTCAGGCTAAAGCCGGCAGACTCTTTATTCTCGATAAGATGCTGGCTGTTCTTGATAATCCTCGACCGGAACTCTCAATCTATGCGCCGCGCATTATCACCACCTCAATACATCCGGATAAAATACGTGATGTTATTGGACCAGGAGGAAAAACTATCAAGAAAATTATTGATGAAACAGGCGTTAAAATTGATATTGAGGATGATGGCCGCGTCTTTATCTCTTCTGTTGATGGAGAAGGCGGGGAACAAGCTTTAAAAATTATTCAAGCTCTAACTCAAGATGTCGAAGTCGGTAAAATCTATCAAGGAAAAGTTACCCGAGTCATGGATTTTGGAGCTTTTGTAGAGGTTATTCCCGGAGTCCTTGGACTTAGTGGAAAAGAAGGGTTAGTGCATATTTCACAGCTCTCTCAGGAGCGAGTCGAAAAGGTTGAAGATGTCGTAAAAGTTGGCGATGAAATTACGGTTAAAGCTACGGCTATTGATAAACAGGGACGTTTGAATCTTTCCCGTAAAGAAGCGATGGCAAGTGCTCGAAAGGATCCTTCCGTTAGTTCATCAAAGTAGTTAATATTTTTTAATGATCAGTCTGTTAATTCCCCTCTGAGCATAAATTTATGGAAGGGGGGACGCGAATGTTTATTAACTTAAAAATCTCGCGACGAATTCTCTCGTTAGGCGGGATTTTCTTTCTCTTGTTCCTAGGAATTATCTTTGAGCATAAGATGGTGCTTTCCAATTCCCATGTTTCTAAGCCTGTGGAACAAATCAATACGGATCAGAAAGTCATGGCCCTCACAATCAATGTTGATTGGGGAGAAGAGTTTATTCCGGTAATGTTAGACGCTTTAGACAAAGGCCATGCGAAGGCTACGTTTTTTGTAACGGGCCGCTGGGCTAAAAAAAACCCGGAATTGTTAAAAGAGATAGCAAATCGCGGGCATGAGATTGAAAATCATGGCTATTCCCATCCCCATCCCGATAATTTATCAGTTGGAGCAAATCAGGAAGAGATTAAAAAAACAGAGAGTATTATCCAGGGGATTATTGGCAGAAAAACTCGCTTCTATGCACCGCCCTATGGAGAAAAGGGAGCGCCAGGATTACGGGCGGCTGATTTGTTAGGGTATCAGACAATTTTGTGGACTTTAGATACTGTGGATTGGCGAGAGGGAAGTACACCAGGAATCATTGCCCAAAGAGTAGTTAATCCAGCTGTAAGATTTGGCATCAAACCTAAAAAAAATGGTGCCATCGTTTTAATGCATCCGAAATTTAATACAGTAAAGGCTTTACCGATTATTTTGAGTCAGTTGACTGGCGAAGGATTTACCTTCCAAACACTCGATGCACTAATAACATTTGATCAGATCGGAAATACTACCTCACGATGAACTTAAAAGTCGAGGTGGTTTGATGATCAGTCGAACGTGGACGCGTGCTTGGTGCTGCGTCTTTCTTTGTATCACATGTTTCGCTTCCTATGGGGTAGAACCAGCCTATGCTTCTTCTAGTCAAGCTGATAATTCAATAAAATCAGCCAAAGCTGCTCGGCCAAAACAACCTGTAAAGCGCACGAGCCCATTGAAGTCTGCAGCGCCTAAGAAATCAGTTGCCGACCAACAGGGACCTGGCAGAATTAGCGTTAGCGCAGATGCAGCGGTGCTTATGGACGTTAAAACAGGGGACGTTCTTTTTGAAAAACAAGAAAACAAACGCCGTCCCCCTGCCAGTACTACTAAAATTATGACGGCAATTTTAGGTTTGGAACTTGGAAATTCGGATGAAATTGTTACTGTTAGTCAAAAAGCTGCCAATGTTGGTGAAGCAACCTTACATCTTGACCCGGGTGAGAAAATTAATCTTTACGAACTAATTACCGGGGCCTTGGTTAAGTCCGGAAATGATGCTTGTGTGGCGATTGCGGAAAATATCGCCGGAAGCGAGAAGCAATTTGTTCAGTTAATGAATATGAAAGCTTTGGCTTTAGGTGCTCAAAACACACATTTTGGAAATACTAACGGATTACCTCTTAAGGATCATTATTCCACAGCCTATGATCTTGCCCTGATGGCCCGGCATGGATTATCTATACCTCAATTCGCCTCAATTACTCGTCAAAAAGAAACGGAGATTCATTTTCTGGAACCCGATGTGATGATGGATTTGCGCAATACGAATAAACTGCTTTGGAACTATCCCTATGCAGATGGGGTTAAAACTGGAACGACCACAGCAGCAGGAAAATGTCTTGTTGCTTCGGCGACTAAAGACGGACGTCAACTTTTAGTTGTTGTACTTCATGCTCCCGATCGTTTTGGAGATGCTCAGAAATTATTGGAGTGGGGTTTTAACAATACTGAGATTGTACATTTAGCGAATGCCGGACAGACGATTGCGGAGTTTACTAAGAGTAAGGATCCGGTTCGAGTTTTTACAGAAGCTCCAGTAGATGTAAGTATTACTAAAACAGAACGTTTGAAACTTCAAACTCATATTGTATGGGAAAAGAATGGAGAATCGCCGCTAAAGGCCGGGGAGAGACTAGGACGCTGGGAAATTTGGTTAGGAAAACAAAAACTAGGCACTGTTCCTTTATTAAGTGAGTGTGACGCTGCTAAGAATCACTCGTTGTTAAGTTTCTATTCCTTTGGGAAATAGGGGAGTGAGTTAATTGTATCAAAAGATGGTATTACCGAACGGAGTTAGAATTATTACTGAAGAAATCGAGCATGTAAGATCGGCGGCCATTGGAATCTGGGTCGGAGCAGGCTCGAGAGATGAGAAAACTGGATATGAGGGAATCTCACACTTTATTGAGCACATGTTTTTTAAAGGCACCGAACATAGAAGTGCCCGTGCTCTCGCTGAGTCTCTTGAAGCCGTTGGAGGCCAGCTGAATGCTTTTACGACGAAAGAATATACATGCTACTACGCCAAAATACTCGATGAAGATCTGGATTTAGCTATTGATGTTTTGAGTGATATGTTCTTTTGCTCCCTCTTTGAAGAAAAAGAAATCGAAAAAGAAAAGAACGTAGTCATCGAAGAGATTAAAATGTATGAAGATTCTCCGGACGAGTTGATACATGATATTTTTTCTGAAAAGGTTTGGAATGATCATCCTTTAGGCAAACCCATTTTAGGAACAGAAGAGAGCATTCGTGCTTTAAATCGGGAAAAAATCTTGACTTATCTGTCCGAACATTACGCACCGGACAATGTGGTCATATCGGTAGCAGGAAAGATTAAACACGATGATATTGTGGCCAAACTTTCTTCTCAATTTGGGACCTTTAAACGAGGGGGACGCCGAATTCTTGAGGAAACACCGGCTGGACAGCGGGTAGAACACTACCAAACGAAAGATACGGAACAAATGCATATTCTTATCGGTGTTCCCGGCTTGGGTCAAGATGATGAGGATATTCATGCCATGCATATCTTCAACAACGTCTTAGGAGGAGGATTAAGCTCTCGCCTATTCCAAGAGATTAGGGAACAGCGCGGACTTGCCTACTCTGTTTACTCTTACCACGCAACATATGTAGATACGGGTTTGTTTGCTGTTTATGCTGGTACAAGTCCCAACAATACCCAAGAAGTTATTGAATGTATTCTTGAAGAGATTAAGGCCATTCAGACTAAAGGGATTACTTCAGAGGAACTTGAAAGGACAAAAGCTCAGATAAAGGGCGGCTTGTATTTAGGACTGGAATCCGTGAGCAGTCGTATGAGTCGTTTGGGGAAAACAGAATTAACCTATAATCGGGTGCTCTCTCCGGAAGAAGTGGTGGAAAAGCTTGAAAAGGTGACCCAAGAGGACGTCATACGGGTAATTGGACGCCTTTGGCAGAAGGACAAAATTAGTATTATGACCTTAGGCCCAGCTGGTCATGAAGTTGTATTAGCGGATTTGTTGAAGAAGATAGGCTGGGATGATTAAGGTGGGAGTTTCAGATGACAAATTGGCTTAACGTTAAGATCAAAAAACTTTCACCTTCTGCATCCCTTCCGGCTTATGCAACATCAGCCTCAGCAGGTGTCGATTTATGTGCTTGTCTTGAGGAAAAACTCCTTCTTAATCCGGGAGATAATGTGAAGATCCCGACGGGTATAGCAATTGAGCTTCCGGGTCAAGATGCTGTCGCTTTAGTTTTTGCTCGGAGCGGATTGGCAAATCGTTCTGGGATTGGCTTAACTAATGGAGTTGGAGTCATCGATTCCGATTATCGAGGAGAAATTCAAGTGTTGCTGCAGAATCTCGGTTCGGAGACAGTTGCTATAAACCCCGGGGATCGTATCGCTCAAATGGTCGTTATGCCTATATTTCAGGTTCATTGGCAAGAGGTTTTAGAGCTGACAGAATCGAATCGGGGATCTGGAGGTTTTGGCTCCACAGGGGTCTGAAATGAGTGAACTCGTTCAGCTAATGAATAAAAAATGTTAAAGATGAAAAAAAGAAGGAATATTATATCCTTCTTTTTCTTGTTCTAGGGTGTTAAGCTTAATCATACAATCCCCATGAGGGGGAATGAACATGCAGGCCCTTGGGGTTACGTTATTAATTATCGGGGTGATAATTTCAGTACGCGAGCGAAAATTCATGATCATGTGGCGCTCGAAGCCATCATCAAATAACCAGTTAGCGACTGCCTTAAGCCAATTAGTGGGTACGGCCGGAGGCATTTATCTTTCCCTTGAACTCTTATTTTCCTTTTTAAAAATACCGGAGGATTGGTGGAATAACTCGAGCTTTTTTGTTGAACCCTTAGCCGTTTTTTCATTACTATTAGCTATCTTGCAACCTTTTGGCTTAAAGATCTGGCTGAGGCTGAAGAAGATAGGGAGGTAAAAAGCAAATGTT
Organism: Desulfosporosinus acididurans; assembly: GCF_001029285.1. Classification (GTDB taxonomy): domain Bacteria; phylum Bacillota; class Desulfitobacteriia; order Desulfitobacteriales; family Desulfitobacteriaceae; genus Desulfosporosinus; species Desulfosporosinus acididurans. The sequence continues at coordinate 163,159 of NZ_LDZY01000012.1, forward strand.
ATTAAGTGATCTGGCTGGAAAGGAAATAATAAATTTACATGATGGTGCGAAACTGGGGCTTGTCGGAGATGCAGACCTTGATATTACCTTAAATGGAACTGTTGAAGCGATCATACTTGCCTCCCGAGGAGGATTTTCCGGGTTTTGGAGTTCACGAGGGGATCGAGACCGTGACCAGCTGGTAATTCCTTGGCAAACTATAAAAAAAGTGGGTTCAGAGGTAATTATTATTGATTTGCACGATAAGTTTGACAATAATCGCTAAAATATTCAATTTGACAGACAACGGGATACCCAATAAAATGAAGGGAAAAGCTTTAACCCCGCATTGCGTTTGGCAACGGGGTTTTGCCTTATTATCGCAGGAGGGGTTTCCTTTGAAGAAAATCCGAGTTTTTGTAGCTGGGGCAAGTGGAAAAATGGGACAGGAAGTAATACGATCGCTCATTAAAGAGGATGACCTAATTCTGGTAGGAGCTTCAGATACACGTCACCAAGGAATGGACGTTGGATTTGTCGTGGGCCTTCCGCGAATGGGTTTAGATATTTCTGGTCCCTTAGATGTAGAATGTTTGCGTACTTCCAATGCTGATGTTTTAGTGGATTTTACAAACCCTCAATCGGTCTTAAAGAATGCTAAAACTGCAATTATTGCCGGAGTTGTTCCGGTAGTTGGTACGACGGGTTTAGATGACGCCGAACTCGAAGAGATTCGAACTCTGGCAGTAAAGGAAGGGGTAGGGGCGTTTATTGCACCGAATTTTTCTATTGGAGCAATATTAATGATGAGATTTGCACGGGAAGCGGCCAAATATTTTCCTCATGTTGATATTCTTGAGTTGCACCATGACCAAAAACTCGATGCTCCTTCTGGAACTGCTTTAAAAACTGCTGAACTCATTTCTGAAGTTCGTCCTCCGATGGTACAAGGACACCCGAACGAATATGAGAAAATTCCTGGAGCACGCGGCGCAGATATTGGCGGGATTCATATTCATTCTGTTCGGCTGCCTGGACTAATAGCACATCAAGAAGTTTTATTTGGTGGCTTAGGACAAGCTTTAACAATTCGGCATGATGCTTATACAAGAGAGACTTATATGCCGGGGGTAATGCTAGCCATACGTAAAGCTGTTGACTTAACTGATCTTGTGGTTGGCCTAGAGAATTTCCTCGATTAGGTAATTGTCACGCGTAACCGCTGCTCTTCCACACTCATATAATGGATAGTAGTCAATGGGACATTGTCTCAAAGGGGGCATAAAGATGAGTGCGGATCTGAAAGGAATTCGTGTAGCAGTAATTGGGGGTGATGAAAGGGAACTATATTTGATTCCCGAACTTCAAAAACTGGGAGCCTACATAGTCGGGGTTGGATTTGAAAAGGCTTCACCCATTCCAGGGGTGACATTTGTATCATCCCTTATCGAAGCTGTTGATCAGGTGGATGTGTTGCTTTTTCCAATGTTCGGTACCGATGAACGTGGGACAGTTAAAGCCAAATACTCGGCTTCTCCAATTGTGCTTAACAAAGACGTACTTCAGGCTATTTCAACTCGCGTTCCGCTGATAATCGGATTTGCGCGTCCGGCTTTGAAGTCCGCAGCAGAAAAAATGGGAATCCAGTTAGTAGAAACGATTTATCTTGATGAACTTGCCATCTTAAATTCCATTCCTTCTGCTGAAGGAGCTATTCAAATGGCTATGGAAGCTACGAACATTACTATTCACGGGAGTGAAAGTTTCGTCCTGGGCTTGGGACGTACCGGCTGGTCCTTAGCGAGAATGCTGCAAGGGATTGGAGCCCACGTTACAGGAGTAGCCCGTAAGCCAACAGATTTAGCCCGTGCAGTAGAAATGGGAATCAAAGCCGTACATTTTGCGGATTTGGAAGAAGAGATTGGGCGTGCGGAAATCATATTTAACACAGTCCCACATCTTATTTTAGACCGCGTAATGTTGGAAAAGGTGGCTAAGGATGCTGTTATCGTTGATTTGGCTTCTATCCCGGGAGGAACAGATTTTGAGTTTGCTCAATTGCTGGGCATCAAAGCTATCCTTGCTCCGGGTCTCCCAGGTATTGTAGCTCCCAAATCTGCCGGCAGAATTCTTGCTCAAATTTATCCGCAACTTATTCTTCGTCACTTGACCACCATGATTGCCAATGTTCAGTCTTAAATGTGGAGGTGCGAAGGGATGCAGTTTGACGGGTTAAAAATCGGGTTTGCTCTTACTGGCTCACACTGTATGTTACATGAAGTGGTCAAGGTAATGAAACGTTTGGTAGATGAAGGTGCGATTGTAACACCAATTATCTCGTATTCTGTAGATACCATGGACACTCGTTTCGGAAATGCTAATGATTGGAAACGTCAATTTGAGGAGATTACACAGCAAGAAATTATTCACACAATACCTGATGCGGAACCAATAGGTCCCAAAAAAATGTTTGATTGTGTTGCTATTGCTCCATGTACTGGAAATTCCCTCGCTAAGTTAGCGAATGGGATAACCGATACTCCGGCTCTTATGGCCGCCAAATCTCATCTTCGTAATCAAAGGCCTGTGGTCATAGCTGTATCAACGAATGATGGATTAGGATTAAACGCTCGTAATATTGGAACGCTGCTTATCACAAAGAATGTCTATTTGGTGCCATTTGGGCAAGATAATCCTACAGCAAAAGCGAATTCATTAGTCGCTCATATGGATAAAGTTCCAGAAACAATCCTCATGGCGCTTGAAGGGAAACAGATTCAGCCTGTTCTTTGGGATTATCGATAAATCAATTGGTTTAATTAAATTATGAGAAGGTGCCTTGTTCAATACAAGGCACCCACCTGATCAACCCAACTACTAAGGAGGAATATGGGAATGTCAAATGTAGCAATTGTTGGTGCCACGGGTGCAGTCGGGCAGGAATTTTTAAAGATCCTAGCCGAACGTCACTTTCCTGTTGAAGAGTTAAGGTTATTGGCCACGAAACGATCAGCAGGGAAGAAAGTATTATGGCAAGGTCAAGAACTTGAAGTTCAAGAAACAACTCATGAGAGTTTCAAAGGTATCGACATAGCTCTTTTTGCTGGTGGCTCTGCAAGTACGGAATTTGCTCCTTCTGCCGTAAAAAGCGGTGCAGTTGTAATCGATAACAGCAGTGCTTTTCGCCTCGATCCGGAAGTCCCACTGGTTGTTCCAGAGGTTAATCCCGAGGATGTAAAAAACCATAAAGGGATTATTGCCAACCCTAATTGTTCCACCATTATTATGGCCGTGGCTATAAAGCCGATATTTGATTTGGCGGGTATCCGGCGAATTGTGGTATCGACTTATCAAGCTGTGTCCGGAGCTGGGCGTGAAGGGATCGAAGAATTGGAGGCTGAGGTCAAAGCCTGGTCAAAAGGGGATGAAATGACTCCTGCTGTTTTTCCCTATCAAATTGCCTTTAATCTTATCCCGCGCATTGATGTATTCCAAGAAGGTGACTATACCAAAGAAGAGTGGAAAATGGTTAAAGAGACTCAGAAAATTTTCCATGCACCGGACATGGCAATTACCGCAACAACTGTTCGAGTGCCGATTTTCCGCAGCCATTCTGAATCCATCAATGTAGAAACTGAAAAGCTCGTTAGTATTGCTGAAATACGTGAATCCCTATGCAAGGCTAAGGGTGTTATCGTTGATGATGATCCCAGCAGTGATCGTTATCCTATGCCATGGTTTAGTGCAGATACTGACGAAGTTTATGTCGGACGATTGCGGAAGGATTTTTCAATTGCTCAAGGACTCAATATGTGGGTGGTAGGAGATCAAATTCGTAAAGGTGCGGCTACAAATGCTGTGCAAATCGCAGAACTTTTACTGTAATTAGGCTGCAACTACGTAACATATAAAACTTTGTGTTACTCTAGGATTAGATCTTAATGATAAAAAGAATTAATGTAAAGGGTAAGGTTCGAGAATCGGACCTCGAAAGAGGGGATTGTTTTGCGGATATTGGTTCAGAAGTTTGGAGGAACTTCTGTAGCGACACCAGAACGCAGGGCTCAAGTGGCATCAAAAGTTTCAGAAGCTGTGCATAGCGGATATTCGCCGGTGGTTGTTGTTTCGGCGATAGGTAGATCCGGGGATCCCTATGCCACTGATACTTTTCTCAATCTGGCAAAAGGGATTTATTCAGATTTACCAAAACGGGAATTAGATTTGTTGATGAGCTGCGGGGAAGTTATTTCCGGAACAGTATTGGTAAGCACTCTTAATAGCATTGGTTTTGAAGCTGTTCTTTTTACTGGAGCACATGCTGGAATTATTACCAACGATGATTTTGGTGATGCACGGATTGTTCGAGTCGAGCCGGGAGCTATTTTAGAACAATTGGAAAAGGGGAAAGTGGTTGTTGTAACAGGCTTTCAGGGCATAACGGAAGATGGTCAGATTACGACTCTTGGGCGCGGAGGAAGTGACACAACTGCTTCAGCCTTAGGAGTTGCCCTGGAAGCTGAAACGATAGATATCTATACCGATGTTGATGGTATCATGACAGCTGATCCAAGAATTGTAGAAGATGCTCGGATTATTGATACAGTAACCTATAATGAAATTTGTCAATTAGCTTATCAAGGTGCTAAAGTGATTCACCCTAGAGCTGTGGAAATTGCGATGCAGCGAAACATCCCGCTGAGGATAAAATCCACGTTTTCCGATGCACCAGGGACCTTGGTTACAAACATGCTTCCGGATCGAGGGATAGGTACAGATATAACTAATGACCGTATTATTACGGGGATTGCCCATACTCCCAATGTCACTCAATTGAAAGTGTTAACTGAGAATACTCCGGATCTTCATCTTACAGACAAACGGATTTTCAAAGCATTGGCGCTCGCCGATATAAGCGTAGATTTTATTAGTGTTCAGACGGAAGCTGTTGAGTTTACTGTTTCTGATGAAGTAGCCTCGAAGGCCATTAAAATATTACAAAATATGGGCTTTGAGCCGGGTGTTATTCCGAGTTGTGCCAAAGTATCCATAGTCGGAGCCGGAATTGCTGGTGTACCCGGTGTGATGGCTGATATGGTGGAAGCACTTTCTGATGCTGGTGTAACAATCTTACAATCAGCAGATTCACATACTACCATTTGGGTTCTAGTTCATAAGGAAGACATGGCAACTGCGGTACAGGCTTTACACCAGAAGTTTCGGTTAGGTGTTTGTTAGGAAGAGGAGAAGACTGGATGTTATTGAGAAAGGATGAGTAAAATGTCTTTTGGAAGAATACTCACGGCCATGGTGACTCCTATGAACGAAACGATGGAGGTAGACTATCAAGAAGCAAAACACTTGGCGGAGTATTTGGTTGCCCATGGTTCTGATGGGATTGTCGTATGTGGAACAACAGGAGAATCTCCGACCGTGACTGAGACGGAAAAAATTGAACTTTTTAAAGTTGTTAAAGAGGCCGTGGGATCTCAGGGTATGGTCATTGCAGGAATTGGTACAAATTCCACGGATGCAAGCATATCTCTGGCCCGTAAAGCCGCAGCCACGGGTGTAGACGGTTTAATGGCAGTTGTGCCATATTATAATAAGCCTTCTCAAGAAGGGATGTTTCAACATTTTAAGGCAATTGCCGAAGCAACGCCTTTACCTCTGATGTTATACAATGTTCCGGGAAGAACGTCAGCTAATCTCATGCCTTTAACCGTAAAACGATTGTCAGAAATACCGAACATTGTTGCTTTAAAAGAAGCGGCAGGATCTCTTGATCAGGTAAGTGAACTGAAAAGAATGCTGCCAGCCGGCTTTGCTGTTTACAGCGGAGATGACTCTATGACCTTGCCAATGTTAGCATTAGGCTGCAGCGGAATTATCAGCGTGGCAGCCCATGTGGTCGGAGATGAAATGAAAGCTATGGTAGATGCTTGGTTTGCCGGAGATACGGCCAAAGCCACGGATTGGCATCTTGAACTGTTTCCAGTCTTCAAGGGAATCTTTATCACCGCTAACCCTGTCCCTGTCAAAGCTCTCCTTAACATGTATGGTCACAAGGTTGGGGGGGTACGTCTACCCTTAGTTAAGGCGACAGCAGAGGAACTTAAATTTTTGCAAGATCTTATGAATAACGTTAAACGGATAGAACCTGTGCGAAAATCGGAACTTAAGGCAGCCTCTGCAAGAGCCATGGACCAAATGGTTTGAGAATAGGTCATTTGTAATCAGCTTAATTGGTTCCTGTGTCCTTTATGACGATCAGAGAATATAGTAAACTCGCTTACGCTAAAGCTGAACATCGGGGCTTCAGATACAATAATGTCCAGTAGACATTATTGCCGAGCCGCCTTTCCCAATAGGAATACTAACTCCGTACCCATTTCAGAAAATGGTACGGAGTTTATTTGTTGTTGTTCTTGAAATTCGCCAAATTCATGTCTTTGGAATTGAAGAATTGATTCAATAAAAATTGCAGCGATTTTTTTCATGCGATGAGTGTCATACTTCGACCAAGTGAAATACTCAATGGTTAAAGAAATGAAAGCGTTCCAAAATGATTTTCTTATGTTTTCGTGAATTTAAAAGAATATTTCGACTTTATAAGAAGTATTCTATTTCTAAATTCATATTTTGTTCGAAAACAATATAGCCATTACCCCTAAGGTGTAATGAGCTAGGCGCATTCGGCGAAAGTGTCCACAGGACACTTTCGTCACCGAAGCCTCAATGTTCAGCTTTAGTTGGACGAGTTCACGTTTCACTTGGTTCATAGAAAGCACATTCAGCTTCACGATCTGCAACACTCGACGTTACGCTGAGTGTCTCCAGTTGGCAATGTCCTTCTTCATTGTGGCTGCAGTCTGTAGCAGAGCATACTACATTTGTATTAGGCATGATAAGTTTACCACCTTTCTCAAACAAAATCTAAAACTATAGTCTCCAGAATAAATGACTTTATTCCATATGACATTAGCATAGAGATTTGGCAAAAGGATTGGATTAATTGATCATTAGAGGAAACTGGATCAAATATTCTAGTGAATAAAATGTAAGATTATTTACTATTACCCCGAAAGGATTGAAGGAACTTGCCAGTAAGGGTTTTGCGCGCTATAATGAAGTATATTTGTTGTGCGGCTAGTTTCATAGATGCTTTCGAAATACTGACGAACACTGGACGTCATTGTGTTCGCTTAGAGTATTTCGCTTTTTTTGTTGCCCTTATTTTGGCGTCAAAAGAAACCACGGGGATCTCCTTAGCTTTTAAGGCACAATCAAGAGATAAAATAATTTACTGGAGGTAGATTTTATTGCCCAAAGAGCATAAACTACAGATTATCCCCTTGGGCGGACTTGGGGAAATCGGCAAAAACATGACCGTCATACGGTATGATAACCAGATGTTGCTTGTTGATGCTGGCTTGGCATTTCCTGAAGACGAAATGCTTGGAATTGATATTGTTATACCTGATTATTCATATTTAATTGAAAACAAAGAGATGCTTCTCGGTATCTTAATAACTCACGGACATGAAGATCATATAGGGGCATTACCATATCTTTTGCGAGATATTGATGTGCCTATTTTTGGAACCCGTCTTACATTAGGTATTATTCAATCCAAAATGAAAGAGAGTAATTTAAATAATATTAAGGCAACAGTGGTCCAACCGCGGGATACGATTAAGCTCGGAGTATTTAGAATTGAGTTTATTCGAGTAAATCATAGCATTCCAGATTCTGTTGGATTGGCTATCCATACTCCCTTGGGGACTGTTGTGCATACCGGTGACTTTAAATTGGACCATACGCCTGTATCAGGAGAAATATTAGACATTCATAAATTTTCCGAGTTAGGAGATAAAGGAGTTTTGTGCCTCCTCTCCGATAGTACCAATGTGGAAAGACCAGGATTTACACCGTCAGAAAGAAATGTTGGAGAGATGATCGACGAGGCATTTCGTAATGCCAAGGAACGGGTTATTCTGGCGAGTTTTGCTTCAAATGTTTATCGCTTACAGCAGGCTATTACTTCAGCGGTCAAAACCAATCGTAAGGTGGCAGTTGTAGGCCGAAGTATGCTTAATATTGTTGGGATTTCTGCAGAATTAGGATACTTAGATATACCTGACGGTACGTTGGTTGATATCGATGAAATTATCGGCTTGCCTGGTAATCAAGCTTGCATTCTAACAACAGGGAGTCAAGGAGAACCTATGTCTGCATTGACCAGAATGGCAAATCATGATCATCGTCATGTGGCTATTCAGCCCGGAGATACGGTCATAATTTCAGCAAGTCCGATACCGGGCAATGAAAAATCTGTCGCCAGAACGGTTGATCAATTATTTAAACTCGGTGCCAACGTTATCTATGAATCGACGGAGGGAATGCACGTTTCTGGTCACGCCAGCCAGGAAGAACAAAAATTGATGCTAAATATGGTTCGGCCAAAATACTTTATGCCGGTTCACGGTGAATATCGGATGCTGATTAAGCATGCTCAATTAGCTGAACAACTGGGTGTTCCTCGCGAAGATATTTTCGTTTCTGAAAATGGAGGAATTGTTGAGTTTACACGTCATGGAGCAGCTATTGGGGGCAAGGTTACAGCTGGCAAAGTTTTGATAGATGGATTAGGTATTGGCGACGTAGGAAATATTGTTCTGAGAGACCGCAAGCAACTGTCTCAGGATGGTATTCTGATTGTCGTTATGACGATTAGTCGTTCAACAGGAGCGATTGTTGCCGGACCTGATGTGGTGACCCGTGGCTTTGTTTATGTTCGAGAATCGGAGTCTATGCTTGACGAAGCCAAATTAAAGGTTAAGCAAACCATGGCACGCTGCCGCGAGAATCATATTACGGAATGGGCTGTCCTCAAAAGTCAAATTAGGGATGCCTTAAGTAAGCAGTTCTATGAAAAAACCCGTCGCCGACCTATGATTCTGCCAATTATTCAAGAAGTTGAATAGGATATTTTTGTCCTTAGTGTATAGCCTTAATTGATTGAGTTAAGAGCAAGTAAATAGCTGAATTCCAGAATTCATAGTTATGTCAGGATTTTTAAGATAAAATCGTGATAATTACTATGAATTCTACTATTCTAGCCAGCTTTTGAGAGGAACTGTAGCAAAACTTGTTGGCGCCCACATTGAATTCCCGCTTTATATTTTTAAGGTTAAGTTTCTACACCTCCCCCCGTCTTCGGTAACTTTAGGTGGGGTAGAGGGGTAGAGTCCTCCTTCGCCTCTGAGTATTCCTATTGGGAAAAGCGGCTCGGAAATAATGGCCAATGGACATTATTGTATCTGAAGCCCCGGTGTTCAGCTTTGCTGAACGAGTTCACTTGGTTAAAAAGCAGTTAAAAATCTTAATTGAGAAATTTACTGCTTTACGAAAAAGAATAAATAAAAGTGTTGACATAGTTAAGGAAGAAGTGGTATTATAACAAAGCGCTCAAGAACAGCGTTTCTAAATACCTCTCAAACCTGTTGTTTGATGAAAAAGTTGTTGACAGCATTAAGAGAGAGTGTTAAAATGAAATTCCTTGGTCTTTGAAAACTAAACAACAAGGACAGCCAATGAGAGAAACTCGCAAGAGTTTCAAAAAGAATCATGGAATCATGAGCAAGTCATCATCTTCTTTAAAGAAGTTGAAATAACTTTTTTGGAGAGTTTGATCCTGGCTCAGGACGAACGCTGGCGGCGTGCTTAACACATGCAAGTCGAACGGAGAGAATTCTAAGTTTACTTAGAAGGATCTTAGTGGCGGACGGGTGAGTAACGCGTGGGTAACCTACCCAACAACCCGGGACAACCCTTGGAAACGAGGGCTAATACCGGATACGCTTATAGGTTGGCATCAACGTATAAGGAAAGGCGGCCTCTGAATATGCTGCCGATGATGGATGGACCCGCGTCTGATTAGCTAGTTGGTGGGGTAAAGGCCTACCAAGGCGACGATCAGTAGCCGGCCTGAGAGGGTGAACGGCCACACTGGGACTGAGACACGGCCCAGACTCCTACGGGAGGCAGCAGTGGGGAATCTTCCGCAATGGACGAAAGTCTGACGGAGCAACGCCGCGTGTATGATGAAGGTCTTCGGATTGTAAAGTACTGTTTTTAGGGAAGAACGGTCACTTCAGGAATATGGGAGTGACATGACGGTACCTAAGGAGGAAGCCCCGGCTAACTACGTGCCAGCAGCCGCGGTAATACGTAGGGGGCGAGCGTTGTCCGGAATTATTGGGCGTAAAGGGCGCGTAGGCGGGTATTTAAGTCCGGTGTGAAAGATCAGGGCTCAACCCTGAGAGTGCATCGGAAACTGGGTATCTTGAGGACAGGAGAGGAAAGTGGAATTCCACGTGTAGCGGTGAAATGCGTAGATATGTGGAGGAACACCAGTGGCGAAGGCGACTTTCTGGACTGTAACTGACGCTGAGGCGCGAAAGCGTGGGGAGCAAACAGGATTAGATACCCTGGTAGTCCACGCCGTAAACGATGAGTGCTAGGTGTAGGGGGTATCGACC